>NZ_SHKU01000005.1:0-607918 GCF_004217355.1 Streptomyces sp. BK022
CCCGTGGACGAGCTGAGCGAGGAGCTCAAGGCCCAGCACGACCTGCTGATGGCCAACTTCTTCGCCCAGACCCAGGCCCTCGCCTTCGGCAAGACGGAGCAAGAGGTCCGCGAAGAGGGTGTCGCCGAGGCTCAGGTGGCCCACCGCACCTTCCGCGGCAACCACCCCACCACCACGATCCTGGCCCCCGAGCTCACTCCCTCCGTGCTCGGCCAGCTCATCGCCCTCTACGAGCACAAGGTGTTCGTGCAGGGCGCGGTCTGGAACATCGACTCCTTCGACCAGTGGGGCGTCGAGCTGGGCAAGGTCCTCGCCAAGCGCATCGAACCCGCCCTCACCGAAGGCGCCGACGTGCCCGGCCTCGACCCCTCCACCACGGCCCTCGTCGCCGCCTACCGCTCCCTCAAGGAAGTGAACTGACATGCAGCTCGGACTCATCGGCCTCGGCAAGATGGGCGGCAACATGCGCGAGCGCATCCGCCGCGCGGGCCACCAGGTCATCGGCTACGACCGCAATCCGGAACTGACCGACGCCAAGGACCTCGCCGAACTGGTCGAGAAGCTCGACGCGCCGCGCACCATCTGGGTCATGGTCCCGGCCGGCACCGCCACCCAGGTGGTCATCGACGAGCTGAAGGACCTGCTCTCCCCCGGCGACGTCGTCGTGGACGGCGGCAACTCCCGCTGGACGGACGACGAGAAGCACGCCGCCGAGCTGGCCATCAAGGGCATCGGCTTCGTGGACGCGGGCGTCTCCGGCGGCGTCTGGGGCCTGGAGAACGGCTACGCCCTGATGGTCGGCGGCGACAAGGAGAACGTCGACCGCCTCCAGCCCATCTTCGACGCCCTCAAGCCCGACGGGCCCTACGGTTACGTCCACGCGGGCCGCGTCGGCGCCGGGCACTTCTCGAAGATGGTCCACAACGGCATCGAGTACGCCATGATGCAGGCGTACGCCGAGGGCTGGGAGCTGCTGGAGAAGGCGAACTCGGTGGACAACGTCCGCGAGATCTTCCGCTCCTGGCAGGAGGGCACGGTCATCCGCTCCTGGCTGCTCGACCTCGCGGTCAACGCCCTGGACGACGACGAGCACCTGGACGAGCTGCGCGGCTACGCCGAGGACTCCGGCGAGGGCCGGTGGACCGTCGAGGCCGCCATCGACAACGCGGTGCCGCTGCCGGCCATCACCGCGTCGCTGTTCGCGCGGTTCGCCTCGCGGCAGGACGACTCGCCGCAGATGAAGATGATCGCCGCGCTGCGCAACCAGTTCGGCGGCCACGCCGTCGAGAAGAAGGGCTGACCCGCCGTGGGGGACCTCCTGCTGGTCCGCCACGGCGAGACGGAGTGGAGCAGGTCGGGCCAGCACACCAGCTGGACCGATCTGTCCCTCACCGAGCACGGCGAGGAGCAGGCGCGTTCACTGACCCCGCTCCTCGCCGGCCGGGGCTTCGCACTCACCCTGACCAGCCCGCTCGGCCGGGCCCGGCGCACCGCCGAGCTGGCGGGCGTGACCGGCGCCGAGGCCGAGCCCGACCTGCGCGAGTGGGACTACGGCGGCTACGAGGGCATCACCACCGTCGACATCCACCGCACCCGGCCCGACTGGGACCTGTGGACCGACGGGGCGGTGCCCGGCCCCGAGGGGCATCCCGGCGAGTCGCCCGAGCAGATCGGCGCGCGCGTCGACCGGGTGCTGGTCCGGGTGGAGAAGGCGCTGGACGCGGACAACGGTGACGTACTGCTCGTCGCGCACGGCCATGTGCTGCGGGTGCTGACGGCCCGCAGGCTGGGTCTGCCACCCAGCGAGGGACGACTGTTCCAGCTGGCCACCGGCACGGTGAGCCGCCTCTCCACCGAGCACGGCCGCCCCGTGATCGCGGAGTGGAACCGGCTGCCCTAGGCGCGGGACGGCCCGGAGCGACCTGTCGGCCGCTCCGGGCCGTCTGCACGTCCGGCCGGCCGGGCTCCTACAATCACCGGCAGACCGGTACGAGCCCCGCCCCATGGCCGGAAGGAACGCGATGAGCAGCGTCGACGAACCGGTGAACCCCGCGCGGCGGTTACCGGACGCCGCCCGCACCCGGTCCGACATCCTCGACGCGGCGACCCGCGAGTTCGCCCGCGCCGGGTACGACGGCGCCCGCGTGGAGGAGATAGCCGCCCGCACCCGCACCACCAAGCGGATGATCTACTACTACTTCGGCGGCAAGAAGCAGCTCTTCTCGGCCGTGCTGGAGCGGGCCTACGGCGCGCTGCACGAGGTGGAGGAGCTGCTGGACCTGGAGCACCTGGACCCGGCCGCCGCCGTCCGCCGCCTGGCCGAGGTCACCTTCGACCACCACGAACGCCACCCGGACCTGGTCCGTCTGGTCGGCATCGAGAACATCCACGGCGGCGAACACCTCGCGGCCGCACGCCGCTTCGGCCGTATCGACTCCCCCGGCCTGGACGCGCTCCGCCGCGTGCTGGACGCCGGGCGGGAGCAGGGAGCGTTCAAGGCCGACGTGGACGCGGTCGACCTGCACGCGATGATCAGCGCCTTCTGCTTCTACCGGGTCGCCGGCCGCCACACCTTCGGCGCCCTCTTCGACCGCGACCTGGCCGCCCCCGCCCGCCGAGAGCACTACCGCACGATGCTCGCCGACATGGTGCTGGCCTATCTCACCCGCTAGCGCTTCGGCACGCCGTACGCCCGGTCCACGTGCAGCCGGACCACCAGGCGCTTGTCGCGGACCATGGACGCGCGGTAGTCGTCCCAGTCGTCGTGCTCGCCCAGCACCTCGCGGTAGAGCCGCACCAGCTCCTCCACCGTCTCGTCGTGCGGGTCGGCGGCGACCGGGCTCAGCTCGGCCGTGCCCTCGGCGACGGTGTACGCCCAGCGGTCCTCACTGGTGACGTAGTACGACGCGCGCGGGTCGCGGCGCAGGTTGCGGGTCTTGGCGCGGTCGTCGGTGACCGAGACGCGGACGACCCGCTCGTCCGGGTCGTAGGCGTGGACGACGTTCGACATCTGGGGCCGCCCGTCCCGCTTCAGCGTGACCAGCACCCCGCCGTGCCCCTCGGAAAGCAGCGCCAGCAGCGCGTCCTGCGTCGTGTCCTGAGTCATATCCACGTCAACGGGTGGGGGTTCGGCCGGCATTCCCGGACCGGCAGCGGACTCCAAGCGCGAGTGGCTACGCATGGCTTCCGCTCGCTCACGGTGCGCGACTGTGCGGCGTCGGCGCGGGCGCCGAGTCGTGTCGCGTCGTTCACAAGATCGGCTGAGGACGGGATGCCTGACGGTGATCATGGGCCACGATGAGCGTGGAGACCGGCTCGGCAGCGCAGGGGCCGGCAGGACCGGAGGAGAGCCATGGCACAGCTTCGACAGGAAGTCGCCCCGCGGGACGTGGGGCTGGACGCGAAGGCGCTGGACCGCCTCGACCAGTACGCGGCCGGTCTCGTGGACGAGGGCCGGCTGCCCGGCTTCCTGGTGTCGGTGGCCCGTGGCGGCCGGGTCGCCCATCTGACCGCCTACGGCCACCGCGACCTCGCGGCCGGGCTCCCGGTGGAGACCGACACCCTGTGGCGGATCTACTCCATGACCAAGCCGGTGACGGCGGTCGCGGTGCTGATGCTGGTCGAGGAGGGCCTGCTCACCCTGGACGACCCGGTCGAGCGGTACCTCCCCGAGTTCGCCGACCCCGTCGTGTACGTGAGCGGTTCGGGGGACGACGTACGCACCCGCCCGGCCGCCGGCCCCATCCGCGTCCGGCATCTGCTCACCCACACCTCGGGCCTGACCTTCGCCTTCTACCACGACCACCCGGTGGACGCCCTCTACCGCGCGGCCGGGCTGGAGTCCTCCGTGCCCTCCGGCGCGGACCTCGCCGAGACCATCGCGGTGTACGCCTCCCTGCCCCTCCAGTTCGAGCCGGGCACCCGGTGGAACTACTCGGTCGCCACCAATGTGCTGGGCCGCCTCATCGAGGTCGTCTCCGGCCGCCCGCTGGACGCGTTCTTCGCCGAGCGCGTCCTCGGCCCGCTCGGCATGACCGACACCGGCTTCCACCTCTCCTCCGAACAGGAGCCCCGGCTCGCCGAGTTGTACGGCGAGACCGAGGACGGCGGCATCTCCCCGGTACCGGGGCTGCCGGTGCGCGGGCGCCCCCGCTTCCTGTCGGCGAGCGGGGGGCTCGTCTCCAGCGCGGGTGACTACCACCGCTTCATGGAGTTGCTGCGCCGGGGCGGCGAACTCGACGGCGTCCGGCTGCTCTCCCCCGCCACGCTCGCCCTGATGACCCGTAACCAGCTCCCGGGCGACGCCGTGCTGCGCGAGTTCGGCGCCCCCGCCCACCAGGAGCGCGCCAACGACGGCCTGGGCTTCGGCTTCAACGTCTCCGTCGTCACCGACCCCGCCCGCACCCTGGCCCCCTCCGCGCCGGGCACCTTCGGCTGGACCGGTGTGGCGACCACCGCCTTCTGGGTGGCCCCGGCGCTCGACCTGACCGTGCAGTTCATGACCCAGGTACGCCCCCGCACCCTGAAGATCTTCCCCGAGCTGCGCCGCCTGGTGCACGCATCGGTCAGGGGCTGAACCCCGCCGGAAAACGAGACGTCCGGCCGGAAAGCCCGGCCGGACGTCTCGCATGGGGGAAGGTGGGGTTCAGGAACCGTGGGCCACCGCGTCCAGGTGGGGCAGGTGGTGGTCCAGGCGTTCGCGCTTGGTGCGCAGATACGTGATGTTGTTCTCGCTCGGCTCGATCAGCAGCGGCACCTGCTCGGCGACCTCGATGCCGAACTTGGTCAACGCCTCCCGCTTCCGCGGGTTGTTGGACATCAGTCGGACCGAGCGCACCTTCAGGTCGTGCAGCATCTCCGCCGCCACCCGGTAGTCGCGGGCGTCCACCGGCAGACCGAGCGCGAGGTTGGCCTCGACCGTGTCCAGCCCCTCCGCCTGGAGCGCCATCGCCCGCAGCTTGGCCAGCAGGCCGATGCCCCGGCCCTCGTGACCCCGCAGGTACAGGACGACACCGGCGCCCTCGGCGACCACCGCGCGCAGCGCGGCCGCCAACTGCTCGCCGCACTCGCAGTGCTGGGAGCCGAAGGCGTCGCCGGTGAGGCACTCCGAGTGCAGCCGCACCAGCACGTTCTCGGCCCCGATGTCACCGTGCACCAGGGCGACCTGCTCGTCGCCCCGGTCGTGGTCCAGATAGCCGATCGCCTGGAACTGCCCGTACGCGGTGGGCAGCGGGGTGTTCACGACGCGTTCCGTGCCCGAACGACGCGGGTTCTTCCCGCCGAAGGCGCCGATGTTTTCTGTCATGATCTGATTCCTAAGCAGAGACGAAAGGCCGTGGGGAACATGAGTGGTTCGGACGCGCGACCGGCGGCCTACGGGGTGATGCCCGCGGACACCACCGAGGACGTACGGGCGCGGGGGGCGGGTGTGTCACGTCAGGTCGCCGTCCTTCCCGTGGGGAGCTTCGAACAGCACGGTCCCTACCTCCCGTTGGCGACCGACACGCTGGTGGCCTGCGCCGTGGCGCGGGAGATCGCCGCCGCGTATCCGGTGCACCTCCTTCCCCCGGTGACCCTCGCGTGCTCGCACGAACACGCGGCCTGGCCGGGGACGGTCAGTATCTCCTCCGTTACCCTGCACGCGGTCGTACGTGACATCGCGGACTCGCTGCGCCGCTCGGGCGTGGAGTCGCTCGTGGTGGTCAACGGGCACGGCGGGAACTACGTACTGGGCAATGTCGTGCAGGAGGCTTCGGCCCGGGGCGAGCGGATGGCGCTGTACCCGGCGGCCGAGGACTGGGAGGAGGCGCGGCAGCGGGCGGGTGTGGAGACCTCGCTGCTCACCGACATGCACGCCGGGGAGATCGAGGCGTCCATCCTGCTGCACGCTCATCCCGAATTCCTTCGCCCTGGCCATGAGTCGGCCGATTTCACCGCCGACGACCGTCGTCATCTGCTCACCACGGGAATGTCCGCCTATACCGAATCGGGCGTCATCGGGCGCCCGTCCCTCGCCTCGGCGGAGAAGGGGAAGGGCCTGCTGGCCGGGCTGGTGGAGAACTTCGAGCCGTACTTCCGGCTGCTGACCTCGCCCGAGGCGCCCACCGCGCCGCGCCGGTAGCCGCGCAGGGCGCCGGCCCAGCGGGCCACGAGGACGGCGGCGCCGGGCAGCGCGGCGACGAAGCTGAGCACGCCGTACACCACGGCGACGGCGACGCCGCTGCTCGCGCCGAGTCCGGCGGCGGCGAACGCCCAGGCGGCGACGCCCTCGCGGGGGCCGAAGCCGCCCACGTTGAGCGGCAGTCCCATGGCGACCAGGGCGAGCACCGCGAGCGGCAGCAGCACCGCGACGGACGCCCCGCTGCCCGCGATCCGGGCCGCGACGACGAACATGCCGAGGTGCCCGGCGAGGACGGCCACCGAGGACAGCGCGATGCCCGGCCCGCCCTCCCGCGACAGCAGCCCCTGCCGCGCCTCCCGCAGCAGCCCGCTTCCGGGCAGCGAGCCGGTACGCCGGCCGGGCGCCCGGTTCATGCGGACGGCGACGACGACCGCGAGCGCGCCCGCCCCGGCGAGCGCCACCGGCACCGCGACGGTCCGCAGATCGTCGCGGACCGGGGACGGCAGGGTCAGCAGCAGCGCTGCACCGCAGACGGCGAGCGCCAGCTGCCCGGCGACCCGCTCCAGCACGACCGCCTTGACGGCGCGCCGGATGTCCCCGGCGCTCTGCCCGTGCCGTACCGCCCGGTGCACATCGCCGAGGACGCCCCCGGGAAGCGCCGCGTTGAGGAACAGGGCCCGGTAGTAGTCGGCGACCGCGGCCCCGAGTGGCAGCCGGATGCCGAGGCCGCGCGCGGTCAGCTGCCAGCGCCAGGCGCTGAACACGGTGGTGACGGCGCCGATCCCGAGGGCCGCGAGCACGGTGACCGTGTCGATCCGGCGCAGCCCGTCGACCAGCGGCCCGGTTCCCAGCCGCCACAGCAGCACGCCGAGGATGGCGACGCCGACGACCGTGCCGGCGTGGGTGCGCAGCGTGCGCCGGGCAGTGACGTCTCCCCCGGGGGCGCCGGGCGGCCGGGCGGGCTCCGACGGCTCCGGAAGGCCGGTGTCGCGGGCCTCCGCGAGCGCCTCGCCCGTCCGCCCGTTCATCACGCCTCCACCGGCCGGGGCACCGCCAGCAGGTCGGTGTGGTGCACCACGACCTCCAGCTCGCCGGCCTCGCACGCGGCCAGCCGGTCGCGCAGGTAGTCCTCGGCGCGGGTGCGCAGGGCGGGCCGCTCCTCGACGGCCGCGCCGACCCAGCCGCGCAGCCACTGCGCGGTGAGCGCCGCGTGCTCCGGGCCGAGCCGCCAGGGGCTCGGGTGCACCCGCACCGACGCGCCGTGTCCGGCGAACGCCTCGCTGGCCGCGGTGACCGCGTCCGGGCCGAGCAGGCCGCCCCGGCGCTGGTGGGCGTTGAACGCCTCGGCCAGGTCGGCGTCCAGTGGGTCGGGGGACGCGAACTCGACGCGCCCGGCGACCGAGAGGGTGAGCAGGGCGGGGCTGCCCGCGCCCGCGCAGGCGGCGGCCAGCGTCTCGATCTCGGGGCGGGTGAGCACGTCCAGCAGCGCGGACGCCGTCACCAGCGAGGCGCCGGCCAGCGCGTCCGGGGTGAGCCGGGCGACGTCGCCGCGTCGGGTCTCCACGGTGACCCGGCCGCCGTCGGCGGCGACGCGCGGGGAGGCGACGGCCGCGAAGTGCAGCAGGTACGGGTCCCGGTCGTGCAGCACCCAGTGCTGGGCGCCCTCCAGCCGGGCGGCCAGCCAGCGGCCCATCGACCCGGTGCCGCAGCCCAGGTCGTGGATGACCAGCCCGCCCTCCCGCGGCGGGAGTCCGGCCAGCCGCTTGCCCAGCGGCTCCAGCAGGCCGAGGGCCCGCGCCTCGGCGTCGGCCGGCTCCCTGAGCTGGAGCCACTCCGGCGCGTACCGGGGCCCGTCGTCGGCGTCCCCCTCGCGCAGCCGTACGGTGGCCCGCTCACCGGGGCGGCCGACGGGGCCGGCGCCGGCGATGACGTCGGAGGTGCCGGTGGGCTCGGTGCCGTCGTTCACCCGGTGTTCCTCCTCGGTGGTGGCGTCGGTCATGCGGCCCTCCTGGGGGCGCCGGGGAGCCTGCCGAGGACCCCGGCGAGGCTGCGGGCGGTGGCGGCCCAGCCGCCGAGCGCGCTGCGCCGGCCGCGCGCGGCGGCCTTGAGGCGGCGGCGCACGTCGGGCTCGCCGAACCAGCCGCGCAGTTCGGCGGCGATGGCGGCGGGGTCCTCCGGCGGGACGAGGATGCCGGGCACGCCGCCGTCGGGGGCGCGGCCGACCGCCTCGGGCAGTCCGCCCACGTCGGTGGCGATGACCGGGATGCCGCGGGCGAGGGCCTCGGTGACCGCCATGCCGTAGGTCTCGGCGTAGGAGGTGAGCACCATGAGGTCGGCGGCGGCGTAGCTGGCGTCGAGGTCGGCGCCGGTGCGGGGGCCGGTCAGGTGCAGCCGGTCGGCGAGACCGTACCGCTCGATCTGGGCGCGCAGGGTGTCGACGTACTCGGGGTCGGTGCCGAGGCCGCCGACCAGCGAGCAGGTCCAGGGCAGGTCCCGTACGGCCGCGAGGGCCTCGACCAGGCGGTGCTGGCCCTTGCGCGGGGTGACTGCGGCGACGCACACCAGGTGGGAGACGCCGTCGGTGCCGGGCGCCAGCGGCGCGATGTCGGCGCCGGGGGCGGCGAGGTGGACACGGTCGGGGGCGAGGCCGTGGTGGGCGACCAGGCGGCGTACGGCCCAGTCGCTGGTGGCGATGGTGGCGGGCACCGCGCGCAGCACGGCGCGTTCGCGGGCGTCGAGGTCGGCGGCGACGGCCGGGTCCAGGCCGGTCTCGTCACCGAGCGGGAGGTGGACGAGGACGGCGATCCGGAGCCGTTCGGCCTCGGGGACGACGATCTCGGGTACTCCGCAGGCGACGAGGCCGTCCAGCAGGACCACGGTGTCGTCGGGCATCTGGGCGAGGGTGCGGGCGAGCGCCTCGCGGGCGTCGGCGTCCGGGTCGGGCCAGGCGCCGGGGGCGGCGTGCCGGACGACCTGCCAGCCGAAGCCGGGCAGGTCCAGGCAGACCCGCCGGTCGTAGGCGTTGCCGCCGCTGGGCGCGGCCGGGTCGTCGACGCCGCCCGGCATGACGAAGTGCACGGTGCGCAGCGACATGGGGATGATCCCGAAGTTCTCGGTGTACTCGGTCTTCTTGGTGGCGCGGGGCTGTGCGGGCACGTAGGCGAGGCGGGCCCGGTCCACGGTCAGGTCGCTCACAGGCCACGCTCGTAACTCGCCCAGGCGATGTGGGACTCGTGCAGGGTCACCGAGAGCGCGGACAGGCCCTTCGCGCCCTCGCCGAGCGCCCCCTTGGCGATGCGCTCGGCGAGCCGGTCGGCGACGACCTTCGCCAGGAACTCGGTGGAGGTGTTGACCCCGGCGAACTCGGGGTCGTCGTCCAGGTTGCGGTAGTTCAGTTCGGCCGTGATGGCCCCGAGTTCGCGCGTGGCGAGGCCGATGTCGACCACGATGTTGTCCTCGTCCAACTGCTCACGGCGGAAGGTCGCGTCCACCAGGAACGTGGCGCCGTGCAGGCGCTGCGCGGGTCCGAACACGTCGCCGCGGAAGCTGTGGGCGATCATGATGTGATCGCGGACGGTGATGCTGAACAACGGACGACCCTCCAGGTGCGGCGCGTCTGGTCCCCCGAGGTTCCCTGCCGGGGGTTGCCGGGTTATACGGTTCCTCGGTTCCCCGTGTTCAGCCCTCTCTCACTCTTTTCTCAGGTCAGGCCGGGTCGGGATAGCGGATGCGGTGGCACAGGGCGGGGATCTCGCCGCTCGTCAGGCGGGGCATCAGCTCGGGGAGTTCGCTGAAATCGCTCTCTCCGGTGATGAGCGCGTCCAGCGCCGGGTCGGCGAGCAGGTCCAGGGCAAGGGTCATCCGCTCGGCGTAGCCCCGGCCGGGGCGGGCGGCCGGGGAGACGGTGCCGACCTGGCTGGCGCGGAGGGTGAGCCGGCGGGAGTGGAAGGCTTCCCCCAGCGGCAGGGTGACGCGCCGGTCGCCGTACCAGCTGAGCTCCACGACGGTCCCCTCGGGGGCGAGGAGTTCCAGGGCGCGGGTGAGGCCCTGCTCGGTGGCGCTGGCGTGGAGGACGAGGTCGCGCTCGCCGGCGGCCTCGTCGGGAGTGGCGAAGTCGACGCCGAGGGCCTTGGCAGTCTCGGCGCGGGCCGGGTCGGCGTCGACGAGCTGGAGCCGGATGCCGGGGAAGCGGGCGAGCAGGGCCGCGACCGAGCAGCCGATCATGCCGCCGCCGACCACGCTGATCCGGTCCCCGATCTGCGGGGCCGCGTCCCACAGGGCGTTCACGGCGGTCTCCACGGTGCCGGCGAGCACGGCCCGCGCGGCGGGCACCCGGTCGGGCACGACGGTCACGGCGCTCACCGGAACGACGTAACGGCTCTGGTGCGGGTGGAGGCAGAAGACCGTACGGCCGATCAGCTCACCGGGTCCCCGCTCGACCACGCCGACGCTCAGATAGCCGTACTTCACCGGGGCCGGGAAGTCGCCCTCCTGGAACGGCGCCCGCATCACGTCGTGTTGGCTCTCGGGAACGCCGCCGCGGAACACCAGGGTCTCGGTGCCGCGGCTGACCCCGGAGTACAGGGCGCGCACGAGGACCTCGTCCGCACCGGGCTCCGGGAGGGTGACGTCGCGCAGCTCGCCGTGGCCGGGTGAGCTGAGCCAGAACGCGCGGGCGGCGGGGTTCATCGGCATCCTCCTGAACGATCGGGAACTTGCTCACGTACCGAGAAGGGCACAGGCCGCGCACAGTACGCGGCCTTGATCGACTCTGTCACTCGGCCGGAGGATGCGCGGTGGCCCTGAACAACACGTATGACGCGAGGCTCCAGCAGGAGACGGCCGTGGGAGCGGGCGTACAGATCCTGCTGCTCGCCCTGCTCGGCACGGCCATCGGCATGGGGGTGGCCGGCTGGCTGTCGGGGCTCGCCTTCGCGTTCGCCACCTGGGCGGTGCTCTCGCGCGCCCTGCACCGCTCCGCGCTGCGCTCCTTCGGCCCGGCGAACCGGGTCACCCTCGGCCGGGCCACCCTGGTCGGCGGGGTCACCGCGCTGGTCGCGGACTCCTTCCAGAGCGCTCCGCCGGTCACCCTCCTGGTCGGCCTGACCGCCGTCGCCCTCATCCTGGACGGCGTCGACGGCAAGGTCGCCCGCCGCACCGGCACCTCCAGCGCGCTGGGCGCCCGCTTCGACATGGAGGTGGACGCCTTCCTCATCCTGGTCCTCAGCGTCTACGTCTCCACCCGCCTGGGCCCCTGGGTCCTCCTCATCGGCGCGATGCGCTACGCCTTCGTGGCAGCCGCCCGCTTCGCCCCCTGGCTCAACGCCCCCCTCCCCCCGTCCTTCGCCCGCAAGACGGTCGCCGCCGTCCAGGGCATAGCCCTCCTGATAGCCGGCTCCTCCCTGCTGCCGCACCCAGCCGAACTCACTGTGGTCATGGCGGCCCTGGGCTCCCTGGTGTGGTCCTTCGGACGGGACGTGGCGTGGCTGTGGCGGCACGGGCGGGCCACGGCGGTCACCGCGGAGGCCCGCCCCCAGGAGGCCGCGCCCGCCCAGCCGGCACTGCTGGAGCTCGAGCTCGCGGTGCGCTGACCTCAGGGAACCCGCGCCACCCCCACGTAGAAACCGCTCCGCTCCTGCGCGGGCGCAGGAGCCTCCTGGTACCACTCGGTGGCGAACACGAGCCCCGGGTCGACCAGTTCGAGGCCCTCGAAGAACGGCTCCACCTCCGCCCGGGTGCGCATACGGAGCGGGATCGTGCCCTTCTTGTAGGCCGCCTCCACCTGCCGGCGGAGGTCCGGGTGCTGGTCGGCGGTGCCGTGGGAGAGGACGAGGTAGCTGCCGGAGGGGAGGGCGGACAGGAGGGTGCGGGTGAGGGCGTAGGGGTCCTCGGCGTCGGGGAGGAAGTGCATCAGGGCGATGAGGGAGAGGGCCAGGGGACGGTCGAAGTCCAGGCGTTCACGGGCGTGGGCGAGGATCGCCTCGGGGTGCCGTACGTCGGCGTGGACGTAGTCGGTCGCGCCCTCCGGGGTGCTGACCAGGAGGGCCTCGGCGTGGCGCAGCACGATGGGGTCGTTGTCGACGTAGACGACGCGGGACTCCGGGCGGATCGCCTGGACGATCTGGTGCAGGTTCGGCTCGGTGGGGATGCCGGTACCGATGTCCAGGAACTGGTCGATGCCCCGCGCCGCCAGCCATGCGGAGGCGCGGTGCATGAACTCCCGGTTGCGGGCGGCGCTGCGCCGGGACTGCTCCGGCAGCGTCTCCCCTATCCGCTGGTCGACCGGGTAGTTGTCCTTCCCGCCCAGCAGCCAGTCGTAGACGCGGGCGGGATGGGGCTTGCTGGTGTCGATCTGCACGGGACACTCCTCCGGCGCGGGGACACGTAACTGGCCTGCGCCGAAAGGGTATCCGTCGGCCGGCTACCGCTTCTGTTCCACGCGCACCCAGTCCACCTCCGCCTGCACTCCCCCGCCGGCGATCCGGTCCACGCTGGACTGCGGCAGCCCCCAGTACGGCGAGGTGACCTGGTTCCAGCCGGCCGGGTAGGCACCGCCCAGCGCGAGGTTGAGGATGACGTACTGGTTGTGGTCGAACACCCACTGCCCGCGCGTCGATTCCAGCTTGTTGCGGGTGGTCTCCTGGACGAGGCGGTCGTCGACGTAGAACCGCATCGCGGTCGGTGTCCACTCCACCGCGTACGTGTGCCACTGGTCGGCGCGGCCGCCGTTCGGGTAGGTCTGGCGGGCGCCGATGTTGCCGTCCGCCGAGTATCCGGGCCCGTGCAGCGCGGAGCTGGTCCAGTCGCCGTAGCCGATGTTCTCCATGATGTCGGTCTCGCCGGACGCGGGCCAGGAGACGGACGGGTCGTCCACGTTGCTGCCCAGCAGCCAGAAGGCGGGCCAGAACCCGTCGCCGACCGGCAGCTTCATCCGGGCGCTGACCTTGCCGTAGCTGAAGTCGAACTTGGTGTTGGTGTCGATCCGGCCGGAGGTGAAGTCGTAGGTGCCGCCGCCCGCCTTGGTGCAGCCCTTGCAGTACTTGGCCCGGAGGATCAACTCCCCGTTCTCGGTACGGATGTTGTCGGTGGAGTCGACGTACGCCTGGGACTCGCCGTTGACCGATCCCATCTCGGAACCGGTGCGCACCACGCGCCACTTGGAGCGGTCGAGGGCCGTGCCGGTGAAGTCGTCGAAGAACGTGGTCTGGTAGGTGCCGGACTGCTCGCCGGGCAGCGCCGGGTAGGACGCGGAGGCGCTGCCGCCGGTGCCCCATACCTGGAACTCGTAGAGGGAGTAGCCGAACTGCGCGGTGGAGGGCGCCGGGTTGTAGAAGGAGCGGCGCTCCTTGCCCAGCATGCGGACATAGCGGCCGGTGGCCGGTGTCGGGAGGGCGACCGTGTCGTGCAGTCCGGCCGCGTCGCCGGGCGCCTGCACGTTGGCTCGGCGGGCCGAGACCTCGGCGGCGGACGGCTGGTACACGGTGCGCCAGGTGCGGTTGTCGTCGGAGACTTGGAGCAGGTAGTCGACGGCGTAGGCGGACTCCCAGTACAGGTCGACGGAGGAGATGGTGGAGGTCGCGCCGAGGTCGACGGAGACCCACCGGTCGGCGGTCCAGTCGCTGGACCAACGGGTGCTGTCGCCCTTGAGGCCCGCGGGCCAGCCGCCGTCGGTGACGAACGCCGGTGAGTTCCCCGCGTGCTGGTAGAGGTTGGAGTACGCCGGGTGGTTGAGCGCGAGGTTGGTGCGGGTGGTGGAGGCGGGCGCGGGTTCGCCCCCGTAGACCTTGAAGGAGTAGAGCGAGTAGCCGTAGGGCGTGGCGCGTTCGAGGCCGCGCATCCGGACGTAGCGGCCGGTCACCTCCTGCGGGTAGGTGTGCGCGGTGACGGAGCCGCCGGTGCCCGCGGTCTCGGTGTAGAACGGCGTCCAGTCGGTGCCGTTGCGGGAGACCTCCAGCACGTACCTCTTGCCGTACGCGGCCTCCCAGTCGAGGACCACGCGGTCGACGCGGATGGTGCTGCCGAGGTCGACGCGGATCCAGGCGTCGTCGGCGAAGTTGCTGGACCAGCGGGTGGCGCCGTTGCCGTCGAAGGCGAGCGCGGCGGCGGTCCCGGCGTTCTCGCTGCCGGAGGCGGTGACGGCGGCGGGGTTGGCGGCGTAGGCGGTGGCGGCGCGGTCGGTGTCCCAGGCGGCGGCCGCGGCGGCCGGTGCGGCGGTGGCCGGGGCGGTCAGGGCCGTGGCCCCGGTGAGCAGGGCGAGGGCGGCGAGGGCGGTGAGCAGGGTGCGGGGGGTGCGTGACGGCATGCGGCTCTCCTCGGGAGGATCTGTCGGCGGTGCGGGGCCTGGACAGTGCGGTGCCTGGTGCGTGTCACATGGAAGGTGGGGGCGGGCGCGGGGTGAGCGCGCCCGCCGGGGGGCTCAGGCCGCGCGGCGCCCGAGCTTGCGGTGGGTGTCGATGATCTCCGCGTACCGGCGTCCGCTGGCCTTGATGGTGCGGGCCTGGGTCGCGTAGTCGACGTGGAAGAGGCCGAAGCGCTTGTCGTAGCCGTACGCCCACTCGAAGTTGTCCATCAGGGACCAGGCGAAGTAGCCGGCGAGCGGCGCGCCCTTGGCCGCTGCGGAGGCGCAGGCGGCGAGGTGGCTCTCCAGGTAGGCCCGGCGCTCGGGGTCGTCGACGGTGCCGTCCGGACCGACCCGGTCGGGGAAGGACGAGCCGTTCTCGGTGACGTAGATCCTGCGGGCGCCGTACTCCTCGGTGAGGCGCAGCAGCAGCGTCTCGATGCCGCTCGCATCGATCTCCCAGTCCATGCCGGTACGCGGTACGCCCTCCCGGCGCACGGAGCGGGTGTACGGAGCGGGCCCGTCGGGGTCGTCGGCGACGTGGGCCGGCATGTAGTAGTTCAGGCCCAGCCAGTCCAGCGGGGCGGCGATGGTCTCCAGGTCGCCCGGTTTCTCGGGCAGTTCCACGCCGTACACCTCGACCATGTCGGCGGGGAAGCCGCGGCCGTGCACCGGGTCGAGCCACCAGCGGTTGACGTGGCCGTCCTGGCGGTGCGCGGCGGCCACGTCCTCGGGGCGGTCGGTGGCGGCGTGCACGGTCGAGAGGTTGGTGACGATGCCGACCTCGGCGCCGGGCGCGGCGGCGCGGATCGCCTGGGTGGCGAGGCCGTGGCCGAGGAGCAGGTGGTAGGAGGCGCGTACGGCCGCGGTGAGGTCGGTGAGGCCGGGAGCCATCTTGCCTTCGAGGTGGCCGATCCAGGCCGAGCAGAGGGGTTCGTTCAGGGTGGCCCAGTGGGTGACGCGGTCACCGAGCCGTTCGGCGACGGCCGAGGCGTACGCGGCGAAGTGCTCGGCGGTGTCCCGCTCCGGCCAGCCGCCGCGGTCCTGGAGCACCTGCGGCAGGTCCCAGTGGTACAGGGTGACCGAGGGGGTGATGCCCGCCTCCAGCAGGGCGTCGGTCAACTCGTCGTAGAACGCCAGCCCCTTGGCGTTGACCGGCCCGTCGCCGCCGGGCATCACCCGCGGCCAGGCGACGGACAGCCGGTACATGTCCACGCCCAGTCGGCGCATCAGCCCGAGGTCGTCGCGCCAGCGGTGGTAGTGGTCGCAGGCGATGTCGCCGTTGTCGTCGCCGTCGATCTTGCCGGGGGTGTGCGAGAAGGTGTCCCAGATCGACGGTGAGCGGCCGTCCTCGGCGACGGCGCCCTCGATCTGGTACGCCGAGGTGGCCGTTCCCCAGCGGAAGTCGTCCGGGAGGGCGGCGAGGTCGATGGGCTCGGACATGGAAGTCCCTTCGAGGTGCGGGGAGTCGGTCACTTGACGGCGCCCGCCGTCAGTCCGGTGACGAGATAGCGCTGGAGCAGCAGGAACCCGGCGACCACGGGGACGCTCACCACGAGCGAGGCGGCCATGATCTGGTTCCAGTAGACGTCGTAGAGGGTGGAGTAGCCCTGGAGTCCGACGGCGAGGGTGCGGGTGGTGTCGTTGGTCATCACGGACGCGAAGAGGACTTCTCCCCACGCGGTCATGAAGGCGTAGACGGCGACGGCGACGATGCCCGGCACCGCGGCCGGCACGACCACCCGGAACAGCGCGCCGAGCGGGCCGCAGCCGTCCACCAGCGCCGCCTCGTCGAGGTCGCGCGGCACCGAGTCGAAGTACCCGATCAGCATCCAGATGGAGAACGGCAGCGAGAAGGTGAGATAGGTCAGGATCAGCCCGGCGCGCGAGCCGAACAGGGCGATCCCGGTGGCGTTGCCGATGTTGATGTAGATCAGGAACAGCGGGAGCAGGAAGAGGATGCCGGGGAACATCTGCGTGGACAGCACGGTGACCGTGAAGACGCGCTTGCCCCGGAAGTCGTAGCGGCTGACCGCGTAGGCCGCGAAGACGGCGATGACGACCGAGCAGATCGTGGCCGAGCCGGCGACGATCAGCGAGTTCACGAAGTACCGGGCGAGCGGCACGGTGGACCAGATGTCGATGTAGGGCCGGATCGTGAGCTGGCTCGGCAGCCAGCGGAACGTGTCGGTGACGTCGGCGAGCGGCTTGAGCGAGCTGGAGACCATCACATAGACGGGCAGCAGGACGAAGCTCGTGAGCAGGGTGAGGAAGATCCGGCGGGACCACAGGAACGAGCGGGGCGGCGCCATGGGCGACGAGTCAGCCATTTCCGGCCCTCCTTCCGCGTGAGGTGAACAGCAGGTATCCGCCGGTCACGGCCAGCAGGAAGAGCAGCAGCAGGACGGACATGGCGGAGCCGGTGCCGAAGTCCCAGGTGAGGAAGGTGGTCTGGTAGATGTGCACGGAGATCAGGTCGGCGGCCTCGGGTGCCGCCCGGCCGAACAGGACGTAGGGGGTGTTGAAGTCGTTGAACGTCCACAGGAACAGCACCAGGACCAGCACCTGGTTGACCGGGCGCAGGGACGGCAGGGTGATGCGGCGGATCTGCTGCCACACGCCGGCGCCGTCCAGGGCGGCCGCTTCGTAGAGTTCGCGCGGGATGTTCTGCAGGCCGGCCATCACGATGAGGAAGGCGAACGGCCAGCCCTTCCACACCGAGACGGTGAGCAGGGCGTAGAAGCTGTTGTCGCCGATGAGCCAGAAGGACGGCTTGTCGGTGACGTGGAGCTGGTCGTGCAGGACGTGGTTCACCAGCCCGTTGTCGTGCTGGAACATGAACACCCAGGTGATGACGGCGGCGTAGACGGGCAGCGCGTACGGCACCAGGAACAGGGCGCGCAGGATGCCGCGGCCCCGGAAGGTGTCCTGCATGAAGACGGCGGCGGCGGTGCCGAGCGCCCAGCACAGGGCGACGGAGAGCAGGGTGAAGCCGACGGTGACGGCGAAGGAGCGCAGCAGCGCCTCGCCGGCCGGGGCGTCGAAGTCCACGGCCACGCGGTAGTTGCGCAGGCCGGTCCAGGGGGCGTTGCTCCAGTCGCGCAGGGTGAAGCGGGTGATGGACCTGAAGCTCATCAGGGTGCCGATGACCATCGGGACCAGATGCACGAGGAGTTCGAAGACCAGGGCGGGCAGCAGGAGCAGGTACGGGAGCGCGGTGCGGCGTGACCGCCCGGTGCGGCGCGGGTCGCGCGCCGCACCGGGGGTGTCCTCGCGCACCGGTTCCTTCAGAACGGTGGAGGTCATGGACGTCAGGCCGCCGGCATCTGCTGCTGGGCCTTCTCCAGCTTGGCCTTGACGGAGGCGGTGGTGATCGCGCGCCCGGCGGCGGCGTCGGCGAAGAGGTCCTTCACCGCGGTGCCGACGGCGGTCTCGAACTGCGACTCCGTGGCGACCTGCGGCAGCGGGGCGGCGCTCTTGGCGAGGGTGTCCTTCAGCACGGCGGTGGACGGCCCGTCGAAGGCGGGGTCTCCCTGCGCGGCCTTGACCGGCGGGATGGAGCTGTACGCCTTGTTGAGGATCTTCTGCTCGGCGTCGCTGGTCATGAACTTCACGAACTCGGTGGCGCCGTCGAGGTTGTGGCTGTCCTTGAAGACGGCGATGTTGATGCCGCCGGCCATCGAGTTCACCTGGGTGCCCTGCCCCGGTGCGCCGCTCTGGACGGGTACCGGTGCCGCGCCGAAGGCGTCCGCGGACATCCCCTGGGACTTGAGGTTGGCGTCGGCGGACTGCCACAGCAGCATGGCCTGCTTGCCCTTGGCGAAGTCGCTGACGGACTGGTTCTGGGCGTACTCGGCGTTCCCCGGCGGGATCACCTTGTCCTTGGCCATGAGGTCGACGTACTGCTTGACGGCGTCGACCGCCTTGGGGCTGGTGAAGTCGGGCTTGCCGTCGGCGGTGAAGAACTCGGCGCCGTGCTGCTTGGCGAAGACGAAGACGTGGTGGATGTTCTCGGAGACGTTCGCGCCCTCGGCACCGAGCACCGACTTACCCTTGGCCCTGATCTTGGCACCGTCCGCGACGAGTTCGTCCCAGGTGGCCGGGGGCTTGGCTATGCCGGCGTCGGCGAAGATCTTCTTGTTGTAGTAGAGCGCGTACGACATCGAGTACAGGGGGACGCCGGCCGGGTCCTTGCCCTCGACGCCGGTGGAGCCGAGGGCCGAGTCACCGAAGCGGTCGCGCCCGCCGATCTTGGCGAAGTTCTTCTCGTCCCACGGCAGCAGGGCACCGGTGGCCTGCAGGGACGCGGTCCAGGAGTTGCCGATGTTCAGCACGTCCGGGCCCTGGCCGGAGGTGGTGGCGGTGAGGATGCGGTTGAGCAGGTCGGACCACGGTACGACCTCGACCTTGACCTTGACGCCGGTCTGCTGCTCGAACTTGTCCAGCTCGGGCTGGAGCACCTGCTTGTCCACGGCGACGCTGGCGCCCTGGTTGGAGGCCCAGTAGGTCAGCGTCTTGGACGACCCGCCTGCTCCGTCCCCACTGTCCGTACCTCCTCCGCACGCCGTTGCCGCGAGGGCGAGAGACATGACGACGGCGCCTGTGGCCGCGGCTCGGATGCTGCGCATGACTCCAGCGGTCCCTTTCCGGGAGAGGGGAAACCCCGAAAACCGCGTCGGCTCATCAGGGCTTAATTTAGGACGTGAGTTAATCCTCCGGAGGAGGGTGCGTCAAGGGATGCGGCACGGGTAAGTGAGCGGGTCTCGCCTTCTGAGAAGATCACCCGTCAACTGTCCCGCACCAGAGTGCCTTTCGGGGGCCGGGACGAAGGCGAGGGAGAGTCGATGGACACGTCGGGCGAGGCGTTCCCGCCGCTTCAGGCGGACGACCCGGTGGTGGTGGGGGGATACCGGCTGGCCGCGCGGCTCGGCGCGGGCGGGATGGGGCGGGTCTACCTGTCGCACACGCGGGGCGGACGGCCGGTGGCGATCAAGGTCGTACGGTCGGAGCTGGCCGACGACCCCGCCTTCCGGCGCCGGTTCCGCCGGGAGATCGCGGCGGCCCGCCGCGTCCGGGGCGCGTACACCGCGGAGTTGATCGACGCCGATCCGGAGTCCGAACCGCCCTGGCTCGCCACGCTGTACGTTCCGGGGCCCTCTCTGGCGGACGCCGTGGCCGAGCGCGGACCGCTGCCGGTCCCGGCCGTGCTGCGGCTGATGGCGGGCGTGGCCGAGGCGCTCCAGGCGATCCACGAGGCCGGCATCGTGCACCGGGACCTCAAGCCGTCGAACGTGCTGCTGGCCACCGACGGCCCCCGCGTCATCGACTTCGGCGTCTCCCAGGCCACCGACGCCACGTCGTTCACCGCCACGGGTGCCGCCATGGGCACGCCCGTGTTCATGGCCCCCGAACAGGCGTCCGGCTCCACGATCACCCCGGCGACGGACGTCTTCGCCCTCGGCCAGACGGCGGCCTTCGCAGCGCTCGGTGAACCCCTCTACGGTGACGGCCCGTTGCCCGCCGTGCTGTACCGGATCGTCCACTCCGCACCCGATCTGTCGCTGCTGCCGGAGGAGTTGCGGCCGTTGTTCGCCCGCTGCCTGGCCGCCGATCCGACGGAACGGGCCACCGTGGCGGACATCGTCCAGTGGTGCGCGGAGCGCGTGGACCAGGAGGGCCCCGACGGCGGCGCGGGATCGTTCGCCTGGCGGGAGATCAGGGGGTCGGAGCTGACGGTTCCGGCACCCCTGGCCCCGTCGACCGGGCTGCTGCCGCCCACCGCCACGCACTGGCCCTACGCGCCCCCGCCCGCCGAGCCGATGTCCGCCAGGGCGCGTGTGGCGCTGGTCGCGGGCGCCCTCGCGGCCGTCACGTCCCTGGCACTGCTGGGGGGCCTGGCGTGGTCGGCGCTCGGCTCGGTCGGGTCGCACGGGACCACGGCTGCGGGGTCGCAGCGGTTGGGCAGCGGTGCGTCGGGAACGGGAGCGGGCGCCACGGGCTCCGTGAGCGGCCCCGGGAGCGGCTCCGGCTCCGTGGGCGACGCGGTCGAAGCCCCGCCGCGCCCCTCCCCCACCGCCCCCGCGACGCCGCTGCCCATCGCCGAGCCGCTCCAGTCCCTGGACGCGACGAACTCCCTGGACCTCGGAGACCAGGACGTCCGGAAGGACCGCAAAGGCGACATCCGCTTCACCTGCGGCGCGCAGAAGTGCTCGCTGGAGAGCCGCAGCAGCGTGCTCCTCCTGCGCTACGCCAAGCCGGGCGCCACCTACGACTCGTGCAAGTTCGAGGTCCGGGACGCCACCAGCCACAGCCTGCCACTGGCCGCCGTCGCGGCCGGGAGCGAGATCTGCGCCAGGGACCGCGCGGGCAACATCGCCCTCCTGGTGGTCCAGGTCAAGTCGACGGCCATGCCCGACGTGGGCTTCCTCATGACGGACGTGACGGTCTGGCCGCACGCCTGAGCAGGCCCGGCTCAGCCCAGTGGGTCCGCCAGCTGCCAGCCGTCGGCCAGGAGGCGGTCCACCGCTGCGAGGGCCGCGGTGAGGCGGGTCCGGCGGTCGCCGTGGAGTTCCCGCCAGGGGACGCCGGAGGCGGTGAGGGTCTCGCGGAAGCGGTCGGTCATCCAGCCCCGCAGGTGCTCGCCGTCACGCAGGCCGTCGTCGTCGAAGGGGACGTCCTTGTCGGAGGTGAGCAGGTAGAGCGCACGCGGGGGCATCGACTGCGCGAGGTCCTTGACCGGGGCGGTCGTGCGGCCGCGGTAGCGCTCCTGCCAGACGGTGGTGGCCAGGGCGTCGGTGTCGCACACCAGCACCGGGCCGCTGGTACGGGCGGCCCGCTGCTCGGTGCCGTTCTGGCGGCGGGCGACGAGTTCGAAGTCGGCGTCGTCCCAGTCGAGGTCCGCCACGGTCGGCAAAGGCAGGTCGGGGGCCGCCAGCGCGCGGGCGCGGGCCAGCTTGGCGACGGTCAGTTCGCGGCCGTACTCGGGCACCCAGCGGGTGAGCGCGTGCGGGCCGCCCCGGCCGCGCAGGGCGGTGGCGAGGTCGCGGGAGAGGGTGGTCGTACCGGTGGACTCCGCGCCGACCACGACGACTCGGCGGGCCAGCCAGGCCCGGACCGGCGGCTCGATCTCGGCCCAGTGGGCGACGGGGTCCGCGCGGACCTTCGTACCGGAGACGGCGAAGGTGCCCCGGCCGAGGTCCAGCAGCACGGGGGCGGCGTCGAAGCGGCGGGCGAGTTCGGTGCCGTAGGGCTCGGAGCTGAACACCGCGTCGACGGCGGGGGCGTGCGGACTCAGGGCGAGGGCCTGGCGCATCAGGGCGACGTGCCCTTCCCAGGCCGCCTCGCTCTCGTAGTCGACCGGGAGATCGTCCGCGACACCCACGACCGCGACATGCGGGTCGTCGGCCCAGTGTTCGCGAATCCAGGCGACGCGCTCCTCCAACGGGATCGACTCCTGCCCGGCCGCCATGACGACGACCGTGACGGCGTCGCACGCGTCGGCGGCGGAGCGGATCAGGAAGTGGTGGCCGGAGTGCGGCGGGTAGAACTTGCCGATCACCAGCCCGTGGGCGAAGCGGGCGCTCACGCGGTCACCGTCCGGCCGGCTTCCGCCACGGGACCGGTCGCGAGCTCGCGGCGCCAGGAACGCCAGCCGGCCACGCACATCGCCAGGAAGAGCACGTAGACGATGCCGGTGAGGTCCAGACCCTTGCTGAAGTACAGCGGGATGTAGACGAGGTCGGCGGCGATCCAGAAGTACCAGTTCTCGATCTGCTTGGCATTGAGCAGCCACTGCGCGGCCAGCGAGAGTGCCGTGGTGAGGGCGTCCCAGAAGGGCGCGGAGTCGTGCGCACGGGCCAGCAGCACGGTCAGCCCCCAGGTGACCGGCACCAGCAGGGCCAGCAGGACCCACAGGGTGGACCGGGACGCGTGCCCCATGCGCCGGCGGGAGCGCCGCTCCCCACCCCGCAGCCAGACCGTCCAGCCGTAGGCGGCGAGCACCAGGTAGACGACCTGGAGCGAGGCGTCCGCGTACAGCCGGGCACTCCAGAACAGCACCAGGAAGAACAGGTTGTTGGCGATCCCCACGGGGAAGTTCCACACACTCGCCCGTACGCACAGCCACACGCACACCGCCCCGGTGGCGAACCCGAGCAGCTCGGCCCAGGTGACGGCGTCCTGCCCCAGGTGGAACAACTGATGATTCAACGGCGCGATCCAGCCACCAAGAACATCCGCGACAGCCATGACGTCCCCACCCCTCTAGTTAATGTCGAAGTGACGATAACAAGAGGGCGGCGGTTCCACAATTCCGGCCAGGCTCCACCGGGACCGGGCGACCGACGCGTCTCGCGTCGGTCGCGCCCTGTTTCCGGACCACGCGTGACCGCGCTACGGTCACCTGACGGATGGGTCCTCGCCGGTCGCCCGGCGCGGACCCGAGCGATGTCCGCCCGAGGAGATCAGATGGCACGAGTGAACTTACGTACCGCGTTCATGGGTGGGGCGGTGTCCGCCATCACCGCCCAACGGGTGTTCACCAACCGCGTCAGCGAGACGACCGCGTTCAGCCGATCACTGGACGGGCTGCACGAGGCACTGGACGCGGCCGAGATCTCACCGGTCGTCGACCGCCTGCAGGGGCGTCGCAATGTCCTGACCTTCTACGGCGTCGGCGGCATAGGGAAGACGACGCTCTCCCAGGAGTTGGAGCGCCGACTTCTCGCCGAGGCGGACGCCGAAGACCGGGACGACGTGGTGTCCGTGCGCATCGACGTCTCCGAGGACGGCGCATGCGACATCGAAGGTCTGCTGCTGCGCCTGCGCGCGGGGCTGGGGCAGTTGGGGAGCCGCTGGACGGCCTTCGACCTGGCACTCGCCTCCTACTGGGCCCGCGCCCACCCCGGAGAGCCGTTGCAGGAGTTCCTGGACGCCTCCCCGGCCATCCGGCGTGCTTCGCGGAGCGTCGGCCTGAACGAACAGATCGCCTCGACCATCGGGCAGATGGTCCCCTCCGGAGCGGGCGGTCTGGTCGGGCTCGCGCACCACGCGGCGTTGGCCACCTACCGGGCCATCCGCGAGCGGGTCCGCGAGGGGCGGCTGCTCTCCGAGTGCGAGCTGTTCGCCGAACTCGTCGAGGCGGACGCCGACTACGAGACCCTGTCGTACTTCCCCTATCTGCTGGCCTGGGACCTGGAGCGCCAGCCCCGCAGGGGACGGCAGAACCGCAGACCGCGGGTGTGCGTTTTCCTCGACACGTTCGAGGCGCTCGGCGACCGGACCGACCGCGCGGTGGAACGGTTCGTGCAACGCTGCGTCTTCCTGATGCCGAACGTGCTGTTCGTGATCACCGGCCGGAACCGCATCGACTGGGCGGACAGCGCCACGAGCGGCGAGCTGGACTTCACCGGGCCCGAGTGCTGGCCGAATCTGCACTTCAGTAACAGCACGGCCGAGCCACGCCAGCACCTCGTCGGATACCTCTCGGACTCCGATGCCGACAGCTACCTCCGCGAGGCGGTGACCCGGAGCCAGGAACCGGCGATGCCCGCCGACGTACGCGAGCGCATCATCGCGGGAGGCCAGGGACTGCCCCTCTATCTGGATCTCTCGGTCTCGCACTTCGTCGAGCTGCTGGCACGCGACGGACAGCCGTCGGTCGACGACTTCGGTGGTTCCTTCACGGCCGTGGCCACCCGGTCGATCAGGGACCTCTCCCGCGAGGAACGCGACCTGGTGCGCACCGCGGCGCTCATCGACCGGGTCGACGCCGACCTGCTGCTGGCGGGCCAGCCCTCGCTTCCGGACGGCTGTGTGGCGCGCTTCCTACGTCGCCCGTTCCTCACGCACGACGACGCCTACGAGCTGCCGTACGCCTTGCATCTGGCTTTGCGGCACGCCATTAGCGAGGCCGACCGGGCCCTGCCGGACGGCTGGTCGGACCACGACCGCAGCCGGGTCGCCGCCCGGCTTCTGCGGCACCTCGGGGAACGTCTCGGGGAACGTGCCGGGCGCGCGGCGATGACCCAGGCCCTCGAATCCGGCCTGAAGCTGTCAGGCACGTACGGAGTCTTCGACGACTGGATGGTGCGGGCCGCTCAACGGCTGGTGGAGGCCGGTCAGTGGACGGACCTCGGCGCCGGGCTCACCGCCGATGCCGCGGGCGGTCCCGAGTATCGGGCCATCCGCACCGCGATCCAGGGTGTCCTGCTCCGCCGGACCGGCCATGCCTCGGAAGCGGTCACGGTCCTGGGCAGGGCCGACACGGGCCTCAGCCCGGACGGACTGACCGCGCAGCTGGTACGCCTCCACCGCGCGCACGCCCTGCGCAATGAGGGTGACTACAACGGCGCAGCGGACATCTACCGGGGCCTTCTGGGGGGCGAGTTCGATGCCGCAGCCCGTTACTGGCTCTCCGACTACGACTACCTCAACGGACGCTTCGCCGTCGCCCTCGAGACCCTCAGGGGCCGGCGCGGCCGTGACGCGGCGGACGAGGGCGAGAGGCTGCGGCTGATCGGGCACATCTGGCGGGTCAACGCCCGCTTCGGCGACGCCGCGGCAACCTACGTAAAGGCGATCACGGTGGCACGCGACGAGGGGCTGGCCTCCGCCGAGGCGAAGGCTCTGACCAATCTGGCCCAGACTGCATGCTGGTCCGGCAATACAGCGACGGTGTCCGAGGCGGCGGACCAGGCGCGGGAACTCTTGGACGTCATCCCCAACTCGGTCGAGCTCGTCAAGATTCGTTCCGCCGAGGCCGTCGCCTCGGCGATGACCGGCGATCACGCCGCGGCATGGAGTGCGGTCGCCGACACCCGTCGGCTCACCAACGACATCGGCTATCCGGGCGGCCACAACCTGGCGGATGTGGCCGCGATCCTTCTCGGCGTCCTCTCCGGCGACCACGACGGCGCCCGCCGGGTCCGCTCTCAACTCGACGAACGCACACGCACGTCAGGCGGCAACACCTACTGGGTGCCCATCGTGACGTCATGGATCGACGGCGTCGACGCCGCGGCCGGGCACCATCCCCCCGTCGAGTGGGTAGACGGCCCCGAGTCGTCGCTGGGGCGCTGGGCCCGGGTGACGGCCGACCGGTGACAGGGAAGCGCAAGGAGGGCGGGATTTCATGAGTGACCTCGTACAGGTCGGCCTCGTCGGGCTCGGGACCATCGCGGAGACGCATCTCGCCGTCCTCGCCGAGCGGTCCGACGTGTCCCTGGAGTTCACCGTGGACCCGCATGTCGAGCAACCGCCCGCGTTCCGGGGGGCGGAGCCACCCCACTACCGCGGTCTCTCGGACGCCCTCGAAGCACACCAACCCGATCTGGTCGTGATCGCCACTCCCACGAACACCCACGCGGAACTGACCGTCGAGGCCCTCACCTCGTCCTCGGCCTCGATCCTGGTCGAGAAGCCTCTCGTCGCCGATCTCACCTCTTCATCTCGGTTGCGCTCCCTGGACGATTTCGTGGATGTGCGCCGCCGTGTCTTCACCGCGCACCATTTCGCCTTCTCACCCGAAGTGGACTGGGCGGTGGAGCTGATCGGCGAACACCCCGAGTGGGGCCCGGTCACGACCGTCACCTCGGCGTTCCATGACCCGTACGCGCCGAAGGGCGAGAAGGCCTTCGCCTCCTACGTCTCCAGCTGGATGGACTCGGGCGTCAACCAGCTCAGCATGCTCTCGCGCTTCGTCGAACCGACCGGACTCGTCTCGGGTGATCGCCGCATGGACGGAGGCGCGAGTTCCTGGGCGACGTTCGCCCACCGCTCCCGTGGCACGACCGGTACAGCCCGCCTGCGCAGCAGCTGGCTCACCGGCTCCAGCAGCAAGGAGACCGTCCTCGCCTTCGGCCGTTCCGGCGTGGAGGTCTGGCTCGACCACACCTCCATGACCGGCTTCGCCGCCCAGGGAGCAAGTCTCCTCGCCGCCCACGGCAACGACGGCCGCACTCCCCGGAAACTCGCCCATTACCGGCCCCTCTACCAGAGCCTGCTGTCCGGCGACCCCGACCCCGTACTCGGGTTCGACACTACCGTGACCCTCACGGAACTCCACAGCGCGCCCTGACGCCGCCGGGCCCGGGAAAACAGAAAGACCCCAGTTGAACTGGGGTCTTTCGCTGGTGTCCGAGGGGGGACTTGAACCCCCACGCCCGATAAAGGGCACTAGCACCTCAAGCTAGCGCGTCTGCCATTCCGCCACCCGGACAAGGTGTCTGTCACCCGGCCGGGGGTGTTCCCCGCGGCGACATGGACAACAATACCAAGGTTTCGGAGCGCCCTTCACCTGCGTATCCGTGGCTTCGGCCACCCCTGGGTCACGGACAGCGGATCACCTGGCCGGCGTAGGAGAGGTTGCCGCCGAAGCCGAAGAGGAGGGCCGGGTCGCCGGTGCGGACGCTGCCCTGTTCGATCAGCTTGGAGAGGGCGAGCGGGATGCTCGCGGCGGAGGTGTTGCCGGACTCGGTGACGTCGCGGGCGACGACCGCGTTCACCGCGCCGATCTTGTGCGCCAGCGGCTCGATGATCCGCAGGTTGGCCTGGTGCAGCACGACCGCCGCGAGGTCGGCCGGCTCGACGCCCGCCTTCTCGCAGGCCCGCCGGGCGATCGGCGGGAGCTGGGTGGTGGCCCAGCGGTACACGCTCTGCCCCTCCTGCGCGAACCTCGGCGGCGTGCCCTCGATCCGTACCGCGTTGCCCATCTCCGGCACCGAACCCCACAGCACCGGCCCGATCCCCGCCGGTTCCCCCGGCGCACACGCCTCGACCACCGCCGCGCCGGCGCCGTCGCCGACCAGCACGCAGGTGGTGCGGTCGGTCCAGTCGGTGACCTCGGACATCTTGTCCGCCCCGATCACCAGCGCCCGCGTCGCGGCGCCCGCCCGTACGGTGTGGTCGGCGGTGGCCAGCGCGTGGGTGAAGCCGGCGCACACCACGTTGACGTCCATCGCGGCGGGCTCGGGGATGCCCAGCCGGGCCGCGACCCGCGCGGCGGTGTTCGGGGAGCGGTCGATCGCGGTGGAGGTGGCGACCAGCACCAGGTCGATGTCGCCGGGGGCGAGCCCGGCCGCGGCCAGCGCCTTGGCGGCGGCGTGCGCGGCCAGCTCGTCCACCGGCTCGTCGGGGCCCGCGATGTGCCGGGTGCGGATGCCGACGCGGCTGGTGATCCACTCGTCGCTGGTGTCGACCATGCGCGCCAGGTCCTCGTTGGTGAGCACCCTGGCGGGCTGGTAGTGGCCGATCGCGGCGATACGCGAGCCGTGCATGTCGGGGTCCCCTCGTTGCTGCCGTGGGTGGCGGGACCCTCCAGTCTGCGCAGTGACTCACGGGTACGGGGGCACGTGAAGCCACAGGAATCGGGCATCCCAGTTGTCGGCTTCACGCAGACCCCCGTACGTGCGGATCTCGCTCACGCACTCGGCGTCCCGCCCGCGCGGATCGGCGTCCGGCACATCACCCCGTGAAGAGCTGCGTCGCCTTCCGCACCAGTTCGTACAGGCCGTAGGCGAGGGGCGCGCCCACCCAGAGCCAGGACAGGGCGATCAGGGCGCGCCGGTCAGGCGGGCTGCTCTCGCTGGGCATCGGGGGCCTCCTTCGGGGCGGGGACGTGGTGACGGGTGTGGACGGGGCGGATGAGTTCGTTGGCGACGAAGCCGACGAGGAGCAGGCCGATCATGATCGAGAAGGAGAGGCCGTACAGCGCGGGCCCGTCCTTCCCCGCGGCCTCCTGGCGGTCGGCGATCCAGTTGACGATCAGCGGCCCGAGTACGCCCGCGGTGGACCAGGCGGTGAGCAGCCGGCCGTGGATGGCGCCGACCTGGTACGTGCCGAAGAGGTCCTTCAGATACGCCGGGACCGTGGCGAAGCCGCCGCCGTAGAAGGAGAGGACGACCAGCGCGCACAGCACGAACAGCGGCTTGGAGGTGTCCCCGAACAGTGCGAGGGCCAGGTACATCAGCGCGCCGACGCCCAGGTAGACCCGGTAGATGTTCTTGCGTCCGATGAGGTCGGAGGTGGAGGACCAGCCGATCCGGCCCGTCATGTTGGCCGCCGACAGCAGCGCGACGAAGCCGGCCGCCGCCGATACGGAGACCGGGGTGGAGCTGTCCGCGAAGAAGTCCGTGATCATCGGGGCGGCCTTCTCCAGGATGCCGATCCCGGCCGTGACGTTGGTGCAGAGCACGACCCACAGGAACCAGAACTGCGGGGTGCGCAGGGCGCTGCGGGCGGACACCTGGACACCCCCGGCCGCGCCCGTGCCGCTCTCCGTACGCCCGTCCGGCCGTGGCACCCGGACCAGCAGCACCCCGAGCGTCATGAACACCGCGTACGCCAGCCCGTGCACCAGGAACGCCAGCGCGATGCCGGAGTGGTCCGTGCCGAAGGACTCCAGCATCTGGGCCGACCACGGCGAGGCGATCAGCGCGCCGCCGCCGAAACCCATGATGGCGATGCCGGTGGCCATGCCGGGCCGGTCCGGGAACCACTTCATCAGGGTGGAGACGGGCGAGATGTAGCCGATGCCGAGGCCGATGCCGCCGACGAACCCGTACCCGAGGACGATCAGCCAGTACTGCTGCGTCTGCGCGCCGAGCGCGGAGATCAGGAACCCGGAGGAGAAGCAGACCAGGGCCACGGTCATCGCCCAGCGCGGGCCGTTGCGCTCGACGAGGGTGCCGCCGAACGCGGCCGACAGGCCGAGCATCACGATCGCCAGCTGGAACGGCAGCGCGCTCTGGGTGCCGTCGAGGTGCAGCGCGGATTCCAGGGGTGGCTTGAACACGCTCCAGGCGTACGCCTGGCCGATGGAGAGGTGGACGGAGAGCGCGGCGGGCGGTACGAGCCAGCGGCTCCAGCCCGGGGGCGCGACAGGGGGGCTGCTCATGGGGCCGGACGGTAGGCCGGGGCGGGTGGGTTGAGAAGGCGGGGCGCGGCGCGCTGCGGTGAACGGTCGGCTCCGTGCGTCGGGCGGTCGGCGGCAGGGCCTGGTGGCCGGAAAGCTCTCAGTCCCCAGGGGCCTCGAAGCCCAGCCGTCCGACGGTGGTGACGGTGCCGAGGCGGGGGAAGTCCAGCCGTACCGACGCGTCGTGCTCGGCGGCCGTGAACGCGGCCATCGCGTCCTCCGCGAAGACCAGCTCGTAGCCCAGGTCGGCGGCGGCGCGGGCGGTGGACTCCACGCCCAGGTTGGTGGCGATGCCGCCGAGGACCAGGGTGTCGACGCCCCGCGCGCGCAGCCGCTCGTCCAGCCCGGTGCCCTGGAACGCGCCGATGGTCCGCTTGACCACCTCCAGGTCGCCCTCGTGGCGCAGTCCGGCGGCGAGACCGCTGCCCGGCGGCTGTTCGGCCACGGTGGGCCGCTCGACCCGGACGAGTACGACGAGTGCGCCCCCGGCGCGGCAGCGCCTCGCCAACTCCTCGCAGGCGTCGAGCACTTCGGCGCCCTTGCGGGGTTCGAGCGGCAGCGCCACGAGGCGGTCCATGAGGTCGACGAGCACGAGGGCGGTGCGGCGGGGGTCGAGTACGGGTGCTGCGGTCATGACGGAACGTTAACCCTCGCGAGCTGTCCGTGCCGGAAATCCGGGCCAACGGGTCGGTGAACGAGACGCGTTCGGGTGTCCCGGGGGCCGGCGAAGATCGGGGGGACACCTTCCTAGGCGGTGCCGTGACCGTCCGGCCTCACGCGCGGCCGGGGTACCTGGGGCTGCTGGTCCGGGGGTTCCCCGGGGTCGTGGGCGCGGCGCTTGGCGATGACCGCGCAGACCATGAGCTGCATCTGGTGGAAGAGCATCAGCGGCAGCACGGCGAGGGAGGCGTGGGCGCCGAACAGGACGCCGGCCATGGGGAGTCCGGAGGCGAGGGACTTCTTCGACCCGGCGAACTGGATGGCGATGCGGTCGCCCCGGTCGAAGCCGAGGGCCCGCGCGCCGTACCAGGTGAGCGTGAGCATCACGGCGAGCAGGACGGCCTCCACGAGCAGCAGGGCGCCGAGCCGCGGTGCGCTCACCTGGTGCCAGATGCCCTGGGCCATGCCCTCGCTGAACGCGGTGTAGACGACCAGCAGGATCGAGCCCCGGTCGACCAGGCCGAGCACCTTCTTGTGCCGGGCGACGAAGCCGCCGATCCAGCGCCGCAGCAGCTGCCCGGCGAGGAACGGCACCAGCAGTTGCAGCACGATCTTCAGCAGCGAGTCGGCGGAGAGGCCGCCGCCGGAGTCACCCAGCAGCACGGCGGCGAGCAGCGGGGTGACGACGATGCCGACGAGGGAGGAGAAGGAGCCGGCGCAGATGGCGGCGGGGACGTTGCCGCGTGCGATGGAGGTGAAGGCGATGGAGGACTGGATGGTCGACGGGACCAGGGTGAGGAACAGCAGCCCCTGGTAGAGCGGCTGGGTCAGCAGCGCCGGGACCAGTCCGCGCGCGGCCAGCCCGAGCAGCGGGAAGACGACGAAGGTGCAGGCCAGGACGGTGAGGTGGAGCCGCCAGTGGCGCAGCCCGGTCATCGCCTCATGGGTGGACAGGCGGGCGCCGTAGAGGAAGAACAGGAACGCGATGGCGGCCGTGGAGGCGCCGGAGGCCACGTCGGCGGCGACGCCCCGCGCGGGCAGCAGCGCGGCCAGGCCCACCGTGCCGAGGAGCAGCGCGATGTACGGGTCGATGGGCAGCCGGCGTCTCACAGGGCTCCGTAGCGTCTCGGTGGGGTGGGCGATCTCCATCGTGCCTGGTCGGCGCCGATCACGGAATCCGGCATACCGCTCTGACTGCGATCGCGGTTCATGATGACCGGGCTACCCTGGCCTCCATGTACGACCCCACGCACCTGCGGACGTTCCTCGCGGTGGCGCAGACGCTCAGCTTCACGCGGGCCGCACGGCGGCTGGGGCTGCGGCAGTCGACGGTGAGCCAGCATGTGCGCCGGCTGGAGGAGACGGCGGGCCGCCAGCTGTTCGTGCGGGACACCCACTCGGTGGAGCTGACCGGCGACGGCGAGGCGATGCTCGGGTTCGCGCGGCGGCTGCTGGAGGTGCAGGAACAGGCGTCGGCGTACTTCTCCGGGCCGCGGGTGCGGGGGCGGCTGCGGTTCGGCGCCTCGGAGGACTTCGTGCTGACCCGCCTCCCGGAGATCCTCGAGGGTTTCCGGTACGACCATCCCGAGGTCGACCTCGAACTGACGGTGGAATTGTCCGGCACGCTGCACGAGCGTCTCGCCGAGGGCAAGCTCGACCTGGTCCTCGCCAAGCGCCGCCCGGAGGACCCGCGCGGCCGCCTGGTCTGGCGCGACGACCTGGTCTGGATCGGCACGGACCGGCTCCGCCTCGACCCCGACCGGCCGGTCCCGCTGATCGTCTATCCCCCGCCCGGCATCACCCGTGCCAGAGCCCTGGACACCCTCGAATCGCACTCCCGCCCCTACCGGATCGTCTGCACCAGCACCAGCCTGAACGGCCTCGTCGCCGCCGCGAGAGCGGGCCTCGGCGTCATGGCCCACTCCCGTCACCTCATCCCCCCGGGCCTGACCCGCGTCCCGGACCGCGCCGGCCTCCCCGACTTGGGCAAGGTCGACTTCGCTCTGACCCACGCCCGGGCCAGGGGCGCGACGGAGGACGCGGCGAACGCGTTGGCGGCGGCGATCCTGGCGGGCGGGGAGCGGTTGCGCCGGCGGGGCGGCTGAGGTGCCCGGGAGGGGATCGATGGCGCATATTGCCCCCGCGCTCTTGTGGCAGTGACCGACAGCCTTCTCGGGGTCTCTGCGCCACGCCCCACCCCGTGACCGGCCCGTACAGATTCGGTGGAGATTACGACCGGGGTACGTACCGACCCGTCAGTATCGTGTCCGGCCCTTCCGCATGTGCGGGGATTTTCCGGGTGGTGGGCGTGAGGTACGTGAGGTTTGGCCGGTTTCCGGACCCCTCCCATCCGGCCATTCGGTGGGGTAGCTTTCACGGCGCTGTGCGGAGCGTCGCGGGTCCGTGACGGAGGAGCGAGGAAGAGCGAGCAAGGGGGGAGCGAGGTTTGCGCGAGTTCACCAACCCTGTGACGGAGAGGGAGTCGGAGCCGCCGGTGGGCGGCCTGGCCGACACCGTCTTCGACAACGCGCGCACCGACCCCCTGCACGTCGCCCTCGGCCGCAAGGACGACCAGGGGCGGTGGCGGGACGTGACCGCCGCCGAGTTCCGTGACGAGGTCGTCGCCCTCGCCAAGGGCCTGCTCGCCCAGGGCGTCCGCTTCGGCGACCGGGTCGCCATCATGTCCCGCACCCGCTACGAGTGGACCCTCTTCGACTTCGCGCTGTGGACGATCGGTGCCCAGGTGGTGCCGATCTACCCGACCTCCTCCGCCGAGCAGTGCTTCTGGATGCTGCACGACGCCGAGGTCACCTCCGCCGTGGTGGAGCACGAGGACCACGCGATGACGATCGCCACGGTCATCGGCCGCCTCCCCCGCCTGCGCCAGCTGTGGCAGCTCGACGCGAACTGCGTACGCGAGCTGTATGACGCCGGAGCGCACCTGGACGACGAGGTGGTGCACCGGCACCGCGAGGCGGTCACCCCGGAGTCGACCGCCACCATCATCTACACCTCGGGCACCACGGGCCGTCCCAAGGGCTGCGTCCTCTCGCACGGCAACTTCATGTTCGAGGCGGACACGGTGATCCGCCGCTGGGAGTCGGTGTTCCACTCCAAGAAGGGCGACGAGGCGTCCACCCTGCTGTTCCTGCCCCTGGCCCATGTCTTCGGCCGCATGGTGGAGGTCGCGGCGCTCCGGGGCCGGGTCCGCTTCGGGCACCAGCCGCAGCTCCACGCGGCCGCCCTGCTGCCGGATCTCGCCGCGTTCCGGCCGACGTTCATCCTGGCGGTGCCGTACATCTTCGAGAAGGTGTTCAACGCGGCCCGGCGCAAGGCGGAGAGGGACGGCAAGGCGGCGCCCTTCGAGAAGGCGGTCGAGGTGGCCGTGAAGTACGCCGACGCGCTGGAGGCCAAGGCGTGGGGCCTCGGCCCCGGCCCCTCGGCGGGCCTCCGGATGCAGCACCAGCTCTTCGACAAGCTGGTGTACTCCAAGGTCCGCGCGGCGATGGGCGGCCGCATCCGCAACGCGATGTCGGGCGGCTCGGCGATGGACCGCCGCCTCGGCCTGTTCTTCGCGGGCGCCGGCGTCCAGATCTACGAGGGTTACGGCCTGACCGAGTCGACGGCCGCCGCCACCGCCAACCCGCCCGAGCGCACCCGCTACGGCACCGTCGGCCAGGCCGTCCCCGGGGTGACGGTGCACGTCGCCGACGACGGCGAGGTCTGGCTGCACGGCGGGAACGTCTTCCAGGGCTACCTCAACAACCCCAAGGCGACCGACGAGACCCTGCACGACGGCTGGCTCGCCACCGGCGACCTGGGCTCGCTGGACGAGGACGGCTATCTGACCATCACCGGCCGCAAGAAGGAGATCCTCGTGACCTCCGGCGGCAAGAGCGTCTCCCCCGGTGTGCTGGAGGAGCGGGTGCGGGACCATCCGCTGGTCAACCAGTGCATCGTCGTCGGCAACGACCGCCCGTACATCGCGGCGCTGGTCACCCTGGACCAGGAGGCCGTCGACCACTGGCTCCAGATGCGCGGCAAGCCCCGGCCCACCCCGGCCGAGCTGGTGCGCGACGCCGACCTGGAGACGGAGGTGCGCCGGGCGGTGGTCGCGGCGAACACGCTGGTCTCCCAGGCCGAGTCGATCCGTACCTTCCGCATCCTGGCCCAGCCGTTCACCGAGGAGCACGGGCTGCTGACACCGTCGCTGAAGCTGAAGCGGAAGGCGATCGAGAAGGCGTACGAGCACGAGGTGGAAGCGCTCTACCGGTCCTGATCCCGCCGTCAGGAATGCGGACCGGGCCGTGATCGTTGACGATGGGCGTAGCACCTGTCCACAACCGAAGGATCACACCCTCGTGAGCAGCAAGGTCCCCCCGATCATCCTCAACAACGGTGTCGAGATGCCCCAGCTCGGCTTCGGCGTCTGGCAGGTCCCGGACGACGAGGCGGAGCGCGCGGTCGCCACGGCGCTGGAGACCGGGTACCGCAGCATCGACACCGCGGCGATCTACGGCAACGAAGAGGGCACCGGCAAGGCCATCGCCGCGTCCGGCCTGCCCCGCGAGGACCTCTTCGTCACCACCAAGCTCTGGAACAGCGACCAGGGGTACGACTCCACCCTGCGTGCCTTCGACACGTCGCTGGAGAAGCTCGGTCTCGACTACCTCGACCTGTATCTGATCCACTGGCCGCTGCCCGCGCGGGACGACTACCTCGACACCTACCGGGCGTTCGAGAAGCTGTACTCCGACGGCCGCGTCCGCGCGATCGGCGTGTCCAACTTCCTGCCCGAGCACCTGGAGCGGCTGATCGCGGAGACGTCCGTCGTCCCCGCGGTCGACCAGATCGAGCTGCACCCCCAGCTCCAGCAGCGCGCGGCGCGGGAGTTCAACGCCGAGCAGGGCATCGCCACCGAGGCGTGGTCGCCGCTCGGCCAGGGCAAGGGCCTGCTGGAGGTCCCGGCGATCGTCGCCATCGCGAGGAAGCACGGGCGTACGCCCGCGCAGGTCGTGCTCCGCTGGCACGTCCAGCTCGGCAACATCGTCATCCCGAAGTCCGTGACGCCGTCGCGGATCAAGGAGAACATCGAGGTGTTCGACTTCAGCCTGGACGACGAGGACCTCGCCGCCATCGGCGCGCTGAACGAGGACAAGCGGCTGGGTCCCGACCCGGCGACGTTCGACATGGTCTGACATCCGCGCGCCCCAGGGCCGCCCGTCCCGTTCCCGGGGCGGGCGGCCCTGTGCGCCGCTTCACCGGGAAGGGCTCCGCGCCGTGCGTCTTCGTCCTCTGGGTCTCGCCACCGCCGCCGGGACCGTCCTGCTCTGCGCCACGGCCCTGGCCGCCGCCCACGGTGACGCGCCGAGGCGGGCGCGGGAGGGCACGGTCCCGGCGGCCGACCTGCTGGCGAAGGTGCGGACGTGCGACCGGATCTCCGCCGGCCTGTACCGCACCGACGCCGAGAGCGCCCCGACCGTCCCGGTGTGCGGGCTGAAGGGCGCGGTGTTCTGGCAGGCCGACCTGGACGTGGACTGCGACGGTCAGCGCACGACCCGGTGCAACGAGGACCGCGACCCCTGGTACCAGGACGACACCGCCTTCCACCAGTCCGACGGCAAGCCCCTGCGCGCCGACGCGCTGCCGTACGTGGTGGTGCCCGGCAAGAGCGCCCTGTGGGACCCCGCGGCGGCCGGCGTCGCGGGCGGCGCGGTGGTGGCCGTCGTCCACGGCGACCAGGTGGAGTACGCGGTCGTCGGGGACACCGGGCCCAAGGAGATCATCGGCGAGGCGTCCTACGCGGCGGCCGAGGCGCTGGGCATCGACCCGGACCCGGCGACCGGGGGCGCCGAGTCCGGGGTGACGTACATCCTGTTCAGGAACTCGCGGGTCTCCCCCGTCGAGAGCCACGAGGCGGCGGTCGCCCTCGGGGACCGGCTGGCCCGGCAGTTCCTCGCGGAGAACTGAGTCAGCGGGGGCGTGCGGCCGTGTAGACGGTGTACGCGTCCAGCGCGAACAGGTCGGACCGGTGGTACACGCTCTCCGGGTCGGCGGGGTCGAGGAGACGGTCCAGGGTGGCGCGGTCGTCGGCGTCCAGGGCGTCGCCGAGGCCGTCGCGCAGCCGGGTGAAGTAGGCGGCGGCGTAGTCGCGGGCGGCCGCGCCGGCGGGGGCGGGCAGGTCCAGCAGGAAGGTGCGGGTCCGGGTGGGCTTCAGGCCGGCCGAGGTGAGCAGGGCGGGCCAGTCCTCGGGCTCGGCCACCGCGCCGGGCAGTTCGGCGCGCATCCGGCTGAACCACTTCTCCCCGGCCGCGTCGAGCCGGGCCTGGAGGCCGGGACGGCCGATGCCGATGTCGCGGGGCAGGTAGCGGGCGGGGAGTCCGCCTTCGAGGAGGGCGAGCGTGCCGCCGGGGGCGAGCCGCTCGGCGAAGGCGGTGAGTCCGGCTCGCTGGTCCCCCAGGTGGTGCAAGGTGCGGCTGACCCAGAGCAGGTCGGCCGGGAACTCCAACTCGTCCAGGGCATCGGGGAGTTCGCCGGTCACGGTGGAGAAGCGGCCGTCCACGCCGAGGCGGGCGGCGCGGTCGCGGGCGCGCTCCAGCAGGGGTGCGCTGCCGTCGACGGCGGTCACCCGGGCGCCGGGAAACTCCTCGGCGAACAGGCAGGCGACGACACCGGGGCCGCTGCCCGCGTCCACGATCAGGCCCGGTTCGGGGGTCTCCTCGGCGAGCCAGCCCATCACCTCCCGGTACACGGGCGCGAGCAGCTCCGCCTGGGACTCCAGCACCGGGCCCATCTCGGCCCAGTCCACGTCGGCCTGATGCCCGTGCGTGTGCGCGTGTCCGTGCCCGGTGGGTGCGTGGTGGTCGTGCGCCATGCTGTTCAGCCTCTCTTCCCCGGCTCTGCTCCGGCTGCGCCCAGCGTGCGACGGGGCGCCGCCCGACAGCAAGCGATGTTGCCGATACGGCAAGCCCGCGGTGAGGCGGAACGGTTCGGCACCGGCTCGCGTCCTGGGTCGGCAAGGCGCGAGAGCCGCGCCGGAGGAGTTGAGGGGGCCTGGGTGAGCGGTTTCGGGCAGTGGGCGGACGGCTTCGAGGCGGAGCGGGTACGGAGGGCGGCGCGGGCCGACCCCGACTGGACGCGCGCCGCCCGGCTGGACCCGGCGGTGTGGGCGAGCGTCCAGCGCTTCCAGACCGGGGAGGACGGCGACGGCGCGAACCTCACCGCCAAGGCCGACGAGGCGGGAGACCCCGCATACGCCCGCGCGGTACGGCTGTTCATCGCCGAGGAGCAGAACCACGCCCGACTCCTCGCCCGGCTGCTGACGGCGGGCGGCATGCCGGTGCTGACCGGGCACTGGACCGACACCGCGTTCGTCCGGGTACGCCGGCTGATGGGCCTGCGCCTGGAGCTGCTGGTGCTGATGGTCGCGGAGGTGGTGGCCCTGCGCTACTACCGCGCCCTGCGGGACGGCAGCGGCGACACCTTGGCCTCGGAGGTGGCGGCCCGCATCCTCGCGGACGAGGAGCGCCACGTGCCGTTCCACTGCGCCCGGCTGCACGACTCGGTGGCCGAACTGCCGCGCGCGGTACGGCGTCCGCTGCTGGCCCTGTGGCGAGGGCTGCTGGCCGGCGCCTGCCTCATCGTGATCGCCGACCACGGCCGCGCCCTGCGGGCGCTGGGCGTACGCCGGTCCCGTTTCCTTGCCGACGTACTGGTGTCGTCCCGCCCCATGGTGGCCGCGATACTGCGCCACCGCCCTGATGTATGGCCGGACCCCACTCCTACCCGGACCGCCGATAGGCGTGCAGGGTGAAGACGGGGTCCGCGCGGGGCCGGTCCTGGTCGGGCAGCCGGCCCAGCCGCGCGGCGAACTCCTCGGTACGCGGCTCACCGGGCGGCAGCAGGGTGAACCACCCGCGCCGGAGGTCCTCGATCGTCCGGCGCGGACTGCGCCCTTGCCCGACCCCGGTGAACCGCGCCTGACCGGTCCTGACCAGCCCGGCCTCGGCGGCGTACGCGTCCACCTTGGCCGGGTCGTCGGAGGCGGGCCGCCGGGGACGCGGCCCGAGCACGGCGTCGATGTCGCTCCCGACGTCGTGCGCCTTCGCCTTGTCGATGGTGGTCACGTAGGTCCCACCCGGCCGCAGCACCCGCGCGCACTCCCCGAGCACGGCCCGCAGATCGGCGGGATCGTCCAGCAGGTGCAACAGCCACACACTGGTGACCACGTCGAACACCCCGTAGGGAAAGGGCAGCCGGCGGCTGTCACCCCGCACCACGGCTCCGGGCACCCGAGCGGCGGCCTTCTCGGTCATGGCAGGCGTGAGATCCACCCCGGTCACCCGCAACCCCGGCCGCGCCTCCGCCAGCCGGCGCGTGACGATCCCGGTGCCGCACCCGTTGTCCAGCAAACGCCCTTCGCGGTCCGGGATCAGCCCGAGAACGGTGTCGGCGGCGGCACGGGCACGGGGCTCACCGCCACGGAGACGGTCGTAGGACTCGGCTTCCTTGTCGTAGTCGAGCACAGGGTCAGTGTGCCCGCGCCGGACCACGCCATGTCCGCTACTACAAACGGGAGTTGGGTAACTTCGGGGCGGGCGGACCCGCGCGGCTCAGCCGGTGTCCAGCCCGTCGGTCAGACGGTTGAGGAAGCGGCTGAAGGTGGCTTCGGGGTCGCTGGGGCGGTGGGGGGCGGAGAGGGCTTCGGCGAGTTCGGGGTGGTGGCCGTCCCGGGTGACCGCGGCGAGGTAACGGGCCTCGGCGGCGGCCCGTTCGGGAGAGTGGGCGGCCCTGGCCCGGGCCAGTTCGTGGCCGACGTGTCCGGCGACGAAGGCGGTGAGCTGGGCGAAGATCTCCAGCCGTGCGGCACCGTCGAGGCCGGAGGGGCGCAGGGCGGTGAGGGCGTGTTCGAGGAAGGCCAGGACATGCGGGCCGGGGGTGCGATGCGTGGCCAGGGCGGCGGGGAGCCAGGGGTGGCGCAGCATGTGGTCGCGCTGGAGGTGGGCGATGGCCTTGAGGTCGGCCCGCCAGTCCCCGGTGAGCGGTCCCGAGGTGGGCAGTTCGGCGCTGACGTGGTCCACCATCAGCTCGACCAGCGTCTCCTTGTCGGGCGCGTAGCTGTAGAGCGACATGACGCCGGCCCCCACCGCGGCCGCGACCCGCCGCATGCTGACCGCGTCGAGCCCTTCGGCGTCCGCCAGCGAGACGGCCGCCTCGGTGATCGCCTCCCGGCTGAAGGAGGGCTTACGGCCCCTGCGGGGCTCGGCGGCGCGCAGCCAGAGCCGCTCGGGATCGGCACCCGCCGCCGCCCCCGATTCCTCCACCTGAGCCACGCTCCAGCGCCCCCTTCTCCGATCCGCCTGCGGTCTGCCCTTGCCAAGGTCATCCAAGCATCCCCTATTCTCGTACACCGTACGCCATACAGGAGGGGAATCATGTCGTTCCGTAGACCACCACTGTCCGCACGTCTGTTGCGCGCCACTTGGCGCGGCCTGCCGGCGAAGCGGTACGACGTCGGCTGGGAGCCGGGGCTCGCGGTGCCCGGCTGCGACGGCAGCGCGCTGCTCACCGATCACTACTTCCCGCGTGCCGAGGGCGACTTCCCCACGCTGCTGGTGCGCTCCCCCTACGGCCGGGGCCTGCCCTGGTCGGCGATGTACGGCCTGCTCTTCGCCGAGCAGGGCTTCCATGTGGTCCTGCAGAGCTGCCGGGGCACGGGGGGCTCCGGGGGCGCGTTCCACCTGTGGCGCAACGAGGCCGCCGACGGATCGGCCACCGCGGCGTGGCTGCGTGAACAGGCGTGGTTCGACGGCAGGTTGGGCACAGTCGGTCCCAGCTACCTGGGCTATGTGCAGTGGGCCCTCGCCCTGGCCCCGCCGCCGGAGCTGAAGGCGATGGTCGTCCAGGTGGGCCTGCACGATCCGTACGCCGTCTTCCACACGGGCGGCGGTGCGCTGCGCCTGGAGAACGCCCTGGTGGTCGGCCTCGGCATGAGCCACCAGCACCGGGGCGTGGTCACCTTCGCGCGGGGCGCCCTGCGCCTGCGGCGCCGACTGCGTGCCGTCACCATGGCTGAGCCGCTGCGAGGTGCGTACGCCTCCGCGCTCGGTGGTGAAGCACCCTGGCTGGACGGCGTGTTGACCCACTCCGACCCCGAGCACCCGTACTGGGACGGTGCGTCCATGGCCCCCTCGGGACACCACCGCGTACCCACCGGCCTGATCACCGGATGGCACGACGTGCTGGCCGAGCAGACCTTCGAGCAGTACGCGCGGCTGCGCCGGGCCGGGTGCGAGACGGCGCTTCTCGTCGGTCCTTGGACGCACTCCTCCGCGCTTCAGCAGGGCTGGCCCGAGGTGTTCGCGGAGAGCCTCGCCTGGCTGCGTGCCCACCTGTGCGACGACCCCACCGGACTGCGCCCCACCGCGGTGCGCGTACACATGGGCGGGGAGCACATGGGCGGGGAGCACATGGGTGGGGACCACAGGTGGCGAGACCTCGCCGACTGGCCGCCCGCCACGGAGCCCACCACCTGGTACCCCACCGGAGACGGCCACCTCACCCGGCAGCCGCCCACCGACTCGGCCGCACTGGCCACCTTCCGCCATGACCCCGCCGACCCCACCCCGGCCGTGGGCGGGCCCCGTCTCTCCCCGGCCGCCGGCCCCCGGGACAACGGCCCGCTGGAGGCCCGCACCGACGTGGTGACGTTCACGGGCCCGGTGCTGACCGAACCCCTCGACGTCCTCGGCCCGGTCAGCGCCCGGCTGAGCGTGACCACGGACACCGGTCACGCCGACGTCTTCACCCGTCTGTGCGACGTGGACCCCGAAGGCCGCTCGGTCGACGTCTGCGACGGCCTCGGCACGGTCGGCACCTCTCCCGGCGCCGCCACCCGCCTGACCGTGCCGATGAGCGCCACCGCTCACCGCTTCGCCCCCGGCCACCGGGTCCGCTGGCAGATCAGCGCCGGCGCCCATCCCCGGTACGCCCGCAACCCCGGCACCGGCGCGCCCCCGGTGGACGCCACCACCTTCGTCCCCGTACGCCTCACCCTCCACGCCGACTCCGCCCTGACCCTCCCCGACTCGGCCACCTCCCCTCCCCCGGTGGCTGATTGATCCCCCCTGTGCGAGGACCCCTCGCGTGGCAGACTGCCCGCATGGATCACTGGGGAGGGGTCGGGTGTGAGTGAGCGGCGGGCCGCTCCCACGGTGGGGCAGGTGGTGCTCGGGCGGCGGTTGCAGGAGCTGCGGGAGTCGACCGGGTTGAGCCGGGACGAGGCGGCCCGGGTGCTGCGGGTGGCCTCGGCGACCGTGCGGCGGATGGAGACGGCCGAGGTCGCGCTGAAGATCCCGTACGTACAGGCGCTGCTGGCCGCGTACGGGGTGGGCGAGGAGGAGGCCGACGCGTTCGTGCGGCTGGCCGAGGAGGCCAACCAGCCGGACTGGTGGCAGCGCTTCCACGACGTGCTGCCGGACTGGTTCAGCCTGTACGTGAGCCTGGAGGGCGCCGCCCGTCTGATCCGGTCCTACGAGCCCCACTTCATCCCCGGCCTGCTCCAGACCGAGGCGTACGCGCGGGCGGTGCTGGAGGCCGGGACCATAGGGCAGCACGGCGGGGAGACGGTGGAGCGGCATGTGGCGCTGCGCCTGGAGCGGCAGCGGCTGCTGGAGCGCGAGGACGCCCCGCACCTGTGGTTCGTGATGGACGAGACGGTGCTGCGGCGCCCGGTGAGCACGCGGTCCGAGGTAATGCGCGACCAGCTGGACCGGCTGCTGGAGTACGCCGACCGGGACCGGATCACCCTCCAGCTCGCGGAGTTCGCGGCGGGCCCGCATCCGGGGACGTACGCGCCCTTCACCCTGTTCCGGTTCGCCGAACGGGAGTTGCCGGACATGGTGTTCACCGAGTATCTGACCGGCGCGCTCTACCTCGACTCGCGCGAGGAGGTGGCCGCGCACCTGGAGGTGCTGGACCACATGACGGCGCGGGCGGCCTCCGTCCAGCGCACCCAGAAGCTGCTGCGGGAGTTCCGCGAGAGCCTGTGACCGGTGCCGCGCCCGTGGCACGGCACCGGAGGCCCGCCGAAGCAGGCGACAGGCTTCAGGCCAGCTCGGCCGTGAGGCTGATGTCGGTGCCGGTCAGGGCCTGGCTGACGGGGCAGTTCTTCTTGGCGTCCTCGGCGGCCGCGCGGAAGCCGTCCGCGTCCAGGCCGGGGACCTCGCCGCGCACGGTGAGGTGGATGCCGGTGATGCCCTCGCCGGGCTGGAAGGTGACGTCGGCCTTGGTCTCCAGCCGGGTGGGCGGGGTGCCGGCGCCGGTCAGACCGTGCGACAGGGCCATGGAGAAGCAGCTCGAGTGCGCGGCGGCGATCAGCTCCTCGGGGCTGGTGCGGCCGTTCGCCTGCTCGGCGCGCGACGGCCACGACACCGGCTGGGAGCCGATGCCGGAGGAGTCGAAGGTGACGGTGCCGCTGCCCGACAGCAGTTCGCCTTCCCAGACCGTGTGTGCGGTGCGCGTGGTAGCCACGGTGGTTCCTTTCGCGGGTGTTTGCGTGTTCCGGGTCCTGTTGCCCCCGTACCCCCATCCGATCACATCCGGGGTCACGCCACCGTCAGGACCGCTCCGGGGGCTCAGGCCGCCCGGCGTTCGGGGTCGGCGTCGAGCGGCACCTCGGGGCCGTTCAACTCGCCGAGCCAGCGGCGCAGTACGCCGTGCACGCGCTCGGCGCCGGTCAGTGCCTCGCCGTCCTCCCCGGGCACGGACAGGGTGAGCGGGGAGAGCAGGAACGGGTGGGACTGGGCGCCGCCGAGGCCGCCGTGGGACCCGATCTGCTCCTCGAAGGCGTGGATCTGTCCGGTGGCGGGGTCGTGCCAGGAGTTGACCATGATGTCGGCGGTGTGCGGGAAGGCGTGCGTCCGGCGTACGGCGTCGACGGCGCCGGGGCCGAAGCGGGCCAGCGGCCCCGGCCGCTCGTCCAGCTCGGCCAGCGGGATCTCGGTGCCGCAGGGGCCGAGGACCACGCCGTCGTGTGCGGCGCTGCGCACCAGCAGGAAGCCGATGCCGGGGTGGTTGGCGAGGGTGGGGAGCAGCGCCGGGTGGCGGGCGTCGATCTCCTCCTTGGTCATCCGGTGCGGGACGTCCGGGAAGGAGACCAGGCCGAGGTTGCCGGAGGCGAGCACGACGGGCTCGGAGCGCGGCGCGGGCCCGCTCTCCGCGTCGTCCCGGCCCAGGGCGGCGCGTACGGCGGCGCGGGCCTCGGCGCCGCTCGGGGTGCGGCCGGCGCCGCGCGGCACGGGCAGTCCGCTGCCTGCGCGGACGAGGTCGGTGAGGGTGAGGCCGTAGCGGGAGCGGAAGGTTTCGCCGGGGCTCTGGCCGTGGTCGGAGAGGACGACCAGGCGGTAGGGGCGCGGGGCGTGTTCGGTGGCCTTCTCGATCAGCGCGAGGGAGCGGTCGAGGCGCCTGAGGACCTGACGGGCGTCGCGGCTGTCGGGTCCCGAGTGGTGGGCGACCTCGTCGTAGGCGACCAGGTCGGCGTAGACGGCGGTACGTCCGGCGAGCAGGTCGCCCATCACGGCGGCGACGACCACGTCCCGTTCGACGACGGTGGCGAAGGCGCGGACGAGCGGGTAGAGGCCGCCCCGGCCGACGCGCGGGTGCGCTCGGGCGAACCGGGCACGGGTGGACTGCCCGATCTCGCGGCCGATCTCGGCGAAGAAGGACAGCGCGGTGCGCACCGCGTTGGCCGGGTCGGAGAAGTAGGCGAAGTATCCGGCGCGGGAACGGTTCTCCCGGCCCCGGCGACGGGTGGCGATGGACAGGACGAGGGCCTGTTCCCCGGCGCCGCCGCTGAACAGGTTGCCCCGGCTGGCACCGTCGACGGCGAGGAGTCCGGCCTCACCGGTGCGGGCCGTCGCGCGGCGCTGCAACTCGGCGGCGGAGGTGGGCCGGTTGCAGACCATGACCTCGCCGCGGTCCTTCTCGTACCAGCGGAAGGCGGGCACGTCGTAGGTGCTGCCGTGCAGGATGCCGAGCTGGCTGGCGCCGGTCTGGCTGGACCAGTCGGTGCGCCAGGCGGTGAGCCGGTGGGTGGGCGGGATGATGCCGTCGGCGGCCAGCCAGCGGGCGACGGTGGGCATCAGGCCCTCGCGGACGGCGGCGGTGAGCACGTCGTGGCCGACGCCGTCGAGCTGGACGCAGACCAGGCCGGGGGTGCTCGCGCAGGGCAGCGTGGCTCTCCGGCGCCGGTCGGCCAGCCGCAGCAGGCGGCGCCGGTAGGCGTCGTCGTCGCGTACGGCGAGCGCGCCGCCGGTCGCGGAGGCGACGGCGGACATCACGGCGGCGACGATGACGGCGGTCTCGGGCGCCACCTCGCCCCGCCCGGAGGGGTTGAGGCGCAGGGCGAGCAGCAGCAGGGAGCCGTTGAGGAAGAAGACCAGCAGTCCGAGGAAGAGCGCGGGCACCAGCAGCAGCATCCGCACCAGCAGCGGCCAGACGAGCGCCGACAGCAGGCCGAACGCCCCCGCGCCGCAGGCGGCGGTGACGGCGATACGGGTGGCGCTGTCACCGTCGGGCGACTGGAGCCGGAAGTCGGGCAGGAGCCCGGCGAGCAGGAGCATCGTGAGCGTGGACACCGCCCACACCGTGACGCTCCGGCCGATCTGACCGGCAACCCGTCGCCACCCCACGCCCCGCGCACCTCACGTTCCGGCCCGCCCCGCGGGGCCTGTCCCCCCACCTTGTCATACCGGCCGGAGGCGTCGGGACGGCTTATTTGCCGTCGTACCCGGCCGTCGGCATGGAGAGCCGCCGGTGCACGCGCGCCTTCATCCGGGCGTCGTACGCGGGTTCGGCGCTGCCCACGGTCTCCACGCGGACCCCGCGCCGGGCGCACTCGGCGGTGAACTCGTCCACCGAGGACAGCGCGCGTTCCAGCACCCGCCTGCTGGGGGCGACGAAGACGTCCACGCCGGGGCGTACGCCGTCCCACAGGGCGCGGTGGTCGAAGCGCAGGCCGCCGACGAGGAGTTCGCGGGTGACCACGAGGCCCTGCTCGGCGGCCCAGCGGGCGCACATGGCGTGCTGGCTGCGGGAGTCGACCAGGAAGGGGTCGGCCTCCAGCTCCTCCAGCGGGGTCAGGCTGGCGATGGCGGTGATCCGTACCGCCGCAAGCGCGGCCGAGGCACCCCGTAGCGGTCCCATGGCGTCCCCTCACCTCCGGGCTTCGCCGCCGACCCTACCGCTGCCCGTAGGCTTCGGGGGAGTCGCGCGCGGAGGTGAGGGTAGTGCCGGTGGAGGTCACCTGGTGGGGTCACGCCACCTGCACGATCGAGGACTCGGACACCCGGGTGCTCACCGATCCCCTGTTCGCCTCCCGGCTGGCGCATCTGCGCCGCCGCCGGGGCGCCCCGCCGCCCGCCCGTGCCCGCCGCGCGGATGCCGTGCTCGTCTCGCACCTGCACGCCGACCATCTGCACCTGCCCTCGCTGGCGCAGTTGGCCCCGGGCACGCGGGTGCTGGTGCCGCGGGGCGCGCCGCGGGCGGTGCCCGGCCTGCGCCGGCTGCGGGGGCTCGACCTGACCGAGGTGGTGCCGGGCGACGAGGTGCGGCTCGGGGAGCTGCGGGTACGGGTGGTGCCCGCGCTGCACGACGGACGGCGGCTGCCGTTCGGCCCGCGCCGCGCCCCGGCCCTGGGCTACGTCGTGGAGGGTGAGGCGCGCACCTACTTCGCCGGGGACACCGGGCTGTTCGACGCGATGGCCGAGGAGGTCGGCCCGGTGGACGTGGCACTGCTGCCGGTGGGCGGCTGGGGGCCGTACCTCGGTGAGGGGCATCTGGACGCGGGCCGGGCCGCACGGGCACTGGCCCGGCTGGCGCCGGGCTGGGCGGTGCCGGTGCACTACGGCACGTACTGGCCGATCGGGATGGACGCGGTGCGCCCGCACGAATTCCACGCGCCGGGTGAGGAGTTCGTGCGCCTGGCGGCGGAGGCGGCGCCGAAGGTGACCGTGCGCCGGCTGGGCCACGGGGAGGGCGTACGGCTGGAGGTCGGCCGGTGAGACGCGTGGGGGACGCGGCGGTGCTGGCCGCCGCCGCGACGACGGGTGCCCCGCTGGAGTCGGCGGGTCAGGCGCTCGGCTATCCGTCGCTGTTCCTGCTGGTGCTGGTCGGGGCGCTGATACCCGTGGTGCCGACGGGGGCGCTGGTCAGCTCGGCGACGGTGGTGGCGCTGCACCGGACGGCGCCGTTCTCGCTGGCGATGGTGTTCGTGACGGCGTCGCTGGCGGCGTTCCTGGGGGACGCGGCGCTGTACTGGCTGGGGCGGCGCGGTCTGGGCTCGCAGAGCGGGTCGCGCTGGCTGGAGGCGCTGCGGTCGCGGGCGCCGGAGGAGCGGCTGGACCAGGCGCGGGAGAAGCTGGCCGAGCACGGGGTGTCGGTGCTGGTGCTGTCCCGGCTGATACCCGCCGGCCGGATTCCGGTGATGCTGGCGTGCCTGCTGGCGGAGTGGCCGCTGCGGCGTTTCGCGCGGGGCAACCTGCCGGCCTGCCTGGCGTGGGCGTTGACGTACCAGGTCATCGGCGTGCTCGGGGGTTCGCTGTTCGCGCGGCCGTGGGAGGGGGTGCTGGCGGTGGTGGTACTGACCGTGCTGGTCAGCGCGGCTCCGGGGCTGGTGCGCCGGGTGCGGGGTGAGGAGCGGTAGGGGAGGTCTGAAGGACGCGGGAGGCGCCCACGGGGAGGTCCCACAGGTCGGTGCGGGCCAGGCCCGCCTTCTCCCAGGCCGCCCGGACCCGGGTGAGGGGCTCCATGACGGGCTCGGCCGAGAGGACGAACGTCCCCCAGTGCATGGGCGCCATCCGGCGGGCGCCGAGATCGAGGGTGGCCCGTACGGCCTCCTCCGGGTCGCAGTGGACGTCGCTGAGCCACCAGCGCGGGTCGTAGGCGCCGATGGGCATCAGGGCGAGGTCGATGCCGGGGTAGCGGCGGCCTATCCGCCCGAACCAGTGGCCGTAGCCGGTGTCGCCCGCGAAGTACAGGCGCTGCCCGTCCCGCGCGGTCATCACCCAGCCGCCCCACAGGCTGTGGCAGGTGTCGGTCAGCGTGCGCTTGGACCAGTGGTGCGCGGGCACGAAGTCGAAGCGCACGCCCGAGAGTTGGGCGCCCTCCCACCAGTCCAGCTCGGTGACACGGGTGAACCTCCGCCGCCGGAACCAGCGTCCGAGCCCGGCGGGTGCGAACACCGGTGTCTCGCGCGGGAGTCGGCTCAGGGTGGGGGCGTCCAGGTGGTCGTAGTGGTTATGGCTGATCACGACCGCGTCGACGGGCGGCAGGCTGTCCCACGGGACGCCGACCGGGGTGACGCGGGCCGGGGTGCCGAGGATGCGGCGCGACCACACCGGGTCGGTGAGCACGGTCAGCCCGCCGATCCGCACCACCCAACTGGCGTGCCCCGCCCAGGTGACGGCGAGGGTGTCCACTCCGACGCGGGGCAACGGGCCCGGCTCGTACGGGAGCCGGGGGATGTCGGCGAGCCCCTCGGGGTCGGGGCGTACGGCGCCCTCGCGGGCGAAGCGGGCCATGGCCCGCCAGCCGGGCAGCGGCGCGGTGAGCCGGTCGTGGAAGGTACGCGGCCACACCCGGTGCTCGCCCAGCGGGCGGGGTTCGGCCAGCGGGGGCGACGCGGGCGCGAGCGGGGCCCGGACGGCGGCCCCGGGCGCCGTTGGGGCCGCGTCCACGGGTTCGGGAGCGTCCGGCACCGGTGTGGTCGCCGTCGTGACGGTGGACCCGGACTCGTGCGTCTGCTGCGTCATCGGGAAGGCTCCCATCGCGTGGAGTCGTCACGGAGTCCGTCGAGGACCGACCTCAGGGTGAGCAACGCGTCGCGCGTGTACGGCAGTTCCGTCGGGTCGGACGATGCGAGCGCGGCCTCGCGCTCCTCGTCGGTGCCGCCCAGCAGCGGCGCGGTCGACAGCCGTACGCGCAGGGCTTCGAGGTCGTCGCCGAAGCGGTGACCGCCGGGCGCGGGCATGCCGAGCCGGGCGGTGAGGAAGTCCTCGAGTTCCTGCGCGTCCCGCACGCCCCGCGCGGCGAGGGGCTCGCGCAGGGGGCCGAGGTCGGCGTAGAGGTGTCGGCCCGCCTGCGGGGGCGGGGCGAACGCGCCGCCCGTGAGGACCGTGCGGTGCGCGGCCGCGGCCAGCCGGGCGTGCAGGGCCACGGCGGCCTGGCGGCGGGCGGTGACCGGCTCGGGCTCGTCCAGCGCGTACTGTGCGGCGGCCGCGACCGGGGCGGCGAGGCGGGCGCCGAGCGCGGTGAGGACGTCGAGCACGCGGGCGTGGGCGTCCTCCCCGGCCGCGCTGTCGGGGAAGCGGGCGACGGCGGCGGGCCAGCCGGCCGGGAGCAGCGATCCGGCGAGGTCGGCGACGACGGTGACGTGGTCGGGCAGTATCCCCGCCGGGCTGACCAGGACGGTGTCGTGCGGCGCGTGGACGGTGTCCCGCCAGGTCTCGTCGCTGATCAGGTGCAGCCCCTCGGCGGCGGCCGCCTCCACGGTCTCGTGCAGCAGTTCGGGCAGGGCGACGGCGGCGGTGGGGTCGTCCGCGACGGACAGCACCAGCAGCCGCGGGTCGCCGCCCTCGGCGCGAACCCGGCGGACGGTCTCCAGCAGCGCGTAGGGGTCGGGTGTGCCGCCGCTGTCGACCGGGGTCGGCACCGGGAAGAGGCGTCGGCCGAGCAGCCGGGCGACGGGCGCCCACCAGGGGGCGCGCGGGCGCGGGGCCAGGATGTCACCGTGGTCCCCGGCGAGCGCGGCGGTCAGCGCCAGCAGCAGCGGGGGCGCACCGGGGGCGAGGGTCACGTGGTGCGGGGTGCAGGGCAGTGAGCGCCGGGTCCAGTAGCCGCAGGCGGCCTCCAGCAGGGCCGGGTCGCCGCCGGCGGGCTGGGCCGCGCCGTGGCGTTCGGCGGCGCCGAGCCGGGCGGCGAGTTCCGGGAGGACCGGCAGGCCGTCGGCGGGGAACGGGGGGCCGTAGCGGACCGGGCCGTGGCCCTCGGGTTCCCTCCGCCGCATCTCCGCCTCCGCACGGTCCGTGTGCCGAATCCCCTGTGCCCCCGGTGTCCGGTGCCGTGTGGCGGGTGCGCGGGGTGCCTGCTGGTGGTGCCCTCGGGAGGGTGTGTACCCGCCGGACGGCCCGGCATGGCTCGTGTCCGGCGTCGTCCCGGTCACAGCGGCCTCCGGTGCCCGCTTCTCAGCGCCCGGCCGGGCGCCTGCGGCCGTACAGCCGGTACCCGGCTCCGGCGGCCGCGGCGGCGATCAGCGCACCGCCCGCGGCGAGGGCGGGCACCGAGTCGGAGAAGGTGCCGCCGGCCCCGGCCTGCACGCCGTGCTCCACGGTGGGCGGGTCGTCCTTCGCGGGGGCGGAGTCCCAGTCCTGGCCTTCCTCCTCGCCGTCGTCCCAGGCCGAGTCGTCCTCGCCTCCGCCCGCCTTCCCGGCCGCGCCGACTCCGTCCTCGCCCGTCTTCCCGGCCGGGCCGACTCCGTCCTCGCCCGTCTTCCCGGCCGGGCCCTCGGCGCAGTCCTTGGTGCCGTCGCTCCGCTCCGGGCCGGTGGGGGCCGCGCTCAGGTATGGCGCTCCGGGCAGCGGAGCGTCGTAGGACGTGCCGGGCGACCTGGGCGCGGAGGCGGCGGGGTCCCCGCAGGGTGCGCCCGGCTCGGCGGACGCGGGCCCGGCTATGACGAGCGGGGCGCCGGCCAGGGCGAGCGGGGCGCCGGCCAGGGCGGCGGCGACAGAGAGGACGCGTACGGTGCGGCGCATGGGGCGGGCTCCTCGGCGGTACGGCGGTCGGGGCACGCGTTCCGTGCCCTCGCTGCCATCAGAGCCCCCCCGGCGCCGCCCCGCCCGCCGCCGGACCCCATTCGCGGGACACGGACGACACCCAACGGGTGACACCGGCCCTCCCGGCCACCCCGGATCTCACGCCTCCCCCGGCTCCCCGCAGCCCCGTTCCCGGGCGCCCTCGCGGGTGCGGCCCGCGCTCACCAGGCGGCGCGGATTGCGGCGCAGGTACTCGCCCTCCAACTGGGCCATGCGCTCGTTGTGGGCGCGCAGGGCGTCGTTCGAGCCGTACAGGAGGGTGTCGTGGCGTGTGCGGTGGATCGTCTCCAGCTCTTTCATGAGCTGCTGGTCGTCCAGTCGGCTGGGGTCGACTCCGGTCATGGTGGTGCCCCCGCTCGTCGTGTTCCGCGGTCCCGAGGTCCACTGGTCCTGAGGTCCACTGTACGAAGATCCCGCTCCCCCGGCCTCCGCGCGCGCACCCCGGCGGCGGCACAAGAAAGGCGCGCTTCGGGGTAGGGGGTCGAACATGAGCGCAGATGTCGACCTCACCGCTGTCCCGGCCACCGGCCGCACCGTCCTGCGCCGGCTCCTGACGGCCGACGCCCGGCTCTTCGAGGTGGCCGCCCGGCGGAACTGGCCCGGGGGCCAGAAGGTGCTGCCCCGCCTGAGCCGCAGCGCCAACCACGGCGTGCTGTGGTTCGCGGCGGCCGGCGCGATCGCCGCCACCCGCACCCCCCGGGCGCGCCGGGCTGCCGCGCGGGGGCTGGCCTCGCTGAGTCTGGCCTCGCTGACTGTCAACACCCTCGGCAAGCGGTCGGTGCGCCGCACCCGGCCGGTGCTGGACCCGGTGCCGCTGTCCCGGCGGCTCAAGCGGCAGCCCATCACCACCTCCTTCCCGTCCGGCCACTCCGCGTCGGCCGCCGCCTTCGCGGCCGGGGTCGCGCTGGAGTCCCCGGCGTGGGGCGCGGCGGTGGCGCCGGTGGCGTTCGCGGTGGCGACGTCGCGGGTGTACACCGGCGCGCACTTCCCGAGCGATGTGCTGGCCGGCGCGGCGCTCGGGGTCGGGGCCGCCTTCGTGGTGCGCAAGCTGGTGCCGACGCGGGCGGCCGCCCGCCCGGTGGCCCGGCCGCGCGCGGACGCCCCGGCGCTGCCGGACGGCGAGGGCCTGGTGATGGTCGCCAACCGCGCCTCGGGCACCGCGGACCGGGTGAGCGCGCTGCACGACGCGCTGCCCCTGGCGGAGATCGTGGAGTGCGAGCCGGAGGAGGTCCGGGCCGAGCTGGCCAAGGCGGCGGCGCGGGCACGGGTCCTCGGGGTGTGCGGCGGCGACGGCACGGTGAACGCGGGCGCGGAGGTCGCCCTGCTGCACGGCCTGCCGCTGGCGGTGCTGCCGGGCGGCACCCTGAACCACTTCGCGTACGACCTCGGGGTGGAGGACGCCGCCGGACTGGCCGCCGCCGTCCGCGCGGGCGAGGCGGTCCAGGTGGACGTCGGCAAGTTCACCGCCGACGGCCGCTCCAGCGTCTTCCTGAACACCCTGAGCCTGGGCGTCTACCCGGAGCTGGTGCGCGAGCGCGAGCACTGGTCGCCCCGGATCGGCGGCTGGGCTGCCGGGGTGCTGGGCGCGGTGAAGGTGCTGCGCAGGGACCGGCATCCGCTGGTGGTCGAGGCGGCCGGCAAGCGGCACCCGCTGTGGATGCTGTTCGTCGGCAACGGCGTCTACCGCCGCAGCGGCCTGGGCGCCGGGCGCCGTACGGAGCTGTCGGACGGCCCGCTGGACGTACGGGTGGTGCACGGCAGCGGCTGGCCGACGCTGCGTCTGCTGGCGGCCGCCGTGGCGGGCCCGCTCAGCCGGTCCCAGGGCCACGCGGCGGTCCAGCTCGGCCGGCTGCGCCTGTCGGGCCTCGCGCCGGGCACCCCGCTGGCGTACGACGGCGAGGTGACCTCGGTGTCCGGCGCGGTGACGGTGGAGAAGCTGCCGGAGATCCTCACGGCGTACAGCCCGCGTCCGCGCATGATCTGACAGGCCGTCAGTCTGTATCGCGGAACGGCGGTCTCAGCATCCGGGTGGCGGGCGTACCGTGCCGTCATGCCGGAGACACGCGAGACCGCCGTCTACACCCATGGGCACCACGAGTCGGTGCTGCGTTCGCACACCTGGCGGACGGCGGCCAACTCGGCCGCCTACCTGCTCGGTTCGCTCGAACCGGACATGCGCGTCCTCGACATCGGCTGCGGTCCCGGCACCATCACCGCCGACCTCGCCGCGCTGGTCCCCGACGGCCGGGTGACCGGCGCCGACCGTGCCCCCGGCGTCCTGGAGCAGGCCCGCGCCACCGCCGAGGGGCGGGGTCTGGCCAACGTGGACTTCGAGGTGGCCGACGTACACGCGCTCGGACACCCCGACGACACCTTCGACGTGGTCCACGCCCATCAGGTGCTCCAGCACGTGGGCGACCCGGTGGGCGCGCTGCGCGAGATGGTCCGGGTGACCCGGCCGGGCGGGCTGATCGCGGTCCGCGACGCGGACTACGCGGCCATGACCTGGTACCCGGCCGCGCCCGGCCTGGACGAGTGGCTGGACCTGTACCGGCGCGTCGCGCGGGCCAACGGCGGCGAACCGGACGCCGGCCGGCGGCTGCGGAGCTGGGCGCTGGCGGCGGGACTGACCGACATCACGGCGACCTCGGGCACCTGGACGTACGCCACCCCCGAGGAACGCGCCTGGTGGAGCGGCCTGTGGGCGGACCGTACGCTCGCCTCCGCCTACGCCGACCGCGCGGTCGAGGGCGGCCACGCCACGCCCGGGGAGCTGCGCGCGGTGTCCGGGGCGTGGCGGGAGTGGGGGCGGCGGGAGGACGGCTGGTTCGCCGTCCTGCACGGCGAGCTCCTGTGCCGCAAACCGGCCTGAACACCACGGCGGGCGCCGCCGGAGCGACGCCCGCCACAGCAGACCCGGCCTAGCTCACCACGGCCTCGCCCACCAGCAGCCGTGCGGTGGCCGCGATGTTCGCGGCGTCGATGCCGGCCGCGTGCAACTGCTCGTCGGGCGCGGCGGAACCCGGCATCGTCCGGACCGCGAGGCGGACCAGGCGCGGCACGGGACGCCCGTCGGTGAAGGCTTCCACGACCGCGTCGCCGATGCCGCCCTCCTCGTGGTGGTCCTCGACCGTCACCAGGCAGCCGGTGTCGTCGGCGGCCCGGCGCAGTGTCTCCACGTCGACGGGCTTGACCGAGTACAGGTCGACGACCCGGACCTTGATGCCCTCCTCCGCGAGCTTGTCGGCGGCAGTCAGCGCCTCCTGGACCGTAACCCCGGCCGCGACGACGGTCAGCCGGTCCTCCTCGCTGGAGCGCAGCACCTTGCTGCCGCCGATGGGGAACTCCTCGTCGGCGTCGTAGATGACCGGGCTCTCGCCGCGCGAGGTGCGCAGGTAGCGGATGCCGTCCAGGTCGGCCATGGACGCGACCAGGCGGGCGGTCTGGTTGGCGTCGCAGGGGTAGAGCACGGTGGAGCCGTACACGGACCGGAACATCGCCAGGTCCTCCACGCCCATCTGCGAGGGGCCGTCCTGCCCGATGGCCACGCCCGCGTGCGAGCCGACCAGGTTGATCGAGGCGTCGCTGATGGAGGCCATGCGCACGAAGTCGTAGGCGCGGCTGAAGAAGGCGGCGAAGGTGGACGCGTACGGCACCCAGCCGCGTGCCGACATGCCCACCGCCGAGGCGACCATCTGCTGCTCGGCGATGAAGGACTCGAAGAAGCGCTCGGGGTGCTCCTCGGCGAAGACGCCGGTGCGGGTGGAGTCGCCGACCTCGCCGTCCAGGGCGACGACGTCGCCGCGGGCGGTGCCGAGCGCGGCGAGCGCCTTGCCGAAGGCGTCGCGGGTGGCCACCTCCTCGCCCTTGTCGAAGCGGGGCAGGCTGAGCGGCTCGTGGGCGAGCTTCTCCGGGGTCGCGGCGGGCGGCTCGCTGACGTGGACGCGGAGGTCGCGGGGGCCGCCCAGTTCCTTGACGGCCTCCTCGGCGTCGGGCAGCGGCTTGCCGTGCTTGCCCTCCTTGTCCTCCACGGCGGCGACGCCCTTGCCCTTGAGGGTGCGGGCGATGATCGCGGTGGGGCGGCCCTTGGTGGACTCGGCCTCGCTGTAGGCGCGGTCGATGGCGGCGACGTCATGGCCGTCGACCTCGACGGTGTGCCAGCCGAACGCCTGGAAGCGGCGGGCGTAGGCGTCCAGGTCGTGGCCGTGCCGGGTCTGGCCGCGCTGGCCGAGCCGGTTGACGTCCACGATGACGGTGAGGTTGTCCAGCTTGTCGTACGCGGCTGCCTCGGCGGCCTCCCAGACCGAGCCCTCGGCCATCTCGCTGTCGCCGCACACCACCCAGACGCGGTAGTCGGAGTGCTCCAGCCGCTTGCCCGCGAGCGCGATGCCGACGCCGACCGGGAAGCCCTGGCCGAGGGAGCCGGTGGCCGTCTCCACCCAGGGCAGCCTGCGCGGGGTCGGGTGGCCCTCCAGACGGCTGCCGAGCTTGCGGAAGGTGAGCAGTTCGGCGTCGTCGATGGCGCCGGCCGCCTTGAAGACCGCGTACATCAGCGGGGACGCGTGTCCCTTGGAGAGGATGAAGCGGTCGTTGGCGGGGTGGTCGGGGCGTTCGAAGTCGTAGCGCAGATGGTTGGCGAGCAGCACGGCCATCAGGTCGGCGGCGGACATGGAGGAGGTGGGGTGTCCGGATGCCGCGGCGTCCGCGGCGCGGACGCTGTCCACCCTCAACTGCTGCCCGAGTTCGGCGAGTTCTTCGTTGTTCATGGGTCTCCTTTCCGCGGGTCCGAGGCGACTCGGACGGTCCTCGGCAAACCGGGCGGGCCGCCCGGCCCCCGACGAGCCCCGGCCCGTCACGGTGTGTGACCGGCCGCGGGCGCCCCGGTGGTGCGGTTCGTCCGAGGTCTTCCGCGTAACCGGGGTCACGGCACCCAAACCACCTCCACGTCACCCGGCCGCCGCGCACGCCCCCGATGCGCCGCAACGGCCTGTGCGCATCCGGCCACCCCAACTAGGCTCGCGGGCATGGAGATTCTTGGCGCCACCCTGCGCATCTGCGTCGACGACCTCGAGACCGCGGTCCCGTTCTACGAGCGGCTGGCGGGCGGTACGGCCCTGCGCTTCGAGCGTGGCGGGGTGAAGGTCGCCGCGATCGGGTCGTTCCTGCTGATGAGCGGGCCGGAGGCGGAGCTGGAGGTGCTGCGCAAGGTGACGGCGACGATCGCCGTGAAGGACGTCGAGGAGGCGCACCGGCTGCTCGCGGACCTGGGCGCGCGGATCATCGCCGGCCCGGTGCCGACACCGGTGGGCCGGAACCTGCTGGTGATGCACCCGGACGGCACGGTCTTCGAGTACGCCGACCAGTCCGGGGCCTGAGCGGGGACTCAGCCCCGCATCTCCGCGGTGAGCGCCCAGCGCTCGTGGTCGCGCCACTCGCCGTCGACCTGGATCATGGCGGGGGAGAATCCCTCCAGCCGGAACCCGGCGCCGCGCGCGAGCGCGATGGACGCGGTGTTGCCGGGCTGCACGTTGATCTCCAGCCGGTGCAGCCCGAGCGGCCCGAAGGCGTACGCGATCACCAGCTCGAGACCCTCCCGCATCAGCCCCCGCCCGGCCGCGTGCGCGAACGCCCCGTACCCGAGCGCTCCGCACTGGAAGCCGCCCCGGACGATGTTGTTGATGTTGATGAACCCGGCGATGTCCCCGCTGTCCCGCTCGCACACCAGGAACCCGGCCCGCTGGGCGTCCCCGAGCAGCCGTCCGGCGTAGGTGGCGTACGCCTCGTCGCTGTCGGGCACCACCAGCCACGGCCGGTGCAGATCCTTGCTCTCCCTGGCCCGCGCGGTGAACTCGCCCCCGTCCTCCATCCGGAACCGGCGGACGGCCACCCGTGGGCCCTGGGCGAGGTAGTGGGGTGCGGTGTGGGGCATGGGGCCAGGGTACGCCGGGCCGCTGGCCGGAAGTCACCGCAGCGCGGGTTCCTCCAGGGTCAACGTGCCCGCGTCCGCGTCCAGTTCGGCCGCCATGCCGAAGGGGATCGTCAGGGCGTCCGGGCAGTGTCCGAACCCCGCTGCCTCCAGGACCGGGACGTCCAGCGGGGCCAGTCGGTCGGCCAGCATGGGGCGGAGGGAGTCGTACGGGTCGCAGCCCTGCCAGGAGCCGAGGAGGACGCCGCGGACCTGGTCCAGCCAGCCGGCCCGGAGGAGCTGGGTGAGGTACCGGTCCAGGCGGTAGGTCTCCTCGCCGACGTCCTCCAGGCAGAGCAGGCCGCCCGCGGCGGAGGGGCGGGCGTGGGGGGTGCCGAGTTCCGCCGCGAGGAGGCAGAGGCAGCCGCCGAGGGTGGTGCCCCGGGCACGGCCGGGGACGAGGGGCTTGCCGTCGGTGCTGATCCGCTGGGCCTCCTCCGGGGTGAAGAGGGTCGCGTGGAGGTGCTCGCGGGCGCGTTCGCTGCCGATGAAGTCGATCCCGGCGGCCATCGGACCGTGCAGGGTGACCAGGCCCAGACGGGTGGCGAACGCCTCGTGGAGGGCGGTGACGTCGCTGAAGCCGACGAACACCTTCGGGCCGGCGGCGCGCATCGCCTCCCAGTCGAGCAGATCGGCCATCCGCTGGGCGCCGTAGCCGCCGCGCGCGCAGAGCACCGCGTCGATCGACGGGTCGCACCAGGCCCGCTGGAGGTCCTCGGCCCGGTCAGCGTCGGTGCCCGCGAGGTAGCCGAACTGGCCGTGCCGGTCCAGCACATGGGGTGCGGCGACCGGGTCGAGGCCCCAGCCGCGCAGCACGTCGAGGCCCGCGCGCAGCCGTTCCGCGGGCACCGGCCCACTGGGCGCGACCACGGCCACACGGGCGCCGGGGGCGAGACGGGTGGGGCGCTTCAGTTGCTTCACGTGCCGAGCTCCAGTTTCGGGACGCCGGGCAGGTCGAAGTCGAACACCTGGGCGTACAGGGACAGTTCCGCCTCCATCGCGCGGACCATGGTGTCGGCGCGGCGGAAGCCGTGGCCCTCTCCGGCGAAGGCCAGGTAGGCGTGCGGGACGCCCCGGCCCGCGATGCGGTCGAGGAAGTACTCGCACTGCTCGGGCGCGCAGATCACGTCGTCCAGCCCCTGGAGGAGCAGGAAGGGGGCGGTGAGCCGGTCGGCGCGGTGGGCGGGCGAGCGCTCGGTGTAGCGGTCGGGCACCTCGGCGAAGGGGCCGACGAGGGACTCCAGGTAGCGCGACTCGAAGTCGTGGGTGCGGCCGGGGCCCCAGGTGGCGAGGTCCAGGATCGGGTAGCTGATCGTGCCGCAGGCGTAGACGTCGGTGCCGGTCAGCGAGGCGGCGGTGGTCCAGCCGCCCGCGCTGCCGCCCCGGATCGCCAGCCGGTCCCGGTCGGCCGTGCCCTCCTCGGCCAGCGCGAGGGCCACCGTGGCGCAGTCCTCCACGTCGACCACGCCCCACTGGTGCCGCAACCGCTCGCGGTACTCACGCCCGTATCCGGTGGAGCCGCCGTAGTCGACCTCGGCGACGCCGATGCCGCGCGAGGTGAAGGCGGCGATGGCGAGGTCCAGCACGAGCGGGGCCCGGCTGGTCGGGCCGCCGTGCGCCCAGATCACGTAGGGCGGCAACTCGTCGTCGGGGCCGGTGATCTCGGGGTGCCGGGGCGGATAGACATGAGCGTGCACCTCGCGGCCGCCGGGTCCGGTGAAGGTGCGGACCTCCGGCTCGGGGTAGTACACGGGATCGACGGGGTCCCGGTGCCGGGCGCCGACCGTCCGGGCGCGTCCGGTGCCGGTGTCCAGCTCGATCACCTCGTACCCGGTGCGCGGACTGGCGCCGATGGCCGCGACCCGGCTGCCGTGGGCGGCGAGGGAGGAGTCGAACTCGGTCCAGGGACCGGCCGCGTCGGCGATCTCACCGGTCTCCGGGTCGAGTATCCCGAGCACGGCTGCCCCGCGGCCGTGCAGCACCGCGAGCAGCCCGTCGGCCAGCGGGGCGAACCAGCGCTGGCCGGGCTTCCACAACGGCCCCGCGAGCTCCTCCTGGCGCGGGCACAGCGGTACGCCGTCCCGGTACAGGTTCCACCAGCCGCTCCGGTCGCTCGCGTACAGCAGCCGTCCGTCCGGCGCCCACTCCACCTGTGAGATGGCCTCGTCCTCGCCGCCGGCGACCGTGCGCACGTCCCGGAACCGGCCGTCGTCGCCGACCTCCGCGACGAGCAGTTCGGTGCCGTCCCACGGCATCCGCGGATGGTCCCAGGCGAGCCACGCGGCCCGGCGGCCGTCCGGGGACACGCGGGCGCCGGTGACGAACCGGTGCCGCTCCTCGATGAGTTCGCGTACGGCCGACCGGTCCTCGGCGGCCGACCCGTCCAGCGGCACGGCGGCGAGCACACGCCGTACGTCCCCGCTGTCCTCGCCGGTGAACTCCTCCAGCACGCAGCGGACTTCGCCACGCTCAAGGTCCACCTCCGGTTCCGCCCAGCGCAGTCCGCCGCCGACCGGAGAGAGCGGCGTCAGCGGGACCGGCTCGCCTCCGGGCTCGTAGCGGTAGAGCCGCTGGTCGGCGAAGTGGGTGAAGACGACCACGGGGCGGCCCGGCCCGGGGGCGGCGGTCCAGGGGCGTCCGCCGTACTCGTGGACGCGGCTTCGCACGTTCCACGGCGGCGGCAGCACCGGCTCCTCGGCACCGGCGGCCGTGCGGCGCACCAGGGCGCGGCGGCCGCCCTCGGCGGGCCGGGGCTCGGTCCACCAGATCTCGTCCCCGACGAACCCCACCCACTCGGGGTGTCCGTCGTGCGCGGCGGCGAGCGCCGCGTCGATCGGCGACGGCCAGGAGCCATACGGCTGGACGGGCATCTCTTCCCCCATGTCGTCAGGCCGTCCGCAGGAACCGGTCGAGGACGCGGACGCCGAACCGGAGCGCCTCCACGGGCACCCGCTCGTCCACGCCGTGGAACAGCGCCTGGTAGTCGAAGCCTTCGGGCAGCCGCAGCGGGGCGAACCCGTAGCCGGTGATTCCGAGCCGGGAGAACTGCTTGGCGTCGGTGCCGCCGGACATGCAGTACGGGACGACGTGCGCGCCGGGCGCGAACTCCTCCACGGCAGACCGCATCCTGCCGAACAGGGGTGCGTCCACCGGGGCCTGGAGGGCGACCTCGCGGTGCACGTACTCCCAGTCGACGTCCGGTCCGGTGAGCCGGTCCAGGGTGGACTCGAACTCCTCCTCGCCGCCGGGCAGGAAACGTCCGTCGATGTGCGCGTGGGCCTCGCCGGGGATGACGTTGACCTTGTAACCGGCGTCCAGCATGGTCGGGTTGGCGCTGTTGCGGACGGTCGCCTCGACCAGCTTGGCGGCCGGGCCGAGCTTGTCCAGCAGCCGTTCCATGTCGTCGAAGTCGGCGTCCACGCCGTACAGTTCCGCCAGTTCGGTGAGGGCGGCCCGCACGGTCGGGGTGATGCGCAGCGGCCACTGGTGCTCGCCGATCCGGGTGACGGCGGCGGCGAGCCGGGTCACCGCGTTCTCCCGGTTCACCTTGGAGCCGTGTCCGGCGCGGCCGCCCGCGCTGAGCCGCAGCCAGCCGGTGCCCCGCTCCCCCGCCGCCACGGGATAGATCTCGCGCCCGGTGCCGTCGTGGAAGGTGAAGGCCCCCGACTCCCCGATGGCCTCCGTGCAGCCCTCGAACAGCTCGGGATGCCGGTCGGCGAGGAAGCCGGAGCCGTCCTCCGCGCTGGCCTCCTCGTCGGCGGTGAAGGCGATGACGAGGTCCCGGCGCGGCCGCACGCCCTGCCGGGCCCAGCCGCGCAGCACCGCCAGGATCATCGCGTCCATGTTCTTCATGTCGACGGCGCCGCGCCCCCAGACCACGCCGTCGCGGACCTCGCCGGAGAAGGGGTGCACACTCCAGTCGGCGGGCTCGGCGGGCACCACGTCCAGATGGCCGTGCACCAGCAGCGCGTCGGCGGACGGGTCGGTGCCCGCGACGCGGGCGACGACGTTGCCGCGCCCCGGTGTCCGCTCCAGCAGCAGCGGTTCGAGACCGGCACCGGCCAGGCGCTCGGCCGCGTACTCCGCGGCCGGCCGCTCCCGGCAGTCGCCGCCGCCCCGGTTGGTGGTGTCGATCCGGATCAGTTCGGAGGTGAACTCGACCACCTCGTCCAGCGCGCGCTGGTCAGCCATACTGCTCCTCCACGGCGGCCGAGGCGATCGTGGTGACCGCCTTGAACGTGCGAATTGCCTCGTACATCGTGCCGTTGGTGTACGCCACCTTGCGCTCCCCGGTCCGCAGCACCCCCGGCACCACCGTGGTGGCCATCGCCAGATGCTCGGCGTCGAACTCGACGGCGACCGTGTACGGCCCCTGGTCCAGGGGCGCCTGACGCACGGCGAGCCGCGCCGCCTCCTTGGCCGCCGCGCGGATGTCGGCGGCGGTGCGGGCCGGGGTGCGGCAGACGGCCGCGTACCGCGAGACGTGGTCCTTGACCGCGACCTTCAGCGCCTCCGGCGCGTAGCCGAGCGCGTCCTCGCAGGCCAGGTCGTCCCCGGTGACCAGGACCACCGGCACCCCGTACTCCGCGACGACGAACGCGTTGAGCAGGCCCTCGCTGGCCCGTACGTCGTTCAGCCAGACCCCGGTGATCTGGTTGGCGAGATAGGTGTGGGCGAGGACGCCCTCCATGCCGGCGCCCGCGTGGTAGCCGATGAACGCGATGCCGTCGACGTCACCGTGCTGGACGCCCTCCACCATGGACAGCGACTTGTGGCGCCCGGTCAGCATCTCCACCCGCTCGTCCAGGTCCTCCAGCAGCAGGTTCCGCATGGTCCAGTGCGCCTCGTTGACGAGCACCTGGTCCGCCCCGCCGTCGAAGAAGCCCTGGGCGGCGGCGTTCACGTCGGAGGTGAACATCCCCCGGCACCGCTCCCACTGCGGCGTCCCCGGCAGGACGTCGGCGGGCCAGGTGACCCCGGTGGCGCCTTCCATGTCGGCACTGATGAGGATCTTCATGCCGCGCAGGTTACGCGCCCGGCCCGGCGGCGGCTACGACCCGGTCCCCGGCCGCCGCCCGGCACGGGCCGTTCTCACTCGCGCGCCAGCACGAACCACCTGGCCGGCAGGTCGATGCGGACGCCGTCCGGGAAGTGCTCGGTCTGCGGCAGGACCGTCTCCCCGGTGGCCAGGATCTTCAGACCCGCCTCGGTCAGCAGACGGGGGATCTCCTCGTCCCCGGCGTCGGCGGGCTTGAGGTCGTGGTGGAAGACGCGACGGAGCTTCGGCGGGGGCCCGGCCGGGCCGGAGGCCGCCCGCCGCAGGACGTCGCGGGAGGCGGAGGTGAGTTCCACGACGAAGGCCCGGCCCGCCTCCCCGAGCAGCTCGGCCACGGCGGCGGCGACCAGGGGCCGGGCCGCGGGCTCGCTCTGGTGGATGACGGCGCGCATGTAGACGTTGCTGTCCCCGAGGCGGTCGTGCAGGTCGCGCACGGCGTCGGTGTCGGTCAGGTCGAGCTGCTCGAACTCGGCGGCGGGCCCGGCCGTGGCGCGGCGGGCGTGGTCGATCGCCGCGTCCGAGAGGTCGACGCCGACCGCGCGGGCGAACCGGGTGGCGAGGTAGCGGGTCTGGGTGCCGTTGCCGCAGCCGAGGTCCACTATGACGCGGCCGGCCTCGGCATGGGGCAGCAGGAGATCGCTGTGGGGCTCGGCGGTCAGCGACGGGTCGGAGTCCCAGATCGCGTCCCCCCGCTCGTCGGAGGTCTCCCGCCAGTAACTCTCCCAGTTGGAGCGGTAGTCGTCGGAAACGTTCACTGCGATCTCCCCAAGGTCGGTGCCGTGATCGGGATATCGCGCCGACTGCCCCCGGACAAGGGGTCCAAGGGCACCTGTTACGGAATCAGCGCCTGCTCGAACCACACCGTCTTGCGGTGCCCGCTCGTCGTCGCGCCCCACTCCTTCGCCAGCCGGCTGACCACGCCGAGGCCCCGGCCCGCCTCGTCGTCCGGTCCTGCGGTGCGCATGTCCGGCAGCTCCGGTTCCCCGTCCGTGACCTCGAACAGCAGGTCCCCGGCACGCACCACGCGCAGCCCGACCGGGCCTCCCCCACCGTGCCGTACCGCGTTGGTGACGACCTCGCTGACCAGCAGCAGCGCGGTGTCCACCGCCTGCGGCAGCCCCCACTTCAGCAGGCGATCGCGGACCAGGTGCCGGGCGCGGGAGACCTCGCGCGGGCCGGACTCCAGCTGCCACTGGGCCACGTGGTCGTCGGGGATGCCGTTGAGCCGGGCCATCAGCAGGGCCACGTCGTCCTTGCGGCCGCCGCGGGTGTTGAGGGCGCGGATGATGGTGTCGCAGGCGGCGTCCATCGAGGCGGCCGGATGCGCGGCGGACTCGCAGAGCGCGGCCAGCCCCTCCCCGATGTCGGAGCCGCGCACCTCGACCAGGCCGTCCGTGCACAGCACCAGCCGGTCGCCGGGCGCGACCCGTACCGTCGTGGCCTCGAAGGGCACTCCGCCGACACCGATGGGCGCGCCGGTGGGCAGTTCGAGCAGCTCGCTGCCGCCGTCCGCCGCCCGGACCAGGACGGGAGGGATGTGCCCGGCGTTGGCGATCTGCAACTCGCCGCGGATCGGGTCGTAGACGGCGTAGAGACAGGTGGCGAGGTAGTTCTCACCCAGCCTGCGGGCCAGGTCGTCCAGGTTGCGCAGCAGTTGGGCGGGCGGGGTCTCCAGTGCGGCCATGGTCTGGACGGCGGTGCGCAGCTGGCCCATCATCGCCGCCGAGTTGAGCCCGTGGCCCATCACGTCACCGACGACCAGCGCGGTGCGTGAGCCGGGGAGTTTGACGGTGTCGAACCAGTCGCCGCCGATCCGGCCGAGCAGTGTGCCGGGGAGGTAGCGGGTCGCCACGTCGCACCCGGCCATGCGCGGGGTGACCTGCGGCAGCATGCTGTCCTGGAGGGTCTCGGCGACGTTCTCCTGGTACGTGTACATGCGGGCGTTGTCGAGCACCAGCCCGGCGCGGGCGGCGAGTTCCGCGCCGGTGGTGCGGTCCATGCCGTCGAAGGGCAGCCGGTCGGCTCGGCGCAGCAGCACCATGAAGCCGAGGACCACGTTGCGGGCCTTGAGCGGGACGATCAGCAGGGAGCGGCCGGTGATGAGCGGCCTGAGGTCCCGCTTCTCGAACTCGCCGGAGATCCGGTTGCCCAGTTCGTCGCTGATCCTCGGGATGAGGACCGGCTCGCCGGTGACCATGCACTGGTAGAACGGGGTGTGCTCGGGGAAGGCGAACGCCTCGCCGACCGGCACGGTGTCGTCCCAGCGGCCGGGTTCGTCGTTGTGCTCGACCCACACCCGGTGCATCAGGGTGCTGGCGTCGGGCGGCCCGTCGGGGAAGCCCTCGCCCGCGAGGACGGCGGAACGCAGATGGGTGCCGGCGAAGTCCGCGAACCGGGGCACGGCCGCGCTGGTGACCTCGCGGATCGTCTCCCCGAGGTCGAGGGAGGTGCCGATGGCGGAGCTGACCTCGTTGAGGAACTCCAGCCGCTCCCGTACGGCCGCGTACTCCAGGTCGGCCAGGGCGTCGGCCGGGATCAGGGGCTCGCTGCGGGGATGCGGGACAACGCTGTCGGAGCGGCCGGGGCGCCGGGGCACTCCCCAGTACGGGGTGACGGGGACCCGCTCGTACTGGCTGAACTCCAGGACCGGGTAGCCGAGTTCGAGGATCTGGGACACGATGCGGGCGCTGAGTCCGGGACCCATGTTGGGCAGGATCTCGGGAAGTCTGCGCTCCAGGTCGGCGGCGGTGGGCAGTTCGGTGTGGCGGGCGAAGCCGGGGGCGATGCGTTCGGTGCTCTCGTCCGGGTGGCCGCGCGCCTCGCGCAGCCGGGTGGCGTCGGCGGCGAGTACCAGCAGCCGGGAGGGGCCCGGCCCGACCAGCGGATAGGCCCACCACAGCACGTCGATCCGCTCGTCGTCCCCGTGCCCGGGCGGGGTGAGCCGGGCGCGCCCCGCGGTGGGGTAGCCGGTGTGGGCGCCGAGAGAGGTCTCCAGGTCGGGGCCGTCTCCGTCATCGGGCCTGTCGTCCCGCAGGTCGTCCGGCAGGGCCCCGGAGACGGGCAGCAGGTCCGCGACGGGCTGTCCGACGGCCGTCTCCCGGCCGGGGCCGAACATCCGCCCGGCCCCGCTGCTCCAGTGGGACACGAGGCCCGCGCGGTCGACGATCACCACGGCCAGCGGAATCCGGCCCGCCGCGGTGTTCTCCGCACCGCGGCCTGGAGACGCGTCCCGCTCGCTGCCACGGTCCATGGCCCAGGCCCTCTCTCCCCACGGCTGTACGCGAACGATCAATGCCGCCCGCCACTACGGTACGGGGGAGTCACGTCGCCATGTGTGGCAAACCGTGAATTCCGTCCCCGAGATCCCCCGTGGGTGAAGAGGGCCCGTGACCCTCAGTCCTCGTGCCCCAGTTGCAGGTCACGCTCGGTGCGGCCGCCGCCCGCGACCTGGAGGACCGTGGCGACCGGCGGGTAGCCGGCGGCGATGACGGTGTACTCGCCGGAGGAGAGGTCGACGAAGCGGAAGGTGCCGTCGGCGCCCGTGGTGAGGGTGTCGACCACGTTCCCGGCCGCGTCGAGCAGGGTCACCCGCGCGTCCTCCACGGCGCGCCCGCCCCCGGCCCGGACGGTGCCCTTCAGCACGGCCCCGCCCGCCAGTTCGACGTCCTGCCGGGTCTCGCGGGACGCCTGGACGGTGACCGGGAGGGCGGCCGGGCGGAAGGCGGGGGCGCTGGCGGCGAGGGTGTACTCCCCCGCGACCAGCTCGCCGATGACGTACCCGCCCTCACGGCCGCTGCGGGTGGCGGCGACCACCTCGCCGTGCACGTTGGTGAGCGTGACGGTGGCGTCGCGCACGGGGCTGCCGTCGGCGGTGAGCACGGCACCCGCGAGGCGTCCGGCGCCGCCGAGGACCACGTCCAGCTCGACGGGGCGCTCGCCCACCGTGACGGAGACGGCCTGCGGCTGGTGGCCGCCCGCCGCCGCGATGAGCACGTAGGAGCCGGCGCCGGGGGTGGCCAGCGCGTAGCGGCCGTCGTCGCCGCTGGCGCCCCGGCCGATCTGCACCCCGCCGACGTCGATGAGGGTGAGCGCGGCGCGGGGCACGACGGTGCCGTCCGGGTGCTGGACGGTGCCGCAGACCGCGATCCCGGCGGTGTGCGGCACGCGGGCCTGGGGCGGTACGGGGATGCCCGGCACGGTGTCCGGGTCGGTGGCGGTGGGGGCGTGCTGGGACACCAGGGGTTTCTCCTTGAGGAAGAAGGCGATGATCAGGCCGAGGACGAGCACCGGCACCAGGTACAGGAAGATCCGGGGCATCGCGTCGGCGTAGGCGTGGATGTAGGCGTCCCGCAGCGCCGGGGGCAGCGCGTGCACGAGCTGCGGGGTGATCGCCTCGGGGTCGGGCAGCGCGGCCGAGGCGTCCGGCGGGAGGTCCTCGCGCAGGGCGTCGGCGAGCCGGTCGGCGAAGAGGGTGCCGAAGATGGCGGCGCCGACGCTGCCGCCGATCTGCCGGAAGTAGTTGTTGGCGCTGGTGGCGGTGCCGAGGTCGGCGGGGCGGACGGAGTTCTGCACGGCGAGCACCAGGACGGGCATGACCAGTCCGATGCCGGTGCCCAGGACGGCCATCCAGACGCTGTAGGACAGCCGGGGGGTGTCGGTCTCCAGCCGGGACAGCAGCCACATGCCGAGTGCGGCGAGCGCGGCACCGGCCACCGGGTAGACCTTGTAGCGGCCGGTGCGGCTGATGAGCTGGCCGCCCACGATGGAGGCGCCGACGATGCCCGCCATCATGGGCAGCATCAGCAGCCCGGACTCGGTGGCGCTGGCCCCGTCGACCATCTGGAGGAAGGTCGGCAGATAGCTGGCCGCGCCGAACAGGGCGACGCCGATGACCAGTCCGACCAGGCCGGCGATGTTGAAGACCGAGTCCCGGAACAGCCGGAGCGGGATGAGGGGTTCGGAGGCGAAACGCTCCGCCACGACGAACAGGATCACGGCGGCGAGGGCGCCCGCGCCGAGGCCGATGATCTCCCTGGAGTCCCAGGCGTACTCGGTCCCGCCCCAGCTGGTCAGCAGCACCAGGCAGGTCGAGGCGATGGCGAGCAGCAGCGCGCCGGGCACGTCGAGCCGGGCGCGCTTGCTCGGCCGGGGAAGCTTCAGCACGGCGGCGACCACGGCGAGGGTGACCAGACCGAAGGGGACGTTGATGTAGAAGCACCAGCGCCAGGAGAGGTGGTCGGTGAAGTAGCCGCCGAGCAGCGGCCCGGCGACGGAGGCGAGGCCGAAGGCGGCGCCGATCAGGCCCATGTAGCGGCCGCGCTGCCGGGGCGGCACGATGTCCGCGATGATCGCCTGCACGCCGATCATCAGGCCGCCCGCGCCGATGCCCTGCACCGCGCGGAAGGCGATCATCTGGTCCATGCTCTGCGCCCGCCCGGCGAGGGCGGAGCCGACCACGAAGACCAGGATGGCGAACTGGAAGACGCCCTTGCGGCCGAAGAGATCACCGAGCTTGCCGTAGAGCGGCAGGCCGATGGTGGAGGTCAGCAGGTAGGCGGTGATCGCCCAGGACATCTTGTCCAGGCCGTGCAGCTCACCGACGATCTTCGGCAGCGCGGTGGCCACGATCATCTGGTCCAGCGCGGCCAGCAGCAGCGCGAGCATCAGCCCGACGAAGACCAAGCGCACCTGGCGGGCGCCGAGTTCGGGTGCCGGGGCGGGTGGTGGTTCCAGGTGTCCGTCCGGAGCCGGCACCACCTCGGTGACCGGCTCCTCGCACACCAGCGTCGTTCCGCCCACGTACCGCTCCCCTCGCTCACACCTGTCGCACATCCCGCGTTACGCGACAACTGCGAACACATACGGCGAGTTACGGCATGAATCCGGTCTCGGCGGAGATCACTCGAACCGGTGAGGGGAGCAACGCCCCCCGCACCGGCCGGTGTTTGGAGAAATCAGCTCTCGACCCGGGCGGCGAGCCTGTCGAGCACCGAGTCGTAGATACGGCCCAGGCCCTTGGGGGCGAAGGTGCGCTCGAAGAAGCCGCCGATACCGCCGGCGCCCTTCCAGGTGGTGGTGACCATGACGCGGGAGCGGCCCTCGTCGGCGGGGGTGACGCGCCAGGTGGTGACCATGGTGGAGTTGCGGTCCTTCTCGACCAGCTCGCCGGGGGTCGGCTCGGTGACCTCCATCAGGCAGTCGCGTACGCGCTTGCTGGTGGCCTGCAGCTTCCAGTGCACGAGGGTGCCCGCGCCGTCGCCGCCCTCGCGGACCTCGTACTCGCTGAAGTGCTCAGGGAGCAGCTCCGGGCGGGTGGTCCGGTAGTCGGTCAGCGCGTCGAACACCCTGTCGGCGTTCGCCGCGACGACTCGTTCCGTAGTGGCCTCGACCTGCGCCATCGCTCTCCTCCAGGACCTGTTTTCCAGCGTTTCGGATCAGCCAACCACCCCGGCACCCCGGCTCCCAAATCCGGGTCCGCCCGATCATGGGAACACATGTTCTATTGTGGGGAACGAGCTACCGAGGAGGCGTCATGCGCTGGGAGAACCTGACCGACGAGTCCGGTGGTCACGGCCGGACCCCCGACGGCGCGCTGTTCGGCGCGGACGCCGTGGTGACCCGCACGTTCGACACACCCGAGTTCAGAGGAATCACCTTCCACGAGGTGCGGGCGCGGTCGATCCTGAACCGGGTGCCGGGCGCGTCCCGGATGCCGTTCGAGTGGACGGTGAACCCCTATCGGGGGTGCTCGCACGCCTGTGTGTACTGCTTCGCCCGCAAGACGCACAGCTATCTCGATCTGGACACCGGGCTCGGCTTCGACTCGCAGATCGTGGTCAAGGTCAACGCGCCCGAGGTGCTGCGCCGCCAGCTGGCCTCGCCGCGCTGGGGCGGGGAGCACGTGGCGATGGGGACCAACGTGGACGCTACCAGCGTGCGGAGGGCCGGTACAGGCTGATGCCGGGGATCATCGACGCCCTCACCGAGCGGGCCAACCCGTTCTCCATCCTCACCAAGGGCACCCTGATCCTGCGCGACCTGGACCGGCTGGTGCGCGCGGCCGAGGTCACCGACCTCGGCATCTCGGTCTCCGTGGGCTTCACCGACCCGGCCCTGTGGCGCACGGTGGAGCCGGGCACCCCGGCGCCCGAGCGACGGCTGGACGTGGTGCGCACCCTCGGCGAGCACGGCATCGGCTGCGCGGTGCTGATGGCCCCGGTGATCCCCTTCCTCAGCGACCGGCCCGACCAGCTGCGCGACACCGTCCGCGCCATCGCGGAGTCCGGGGCCACCTCGGTGACGCCGCTGGTGCTGCATCTGCGGCCCGGCGCTCGGGAGTGGTTCATGAGCTGGCTCGCCGAGCACCATCCACACCTGGTGGCCCGCTACCGGCGGCTGTACGCGGGCGGTTCCTACGCCCCCACCTGGTACCAGCGCCGGGTCACCCGCCAGGTGCACGAGCTGGCACGGGAGTACGGCATCGGACCGACCCGCGCGGGCGCCACCCGGCGCATCCGCCCGGCCGGCACCGACGAGCGGCCGGCGGAGCCGGAGCCGACGCAGCTCACCCTCATGTGAGGGCGTTCGAGGGCATCCGGCGACCCGTTCGGGTCAAGTACGGGGCGGACGGGCCGAAGGGGGCGGGGATCGCAGGGACGATGCGGCGAGGACCGCATCCCCCGCGGTCCGCGCCATCCTCCGTCCCGTGGAGTTGCCACGCATGAGAACACGCGCAGCCGTGCTGGGCGCGACGGCCGTCCTGCTGGCGGCCTCGGCCACCGCCCTGCCCGTCCAGGCCGCCCCCGCCCCCGCCGCGCCGGGCCTGACCTGGAAGGAATGCGGCACCGGCGACTACCCCACCCTCCAGTGCGCCTCCCTGAAGGTCCCGCTGGACCACGCGCGGCCCGCCGGGCGGCAGATCTCGCTCGCCCTGTCGCGCGTCCCGCACACCGCGAAGACCTCCCAGGGCCCGCTCCTGGTCAACCCCGGCGGTCCCGGTGGCAGCGGGCTCACCCTCGCCGGGTACATCGCCTCCGCGCTGCCGGCGAAGGTGGCCGCGCAGTACGACGTCATCGGCTTCGACCCGCGCGGCGTCGGCAAGAGCGCCCCGGCGCTGAACTGCGCCCCGGACCACTTCACGCCGGTACGCCCCGACACCGTCCCGGCCACGCCCGAGCTGGAGCGGCGGAACCTGGACCGGGTGCGGTCCTTCGCGGCCGCCTGCGGCCGGGCCCACGCGGACGTGCTGCCGTACATGGACACGGTCTCCGCCGCCCGTGACCTGGACGCGGTCCGCGCGGCCCTGGGCGCCGGCCGCCTCAGCTATCTCGGCTACTCCTACGGCACCTACCTGGGCGCGGTCTACGCCAAGCTCTTCCCGGCGCGGGTGCACCGCCTGGTGCTGGACTCGATCGTCGACCCGACCGGTGTCTGGTACGAGGACAACCTCACCCAGGACCACGCCTTCGACGCCCGCCACAAGGCCCTCATGGCCTGGATCGCCGCGCACGACGAGGCGTACCGCCTGGGCACCGACCCCGCGCGGGTGGAGGCCGACTGGTACGCGATGCGGGCCGCGCTGGCCAAGGACCCGGCGGACGGCAAGGTGGGCGCCGCCGAGCTGGAGGACACCTACATGCCGGGCGGGTACTACGACGGCTACTGGCCCTACCTCGCCGAGGCCCTGGCGTCCTGGGTGCACGACAAGGACACCGGCCCGCTGGAGCAGGCGTACGAGAACTTCGCCGCCGTCGACGCGGGCGGGGACAACAACTACAGCGTCTACACGGCCGTCCAGTGCCAGGACGCGCCCTGGCCGCGCGACTGGCGCCGCTGGTCGCGGGACACCTGGGCGGCCCACCGCAAGTCGCCCTTCATGACCTGGAACAACGCCTGGTACAACGCGCCGTGCGCGTTCTGGCCGACGCCCCCGCGCGAGCCGGTCAACATCGCCAACGGCAAGCTCCCCGCGGCCCTGCTCTTCCAGGCGACGGACGACGCGGCCACCCCGTACTCGGGCGGCCTCATGACCCACCGCCTCCTGGCCCACTCCAGCCTGGTGGTCGAGCGGGGCGGAGGCAACCACGGCATCACCCTGACCGGCAACTCCTGCCTGGACGACCACCTCACCGCCTACCTCACCGACGGCACGGTCCCACGCGGCCGCGGCGCGGTGGACGCGGTCTGCGACAAGTCCCCCGCCCCACAACCCCTGGACGCCAGGACGGCCCCCGCCGCCGCGAAGGGCTCGACCCTCCACGGCCTCCTGGGCTTCCGCCACTGACCCCCACCGGTGCCCGCCCTTCCGGCGGGCACCGGAAATCCGGGGCGCGCGGCCGGCGCCACGATGGCCTTCGGTGCCGGGGACGGTACGTCGGTGCCGGAGGTGCGGTACGTGAGGACTCAACTCCGTCGCTGCTGACGCGGGATGCGGCCCAGCGCGGTCACGGCGGCTTCCGCCAGGGCCGGATGGGCGAGGGCCTCGGTCAGTACCCGCTTCGCTCGCGGGTCGGCCAGGGTGCCGAGACCCTCCACGCAGGCGAGGGCGACCCGGCGGTAGGGGTCGTGGGGGCGGAGACGGCGTTCGAGGGTGGTGATGAGCGCGGGGACCGACTCGGGGGCCCGCAACCGGACGAGCAGGCGGACCGGTTGCAGGGCGTAGGCGACGCGGAGTTCGTTGGTGGCGAGCGCGGCGGCGGCCCGCGCGGTACGCGGGTCCCCGAGCAGGGCCAGCGCGTCGGCGGCGGCGGCGCACCGGGGCGGGTCGCGGTGGTTGAGGAGCAGCACCAGGGACTCGAACGCCCGCCGGTCCCCGGCGACTCCGAGCCGGTAGGCGGCCAACTCACGGGCCCACAGGGGCTGTCCGGGCGCGGTGAGGACACCGGCCAGCTCGTCCTGATCCCCGGTGCCCACCAGCCTCTCGTAGGCGGCCCCGCCCCGCGACTCACGCCGTAGGCGTTCGGTGAGAACTCGCAACCCGTCGTCCACGCACCCAGCGTAGGCGCGTGATGACGGTGAAGGGAGGTACATCACAAAGCCGAGTTGGCGCCCGCCACTGGCGCGCTCGTTACTCACTGGTTAAGCTCAGACGAGCGAGTTACCCACTCGCGCTTCGGCTGGCGACGGTCTGGTGACGCAACCGTCGAGAGCACGACCCGGCTCCGGGACAGGGCCGGTCGGCAAGTTGGACCGTCTTGGGCGTGTGCGCGCCCGCCACGACGGCACCGGGCGTGTGCGCTTGGCAGCCCGGCAACACCCGCATCCCCGCGCTTCGGCACGCGTCCTCACGCGTGCCGCGCGTTCCTCGTCGTCACCACTCTTCCTGGAGTTCCGCGATGGCCACTCCCCTGTCCCACACCCCTCCCTCCCCGCTGCGGACGATCGCCGTGGTCGGTCTCGGCACCATGGGCACCGGTCTCACCGAGGTCCTGGCGCGGGCCGGCCGTACCGTGGTCGGCGTCGACATCGACGCGGCCCAGGCCGCCACCTGCGTCCAGGCGCTGGAGCGCTCCACCGCCCGCGCCGTCGAGCGCGGCCGGCTCACCGAGCCCGAGCGTGCCGCCCTGCTGGACCGGGTCACCACCTCGACCGACCTCGCCGCGGCCGCCGACGCCGACCTCGTGATCGAGGTGGCCCCGGAGTCGTACGAGATCAAGCAGCAGATCTTCGCCGAACTGGACCGCGTGGTGCGGCCGGAGGCCATCCTGGCCACGGGCACCAACGCGCTCTCCGTCACCCGGCTCGCCGCCGGCTCGGAGCACCCCGAGCGCGTCCTCGGCCTGCACTTCTTCAACCCGGTGCAGGCGATGAAGCTGGTGGAGGTCGTCTCGTCGGTGCTGACCGCGCCGCAGGCCGTCACCGCCGTCACCGACCTCGCGGTGGAGCTGGGCAAGGAGCCGGTCGCGGTGGGTGACCGGCCCGGATTCGTCGCGGACGGCCTGCTGTTCGGCTATCTGAACCAGGCCGCGGCGATGTACGAGGCGCGCTACGCCTCCCGCGAGGACATCGACGCCGCGATGCGGCTGGGCTGCGGTCTGCCGATGGGACCGCTCGCCCTGCTGGACCTGATCGGCGTGGACACCGCCCGCCGGGTCCTGGAGGCGATGTACGCCGAGTCCCGCGACCGGCTGCACGCCCCGGCGCCGATCCTGAAGCAGCTCAGCCAGGCGGGCCTGACCGGCCGCAAGGCGGGCCGCGGCTTCTACACCTACGCGGCTCCGGGCAGCGCCGAGACCGTCCCGGACGCCCTCACCCCGGCGCCCGGCAACGCCGCGGCGACGGGCCGTGCGGTGCGCTCGGTGGGCGTGGCCGGGTCCGGCACGATGGCGTCGGGCATCGCGGAGGTCTTCGCGAAGGCCGGGTTCGAGGTGGTCCTGGCCGCCCGCAGCGAGGAGAAGGCGCAGGCCGCCAAGGCGCGCGTCGGCAAGTCGCTGGACCGCTCCGTCGCCAGGGGCCGTCTGACCGCCGAGTCGGCGGCCGGGATGCTGGAGCGGATCACCCCGGCGGGCGGCTACGAAGCGTTCGCGGACGTCGATCTGGCCGTGGAGGCGGTCGCGGAGGACCTGGACGTCAAGCGGCAGCTCTTCCAGGCGCTGGACAAGGTCTGCAAGCCGGGCGCGGTCCTGGCCACCACCACCTCCTCGCTGCCCGTCGTCGCCTGCGCCCGCGCCACCTCGCGCCCGCAGGACGTGATCGGGATGCACTTCTTCAACCCGGCCCCGGCGATGAAGCTGGTGGAGGTGGTGCGCACGGTCCTCACCGGCGACGACACCCACGCCACCGTCCGCGAGGTCTGCGCCAGGCTGGGCAAGCACCCGGTGGACTGCGGCGACCGCGCCGGCTTCATCGTGAACGCGCTGCTGTTCCCGTACCTGAACAACGCGATCAAGATGGTCGAGGAGCACTACGCGACCCTGGACGACATCGACGCGGCGATGCGGCTGGGCGGCGGCTACCCGATGGGCCCGTTCGAACTGCTGGACGTGGTCGGTCTCGACGTCTCGCTGGCCATCGAGAAGGTGCTGCACCGCGAGTTCCGCGACCCGGGCCTCGCCCCGGCGCCGCTGCTGGAGCACCTGGTGGCGGCGGGCTGCCTGGGCCGCAAGACCGGCCGGGGTTTCCGCGAGTATGCCCGCCGCTGACGGCGGCGGTCTCCGGGACGGGCCGGAGTGGGGCGGGCTGCTCGAACCGGGCGGCCTCACCCCGCCCGGCCGGGCCCCCACCCGCTCCGGGGACGAGGGCCTCCCGGCACCCGCGCGTGGCACGGCGTCCATGCAGTACGTTCGGGTCATGTCCCAGCCCGTCAGGTCCTCACGTACATCCGCCGCCTCCGACGCCCCGGAGAGCGCCGCGGGCGGCCGCGCCGCCGCCCAGCGGCTGAAGATGCGCCGGGAACTGGCGGCGGCCGCGATGGAGCTCTTCGCGTCCAAGGGGTACGAGGCGACCACGGTGGACGAGATCGCGGCGGCGGCCGGGGTGGCCCGGCGCACCTTCTTCCGCCACTTCCGCTCCAAGGAAGAGGCGATCTTCCCCGACCACGACGACACCCTGATCCGGGCCGAGGCGGTGCTCAACGCGGCCCCGGCGCACGAGCATCCGCTCGACACCGTGTGCCGCGGGATCAAGGAGGTCATGCGGATGTACGCGGCCCAGCCGGAGATCTCGGTGGCCCGCTACCGGCTGACCCGCGAGGTGCCGACGCTGCGCGAGGCGGAGATCGCCTCGGTGGCCCGTTACGAGCGGCTTTTCACCCGCTATCTGCTGGGCCACTTCGACGAGCGGGCGCACGCCGACGACGCCAACGACGACCCGCTGCTGGCCGAGGTCGCCGCGTCCGCCGTGGTCACCGCCCACAACCACGTGCTGCGGCGCTGGCTGCGGGCGGACGGCCAGGGCGACGTGGAGGCGCAGCTCGACCACGCCTTCGCCATCGTGCGCCGGACCTTCGGCACCGGTATCGGCGCCGGCCGGAGCACGGCCGCCGCGGCCGCTCCGGCGACGGTCTCCGCGCAGGGCGAGGTACTGGTGACGGTCGCCCGCACCGACGCCCCGCTGGACGAGGTCATGCGCACCATCGAGCAGGCACTCAAGGAGCGCTGAGCACACCCTTCCCGCTGTGACGACGGCCACCCCCCGGGGTGGCCGTTTTGCCATGTCCGGGCCCGTTTTCCGGCACCCTCCGGAGCCCGTTCGATCGATCATCGCTCATTTGTTACGTAAAGATTTCATGTGAGAGGAAGTTCTGGCACTCAGTGCCTTGCCGCCTGACACGCGGTGTCATACGTTGAGAGTGTCCGGACGGCCGGCGCGTAGCGAAATCCCGCGCGTCGGCTGTCCCCGCAAGCCACCCGGCTCGCGCGTCCGGACGCCTGCGTCACAGGCAACCTCCCGCGCCACAAAGCGCCGCCGAAGCACCCGCCGCCAACCGACGGCACCCCCTCGCACCCCCGAGCGCACTTCCCGCACCGACGAAACCCCAGCGCCCCTCCCTCAAGGGCGCTCACCGCCGGAGGCAATACCGTGACCGTGAAGGACATCCTCGCCGCGATCCAGTCGGACGCCACGTCCGCCGACTTCGCCGCCATCCCGCTGCCCGAGTCGTACCGCGCGATCACCGTGCACAAGGACGAGACGGAGATGTTCGCGGGCCTGGAGACCCGCGACAAGGACCCCCGCAAGTCCACTCACCTCGACGAGGTGCCGCTGCCCGAGCTGGGCCCGGGCGAGGCCCTGGTGGCCGTCATGGCCTCCTCGGTGAACTACAACTCGGTGTGGACCTCGATCTTCGAGCCGCTGTCCACCTTCGGGTTCCTGGAGCGCTACGGCCGCACCAACGAGCTGGCGAAGCGGCACGACCTGCCGTATCACATCATCGGCTCCGACCTCGCGGGCGTCGTCCTGCGCACCGGCCCCGGTGTGAACGCCTGGAAGCCCGGTGACGAGGTCGTCGCGCACTGTCTGTCCGTCGAGATGGAGTCCTCCGACGGCCACAACGACACGATGCTCGACCCCGAGCAGCGCATCTGGGGCTTCGAGACCAACTTCGGCGGGCTCGCGGAGATAGCCCTCGTCAAGTCCAACCAGCTCATGCCGAAGCCGGGCCACCTGAGCTGGGAGGAGGCCGCCGCCCCCGGTCTGGTCAACTCCACCGCGTACCGCCAGCTCGTCTCCCGGAACGGCGCCGGGATGAAGCAGGGCGACAACGTGCTGATCTGGGGCGCGAGCGGCGGACTCGGCTCGTACGCCACCCAGTTCGCCCTCGCCGGCGGCGCCAACCCGATCTGCGTCGTCTCCAGCGACCAGAAGGCCGACATCTGCCGCTCGATGGGCGCCGAGGCGATCATCGACCGCAACGCCGAGGGCTACAAGTTCTGGAAGGACGAGCGGACCCAGGACCCCAAGGAGTGGAAGCGCTTCGGCAAGCGCATCCGCGAACTCACCGGCGGCGAGGACATCGACATCGTCTTCGAGCACCCCGGCCGCGAGACCTTCGGCGCCAGCGTCTTCGTCACCCGCAAGGGCGGCACCATCACCACCTGCGCCTCGACCTCGGGCTACATGCACGAGTACGACAACCGCTACCTGTGGATGTCGCTCAAGCGCATCATCGGCTCCCACTTCGCCAACTACCGCGAGGCGTGGGAGGCCAACCGCCTGATCGCCAAGGGCAAGATCCACCCGACGCTGTCCAAGGTGTACTCGCTGGAGGACACCGGCCAGGCCGCGTACGACGTGCACCGCAACCTGCACCAGGGCAAGGTCGGCGTGCTGTGCCTGGCCCCCGAGGAGGGCCTCGGCGTCCGCGACGCCGAGCTGCGTGCCGAGCACATCGACGCGATCAACCGCTTCCGGAACGTCTGAGGAGCGACACGTGACAGAGCGTCAGACGCCGCAGGCGCGTCAGAAGGACCGTCCGTGGCTCATGCGGACCTACGCCGGGCACTCGACGGCGGAGGCGTCCAACGAGCTGTACCGGCGCAACCTCGCCAAGGGCCAGACCGGTCTGTCGGTGGCGTTCGACCTGCCCACCCAGACCGGCTACGACGCCGACCACATCCTCGCCCGCGGCGAGGTCGGCCGGGTCGGCGTGCCCGTCTCGCATCTGGGTGACATGCGCAGGCTGTTCCAGGACATCCCCCTGGACCAGATGAACACCTCGATGACGATCAACGCCACCGCCATGTGGCTGCTGGCGCTCTACCAGGTCGTCGCCGAGGAGCAGGGTGTCGACATCACCCGGCTCCAGGGCACGACCCAGAACGACATCGTCAAGGAGTACCTCTCGCGCGGGACGCACGTCTTCCCGCCGGGACCCTCGCTCCGCCTGACGACCGACATGATCGCGTACACGGTGTCCCACATCCCCAAGTGGAACCCGATCAACATCTGCAGCTACCACCTCCAGGAGGCCGGCGCCACGCCGGTCCAGGAGATCGCGTACGCCATGTCCACCGCCATCGCGGTGCTGGACGCGGTGCGCGACTCGGGCCAGGTGCCCGAGGAGCGCATGGGCGACGTGGTGGCCCGGATCTCCTTCTTCGTCAACGCGGGCGTCCGCTTCGTCGAGGAGATGTGCAAGATGCGCGCCTTCGGCCGCATCTGGGACCAGGTCACCCGCGAGCGGTACGGCATCGAGAACCCCAAGCAGCGCCGGTTCCGCTACGGCGTCCAGGTCAACTCGCTGGGCCTGACCGAGGCGCAGCCGGAGAACAACGTCCAGCGCATCGTGCTGGAGATGCTGGCCGTGACGTTGTCGAAGGACGCCCGCGCGCGTGCGGTGCAGCTGCCGGCCTGGAACGAGGCGCTGGGCCTGCCCCGCCCCTGGGACCAGCAGTGGTCGCTGCGCATCCAGCAGGTGCTGGCGCACGAGAGCGACCTGCTGGAGTACGAGGACATCTTCGCCGGCTCGCACGTCATCGAGGAGAAGGTGTCCGCCCTGGTGGACGACTCCTTCGCGGAGATGGCCCGGATCGAGGAGATGGGCGGCGCGATGGCGGCCGTCGAGTCCGGCTACCTCAAGGCCCAGCTGGTGGCCTCGCACGCCGAGCGGCGGGCGCGGATCGAGTCGGGCGACGAGAAGATCATCGGCGTCAACATCTTCGAGACGACCGAGCCCAGCCCGCTCACCGCCGACCTGGACACCGCGATCCAGACGGTCGACCCGGCGGTGGAGAACCGGGTGATCGAGGCGTTGGGCACCTGGCGGGACACCCGCTACCAGCCGCCCTTCAACCACCCGCGCCCGTGCAAGGCGCTGGAGAAGCTGAAGGAGGCCGCCAAGGGCACCGGCAACCTCATGGAGGCCACCCTGGAGTGCGCCCGCGCCGGCGTCACGACCGGCGAGTGGGCGGGGGCGCTGCGCGAGGTGTTCGGCGAGTACCGGGCGCCGACCGGTGTCTCCTCCGCCCCGGTGGCGGTGCCCGCCGAGCCCGGGTCCGCGATGGCCGGGGTGCGGGCGCGGGTGGACGCCACCGCACGCGACCTGGGCGTGGGCAAGCTGCGCTTCCTGGTGGGCAAGCCGGGCCTGGACGGGCACTCCAACGGCGCCGAGCAGATCGCCGTACGCGCCCGTGACGCCGGGTTCGAGGTGGTCTACCAGGGCATCCGGCTGACCCCGGAGCAGATCGTGGACGCCGCCCTCGCGGAGGACGTGCACGCGGTCGGCCTGTCCATCCTGTCCGGCTCGCACGCCCAGTTGGTGCCGGACGTGCTGGACCGGCTGCGTGAGGCCGGGGCGCACGACATCCCGGTGATCGCGGGCGGGATCATCCCGGGCGCCGACGCCGAACTGCTGAAGTCGGCCGGCGTGGCCGCCGTGTTCACCCCGAAGGACTTCGACATCACCGGAATCATCGGCCGTATCGTCGACGAGATCCGCACAGCGAACAAGCTCGACCCCCTGGAGGTCCCCGCATGACGACCCCTGTCAACCGCCTGCGTCCGCGCCGCTCCTGTCTGGCGGTGCCGGGCAGCAACCCGCGGTTCCTGGAGAAGGCGCAGGGCCTCCCGGCCGACCAGGTCTTCCTGGACCTGGAGGACGCGTGCGCGCCGCTCGCCAAGCCGGAGGCACGGCACACCATCGTCAAGTTCCTCAACGAGGGCGACTGGACGGGCAAGACGCGGGTCGTACGGGTCAACGACTGGACGACGGAGTGGACGTACCGCGACGTCGTGACGGTCGTCGAGGGCGCCGGCCCCAACCTCGACTGCATCATGCTGCCCAAGGTGCAGAACGCCCAGCAGGTGGTCGCCCTGGACCTGCTGCTGACGCAGATCGAGAAGACGATGGGCTTCGAGGTCGGCCGGATCGGCATCGAGGCCCAGATCGAGAACGCCCAGGGCCTCAACAACGTCAACGAGATCGCGGCGGCCAGTCCGCGTATCGAGACGATCATCTTCGGTCCGGCCGACTTCATGGCGTCGATCAACATGAAGTCGCTCGTCGTGGGCGAGCAGCCGCCCGGTTACCCGGCGGACGCCTACCACTACATCCTGATGAAGATCCTGATGGCCGCCCGCGCCAACGACCTCCAGGCGATCGACGGCCCCTACCTCCAGATCCGCAACGTGGACGGCTTCCGCGAGGTCGCCGGCCGTGCCGCCGCCCTCGGCTTCGACGGCAAGTGGGTGCTGCACCCCGGCCAGGTGGACGCCGCCAACGAGGTCTTCTCCCCCTCGCAGGAGGACTACGACCACGCCGAGCTGATTCTGGACGCCTACGAGTACTGCACCTCCGAGGCGGGCGGCAAGAAGGGTTCGGCGATGCTCGGCGACGAGATGATCGACGAGGCCAGCCGCAAGATGGCCCTGGTCATCGCGGGCAAGGGCCGCGCGGCCGGGATGCGGCGGACGTCCAAGTTCGAGATTCCGGAGGCGTGAGCATGCAGTTCGGGCGCACCTACGAGGAGTTCGAGGTCGGGGCCGTCTACAAGCACTGGCCCGGCAAGACGGTCACCGAGTACGACGACCACCTCTTCTGCCTCCTCACCATGAACCACCACCCGCTTCACATGGACGCCAACTACGCCGAGAGCACCACGGACTTCGGCAAGAACGTGGTGGTCGGCAACTACGTCTACTCGCTGCTGCTCGGCATGTCGGTGCCGGACGTGTCCGGCAAGGCGATCGCCAACCTGGAGATCGAGTCGCTGAAGCACGTGGCGCCGACCTTCCACGGCGACACCATCTACGGCGAGACGACCGTGCTCGACAAGTGGCCGTCGAAGTCGAAGGACGACCGCGGGATCGTGCACGTCGAGACCAAGGGCTACAAGCAGGACGGCACCCTGGTGTGCGTCTTCCGCCGCAAGGTCATGGTGCCGACCGAGACGTACATCAAGGAGCGCGGCGGCGAGCAGCCCGGCCGCCCCGAGCTCAAGGAGCAGGTGAAGTAGATGGCGCGCCTCGCCCAGACCGCCGGTCTGACGGACATCCAGCGGGAGATCCTCTCCACCGTCCGCGACTTCGTGGACAAGGAGATCATCCCGGTCGCCACCGAGCTGGAGCACCGCGACGAGTACCCGCAAGCGATCGTCGACGGCCTGAGGGAACTCGGCCTGTTCGGCCTGATGATCCCCGAGGAGTACGGGGGCCTGGGCGAGTCGCTGCTCACCTACGCGCTGTGCGTGGAGGAGATCGCCCGCGGCTGGATGTCGGTCTCCGGGATCATCAACACGCACTTCATCGTGGCGTACATGCTCAAGCAGCACGGCACGCAGGAGCAGAAGGACCACTTCCTGCCGCGCATGGCGGCGGGCGACATCCGGGGCGCGTTCTCGATGTCGGAGCCGGCGCTCGGCTCGGACGTGTCGGCCATCACCTCCAAGGCGGTGAAGGACGGCGAGGAGTACGTCCTCAACGGCCAGAAGATGTGGCTGACGAACGGCGGAACGTCCTCGCTGGTGGCCGTTCTGGTCCGGAGTGACGAAGGACACCCCGAGGGCACCGCGCCCCACAAGTCCATGACGACCTTCCTGGTGGAGAAGGAGCCCGGCTTCGGCGAGGTCCGGCCCGGTCTCACCATCCCCGGCAAGATCGACAAGATGGGGTACAAGGGCGTCGACACCACCGAGCTGATCATGGACGGCCTGCGCGTGCCGGCCGACCGGGTCCTCGGCGGCGTCACGGGCCGGGGTTTTTACCAGATGATGGACGGCGTGGAGGTCGGCCGGGTCAACGTCGCGGCGCGTGGCTGCGGTGTCGCCCAGCGCGCCTTCGAGCTGGGCGTCCAGTACGCCCAGCAGCGGCACACCTTCGGCAAGCAGATCGCCCAGCACCAGGCCATCCAGTTCAAGCTGGCCGAGATGGCCACCAAGGTCGAGGCCGCCCATGCGATGATGGTGAACGCCGCGCGCAAAAAGGACTCCGGGGAGCGAAACGACCTGGAGGCCGGAATGGCCAAGTACCTGGCCTCCGAGTACTGCAAGGAGGTCGTCGAGGACGCCTTCCGCATCCACGGCGGCTACGGCTTCTCCAAGGAGTACGAGATCGAGCGCCTGTACCGCGAGGCGCCGATGCTGCTGATCGGTGAGGGTACCGCCGAGATCCAGAAAATGATCATCGGCCGGCGCCTGCTCGAAGAGTATCGGTTCCAGGGCTGATTGTCCGGAGACGGGGTGTTATCGCCGAGAAGAAGATCACACCCCGTCGACGGTCTTCGGCCGCCGACTCGGCTTCCTGGCTTGCCCAGTTGCGGCCCGCGCCCGGTACGATCCCCGGAAAGCCGCCGTCCCCCGTCATTGCGCGGCATCATCCGCTACGAAGGTCATCCATGCCCCACAGCCAAACCTCTGCACCCAGCGACAGCCGAGCCGGCGGCGTACGCCTCGCGCGCGGAGCATCGCCGTGGCTCCTCCCGACCGTCGCCACCGCGGCCCTCAGCCTGGCACGGGCCCGCCGCTCGGGCGCCGCCAAGGCCGTCGCCGTGCCCGCCACCGCTCTCGCGGCGGGCATGCTGTGGTTCTTCCGCGACCCGGAGCGCGAGATCACCGCGGGCCGCGTCATCTCGCCCGCCGACGGTGTGGTGCAGAGCATCATGCCCTGGAAGGACGGCCGCACCCGCGTAGCCATCTTCATGAGCCCGCTCAACGTCCACGTCAACCGGGCGCCGCTGGCGGGCACCGTGACGTCGGTCGAGCACATCCCCGGCGGATTTGTTCCTGCTTTCAACAAAGAGAGCGAGAACAACGAGCGCGTAGTCTGGCATTTCGACACCGAACTCGGCGACATCGAGATGATCCAGATCGCGGGCGCTGTGGCCCGTCGCATCGTGCCCTACATCCCGAAGGGCACGAAGGTCGAGCAGGGTGACCGCATCGGTCTGATCCGCTTCGGCTCGCGTGTCGACCTCTACCTGCCCGAGGGCGTGGAGGTCGACGTCGAGGTCGGTCAGAAGACCGTGGCTGGGGTGACTCGCATTGACCGTGATTGATCCAGAGACACAGGCGGGCTGGGTGCCTGAGGCCGACGAGGCGGGCGACGAGGAGGAGATGCCCCTCTCTATGCGCCTGTCGATAGCGGACACCCTCACGCTCGGCAACGCGACCTGCGGCTTCATGGCGGTGTACTTCACCACCACCGGCATCCTGATCCCGCACCTCACCGGCAGCCAGGAATCCGGCATGGCCCGCCACAGCGCGGCCACGGCGGTCATCCTGATGCTCTGCGCGGCGGTGTTCGACCTCTTCGACGGGCTGGTGGCGCGCAAGCTGCGCTCCTCCCCGATGGGCGCGGAGCTGGACAACCTCTCCGACCTGATCAGCTTCGGCCTGGCCCCGGCGTACTTCGTCCTGGTCTACGGCATGGTCGCGGACGACGCGCACCAGCGGGTGGCGGCTCTCGGGGCGATCGTGGTGCTGCTCGCCGTCGTGCTCCGGCTCGCGCGGTTCTCGTGCGTGACGGTGAAGGACGGCATGTTCCAGGGCATGCCCTCGCCGTTCGGCGCGCTGACGGTCGTGTCCATCGTGCTCCTGGAGCTGCCGTTCCCGGCGACCCTGCTGGCCATCGTGGGCATCGCCTGGCTGATGGTGAGCCGGGTCGAGTACCCCAAGCCGCGGGGCCGCCTCGCCGGGGCGGTGCTCGGCTGGATCGTCCTGTCCATGGGGCTGCTGGCAGCCTGGGCCTTCGACGCGCCGGGCGGGCAGCTCCTGCTCCAGGCGGGGTGCGCACTCCAGCTCGTCATGGGCGCGGTGATCCCGCTGTTCGCCACGGCGCGCCGGGTGAACAACTTCCGCGACAACCGCCGGGAGGCGCGAGCGGCGCAGCTGCCGTAACGCGCGATCGCTCTGCTTCGGGGCCCCGGACCTTCACTGGTCCGGGGCCCTTCGCTTTGCCCTGACCTCTTTATCTTTTCCCTGCCCTGGGGTGTCACCTCAGGTGCTGTTCCGCGATGCGGAACGCGACCCGTTCCAGCAGCGGGCCGGCCTGGGCCATGCAGGTGGCGGGGTCGGGTTCCAGGGAGGTGAGGGGGTAGGCCGCCGTGATGCCGGACCGGTGGAGGGTCTCGGGGGGCAGGGTCAGACGGCCGCAGACCGCGAGAACCTCCTTGCCCGCGGCGCGGGCGGCCGCGGCCACGCCTGCCGGGGCCTTGCCGTGCAGGGTCTGTTCGTCCAGGGCGCCCTCGCCGGTGATGACGAGGTCGGCGCGGGCCAGGGCTTCGGCGAAGCCGAGGACGTCGAGCATGACCTCGATCCCGGCGCGGAAGCGGGCGCCGAGGAGGAGGGCCGCGTAGCCGACGCCGCCCGCCGCGCCCGCGCCGGGACGCTCCGCGAGGCCGGGGGCAAGGACGGCCGCGAAGCGGGCGAGGGCGGCGTCGAGGAGGGGTACGTCGGTCGGGGAGGCGCCCTTCTGCGGGCCGTAGACGGCGGCGGCGCCGTGCGGACCGGTGAGGGGGTTGTCGACGTCACTGGCCAGGACCAGCTCGACGGAGGCGAGGCGGGGGTCGAGGCCGGTCAGGTCGGCCTCCGCGAGGTCGGCGAGTCCGCCGCCGCCCGGCCCGACCGGCTCCCCCCGCTCGTCCAGGAACCGCGCGCCGAGCGCCGTGAGCATCCCCGCTCCCCCGTCCGTCGTGGCGCTGCCGCCCACGCCGAGGACGACGGTCCGGGCGCCCGAGTCCAGCGCGGCCCGCAGCAGCTCGCCGGAGCCGTGGGTGGATGCGGTGAGCGGGGCGAAGGTCCCGGCGGGGAGGCGGCGGAGTCCGCTCGCCTCGGCCATCTCCACGACCGCCGTGTCCCCGCGCACCGCGAAGGCGGCGGTCACCGGATGCCCGAGGGGACCTGCGACCTGCACCTCCCGGCGCTCGAACCCGGCGGCGACGGCCGCGTCCACGGTCCCGTCCCCGCCGTCGGCCACGGGCAGCGTCTCGACCACGACGCCCGGTACGGCGCGGCGCAGCCCGGCCGCGACGTGCGCGGCCACCTCCGCCGCCGTCAGCGACCCCTTGAACTTGTCCGGGGCGACCAGCACCCCGCGCCCCACACCGTCCGTCACTCCGCGTCCCCTCACCGCTCGCTGCACCACCCCCCGCGGGTCGGCGCGGCGTCCACCCTAGGGGTTGTGATCGACGCCCCCTGGTTACCCTGCCTGGATGACCACCTCTGACGACTTCGCCACGTACATCGCGGGTCTGCCCCGCGTCCTGTCCGCCGCCGCGACCCTGTTCCGGGACGCGGAGGGCCGGGTCCTGCTGGTCGAGCCGAACTACCGGCCGGGGTGGGGTCTGCCGGGCGGCACCATCGAGTCCGACGACGGAGAGACGCCCCGCCTGGGCGCCCGCCGCGAGACGCTGGAGGAGATCGGCCTGGACCGCGCGCCGGGCCGCCTGCTGGCCGTGGACTGGGTCCCGGTCCCCGGCCACATCCCGATGGTCGCCTACCTCTACGACGGCGGCGTCCTCACCGACGCCGACCTCAAGGCCATCCGCCTCCAGGAGGAGGAACTTCTCTCCTGGCGCCTGGTCCCGCGCACCGACCTCCCCGACTACCTCCCCCCGCCCCTGGGCCGCCGCGTCCTCGCCGCCCTGGACGCCCTGGAGGACGGCGACGGCCCGGCGGAACTGGAGAACGGGCACCGGGCGATCTGACGGTGCCCGGTCCCTGCCCGGAGGACGGCGACCGCCGCCCGCTCGCCACGGTGCTCGCCATGCCGATCGTCCTGCTGACCCTCGTCTCCGCCTACTTCTGCTGGACCGCGCTCACCATCCGGCCCTCCGGGCCCTGGGACGACGACGCGTACGCGGGGATCGTGCTGGCGTGTGTGATGAGTGTCGGGGCGGCCGGGGTGGCGGCGGCGGTGTGGGTGCTGCCGTCGGTGCGGCGGGTGCTGGGGTGGGGGTGGGTGGTGCCGGCGGTGGTGCTGGGGGTGGTCGCGGGGGTGCGGTGGGCCCTAGAGGGGTGAGGGGTATTTCGTTGGCCGGCCGGGGTGGCACCGGCCTAGCCTCGGGGGCATGAGCAAGCCTCTGGTCGCCGTGCTGAGCGGCGCGGGAATCTCCACCGACTCCGGCATCCCCGACTACCGCGGGCCCAACGGGCTGTGGCGCAAGGACCCCGAGGCGGAGAAGCTCGTCACCTACGAGTACTACATGGGCGACCCCGGGATCCGCCGGCGGTCCTGGCAGCTGCGGCGCTCCCAGCAGACCCTGCGCGCCGAGCCGAACGCGGCGCATCAGGCTGTCGCCGAGCTGGAGCGCTCGGGGGTGCCCGTACGGGTCCTCACCCAGAACGTGGACGGACTGCACCAGCGGGCCGGGCTGCCGGAGCGCAAGGTGCTGGAACTGCACGGCAGCGCCCGGAGTGTGGTGTGCACCCGGTGCGAGGTGCGCGGCTCGATGGCGGACGCGCTGGCGCGGGTCGAGGCCGGCGAGGACGACCCGCCGTGCCTGGCGTGCGGCGGCATCCTGAAGTCGGCGACCGTGATGTTCGGCGAGAACCTCGACCCCGTGGTCCTCGGGGAGGCGCTGGCGATCAGCAAGGCGTGCTCGGTGTTCGTGGCCGTGGGCAGCAGCCTCCAGGTGCAGCCCGCCGCCGGGCTGGCCGGGGTCGCGGCGGACCACGGCGCCCGGCTGATCGTCGTCAACGCCGAGCCGACCCCGTACGACGACCTCGCGGACGAGGTGGTGCGCGAGCCGATCGGCACGGCGCTGCCGAAGCTGCTGCGGGGCCTGGCGCCCGAGAGCTAGACCCGAAGGCTAGAAGAGCACCCCCTCCTCGGCCCGCTCCGAGCCACGTTCGAAGGCCAGCAGCCTTCGCTTGCGGTCCAGGCCGCCGCCGTATCCCGTGAGGCTGCCGTCGGAGCCGACCACGCGGTGGCAGGGGACGATGATGCCGACCGGGTTGCGGCCGTTCGCCAGGCCGACCGCGCGGGAGGCACCCGGGGTGCCGAGGGCCAGGGCGAGTTGGCCGTAGCTCCGGGTCTCCCCGTAGGGGATCTCGGTGAGCTGGTCCCACACCCTGCGCTGGAACGGCGTGCCATGCAGACCGAGCGGGACGGTGAAGCGCCGGGTCTCACCGGCGAAGTAGGCCGCCAACTGCTCCCGGGTCTCGGCGAAGACGCGCACGCGGTCGTCGCGCGGGCCGAAGGTGTCGTGGGCCGGGCGGTGCCGCTGGTCGGTCATGTACAGGCCGCACAGGGCGCCCTCGGCGTCCGCGACGAGGGTCAGCGGCCCGTAGGGGCTGTCGGTCACGGTGTGGTGTCGCACGGGAAGTCCTTCAGGCCGGGAGGAAGTTGATCGGGTGGCTGTCGGTCGCCCACAGGTACTGCACGGCGTACGCCCGCCATGGCCGCCACGCCTCCGCGCGGGCGGTGAGCGCGGCCGGGGTCGCGGGCAGGCCCAGGGCCTCGGCCGCGCGCCGGACACCGAGGTCGGTGGGGAGGAAGGCGTCGGGATCGCCGAGGGCGCGCATGGCGATGACGTCGGCGGTCCAGGGTCCGAAGCCGGGCAGCTCCAGCAGCCGGGCGCGGGTCTCGGTCCGGTCGGCCTCCACGCCCAGGTTCAGGGTGCCGCCCGCGAGCGCGCCGACCAGCGTGGTCAGCGTGGCGCGGCGGCTGCGCGGCATGGCGAGGGTCTCCGGGTCCACGGCGGCCAGCGCGTCGGGGTCGGGGAAGAGATGGGTGAGCCCGCCCTCGGGGTCGTCCAGCGGCTTGCCGTGCGCGGTGACCAGCCGGGCCGCGTGCGTACGGGCGGCGGCCGTGGACACCTGCTGCCCGAGCACCGCCCGTACGGCGAACTCCTCCTCGTCCACCGTGCGCGGCACCCGGCGCCCCGGCCCGGCGTCCACCAGCGGGGCGAGCAGCGGGTCGGCGCGCAGCCGCTCGTCCACGGCCACCGGGTCGGCGTCCAGGTCGAGCAGTCTCCGGCACCGGCTGATGGCCACGGTGAGGTCGCGCAGATCGCTGAGGGCGATCCGGCAGCCGACGTGGGTGTCGCCGGGTGTGAGGGCGACGATGCCGTGCCCGTACGGCAGCCGCAGCGTGCGCCGGTAGGAGCCGTCCCGCCACTCCTCCACGCCGGGTACGGCGGTGGCGGCGAGGTGGCCGAAGAGGTTGCCGGGGTTCAGCGGGGCGCGGAACGGCAGCCGGAGCGTGAGCGTGCCCGCGGTGCCGGCCGCTCGGGTCCGGGGTGCGCGGGCGCGCAGGTCGGACGGGGCGAGGGCGAAGACCTCGCGGACGGTGTCGTTGAAGGTGCGGATGGAGGAAAACCGGCGGCGAAGGCGACCTCCGCCATGGGCAGCACGGTGGTCTCGATCAGCAGCCGCGCGGTCTGGGCGCGCTGGGCGCGGGCCAGGGAGAGGGGCCCCGCGCCGAGTTCGGCGAGGAGCTGGCGCTCGATCTGGCGGGCGGAGTAACCGAGCCGGGCGGCGAGTCCGGGCACGCCCTCCCGGTCCACGACCCCGTCCGCGATGAGCCGCATGGCGCGGGCGACCAGGTCGGCACGGTGGTTCCACTCCGGCGAGCCGGGGGTGGCGTCGGGCCGGCAGCGCTTGCAAGCGCGGAACCCGGCGCGCTGGCAGGCGGCGGCGCTCGGGTAGAAGGTCATGTTCTCGGCCTTCGGCGGCACGACCGGGCAGCTCGGGCGGCAGTAGATGCGGGTCGTGAGCACGGCGGTGAAGAACCAGCCGTCGAACCGGGCGTCCTTGGACTGGACGGCGTGCACCCAGTGCTCCCGGTCGGGATGGGGGGCCTGGATGCTGGGGGTCTCGTTCCGCATGCCCCAAGCATCGGGCAGTACGGCACCGGAGGCTGGCGAGTTTCCGACATGCACGTCGGGGGCGGCCAGGCGGTTCGGTCCGGCCACGGGAGGGGCGGATACGCCGACCGACCTGCCTGCCTGCCGGGGTTCAGCGGGGCCGGCCGAGTGCTGCGGCGGGACGCAGATCCTCCTCGAGTCCCTCGCCCAGGGCCGCCGCGGCCAGGGCCCGTCCCAGCCGCGGAGCCTGTTTGAACAGGTTGTGCCCGGCGGCGAAGAAGATCCCGCCGGCTTCCCAGACCGCCATGCCGTCCTCGCTCCACGGCAGGCTCGTCACCCAGCAGTGGAGGTGCTCGACGGGCTCCGAGTCGAGGCCGGGCAGTGCGCGGGAGACGTACGCGCGGGCACGGTCGCCGAGTTCCGCCAGGGCCTCGGGGTCCGCGAAGCTGCCGTCCTCCCGCACCTCGACCGTCTGGCTGAGGCCCACCGCGTACCGGCTGTTGCCCGGATAGGGGACCGCGTAGACGCCGACCTCCCCGAATTCGCCGCTGCTGTCCTGCAGGCAGGCGACCCGCTCCGGAGGCGCTCCGACGACCTGGAAGGTGAGGCGGACGTGGGCGGCCGGTTGCACGGGGAGCGAAAGCCCCACGGTGCGCGCCAGCCGCGCGGTGCCGAGACCCGCGCAGACCACGGCCGTCGCGTACTCCTCGCGCCCGGCGGCACTGAGCACCTCCACCGTCCCCCGGTCCGTCGGGTGGAGCGAGATGACCTCGTCGGTGACCACGGAGTCCCCCAGCGCGTCGGCCAGGCTCTCGACCGCGGCGCGGGTGCGGATGGCTCCGCCGCCCTCGTCGAGCATGGCGGGACCGTGGTAGTCGGCGAGCAGCGGCATACGGGCGTGCAGCTCGGCGCTGTCCACGCTTCGGGCCGGTATGCCGCCGGCGTCCCGCAGAATGCGCAGTCTGCGCGGCACGGGGCTGCCCAGGGCGACCACTCCGTCCCCGGAGATCAGTTCGACACCCAGCCGGTCGGACCACTCGTCCCAGACGGCGCGGCCCTGGCGGGTCAGCTCGACCATGCGGGGGTCGTCGTGCGCGTGGCGGAATATGCGCGACTGGCCACTGGACTGCCCGTGGCCCGGAACGCCGCGTTCGAAGACCCGCGCCGGCGTACCGCGCTCGGCCAGGGCGTACGCGGTGCAGAGTCCGACGATGCCGGCTCCTATCACGGCCACCTCGGGAGCCTGGTCCATTCGATCGCCTCACTTCGCGTCCCGATACCGTTCCCCCTGCGGACCAGGGGCCGGATACGTCCGTCGCGCTCGCGGGCGGCCGGGGGGACGGGCCCGCGGGCGGCACCGCCGGGCCCGACGTGACGCGGCGGCGGCCTGCTTCCCCTCCCCCCAAGCCTGCCGCCGTCGGGACATCGCCGCGAGGCGACGGAGGCAGCGCGGGCACGCTTCTGCCATCGGCCCGGCCCTGTGGGGCTGCTAGCCGCGTTCCCCCCGGTAGCGGGTGATCCACTCGGCGGTCGTCCGGAGGCCGCCGAAGGTGTAGAAGTGCAGCTTGACGGCGCCGTGGCGGGACGGGTCGTAGCCGCCCGCCAGGTCGTCCAGGAAGCGGTCGGGACCCGCCGTACCCATGAGGTTGGTCAGCGAGAGACCGTACTTGCGGGCGACGGAGGCCCCCGTGCCGACCCCGAACCGCGTCGCGTACCCGAGCAGGCGCCGCACCCCCGCCGGGCCGGGTACGCCGACCCGTACCGGGAGGTGCACCCCGCGCTCGCGCAGGGCCTCCAGCCAGCCGAGGACGGCCTCGGCGTCGAAGCCGAACTGGGTGATGACGTCGCCCGCGAGCCCCGCCTCCGCGATCGCGGCCGCCTTGCCGGTGAGCGCGGACCACAGCGCGTCGTCGCCGATCGCCGGGTGCCCCTCGGGGTAGCCGCAGATGCCGACGTGCCGTACCCCGTACCGCTGGAGCAGGCCGCCGCTGATCACGGAGAGCGCGTCCTCGTAGGGACCCTCGGGACGGGCGGGGTCGCCGCCGACCACGAAGACGTTGTCCACGGCGCCCGCCTCGGCGAGCCCGGCGAGGAAACGTTCCAGCTCGGCGCTCGAGGGCAGCCGCCGTGCCGACAGGTGCGGCACCGGCACGAGCCCTTGCTCACGCACCGCCCGCGCGGCCGCGAGCCGCATACCGGCGTCCTCTCCCGCGAGGTAGGTGACGTTGATCCGGGTCCCGCCGTCCAGCGAGGTCCGCGCCTCCTCCAGCCGGGGCACGTCCTTCCCGGTCATCTCCAGGGAGACGCCGTCGAGCAACGCCCCGGCCCCGCCGGACACCCCGGGAACCCTCTCCACCACGCTGCGCGACCCTTCTTCCGCCGGAACCCCGGCCGATGATGCCACGGCGCCGGGACGGGCCGGGCCACAGGTCCCGCTGCTCGGGAGGGCGGGGCGGATTCGAAAGCACGGCGGTACGTGACCGGGGGTAGGGCCGGTCGTTGGCTGTGCGTGGGGCCGGGGCGGGCACGGGTGGCCGGGGTCGTTCCGGTGCCCGCGTGTCCCGTCGCGCCAACAGCAGGAGCTCACACCGTGCCCCTCGCCGGACTCCTCCCGAGAATCTGGACCCAACTACCCGTGCTGTGCGCGATATCCACGCTGTTCCTGCTGTTCGCCACCCAGTTGGCCGGCGCGCTGCTGCCGAACGCCCCGGTCCTCGTCGCCTCCGGCGCGGCCGGTCTCGCGCTCGACGCCTGCCTGCTGCACCGGCGCCCGGCCCTGCTGTCCGCGTTGAGCCGCATCCGGCTGGACGTGACCGTACGGCAGTTGCTGCGCGACATGCTGATCGTGGTGGCGCTGCTGCGGATCGACGGGATCGACCCGGAACGGGAGATGCCCCCGCTGCTCGCCGCGCTGAGCGCGTTCTACGTCCTGCACTTCGCCTGCCAGGCCGTCGCCCTGCTGGTACGCCGCGCCCGGACCCTGCCGGTCGTCACCCGCAACATCGACGTCTCGGCGCTGAACCCGACCGCCGCCCCGCCCCGCATCCTGGCCCGCCGGCCCGGGCACCGCCTGCTGGCGTTCTCCGTCCCGGCCACGGCGGGCCTTCTGGCCACCGCGCTCACCGCGCACGGCCGTTGGGGCGCGATCGGCCTCGCCGCCTCGCTCACCCTGATCGGCATGGGCGTCGCCCGCCTGGCCACCTGGCTGCTGCCCGAGAACCGGGCCGCGAGCGACGCGCAGGTCATGGAGTGGCTGGACGGCTGGCTGGCCGAGTACCGCCCCACCGTGGCGATGTACTTCTCCGGCGGCCCCACCTCCGCCTACCAGGCCAACATGTGGCTCTCCACGCTCACCGGGCTGGAGCGGCCGCTGATCGTGCTGCGCGAGCGGTTCATGGTGCAGAAGATCGACGCCACGGACGTACCCGTGCTCTGCCTTCCCAAGGTCGCCACGCTGTTCGCGCTGGAGAACTCGACGCTGAAGGCGATGCTGCACCCGGCCAACTCCGGCAAGACGTCGCAGGTGTTGCGCATCCCTGCCATCAGGCACGCGTTCGTCAACCACGGCGAGAGCGACAAGCTGTCCTCCTGCAACCCCTACGCCAAGGCGTACGACGAGGTGTGGGTGGCGGGACCGGCAGCGCGGGAGCGGTACGCGCTCGCGGACGTCGGCGTGGAGGACAAGGACGTGGTGGAGGTCGGACGCCCCCAACTGGCGCCGATCCGGCCGTACTCGGGCCCGCCCACCGGCGCCTACACCACCGTGCTGTACGCCCCCACCTGGGAGGGCTGGGACGGCAATCCGGGCAACACCTCGGTCGTCCTCGCCGGCGAGCACATCGTCGCGCGGCTGCTCGACGACCCCCGGGTACGCGTCCTTTACAAGCCGCACCCGATGACCGGCTCGGTGGACCCCCGAGCGGGCGCGGCCGACGAACGCATCCGGACCTTGATCCACGAGGCCAACAGCAAGCGCTCCGGTCCCCGCCCCTGCCCCGAGGCCCAAACTGAACTACTGCGTCGCACGCACGAGTTGGACCGCCTCACTTCGACCACCTTCCGTGGCGCGGCGGACGAGCTGGAGCGGATGATGCTCCAGGGCACCCCGGACGGCGACCGCGAGGAACGGCTCGCGCGGGCCACGGCCGCCTGGGAGCGGGCGTACTGGGCGTCGTTCCCGCAGTGGGAGCACCGGATCGTGACCGGCCCCCGCCCGGCGCTGTACGCCTGCTTCAACGTGGCCGACCTGCTGATCAGCGATGTCTCCAGCGTGGTGTCGGACTGGCTGAGCAGCGAGAAGCCGTACGCCGTGGCCAACACCTCGGGGCTGTCCGAGGACGACTTCCGGGCCGCCTTCCCCACCGTGTCGGCCGGTACCGTGCTGACCCCGGACGCGACGACCGTGCGGTACCTGCTGGACGCGGTGCGCGACCCGCGCCAGGACCGCCACACGGCCGACCGCGCCAAGCTCAAGGAGCACCTGCTCGGCCCGGCCGACCCACCTTCCCCCGAGCGATTCGCTTCGGCCGTGAGGGAGTTGTGCGCGAAGTCCGACGACCGCCGGGCCCGCGCGCACGCCCGCCTCTCTCCGGCGATTCCCGCTCCGCGCACGGCCGGGGACGTCACCTCGGCACGCCGAGGGACCGCGCCGGACGCGTGAGCGGCGTTCCCCGCACGCCGGTCAGGCCTGCCGGGCGGTGCCTGCCTGGCCGAGCACCAGGTCCAGCAGGCCCGGGAACCGGGCGTCGAACTCCGGCTTGCGGAGCCGGTTGAGGCGCCTGGGCCCGGCGTCCCGCTGCTCCAGGAGGCCCGCCTCGCGCAACACGGTGAAGTGACGGCTCAGCGTCGCCTTGGTGACCGGCACGTCGAAGGTGCCGCAGGCCCGCTCCCAGTCCCCGGCCTCGGCCAACTCCTTGACCAGCGTCTGGCGTACGGGGTCGGCCAGGGCGAGCAGGGCCGTCTCCAGTGCGACGTCCTCCGGGGCCGTGTGGGCGGGCGGGGTGCGGTGGCTCGCCGCGTCCTGCCGCCGAGGGGTCTGTGCCGCCATGGCTGATCGCTCCGTCCCGTCGCGCTCACTCGGTACCCGCCGGGCTTCGGGCGGATACGGATTGCAGAGTGTTCGATGATCTGCGTACACTCCGACTGTTCGTCCAACGGCGAACAGTCTACCGGAGCCGGTGGCGCCACGCCCTGCTCCCGCACCTCTCGTCGCCCCCTCCCGCCGCCGGAAGGAAGACCCGTGCCCCAGACCTCCCCCCGCAAGACCAGGCCAGGACTGACCCTGTTCGCGGCATGCCTCGGCTTCGTCGTCGTCATCCTCGACGTCAGCGTCGTGAACGTCGCCACCAAGGCCCTCGGCGCCGAGTTCGGCGGCAGCCTCTCCGGCCTGGAGTGGGTGATCAACGGCTACACCCTCACCTTCGCCGCCTTCCTGCTGACCGCCGGCGCCATGGGCGACCGCTACGACCCCCGGCAGATCTTCATGTGGGGCTTCGCGCTCTTCGCCGCGACCTCGCTGATCTGCGGCGCCGCTCCCACGCTGGTCGCACTGATCGCCGCCCGCGTCCTCCAGGGCGTGGGCGCCGCGATGATCGTGCCGTCCTCGCTGTCGATCCTGAACACCAACTTCCCCGACCCTCACGAGCGCACCCGCGCGGTGAGCCTGTGGGCGGCGGCGGGCGGCCTCGCGCTGGCCCTCGGGCCGGTGGCCGGCGGTCTGCTGGTGGACGCGCTGGGCTGGCGCTCGATCTTCTTCGTCAACGTGCCGATCGCCGTGCTCGGCATCGTCCTGGTCCGGGCCTACGCCCGCCCGGCGCCCGCCCGTGACGCCGCCGCGGCCCGCTCGCTGGACCTGCCGGGCCAGCTCCTGGCCGTCGTCGGCCTGGGCGCGCTGACCGGGGCGATCGTGGAGGCCAACGCGCGGGGCTGGACCTCGGCCACCGTGCTGACCTGCCTCGTCGTCTTCGTGCTCGCGCTGGCCGGCTTCTTCGTCGCCGAGCGCCGCACCCCCGATCCCATGCTGCCGATGCACCTGTTCCGCCGGCACGCCTTCTCCGCCACGTCGCTCATCGGCATGCTGCTCAACTTCGCGTTCTACGGCCTCATTTTCGTCTTCAGCCTCTTCTTCCAGCAGGTGTGGGACTACTCGCCGATCACCGCGGGCCTGGCGTTCCTGCCGATGACGGCCGCCATCATGGTCGCCAACCTCTCCTGCGGCCCGCTGGTCAGGCGGTACGGCGCCCGTTCCGTACTGATCACCGGCAACTCCCTTGCCACGCTGGGCTACTTGGCCATGATCCCGGTCGTCGGCTCGGACTCCTACGTACGGATGGTCGCGCAGTTCGCGGTCGCCGGGTTCGGCCTCGGTCTCGTGGTGCCGTCCATGACCAACGCCATGCTCGGCTCGGTGGACCCCGCGAACGCGGGCATCGCCTCCGGAGTCCTCAACGCCTCGCGCCAGTTGGGCGGGCTCATCGGGGTGGCCGTGATGGGGCTGCTCGTGGGACAGGCGTCCTCGGGCCACTTCGTGACGGGGCTACGGGCGGCACTGGCGGCGGCGGTGGTCGCGACGGCGATCAGCGCGGGGCTGAGCACGTTCGGCCCGCGCAAGGCCCGGCCGGTGCCGGCGCCCGTCGACCTTCAGCCGGCCGAGGCCCGTTGAGCCGCGGCCCCCGGGGCGCGCACCGCCGGCTCGTCAGCCCCGGGTCGGGCCGGCGAGCCAGCGGTCGTCCTCGAACTCGGCGGGGATGCCGTCCTCCCCCGGCTCGATGCCCCGACGCTCCAACTCGTCGAACCACCGGTCACGCTGCGACTCCGGCAGCCGCCGCCCACACCAGGGGCAGAACGCGATGGCACTGCTCGATGTGCCGCCGTCGTGGATGATCAGCCCGTACTCCTGGAACTTGGCACTGAACTCGATGAGCGCGTCCGGGCAGGAGAACGGGTCGGTGTGCTCGTCGCAGGCCAGGTTCACCTGACGGGTCATCGCCTCGCAGCAGTGGGTGGTCACGGCGGGAAGTAGAGCACGGTTTGGGCCGGTCGGCGGACGGCACCATCGCCCCCGGGCGAGGCTCACCGCAGGACCCGCCCTATCGGTCGGGGGCGGCTGGTGCGTGTGGTCCCGGTCAGCTCGGGCGGGTCAGGGAGCGATGAGACGGGTGGTGAAGCCGTCGCGGACGAGGGATTCGTAGGCCTCCCACACGTCTTCCGGGACCTCCTGTTCGACGGCGAAGCCGAGCTTTGGGTACTCGATGATCCGCTGGAGGTCCCCGACGAGCATGCCCAGGACGAGCTCCGCAAGTGGTGTCACCGTTAGTGTGAGATCAGAGCACAAGCTGTAGTAGAGCCGTTGCCTGTGATCCGAGGTCGCTCGACAGTGGCCAAGAACAACCAACGACGACCACCAGGCGCACGAATCCACCAGTCCTGACCAGCAAAGACCCAGCTCACCACGATCCCCGGCAAGACCCAGGGCAAGAAGAAGTAACACGACACCGTTAAGCCCCCGACCTGCGGTTTCTTCGCAGGGCGGGGGCTTTTTGGTGGGGCTGGGCCGTCTCTGGGCCGTCAGTTGCTCGGCCGGGCCGTCAGGCGTTACTGGCACGCCGCCACTCGTAGGCACCGGGTGACGTCTCGACGACCTCTTGCGGATAGACCTCGCGTACCCGGGCGAGTAGGTCACGCTGCTCGCTGGCCCATGCTTCCGGTGGCGCGAACAGCGGGATGGTGACAGTGACTCCTGACGACGGCCCGTCGTGAACGGACACCCAGAGCCCGCGGCTCTCATCGGGCTCGAACTTCATCGAGGGGGTCCGCCCGGATTCGAGCCACAAGGCGAACCGACCGGACTCCAGGGTTGCCAAGGCGCTCTCCCAGTCCTCCAGGTCTTCAGGGAGGAGCGTCACGGAGAAGGAGGCGTTCACCGATTCCGCCACGATGACGATCTCGCAATCGAGGAAGTCGTGGCCGGTCAGAATTCCGGGTTGAAAGCGACCCAGGACGCGCACGGAGACACTGTGGCCGCTGGTGCCGGGCGTGTCGGCCAGGTGGATCAGATTGATGACGCCATCCGTCGAGTCCATGGGTTCCTTCCCCGAAGTGATGAGGCCCGAGCATCCTGCCGTACTGCCCGCTGATCTCACGGTTCGGGGTGCCGACACCTCAGATACACGTCGGACACCGCTCTGGCGGTCCGTTCCTGGCTGGACGGTATGAGGTGCGCGTACGCACCTAGGGTGAGACCGGGGTCCGAGTGGCCCAAGTAATCGGCGAGGGCCTTGATGTTCTCGCCCACGTCCGGGAGCACCGACGCGTATAAGTGTCGGAAGGCGTGCATGTAGTTCTCGCGGGACTCGAGTAGGGCCGACCATGCTCAGGGACGGGATCACCCCGGCGCCGGCCAGCGCTCGCTTCCACGCCTCCTCGGTTGAGCGAGGTACGCCAGACGTGACCGCCGCGCGGTCCGGTGAAGATCAGCCGCTTGGTCACCAGGGCTCGTCGGCGACTTTCAACGGCAAGGTGTTCTCGACCGGCCGGAACCGCCTCATGTGCGTACGGAGGCCCCAGCGACCGGCAAGGGGAGTGGCACGTCGCGGAGCTTGCCTTCCTTGGGTGGCGCGAACACCGCCTCATTGCCCAGGATTCCCGGACGAGGTGAGCCGCGTCCGCCGATGGACCCGCGACATCCTGCGCGGCTCGCCCTTAGCCGAGGACGCCGAACTGATCCTGAGCGAGCTAAGCGCGAACGCGATCCTCCATACCCCGAGCGGCCAGGAGTACGGCAGCTTCTACCTGGCCGTCGCGGTCTCCGCTCAGGTGGTCGCGGTATCGGTCACGGACGACGGCGGCACGGAACGGCCCCGAAGGTCGAGCACCAGGACCAGGACGCCGAGCACGGCGGGGGGCTGGGCACGGTCAGCGCCATCGCCCACCGGGTTGTCGTCCACGACGGCGACCAAGGCCACACGGTCACCGCGGAGCTCTACGCAGACGCGCCGCGAGGAGGTCATCCGTGCTGAGTCAGGAAACCCGCCGCGGCTTCTGGTGCGAGTGCTGGACAGAGGACCGCACCGAGCAGCGGGGGCAGGCACACCTAGCATCCTTCGATGCCCACTCGGCATCCCAGGCCGACCGATGGGTGGCGGTGGCACTCCGCACGATCTCACCGGCTTCGGACCCGGACGCTTCGGGCGAGGCGTGGGAGTGGCTGCACGACGGTCGCGCGGAGACCAGAAGAGCCCTACTGCGGTCGGAGTCTTGCAGGGTGTCAGTCACACACGCCGGCACCCGCGTCACTTGGACCATCCGACCGGTGACGTACCTACCGCTAACTCACCGAACAGAGCTCCCGCCCTGCGCCCAGGAGTTCAGACCCCGATCCAGGATGTCCCCTCTCAGCTGACCCCGAAGGCCCGGGCACGTCCGTGAGCCGGGGCTCAGGCATGCTCGGCGGCATGAGCGCCTACAGCAGCGACCTAGACCTGAACGTCACCGACGCCACCGGCAACGGCGCCGAGGTGGACGTGGCAACGAACCTGCTAAACGGCACCATTCGCCTGTCCGTGCTGTGGACCCAGGAGGTCTACCTGCACCCCGACGAGGCCGAACGGGTAGCTCAGTCACTGCTACGAGCTGCCGAACACGGCCGGCATATCGCAGAAACCCGCAAGCCGGAGGCTGATCCAAGCACCAGCGCGAGCGACTGAGTTACAACTTTCTCTACGGGTTCAAGGCGGCTCGCTCCGCTCCCCGCGCGCGGCCCGGCCCCCGGCCGGGCCTGCGCTCCTGTCTCCGCCCCGCTCCAGCCCGGCCGGCGCCCGTGCCGCGCGCACAGTCATCAGCCGCCTGACGTCAGAGAAGGGGTACGTCGTGGCTGGGGCGGTCGGCTCCCTCATACCTCGTTACCTCTGCGCCGTCCGATCGGCGACGCCAGGCTCTCGAAGTTCGGGAACAAGCACCGAAGCGACCGGCATATGGGGGATCATGTCGAGGTGAGTACTTGGGGTGGACTTCGTGTAAATGGCACACAGATTAACAGGCTTCGGGAGGGGTGCCCACCGGAACTCCTAGCCACCTTTACGGACGATTCCCTAACCATCCATTCAGTGACGGCAAATGAGGCTTACGGAGAAGAATATGGTGAGGAAATAATTGAAGTAGCGAGACTTTCCGCACCAGGCAGGGCTGTAGCCCAAAGGCTGGACATAATGGGCTTCACCGCACCCCTAGCACGCGATTACCTTGCAGAGTGCATAGAAAACGACAGAGAACGAAATGAGAACCTAGACCCAGAGCTCAAACCGTACGCCCTGGACGCTACATACTTGCTCAATTACTCGGTAGACGACTGGATCGAGGACTTCAAGGCGGGTGGACCCTCACCTGAGGAAGTCGGCATGGACGGCATGCGCTGGGTAGTTCGCCACATCGATTACATGGACGAACGATTGGCTTTGCGAACCGCCCTCCTAGCTGTTCCGGACGCACAGGTAACCGTGGACCTCGACTTTATCGAGGAACCCAAGGATGAACCAGAATTGGCGACACTATGCTCGACCTCTTTGAATCGCCTGAGAGAAGAAGGTGCCGCCCATGCTCCCTTGGTTGTTTTGACGGAAGGGAAGACGGACGTCGAAATACTGCGGCCATCCCTAGAACTTCTTGCCCCTCATCTAGTTGACTTCATCAAGTTCATGGACTACGGGGGGCGACCTCCGGGCGGCGCTTCAACTTTGGTGAACACGGTCCGAGCGTTCGCAGCAGCGGGTATAGCAAATAGGGTGGTTGCAATATTCGACAATGACACCGCGGCGAGCGATGCCATTCGGAAGCTCGACCAGGGAAAATTGCCGAATAATATTCAAGTTCGCCAATATCCACCCCTTGAGATAGCGGCGCGTTATCCGACGCTCGGCCCCCCGACTGAGGACTCACTCAAGGGGCAAATAGCACTAGCTGACGTTAACGGATTGGCCGGTTCAATAGAGCTCTACTTGGGACGAGACGTATTGGAGCGGCCGGATGGGATTTTGAGTCCTGTCCAGTGGAAGTCCTACATTGAAGGGTCGCGCTCATACCAGGGCGAGGTAATGGGTAAGGTGCAACTCCAAGAAAAATTCAAGGCCAAGATGGATGCTGCACTTCGTGATAAGTCCGTTTTGGAGAGCCAAGACTGGTCAGGGGTTCAAGCCATAATTGACGTAATCATTACGGCTTTCGATTAGGTGCCATCTCAGGGGTAGACATCGAGGTAGGCGGCCACGCACTGTAGAGGCGCCCTGGGCCGCTGGACGACACCGGCACGGCGCCGGCGGCGAGATTCGAACGCGCGTCACAGCCTGGGCAGAGCAGGGCTCATGTGCAGGGGTCTGGCCGCCTCCCCTGAGCCAGGCCCGTCCGTTGAGGCCTCAGCACGGTGCGTGGTCAGGTCCGTCCCTGCCGTAGATGGCGGGAAGCGGCGAGGCAGGAGGACAGCCATGTCGCCTCCTCGCGGTTGATGATCAGGTCCGCAACGGTGATCATCCCGTCCATCGGGCCGTCGAGCCGAATCGAGTGGTCACCGACGAGGAACATCTTCCAATCCGCGTCGCTGTGCCAGAGCCGAGCGGTTTTCTCGCCCCGGCGCTGGGCGAACACGAGTTCCTCTCCGTACTCGTTCATGAAGTATCCGACGTAGTCCTTGTCGGTGATCTCACCGCCGCACAAGCGGGCCAGGAGCGGTTCGATCGCGGGTGGTGTGTTGGTCATGCAGCGGACTCCTCGTCCGGGTCGGGGTCTGCGTCCTGCCGTGCCGATGACAGAGCCAGCATGCGGGAGGCTGAATCCAGCAAGGTCTCGTATGTGATCACTTCTATGCGCGCCTGGTGTGTGTTGTAGGTTCGCAGCGTCTCCGCGATCTCCTGGGAGGTGACGTCCCCGGTCACGTACCGCGAGTGTCCGATCACGACCGTCGCCGACGCCCGGCGGGTGTCGACTCCGTGCTCGGCCAGGATGCTCGGGCGGTTCTCGTCCATGGCCCGGAGGTAGTTCTGCGCCTGGGAGACCGCGCGGTGCGCCGGGGCACCCAACATGAGGTGCCCGGAGCGTCGTATGACCAGGTCCTTGATGTTGGCGCGCTTGAGCTCCACCACGTGCAGGGAGCCGTCGCCGCGCAGGAGCGGAATATCGAGGATCGCGTCCGGGGTGTACTGCCGGCGTGCCAGCTCGGCCACGTAGGCCCCACCGAAGATCCATTCCTGGTTCTTCAGACAGCCATGGAGGGCGCTCTCGGAGCTGTCTGGGTCCTCCACCGCAGTACGCAGGGCCGCCAGGCCGACCTGCCTGGCCCGCAGTTCGAGCAACTGGGCCAGCATGCCGGCGTCGACATCGGCCAGGACGTCGCTCATCATCCGGGCAGCATCGGCGGAGGCGGGCCGGGGCAGGTTGCGGAGGACCATCTCCATGTGTCCGTATTCCTGGAGTCGCCTCGCCTCCTTGGTGGAGAGCCGGATCCCGCCCTCGCCGTCCCCGAGGCCCAGGTAGTCAATGGACTGGGCTATGCCGCGAAAGAGGTCACGGGCATCGGCGGCGCTTGCACCGGCCTTATCGCGGCACAGGACGTCAAGGGCGGCGACCGCCCTGTCTGCACCCAGTGCGGCCATCCTGCGCATGTGTTTCTCGCTGCGCTGTCGGGCTTCGTCGTCGTAGTAGTTCTCAAGGATGTCAAGGAACAGTTCGCCTCCGGCATAGGCGGCGAAGCGCTGAAAGCGCTGGGCGAATGCGAAGTCGCCCTGGAGGAGCGCCTCTTGGGCCACGTCCTCCAAGGCGTTCACCAGCGGCCTGCCCTTGCCGTACTTCCCACCGAGGCCGCCCATGATGTGCAACACCGCGTCGACGCGCTCCCGAACGCGCGCGTCCTCAGTCAGTTCCCGTGCCGTCTGGACCAGTTGCCAGAGCGTGAAGCCGGATCGAAAGGTCGTCACACGGGCACACTAAGGCCGGCCACTGACAACCACGCGGCAGCAGTCTCTGTGCACGCGAAAAGCGTTCCCCGACTGGACGTCCGACCGAGTCCGGCTCGACACCGTGCCCGTCCGAGAGCGCACTCTGCCCACCAGTCTTCGCGCCCCGGGACCAGTCGAGCGCCGTCCCTTCCCAATCTGAGGGCTCAGGCATCGTCATCGCAGGCGGTCGTCGTGGCGTTCTCTGGTCGACGGCATGGCAGCGTGGCTGAGGCCGACGGGGGTGCGGTGAGGCACACGTGTGCATGATCGGTCGGCGCGCCCGCCAGCTTGGCTGACTGTCGTCGGCTGATGTTCAGACAGGCCGTATCGAGCATGCCGGCCGTCAGTCGACAGCGGCAAAGCTGGGCCGTCCCTGGGCCGTCCGAGGCCGCTCGACAGTGGCCAATGATGACCGACGACGACCACCAGGAGCACGAGCCCACTGGCCCTGACCAGCAAGAACCCAGCTCACCAAGATCCCCGGCAAGACCCAGGGCAAGAAGAAGTAGGTAGATGCCCTCAGCTGCCAGCGGCGGTCACACCGAGCCTACGTGTCGAACAGCGTTTGGCAGCTTCATCAGCGAAAGCGCAGAGCTGGCCAATGAACTCTCGGTAGGTGTCCGGGGCCTCACGGTCCTTGCTGGGCGGTCCGTCGATCCACTGCTGCCAGAGTCCGTTCGGAGTGAGGAACCGGCCCGCGTGGTCAGCACCGAGCTTGGCATCGAGCAGCAAGAGCGCGCCGAGCGCGGCCGTCTGGTCGTAGTAGAGGTCAGGGCGCTGCAAGTAGCGGTCGAGGTAGGCCGCCAAGGGCGCTGCGTCGGCCGAGGTGCCGAAGGTAGTGAGAGCGACACAGTACGCCTGCCCCGTGTACGGCCCCTCACTGGCGAGTAGGAGTTCGCCCAGACTTTCCCGGAACTCGGATCGGCCAGCAACGGCGATGAGCCAGGCTGCCGTCTTCCGCTCGCGCCATCCGCCGTCGAGCAGCAAGCTCAGTTCGCGAGGACTGATCTCACCGGCGGCCTGGCCCAGCTTCCGCATGAACTTGGCACGGTCGCTCCCACTCATACCGATCAGGACGCCCCCTAGTTTGAGGTACCGCCGGCCAGGCGTGACATAGCGGCGAATCAACTTGAGCCGCTCGTCCTCTTCGTCAGTACAACGCATTGCAGCATCCTCGTACGGACGAAGCTGTCAGACCAGCAGTCTGGCAGGTCGGGCGCCTCAACCCTGCGTGCGCATCCGTCTCAGTTTCCGTCTCATTCAGCCTCGTGCACGGCCGTTCAGACTGGATCAAGAGCCGGACGCAACCCACAAGCGGGCCGCCCATGCACCCAGGTGAACGCCCCGGACGTGGCCTCAGGAGAGGCCACCACAGTTGGAAAGCGTGCTCTTCGGGTGGCGCGCTCGACGTACTGACCCGCGTACGCCCCCGTGCCTGACGCCGCCGGCCTTGCGCCCTGCCCTGCATAGGCAAGGTGCCCCACGCTGGATGCCCAGAGACGGACCAGTGGGAGGGGGAGGGACCGTGGGTGAGTGGAAGCAGGGTAAGTGCGGTTGGCCGACGGACCGAGGTAGCTGCCGCAACAAGACGATGAAAGGCACGTCGCGTTGCTACCGCCACCAAGGTGACTGGACGAAGCGCGGCCAGACCGAGCTCGAGAAGAAGGCGAGCAGGCGCCGCCCAAAGTAGGCCGGACTCGCGGGGTGAGTGTCCAACTGCGTGACAACACCTACGAACAACGGCGGAACGAGGACGAACGTCAGCGGACCATGAGCACAGGCGGGAGCCGCACCAGCCCAAGGCAGCACCCCCGCCCAAGTTGTTTCGGGACGAAGAGGTCGTCAGCTAAAGGCCGTCGCGCTCGATCAGCGAGCCGTCGGGGCCGAACGTGTACACGCGTGGCGGTCCCATAACTTCCACGGCCCTTCGCAGCTGAGTTTCCTGCTCCGCGGGGCCAGGGGCGTGCGGGTCTCGGACCTGGAAGCCGTGCAGTCGGATGGTGTCTGCGTCGACGTCGTCCGGCTCGGGGAGGCCCTCCTGGGTGAATCCGCACAGCGCTCGCAGTGCGTCTTCGCCCAGTTCCAAGGGGTGGAACGGCAGCGGGTACGTATCTTCGTCCTCGTCCGGCCAGGGGATGACGTCGGCCGGGCGGTCTCCGGCCCAGTAGGGCAGCTCAAAGGGGAGCGGTTCGCCGATGTTCTCGATGATGCCGCTGTCCGGAGACAGGCTCAGGGAACGGACGAGACGCCCGTCCTCCCACACGGCGAATGCCAGCCAGTCGACGACGCTGTGCATGGCGTGCAGGACCAGCTGTCGGTCGGCGCTTGCCGCCACGAGGTGTTCGGGAAGCTGGGAGGGAGCATCGATCATCACCCTCTGATCACCGATGACGTCCACGCCAGGCCAGCTGGCCGCGTACGTCGTCCCCTTCGGGGGGTACACGCCGTCCCAGAGTGTCGAGCCCTCGCACTCCTCGATCTGCCGGCCTGGGTAGAGCCGCCGCATCATCATGACGGTCCGATCAAGGTCCGCTGCCCCTGCTCGTCGCAGCGCCCCCGGCACATCGCCGTCGGCGTAGACCAGCAGGCCCGTCTTGGCTCCCAAAGCAGCCCTCCCCGAAGCGTCGCCCTCGATGGCGGACGCACCATAGCGCCACCCACTGACAACGAGGCCCCGCTGGGCCGTCTCCGGGCCGTGCGCGGGCGCCCGAGGACGACCGAGGAGGACCGACAGTGACAGCCGAGCCGGAGCCGCTATCCGCGGAACCCCAGGTCAGACCGTCCTGGGGTCACGCGTTTCCCCCCAGGGGTGGCGGTCAGGCAAGCTGGGGTGTTTCTTGCCAGCGGAGCGCGGTGCCCCAACTACGTCCAACTCCAAGCCACTTTCTCAGCAGAGGGCGCCACACGGACCAGATCGGCTCCTACGATCACCAACATGCAGCTGACACCCCACGAGGTACTCGGCCGTTGGCTTCTCATAACGCTTGGCGAGATGGGCGGCGCGGGTTCCAAGCAGGCCGTGCTTCGGAGAATCGAGGAGCGATATGGCTCCCAGCTCACCGGCACCGACCACCTTCCGCAGCCTTCCAACGGAGAAGTCAAGTGGGAGAACCGAACCGCTTGGCAGCGGAACCGGATGGTCAAGGCAGGGCTTCTCAAGCCTTACGAGAGGCGCGGTGATCCTTGGGCGCTCACCGAGGCAGGCTGGGCGGCTCACCGTGCCCTTGTGCCCGGTCAGGGGGGATCCTCTTAAAAGGTCCAGCGGAAGGCGCTGCCGCAGCAAGGGTGCGTGTCTAACTGCGTGACAACGCCGACGGATCATCAGCGCAGGTGGGCGGCACATCAGCCCAAGGCCATGCGCCCACCTAAGTTGCTTCGGGACGAAGGCAGTCGCTGCGTTAAGGTGCGCCGTATGAACGATGTCGCTGCCTGTCCCGAGTGCGGCAAGCCCATGGGGTCCGGCGGCTTCGTTCTCTCTCAGCGGCAGGACGATAGCCGGCGGGCCTGCCGGACGCTGTGGAGGTGCCGCGGTCGGCACGTCTGGTGGGGCTGGGCGGACCGGCCGGACGATCCCTTCGAGGTCTGCCCAGTACCGGAACTGTTCCGCTGACATCCTCGACCCCGGACCGCTGCAACACGCGCCAGCCAGACCCCGTCGCTCACTGCGAGATCGGGTTCTGGCGCACTGTCGAATGGGTGTCGAAAGGCGGCCACCGTGGCGCTAACGGCGAGAAGACCCGCAGGTCATCCAGGGGGCGAACGTCATCACATCAGACGCCTTCTAAGCGCTTGCCCCCCAGCCACGCCAACCCCCCTCACCCCACCACCCCCGCAAACACCCCGAACGTCCCCCCGTCGAACAACACGAACCGCACCTCCTCCACCCCCGTCTCAGCGGCCCGCACCGTCTCCACGGCGACCCGTGCCGCCTCCTCCACGGGCCACCGGTACACCCCGGTCGAGATGGCCGGGAACGCCACCGACCGTGCGCCCACCTCATCCGCCACCCGCAGCGACTCCCGATAGCAGGACGCCAGCGGAGCCGGGTCGGAACCGGGACCCTGCCACACCGGACCCACCGTGTGGATGACCCACTCCGCCGGGAGGTCCCCCGCCGTCGTGGCGACCGCCTCGCCCGTGGGGAGGCCGCCGCCGTAGTGGGAGGCGCGGAGGTCGCGGCAGGCGGCGAGGATCGCGGGGCCGCCGCGGCGGTGGATGGCGCCGTCCACCCCTCCCCCGCCCAGCAGGGACGAGTTCGCCGCGTTGACGATCGCGTCGACGCGCTGTTCGGTGATGTCGCCCTGGACGAGGGTGATCGTGGTCATCGTTGCCTCAGCCTTCTCCAGACGTACTTGGCCGCGTTGTGGCCCGACATGCCGTGTACCCCGGCGCCGGGGGGAGTCGCGGAGGAGCAGAGGAAGACGGCGGGGTGAGGAGTGCGGTAGGGGAACAGGGTGGGGCGGGGGCGCAGCAGGAGCTGGAGGCCGTCCACCGCGCCGCAGGCGATGTCGCCGCCGACGTAGTTGGCGTTGCGGGCGGCCAGCTCGGGTGGGCCGGCCGTGGCGCGGGCGAGGACTCGGTCGCGGAAGCCCGGTGCGAAGCGCTCCAGTTGGCGTTCGATCGCGTCCGTCAGGTCGCCCTGCCAGTTGTTCGGGACGTGGCCGTACACCCAGAAGACCTGCTTGCCCTCCGGGGCGCGGGTCGGGTCGGCCACGCTGGGCTGCACCGTGATCAGGAACGGCGGGTCGGGGGCGCGGTTCTCGCGGGACGCGGCCCGCAGGGCGCGGTCGATCTCGGCGCGGTTCGCGCCCAACTGGACCGTGCCGGCCACGCGGGCCTCGGGGGCGGTCCACGGGACCGGGCCGTCCAGGGCGTAGTCGATCTTGAAGACGCTGGGGCCGTAGCGGTAGCCGTCGTAGTGGCTGCCGAAGCCGGCGATCCGGGCCAGCGCGGTGGGTGAGGTGTCGAAGACGTAGGCGCGGGCCGGTGGGAGGTCGTCCAGGCGCTTGACCTCGTAGTCGGTGTACACCGTGCCGCCCAGGTCGAGCAGGTACGCCGTCAGCGCGTCCGGGATCGACTGGGAGCCGCCCAGCGGTACCGGCCAGCCCCGCGCGTGCGCGGCCAGTGCGAAGACCAGGCCGATCGCGCTGGTGGCGAACCCGCTCAGCGGGGCGATCGTGTGGGCGACCAGGCCGGAGAAGAGGGCCTTGAAGCGCTCGTCGCGAAAACGGCTCATCAGGGCCGTCGCGGGCGGCAGGCCGGCCAGGCCGAAGCGGGCCAGGGTGACCGGGTCGCGCGGCAGCGCGGTCAGCGGCAGGGACATGAAGTCCCGCAGCAGGGTGTCCCAGCGGTGCAGGAACGGCGTGATCAGCCTGCGGTACGCGCCCGCGTCGCGTGGGCCGAAGGAGGCCGCCGTCTCGGCGACCGAGCGGGCCAGCACCGCCGCGCTGCCGTCCGGGAACGGGTGGGCCATGGGCAGCTCCGGATGCAGCCACCGCAGTCCGTACCGCTCCAGCGGCATCGCGCGGAAGGCTGGCGAGTTGACGCCCAGGGGATGCGCGGCCGAGCAGGGGTCGTGCCGGAAGCCGGGGAGTGTGAGTTCCTCGGTGCGGGCGCCGCCGCCCACGGTGGAGCGCGCCTCGAAGACGGCCACGGAGAAGCCCCGGCGGGCCAGCTCCACGGCGGCGGTCAGCCCGTTCGGCCCCGCCCCCACCACGACCGCGTCCAGCATCGACGGCACCTTCCGACCCCCTCGTCAGCCGATGGCAACTCCGGTCAGCATAGGCCGGGGCACCCTCACCGGCCCCGGCCGCTCACCTCACCCCGTGCGCAGCAGCTCTCCCACCCGGCGGGCCGTGGCGGCGTCGCGGGCGGCGGTGAACGGCAGCGCGTTGCCCCCGGTTATCCGGAACGGCTCGCCGGTGAGGGTGCGGTGGGCGCCGCCCGCCTCCTCGACCAGCAGCAGGCCCGCCGCGTGGTCCCAGGCGGCCTCCCAGGAGAACGCCACGGCGTCGGTCTCGCCCCGCGCGATGGCCAGGTACTCCAGGCCCGCCGAGCCGCAGGAGCGCGGGGCGACCCCGTCGGTCCACAGGGCCCGCAGCGCGCGCTTCTGGTCCTCGGTGGTGTAGTCCGGGTGCGAGACGGCGACCTTGAGGTCCCGGCCCGGACCGGGCGGCCCCGCGAAGAGCCGCTCCCCGTCCAGGTAGGCGCCCTTGCCGCGCACGGCGGTGGCGAACTGGTCGCGGACCGGCGCATATGTCCAGGAGGCCAGCACGGTGCCCCGGTGGGCGAGCGCGACCAGGGTGCAGAAGCCGTCGTTGCCGTGCACGAACTGGCGGGTGCCGTCGACCGGGTCGATGATCCACACCGGTGCGTCGCCGCGGATGGCCTCGTAGGTCGCCGGGTTGGCGTGCACCGCCTCCTCGCCGACCACGGCCGAGCCGGGCAGCAGGCGGCGCAGCTCCTCGGTGAGGCGGCGCTCGGCCAGCCGGTCGGCGTCGGTCACCAGGTCGTGCGGCCCGCTCTTCTGGTCCACCTCGTGCTCGGCCAGGCGGCGGAAGCGGGGCAGGATTTCGGTGGCCGCGGCCTTGCGGATCGCCTCCTCCACGTCGGCGGAGTGGTGGGCGAGAAACTCCTCGATGGTTCCGGTGTCGTCGATCATGTGTCCATGAGACCACGGTCGGGCGACATCCCCCTCCTGGCTGTGGACAACCTCCCGGCCCGCAGGTGAGCGGGCCGCTCGTACCAGGCCCACCCGCTCAGCGGCCGACCGCGTACCCCTGCATCCCCCGCGGATTGGCCGCGCCGGAGAGCACCCCGGTGGCCGGATCGCGGGCGACCGCGCACAGTCGGCCCTCCGACCAGGCCGGGCCCACGGTCACGTCGTGCCCCCGGCGCCGCAGTCCGGCGACGACCTCCTCCGGCATCCGGGACTCGACGGTCACGCTGCCGGCGCGCCAGCCGCGCGGGTAGAACGAGCTGGGGAATCCGTCGTTGTGCCAGTTCGGGGCGTCGATGGCGCCCTGGAGGTCGAGGCCGCCCCGGACCGGTGCGCCGAGGGCCGCCGCGAGGAAGAAGTGCGTCTGCCACTGGTCCTGCTGGTCACCGCCGGGCGTGCCGAAGGCCAGCACCGGCACACCGTCCCGCAGGGCCAGCGACGGGGAGAGGGTCGTACGGGGGCGGTGGCCGGGTGTCAGCGTGTTCGGCAGACCCTCCTCCAGCCAGGTCATCTGGAGCCGGGTGCCGAGCGGGAAGCCCAGTTCGGGCACGACCGGGTTGGACTGGAGCCAGCCGCCGCTGGGCGTGGCGGCGATCATGTTGCCCCAGCGGTCGACCACGTCGAGATGGCAGGTGTCCCCGCGCGTGGTGCCGTCGGCGCTCACGCGCGGCTCCGCGGCCATGGCCACGGTCGGCTCCCCGACGCCGGCGCCGCCGCCCGGCACGCGCGCGTGGGCGAGCTCCGGCAGCCGGGGCGTACGCCCGCCGGGGCTCCCCGGCCGCAGCTCCCAGGACGCCTCGGCGCCGATCAGCTCCCGCCGGCCGGTGTTGTACTCCGCCGACAGCAGCTCCGCGAGCGGCACCTCGTCGGCGTCGCCGTACCAGGCCTCGCGGTCGGCCATGGCGAGCTTGCAGCCCTCGATCAGCAGGTGGACGTAGTCGGGGCTGCCGTACCGCGGGAGGTCGGCCGGGAGGAGGGCGAGCTGCTGGAGGAGGGCGGGGCCCTGGCTCCAGGGGCCCGCCTTGCAGAGGGTCCAGCCGTTCCAGTCGTACGTGGCCGGAGCCTCGTAGGTCGCCGTCCAGTCCGCGAGGTCGGACTCGGTGAGGGTGCCGGTGTTCCGGGCGCCGCTGGAGTCGAGGGTGGGGCGGCGGGACTGGCGGAGCAGCGCCTCGGCGATGAAGCCCGTGCGCCACACCGCGCGGGCGGCGTCGATACGGGCCTCCCGGCCGCCCGCGCCGCCGGTCTCGGCCAGCAGGCGCTGCCAGGTCGCGGCGAGGGCGGGATTGCGCAGCAGCTCACCGGGGCGGGGTGCCTGGCCGCCGGGCAGGTACACCTCGGCCGAGCTGGTCCACTCGGTCTCGAACAGCTCGCGGACGCTCTCCACGGTGGCGGTGACGTTCTCCACGGGCGGGTGGCCGTGCTCGGCGTATCCGATGGCGTATTTCAGCACCTCGTCCAGAGGCTTGGTTCCGTGGTCGCGCAGAAGCAGCAGCCAGGCGTCGAAGGCTCCGGGGACGGCGGCCGCGAGGGGGCCGGTGCCGGGGACGAGGTCCAGGCCGAGGCCCCGGTAGTGCGCGACGGTGGCGCCGGCCGGGGCGACGCCCTGCCCGCAGAGCACCTGGACCCGGCCGCCGACGGGGGCGAGAAGGATGGGCACCTCGCCCGCCGGGCCGTTCAGGTGGGGCTCCACGACGTGCAGCACGAACGCGCCCGCCACGGCGGCGTCGAAGGCGTTGCCCCCGTCCTCCAGCACCGCCATCGCCGACTGCGAGGCCAGCCAGTGGGTGCTGGACACCATGCCGAAGGTGCCCTGGAGGGTGGGACGGGTGGTGAACATACGGCCTCTTCTCTGCACGGGCTCCTCTGCGCACCGGCTCTTCCCGCCCGGTGACTCATGCAGGATGAAACTTGTTCCGGACGGGCGGACGCAAGAGGCACCACGCGAGAGGGGCCCCGCGGGCAGGCACACCCGCGGGGCCGTCGTGCGAGAGCGGACTTCAGGCCGTGTGCAGCGTCAGCCCGTACCGGCTCAGGATCTCGTTGATCGGCTGGAACCAGGTCTCCCCGCCGCTGGAGCAGTTGCCCCAGCCGCCGGAGGTGACGCCCTGGGCCTGGTCGCCGCTGATGAACGCGCCGCCGGAGTCGCCGGGTTCGGCGCACACGCTGGTCTTGGTGAGCTGGTGCACCGCCCCCTGGCTGTAGTTGACGGTCTCGTTCAGCGCGAGCACGCTGCCGCAGTGCCAGTGGCTGGTCGAGCCCGAACGGCAGATCGAGGTGCCGGGAGGCGCCACGTTGGAGCCGCGCACCAACTGGTCGGAGGTGGTGCCCCAGCCGAGCACGACCGGTACGGTCCACCAGCCGCTGCCCACGTTGACCCAGGCGTAGTCGTTGTCGGGGAACGACGAGCCCTGGAAGTTGCCGACGTAGGACCGGTCCCAGCCGTAGACGGCGGCGGACGGCTGGCCACAGTGCCCGGCGGTGACGAAGCCGCCGTACACCGAGAAGCCGATGGAACAGCGGACGTTGCCCGTGTAGTACGGGTCGCCGCCGACCGTGCCGGCCGCCAGGGTGCTCGCGGACTCGGCGACCTTGTTGACGGTGACGGGGCCCGCCTCGCGGGCGCTCGCCAGGAAGCGCCGGACATCGTTGTCTGCGGCCCTGGAGCGGACCACGTCGATCACGACGGACCCGGCGCTCGGGTCGACGTGCCAACTGGTCACGGACTTGGGCGCCTTGAGCCGGTCGACGCGCGCCTTGGCCGCGTTCAGCTCGCGGGCGCTGTGGTCCACCGTGCGTACGGTGGCCCCGGCGGCCCGGAGCTTCTGGCGGACGCCGGCGGAGGCGTCGTCGGTCACGGCCACCGTCAGGCGGTTGCTCCTGGCGTCGAACCAGGAGCCGCCGTAGGCCGCACCGGCGGTCGCGCGGGCCTTCGGGTCGAGATCGGTGGCCGCGCGTTCGGCCTTGAGGCGGGCCTCGGCCTGGGACTCGGTGAGGCCGAAGTCGTGCTGCATCGCGGTCAGCAGGCTCTTGGAGGCGGGGGCTTCGCCGGCGTTCTGCGCGGCGGCGGGGAGGGTGCACGCCGCGGAGAGACCGCCGAGCATGAGGAGTGCGGCCGCGGCGGCGCGCATGACTTTCTTGCGTCTCATGGGGAGTTGCCCTTCGTCGTTCCAACGAGGTGGGGGTGGAACAGCCGATTTCTGAGAGCGCTCTCATCAGTGCGGGGCAGAGCCTAGCGGCACCTTCACAACAGGTCCATGCCAATCACACGCCCTCTCTCACCGCCGTGAAGGCGGAGGAGATACGGGCGGTTTGCGCCACCTGGCCACACGGGCCGCGTCACGGCTCGAGTACGCAGCGAGTTCGGGCTTCCGTGGCGCGGACCCCTCGTGTGAGACTGGCGTCCCCCGTCCCCGCAGCCCCCTTCCGTCACCCCCTCTCCCACGAGAAGTGCGCCGTGAGTTCTCTGCCTCTGCCGCTCGCCCTCACCGCTCGTCTGTCCCCGGTCGTCGTGCTGGCCGTCGCGGGCTGGGCCCTCAGCTCGGGTCCGGCCGCCACCGCCAACTCCGGTCCGGCGCCCACGAGTCAGGCGTCCGCCGGTGCCTCCGCCGCCCCGGCCGCGCCCTCCGCCGCCTCCGCCGTGAAGACCTACGCCGCCGCGCCCGCGCCCTGCACCGGGGTGCCCGTGGCCACCGTCAAGTCCCTGGTGCCCGGCGCGAAGACGGCCGGCAAGGAGATACCGTCCACCGACTCCAGGCTGCGCCGCACCTGCTCGTGGAACGCGCTCAAGGGATACGACTACCGCTGGCTGGACGTCTCCTACGAGGTGACCGCCTCCGACGACGCGGCCGTGAAGGAGTACCAGCAGCGGGTCGCCGAGAAGAGCGGCGGCGGCGCGGTACCGGGGCTCGGTGACGGCGGCTACTCCGTCGTGAACCTGAACACGGAGGACAAGCAGCAGACGCGCGAGGGCGTGGTGCTGGCCCGTGCCGCCAACGCCCTGGTGGTCGTCACGTACAGCGGCAGTGACTTCGAGAGCAAGAAGGCTCCGGAGACCTCCGAGATCAACAAGGGCGCCATCAGGGCGGCCAAGGAAGCGGTGGCTTCCCTGCGCGGCGGCGCCGGGTGACGGCAGCGCCCCGGCGGTCGGTGGACGACCGCCGGGGCTCGCTCCGTCATGAAGCGGCGGCCTCCCTCTTGCCGGTCGCCTTCGTCAGCACCACGTACAGCACCAGCGAGGTGCCGAGGCCGACCGCCCAGCCGTAGTCGGCCAGCGGACTGAGGGCCGGGATCGGGCGGCCGTCGACCAGCGGGTGGAAGTCGGCGCCGCCGACGGCGAGGACGCCGCCCACCACGAAGGCGACCACCGCCCGCCAGTTCCAGCCGCCCGCGTACCAGTACCGTCCGCCCGCGCGGTACAGGTCGGCCAGGTCGAGGCGGGTGCGGCGCAGGAACCAGTAGTCGGCGACCAGGATGCCCGCGACCGTGCCGAGCAGACCGCCGACCAGGCCGAGCCAGGTGAAGATGTAGCCCTGCGGGTCGGAGTAGAGCCGCCACGGGAAGATCAGCACCGCGAGGACGGCGGTGATCAGCGCGCCGGTACGGAAACTGACCTTGCGCGGCGCGACGTTGGAGAAGTCGAACGCCGGGGAGACCAGGTTGGCCGCGATGTTCACGGAGAGGGTCGCCACCAGCACGGTGACCAGGGCGTAGACCAGGCCCACCACGTTGTCGGTCTTGGCGGCGAGCTGGACCGGGTCCCAGACCGGCTCGCCGTACACCGCCTGCGAGCCCGAGGTGACCAGCACCGACAGGAAGGCGAACAGGGTCATGGTCGTCGGCAGGCCGAAGGCCTGGCCGAGGGTCTGGGCACGCTGGCTGCGGCCGTAGCGGGTGAAGTCGGGAATGTTCAGGGAGAGGGTGGACCAGAAGCCGATCATGCCCATCAGGGAGGGCCAGAACAGCTTCCAGAAGTCGCCGCCCCAGCCCAGCTTGGACGGCTGGTCGAAGAGCGGGCCGACTCCCCCGGCCTGGTCGCTCATCCACCACAGCATCACGAACGCGCCGACCAGCACGAAGGGCGCGGCCCAGTTCTCGAAGCGGCGGATGGTCTCCATGCCCCGCAGGATGATGGCCACTTGGAGCGCCCAGAAGATGGCGAAGGAGAGCCACATGGTCCAGGCGTAGCCCCCGATGTGCCCGGCCCCGGACCAGCGGTCGCCGATCAGCTTGCCGGCCAGGAAGAAGATGGCCTCACCGCCGATCCAGGTCTGGATGCCGAACCAGCCGCACGCCACCAACGCCCGCACGACGGCGGGCAGGTTGGCGCCGCGCACTCCGAAGGAGGCGCGGGCGAACACCGGGAAGGGGATGCCGTACTTGGGTCCGGCGTGCCCGGTGAGCAGCATCGGCACCAGCACGATCAGGTTGGCCAAGGCGATGGTGAACACGGCCTGTTTCCAGTCCATGCCGACCGCGATCAGGCCGGAGGCGAGCGTCCAGGAGGCGGTGTTGTGGGCCATGCCGACCCACAGCGCGGAGAAGTTGTAGGTCGTCCAGGTCCGTTTGGCGGCCGGTACGGGAAGCAGGTCCTCGTTGGCGTAGGGACCGCTGGGCGCGGGGGCGCCGGGGGCGATCTCCACCCGGCCGTCGGCGAGGGTGACTTGGGCGGACGGTGGTATGGCCGCGGGTGCGGTATCGGTCATGGTGCAGGCCAATCGGCTGGGAGGGTCGGGACAGGCCGTGCGGGGGGGGTGCGCCGTAAGGGGTCCGTACGGGCGTCCTGGCCCCCTTCCGCGCGCGGGGCGGGAAGGGGGAGTGCGATTCGCCTGCCGTGTTCAGGCGTTGACGGCGGGGATCACCTTCGAGCCGTAGGCGTCGATGGTGGCCTCCTGGGCGTCGTGCATGTCGTACACAGCGAACTGGTCGACGCCCAGGGCCCGGAGCGCGTCCAGCTTCTCGATGTGGGCCTCGACCGGGCCGATCAGGCAGAAGCGGTCCACGATCTCGTCGGGTACGAACCGGGTGTCGGGGTTGCCGCTGCGTCCGTGGTGGGCGTAGTCGTAGCCCTCGCGTGCCTTGATGTAGTCGGTGAGCTCGTCCGGGATCTGCGCGGAGTGCTCGCCGTAGCGGGAGACGAGGTCGGCCACGTGGTTGCCGACCATGCCGCCGAACCAGCGGCACTGTTCGCGGGCGTGGGCGAGCGCCTCGGGCGAGTCGTCGGCGGTGACGTAGGCGGGGGCGGCCACGCAGATGGTGACCTCGCCGGGGTCGCGCCCGGCGGCGACGGCGGCGTCCTTGACGGCCTTGACCATGAACTCGGTGAGGTAGAGGTCGGCGAGCTGGAGGATGAAGCCGTCGGCCTCCTCGCCGGTCATCTTCAGCGCCTTGGGCCCGTACGCGGCCATCCAGACGGGGAGTTCGGCGCCGGGCTTCACCCAGGGCAGGCGGATCGGGGTGCCGCCGAGGTCGGTCTCCTCGCCCCGGCCGAGGGCGCGGATGACCTTCATGGCCTCACTGATCCGGGCGAGGGTGTTGGGCTTGCGCCCCGCGACCCGCATCGCGGAGTCGCCGCGCCCGATGCCGCACACCGTGCGGTTGCCGTACATGTCGTTGAGGGTGGCGAAGGTGGAGGCGGTCACCTCCCAGGTGCGGGTGCCCGGGTTGGTGACCATCGGGCCGACGGTCAGCCGGTCGGTGTTCGCCAGGATCTGGCTGTAGATGACGAACGGCTCCTGCCAGAGCACGGCCGAGTCGAAGGTCCAGCCGTAGGTGAAGCCGTTGCGCTCGGCCCGCTTCATCAGGTCGACGACGCGGGAGGCGGGCGGGTCGGTCTGGAGTACGAGACCGAAGTCCATGGGCACCACTCCTAGTTGAGGTACTGACAGGTGGAGCGCGGGGTGTAGACGCCGTGCCCGGCGCGGCCGGTGTACTCCCGCTCGGTGATCACGGGGACGCCGCGCGAGAGGACGGTCTCGACCCGGCCGGTGATCCGCTTGCCCTCGTACGCCGAGTAGTCGACGTTCATGTGGTGGGTCTCGGCCGAGATGACCTGCTCGGCGTGCGGGTCGTAGATCACCACGTCGGCGTCGGCGCCGGGGGCGATGGTGCCCTTCTTCGGATACATGCCGAACATGCGGGCCGGGGTGGCGCAGGCGATCTCGATCCAGCGGCGGCGCGAGATGTGGCCGTCGACCACGGCCTGGTGGAGGAGGTCCATGCGGTTCTCCACGCCCGGCATGCCGTTCGGGATCTTGGAGAAGTCGCCCCGGCCCAGTTCCTTCTGGCCCGAGAAGCAGAACGGGCAGTGGTCGGTGGAGACCACCTGGAGGTCGTTGGTGCGCAGGCCCCGCCAGAGGGCGGCCTGGTGCTCGCGGGGCCGCAGCGGGGTGCTGCACACGTACTTGGCGCCCTCGAAGTCCGGCTCGGCGAGGTTGTCGGTGGACAGGAAGAGGTACTGCGGGCAGGTCTCGCCGAAGACGTTCAGCCCCTCGTCGCGGGCCCGTGTGAGCTCGGCCACCGCCTCCTGGGCCGAGACGTGCACCACGTACAGGGGCGCGCCGGCGACCTGGGCCAGCTTGATCGCGCGGTGGGTGGCCTCGGCCTCCAGCAGGGCCTTGCGGACCTCGCCGTGGTAGCGGGGGTCTCTCTCGCCGCGCGCGAGGGCCTGCTCGACCAGGACGTCGATGGCGATGCCGTTCTCGGCGTGCATCATGATCAGCCCGCCGTTCTCGGCGGCCCGCTGCATGGCGCGCAGGATCTGGCCGTCGTCGGAGTAGAAGACGCCGGGGTAGGCCATGAACTGCTTGAACGAGGTCACGCCCTCCTCGACCAGCAGGTCCATCTCCTTGAGCGTCTCCTGGTTCACATCGGAAACGATCATGTGGAAGCCGTAGTCGATGGCGCAGTTGCCCTCTGCCTTCTGGTGCCAGGCGTCCAGGCCCTCGCGCAGGGTGCCGCCGACGTTCTGGATGGCGAAGTCCACGATGGTGGTCGTGCCGCCCCAGGCGGCGGCGCGGGTGCCGGTCTCGAAGGTGTCGGCCGCGTAGGTGCCGCCGAACGGCATCTCCATGTGGGTGTGGCCGTCGACGCCGCCGGGGATGACGTACTTCCCGGTCGCGTCGATCGTCCGGTCCGCGGTGAACGCCTCGGCGGCGGGGGTTCCGGAGGCGGCGAGGGCGGCGATACGGCCGTCCTCGATCAGTACGTCGGCGTGGATCTCGTCGGAGGCGGTGATGACGAGGCCGTTCCTGATGAGCGTGCGGCGGGACATGGGGTCCTCTCCTGGTGGGTCCGCTGCGGGTCGTGTGTGGCTTGTCGCGCAGTTCCCCGCGCCCCTGTTCTGCTTGCCGTCCGCCTTTACGGCGCCGTCAGCGGCGTGTACGCGTTCGGCTCGCGGTCGCGGTAGAACTGCCAGCGGTCGCGGACCTCGCGCAGCTTGGCCATGTCGAGGTCGCGGACGACCAGTTCGGTCTCCTTGTCGCTCGCCACCTCGCCGACGAACTGGGCCTCGGGGTCCACGAAGTACGTGGTGCCGTAGAAGTCGTTGTCGCCCAGGTCCTCCACCCCGACCCGGTTGATGGCGCCGACGAAGTACTCGTTGGCGACGGCCGCCGCCGGCTGCTCCAACTGCCACAGATAACGGGAGAGTCCGCGCGAGGTGGCCGAGGGGTTGAAGACGATCTCGGCGCCGGCCAGGCCCAACGCCCGCCAGCCTTCCGGGAAGTGGCGGTCGTAGCAGATGTAGACGCCGATCCGGCCGACGGCGGTGTCGAAGACGGGCCAGCCGCTGTTGCCGGGGCGGAAGTAGAACTTCTCCCAGAAGCCCTGGACCTGGGGGATGTGGGTCTTGCGGTACTTGCCGAGGTAGGAGCCGTCCGCGTCGATCACGGCGGCGGTGTTGTAGAGGACGCCGGGCTGCTCCTCCTCGTACATGGGGAGCACCAGGACAATGCCCAGTTCCCTCGCCAGCGCCTGGAAGCGGCGGACGGTGGGACCCTCCGGGATCTGCTCGGCGTACTCGTAGAACGCCTTGTCCTGCACCTGGCAGAAGTAGGGGCCGTAGAACAGCTCCTGGAAGCAGAGCACCTGGGCGCCCTGGGCGGCGGCGTCGCGGGCCGCCTGCTCGTGCACCTGGATCATGGACTCCTTGTCGCCCGTCCAGGCCGTCTGGAAGAGGGCGGCGCGGATCACTCGGCTCATCGGGACCTCCGGGTCGCTCGGTGTGCGGGGGCTTCCGACGCCCGCCCCTGAACCCTAAGAAGGTTGCGCGGCCGGTTTGAGTGGCAGCGTGTCACGTCCGCGGGGTGCGGGCGTGGCACCGTGTCACGTCTTGCCAGAGCCATGTTTCACCGCCGTTTTCGCAGGTCGTGGCATGTTTCAGCCCTGTTGCGCGTCGTGCGCGAGGAGTGCGATGTGCACGGAGGCCGCCTGTTCGAAGTCGTCCAGATCGATCCCGAGCCGCGCCTGTATGGCCTCCAGACGGCGGTACAGCGCGGGCCGCGAGACGTGGTGGAGCTGGGCGGTGCGGGACTTGTTGCGGCCGGTCGCCAGGTAGGTGCGCAGCACGTCCAGCAGTTCGCCCTCGCCGCCGCACAGCAGGCCGTCCAGCTCGCGTTCGGCGAAGGACTGCACCTGGGGATCGTCGCGCAGCAGCCGGATCAGCCCGCGCAGGTGGACGTCCCGCAGCCGGACCACCGCCGGCCGGTCCAGGGCGGCCCCGGCCACCGCGTCCGCCACGTGCCGGGCCTCGCGCAGCCCGGCGGGTACGTCGTCCCAGCAGATGCGCGGGTCGGCGGCGGCGACCACCGCGTCCGGCAGCTCCGGGGTGCGCAGCCGGGCGGCGAGCCGGCCGGTGAGCGCCTCGGCGTCCTGGTCGCGGGCGAGGCTGAGCAGCACGGCGGTCGCCCCGTCGGCCAGCTCCGCGACGAGCCCGGTCAGGCCCAGCGTGCGCAGCACCCGGTCCATCCGCTCGGGCCCGGCGCCGGCCACCACGAGCGGCACGAACGTCCGCCGGTTGACGGGCAGTCCGGCCGCCCGCGCCCTGGGCAGCAGATGCCGGGCGGGTACGGTCCCGGAGGCGAGGTCGGTCAGCAGGCCGTGCGCGGACTGCTCCTCCCAGGAGCGGCCCGAGGCGCCTCCCAGCATCCGGTGCAGCACCAGCGCCTCGGCGGCCCGGTCCGCGAGCAGGCGACCGCTGGCCGGGTCGCCCCGGTAGCCGCACAGCAGCAGCCTGCCCCAGCGCTCCCCGCGTCCGCCCAGCTCGGCGCGGACCCAGCCGTCGCCCTCGCCGCCTCCCCCGGTGCCGGAAAGGCCCGGGTGGTGCCCCCAGGCCTGCCGGGCGATGCGCTCCCAGTCGCGCAGCACGTCGTCCACGGCGGACCGCTCCCCCGCCGTGGCGAGGACCCGGTGCGCGAGGTTGGTGAGGACGACCGGGCACCCGGAGTGCTGCGCGACCTCGTCCAGCAGCCGTTGCAGCGGGGCGCCGGAGGTGATCAGCGCGGTGAGGCTCGTGCGGACGGCCTCGGAGAGGCTGACGGCGGCGAACTTCGCCCGCACCAAGCGGGACTGGACCTCTTCGGTGAGTTCGGCGAACGGGAAGGGCCGGTGCAGCACGACCAGCGGCAGCCCGCACCGCTCGGCCACCCGGCGCATCACCTCGGGCGGCGTGGGAAAGGCGCGGCCGAGCCCGAGGACGACGGCGGCGGCCTCCGCCCGGTGCAGCGACTGGACGTACGCGGCCTGCTTGGCCTCGTCCCCGGCGAGCAGCACCCCGGTGGTGAGCACCATCTCGCCGCCGGTGAGCATCACGCCCACGTCGGCGGCCTCGGCCACGTGCACCCAGCGCACCGCCCGGTCCAGCCCGCCGGCCCCGGCCACCACCTCGGGCTCCCCGGCCAGCACCCGCTCCAGCGTGAGCACCTGCCGGACGGACAGGGCCGGTTCCTCCGGCCGCCAGGACGTGTGCCGGACATCCGAGGTCGTGGTCATCCGCTGTACCTCGTCTCTAGGGGGTGTCTTGTCGATCACGCCGGGCTCGCGGCGCCCGGCACCGCACCTCGCCGCGTTGTCGTCGGTCCCCGATGCTCCGCATCGACTCCCTCCTCCGCCGTGCGATGCACGGCACCAGACGCCGCTCCCCGATCCGGCCTGATCGACAAGACGCCCCCTAGTACGTGCTCCCCAGCGCGTTCTCGAGGATCGCCGCGCCCTCCTCGGCCTCCGCGACGGTGAGCGTCAGCGGCGGGGCGATGCGCAGGGCGCTGGTGTTGTAGCCGCCGCCCTTGCCGATCAGCAGGCCGTTCCGGCGGGCCGTCTCCAGGACGGCCGCGGCCGCGGCGGGGTCGGCCTCGTCGGTGCCCGGCTTCACCAGCTCGATGCCGATCATCAGCCCGCGGCCGCGCACCTCGCGGACGCCGGGCAGCCCGGCGGTGACCCCGCGCAGCAGCTCGATGAGCAGGCCGCCGACCCTGCGAGCGTTGCCCTGGAGGTCGTGTTCGAGGTGGTAGCCGAGGTTGGCGAGCCCGGCGGCCATGGTGATCTGGGTGCCGCCGAAGGTGGAGATGCTGTTGGCGTCGATGCAGTTCATGATTTCGGCACGCGCGATCACCCCGCCGATGGACATGCCGTTGCCGATGCCCTTGGCGAAGGTGACGATGTCCGGCGGGCCGCTCCGGTCGTGCGCCTGCCAGCCCCAGAAGTGCTCGCCGGTGCGGCCCCAGCCGGTCTGGACCTCGTCGGAGATCCACAGGATGCCGTGCTCGTCGAGGACTTCACGGAACGCCGCGTACAGCCCGTCCGGCGGGGAGGTGAAGCCGCCGACACCCTGGATGGGCTCGGCGATCAGCGCGACCGGGGCCCTGGTCTGGCCGAGGAGGTCGCGCAGGTCGGCCACGCAGGCGTCGATGAAGGCGCGGTCGTCCAGGTCGGCGTACGGGCCGCGGGTGCGGACACCTCCGTGCACGTACAGGGTCTGGAGCGGGGAGAGGGAGGTCGGGGACCAGGTGCGGTTGCCGGTGATGCCGACCGCGCCGAAGGACCGGCCGTGGTAGCTGTTGCGCATCGCCACGACGGTGTTGCCCTGGCGGTAGGTGGTGGCGAGCAGCATGGCCGTGTCGTTGGCCTCGGTGCCGGAGGTGGTGAAGAAGACCCGCGCGTCGGGGATGCCGCTCACCATGGCGACGCGCTCGGCCAGTTCGACCATCGGGCGGTTGAGGTAGAGGGTCGAGGAGTGGATGATCCGCCCGGCCTGCTCGCTCACCGCCTTGGTGACCTCGGGCAGCGCGTGCGCGGTCATGGTGGTGAGGATGCCGCCGAAGAAGTCCAGGTAGCGGTTGCCCTGCGCGTCCCAGACGTGCCGGCCCTCGCCGTGGGTGATCTCCAGCGGGTCGTCGTAGTAGAGCGCGAGCCAGTCCGGCATGACCTTCCGGTGGCGGGCGTACAGGTCGTTCACGGGTTCACCAGACCCTCGTAGGCGTCGGGGCGGCGGTCGCGGTAGAACGCCCACTGCTGCCTGACCTCGTCGATGAGGTCGAAGTCCAGGTCCCGGACGAGGAGTTCCTCGGTCTTGTCGTCCCCGACCTCGCCGACGAACTGGCCGCGCGGGTCGACGAAGTAGGACGTGCCGTAGAAGTCGTTGTCGCCGTACTCCTCCTGGCCGACCCGGTTGATGGCGGCGACGAAGTACTCGTTGGCGACGGCCGCCGCCGGCTGCTCCAGCTGCCAGAGGTGGGCGGAGAGCCCTCGGTGGGTGGCGGACGGGTTGTAGACCAACTGGGCGCCGTTGAGTCCCAGTTGACGCCAGCCCTCAGGGAAGTGGCGGTCATAGCAGATGTAGACGCCGACCTTGCCGACCGCCGTGTCGAAGACGGGCCAGCCGAGGTTGCCGGGTTTGAAGTAGTACTTCTCCCAGAAGCCCTTGACCTGGGGGATGTGGTGCTTGCGGTACTTGCCCAGGTAGCCGCCGTCCGCGTCGATCACGGCGGCGGTGTTGTAGTAGAAACCGGAGCCGTCGACCTCGAAGACCGGGACGACGATCACCATGCCGGTCTCGCGGGCCAGCTCCCGCATCCGGGTCACGGTCGGCCCGTCCGGCACCGGTTCCGCCCAGCGGTAGTGCACGGGCTCCTGCACCTGGCAGAAGTAGGGGGCGTTGAAGACTTCCTGGAACCCGATGATCCGCGCGCCCTGCCGCGCGGCTTCGCGGGCGTACTCCTCGTGCTTCTCGATCATGGACTCGGTGTCGCCGGTCCAGGTGGCCTGAACCAGTGCGGCACGTACGACGTTGGCCATGAGCTGCTCCTTCGACGCGGCGTCCGAGCCTCTACGCCCGTAGAAACGGGCCGTAGAGGGACGAAAGTAAGCCTCCTGGACGCCCTTGCCAAGACCATCGTCGCCAACCCGCTGATTCGGTCCCGTTTCACACTCCTGCGGGTGAGCGGCGCGCCGGTCAGGGGGCGATCCCGGCGGCGCGGAGTGCGTGCAGGAGGGCCCGGTGGTGGTCCTCGGAGACCTGCCGGGCGGCCTGGAGGAGGAGGGGGGCGAGGCGGTCGGGGTCCGGAGCGGCGAGGCGGGCGGTGTCCTCGGGGGTGCGGGTGCGCAGGGAGGCGTCGAGGAGGGTGCGGGCGTCGCGGGTACGGCCTTCCGCTTCGAGTCGCGCGACCGCGGCGCCGGTTTCCTCCGGCGGGCGGGCCGCGCCCTCGCGGAGCAGGCGGTGGGCCTCGTCGGGGCGACCGGCTTCGGCCAACACGGCAACTCCGGCGAGGAGTTGCTCCGGCGGCAGCGCGGCCGCCTCCCAGCGGAGGGTGGTCCAGTCGGCGTGGGTGAGGGCGTCGGCGAGGAGGGGGAGGCGCACGGCGGGCCAGCGGGCGGCTTCCGCCAGGAGCGTGTAGGCCTCACCGCTGCGGCCGGCGGCGCGGAGAGCGGCGAGGTGCTCCACCGCATGGGCCACGGCGCGGTGGTCGTCGGGGTGGGGTACGGGGGCGGCCGTTCCCTGCCCGTCGGTCTCGGCCTCGGCCTCGGCGCCGGCGAAGCGGGCGCCCCGGAGGTCGGAGGCATCCGGCTGGGTGCCGGGGAGGACCAGCGGGGCGGGAGTCTCGTCGTCCAGCCCGGCGAAACGGGCGCTGCCCCGGCGGCGTCTGCGGGGCTTCGCGGGGGTGGATTCGGCGGCCGGCCGGCCCTCGGTCCGCCGGCGGGTCCGGGCGGCGGCTTCGGCGGGGCCGTCCGGCGCGAGGGCGGACGCGGCCGGGTGCGAGGCACGGCCGGGCACTCCCTGGCCGGGGACCCGTGCCGCCGGCTCCGGGCGGGGCATCCGCGACAGCCGGTCCCGCAGCTCCGCGATGCGGGCCGTCGCCCGGTGCCGCGAATCCCGGGCCCAGGCCAGGTCGACGCGGAGGGCTTCCGCCTCTCCTTCCGTCCTCGCCCCGGCCAGACGGTGGGCCAGCGCGGCCTCCCGTTCCTCGGCGTCATGGCGCTCGCGCAGGGTCGCGCGGAGGCGCCGGGTCAGGGTGTCCTGGGCGCCGGGGCAGGCGTCGTACGCGCCGAGGGCCGCCGTGTGCAGCGCGCGGGCCCGCTCGCGCTCGGCGAGGGCCGGCTCGGTGCCGTACGTCGCCGCGAGATCCCGCAGCAGGGCGTCGACCACGTCCCACGGGGGCACCTCACGCCCCTCGCGGCAGGCGCGGATGCCTTCCGGGTCGCGGTGCCAGAAGATCCCGCACCAGCCCGCGTTCTGGTCGAGGCGGGACAGGAGGCCGTCCAGGTAGACCCCGAACTCCCCTGCCACCGCCGTGAGTTGTTCCGCCATGGACCGGCTCCCGCCCGCTCGCCAGCACTGCGGGAGCCAGGCAACACCAGCCGTGTTACGGGCCTGCTACGCACAGTTTGCGGAAGGACTCAGACCGGGACCAGGGCGCAGCGGACGACCAGCTCGTCCATGGAGAGTCCGAGCGCCCGCGCCAGCGCCGCGACGGTGAAGAAGGCGGGGGTCGGCGCCCGGCCGGTCTCGATCTTGCGGAGGGTCTCGGCGGAGACGCCGGCGACCGCGGCGACCTCGGTCATGCTCCGCGGGCCGCGCGCCTCGCGCAGCAGCCGGCCGAGCTGTTCGCCGCGCTCGCGCTCTTCGGGGGTCAGGGGGGTGCGCACCATGGCGCCCATTCTAATACCGGTATAGTAATTGGCATGGTTGAACTCAAGACGGACGCCTCCATCGAGGCCATGCACGCGGCCGGCCAGGTCGTCGGGCGCGCCCTGACGGCGGTACGGAAAGCCGCTGACGTGGGCGTGAGCCTGCGAGAACTGGACGAGGTCGCCCGCGGCGTCCTGCGTGAGGCGGGCGCGGCATCACCCTTCCTCGGGTACCGGCCCTCCTTCGCGCCGACCCCCTTCCCGGCGGTGATCTGCGCCTCGGTGAACGACGCGATCGTGCACGGCATCCCGACCGGCTACCGCCTGCGCGACGGCGACCTCCTCTCCGTGGACTGCGGCGCCCTGCTGGACGGCTGGGCCGGTGACTCGGCGATCAGCTTCGTGGTCGGCCGCCCGCGCCCCGAGGACCTGACCCTGATCGACACCGCCGAGCGCGCGCTGGCAGCCGGGATCGAGGCCGCCGTCGTCGGCAACCGCATCGGCGACATCGCGCACGCCATCGGCACCGTGTGCCGCGCCGCCGGGTACGGCGTTCCCGCCGACTTCGGCGGCCACGGCATCGGACGCAGGATGCACGAGGACCCCGGCGTACCGAACGAGGGCCGCCCCGGCCGGGGTATGCCGCTGCGCCACGGGATGGTCCTGGCGATCGAGCCCATGCTGATCGCGGGCGGCCGGGACGGCTACCACCCGGATCCCGACGGCTGGACCCTGCGCACCGACGACGGCTCCCGCGCGGCCCACGCCGAGCACACGGTGGCCATCACGGACGCGGGCCCCCGCGTCCTGACGGCCCGCGAGCCGGTGCGGCAGGGCGCCGGGGGGTGACGCGGGGCGGGCGAAGCCTGCGGGTGCCCTTCCCTCCCCGGCGTGCCATCGTTTCAAGAGCGGCCGATCCGGGGTACCCGGCCGCTCCGCACGCGTCGTCTGCGAAGGACGGAAACGATGACCAGCGGCTACACCGGCCCCGAGGGCGACCCCTTCGGGGAGTTCTTCTCCCGTTTCTTCGGCGGCTCCGGGAATCCGGGCCAGCCCGGCGGCCCCCGCCAGGTGGACATCGGCCGCCTGCTGAGCCAGCCCGCACGCGAGTTGGTCAAGGGGGCCGCGCAGTACGCGGCGGAGCACGGCAGCCGGGATCTGGACACCCAGCACCTGCTGCGCGCCGCCCTGTCCAGCGAGCCCACACGCAGCCTGCTCAGCCGGTCCGGAGCCAACCCGGACTCGATGGCCACCGAGATCGACGGCCGCGCCGGACCCGTGCAGCACCAGCCGGGCAAGGTGCCGCCGACCGCGCTGTCCCTCACCCCGGCCGTGAAACGGGCGCTGATGGAGGCGCACGAGATGGCACGGGCCAGCGGCGCCGGGTACATCGGTCCCGAGCACGTGTTGAGCGCCCTCGCCATGAACCCGGACTCGGCCGCCGGGCACATCCTGCACGCGGCCCGGTTCAAGTCGGAGCCGGCTCCGCCCGAGGCCCCGGACGCCGCGCAGGGCCGCCAGGAGCGCCCCCGGCCCACGACCACGCCCACGCTGGACAAGTACGGGCGTGATCTGACCGAACTGGCCCGTGAGAACCGCATAGACCCGGTGATCGGCCGGGAGAAGGAGATCGAGCAGACCATCGAGGTGCTGTCCCGGCGCGGCAAGAACAACCCGGTGCTGATCGGTGACGCGGGCGTCGGAAAGACCGCCGTGGTCGAGGGGCTGGCGCAGCGCATCGCGGACGGGGACGTGCCCGAGGGCCTGGAGGAGCGCCGGGTGGTGGCCCTGGACCTGACCGCGGTGGTGGCCGGCACCCGCTACCGGGGCGACTTCGAGGAGCGCCTGAACAACATCGTGCAGGAGATCCGCGCGAACTCGGACAAGCTGGTCGTGTTCATCGACGAGCTGCACACCGTCGTCGGCGCGGGCACCGGCGGCGAGGGCGGCGCGATGGACGCGGGCAACATCCTCAAGCCCGCCCTGGCCCGCGGCGAGCTGCACATCGTCGGCGCGACCACACTGGAGGAGTTCCGGCGGATCGAGAAGGACGCGGCGCTGGCCCGCCGGTTCCAGCCGATCCAGGTACCGGAGCCGTCCGTCGAGGACGCGCTGGAGATCCTGCGCGGGCTGCGCGACCGCTACGAGGCCCACCACCAGGTCCGCTACACGGACGAGGCGCTGGCGGCGGCCGTGGAGCTGTCCGACCGCTATCTCACCGACCGGCGGCTGCCCGACAAGGCGATCGACCTCATCGACCAGGCGGGCGCGCGGGTACGGCTCGGCGCCCGGACCAAGGGCGCGGACGTGCGCGCCCTGGAGCGCGAGGCCGAGCAACTGGTCCGGGACAAGGACCAGGCGGTGGCGGACGAACAGTACGAGCAGGCGACCCAGTTGCGGGACCGTATCGCCGACATCCAGCGGCGGATCTCGGAGGCGGCCGACGACGGGGAGGTCGTGGAGGGGCAGAATCTGGAGGTGACGGCGGAGGCCATCGCCGAGGTGGTGTCCCGGCAGACCGGGGTACCGGTGAGCCGGCTGACCCAGGAGGAGAAGGAGCGCCTGCTCGGCCTGGAGGAGCACCTGCACGAGCGGGTGGTCGGTCAGGACGAGGCGGTCAACGTGGTCGCGGACGCCGTACTGCGCTCCCGCGCCGGGCTGTCCAGCCCGGACCGGCCGATCGGCAGCTTCCTGTTCCTCGGCCCGACCGGGGTGGGCAAGACCGAACTGGCCCGCGCGCTCGCCGAGTCGCTGTTCGGCAGCGAGGACCGCATGGTGCGGCTCGACATGAGCGAGTACCAGGAGCGGCACACCGTCTCCCGGCTGGTCGGGGCGCCGCCCGGTTACGTCGGCCACGAGGAGGCGGGCCAGCTCACCGAGGTGGTGCGCCGGAACCCGTACTCGCTGCTGCTCCTTGACGAGGTGGAGAAGGCGCACCCGGATGTCTTCAACATCCTGCTCCAGGTCCTGGACGACGGCCGGCTCACCGACGCCCAGGGGCGGACGGTGGACTTCACCAACACGGTCATCGTGATGACCAGCAACCTGGGTTCGGACGTCATCACCCGACGCGGTGCCGGGATCGGGTTCGGGCCCGGTGGCGCGGACGCGGACGAGGAGGCGCGGCGGGAGCAGATCCTGCGGCCGCTGCGGGAGCACTTCCGGCCGGAGTTCCTCAACCGGATCGACGAGATCGTGGTGTTCCGCCAGCTCACGCCCGAGCAACTGCGCCGGATCACCGACCTGTTGCTCAACGGCACCCGCGAACTGTCCAGCGCGCGGGGCGTGAGCGTGGAGTTCACCGACGCGGCCGTGGACTGGCTGGCGGAGCGCGGCCATCAGCCGGAGTACGGGGCCCGTCCGCTGCGCCGCACGATCCAGCGCGAGGTGGACAACCAGTTGTCGCGGCTGCTGCTGCGGGGCACCGTGGCCGAGGGCGGCGAGGTGACGGTCGATGTGGCGGACGGCCGGCTGGACTTCCGGGTCCAGGGCCAGGAGGCCCAGCCGGCCGAGGCGCAGCGCGAGGGCGCCTGAGGCCCCTTGGGGCTTCGGACTCGCGGCGTCAGGCGCCCTCGGGGTCAGCCCGTCGGGTTCACCACCATGGCCGAGCCGCCGCCGCGCCGGGTCGTCTCGGCGGCGGCCAGCCACTTGCCGTCCGGCAGCCGTTGCACGCCGGTCGCGGCGCCGATCTCGGGGTTGAGCTTGAAGCTGTGCCCGAGCTGTTCCAGCCGGTCCCGCAACGCGCTGTCGTACAGGGCGGGTTCGAGTTCCGTCTGAGCGGCGTTGCGCTGGCTGGCACGGGGCGCGGCGATGGCGTCGACCAGCGGGAGCCCCCGGTCGAGGAACTCGGTGAGGGTCTGGAGCACGGTGGTGATGATGGTGGCGCCGCCGGGCGAACCGAGCGCCACCACGGGCCGGTCGTGCCGGTCCAGGACGATCGTCGGGGAGATCGAGGAGCGCGGGCGCTTGCCGGGTCCGGGCAGGTTGGGGTCGGGGACGCCGGGGCTCGCGGGGGCGAAGGAGAAGTCGGTCAGCTCGTTGTTGAGCAGGAAGCCCCGTCCGGGCACGGTGATGCCGCTGCCGCCGGTCTGCTCGATGGTGAGCGTGTAGGAGACGACGTTGCCCCACTTGTCGGAGACGGTGAGGTGGGTGGTGTTCTCGCCCTCGTAGGTGGTCGGCGCGGCCTTGCCCTTGGTCGCGCAGGCGGCCGGGTGACGGGGGTCGCCGGGGGCGAGCGGGCTGGTCAGGACGGCGTCGGCTTTGATCAGGCAGGCCCGCGAGTCGGCGAACCGCTGCGAGAGCAGTTCCTTGGTGGGTACGTCCTCGAAGGCGGGGTCCCCGACCCAGCGGCCCCGGTCGGCGAACGCGATCCGGCTCGCCTCGATGTACCGGTGCAGGTACTGGGTCTCGCTCGCCTTGGCGAGGTCGCTCTTCTCCAGGATGTTGAGCGCCTCGCCCACGGTGGTGCCGCCGGAGGAGGAGGGTGCGATGGAGTACACCTTCAGACCTCGGTACGAGGTGTCGGTGGGCCGCTGGAGTTTGGCGCGGTAGCCCGCCAGGTCCTTGGCGGTCAGCTTGCCGGGGCGGGCGTTCCAGCCGGAAGAGGGGTCGACCGGGGGCTTGTTGACGGTGGCGACGATGTCCCGGCCGAGGTCGCCCCGGTAGATGGCGTCGGCACCCTTGCGGCCCAACTCCTGGTACGTCCTGGCCAGATCGGGGTTCTTGAGGGTGGAGCCGACCACGGGGAGCTTGCCGCCGGGCAGGAACAGCCGGGTAGTGTCCGGGAAGTAGCGGAACCGGGCCTCGTTGGCGGCGGTCTGCGAGCGGAAGGTGTCGTCCACGGTGAAGCCGTCGCGGGCGATCCGCTCGGCCGGCCGCAGCACCTTGGCGAGGCTGTTGGTCCCCCAACTGCGCAGCGCCGTCTGCCAGGTGGCCGGCGTGCCCGGTGTGCCGACGCTCAGGCCGCTGGTGACGGCGTCCGCGAAGGCCAGCGGCTTGCCGTTCTCCAGGAACAGGTCGGAGCCGGCGCTTAGCGCGGCTGTCTCACGGCCGTCGATGGTGTGCACGGTGCGGGACTTGGCGTCGTAGTAGACGAAGTAGCCGCCTCCGCCGACGCCCGCCGAGTACGGCTCGGTGACACCCAGCGCGGCGGCGGTGGCCACGGCCGCGTCCACCGCGTTGCCGCCGTTGCGCAGCACCTCGATGCCGGCCGCGCTGGCGTCGGCGTCCACGCTGGAGACCGCGCCTCCGTAGCCGACCGCCACGGGCACCTTCCCGCCGGGGCCGCCCGCCGCTGCGGGCGGGGCGGCGGCGCCCATCGAGGCGACGGCGGCCGAGACCACGACCACCGCCAGCTTCCGCGTACCAGGACGACCCATCCGAACCTCCCGAGAACACTGTCCGCGCAGCGTAACCAGATCCCCAAGGCCCCCGACAGTATGCCTCGCGCCCCGGACCCCCGCATGCCGGCTTCAGCCGGCCCGGAGGGTGCGGACGGCCATCACCGGGTCGAACGGCGGCACCAGTTCCCGCGTGACGACGTGCACCAGCTCGGGAGGAGGCCCGTCCCCGCCCAACCCGCTCACGTACGCGAGGGCCTGGCCGAGCACCAGCGCGGGCACCCGCTCCCGCAGCAACCGCACGGCGGGAAGCCGGCCCCGTTCCGCGACGGCCGCCCGCACCTCGTCGTGCAGGTCGTCCACGGCGGTCCGCACGGCCTCACCCCGGATACGCACCCGGTAGTCGGTCTCCCACGCCCCGGACGCCCAGGAGACGGCACCGACCGAGTGCAGCCCGCCGTCCACCAGGTCGACCAGATAGGGGCCGCCCCCGACCAGCAGGAAAGCGGGGTCACGGGTCCGCAGGTACTCGGCCGTCGCCAAGCTGACGACCCATACCAGTTCATGCCGCGCGGTACTCGCGACGACCACGTTCGGCGGCCGCACCCCCAGCGCCGACTGCCGCTGGAACTCCCGCTCCAGCTCTTCCTCGACGATCCGTACCGCGGCATCCATTTCGATCATGCGCCCAGCATCGCGCAGCGGGCCCGCGCCCGCCCTCCGTATTCCGGGACCCGCTACCATCCCGCCGCATGAACGACGACGTGCGCAACATCGTCCTGGGGGTCATAGCCACCGGCATCAGTGCCGCGATCGGATGGCTGGCCCGGACCTACCTGTGGCGGCGGAAGCTGCGGCGCAAGCAGGTGTTCTTCGGGTTGCCGGACAACTCGGAGACGCTGTTCGTCGTCAACCGGGACCCTGGGGCGACGGAGCCGGCGGTGCACCGGTTCGACGTGTTCGCGCTGCTGGAGCTGTCCGCGCTCATCAAGGACTGCGGCGCGAACATGCAGTTGATGACGCAGGACGTGTCGCACCAGGGCTTCGGTGAGCGCACGGAGTTCTGCGTGGGCGGGCCGGCCTCGAACCGTCGGATGCTCGCCCACATGTCGGCGATGCTGCCCGGCGTGCGCATGAACACCGAGAAGGAGAAGGGCCCGAACCGGGGCGCGTTCCGGATCGGCACCGAGACCTACCGGATGGAGCCCGGCACGACCGAGTACGTCCTGCTGGCCAAGGTCGCGGCGGGCCGGCAGACGCGGCCGGTGTTCCTGTTCTGCGGGCAGCGGGCGATCACCAACCAGGCGGCGACGCGTTATCTGGCCCGCAATCACGAGCGGTTGGCCCGCAAGCACGGCTCGAACTCGTTCGCGCTGCTGCTGAAGGTGGTCAACTCCCAGGCGTACGGCCCCGATCTGGTCGAGGTGGTCGCCGATGTCACCCGGGCGGCGCGGGCCCCGTTCCCGGAGACCGAGGAGACCGAGGGGACCCCGGCTCCGGCGACGCCCGCCCCGTAGCGCGCAACCGCCTTCAGCAATTGTTACCCGTACGTAACTTACCGACGGGTTACTTGAGGTAAGAACAACCCACTACTGTCGGGTCACTTTGGCACTGGCACGCGTCAGGAGTGACCATGGCACTCGCTCGTAACCCCCTGCGCACCTGCGCCGTCGGCACCGTCTCGGCGGCGCTGGTCGCCGGCGCGGTCGTCGGGCTGGCGCCCGCGGCCGAGGCGGCCCCCGCCGTACGGTTCGTCGACATTCCCGGTGACGGGGGCACCGTACTGAAGGCCAACGTCGTCACCCCCGCGGGCTCCGGCAGCCATCCGCTGCTCGTGCTGCCCACCAGCTGGGGCTTCCCGCAGGCCGAGTACCTCGCCCAGGCGCAAAAGCTCGCCGACTCCGGCTACGTGGTGCTCTCCTACAACGTGCGCGGCTTCTGGCAGTCGGGCGGTGAGATCGAGGTGGCCGGGGCGCCCGACCTGGCCGACGCCTCCAAGGTGATCGACTGGGCGCTGGCCAACACCCCCGCCGACTCCGCCCGCATCGGCATGGCGGGTGTCTCCTACGGCGCGGGCATCAGCCTGCTCGCCGCCGCCCACGACCGGCGGATCAGGGCCGTGGCCGCGCTCAGCGGCTGGGCCGACCTGATCAGCTCGATCTACTCCGGCCGCACCCAGCACGTCCAGGCGGTCGCCCTGCTGGACGGCGCGGGCGGGATCACCGGCCGGCGGGGCCCGGAGCTGCGGCAGATCTTCGACCGCTTCTACGCCTCCGACCTCTCCCAGGAGCAGAACCTCATCGACTGGGGTGAGCGCCGCTCCGCCGTGACGTACCTGGACCGGCTCAACGCGAGCAAGCCCGCCGTCATGCTCGCCAACGCTTGGAGCGACTCCGTCTTCCCGGCCAACCAGTACGCGGGTTTCTACGAGAAGCTGGCCGGCCCCAAGCGCCTCCAGTTGCGCCCCGGCGACCACGCGACCCCGGAGCTGACCGGCCTGTTCGGGCTGCCCAACGACGTGTGGAAGGACACCGGCCGCTGGTTCGACCACTACCTCCGGGGCGTGGACAACGGCGTCGACCGCGAGCAGCCGGTCCAGTTGGAGTCCCGCACCGGGGGCGGCTACGAGGGCTACCCGGACTGGAAGTCGGTCGCGGCCACCGACCGCAAGATCGCGCTGACGGGCAGCACCACCATCCACACCAACGTCGACTCCGGCGCCGACGGCGGGATCGTCCTGCTCTCCGGTCTCACGGACCAGGTCACCAAGCTGCCCCCGCTGGCCTCCATACCGCTGCTCCCGCGCCGCTGGGCGGCCGTCTGGCAGTCGGAGCGGTACGCGGCGCCCCAGCGGGTGCGCGGGACCGCGAGGCTGCACACCACGCTCACCCCGACCGCCGAGAGCGGCACCTTCGTGGCCTACCTGTACGACGTGGGCCCGCTCGGCATCGGCAAGCTGGTCACCCACGCGCCCCTGACCTGGCACGGCCGTACGCCGGGGCAGTCCTTCGGGGTGGACCTGGACCTGTTCTCCACGGCCTACGACGTCCCGGCCGGGCACCGGCTGGCCCTGGTGGCCGACACGGTCGATCCGCTCTACATCGAGCACAACCCGTCCGGCGCACGGCTGACCTTCTCCTCGCCGGAGGGCGACCCGTCGTACGTGTCGGTCCCCCTGCGCGAGCAGTGATCTCCGGCCGCCGCCGGACGAGCATGGCCCGTGTGGACCGCTGCCTTCGTCACGGCTTCTGAGCCGTGGGTGGCTCCCCACCCGGCAGCGGCGCCCCAGGGCCGGGCGCGGCGACAGCCACGGCCTCGGTCTTGGGACTGCGCTGCTCCCGGCGGGACACCCAGACGGCGAACCACGAGAGCAGCATGCACATCCCGATGTAGATCGGCGAGATCACCATCACCACGGGGATGAACGGCAAATCGTAGTCGAGGTTCGAGGCGATGAGCTTCCCGGCGTGGAGGAACTCCTCGTAGGTGATGAGGAAGCCCAGCGACGTGTCCTTCAGCGCGACCACCAACTGGCTGATGATCGCTGGCAACATGGCGCGCACCGCCTGCGGTACGAGCACGTAGGACATGACCTGGGTTTTTCTCATGCCGAGAGCGAACGCGGCCTCACGCTGACCGCGTTCGACCGCGTTGACACCGGAGCGGAAGACCTCGGCGAGCACCGAGCCGTTGTAGAGGGTCAGTCCGGCGACGAGGGCGGGCAGCGGCTGCACCTTGAGCGCCACGAAGATGAAGAAGATCATCACCAGCACGGGCATCGCGCGGAAGAACTCCACGACGAGCGTGGCCAGCCAGCGCACCGGCGCGTGGTCGGAGAGGCGTCCGGCGGCGAGCACCCCGCCGAGGGCGAGGGAGAGCACGGCGGCCATGGCGAAGGCCTTGAGCGTGTTGCCGAGGCCGCGCAGCAGCAGTTCCTGGATGCCCTTGTACTCGAAGGGCATCCACTTGGTGGCCGTGAACTGGCCGGTGGAGAAGAGCAGATAGAGCACCCAGGCCACCAGGCCCAGCAGCACGGCGCTGGACAGCACCGCGTACAGCGCGTGCCGCCGCCGGGTGGTGGGGCCGGGGACGTCGTACAAAGCGGTGGTCTGGGTCGTCATCGGGCCACTCCCCACTTGCGTTCCAGCAGGTTGAACAGGGCGCTGATGGCGAGCGTGATGATCAGGTAGCCGACCGCGATCCAGACGAAGGTCCAGATGATGTTGTAGCCCAGCTCGCTCAACGTCTTGTAGGTGCCGAGCAGTTCGGTGACGCTGAAGGCCCCGGCGATGGCGGAGTTCTTGGCCAGCGCGATCAGGGTGGAACCGACGGGCGGGATCACCGAGCGGAACGCCTGCGGGAGCACGATCACGCCGAGCGTCTGCGAGAAGGTCATGCCGAGGCTGCGGGCCGCCTCTCCCTGGCCCTTGGGCACGGTGTTGATGCCGGAGCGCAGCGCCTCGCAGATGAAGGCGGAGGTGTAGCAGCCCAGGGCGAGGACCGCGAACGCTTGGAAGGGCAGCACGAGTCCGAACCGGGGCAGCCCGAGCAGCACCGCGAAGAACAGCAGGGTGAGCGGCGTGTTGCGCAGCACGGTCACCCACACCGTGCCGAAGACCCGCAGCGAGGCCACCGGCGCGACCCGGAAGGACGCCATCAGGAAGCCGAGCGCGAGGGCCAGCAGCGAGGCGTAGACGGTCAGTTCGACCGTGCCGAGGAACCCTTCCGCGTAGACGGCGAAGTTGTCTGTCAGTACGTTCATGGCGTCCTCGGTCAGCTCGCCGGGTAGCGGTCGATGGGCGGCGGCTTCGGCGCGGGCACGCCGGACAGGCCGAGCGTGGCGTCGTACGCCCGCTTCCAGTCGCCGTTCTTCTCACGGGCGGCGAGGGCGTCGTCCAGGGCGAAGCGGAGGGCGTTGTCGTCGCGCGGGACGCCGATGCCGTAGGGCTCCTTGGAGAACGGCTTGCCGACGACCTTGAGTTCGTCGGGGGCCTTGGCCGCGTAGCCGATCAGGATGGCGTCGTCGGTGGTGACCGCGTCGACCTGGTAGGTGAGCAGGTTGTCGACGCAGACCGAGTAGGTGTCGTAGGCGACCAGGACGGCCTTCGGGTAGTCGTCCTTGATGCGCTGGTACGGGGTCGAGCCGGCCGCCGAGCAGACGCGTTTGCCGGCGAGGTCCTCGGGCCCGTGGATGTCGTCGGTGTCCTTGCGGACCAGCAGGGACTGGCCGGCCATGTAGTACGGGCCGGCGAAGCCCACCAGCTTCTTGCGGTTGGCGTTGATGGTGTAGGTGCCGACGTAGTAGTCGATCTGGCCGTTCTGCAGGGCCGTCTCGCGGTTGGCGGAGGCGATGGTGCGGAAGCGGACGCTGTCGCCGGGGAAGCCGAGGGAGGCGGAGAGCATCTTGGCGATCTCGATGTCGAACCCGGAGTACCGGCCGGTCGCCGGGTCCTTCTCGCCGAGGTAGGGCTGGTCCTCCTTGGCGCCGACGACGAAGTGGCCCCGCTTCTTGGCGCGGGTCCAGGTCGGGGAGTCGGGCAGGCTGAAGTTCCGGTCCACCGCGTAGTGCGGGAGCTGCTCGGCGGCGGGGCCCTTGACGGGCGGGCTGCCGTCCTTGCCGCAGGCGGCCAGCAGGGCGAGCGGGGCGAGGAGCAGAGCGATGGCGCGGGGCGCGCGGGTGTGGCGGGACATGGGTCGCACTCCCCCGGTCAGTGCTTGAGGATCTTGGAGAGGAAGTCCTTGGCCCGCTCGCTGTTCGGGGCGGTGAAGAACTCCTCGGGGCTGCGGTCCTCCACGATGCGGCCGTCGGCCATGAAGACGACGCGGTTGGCGGCGGAGCGGGCGAAGCCCATCTCGTGGGTGACGACGATCATGGTCATGCCCTCGCGGGCGAGCTGCTGCATGACCTCCAGCACCTCGTTGATCATCTCGGGGTCGAGCGCGGAGGTGGGCTCGTCGAAGAGCAGCGCCTTGGGGTCCATGGCGAGGGCGCGGGCGATGGCCACGCGCTGCTGCTGGCCGCCGGAGAGCTGGGCGGGGTACTTGTCGGCGTGGGCGGACAGCCCGACCCGGTCCAGGAGTTCACGGGAGCGGCGGTCGGCGTCGGCCTTCTTGCGGCCGCGCACCTTGGTCTGCGCGAGGGAGACGTTCTCCAGGACCGTCTTGTGGGCGAAGAGGTTGAACGACTGGAAGACCATGCCCACTTCGGCCCGGAGCCTGGCCAGCGCCCGGCCCTCCTCGGGAAGCGGCTGCCCGTCGAGCGTGATGGTGCCGGACTCGATGGTCTCCAGCCGGTTGATGGCCCGGCACAGCGTCGACTTCCCCGACCCGGAGGGGCCGATGACCACGACCACCTCCCCCTTGCCGACGGTCAGGTCGATGTCCTGCAGGACATGCAGCTCCCCGAAGTGTTTGTTGACGTCACGCAGTTCGATCAACGGATCGACGGCCATCCGCAGCCCTACTCACTCTCGCCGAGTCGTAGTGGCCGAAACTATCCAGACCGTGCCGGACCGTATGGACGACACGCACTTGGGGGCATTAGCCGTATTTAAGCCCCAGTTGTGGCGCGGGGGGCACCGGGGGTCAGGGTTCGGCGATCTCCGCGTAGAGCTGGGACAGCTCGGGAAGGCCGCTGGTGGCCCACTGGCGGCCGGGCTCGGTGACCTCGAACTCCCGGCCGGAGGAGAGCCGCAGAACGGGCTCCCCGTCCCTTCTGATGCGCCAGACCGCGCCGGGTACGGTGCGCACGACGACGGTGCCCAGGTAGAGCCCGGCGTCGTTGCCGAGCCAGAGCAGCGTCTCGGGGTCGTCACGCCAGCGCGGGACGAGCTGGTCCAGGGCCTCCAGGGAGGCCGGGGTGTCGTCCAGGCGTACACCCGCCCGGTCCGCCTGGGAGCGCAGCAGTTCGCACTCGGAGAGCAGCGCGGCGATGGCCTCGGGGTCGGCCGGGAGCGCCGCGTCACCGCTCTTGCCGTGCCGGGGGCCCAGGAACGGGATGTTCATGGCCCCCAGCGTGGCATCAGACGTCGAGGTCGACCACCACCGGCGCGTGATCGGACGCACCCTTGCCCTTGCGCTCCTCACGGTCGACATAGGCGTCCTTGACCGCACCGGCGAACGGGCCGTTGCCGTACACCAGGTCGATGCGCATGCCGCGGTTCTTGGGGAAGCAGAGCTGGCGGTAGTCCCAGTACGTGAAGGGGTGGTCGTACTTCAGCGGGCGGGGCACCACGTCGCTCAGGCCGGTCTCGCGCAGTGCGGCCAGCGCGGCGCGCTCGGCGGGGGTGACATGGGTGGCGCCCTCGAAGGCGGCACGGTCGTAGACGTCGTCGTCGGCCGGGGCGATGTTGTAGTCGCCGAGGACGGCGAAGGGGCGGCCGCCCGCCGCGTCCCCGGCGACGGCGGTCTTCAGGGCGTCCAGCCACTGGAGCTTGTACGCGTAGTGCGGGTGGCCGACCTCGCGGCCGTTGGGCACGTAGACCGACCAGACGCGGACCGGGCCGCAGGTGGCCGACACGGCGCGGGGCTCCTGGGCGCCCTCGTAGCCGGGGTCGCCGGGCAGGCCCTTGACGACGTCCTCCAGGCCGACGCGGGAGAGCACCGCCACCCCGTTCCACCGGCCGGTGGCGTGGACCGCCGACTCGTAGCCCACCTCGCGCAGGGCCTCGACCGGGAACTGCTCCTCGGCGACCTTGGCCTCCTGGAGGCAGAGCACGTCGGTGCCGCTGCTCTCCAGCCAGGCCAGCAGCCTCGGGAGACGGGCGGTGATCGAGTTCACGTTCCAGGTGGCGATGCGCATGTCCCACAACCTACCCGCCGGGTGTGACAACCGGCCTCACAGCTCGGGCGGCACCCGTCGGGCCTCACAACTCGGCGGAGGCCCCCGGTGCGAGGCGCAGGTGCTCGGCGTCGGCCAGGCCGCCGATCTGGCGGTCGTAGATCGGGCGGGCGAGGTCGGTGAGGAGGGCGTCGTGGATGTCGTAGGCCCGGCGGGGCTTGACCTCGCGGACGTACTCGATCACCTCGGAGATCTTGTTCCAGGGCGCCATCACCGGCAGCATCAGCGTCTCCACGGCCTGGTCGGGGACGGTGAGGGCGTCGCCGGGGTGGAAGACCTTGCCGTCGTCGATCAGATAGCCGACGTTGGTGATGCGCGGGATGTCCGGGTGGATCACGGCGTGCAGTTCGCCGTGGACCTGGACGTCGAAGCCGGCGGCGGTGAAGGTGTCGCCGTGGCCGACGGTGTGCACCCGGCCGGGGAAGGCGGCCGCGAGCTGGTCCGCGACCGACTTCAGGGTCCAGATCCTGGCTTCCGGGTTCGCCTCCAGCGCGGCACGCAGCTGGCCCTCGTCGAAGTGGTCCGGGTGCTCGTGGGTGACGAGCACGACGTCCGCGCCGACCGCCGCGTCCGGCTCGCTGAAGCCGCCGGGGTCGATGACGAGCGTCCGGCCGTCCTTCTCCAGGCGGACACAGGAGTGGGACTTCTTGATGAACTTCATGGCTTCCCGTCCCGTCGTCGGGCCGCTTCCCTCTCCATCGTGCCGCCTCGGGCCGCCTCGGGCCGCCGGTGGCCTCACTCGACGGGCGTGGTCTCCTCGCGGATGACCTGCTGGGCCACGCGGAAGGCGCCGTTCGCCGCCGGGACACCGCAGTAGACGGCGGCCTGCAGCAGCACCTCCTTGATCTCCTGCGGGGTGAGGCCGTTGCGGAGCGCGGCGCGGGTGTGGACCGCCAGGTCCTCGAGGTGTCCGCCCGCGACCAGCGCGGTGAGCGTGACGCAGCTGCGCGACTTGCGGTCGAGGCCGGGCCGGTCCCACACCTCGCCCCAGGCGTAGCGGGTGACGAGTTCCTCGAAGTCGCCGGAGAACTCGTCGGCCCGCGCGAGCACGCCCTCGACGTGCGCGTCGCCCAGTACCTCGCGGCGGATCTTGAGGCCCGTCTCGTACCGGTCCGGCGGGGCGACCGGCTGCGGCGGCTCGGCTGCAGCCGCGATCTCGGCGACCGGCGCGGTACGCGGGGGTGCGGCGGGGGCGGGTACGGGGGCGGCGGCCGGGGTGGGCATGGCGACCGGCGCGGGGGCGGCCGGGGCCGTGACGGGCGCGGCGGCGGCCGGGAGGGCGGTCTGGCCGGTGTCGAAGGGCTGCTGCCAGGCGGTGGAGAAGTGCCGGACCAGCAGGTCGGTGACGGCGGCGGGCTGCTCGACCGGCACCAGATGGGAGGCGCCGGGCACGACCGCGAGCCGGGCGTCCCGGATGCCGGCGACCAGGGTGCGGGCCTCGGCGGGGCCGGTGACCTGGTCCTCGGAGCCGACCAGCACCAGCGTGGGCACGCCGATACGGCCCAGCTCCGGACGTACGTCGAAGGCGGCGAGCGCCTCGCAGGCGGCGATGTAGCAGCCGGGGTCGGTGGTGCGGACCATCTGCACCGCCCACTCGGTGATCGCGGGCTGCGCGGCGGCGAAGCCCCCGGTGAACCAGCGGTCGGGCGCGCTTCGCGCGATCGGGTCGAGCCCGTTCGTCCGTACGATCACGCCACGCTGACGGAACTCGTCCGGCGTGCCGAACCGGGGCGAGGCGGCGACCAGCGCGAGCGAGGCGAGCCGCTCGGGATGGCGCAGGGCCAGCTCGATGCCGACGGCGCCGCCGAGGGCGCAGCCCGCGTAGCCGAAACGCTGCACGCCGAGGCTGTCCAGGGTGGCCAGCAGGCGCGTGGCCAGCTCCGCGACCGACCCGGCCGGGTGGGCCGGGGCGCCGCCGTGGCCCGGCAGATCGAAGCGCAGGACCCGCCACTGCTTGACCAGTTCCGGCACCTGGCGGTCGAACATGTGCCACGTGGTGCCCAGGGAGGGTCCCAGGATGAGCACGGGGGCGTCTTCCGGGCCGTCGAACCGGTACTGAAGGGTGGGGGTCTTCTTCTCACTCACCGCACCACGCTAACCGCCCGGACGCCCCCGCCGGGCCGGGGGGCCCGGTGCGTGACGGAGGGCTCCCCGGAAAGCGCGGCGAACTCTCACACCGTCTTCACCGCGGGTGTACCGCGCTCAGAGGGTGTCCGGTATGTCCAGGGTGGTGAGGGCGGAAACCGGGTCGAGGTCGGGCGCGCCGCGCGGCCACCAGTCCTCCTGGCCGGGCTCCGACTCGTACGCGTACCACAAGCCGTCCTGGCCCAGGCGGAGTTGGGCGTGGCCCGCCGGGTGGGTGAGGTGGTTGCGCCAGGGGCGGAAGGCGGGCAGGTCGGCGGCGAGCAGCAGCGGTCGGGCCCGGTCGAAGCGGCCGGCGGGCGGGTCCCAGGGCTCCTCCAGCACGGCCAGCCCCGCGAGGCCGCCCTGCCGCCAGGCGGCGACCGCGCGGGCCAGCTCGGCCGGGGTGCGGTCCACGGCGGCGGCCAGGGTGGCGTACAGGCTGCGGGTGGCGGCGGTCAGACCGGAGCCGGGGCGGGCGGCCGCGAGGCGCACCGCGTCCTGCCACAGCGTCAGTCCGCCCACCGGGTCGCGGCCGGTGGTGAGCAGCGCGTGCGCGCGGGCGGCCGCGTCGGTGGCCAGCTGGTCCAGCGCGAACGGGTCGGGTCCGCCCGGCGCCGCCGGGTACGCCGGGGGCGCCTCGGGGTGGGCGGGCGCGGGCTGGGGGGCCGGCAGCGGGGGCAGCGGGCGGCCGGCGAGCGCCTCCGACGCGCGTACGCCGGGCCGCGCGGCCGGGCCCCGCTCCCGGGCGGCGCGGGCCGCGCTCGCCGCGCTGCGCCGGGACAGGGTGTCCAGAAGCTCCCGCTCGCCCCGGCCCCGCAGCAGGAGCAGGACGAAGGGGTCGGCGTCCAGCAGCCGGGCCGTCTGGTAGCAGAGCGCGGCCGCGTGCTTGCAGGGGCGGCCGGAGTCGGGGCAACTGCACTGCGGGATCAGGTCGCCGGGTCCGGGCAGCAGGGGCAGGCCAAGGTCGGCCAGGGTGTGCGGCAGCTCCTTGTCGAGCAGCGCGGCGATGTCGGCCGGGCTGTCCACGGCCGCCTCCAGGAGGCGCTCCCAGTCCTCGTCGCTCAGCCTTCTGAGGCGCAACTGCACCCGGTACGGCCGGGGGCGGCTCCCCCGGACGTACGCCAGTACCAGTCCTGGTGTCACGGTGATCGCGTCGACGTGGCCCGCGTCCGCGTAACCGCGCCCTCGCGCCAGCCGGTTGACGTCCAGCGCGGTGTGCTCCAGGGCGTCGACCCATGCCTGGCCCCACCAGGTGGTGGCGAAGTCCTGCGGCTCGGGGCGGGGCGCGAACGGGGGGAAGGTGCGGCGGAGTTCGCTGTCGCGGTGGGGGCTGGCCATGGACGAGGGATGGTGGGGCGGGGCGGGGTGGCCGGGGGTGCGGGTCCCGGTGGTGCCGGGCGCGGGCGGGGTGGGGGCGTGCTCGGCGGGGGGCTGCGGGGTGTCGGTGCCCGGCCGGGTGTCGGCGCCGGGGTCGTCGTCGGCCGTGTCGGGCATGCGGAAGGCGGTGCTGAGGAAGTTCCGCATGTCGCGGGCTGCCTGGGCGGGGGCGGAGCGGTCCTCGGCGGGGGCGGGTGCGGGGCGCCGGGTGGTCTTCCGGGGGCGCCGCTCCGCTCGGTCGGCCTCTTGGCGGGCGGCGCGGAGCGCCTCGCGGGCCGCGTCGCCGGGGCGGGGGCCGGTGGGGTTCGGCCGGGGGGCGGCGGGCGCGGCCGGCTCCTCGGGACCGGCATCGGCCTCCTCCGGGGCCGCCTCACCCTCCCGCCGGGCCGCCACGGCCGCGCGCAGCGCGGCCCGAGCCGCCTCGCCGGCCCGAGCCGCCTCGCCGGCCCGAGCCAACTCGCCGGGCCGGGTGTCGGGCGCCACGCCCTGCGCGAGACCGTCCGCCGACCCCTCGGCGGGTTCCCCGGACGCACCCGCCCGAGCCGCGCGCAGCGCCTCGCGGGCCTCCTCCGCCGGAGTCCGCTCCTCAGCACTCATTCCGGCCTCCGCAGGGACACGAGGTCGGTCAGTTCGCGGTCGGTCAGCTCGGTCAGGGCCGCCTCCCCGGAGCCGAGGATCGCGTCGGCCAGAGCCCGCTTCGCGGTGAGCATCTCGGCGATGCGGTCCTCCACGGTGCCCTCGGTGACGAGGCGGTGGACCTGCACGGGCTGGGTCTGCCCGATGCGGTAGGCGCGGTCGGTGGCCTGTTCCTCGACGGCGGGGTTCCACCAGCGGTCGAAGTGCACGACGTGTCCCGCGCGGGTGAGGTTCAGCCCGGTGCCCGCCGCCTTGAGGGAGAGCACGAGGACCGGGATCTCGCCGGACTGGAAACGGTCCACCATCCGCTCCCGCTCGGGCACCGGGGTACCGCCGTGCAGGAGGTCGACGGGGATCGCGCGGTCGGCCAGGTGTGCGGTGATGAGCCGGGCCATGCCGACGTACTGGGTGAAGACGAGGATCGAGCCGTCCTCGGCGAGCACGGTGTCCAGCAGCTCGTCCAGCAGGGCGAGTTTGCCGGAGCGGGCCAGGAGCCGGTCGGGGCGGGCGGGCTCCTCCTTGAGGTAGAGCGCCGGGTGGTCGCAGATCTGCTTGAGGGCGCCGAGGAGCTTCAGGACGAGGCCCCGGCGGGCGATGCCGTTCGCCTCCTCGATGGCGAGCATCGACTCGCGCACCACGGCCTCGTACAGCGCGGCCTGCTCGCGGCTGAGGGGCACCGGGTGGTCGGTCTCGGTCTTGGGCGGGAGTTCGGGGACGATGCCGGGGTCGGACTTCTTGCGGCGCAGCATGAACGGCCGGACGAGCCGGGCCAGCCGCTCCACCGCCTCGGCGTCCTCACCGTTCTCCACGGCACGCGCGTGCCGGGCGCGGAACGACTTCAGGGGGCCCAGCAGGCCGGGCGTGGTCCAGTCGAGCAGGGCCCACAGCTCGGAGAGGTTGTTCTCCACCGGGGTGCCGGTGAGCGCCACGCGCGCGGGGGTCCGGATCGTGCGCAACGCCTTCGCGGTGGCGGAGTACGGGTTCTTCACGTGTTGGGCCTCGTCCGCGACGACCATGCCCCAGGGCTGCTCGGCGAGCTGGGCGGCGGCGGAGCGCATGGTGCCGTAGGTGGTGAGGACGAAGCCGCCGGTGAGGGCGTCGAGGGTGCGGTCGGCGCCGTGGAAGCGGCGGACGGGTACACCGGGCGCGAAACGGTTGATCTCCCGCTGCCAGTTGCCCAGCAGGGAGGCGGGGCAGACCACCAGGGTCGGCTCGGTGCGGGCGCGCTTGAGGTGGAGGGCGATGAGGGTGATCGTCTTGCCGAGGCCCATGTCGTCGGCGAGGCAGCCGCCGAGGCCGAGGGAGGTCATCAGGTCGAGCCAGGCCAGCCCGCGCAACTGGTAGTCGCGCAGGGTGGCGTCGAGCCCGGCGGGCGGCTCGGCCGGGGCCAGCCCCGCGGTGAGCCGGTCGCGCAGAGCCGCGAGGGCGCCGGTCGGGACGGCCTCCACGGTCTCGCCGTCGACCTCGGCGGTGCCGGTGAGGGCGACGGCGAGCGCGTCGACGGGGTCGAGCAAGCCCAGTTCGCGCTTGCGCGCCTTGCGGACCAGGGCGGGATCGACCAGGACCCAGCGGTCGCGGAGCCGGACGACCGGGCGGTGGGCCTCGGCGAGCGTGTCCATCTCGGCCTCGGTGAGCGGATCGCCGCCGAGCGCCAGCTGCCAGCGGAAGCTGAGCAGTTCCTCGCTCTCGAAGAACCCGGTGCCGTCGGTCGCGGAGCCGGGAGCGGTGCGGACCTCGGCCGTGGCGGCGAGGTCGCTCGCGAGGTCCCGGGGCCAGTGCACGGCGACCCCGGCGGCGGCGAGCCGGCCGGCGGCCACGCCGAGCAGGTCGGTGACCTCCTCCTCGGACAGGGCCAGCACGTCGGGCACGTCCTGCTCGGCGAGCCGGTCCAGCGGCGCCCACACGCGCGCGGCGCGCCGGACGGCGAGGGCGGCGTCCACGTGCGCGCGGGGCCCGAAGGCGTCCGCGTCCCCGGCCCACACGGCGGCCGCGTCGGCGACCAGGGTGGGGTCGGCCAGGCTGTGGACCTGCACGACGGCGGCACCGGCCGCCCGCGCCCGCTGGTCGTCACCGGTGTCGAAGACGCTGTACCCGGACAGGTCCAGACGCAGCGAGACCCGTACGCCGGCGTCCATGCCGGCGGCGACCTCGGCCGCCCAGTCCCGGGCGCCGGGCAGCGGCTGGGGCTCGCGGGCGGCGAAGGGGCGCCCGCTGGTGTGCGGGGCGGCGGGGGTGCGGGGCAGGGTGTCCGCGACGGCGTCCAGGAAGGAGCGGACCAGGGCCTCGGGCTCGGGCAGGGTCAGCGGTCCGGGACCGGGCAGCGGCACGGCGTGGCCCTCGGGCGGCAGCGCGGCGGCCACCGAGCGCAGGTGGGCGATGTCGTCGGGCTCCAGCGGCCCGGCACGCCAGGCGTCGTGCCCGCCGGGGGTGAGGCCGGGCAGCAGGCGCCCCCGCGCGGTCAGGCGCAGCGCGTGCAGCGCGGCGGCCCCCCAGCAGGCGGTGGCCGGATGCGCGGCCGGATCGTGCCGGGCCCGGACCAGCAGGGGCAGCGCGTCGGCGAGGGACAGGGTGAGCGCGGGCACCTGACGGCGCCGTACACCCGAACCGTGCGGCCGTACGACCGTCAGCTCGTCGGTGGCGTCCAGGAGGGGCTCGCCGTCGGGGTCCCAGAAGGCGACGCGGGCCTCGCGCGGGAGGGGCGCGGGCAGGAACACGCAGGCGAGGCGTGCGGGGACCGCGTCCCCGGTCAGCGCGCGGGGGGTCGCCGTGGCCGTGCCGTCACTCATGTGTCCTGTCACCTCCCGTCCCTGTCGGATGAGCCGTGTCCGACTGTACGGGCGGGGTCTGACAACGCGTTCTCCGGCGGGGTCAGGGCACCGTGCGGCTGACCACGTACACCGTCGGATAGACCGGGTCGGCCATGTTCACGACCACGTCCTGGGTGGGCGCCGGGTTCTTCTGCTGGTGGGTCCAGCCGGACCAGGGGCCGGGGCCGGTGAGGTTCCAGCCGGAGATCTGGCGGTCGCGGGCGCCGATGGTGACGGCGCCCTGCTTCAGCTGGTCGCGGCGGATGCCGAGGGTGCCGAGGAAGCTGTCCAGGCCCGCGCCGTTGGTACGGAACTGGACGTACAGGCGGCTGGTCTTCCAGTTGTTGGTCTCGTAGTAGGCGAGCCGGTCGGCGGGGTGCGGCACGGGCACCTGGTAGAGGCGGCGCTGCACCTTGGAGGGCCAGCCGGGGGTGAGGCCGGTGGCCGAGTACTTCGCTTCCTTGTCCTTGCCGCTGTCCCGGCTCTGGTTGGCGGAGATCACCAGGTATCCGGCCGGTACGCCGATGAGCAGCACGATGATCAGCAGGGTGAGGGCGCGGCGCTTGACGCGGTGGCGCGGGTCCTCCCCCGCCGGGTGCGGCGTGCCCGGGGCGGCGGCCTGGTGCGGAAGCGAGGTGGTCATGCGGTGTCCCGGTCCCGGCGGCCCTGGGTGTACCGCTCGAAGCGTTCGTAGCGCTCCACGCGGCGGCGCTTGGCGCGGCGGAAGCGGCGGGCGACCAGCCGGGCCAGGTCCGCGGCGCCGACCATGCCGGCCTCGGGGCCGAGCTGGGCGCGGGTGATGCGGGCCTCGGGGCGGTAGCCGCGGCCGGTGAGGTGCCGCTTGAAGGCCTCCCGCGCGGGGCCGATGAGCAGGTCGTCGGCCGCGCTGACCCCGCCGCCGATGACGAAGCAGGACGGGTCGAGGGCGGCGGCCAGGTTGGCGATGCCGACGCCGAGCCACTGGCCGATGTCCTGGAGCAGCTCGATGCACATGGCGTCGCCCTCGCGGGCCAGCTCGGTGATCATCGGGCCGGTGATGTCGCCGATGCTGCCCTTGACGTGCTCGATGATCCCGTAGGCGACCGGGGAGTCGGCAGCGGCCAGCTCCCGCGCCTCGCGGACCAGGGCGTTGCCGGAGCTGTACTGCTCCCAGCAGCCGCGGTTGCCGCACGGGCACCGGTGTCCGCCGGGCACGACCTGCATGTGGCCGAACTCGCCCGCGACGCCGAACTTGCCCCGCTTGACCTGGCCGTCCTCCAGGATGGCGCCCCCGATGCCGGTACCGAGGGTGATCATGACGAGGTGGTCCTCGCCGCGCCCGGCACCGAAGCGCCACTCGGCCCAGGCCGCGGTGTTGGCGTCGTTGTCCACCAGGACGGGCACGGACAGCCGGGCGGCGAGACGGTCGCGCAGCGGCTCGTTGCGCCAGGACAGGTGGGGGGCGAACAGGACGCGGTTGCGGTCGGCGTCGACCCAGCCGGCGGCCCCGATGCCGACGGCGTGCACGTCGTGCCGGTCGGAGAGGTCGAGCACCAGCTCGGCGATGGTGTCCTCGACGACCTGCGGGCTCTTGGACTTGTCCGGGGTCTCCGCCCGGAGCTTCTCCAGGATGTTGCCGTCCGCGTCCACGACGCCCGCCATGACCTTGGTGCCGCCGATGTCGATGCCGACCGTGGGCACGCGGGGCGCGGTCAGGTGGGAGCGGCGTTCCCGGCTGCCCACCGTGCGCAGGACGGGGGCGCGGCGGGAGCCGATGGGGGCGGCGAGGTCGCGGTAGGTGCTCATCGGGCTCGATTGTGCCTCACGCTCACGCCGGGCGCGGCGCTGTCGGGGGCGGAGCCGCGAATCCCCGCGGCTCCGCGCCCGTCAGCCGCGCCTCAGCTCGTGGTGCAGAGCGTCCAGGTCCGCTCCGCCCGCCATCTGCTTGGTCAGTTCGTCCAGGGTGATCTCGTCACGTGTGTGGTTGCCCACCATGGCTCCGCGCCGCAGCAGCACGAAGCGGTCGCCGACGAGATGCGCATGGTGCGGGTTGTGGGTGATCAGTACGACACCCAGGCCCGCATCACGTGCCGCGGCCACATATTTGAGGACCACACCGGACTGCTTGACGCCCAGTGCGGCGGTGGGCTCGTCCAGGACGAGCACCTTGGCGCCGAAGTGCACGGCGCGCGCGATGGCCACGCACTGGCGCTCGCCGCCGGAGAGGGTGCCGATGGGCTGGTCGACGTCGCGCAGGTCGATGCCCATGCGCAGCAGTTCCTCGCGGGTGGTGCGGCGCATCAGATCGGTGTCCAGGCGCGCGAAGGGGCCTTTGCCCTTGCGGGGCTCGGAGCCGAGGAAGAAGTTGCGCCAGACCGGCATCAGGGAGACGACGGCGAGGTCCTGGTAGACCGTGGCGATGCCCCGGTCCAGGGCGTCGCGCGGGGAGGCGAGCCGGGTCTCCTCGCCCTCGATGCTGAGGGTGCCGCCGTCGTGCTGGTGGAGCCCCGCGATGGTCTTGATCAGGGTGGACTTGCCCGCGCCGTTGTCGCCGAGGACGCAGGTGATCTCCCCGGCGTGCACCTCCAGGGAGACGCCCTCCAGGGCGCGGACGTTGCCGTAGTGCTTGCTGACGTCGGTCAGCTCGACCAGGGGCACGCGCTCTTCGGTGACGGTCATTTCGTGGCCTCCGCGCGCTTGCGGACCCAGGTGTTGAGCAGGGTCGCCAGGAGGAGCATGGCTCCGAGGAAGAACTTGAACCAGTCCGGGTTCCACTCGGCGAAGACGATGCCCTTGCTGGTCATGCCGAACAGCAGGGCGCCGACCGCCGAGCCGACGGCGCTGCCGTAGCCGCCGGTGATCAGGCAGCCGCCGATGACGGCCGCGATGATGTAGATCAGCTCGTTGCCGACGCCCTCGCCGGACTGGACGGTGTCGAAGGAGAACAGCAGGTGCTGCCCGGACACCCAGGCGCCGAAGGCGACGCCCATGTAGAGGCCGATCTTGGTCTTGGCGACGGGGACGCCGACCGCGCGGGCCGCGTCCTCGTTGCCGCCGACCGCGAAGATCCAGTTGCCGACGCGGGTGCGCAGCAACACCCAGGAGGCGAGGGCCACCAGGCCGAGCCACCACAACACGGTGACCTTGAGGTCGACCCCGCCGAGGCTCAGGGTCGAGGCGAACACGGCGTGCGCGCTCGGGAAGCCCTCCATGTCGCCGATCGACTTGGTGGACACCGTGCCGTCGATCAGCTTGGTGAAGCCCAGGTTCATGCCGGTGAGCATCAGGAAGGTGCCCAGCGTGACGATGAAGCTGGGCAGCTTGGTGCGGGTCAGCATGAACCCGTTGAACGCGCCGACGGCCAGGGTGACCAGCAGGGACACTCCCGCGCCCACCCAGATGTTCGCCGTCATCTGGTAGCTGAACATCGAGGAGATCAGCGCGGACGACGTGACCATGACGCCCGCGGAGAGGTCGAACTCGCCGCCGATCATCAGCAGGGCCACGGGTACGGCCATGATGCCGATGGTCGAGGAGGCGTACAGCACGGTGCTGATGCTGGACGGGCGCAGGAAGCCGTCGGCGGCTACCGCGAAGAAGATCAGGACCGCGAGGGCGCCGACGACCGAGCCCAGTTCGGGCCGGGACAGCAGCTTGCGCAGGGGGGACGTGCGCAGCAGCCGCTCGTCGCGGGGCCGCTCGCCGCCCGGTGCGGGGCCCTCGGTGGGCCGCGTGCCGGTGGTGGTGCTCATCGGGTGCCCCGATCGGTGTACGCCGCGAGCGCGCCCGCCTGGTCCCTGGTGATGATCTGCGGGCCGGTCAGGACCGGCTTGCCGCCACCGAGGACGTCGCCGTTGTACTTGTAGAGCCACAGCAGGTCGACCGCCTCGTAGCCCTGGAGGTAGGGCTGCTGGTCGACGGCGAAGCCGAGCGTGCCGTCCTTCAGTTCGGCGGCGACCTTGGCGTTGAGGTCGAAGGTGTCGACCTCGGCCTTGCTGCCGGCGTCCGCCTTGGCCTTCACCACGGTGTCGGCGTAGGGGGCGCCCAGGGTGACGACGGCGTCCACGTCCCGGTCGGCCTGGAGCTTGGCGCCGACGGCGGACTGGACGTCGGGCATGTTGGTGCCGTTGACGTAGAGCTTGCTGACCTTGCCGTGGAAGGTCTTCTCCACGCCGTCGCAGCGCTGCTCGTGGCCGACGTTGCCCTGCTCGTGCAGGACGCACAGGGCGTTCTTGCGGCCGCGCTTGTTCAGCTCCTCACCGACCGCCTCACCGGCGATGGTCTCGTCCTGGCCGATGTGGCTGAGGGCGCCGAACGCCTTGGACTGGGCCGAGCCGGAGTTGACCGTGACCACCGGGATGCCGGCCTTGCGGGCGCGGGCCACGGCCGCCTTGAGGGCGTCGGGCTTGGCCAGGCTGACGATGATCCCGTCGACCTTCTTGTCGATCGCGGCGTCCACGAGCTGGGCCTGCTGCTGGGCCTCGTCGTCGTGCGAGTACAGGAAGTTGATGTTGTCCTTGACCGCCGCCTGCTTGGCGCCGCTCTGCACGATGTCCCAGAAGGTGTCGCCGTCGCCGGAGTGGGTGATCATCGCGATGGTCCAGCGGGGGGTGGTCACCGCTGCCCTGCCCTGGGCCGTGGCGGCCTTGCGGGCGTCCTCGGCCTTCTTGCCGCCGGTGCTGCTGCAGGCGGTCAGCGAGACGCAGGCGAGCAGTGCGAACGCTCCTGCCGCCGTCATGCCTACCCGGTTCTGAAACCGTGCCACGAGGCCGTGCCCCTTCTTGCCGTGTTCTGAACGCTTGCCGTGTTCTGACGCAAACACTTCAGTATCGAACACGCGGAACACTCGTTACCCGTCCGGGGCGGTTTCGACAGGGCATTTGTCCGGACAATATGACGCGGCTGGGCCTGGCTCAGGGGCGTACCAGGAGCTGGAACTCGAAGGAATACCGGGCCGGACGGTAGGTGTGGTCGCCCTGCTCGACCGCGCGGCCGGTGTCGTCGAACGTGACGCGCCTCATGGTGAGCAGCGGGGCGCCCTCGGGCTCGGCGAGCCGTTCGGCCTCGGCGAGCGTGGCGCCGCGGGCGCCGATGGACTGGCGGGCGCTGTGCAGGGTGATGCCGGCCGAGCGCATCAGCCGGTACAGGCCGGTGGCCTCCAGCCGGGCGGTGTCGAGGTCCAGCAGGCCGAGCGGCAGGTGGTTGGTCAGGTACGCCATCGGCTCGCCGTGCGCCAGCCGCAGCCGCTCGACGCGGTGCACGTCATGGCCCTCGGTGACGCCGAGCGCGGCGGCGATCTCGGCGGTGGCCGGGACGACCGTGTTGACCAGGACCTTGGTGGCGGGCCGCTGGCCGGCCGCCTCCAGGTCGTCGTAGAGGCTGCTCAGTTCCAGCGGGCGCTTGACCTGGCTGTGCACGACCTGGGTGCCGACACCGCGGCGGCGCACCAGCAGTCCCTTGTCCACGAGGGACTGGATGGCCTGGCGGACGGTGGGCCGGGACAGGCCGAGCCGGGCGGCCAGCTCGATCTCGTTGCCGAGCAGGCTGCCGGGGGTGAGGGCGCCACGCTCGATGGCGGCCTCCAGCTGCTGGGCGAGCTGGAAGTACAGGGGCACCGGGGAGCTTCGGTCCACGCGGAGGCCGAGCGGCGCGGTCGGGTCCACATCTGGTTTCGGCACGGGCTCGAGCGTAGTCCGGTGCCCGGATGACGGGAAGTCGTGAAGTCCGGTTGTCCTGACATTTTGATTGACAGGTGCACGTTGTTCCCCCTCAATGTGTCCTCATGCGCATCGGGGTCATCGGGACGGGCCGCATCGGGGCCATCCACGCCAACACGCTGAGCCGCCACCGGGAGGTCGGATCGCTGATCCTGACGGACTCCGATCCGTTACGCGCGCAGGAACTGGCGCACCGGCTCGGGGAGACGGCGGCGCCGGGCGTGGACGAGGTCTTCCAGTGGGGCGTGGACGCGGTGGTGATCACCACCGCGACAGCGGCGCACGCGGAGCTGATCGGCCGCGCGGCCCGCTCCGGGCTGCCGGTGTTCTGCGAGAAGCCCATCGCGCTCGACCTGCCCGGCACGCTGCACGCGCTCGCCGAGGTCGCCGCGGCGGGCACCGTGCTCCAGATGGGCTTCCAGCGGCGCTTCGACGCGGGGTACGTGGGTGCCCGTGAGGCGGTGCGCTCGGGCCGGCTCGGCCGGCTGCACACCGTGCGCGCCCTGACCTCCGACCAGTCCCCGCCCCCGCGCGAGTGGCTGCCGCTGTCCGGCGGGCTGTTCCGGGACACCCTGATCCACGACTTCGACATCCTGCGCTGGGTCACCGGCCGTGAAGTGACCGACGTGTACGCGACCGGCTCCGACGCCGGTCCCCCCATGTTCCGCGAGGCAGGCGACGTCGACACCGGCGCGGCCCTGCTCACCCTGGACGACGGCACCCTCGCCACGGCCACCGCGACCCGCCTCAACGGCGCCGGTTACGACGTCCGCATGGAGCTGTCCGGCGAGCTCGACACGGTCGTCGTCGGCCTGGACGACCGCACCCCGGTCGCCTCCACCGAACCGACCGGCCCTCCCCCGGCCGACAGACCCTGGCCCGGCTTCCTCGAACGCTTCGGCACCGCCTACGAGTCCGAGCTCTGCACCTTCGTGGACGTGGTCCGCGGCGAACACCCCAACCCCTGCGACGGCTGGCAGGCGCTGCAGGCCCTGCGCGTCGCGGAGGCGTGCGAGATCTCCCGGCGCGAACGAAGAGCCGTCGCCCTGACGGAGGTTCCCGACCGGTTGCGGTCCTCGTACGTCTGACCCGCCCCGGACACGACCCCGCCCCGCGACCCCCGCTGTGGGGGGAAGGGTCGCGGGGCGGGGTGAACCGGAGTGGTCAGCAGCCGTAGTCGACGAGGTCGAACGTGGCGTAGTGGTCGGAGGTGTAGTAGTCCTCCTGGGTCCGCTGGCCGGTGACGATGCGGCGGGCACCGCGGGTGGACTCGCCCGGGGTGATGACCGTGTACTCGTGGTAGTACCCGGAGGACTGGCCGGGGAGGACGCCCTCGCGGTTCTGGAAGACGACACCGTCCTGGGAGTACGGGTCCGGGCCGCCCTGGGCGATGAGGTCGAGGGTGTCGTACGCCTGGGACGGCAGGGAGCCGTAGCAGATGCTGCCGACCGAGGCGGTGGCCGCGTCCGCGGTGGTGGCGGAGACGGTGCCGCCGAGGAGGAGGGCGGAGAAGAGGGCCGCCGCGGCGCCGATGCGAGTGGTGCGTGGGGGGAATCTCATGGGTTCATGATGACGCGCGTAGACGCGTTCATGTCAATGAGGGAGATGTGGATATTCCCGGCAGGTCCGATGGGTTCTCCCGGCGTCGGCCTGCCCCGACAGGAGCCGTTCGGGCTCCTGTCGGCATCCCGTCGACCGGCTAGAAGGACCCGTACTCGGGGCGGCCCGCCAGGTCGTACGACTGGATGGAGACCCCCTTGCCGGTGACCGTGCCGCCCGCGTGCCTGAAGCGGGTGGGGACGGCGCCCTCCACGAACAGCCGGCGCCCCTCGCCCAGCACCACGGGGAAGGTCAGCAGGTGCAGGGTGTCGATCAGGCCGAGGTTCACCAGCGAGCGGACCAGCGCTCCGCTGCCGTGGATCTGCACCTCGCCCTCGGTGCGCTCCTTCAGCGCCTGGACCTCCTTGCCGAGGTCGCCGGAGAGCACGGTCGTCCCGGCCCACCCAGGGTTCTCGACGGTCGCGGAGACGACGTACTTCGGCAGCTCGTTCAGCCTGGCCGCGACCGGGTTCTCCGGGTCGGTCACCTTGGGCCAGTACCCGGCGAAGATGTCGTAGGTGTGCCGGCCGAGCAGGAAGGCACCGGCCCGGCCGAAGCTCTCCGCGACGAAGCCGCCGAAGCCGTCGTCGGCGTACGGGAAGGTCCAGCCGCCCTGGCCGAAGCCGCCGCTGGTGTCCTCGTCGGGGCCGCCGGGAGCCTGGTAGACGCCGTCGAGCGAGACGAAGACGGTGGAGACGAGCTTGCCCATGAGGTGCCTTCTTCCGGGTGCGGGGTCCTGCTGTCAACGGTGCAGACCCCGCCCGGGACCGCAACTCATCGGTCCCCCCGGCATGCCTCAGCCGTCCAGCTCCCGGAACCGCGCGGCCAGGCGGCCCGCCCCGGCCTCGGTCAGCGAGCCGAACAGGCGCAGCCGGGAGATCCCCCCGTCCGGATGGATGTCCACGCGCGCGTGCGTGCCGACGGCCGCCGCCGGGAGCGGGAAGCGGTGGTTGGTGTCCGGCTGGAGCCGGGTGCGCGGCAGGATCTCGGTCCACTCCCCGCTCTCGCCGTCCCGCACCGACACCGACGCCCAGCCGGCGCTGTTCCCCTTCAGATACGCCGTGTCGATCTCCACCGCGCGCACCAGCGCCTGTTCGGTCAGCCGGTACGTGATCCAGTCGTGGCCCCGGTCGCGACGGCGCCGGGTCTCCCAGCCGTCGTCCATCCGCTGGGAGCGGCCCGGCCGTACGGTGTTGGCGGCCGGGGAGTAGAAGCGGTCCGAGGCGTCCTCGGCGCGGCCGCCGTTCTCCAGCGCGGCCACGTCGAAGGTGCCGAGCGTGGCCAGCCACTCCGGGTCCGGGACGATCTCGCCGTAGGCGCGCAGCCGGGCGACACCACCGTCCGGGTGCTGGTTCAGCCGGAGATGGGTGAAGCGCTGGGGCGCGGAGACGGGGAAGCCGTTCGCCGCGTGGCCGCCGACCGGGGTGAGGGGGACGAGCGTCGTCCACTTCACGTCGTCGCCCAGCAGTTCCTCGGGGGACGGGTTGCCGGGAGCCGAGGTGGCCTCCACGGAGACGGCCTGCGGGTGGTTGCCCCGGAAGTGGGCGGTGTCGACGACGATCCCCCGGATCACACCGGGCGTGCCGAGGCGGATCAGCGCCCAGTCGTGGTCGTCGGCGCCCGGCCAGGGCTCCTCGGCGCTCGGGCCGCGCCGGCGCCGGGTCTCCCAGCCGTCCATGATCTTGCCCTTGTGGCCGAATCGGCCGGGCTCGAACTCGGCGCGGTGGGGCAGCAGCAGGTTCTCCCGCTCGGCGAAGAACTCGTCGTTGGCGGCGATCACCGCGGCCCCCAGGCGCCGGTCGGCGAGGTCGGGGTGGTGGGCGAAGGGGAAGTCGGCGGTGCGGTAGTCGGCGTAGGGGTCGCCGCCGCCGTAGGGAGCCGCGTCGCCGGTGAAGCGGGGCGGGTCGGAGGGTTGCTGCGCCGTCACGGTGATCGGGGGTCCTTTCGGCAGGGGTTGCGGGCTTCAGCCGGTACGGGTGAGCAGACGGCCCTTCGGGGCGGTGAACTCACCCTCGCTGTACACCCGTTGGCCACGCAGCCAGGTGGACTTCACCACCCCGTGCAGCGTCTTGCCGGCGTACGCGGTGACCGGGTTGCGGTGGTGGAGGCGGGCCGGGTCGACGGTGAAGGTGCCCTCCGGGGCGAGGACGGCGAAGTCGGCGTCACGGCCCGGCGCGATGGCGCCCTTGCGGTCGAGGCCGGCGAGGGCCGCGGTGCGGGCGGACATCCACCGCACAACGTCGGTCAGTCGGTGCCCGCGCTCGCGTGCCTCGGTCCAGATCGCGGGGAGGCTCAGCTGGAGGCCGGAGATGCCGCCCCAGGCGGTGGCGAAGTCCGGCGTCTTGAGGTCGGCGGTGGAGGGCGAGTGGTCGGTGACGACGCAGTCGATCGTGCCGTCCGCGAGCGCCTGCCAGAGCAGGTCCCGGTTGGCGGCCTCACGGATGGGCGGGCAGCACTTGAACTCACTCGCCCCGTCCGGGACTTCCTCCGCGCTCAGGGTGAGGTAGTGCGGGCAGGTCTCCACGGTGACGCGGACGCCTTCGGCGCGGGCGGCGGCGATGAGCGGGAGGGCGGCTGCGGAGGAGAGGTGGAGCACGTGCACACGGGCGTCCAGCGTGCGCGCCAAACCCAGCAGTTGGGCGATGGCGTTCGTCTCGGCCGCGTGCGGGCGGGAGGCGAGGAAGCCCGCGTAGGCCGGTCCGGCGGGGGCGTCCGTGAGGTGGGCGGGGTCTTCGGCGTGCACGATGAGCAGGCCGTCGAATCCGGCGATCTCCGCGAGCGAGCGCGCCAGTCGGGCGCTGTCCAGGTGCGGGAACTCGTCCACGCCGGACGGCGAGAGAAACGCCTTGAAGCCGAACACCCCGGCCTCGTGCAGCGGGCGGAGGTCCTTGACATTGCCGGGCAGGGCGCCACCCCAGAAGCCGACGTCCACGTGGGTGCGGCCCTGTGCCGCCTCCCTCTTGACCCGCAGATGGTCGACCGTGGTGGTCGGCGGAAGGGAGTTCAGCGGCATGTCGACGAGGGTGGTGACACCCCCGGCCGCCGCCGCCCGCGTCGCCGTCCAGAACCCCTCCCACTCGGCCCGGCCGGGGTCGTTGACGTGCACGTGCGTGTCGACCAGCCCGGGCAGCAGCGCGTCGTCCCCCAGGTCGACGGCCGGGACTCCCGCCTCGTACGGCAGCACGGCCTCGATCGTCCCGCCGGCGACGGTGACCGTCGCGGCCCGCACCCCCTCCGGGGTGACCACACGCGTGGAACGCAACGCCAGCTCGACGTCGTCGGACACCCGAACCCCTCTCAGCCGTTCACGTCCAGGAAACGGTGTTAACACCCACGTAACGGACTTCAACGTTCTGTTGAAGGAGTCTCGCCGCCCGCTCCGGCACGAGTCAAGGGTGCCAGCCGCCGGGGCCGCGGGGCCTGAGCGGACGAGGGGGTGTTCACGGGCGGTCGGCCGCAGCTGTCCGGGCCCCGCGGACCGGTGCCCCCGCGCGCCCTGGGGAGGTGACCCCCGTCCGTCCCGCACCGGCGCTGACGCCCGGCGGGCCGGACCCCGTGACGCGGTCCGCGCAGGCGGCCACCGGCCCAGGTGCCCCCACCCCTGCCCACATCCCGGCATCCTGGTCCCATGACGTCCGACCAGGCCCCCCGCCACCCCCGGGTCACCGGGCTGCTGCTCGCCGCCGGAGGGGGGCGGCGGCTCGGTGGGCGACCCAAGGCGCTGTTGCGGCATGACGGGGCACTCCTCGTAGAGCGGGCGGCTCGTGCGCTGCGGGACGCCGGGTGTGCCCGCGTCCACGTGGTGCTGGGAGCAGGGTCCGAAGAGGTGCGCGCGGAGGCCGAGTTGAGTGGATGCGTGCTCGTGGAGAACCCCGGCTGGGGCGAGGGAATGGGGTCCTCCCTGCGGGCCGGGCTTCGCTCCCTCGGGGGTACGGACGCGCGCGGCGCTCTCGTGGGCCTCGTCGACCAGCCGGGAGTAGGAGCCGAGGCGTACGCACGGGTACTGGACGCCTTCACCGGTGAGACCTCCCTCGTGTCGGCCGCCTACGACGGCACGCGCGGGCACCCCGTGCTGCTGGGGGCCGCTCACTGGGCCGGTGTCACCGAGAGCGCCCAGGGTGATCAGGGCGCCCGGGAGTATCTGCGGCGGCACTCCGCAGAGATCCGGCTCGTGGAATGCGGGGACGTGGCCGAGGCGTACGACATCGACACCGCTGCCGACCTGGGCAGGCTGCGCCCCGGCGGGGCCCATTGAGGTTCGGCGATCAGGAAATTACGCTGCCCAGTCCGACCAGCCCGCCACGGAGGAAGTGACCGCTCATGTCCGCACCCGCGTCCCCGCCGGTCGTTGTCGACGCCGAGCCGCTCCCCCGGCAGGAGGAGGTGCTCACCGGCCCGGCGCTGGACTTCCTCGCGGAGCTGCACCGGCGGTTCACCCCGCGCCGGAACGAACTCCTGGCCCGCCGGACCGAGCGCCGCGCGGAGATCGCCCGCACCGGCACGCTGGACTTCCTTCCCGAGACGGCCGCGGTGCGGGCCGACGACTCGTGGCGGGTGGCACCCGCGCCGCCCGCCCTGCGGGACCGCCGAGTGGAGATCACCGGGCCGGCCGACCGCAAGATGACGGTCAACGCGCTCAACTCCGGCGCCAGGATCTGGCTCGCCGACTTCGAGGACGCCTCCTCCCCCACCTGGGAGAACGTGGTCCTCGGCCAGCTCAACCTGATGGACGCCTACGCCGGCCGCGTCGACTTCACCGACGCCCGCACCGGCAAGTCGTACGCGCTGCGCCCGCAGGAGGAGCTGGCGACGGTCGTGATGCGGCCGCGCGGCTGGCACCTGGACGAGCGGCACCTCGAGGGAGCCGACGGCGAGCCCCTGCCGGGCGCCCTGGTCGACTTCGGCCTGTACTTCTTCCACAACGCCGCCCGCCTGCTGGAGCTGGGCAAGGGCCCGTACTTCTACCTGCCGAAGACCGAGTCCCACCTCGAAGCCCGCCTGTGGAACGACGTGTTCGTGTTCGCGCAGGACCACCTCGGCATCCCGCAGGGCACCGTGCGGGCCACCGTGCTGATCGAGACGATCACGGCCGCGTACGAGATGGAGGAGATCCTCTACGAACTCCGCGACCATGCCTCCGGGTTGAACGCGGGCCGCTGGGACTACCTGTTCTCCATCGTGAAGAACTTCCGCGACGGCGGGCCGGAGTTCGTGCTGCCGGACCGCAACCTGGTCACGATGACGGCGCCGTTCATGCGCGCGTACACCGAACTCCTCGTCCGCACCTGCCACAAGCGGGGCGCGCACGCGATCGGCGGGATGGCGGCCTTCATCCCGTCCCGCAAGGACGCCGAGGTCAACAAGGTGGCGTTCGAGAAGGTACGGGCCGACAAGGACCGCGAGGCGGCCGACGGCTTCGACGGGTCCTGGGTGGCCCACCCGGACCTCGTGCCGATCGCCATGGAGTCCTTCGACAAGGTGCTCGGCGACCGCCCGCACCAGAAGGACCGGCTGCGCGAGGACGTCCACGTGAAGGCGGCCGACCTGATCGACATCGCCTCGCTGGACGCGAAACCGACCTACGCCGGGCTGGTCAACGCGGTACGGGTCGGCATCCGGTACATCGAGGCGTGGCTGCGCGGGGTCGGCGCGGTGGCCATCTTCGACCTGATGGAGGACGCGGCCACCGCCGAGATCTCCCGCTCGCAGATCTGGCAGTGGATCAACGCGGGCGTCGAGTTCGAGAACGGCGAGCGCGCCACCCCGGAGCTGGCCCGCCGGCTGGCGGCGGCCGAACTGGAGGCGGTGCGGGCGGAGATCGGCGCGGAGGCGTTCGCGGCCGGCCACTGGCAGGAGGCGCACGACCTGCTGCTGACGGTGGCGCTGGACGAGGAGTACGCCGACTTCCTCACCCTTCCGGCCTACCGGCGCCTCACCGGCTGAGCACGCTCACTTGTCGGAGTGCCCGAGCGACCGCTCAGGCGCCACCCGGTCCCGCACCAGCCGCTTGACCGCCGTGGGCTCGGGAAAGCCCTGCTCACGGCGGTCCCAGACCGGCTCGCCGTCCACCCGGACGACGAAGACGCCGCCGGTGCCGGGCTTGAGCGCGAGGGCCTCCAGCTCGGTCTCGAAGGTGGTGAGCAACTCCTGCGCCAGCCAGGCGGCGCGGGGCAGCCAGCGGCACTGGGTGCAGTACTCGATCTCGACGCGGTGACTCACGAAGATCCCTTCATCCCAGGTGTACCGACCAGTCCTGTTCCGCCGCCGGGCGTCCGTGCAGGTCGGGGACGCGCTTGAGCCAGTCCGGACGCCCCCGCTGTGACCGCTCGGCGCGGGCGGCCTCCTCGGCGGCGAGTTCCGCGCGGTCGGGGAAGTCGGTGGGCAGCCACTCGGCGGAGAGCCGGGCGCGGGCCAGCAGATGGTCGACGTAGGCGGCGCGGGCCTCGTCCGGCCCGGCGAAGGCGGGATCGTCGGTGAGCCAGGCGTCGGGCACCTCGGCGAGGATGCCGCGCAGCAGCTCCTCGGTGACCTGGGGGGCCAGCTCGGCGTCGGCGGCGCGCACGTCGGGGCCGTACTGGCCGAGGGCGTGGTGGCGGAAGTCGTACCTACGGCCGGGGTTCGTGGTGTCCCAGCGGTGGTGGAAGACGAGGGCGGCGCCGTGGTCGATGAGCCACAGGCGCGGGGGCGCGGTGCCGAAGGTCGGCCAGACCATGAGGTTGGAGCTGTGGACGGTGCGGTCCACGTTGGCGGTGAGCGCGTCCAGCCAGACGATCCGGCCCGCCTCCAGCGGGTCTACGGGGAAGTTCCGGGCGATCTCGGGGGTGAGGTCGCGGGCGCCCGGCAGGTAGTCCATGCCCAGGTTGACGCCCGCGCTGGCGTCGTGCAGGTCGCGCACCTCCTGGTGCGGCTCGTCGGCGGCCACGGCGGGGTCGAAGTGCACGAGCACCAGCTCGGGGAAGCGCAGCCCCAGGGCGCGGGCCAGCTCGCCGACGATCACCTCGGCGACGAGTGCCTTGCGGCCCTGCGCGGAGCCGGTGAACTTGACGACGTAGGTCCCCAGGTCGTCGGCCTCGACGACGGCGGGTACGGAGCCGCCGGTGTGCAAGGGTTCGACGTAGCGGGTCGCAGCGACTTCTCTCAGCATCTTCCAAGGCTCCAGCGTCTATTAGCCTCAGCTTCCACGCCTGGCTCCGTTGCGGCGCAATCCTGGGAATCTCCCGGATCAGTCCCGGGGAGAATCTGGGGAGTCCTGGTTGGCACCGTCATCCTCCTCGCTCCCCGGCAGCCTGTCGACGGCGTTACGGCCTTGCTCCCGGCCCCCGGCATGAAGTGAGCATAGTAACCAAGCGTGACAGCGGGGGGCGAGTGCCCGAGCCACCGCGCCGGCGTCATCACGGACTCCCCCGCCTCCAGCATGGTCGAGGCGTACGCGTGCCGCAGCCTGCCGGAGACAGGTCTTCGAGGGCGTGTTGGGACCGGATCACGCAAGCGCGGCGCGCAAAATATGACGTCGCGCGGGTGAGTGAATACCTGTGCCCGCCGGCGGAGATTTCAACGAGGCATGCGGATAGATTCTCTGCCGCAATAAAAAGGGTGACCTTCTTCTTCGGACACCGGCTGCCGCGGCGTGCTACTGTCGTCCTCAGTTGCAGTTGTGGTTCCCGAAAACTTCAAGTGTTCCGGTCGGCTCTGTGCCGCCGGGGAGCGCTTTTGTATTTCCGGTCTTTTCCGGGCGGGGCAATCATCGCGGCGACACGGCGTCCGCACGGTGCGGGTTCCGATGTACTGCCCCAAAGGAGAAATGACATGGCTGCTGGTACCGTGAAGTGGTTCAACGCGGAAAAGGGCTTCGGCTTCATCGAGCAGGACGGCGGCGGCGCCGACGTCTTCGCCCACTACTCCAACATCGCCGCCCAGGGCTTCCGCGAGCTGTTGGAGGGCCAGAAGGTGAACTTCGACATCGCGCAGGGCCAGAAGGGCCCGACGGCCGAGAACATCGTTCTCGCCTGACGCTGACTGTCGCACACTTGCAGCTGGGGCCCGCATCCCTCGGGGTGCGGGCCCCAGCTGCATGCATTTCCCACAGTGATGTGACCTGTGGACGGCACCCAGGAAATCCGTAGGCTCGTCGGCGGATCGCCCTTCGGGGGTGCACATGCACCCCTTCCCAGCCACAGCGCAGTGGACGCTTCAAATGCTGAGCCCACACCGCGCCACTTATTTCAGCGCTTGCGAATCTGGCGACGGACAATCCGTGCGAGTGCAAGCTGCTGCCACCCCGTCGGCTCATTCTTGCAATTCCTCGTGCGGCTCAATACCGCGGGAATTCCTTGAGATGTGCCGAATCAAGGAAGGTTCCGTATGAACCGCACACGTACGAACGACCGCTTCGCCCGCAGCCGTCACGGCAATTCCGGCCGCCGGGCTCCCGCGGTCCAGGGGGAGTTCGCGCTTCCCCGGACGACGACTCCCGCGCTTCCCGCGGTGGAGGGTTTCGCCGATCTCGACATGCCGGGGGAGCTGCTGGCCGCGCTCGGCGCGCAGGGGGTGAGCGTGCCGTTCCCGATCCAGGCGGCGACCCTGCCGAACTCCCTCGCGGGCCGGGACGTGCTGGGTAGGGGCCGCACCGGTTCCGGCAAGACGCTCGCCTTCGGGCTCGCGCTGCTGGCCCGTACGGCCGGGCGGCGTGCCGAGGCCCGGCAGCCGCTGGCGCTGGTGCTCGTACCGACGCGTGAGCTGGCGCAGCAGGTCACCGACGCGCTGGCGCCGTACGCCCGCTCGGTGAGGCTGCGGCTGGCCACGGTGGTGGGCGGCATGTCGATCGGGCGGCAGGCGAGCGCGCTGCGCGGGGGCGCCGAGGTGGTCGTCGCCACACCGGGACGTCTGAAGGACCTCATCGACCGGGGTGAGTGCCGGCTGGACCAGGTTTCGGTGACCGTTCTGGACGAGGCCGACCAGATGGCCGACATGGGGTTCATGCCGCAGGTCACGGCCCTGCTCGACCAGGTGCGTCCGGAGGGCCAGCGCATGCTGTTCTCCGCGACCCTGGACCGCAACGTCGACCTGCTGGTGCGCCGTTACCTCAGCGACCCCGTGGTGCACTCGGTCGACCCCTCGGCCGGCGCGGTCACGACGATGGAGCACCACGTGCTGCACGTCCACGGCGCCGACAAGCACGCCGCCACCACCCAGATCGCCGCCCGCGACGGCCGCGTGATCATGTTCCTCGACACCAAGCACGCCGTCGACCGTCTCACCGAGCACCTGCTGAACAGCGGGGTCCGGGCCGCGGCCCTGCACGGCGGGAAGTCGCAGCCGCAGCGCACCCGGACCCTGGCGCAGTTCAAGACGGGTCATGTCAACGTGCTGGTGGCGACCAATGTCGCGGCACGCGGCATCCACGTCGACAACCTCGACCTCGTCGTCAACGTCGATCCGCCCACCGACCACAAGGACTACCTGCACCGCGGCGGCCGTACCGCCCGTGCGGGCGAGTCCGGCAGCGTCGTCACCCTGGTCACCCCGAGCCAGCGCCGCGACATGAACCGCCTCATGACGGACGCCGGCATCCGGCCACAGACCACCCAGGTCCGCTCGGGCGACGAGACACTGAACCGCATCACCGGTGCTCAGGCCCCCTCCGGCATCCCGGTCGTCATCACCGCGCCGGTCGCCGACCGCCCCAAGAGGCGCAGGGCCCCCGCACGCGGCCGGCGCCACCAGGCCCCGGCGGCCCGCCGCGCACCCGCACTCCAGTCCACCGCCGGTGCGGCCGCCTAGAACCGTCTTGGTCAGAAATCCGTCCGTCTGCGCAGGAGGAACCCTTTGATGCTGGGAAAGTTGCACACTCGATCCGTGAGCGTTCGCCCCGTGCGAGGCACGGTGGCCGGCAGCGTGGACGCGGCCGGCCCGCAGGTCTGGTACGACATGACCGTCGAAGTGGCGCTGTCCGTCATGGCCGCCGCCCGTACGGAGTATCTCGTCGTCTGCGACGAGGACGGACTGTGTGTCGGCCTGGTCACCCAGTCCCAGCTCACCGCCGTTCGGGACAGCGCCGGATACACCGACCGGCTCCGCCTCGACGGCATCACAGACAGCAGGGAGCCCTCCGGCCCACCGTGGGCCACGAGGGAAGGAGCCGAGAAGGGGACGCCTCCCGGGCGGCTCGGACCCGTGCGCGTGGTCGACGAACACGGCGACGCCCTGGGCGTCCTCGCCGGCTCCCGCTGAATCGTCGGCCGGCCTCGTCTCCTCTCCAGCACCGCCGCGACTCCAGCACAGGTGAAGCCCTGAGGGCCATGGCCCTCAGGGCTTCACCTGTCCCGCCCTCCCCGCACGGCGTCGCCCGCGCGCAGCGGGTTCGGCAGCGGCAGGTAGCGGGCGTCCGCACCGTCCGCGCCGGTCCAGCGGAGCAGCAGGTTGGTCTTGCCGGGCAGGGCGGGGGCGGCGAGCAGGGCCGGTATCTCGGGGAGCGGATGGCGGGACAGCTCGGCGCGGAGGGCCGGCCAGGGGTCGAGGCCGGGGTGGGCCTCGGCCAGGGCGGCGGCGATCTCGCCGAGGTGGTTGACGAGCAGGCAGTACACCAGCCGCTCCCACCCGGCCTCCCGGCCCACGTCGGACAGCAGCTTGACGCCCTCGGCGTCCCGGAACAGGGCCTGCACGGGCATTCCGGCGGCGTCGACGGCGACCAGGGTGTTCTGCAGGTGCGCCTCCACGACGACGCCGTACTCGTCGAAGGCGCGGAGCGCGGGCGGGACGACCTGGCGGAGATACGCGGCCCACCAGGCGTCCGGGTCGGGGGCGGCGGCGAGCGGGCTGCCGTCGAAGCCCTCGGCCAGCCCGGCCGCGAGCAACGGCGTGGCGCCGGGCAGGAGGTGGCCGCGCAGGCCGTCGCGGACCAGGACGGCGAGTTCCTCGAAGGCGAACGCGGCGGTGCGGTAGCCCCGGTCGCTGAGCCAGGCCGCGGGCGGTCCCATCGCGGCGAAGGCCTCGCGGGCCGCGGTGTCGCTGCGGTCGAGTCTCTGCAGGTCGTGGCGCCACAGCCGGCGGATGTCGTTGGTGATGCGGACGTCGAGGCTGAACTTGAGGAACAGGTCGCGGCCGGGCTCGTACACGGTGCGCACGGCTGCCGTCGGCCGGACCGCGGACTCGGTGGTGCCGAGCCGGATCAGGCGCCGGTCGGCGAAGGCGGGGGCGAGGCCTGGGGCGAGCAGGTCGAGCTGCCAGGGGTGGGCGGGCAGCAGCCGGTAGCCGGGCGGGGCGGTGCCGAGGGCGTCCAGGGCGCGGGTGTCACCCTCTTCGGCGACCTGGTCCTCGCGGACGCCGAGCAGCACCAGCGGGAACCGGGCGTGCGCCTCGGGGGCGTAGGGCAGCCAGGCCGCGACCGGGCCGCCGCCGCGCGCCTTGGGCGCCGGGTGGTGCGGATGGCCGGTGATCAGCGACTGCTCGGAGCGCAGATACGGGTCCTCGGGGGCGACGGCGCGGGCGCGGGCCGCGAGCAGGGCGGCGACGGTGTCGCGGCTGTCCAGCATCTCGGCGGGCAGGTCGTCTCCCGGCAGCCCGGTGTGGGCGCGCAGTTCCTCCGCGACCAGTTTGACCAGTTCGGCGTGGCTCAGCGGCTGCCAGGCACCGTCCGCGCGTACTTCGGGCTCGGCGGGACGGCGGCCGGGGCGCACCCGCAGCAGCCGGCCGGTGCCGGGCAGCCGGTACACGGGCCGGTCCCCGCGCTCCGGGACCGGCCGGGCCACCTCGCGCAGCAGGCAGTTCAGCAGCGGCGCCGAGGCGTAGGCGTCGGCGCGCCGTGCGGCGTCGGTCGGGGGGTTGAGGTCCACGCGTTCCACTCGTTCTCGTCGTGCTGTGGCCGGTCCGGGGGGCCGACCGTGCCAGGTAAGTCTGCGGTATCCGACAATCGTGCCCTGAGCTGCCAGTCTCCGAGGAGCCGACCGTGTACCACTCCCCCACCGCCGAGGCCGAGGTCGCCGAGGAGCTGGCCGCCGTACGGCCCGCCCTGCGCGACCGTTGCACGGCCGCGCTGCCGGGAGCCCGCGCGGCGGTGCTGACCAGGCTGTGGCGGGCGCTGGCGCACGAACCGCTTCCGTGGGTCGCCTCCCGGACGCCGGGGGCACACGGACTGACGGTACGGCTGGCGGACGGCCGCGCGCTGCACGGCCCGCACTCGGACCCGTACGCGACCGGTGACCGCGTCCACGAGGTCCGGCTCGGCCGGGAGCGGTACGCGGACCCCGCGCGGCTGATGACGGACCTCGCGGTGCCGCACGCGGCCGCGTTCGCCGCCGAGCTGGCGAACAGCGTGGCCTCGCTGGCGCTGTCCCGCGCCGACGCGGCGGAGCCGGGGGCCGGGTGGCCGGAGCGGGACTGGGAGTGGGAGCAGCGGGTGGTGGACGGTCACCCCTTCCACCCCAACTGCCGTTCCCGGCCGGGCTTCTCGGTGGCCGACCAGTTGGCGTACGGGCCCGAGCACCGGCCGGTGGTGGAGCTGGGCACGGTGGCGGTGCCGGCGGGCGAGTGCCTGGTGTCGGGCGAGTGGCCGGCCGGACTCCGCTCCGGAGACGACCTGTTGCTGCCGGTGCATCCCTGGCAGGCGGCGCATGTGCTCAAGCGGAGCACCGAGCCGTGGCGTCCGGCGCATCCGCTGATGTCGCTGCGCACGCTGGCGCTGCCCGGCGGACCCCATGTGAAGACCTCGCTGAGCGCCCGGCTGACCTCCTCGGTGCGGGACATCTCCGCCTACTCGGTACGGGCGTCGGCAGACCTGTCGGTGCTGGCGGCGGAGCTGGTCGGGCGGATGGACGGGCTGCTGGAGGTCACGCACACCATCGGGGCGGCCACGGCCCACTCGCCGGATCTCGCGGTGCTGCTGCGCGAGTCGCCCGAGGAGTACCTGGCTCAGGGCGAGCGGGTGCTGCCGGTGGCCGCGCTGGCCACCACGGCGTTGCCCCGGTCGCCGGGCTGGCTGGCCGCGTTCACCCGGCTCACGCTCACGGCCGGCCTGCGCCTGCTGGACCTGGGGGTCGCGCTGGAGGCGCACGGCCAGAACCTCCTGGTGGTGCTCGCGCCGGACGACACCCCGCTGCGGCTGATCTACCGCGACCTGGCCGACATACGCGTCAGCCCGGCCCGCCTCGCCCGACACGGCATATCCAGCGGCGAGTTGACGGGACGCCTGATCACGGACGACGAACTCGCCCTGCGGCGCAAGCTGTTCGGATCGATGGTCGGGGGCGCGCTCGCGGCGACCGCCGGTTCGGGCCCGGCGCTGGGTGCCGCGCTGCGGGCCGCGCTGCCGGATCTGCCCCGTACGCCCGACCTGGCGGCGCTGTGTGAAAATCCGCTGCCCGTCAAGGCGTTGACCCTGATGAGGCTGTCTCCGGAGACCCCCGGCGACCTGTGGACGGAGCTTCCCAGCCCGTTCGTTTTGGAGCGCGACACCTACGATCAATAAGATCCGCCGATGATCAGAAGACAACGGCTGGCGGCGGGCGTCTGCGCCCTGCTCGCCGCCCTGGCGGCCGGGATCGCGTGTCCCGGCGGGGCCGCAGCGGACGAGACCGAGCCGCAGCCCGCTCCGAAGGTCGAACTCGTCCTGGATGTCAGCGGTTCCATGCGCACGCGGGACATCGACGGCGGAACCCGGATGGCGGCGGCCAAGCAGGCGTTCAACGAGGTGCTCGACGCGACGCCCGAGGAGGTGCAGCTGGGCATCCGCACGCTGGGCGCCAACTACCGCGGCAACGACCGCAGGGAGGGCTGCAAGGACACCGAGCGGCTCTATCCGGTGGGCCCGCTGGACCGCACCGAGGCGAAGACCGCCGTGGCCACCCTGGCACCCACCGGCTGGACCCCCATCGGCCCGGCGCTGCTGAAGGCGGCAGACGACTTCGGGACCGGTGACGGCACCCGCCGCATCGTCCTGATCAGCGACGGCGAGGACACCTGCCAGCCCCTCGACCCGTGTGAGGTGGCCCGCGAGATAGCCGCCAAGGGCATCGGCCTGACCATCGACACCCTGGGCCTGGTGCCGGACGCCAAGACCCGCGACCAGTTGAGCTGCATCGCGGACGCCACGGGCGGCACGTACACCTCCGTGCAGCACAAGGAGGAACTGACGGACCGGGTCGGCCAGTTGGTCGAGCGGGCCGCCGATCCGGTGGTGACGCCGGTGGCCACCGAGGGCACCGACGCGTGCGCCGGGGCGCCCGCCCTGAAGTCCGGTCTGTACACGGACCGCGAGGAGTTCGGCAAGCAGCGCTGGTACAAGGTCGACGTCCGGCCCGGCCAGGAGCTGCGCGCCTCGGTGAGCGTCGCCGACGACCGCGCCACGAACCCCAACTACGGTGTGCTGCTGCGGGCGGTGACCCAGCAGGGCCGCGAGATCGTACGCGGCGAGGGCGCCGGCACCGGCCGTACCGACGCGATCTCCACCGGACTGCGCTATCCCAAGCCCGAGTCCGACGATGACGACGCGACCCCGGAGACCGTGTGCCTCCAGGTGACCCACTCCTTCTCGGCCGGCGCCGGTGTCAAGACCACGCCGGGCATGCCGCTGGAGCTGACGGTCGACGTGGTCGACGGGCCCTCCGCCTCCTCCGACGTGGCCTCCTTCGGCCTCGGCCGGGGCTGGTGGCTGCTGGCCGCGCTGGTGCTGACCGGTTTCGTCGCGGGTCTGCTGTGGGGCTGGCTGTCCCGCTGGCGGGTCGCGGTCTGGAGGACGAACTGATGCGTGCGATACGCGTGTTGAGCGCGGCCCTGCTGACGCTGGGCCTGGCCGCCGCCCCCGCCGCGGCCGACTCCTCCCCCTCCCCGAGCGCCTCGGCGGACGGCAAGGCCCCCACACAGGCGGGCACGTCCTTCCGTACGGCGGCCGAGATGGACCAGGGGCAGACCGCCACCGCCTCCGCGTCCACCGGTGACTACCTGTACTGGTCGTTCCCGGCCGACACCGGGCAGCGCCCGACCGTCAAGGCCACGGTGAAGCTGCCGGACGCGCATGCCGCGCAGACCTGGCAGCTCGACGTCTACGACGGTCTGCGCCGCCACCAGTCCTGCCAGTACGGCGCGGCCACCCGCACCGCCGGGCAGGGCACGGCCACCGTCGACCTGACCTGTGTGCTGCGCACGGTGCGCGCCTGGTCCGAGCCGTGGGCCAACGACCCGCTGCCCGGCACCTACTACGTCCGGCTGACGGTGCTGAACCTCGGCTCCGCCGACCTCGGCCTGCCGGTACGGGCGGAAGTCCGCGCGGACTCCAGGAACATCGGCGGCGCCGCGGCCGTGGACGGCTCGCTGGGCAAGCCGCTCGTCCCCGGTATCGCGGTCGAGCCCGAGGCGGAGAAGGACGGTTCGAAGTCGGCCGTGCTCTCCGCGATCGAGCCGGATGACGGCTGGTCCTCGCACTGGTGGTCGAGCCGCTGGGTATGGACGGCCGCCGGCGGTGTGCTGGCCGCGCTCGCGGGCATCGGCGGTTACGCGCTGACCCGGGGCCGGGGCCGCCCGGCGTACGTCCCACCGGGCGCCTGACCCGGACGAAGGCCCGCCGACACGGCGGGCCTTCGTCACTTCAGCAGCGCCTTGGCGAGGGTCCCGCCACCGGTCACCGTGACCCGCCCCGCCCGCACCGCGTCCGCGATCCCCGTCTCGCCCCGGCAGACCTCCACGCAGGTCGCCGCGTCCATCACCAGCCGGGCGTCGGCGGCCACCGGCGCCGGTCCGTGCCCGTACGCCGGGCCGTCCTCCGTGCCGACGTACAGATGGAACTCCCCGTCCTCCGTGCTGACTTCGGCCACCCCGGCCCCCAGCTCCGCCGCGTTCAGCACCGCCAGCAGCGGCAGCGCCGACCAGTGGGCGCGTACCGCGTCGGTGGGCCGCGGTTCCGCCAGCTCGGGGCTTCCCCACTCCCCCAGGGCGTGCAGCACGGGCAGCAAGCCCCGGCCGCGCGGGGTGAGTTCGTACACGTAGGCGGCGCCGGGCGGGGGCAGCCTCCGCCGGGCGGTGATCGCGTCGCGCTCCATGTCCTTCAGCCGGGAGGCGAGTACGTCCGTGCTCACGCCGGGGAGGTCGGCGTGCAGGTCGGTGTAGCGGCGGGGTCCGGCCAGCAACTCCCGGACGATCAGCAGGGTCCAGCGGTCCCCGACGAGGTCGAGGGCGCGGGCCGCGGAGCAGTACTGGTCGTAGCGTCGGCGAGGTGGCATGCGACGCAGTCTAGACATGTTGTTGGACTTTCCAAGCTCCAACTTGGTAAAACCAAGCAACACCAGTTACCGGAGGGGTCGCGGCATGGAGTTCCGGCAGTCGAACAAGCTCAGCGAGGTCTGCTACGAGATCCGCGGTCCGGTGATCCAGCACGCGGACGCGCTGGAGGAAGCCGGGCACAGCGTGCTGCGCCTGAACACCGGCAACCCGGCGCTCTTCGGATTCGAGGCGCCGGAGGAGATCACCCAGGACATGATCCGGATGCTCCCCCGCGCCCACGGCTACACCGACTCGCGCGGTGTCCTCTCGGCCCGCCGGGCGGTGGCCCAGCGCTACCAGACCCTCGGCCTTCAGGTGGACGTCGACGACGTGTTCCTGGGCAACGGCGTCTCCGAGCTGGTCTCCATGGCCGTACAGGCGCTGGTGGAGGACGGCGACGAAGTGCTCATCCCGGCCCCGGACTTCCCGCTGTGGACGGCGGTCACCACGCTGGCCGGAGGCCGAGCCGTTCATTACCTGTGCGACGAGCAGTCCGACTGGGCGCCCGACCTGGCCGACATGGCGTCGAAGATCACCGACCGCACCAAGGCCGTGGTGATCATCAACCCCAACAACCCGACCGGCGCGGTGTACCCGAAGGAGATCGTCGAGGGCATCCTCGACCTGGCCCGCCGCCACGGGCTGATGGTGTTCGCGGACGAGATCTACGACCAGATCCTCTACGACGGGGCCGTCCACCACTCGGCCGCCGCCCTCGCCCCCGACCTGGTCGTCCTCACCTTCTGCGGCCTCTCCAAGACCTACCGGGTGGCGGGGTTCCGCTCCGGCTGGCTGGTGGTCACCGGGCCCAAGCAGCACGCGAAGAGCTATCTGGAGGGCCTGACCATGCTGGCCTCCATGCGGCTGTGCCCCAACGCGCCCGCCCAGTACGCCATCCAGGCCGCGCTCGGCGGCCGCCAGTCCATCCACGAACTCACCGCGCCCGGCGGCCGCCTGTACGAGCAGCGGAACGTGGCCTGGGAGAAGCTCAACGAGATCCCCGGCGTCTCCTGCGTCCGCCCCAAGGGCGCGCTGTACGCCTTCCCGCGCCTGGACCCCAAGGTGCACAAGATCCACGACGACGAGAAGTTCGTCCTCGACCTGCTGCTCCGCGAGAAGATCCAGGTCGTCCAGGGCACCGGCTTCAACTGGCCCGCCCCCGACCATTTCCGCATCCTCACCCTCCCCTACGCGGACGACCTGGAGGCGGCGATCGGCCGGATCGGCCGCTTCCTGAGCGGGTACCGGCAGTAGCTCCCGAGGGGGCTGTCAGTGCCCGGCCGTACGCTTCGGGGACCAGCAGCGGACCGGAAGGGAGCACCGCGATGGCACGACCGCCCACCGCCGCCCAGCGGCGCGTCGTCGAGGGCGCCGACCCCGGAACGGGACGGCTGCGGGGCACGGCCGCCCAGCTCGCCGCGCTGGTCCGGCTCGGTCTCGCCTTCCGCCACCCCCGGCCGCCCCACGACCACTTCCTGACCCCGGCCGGCCACCGCCTGCGCGAGGCCGGGCCGGAGCCCGCTTCCGCCCCCGCGCCCGCCGCCCCCGCCGGTGTCTTCGCCGCGCGGGTCGGCGGCGCCGAGGAGGCGGCGCCCGGGCCCTCCCGGATGCGCGAGGTGCGTGACGCCTGGCAGGGCCTCATGGAGCTGCGCCGCATGACCAACCCCGACAGCGCCACCGACCGCCCCTGCGGCTGGGAACGCACCCACCTGGTCCGCGCCGCCGCCCTCGCCCTGGAGGCGGCCGGCCACGGGCCGGAGCACGCCGGCACCCCCGGCTACCGCGTCCGCGCGACCCCGCAGCCCGAGGCGGTCGCGGTGTACGGCCCGGCGCTCCAGCCGTACGCGGCCACACTGGAGGCGGCGGGCTGGCAGTGCGGCGAGTACACCGAGGCCCGCACCCGGACCCGCCACCTCCTGGCGTCCCCGCGCCGGGTATGACCCCCGGTCAGCTCCGCGCGAGCCGCCGCGCCTGCTCGCGGGTGGTCCGGGCGATCGCGTCCTCGTCCACGTGCAGCAGCCGCCCGTCCGCCACGATCTGCCGGCCGCCCACGAAGGAGGCGGTGACCGGGGCCGGAGCGCCGAGCACCAGGGCCGCCACCGGGTCGGCGATGGAGGCGTGGGCCAGGGTGTCCATGCGCCAGAGGACCAGGTCGGCGAGCTTGCCGGGCTCCAGGGAGCCGGTCTCGGCCGCCCGGCCCAGGACCTGGGCGCCGCCGTAGGTGCCGAGGCGGAGGGCCTGGCGGGTGGTGAGGGCGGCTTCGCGGTGCGGGCCGAGGCGGTTGACGAGGAGGGCGTTGCGCAGCTCGGTGTGGAGTTCGCCGGACTCGTTGGAGGCCGTGCCGTCCACGCCCAGGCCGACCGGGACGCCCGCCGCCAGCAGGTCCGGCACGCGCGCGATCCCCGCCGCCAGCCGGGCGTTGGAGGACGGGCAGTGGGCGACGCCCGTACCGGTGCGGGCGAAGGCGGTGATGTCGGAGTCGTTCATGTGCACGCAGTGCGCCATCCACACGTCCTCGCCCAGCCAGCCGGTGGACTCGAAGTACTCGGTCGGGCCCATCCCGAACAGCTCGTGGCAGAACTTCTCCTCCTCCACCGTCTCCGAGCCATGGGTGTGCAGCCGCACCCCCAGCCGCCGCGCCAGCTCCGCGCCCTGCTTCATCAGTTCGGTGGAGACGGAGAAGGGCGAGCAGGGCGCGACCGCGACCTGGGTCAGCGCGCCGAAGGAGGGGTCGTGGTGTTCCGCCACGGTGGCCTCGGTGGCGGCCAGCGCCTCGTCCAGGCTCTCCACCGCGAAGTCCGGCGGCAGCCCGCCGTCCGACTCCCCCCGGTCCATCGAGCCACGGGCCAGGGTGAAGCGGACGCCGGTGTCGCGGGCGGCGCGCACGATCGCGCCGGACAGGTCGCCGGTACCGCGCGGGTAGACGTAGTGGTGGTCCATGGCGGTGGTGACCCCGCCCCGGGCCATCATCGCCAGCGAGCCCCGCGCGCCCGCGGACACCATGTCCTCGTCGATGCGCGCCCACGTCGGGTAGAGGGCGGTCAGCCACTCGAAGAGGTTGTGGTCGGTGGCCAGACCACGGGTGAGCCACTGGTAGAAGTGGTGGTGGGTGTTGACCAGGCCGGGGGTGGCCAGATGCCCGCCGGCGTCGATCCGGCGGATGACCCCGGTGAGCCCCGCGGGGGCCGGGCCCGCGCCGACCGACTCGATCCGGTCACCGGCGAGGACGAGGTGCCCCGTGGCGTACTCGGTGTCGTCCGCGTCCACGGTGGCGATCGCGCAGTTCTCGATGACGATGCGCTCGGCTGGTGCCACGGTTCGTCCTTCGCTCTCAGAGGTTGGTGAGGTCCACCGGGATCGCCGCCTCGCGGCCCTCGCGGAGGACGGTCGCCTCGATCAGGCCGTAGGGCCGGTCGGCGGCGAGGTACACCTCGTTGTCGTTGGTCAGCCCGAAGGGCGTGAGGTCGGCCAGGAAGTGGTGCTTGTTCGGCAGGGAGAGCCGGATCTCGTCGATCTCGGCACGCTCCCCGATCACCCGCGCGCCCATCTCGTACAGGGTCTGCTGGAGCGAGTACGAGTAGGTTCCGGCGAAGGCTTCCAGCAGGTGGCGCCGGGCCCCGGCGTAGGAGGCGTCCCAGTCGGGCGCGTCGCCCTCGCCGGTCCAGCCGTACCGCCAGCGGGCGTTCACCTCGGTGGCCAGCACGCGGTTGTACGCCTCGGGGAGGGTGGTGTACTCGTCCTTGGCATAGCCCCAGAACTCGGAGTCGGTGGAGTTGAGCACCACCAGGTCCCCCAGTCCGGAGACCACCTGCCAGGTGGTGCCGTCGTGGAAGACCTGGGTGAGCCGCACCTCCTGGCCCGTGCGGACGAAGGAGTGCCCGCCGTCTTCCGCGCCGATCCGGTCCCAGGCGTACTCCTCGATCCGGATGCGGGCCGTGCGGATCGCCTCCTGGGAGGTGACGAAGTGCCGGGCGAGGTGGATGCCGAACTGCTCGGCGGACTCGATGCCGTACCGCTTGGCGAAGGCGTACACCGTGTTCTTGGTGGTGTCGGTCGGCAGGACGTGGGCGTTGGAGCCGGAGTAGTGGACGTCGTCCATGTCGCCGCCGAGGGTGACGGAGACGTTGAGGTCCTTGATGTGGTGGGTGGCGCCGTCGCGCGTGATCCGGACGACGCGGTTTTCGGCCTTGCCGTACTGGTTCTGCCCCAGGATCGCGGGCCCGGACGGGCGGGACGTTTCTGCCATGAAAGCTAGCTCCCTCGGTATACGGAGTAGCCGAACGGGCTGAGCAGCAGCGGGACGTGGTAGTGCTCCCCGGCCCGTACGGCGAAGGTGACGGTCACCTCGGGGAAGAACGCGTCCCCTCGCTCCCGCAGATACGGCTCCACGGCGAAGTCGAGCCGGACCCGCGCGGTGTCCCCGGGCGGGGCGGGCAGATCCCGGCAGCGGCCGTCGGCGTCGGTGGTCCCCTCGCCGAGCGGGCGCCAGTCGGCGCCGGACGCGGTGCGGGCCGAGAGGCGGACAGTGACGCCCGGCGCGGGTCGGCCGAGCGAGGTGTCCAGGATGTGGGTGGAGACGGAGGCGGTGGTGGTCATGGTGCGGGCGTCCTTCAGGCGACGAGTCGGGCCAGGCGGATGCGGTTGATCCTGCCCAGTTCGGCGCGGGCGATCTCCCGTTCCCGCTCCGGTGTGTTGCCGAGCCGCTCCGTCAGGGCGTCGCGCATCTGCTCGCCGGTCAGGCCGGTGGCGCAGATCAGGAAGACATGGCCGAAGCGGTCCTGGTAGGCGAGGTTCAGTTCGAGCATCTCGGCGCGCAGGGCGCCGGAGGCGTCCGCCATGCCGCGCTGCTCCCGCGCGGAGGCGGGATCACCGGGCTCGGGGCGGCCGATCGGGGGGTGGCCCGCCATCGCCTCGGCCAGGTCGCCGGCGCCGAGTCCGGCGAGGGCCGCGTCGGCGGCGAGGTACAGGTCGTCCGGTGTGGCGTACGGGCGGGCGACCAGGAGCAGGCGGCCCCAGGCGGTGGAGGCGCACACCTCGTGCAGGGCGGCGAGCGCGGCGTCCTCCCCGAGGGCGTTGAACCGGGCCAGGCCCAGGGGGGTGGCGGGCGATGTCACGGGCGCCTCCGTGGCCGCGAGGGCCGTCGTGCCGGACGGGGTGCCGTCAGCTAACGCCTCACCGCGACGGCACGTCAACACTTTGTTGAAAATTCTGGGTTACCGGGCGGGCTCAGCGGCCCTTCTCCCGGTTGAGGTAGTTGTAGATGGTGAAGCGGCTGACGCCAAGCGCCCCCGCCACGGTCTCCACGCCGTGCCGCACGGCGAAGGCGCCCCGCGCCTCCAGCGTCCGGACGATTCCCTGCTTGGCCTTGCGGTCCAGCTCGGCCAGCGGCCGCCCCTCGCGGCGCTCCAGCGCGGTGAGGATGTGGTCGAGGGACTCCGCGAGCTGCGGCAGCCGTACGGCGACGACCTCGGCACCCTCCCAGGCCAGCACCACGTCGTCCGGGCCGGCCTCGCCCGGCGGGAGGAGTTCACCGCCCATGGCGTCCACGAGGGGGCGCACGGCGGCGACGAAGGGCTCCTCGGCGGTCACCTACCGTCCTCCCCGACCACGTTGACCTGGAGGGATATCCGGGTCGCCCCGGCCTGAAGGCTCCGCCGCAGCAGCGCGTCCACGGCACTGAGCACCCCGTCCGCACCGCCCTCGGCCATGGTGCCGAACGGCCCCACGTCCACCGTGTCCAGCCCGCCGCCCTCCACGACCTCGCGGGCCGCCACCGCGTGCGCGGGCGGGACGTCCAGGTCGAAGGGTTCGGTGGTGAACTCCACTCGCAGTCTCAACTCTGCCCCCAGGTCTCGGTCGTACGACCCTAGTGGACGCCCCTGCGAACCGGCCCCGCGCGGCAGCGGCCGCGCGGGGCCGGTGAGGTCACTCGGGCAGGTGCCCCGTCGCCCAGCCGGTGTCGGGGGCGGTGGTCAGGGCGAAGTCCAGCCTGCCGCCGTCGAGCGCCTCGCCCGGGGTGAGCCAGGAGCGGTTCACCGGGTGCCCCTCGCGGTGTACGGCGGCGGTGTAGACATGGGTGTCGTCGGCCTCGGGGGCGGTGATGACGAGGTCGGCCCGGCCCGGCCGGACCAGGGTCGCCTTCGGGAACACCGGGGCGCCGAGCAGCAGGACGGCGCTGCCGGGGGTCTGCGGGTAGAGGCCGAGGGCGGAGAAGACGTACCAGGCGGACATGGTGCCGAGGTCGTCGTTGCCCGGGAGGCCGGCGGGGCCGGTGGCGTAGACGGTGTCGAGGATCCGGCGCACCGTCGCCTGGGTCTTCCACGGCTGCCCGAGCGCGTTGTAGAGCCAGGGGGCGTGGATGCCGGGCTCGTTCGTGGGGTCGTAGCGCAGGGGGTCGCCGCCGCGTACGGACCAGGAGCCGTCCGGGTTGTGGAAGAAGCCGTCGAGCCGGGTCGCGGCCGCGTTCCGGCCGCCCATCGCGCCGGCGAGCCCCTGGACGTCGTGCGGCACCATCCAGGTGTAGGTGGCGCTGGTGCCCTGCGCGAACCCGAGGTCGCTCGCGGGGTTGAAGGGCGTGATCCAGGTGCCGTCGAGCTTGCGGGCCTGGACGTGGCCTGTGGCGGGGTTGAAGACGTTGCGCCAGTAGGCGGCGCGGTCGGTGAAGACCTTCGCGTCCGCGTCCCGGCCGAGCCCGCGCGCCCACTGTGCCAGGGAGAAGTCCGCCACCGCGTCCTCCAGGGTCTCCGCCGCGCCTCCCCAGCAGTGACAGGCGTCCTGGGGTGCGTAGTGCGAGACCAAGTACTGGGCCAGGTTGGGACGTTGCCCCTCGCACTGGCCGGGGCAGCCCGCGTCGGACAGGTCGTCCGGCGTCGGGACGGTGGCCTGGCGGACCAGGGAGGTGTAGGCGCCCCGGTAGTCGAAGTTCCGGACCCCCATGGCGTAGAAGGTGGCCAGGGTGGCGGCGGACGGGTCGCCGGTCATCACGTGGGTGGCGCCGCTGATGTGCACCCAGCGGTCCCAGACCCCGCCGTTCTGCCGGGCGAAGTTGTAGAGCGACTGCGCGAAGTCGCCCGCCACCGTGGGCCGGAGCAGCGCGAGCAACTGGATCTGCGCCCGGTACTGGTCCCAGCCGGAGAAGTTGCTGTACTGCGCCCGCTGCCCGCGCGCCGTCCGGTGCACGGCCTGGTCCATGCCCCGGTAGCGCCCGTCGGTGTCGCTGATCAGGTTGGGCTGCATCAGGGAGTGGTAGAGCGCGGTGTAGAACGCGGTACGCCGGGCCGGACTGCCGCCCTCGGCGCGTACGGTGCTCAGCTCGCGGTCCCAGACCCGCGCCCCGGCCGCGGCCACGTCGGCGACGCCCGCCCGTGCCGGGATCTCGTGGCGGAGGTTGGCCTCGGCGCCCGCGAGGCTGACGTAGGAGATGCCGAGCCGCATGTGGACATCGTTGTCAGACGCCGTGTCGAAGCCGACCCAGCCGCCGGAGCCGCGTCCGGCGCGGTCGGCGCCCGTGGCGTAGCCCTCGCCGCCGGAGGCCGTGGTGGAGCCGGGCGACAGAGTGCCGTCGTGCCAGGTGCCGGTGGTGGCGAAGGCCCGGTCGAAGGTGGCGCTGAAGTGGAGCCGGTAGTAGCTCTTGCGGTTGTTGGTCCCGCCGTTGGCGCGGCGGCCGCAGAACGCGCCGGTCAGCACCCAGCCGGTGACCTTGCGGTGGGCGGCGTCGATGTCGATGTGCGCGTCCTCGCTGCCGTTGAGCGAGTTGGAGACCCGGAACAGCAGGCTCGCCGGGCGGCCCGCCGGGAAGGCGAAGTCGGCGACCCCGGCCCGCCGGCTCACCGCGAGGTCGGCGGAGGCGCCGGAGGCGAGGCCGAGGGTGTAGCGGCCGGGTACGGCCTTCTCGTCGGCGTGGGAGAAGTTCGCCGCGTAGACGGCGTCCTTGGTGTCGGCGGACGGGGAGGACGTGATGTCGCCCGTGAACGGCATGATCGGGATGTCCCCGGCCGCGCCGGGGTGGCAGCCGGCGCCGTTGACATGGGTGAGGCTGAGACCGCGTATCCGGGTGGTGTTGTAGGCATACCCGTTGGCGGCGCCGGTGCTGGTCTGGTCCCCGGCGGTACTGGTGGGCGACCAGGCGATCATGCCCTGGGGCAGGGTGGCGCCCGGGAAGGTGTTGCCGCCGTTCGCGGAGCCGATCAGCGGGTCCACCAGCGACGACAGCGGCTCCGGCCCGCTCGCCGCGACGGCCGGGAAGGGGGCCGCCACGGCGAGCGCGGTGGTGACGGCCGTGACGGCCGTCCTGGTGCCGAGCCGTCTCACGGCGCGTAGGAGAGCGTGGCGCATGCGTCGGGTCTGCCTTTCCGTGGGAAGCATGGGGCGCCGCGAGGCTAGAAGCCCGGCCGGTGCCGGGGAAGAGGGCGGGGGGCGGCGGCCGGTGAATCCTGGGCGAATTCTCGGGCCCCCTCGTCGAGTAGCGGCGCCGCCCGATCCGCAGGACGCTGAAGCCATGGCCGATCCGACGCGGTATCCGCACATCGTGGTCCACCCCCCGGCGCTCGACGGCTCCCGCCGGGTCACCGAGGGTGAGGTCACCCTCGGGCTCGCCTCCCACCTGGACGACGTGATCGAGATCCTCCGCCTGGCCGACCTCGACCGCATCGAGGTCGAGGAGAGCGACCTGATCGACTGGATCGGCGGCGGCCCCGACGACTGGCCCGGGCTGTCGGAGCACGAGCTGTGAGGCAGCGGGTGGCCCGAGGCGTGAGGACGCCCGGCTCCGGGGGCCAACCTCAAATCAACCTCTGAAGACCGCCCGAAAGGCTTCAACCGCCGTCGGGAGAGGGCAGATTGAGGGTGCGAGGTCCCGCCGGGACGGGGGTGGCGGGCCTTGCGGACGGGGGACTTGTGGGGCGCGGTTCCGGCCGGAAGGCCACGGGGGCGACCGCGCCCCGCAGGCATGTCAGGAGTCGTGACCGCGGCGCAGTTCCACCTTGCGGACCTTGCCCGACACCGTCATCGGGAAGGCGTCGAGGAGCCGGAGCCGGCTCGGGATCTTGTAGTGGGCCAGCCGGTCCCGGCAGAAGGCGCGCAGTTCGTCCAGCGTGAGCGGGTCGGCCGGGTCGAGCGGGATGACACACGCGAGGACCTCCTCGCCGTACCGCTCGTGCGGCACGCCGACCACCTGGACGTCCCGGATCCTGGGGTGGGCGTAGAGGAACTCCTCGATCTCGCGCGGGTAGATGTTCTCGCCACCCCGGATGATCATGTCCTTGATGCGGCCGACGATCTCCACATAGCCGTCCTCGCGCATCAGGGCGAGGTCGCCGGTGTGCATCCAGCGGCCGGCGTCGACGGCCTCGGCGGTCTTCTCGGGCTCCTCCCAGTAGCCGAGCATGACGCTGTAGCCACGGGTGCACAGCTCGCCCGTCCCGCCACGGGGCAGGGTGCTGCCGGTGGCCGGGTCGACCACCTTGACCTCCAGGTGCGGCAGCACGCGGCCGACCGTGCCGGTGCGGTGCTCCAGGTCGTCCTCGACACGGGTCTGCAGGGAGACCGGGGAGGTCTCGGTCATGCCGTAGCAGATGGACACCTCGGCCATGTGCATCTCGGCGACCACCCGCTTCATCACCTCCACCGGGCAGGGCGAGCCCGCCATGATGCCGGTGCGCAGGGTGGAGAGGTCGTACTCCGCGAACTCGGGGAGGTTCAGCTCGGCGATGAACATCGTGGGCACCCCGTACAGCGAGGTGCACCGCTCCCGCTGGACCGCCTCCAGGGTGGCCCTGGGCTCGAAGGACGGGGCCGGGATGACGATGCAGGCGCCGTGGGAGGTGGCCGCGAGGTTGCCCATCACCATGCCGAAGCAGTGGTAGAAGGGGACGGGCACGCAGATCCGGTCCTGCTCGGTGTAGGCGACCAGCTCCCCCACGAAGAAGCCGTTGTTGAGGATGTTGTGGTGGGAGAGGGTGGCACCCTTCGGGAAACCGGTGGTGCCCGAGGTGTACTGGATGTTGATCGGGTCGTCGCAGGACAACTCGGCTTCCCGCGCCCGCAGTCGCTCGGCGGGGAACCCGGTGCCGAGCGCGGTGAACTCCTCCCAGCCCGGGTCCCCGAAGTACACCGTCCGCCGCAGTTCCGGCAGCTTCGGGCGCACTTCGTCCACCATGGCCCGGTAGTCGCTGCCCTTGTGCCCGGTGGAGGCGAACAGCAGGGAGACCCCTGCCTGCCGGAGGACGTACTCCACCTCGTGGGTGCGATAGGCGGGGTTGACGTTGACCATGATCGCGCCGACCCGCGCGGTGGCGTACTGGACGAGCACCCACTCCGCCCGGTTGACCGCCCAGACGCCCACCCGGTCGCCCTTGGCCACCCCGGCGGCGAGCAGCGCGCAGGCCAGCCGCTCGACGTCGGCGGCGAACTCGGCGTAGGTCCACCGGCGCCCGGCGGGCACGTCGACCAGGGCCTCCCGGTCCGGCCAGGTGGCCGCCGTGCGGGCGAGGTCGGCGCCGATGGTGTCACCGAGCAGGGCGGTGTCGCCGGTGCCGTGCGCGTAGGAGAGGGTCACCGGAAGTCCTCCTCGCGGTACTCGTCCGCCGAGCCCGCGGCCGTGGCCTCGCGCAGCTCGATGCGGCGGATCTTGCCGGACACGGTCTTGGGCAGCGGCCCGAACTCCAGCCTGCGCAGCCGCTTGTAGGGCGCGAGCACCTCACGGGAGTGCTCGAAGAGCGCCTTCGCGGTACCGGGTCCGGGCTCCCAGCCCTCGGCGAGCACCACGTACGCCTTCGGCACCGAGAGCCGGAGGTCGTCGGGCGCGGGCACCACCGCGGCCTCGGCCACCGCCTCGTGCTCCAGCAGCGCGCTCTCCAGCTCGAAGGGGCTGATCTTGTAGTCACTGGCCTTGAAGACATCGTCTCCCCGACCCGTGTAGTAGACGTACCCGTCGGCGTCGCGGGAGCCGATGTCGCCGGTGCGGTAGTAGCCGTCGGCCATCGCCTCGGCGGTGCGCCCGGGGTCGCCGTGGTAGCCGGTCATCAGGCCGACGGGGCGCGCGGAGAGGTCGAGCGCGATCTCGCCCTCGGTGGCGCCGGGCGCGCCGGTGACCGGGTCGAGGAGTTCGACGCGGTAGCCGGGGCTGGGCCGGCCCATGGAGCCCGAACGCAGCTCCTGGCCGGGGCTGTTGGAGATCTGTACGGCCGTCTCGGTCTGCCCGAACCCGTCCCGTACGGTCACCCCCCAGGCCCGCCGGACCTGTTCGACCACCTCGGGGTTGAGGGGTTCCCCGGCGGCGACGGCCTCGCGGGGCGGAGTGGCGAGCTGGGTCAGGTCGGCCTGGATCAGCATCCGCCACACGGTGGGCGGCGCGCAGAAGGTGGTGACCCGGGCCCGGTCCATCTCGGCCATCAGCCGGGCGGCGTCGAAGCGGGAGTAGTTGACGACGAAGACGGTCGCCTCGGCGTTCCAGGGTGCGAACAGGTTGGACCAGGCGTGCTTGGCCCAGCCGGGCGAGGAGATGTTGAGGTGGACGTCGCCGGGCCGGAGGCCGATCCAGTACAGGGTGGCGAGATGACCGACCGGGTACGAGGTGTGGGTGTGCTCGACCAGCTTGGGGCGGGCGGTGGTCCCGGAGGTGAAGTACAGCATCAGCGGATCGTCGGCGAGGGTCGGCCCGTCGGGCAGGAACCCGCCGGGCACCGCGTAGGCGTCCTCGTACGGCTCCCACGCCTCCTCGGGCAGGCCGCCGACCGAGATCCGGGTGTAGGTGCCCGGGACCTCGTCGAACTTGGCGGTGTCCTCGGCGCGCGCGATCACATGCGCGACCTCGCCCCGGTCGACCCGGTCCCGCAGGTCGGCGGGGCCGAGCAGCGGGGTGGCCGGAATGACCACGGCACGCAGCTTCATCGCGGCGAGCATGGTCTCCCACAGCTCGGCCTGGTTGCCGAGCATGACGAGGACCCGGTCCCCCGCGCCGACGCCCAGCGCCTTCAGGTGGTTGGCCACCCGGTCGGAGCGGTCGGACAGTTCGGCGAAGGAGAGCCGGGTCTCGCTGCCGTCCTCCTCCACGATGTGCAGGGCGGTGCGGTCGTTGCCCTCCGCGATCACGTCGAACCAGTCCAGCGCCCAGTTGAAGTGCTCGAACCCGGGCCAGCGGAAGCCGTCGTAGGCACCCTGGTAGTCCTCCCGGTGCTCCAGCAGGAAATCGCGGGCGCTGCGGAACAGCTCCGTCGGGGTCGTCATCCGTGTCCTCCTCGCTGCCGCGGCCGTCCACCGCCGCCGCACTCCCGCGTCCCGGACCATTGCCGGGCGGCTCTCCCCCATCGTCTAATCCGTGATGCGGGTCTCACCACCCCCGAACGGGGGTGGCGGCACGAAGGAGCGAGAAGGTGGCAGCAGATGCCGTGGCGACGGCGGAGATTCGGGGTGCGCTCGCCGGGCTGCGGCGCGCGACGGGACTGCCGGTCGCGTTCGGCGGAGCGGTCGGCCCGGGCGCGGCGCAGATCCGGATCAGCGAGCTGAGCGGCACCGCCACGGGCGCGCTGCGCTCGCTGGTGGTGACCTCCGGCACCGGGCTCGGCGGCCGGGCGGTGGCGCTGGGCCGGGCGTGCGCGGTGCCGGACTACTCCAGTTCCCGCCGGATCAGCCACGAGTACGACGCTCCGGTGGCCGCCGAGGGCCTGCGCTCGGTGCTCGCGGTGCCGCTGGTGGTACGGCACCGGGTGCGAGGGGTGCTGTACGGCGCGCTGCGCACCCCCCAGCCCCTGGGCGACCGGGCGCTGGGCGGTGCGGTGGCGGCGGCCCGCGAGGTGGAGCGGGCGCTCGCGGTACGGGACGAGGCGCGGGGTCTGCTGGCCGCGCTCCGGCCCGCCCCACCGGAACCGGGGGCCCGCCAGGAGCACGTGCGGGAGGCACACGCGGCGCTGCGCGCGCTGGCCCCGCGCATCGCGGACCCCGAGCTGCGCGCCGAACTGCTGGCGGCCTGCGACCTGCTGACCGCACCGGCCCCGCACGCGAGTCCGGCGCTGGCCCCGCGCGAGCTGGACGTGCTGACCTGGGTGGCGACCGGTGCCACCAACGCGGCCGTCGCCGACCGGCTGGGCCTGCGCCCGGAGACGGTGAAGGGCTATCTGCGCGCGGCGATGCGCAAACTGGGCGCGCACACCCGGGGGGAGGCGGTGACGGCGGCTCGCCGGGCCGGGGTCCTCCCCTAGGGGCCGGAACCGGACACTCCGGTCCCCGGGCAACCGCCGGCGAAACATGCCATTCACATAGGCCCGCTTTGAATTGCACGATGCTTGACGGGCTGTTATTTCCCTCACCACGACTTCTCGCCGAATTACGGGCTCCGTTGCCTAGAATTTGGCCCGGACACGACACACGAGGGGAGCGGGCGAACCGTGCGACGGGACTTCCAGGAGCCTGCCCGATGCCGCCCCGACCTGCTCATCGGCCGCGAGGAACTGTTCGCCGACGCGAAGGAACAGCTCTCCTCGGGCGGCAGTGTGCTGGTGCACGGCCCGGCCGGAATAGGGAAATCGACCTTCCTGCGGGCATTGGCCGAGGAATACGGTGCCACCGCGCACACCGTGTTGCGCTGCTCGGCCACCGAGTCCGAATCGCATCTGCCCTTCCTCGCCCTGGCCGACCTCCTCGGGCTGGTCCTGGACGAGATCGCGCCGCACCTCCCCTCGGCCCAGCTGACCGCGCTGGAGTCAGCGCTCACCGGCCGGGGCGAGTCCAGCCTCCAGCGCGACGGCCTCGCCCTGCGCCTGGCGGTGCTCTCCGCCCTGCGCGCCCTCGCCTCGCGCGGGCCGGTCCTGCTGGTCGCCGACGACCTCCAGTGGCTCGACCCGGCCAGCGCCGAGCTCCTGGGCTTCGCCGCCCGCCGCCTGGGCGGCACCCCGGTGCAACTGCTGTGCGCGGTACGCACCGAGGGCCCGGAGAGCCAGGAGTACGACCGTCATCTGCGCGCCTGTCCCCCGGACACCGCCGCCGTCCGCCTCGGCCCCCTCAACCGCGCCCAGGTGGCCCGGCTGCTCGACCACCGGGGCCACGGCGCGCTCCCCCGCTCCACGGTCCGCGAGATCCACCGCACCAGCGGCGGCAACCCGCTGTTCGCGCTGGAGCTGAGCCGCGCGCTCGCCGACAGCCCGACCCCGCCCCGGCCCGGCGAGCCGCTGCCGGTGCCGACCTCGCTGCGCGCCCTGGTCCTCAGCCGGCTGGACATGCTCTCGGTGGAGGCCCGCCGCACCCTGCTGGTGGCCAGCGCCGGCGCCCGCCCCACCCCGGCCCTGCTGCACGCGGCCGGCCGGGAGAACGCCGAGGCGGAGTGCGCCCAGGCCGCCGAACTCGGCCTGCTCGCCACCGAGCCGGAGGCTCCGGCCGTCCGGTTCGCACACCCCCTCATCTCCGCCGCCCTGTACGCCGAGGCACCCGCGCCGGAGCGGCGGGCCGCGCACGCGGCCCTGTCCACCGCCGCCTCCGACCCGATCGAGCGCGCCCGCCACTTGGCGCTCGCCACCACCGGCACCGATCCGGAGGTGGCGGCGAAGCTCGCCGGGGCCGCGACTCTCGCCCGCGACCGGGGCGCGCCCTCGGTCGCCGCCCAGCTCGGCCTGCTGGCCGCGCGCCGCACCCCGGCCGACGGCGTGCCCGGCGCCGAGGAGCGCCGGCTGACCGCCGCCGAGGACGCGATCACGGCCGGCGAGGTCGACCTGGCCCGGGACATCGCCCGCGAGGTGCTGAGCCGTACCACCGTGGCCGCCGAACGGGTGCGGGCCTGGATCGTCGTCATCGACACCGCGGGGCACACCATGGCCGAGGTGGACGCCGTCTTCCCCCAGGCACTCGCCGACGCCGGGCAGGACCCCCGGCTGCTGGCCCTGGTCAACTACCAGCTCGCCTGGCGGGCGCTGATCGTGCAGGGCGACTTCACCGAGGCCCGTACCGCCGCGGCGCACGCGGCCGCGCTGGCCGAGCACGGCGGGGACCGGCGCACCGAGCTGATGGCGCTGGCCTTCCAGGCGCAGACGGAGACCCTGATGGGCCATCCGGAGGCGCCCCGCACCATCAAGCGGGCACTGCGCGAGCCGCAGGACGCGTCGGTGGCGTGCCATCACAACGGGGCGGGCAGCGCGCGGTTCCGCTGGCTGGTCATGGGCGACCGGCTGGCCGAGGCGCGCGGCACGGTGACCGCGCTGCTGGGCGAGGTGCGGCGGCGGGGTTCGGTGGAGAGCGAGGTGCACTTCCTGCGCGGGCTCGCCGAGACCGAGCTGCACGCCGGGCACTGCGGGCGCGCGCTGGAGCTGGCCCGCGAGGCGCTCAGGCTCGCGCGGGACTCCGGGATCGGGGAGACCGCCTCCGCCATGCTGACCTCGATGGCCGAGGCGTCCGGCGGGGACGTGGGCCGGGCGCTGTCGCTCGCCCACGAGGCGGTGGAGCACGCCGAGCAGGACGGCGACCAGATGTACCTCTCACGGGCGCTCGCCGCCCTCGGGTACGCCCAGCTGGTGGCCGGGGACGCGGCCGGGACGGTGCGCGCGCTGCGCCGGGTACGCCGTCTGGAACAGGACCTCGGCATCACCGACCCGGCGCGCGGCCGCTGGCAGGGGGACCTCGCGGAGGCGCTGGTCCGCATCGGGGAACCCGCCGAGGCGCAGGACCTCATCGACACCAGCCGGGAGCACGCCGAGCGCCTCGGCCGGGCGAGCGTTCTCGCGGTCCTGGACCGGGCGGAGGCCCTGGTGCGGGCGGCCCGCGGCGACCGGGAGGGCGCGGCAGGCCGGCTGACGTCCGCTCAGGACCGGCTCACCGGACTGGGCTACGGGCTGGAGGCGGCCCGCGCCGCGTTCGCCCTGGCCCAGCTCCGCGCCCGTTCCCCGGAGGGGGTCCGCCGTAAGGGCACCGTGTACGACGAGGCGACCCGGCTGTTCCGGCGCTGCCGGGCGCTGCCGTGGCTGGGCCAGGTGGACGAGGCCCGCAGCACGCCGGAGCCCGCGTCGCCCCTGTCCGTGCCGGGCGCCCCGGAGACGCTGGACGCGCTGGCGGGACTGGCCGCGATGGAGCGTCAGGTGGCCGCGCTGGTGATGGAGGGCGCCACCAACCGGGAGATCGCCGCACGGCTGTTCGTGAGCGTGAAGACGGTGGAGGCGACCCTGACCCGGGTGTACCGGAAGCTGGGCATCCGCTCACGGGTGGACATCGTCCGATTGGCCGCAGGTCGCCGCGCGAAGTGACGGCGCCCCCGGTTAACTGAGCCGGACCGAGGGTTTTCCCTCCCCTGACCCCCTAGGGGGTTCCCTCATTGGGAGGCGGGAGTTCCGGGTCCTAGCGTGAGGGGCGTGCCGCTCGCCGGGCACACGGGTTCGGAATCCCGCCCCTCTCCGCTCCACCGGAGTCGGGGGTGCCCCGTCCCCGTGCACCACCCCCACACCCGCGCGAACCCCACCGGCAACCCCCACTGAGGAGACTCATGTTCGGGCTCAGACGTGCCAGAAAGACCGCCGTGACCGTGCTGGCGACCGCCGCCGCCGCGGCGACCGCGCTCGTGGCCGCCCCCGCGGCGAGCGCCGCTCCCCAGCCCATCGTGGGCGGCACGACCACCACCACGACCGCGTACCCGTACGTCATGCAGATCACGGACGCGTCCGGCAGTCAGTTCTGCGGCGGCACCCTGGTGTCCGCCAAGAAGGTGGTCACGGCGGCCCACTGCATGGTCGGCGAGTCGACGAGCAGCGTCCGGGTGGTCGGTGGCCGCACGTACCTGAACGGCACCAACGGCACGGTGAGCCGCGTCAGCAAGATCTGGATCAACCCGGACTACACCGACGCCACCCGCGGCGACGACGTGGCCGTGCTGACCCTGTCGACGTTGATGCCGTACACCCCGGTGTCCTACGTCTCCTCCTCCCAGACCGGTGTGTACGCGGCCGGCACCACGGCCCGCATCCTCGGCTGGGGCACCACCTCGGAGAACGGCAGCTCCTCCAACCAGCTTCGGACCGCGACGGTGCCGACCGTGTCCGACTCCAGCTGCCGTAGCTCCTACGGTTCGGACTTCGTCCAGTCCGACATGGTCTGCGCCGGACTCACCTCCGGTGGCGTCGACACCTGCCAGGGCGACAGCGGCGGTCCCCTGATCATCGGGGGCGTCCTGGCAGGGATCACTTCTTGGGGCGAGGGCTGCGCGGAGGCCGGTTACCCGGGGGTCTACACCCGGCTGACCACCTTCTCCAGCCTGGTGACCGCGCAGGTCAACTCGTGACCCGGAAGATTTCCCGAGCACGCTCGGGTGCATGACCAGGGGGGCGCTGCGAGCCACCACGAGCGGCCCGCAGCGCCTCCCTATCCATGGTTCGTGAGGGCACGCTCCGGGGGCGTGCCGGCGGGCGTGCGGGGACCCGCGTGCGCCGGTGGCACTCCGGTCCATCCGCCGGGCAGGTGATCCGCCGGGGTGAACCCCCAGGTGGCGTACGGCGATTCCCTACGATCGGGGCGTGTCTCTCTTCACGCTCGAACGCACCGTCCCCCTCTCGCCCGCCGAGGCGTGGCGCCGGCTCACCGACTGGCCCCGGCACGGGGTTCTGGTCCCGCTCACCCGGATGACGGTGGTGACGCCCCCGCCGACCGGGGTGGGCACCCGCATCCTGGCCCGTACGGGTGTCGGCCCGCTGGTCTTCGACGATCCGATGGACATCACCGTGTGGCGCCCTCCGCTGGAGGGCGAACCCGGGTTCTGCCGGCTGGAGAAACGCGGCCGGGTGGTGCTCGGCTGGGCGGAGATCGAGGTACGGCCGGGGCCCGGCGGCCGGGCCCGGGTGGTGTGGCGGGAGGAACTGCGCGTGTCCTTCCTGCCCCGCGTCTTCGACGGCGTGGTGACGAGCGCCGCGCAGTGGATGTTCGGACGCGTGGTGAACGGGCTGCTCAGGCAGGAGTGAGCCCTCGGCCGGCCGCGCGGGGCCGTGAGGGTGCGTCTGGCTTGGGGGCGGGGAACTCGCAGCGCCGGGGAGATCGGGGCGCGTGGGACTCGGGGCGCGTGGACCGTCAGTCCGTACGGCCCGTGACCGCGACCGTCACCCCGAGCCCGACCATGGCGAGCCCGCCCGCGCCGCCGACGGCCGCCAGCCGGCGCGGTGAGCGGGCGAACCAGTCCCGCGCGGCCGAGGCGGCAAGCCCCCAGACGCTGTCGCAGACGAGCGCGATGGCGTTGAACACCAGCCCGAGCAGCAGCATCTGGAGGGGCACCCGGCCCCGGTCGGGGGCGGTGAACTGGGGCAGGACGGCGGCGAAGAACACGATCGTCTTGGGGTTGGCCACCCCGACCACGAACCCGTCCATGAGGGTGCGCGGCCCGCTGTGCGCCGGGGCGTGCGGGGTGAACGCGGCCCGCAGCGAGCCGCGCCGCCGCCACGCCGTGACCCCCAGGTACACCAGGTAGGCGGCGCCCGCGAGCTTGAGCACGGTGAAGGCGAGGACCGAGCGTTCCACGACCGACCCGACACCGAGCGCCACGGCCGCGACGAGCACACAGGCGCCCAGCGTGTTCCCGAGGACGGTGGTGAGGGCCGCCCGGCGCCCGTGGGTGAGCGCCCGGCCGACGACGAACAGCACGCTCGGCCCCGGCACCACGATCAGCAGCAGGGACAGCGCGGCGAAGGCGAGAAGCCGGTCGGCGGGAAGCATGGCGTCATGCAAGCACGCCCGACGCGGGGGCCGTAACCGGTTTTTCCGCGCCCGCCGCTCAGGCGGGCGAGCCCACCCGCAGGGGGAGGTCGCGGTGGATCGGGGTGTGGGCGCCGGTCAGGGAGACGCCGGTGCCGCCGCGCCGGGCGGCGACGATCTCCGCCGCGATGGACAGCGCCGTCTCCTCCGGGGTGCGGGCGCCGAGGTCGAGCCCGATCGGCGAGCGCAGCCGGGCCAGTCGGCGGTCCTTCACTCCCGCCTCGCGCAGCCGCTCCAGCCGGTCGAGGTGGGTGCGCCGGGAGCCCATCGCGCCGACGTAGGCGACGGGCAGGCCGAGGGCCAGCCGGAGCAGCGGTACGTCGAACTTGGGGTCGTGGGTGAGGACGCACAGCACCGTGCGGGCGTCGGTCGCGGTGCGCTCCAGGTAGCGGTGCGGCCAGTCGACCACGACCTCGTCGGCCTCGGGGAACCGGGCGGGGGTGGTGAACACCGGGCGGGCGTCGCACACCGTGACGTGGTACCCGAGGAATTTGCCGACGCGGACCAGCGCGGCCGCGAAGTCGACGGCGCCGAACACGATCATCCGGGGCGGGGGGACGGCCGCCTCGATCAACACGGTGACCGGGCTCCCGCAGCGCGCGCCGCGTGCCCCCACCTCCACGGTGCCGGTGCGGCCCGCGTCCAGGAAGGCGGCCGCCTCGGCGGCGATCGTACGGTCGAGGTCCGGGTGGCCGCCGAGGCCGCCGCGCGGGGTGCCGTCTCCGTCGATCAGGAGCGCGCCGCCGAGCAGTTCGGGCGGGCCGGCCGTGATCCGGGCGAGTGCCACGGCCCGGCTGTCGGCGGCGGCTTCCAGCGCGGCCGCGAGCACCGGCCGGTGACGGCTGTCGGCGCGGACCGGGACCACCAGGACGTCGATGGCTCCGCCGCAGGTCAGCCCCACGCCCAGGCCGCCCTCGTCGTCGTAGCCGAAGCGCTCCAGTACGGGCCTGCCGTCCGCCAGCGCCTGTTGGCACAGGTCGTACACCGCGCCCTCCACGCAGCCGCCGGAGACCGACCCGACGGCCGTGCCCCGGGCGTCGACCGCGAGGGCGGCGCCGGGGCTGCGGGGGGCGCTGCCGCTGACGGCGACCACGGTGGCGACCGCGAAGTCCCGGCCCTCGGCGGCCCACGCGCTCAGTTCCTCGGCGATGTCCAGCATCCGACGGCCTCCTGACGCATCGCTCTCATGCCGTGCCGGTGAGGTGCTCGGGCCGGACCGGGGTGCGGTTCAGTTCGAGTCCGGTCGCGGCACGGATGGCGGCCAGCACCGCCGGGGTGGACGACAGGGTGGGGGCCTCGCCGACGCCGCGCAGCCCGTAGGGGGCGTGGTGGTCGGCGAGTTCGAGGATGTCGACCGGGATGGTGGGGGTGTCGAGGATGGTCGGGATCAGATAGTCGGTGAAGGACGGGTTGCGCACCTTCGCCGTCACCGGGTCCACGAGGATCTCCTCCATCACCGCGACCCCGAGCCCCTGCACGGTGCCGCCCTGGATCTGGCCGACGACGGAGAGCGGGTTGAGGGCTTTGCCGACGTCCTGGGCGCAGGCCAGCTCGACCACCTTGACCAGGCCGAGTTCGGTGTCGACCTCCACGACGGCGCGGTGCGCGGCGAAGGAGTACTGCACATGGCCGTTGCCCTGGCCGGTGCTCCGGTCGAAGGGCTGGGTCGGCCGGTGCCGCCACTCCCGCTCGACCTCGACGCTCTCCCCCTCCAGCACGTCGGCGAGGTCGGCCAGCACCTCGCCGCCGTCGGTGACCACCTTGCCGCGCTCCAGCAGGAGTTCGGCGGTCGCCCAAGCCGGGTGGTACGTACCGAACTTGCGGCGCCCGATCTCCAGCACCCGCTCCCGCACGAGCGCGCAGGCGTTGCGGACGGCGCCGCCTGTGACGTAGGTCTGCCGGGAGGCGGAGGTCGAACCGGCGCTGCCCACACGGGTGTCGGCGGGCTGGATGGTGACCTTCTCCACGCCGAGTTCGGTGCGGGCGATCTGCGCGTGCACGGTGACCCCGCCCTGGCCGACCTCCGCCATCGCCGTGTGCACGACGGCGACCGGTTCCCCGGCGACGACCTCCATGCGGACCCGGGCGGTGGAGTAGTCGTCGAAGCCCTCGGAGAAACCGACGTTCTTGATGCCGACCGCGTACCCGACCCCGCGCACCACCCCTTCGCCGTGCGTGGTGTTGGAGAGGCCGCCGGGCAACTGGCGCACGTCGGCGCCCTCGCTGGACTCCCACTGGCGCTCGGGCGGCATGGGCATCGCCTTGACGCGGCGCAGGAGTTCGGCGACCGGCGCGGGCGAGTCCACCACCTGGCCGGTGGGCAGGGTGCTGCCCTGCTCCATCGCGTTGCGCTGCCTGAACTCCACCGGGTCGAGGCCGAGTTCCTTCGCCAGCTTGTCCATCTGGGCCTCGTAGGCGAAGCACGCCTGGACCGCGCCGAAGCCGCGCATCGCCCCGCAGGGCGGGTTGTTGGTGTAGAGCGCGACGGCCTCGATGTCGACGTCGCCGACGTCGTACGGGCCGATGCCGAGGGAGGCGGCGTTGCCGACGACGGCCGGGGAGGCGGAGGCGTAGGCGCCGCCGTCCAGGACGATCCGGCACTTCACATGGGTGAGCAGGCCGTCCCGGGTCGCGCCGTGCTCGTAGGTCAGCTTGGCGGGGTGGCGGTGGACATGGCCGAAGAAGGACTCGAACCGGTCATAGACGATCTTCACCGGCCGGCCGGTGCGCAGGGCCAGCAGGCAGGCGTGGATCTGCATCGACAGATCCTCGCGGCCGCCGAACGCGCCGCCCACGCCGGCCAGCGTCATGCGGACCTTGTCCTCGGGCAGGCCCAGGACGGGAGCGATCTGACGCAGGTCCGAGTGGAGCCACTGGGTGGCGATGTAGAGGTGGACCCCGCCGTCCTCCTCGGGCACCGCGAGTCCGGACTCGGGGCCGAGGAACGCCTGGTCCTGCATGCCGAAGGTGTACTCGCCGCGCACGATCACATCGGCCCGCCCGGCGGCCGCGGCCGCGTCGCCGCGCACGATGGGCTGGCGGTGCAGGATGTTGGGGTGGGTCACGTAGGGGGCGAGGGGGGTCCCCCCTGGACCGGAGCCTGTCGTAGGCCCTTGGGAGAGGTCGGTGCGCCCCTCGTGGACCAGGACCGCGTCGGGGGCGGTGGCGGAGAACTCGTCGGTGATGACCGGCAGTTCGCGGTACTCGACCCGGATCTTGGCGGCGGCCCGGCGGGCGGTCTCCGGGTGGTCGGCGGCGACGGCGGCGACGGGTTCCCCGTGGTGGCGGACCTTGCCGTGGGCGAGGACCGGGGTGTCCTGGATCTCCAGGCCGTAGGTGCGCACGTCGGTGGGCAGGTCGTCGTAGGTCAGGACGGCGTGCACGCCGGGCAGGGCGAGGGCCTCGGAGACGTCGATGCTCACGATCTCGGCGTGGGCGACGGTGGACCGCAGCAGGTGGCCCCAGAGCATGTCCTCGTGCCACAGGTCGGAGGAGTAGGCGAACTCGCCGGTGACCTTGAGGATGCCGTCCGGGCGGAGCGTGGACTCGCCGATGCCGCCCGCCGTCTGGGCGCCCTGAGTGATCTTCGTCGGGACGCCGGCCGGTCCGGATGCGGGCATGTCAGACCTCCTCGGCCTGCCGGGCGGCCGCCAGGCGGACCGCGTCCATGATCTTCTCGTAGCCGGTGCAGCGGCACAGGTTGCCGGAGAGCGCCTCGCGGATGTCGGCGTCGGTGGGCTCCGGGTTCTGTTCCAGGAGGTCGTCGGCGGCGACCAGCAGGCCGGGGGTGCAGAAGCCGCACTGGACGGCGCCGGCGTCGATGAACGCCTGCTGGACGGGCGCCAGTCGGGTGCCCTCCCCCGGCACCGGCTGCCAGCGCCCGGCCTCGTCCAGGCCGACGCCGGGCGCGGTGGTGCGGCGCCCCTCGGCGTGGTCGGCCAGGCCCTCGACGGTGACGACCTCGCGGCCCTCGGCCTGGCCGGCCGCGACCAGGCAGGAGCAGACCAGCTCGCCGTCCAGGCGGACGGTGCAGGAGCCGCACTCGCCCTGCTCGCAGGCGTTCTTGGCGCCGGGCAGGCCGAGGCGTTCGCGCAGCACGTAGAGCAGGGACTCGCCCTCCCAGACGTCGTCGGCCTGCTGGGGGCGTCCGTTGACGGTCAGACTGACGCGCATCACGCGGCTCCTTCGGTGGCTCGGCGCCCGCCCCGGTAGGACTCCCAGGCCCATGTCAGCGTGCGGCGGGCCAGCACGCCGATCGCGTGGCGCCGGTAGCCGGCGGTGCCGCGCACGTCGTCGATGGGGTTGCAGGCGGCGGCGCACAGGGCGGCGAACTGCTTCACGGCCGAGGGCTCGACGATCCGTCCACTCTCCCAGAACCCGCCTTCCTCCAGAGCCGAGTTGAGGAACTGCTCGGCCGCCTCGGCCCGGATCGGGGTGGGCGCGGCGGAGCCGATGCCGGTACGGACGGTACGGGTCTCGGGGTGCAGGGCGAGGCCGAAGGCGCACACCGCGATGACCATGGCGTTGCGGGTGCCGACCTTGGAGTACTGCTGGGGGCCGTCCGCCTTGGCGATCCGGACGGCACGGATCAGCTCGTCGGGCTCCAGGGCGTTGCGCTTGACCCCGGTGTAGAAGGCGTCGACGGGGATGAGCCGGGTGCCGCGCGCCGCCGACTCCGCCTCGACCTCGGCTCCGGCCGCGAGCAGCGCCGGGTGGGCGTCACCGGCGGGCGAGGCGGTGCCGAGGTTGCCGCCGACCCCGCCCCGGTTGCGGATCTGCGGCGAGGCGACGGTGTGCGCGGCGAGCGCGAGACCGGGCAGCTCGGCGCGCAGGTGGCGCATGATCCGGGCGTACGGGACGGAGGCGCCCAGGCGTACGGAGTCCGTGCCGGTCTCCCACTCGGTCAGCTCGCCGATGCGGGTGAGGTCGAGGAGATGGGTGGGGCGGCGATGGTCGAAGTTGATCTCCACCATCACATCGGTGCCCCCGGCGATCGGCACGGCGGTGGGGTGCTCGGCCTTCGCGGCGAGCGCCTCCTGCCAGCTTGCGGGGCGAAGGAATTCCATGGCCCGGCTCTCTTCTTCCGTCTCATGACACGGGGCTCGTGAAGTCAGTACACCGGTCCTTCTTCCAACGGTGTCAGTCACCGAAAACCCGAAGGAGTTGGCTGGCCACTGTGGTCATCTTGTAGATTCGTATGAACGAAGGCCCTCGGCAACCCCTCCGTTTTCCTCCGGAAACACAGGAGACACCGCAGGTGCGGGGCACGGCCCGCGCGCCCCGCACCGGCTCCGCCTCCGTCACCCATCCAGATCACGAAGAGTTTCGACACAGAACGGCGGCGACGAGATGCGGCTGCGCGCACTGCTGGACACCGATGCGCTGGGGCTGCGGCTGCTCGGCGGCGAGGACGAACTGGACCGCACGGTCCGCGGGGTCATGACGACCGACCTGCGGGACCCCAGCCGTTACCTCTCCGGCGGCGAGCTGGTCCTCACGGGCCTCGCCTGGCGCCGGGACGCCGCCGACTCCGAGCCGTTCGTCCGCCTCCTGGTGCAGGCCGGGGTCACCGCCCTGGCCGCCGGTGAGGCGGAGCTGGGAGACATACCCGAGGACCTGGTGGTGGCCTGCGCCCAGCACCGGATGCCGCTGTTCGCGGTGCACGAGTCGGTGGCCTTCGCCACCATCACCGAGCACGTGGTGCGCCAGGTCTCCGGCGAGCGCGCCGGCGACCTCGCCGCCGTGGTGGACCGGCACCGGCGCATGATGACCTCCGGCCCGGCGGGCGGCGGCCCCGACGTGGTCCTCGACCTGCTCGGCAGCGACCTCGACCTGCGCGCCTGGGTGCTCTCCCCCACGGGCCGCCTGATCGCCGGGTCCAAGGTCGCGGGCCCGGCGCTGGGGCAGGAGACCTGTGCGCGGCTCGCCGCCGAGCACCTGGCCGCCGTACGCACCGGGCGGCGGGGGCCGCACCGGGTGCAGCTCGACGGCGTCACGTACTCGCTGTTCCCGGTCCGCTCCTCCGGCCGCGCGCCGCAGGCGGTGCCGGACGTGCGGGAGACCGCCCTGTCGGACTGGCTGCTGGCCGTCGAGGCCGACGCCGCCGACTGGCCCGAGGAGCGGCTCGACCTGCTCCGGGGCGTCACCCAGCTCATCGCCGTCGAGCGGGACCGGCGCGACGCCGCCCGTACGGTGCGGCGCCGGCTCGCCCAGGAGGTGCTGGAGCTGGTGCAGAGCGGGGCCGCGCCCGCCGAGATCGCGGCGCGCCTCAGGGTCGCCGCGCCCGTGCTGCTGCCGGGGCTCGGGGCCGCGCCGCACTGGCAGGTCGTCGTGGCCCGGGTCGAGTGGGAGGACGGCACGGTGGCGGGCGGGCCGGTCGCCCAGTCGCTGCTGGAGGAGGTCCTCGTCGACCCGCTGGCCACCGGCCCGGAACCGGCGGACCGGGTCGCCGTCGCGCACCTGGGGGACGAGGCGGTGGCGCTGGTGCCGCTGCCCGCCGTCTCCGCCGAGCACGACGGCTCCGAGACCGGGCTGCAGGCCGACGCGCTGCTGCGCTCGGTGCGCGAGGCGCTGTCGGCGGGACTGGAGGGCGACGGACGGCTCACCCTGGGTGTGTCCGCCGCCGTGCACTCGGCGGAGGGGCTGCGCGGGGCGCTGGAGGAGGCCCGGCACGCCCGCCGGGTCGCCGCGGCCCGGCCCGGCCGGGTGTGCGCGGCGGGGCACCAGGAGCTGGCCTCGCACGTGCTGCTGCTGCCGTTCGTCCCGGACGACGTGCGGCGCGCCTTCACCGCCCGGCTGCTGGACCCGCTCACCGAGTACGACCGGCGCCACCGGGCCGAGCTGATCCCGACCCTGGAGGCGTTCCTCGACAGCGACGGCTCCTGGACGCGGTGCGCGAGCCGGCTGCATCTGCACGTCAACACGCTGCGGTACCGGGTGGGGCGGATCGAGCAGTTGACGGGCCGGGACCTGTCCCGGCTGGAGGACAAGCTGGACTTCTTCCTCGCGCTGCGGATGAGCTGAGGACCGCCGCACCGGCGTGATCAGCGGCGGTCGGCGCCGGGGTGCCCATTCGATCTTCCGGCGCCACGGGACGGCCGTTCGGCCCCCGGTCCGCAACTTTGTGAAAAGTTTCACCCACCCTCTTGGCCCGGCCCGGTGATCGGTGCTGGAATGCACGCACTCAACAGCTCGACGGCGTGCTCGGGGAGGGCAACGTGGCGCATCCCGCCATGTCTGGTGACGGAACGACCGCCGATGACGATCCGCTCCAGACCGCGGTGTGGCGGCTGCGCTCACGGGCCTGCTGGGCCGACGCGGCGGCCCTCCTGCCCACGGACACCCCCCGGGCGACGCTCCAGCGGGCGGCGCTGCTGGTGGAGCGGTGCCTGTACACCGAGCGGGGCTGGGAGGCGGCCGAGGACGCGCTGCGCACCGCCGAGGCGCGGGCCCACAGCGACGAGGAGCGCGGGGCGGCCGCCTGCGAGCGGGGCCGGCTCGCCTACACCGCCACGCTCCACCGGGTACGGGACCGGGCCGACGAGGCGCGGGCCGCGCTCGGCCGCGCCGCGGCCCTGATCCCGCCGGGGGCTCCGGGGCGGGCCCTGCTGGACTTCCGCCGGGGCCTGCTCGCCGAGAACCTGACGCACTCCCCGCAGGCCGCCCGCGCCGCCTACCGCCGGGCCCACGCGGGCGCCACCGCCCAGTCCGACCCGCTCCTCCTCTCCTGCACCTGGCGCCACCTCGCCCAACTGGCCCTGCGTGAAGGGGAACTGGCCGAGGCGCGGCACGGCTTCGCCGAGTCCCTCCGCCTCCGCGAAGACCTCGGCTACCTGATCGGCACCGCCCCCGCCCTGGTGTCCCTGGCCGAGACCGAACCCGAACCCGAGGCGACCCGCCTCCGTGAGGAGGCCGGCCGCCTCTTCCGCCTGCTGGGCGGCCTCCCGACCTGGCTCGCCGATCACCTGAGCCCACCGGCACCGGGGGCGGCCACGGCCTGAGGGGGCCGTGGCCCCCGGTCCCGCTACTGGTCGCGCTGCGCGAAGTGTTCCGCCGCCAGGTCCCGCACCAGGTCCACGTCTCCGCAGGCCAACGCGTCGAGCAGGGCGGTGTGCTGGGCGGCGTCGCGGAGCAGGACCGCGCGGTGCTGGCGGGGCGGGGTGGTGGCGAGGGGCCAGTGGGCGCGGCGGTGGAGGTCCTCGGCGATGCGGAGGAGCTGTTCGTTGCCCGCGAGGGCGAGGAGGGCGCGGTGGAGCGCCCGGTCGGCCTCGGCGTAGCGGGCCGGGCAGCCGGCGGCGGCGGCACGGGCGGTGTCCTCGGCGAGCGGGCGCAGTTCGGCGAAACGGGCGGCCGGGACGGTACCGGCCAGCCGCAGCAGGACGGGGACTTCGAGCAGCGCCCGTACCTCCGCCAGCTCGGCGAGCTCGCGGGCACCGCGCCGCACCACCCGGAACCCCCGGTTGGGGACGACCTCGACGGCGCCCTCCAGCGCGAGTTGCTGCATGGCCTCGCGGACGGGTGTGGCGGAGACCCCGAACCGCTCACCGAGCACCGGCGCCGAATAGACCTCGCCGGGGCACAGTTCCCCGGTCGTCAGCGCCGAGCGCAGCGCGTCGAGGATCTGCCCGCGCACCGAGGCACGCTGCACGACCGCGCGCGGCCGGAGCGGCGGCGGCTCGCTGTGCGTGTGCTCGCCCCGTACCGCCGAGGCGTCCTCGGCCCGCTCGCGGGACTGGGCCGGTACCCGCGTGGCGGGCTGGGCGGCGTGCCGGGGCAGCCCCGCACCGGAGACGTCGTGCAGGCCCTGCTTCACGGGTCCTCCTCGGGCTGTTCGGCAGGCCGGGGCCGGCCCCGGACACGGACGACGGACCGTCACATGTCCGTCAAGCACCTTAGGCGCAGGAGGCGGCACTTCAAATTCCGGGAAAGATGAGTAAGGTTAGGCTTACCTGCACATCCGTCCCCGCGTTCGAAGGATCGGTGGTCCCGCCATGCTCGCTACGGCCTCGCCGCTCACCGCAGCGTACGCCCGGCTCGGCGAGGTCTTTCCGGGACTGACCGTGACGGTCGCGCAGGACCCGGCACACCCCCTGCCCACGGGCGAGGGCTGGGTCACCGCCGACGGGCTCGCGGCGGGCGGCGCCCAGCTCGACTCCTTCCTCGCCTGGGACGACGCCCAGGTGCTGCGGGACCACGGCCGGCGCGGGCGCCCGGACGTCATCGCCGGCTTCGGCCTGCACCGCTACGCGTGGCCGGCCTGCCTGCTGATCACCGTCCCCTGGTTCCTGCACCGCCGCGTGCCCCGGCTGCCCGCCGCCGACGTCGCCTACCACCGCACCGAGGGCCGGATGACCGTACGGCCGGGCACCTTCGCCTGCCTGCCGGACGACCCGGCGGCCGGACTGCCGGAGGCGGTCGTGGTGGCCGACGAGGAGGCGCTGCGCGGCGAGGTGCGCGCGGCCGTCGCCGAGCATCTCGAACCGGTACTGGGCGGCTTCGGGCCCCGCATGCGGCGGCGCGGCCGGGCGCTGTGGGGCATGGCGACGGACGAGATCGTCGAGGGCCTGTGGTACCTCGCCTCCCTCTTCGGCGAGGGCGAGGAGCGGCGCGCGATGCGCGAGCTGGAACTGCTGCTGCCGGGCACCACCCGCCCGTACGCGGGCTCGGCCGCGTTCCGCGAGCTGACCGGTCCGGACGGCGCCCCGCTGGCCACCCGCGACCGGGTGAGCTGCTGCATGTTCTACACGCTGCGCCCCGAGGACACCTGCGCCACCTGCCCCCGCACCTGCGACAGCGACCGCGTCGCCAGGCTGACGGCGTCCGCGGCGGCCTGAGCGAGCCGGAACCACTCGTTCGGGCGGCGGAAATCGAACTCAACTACCCCCTTGCAGCACACAGTTCGAGCAGAACGGCACCATCGCGCCGCCCCCGCGCCCCTTTGAAGGACCGTTGCCTCAAAATCCCCGGCACACCGCCGGGAATGGGTCAGTATGACGGGCGATACGCCCTATCCCAAGGCAAGGGACCCCTGATGCGAATGACCGACATATCGCTGAACTGGCTGCTTCCGGGCGCCGTGCTGCTCCTGGGCGTGCTGGCGGCGATCGCGGTGCTCGCGCGCGGCAAGCGCTCCTCCGGGGAGAAGGCGGGTGCGGACGACTCCTGGGAACGCAGCGAGGAGCGCCGCAGGCGCAAGGAGGCGGTCTACGGCACCGCCTCGTACGTCCTGCTGTTCTGCTGTGCCGCGGTGGCGGCGGCCCTCTCCTTCCACGGCCTGGTCGGCTTCGGCGAGCAGAACCTCGGCCTCACCGACGGCTGGCAGTACCTGGTGCCGTTCGGTCTGGACGGCGCGGCCATGTTCTGCTCGGTCCTCGCCGTGCGCGAGGCCAGCCACGGCGACGCCGCGCTGGGTTCCCGGATGCTGGTGTGGATGTTCGCCGCCGCGGCGGCCTGGTTCAACTGGGTGCACGCGCCCCGGGGAATCGGCCACGACGGGGCGCCGCAGTTCTTCTCCGGCATGTCCCTGTCGGCGGCGGTGCTGTTCGACCGGGCGCTGAAGCAGACCCGCCGGGCCGCCCTGCGCGAACAGGGCCTGGTGCCGCGTCCGTTGCCCCAGATCCGCATCGTCCGCTGGCTGCGGGCGCCGCGCGAGACCTACGGGGCCTGGTCGCTCATGCTCCTGGAGGGTGTGCGCAGCCTGGACGAGGCGGTCGAGGAGGTACGCGACGACAAGCGGGAGAAGAGCGAGACCCGTCAGCGCCGGCGCGACCAGCAACGCGTGGAGCGCGCTCAGCTGAAGGCGCTGAGCCGAGGCGCCCGGAGCTTCGTGAGCCGGACGCCCGCGCGGACCGTGGAGGTGCAGATGGACCGCGCCCCCGCCCCGGCGACCGGGGAGCCGGCCATAGCGGCGGAGAAGCTGACCGCCCGCTCACGGCCCTCGCTGCAGTCGGTCCGCAAGGGCACCGAACCGGTCACCGTCGACCTCACCGCGGAGGACGACACGATGGCACTGCCCCGGCTCGACTCACTGGAGCGCAAACTGAAGGACCTTGAGCAGCAGTTCGGCTGAGGCCGAGCGGCGACGGGGTGGGGACGCGATTCGTCAGGAGCGCGTCCCCACCCCGTCGTCGTCTACGCGGCCGCCGAACCCAGTTCGAACCAGACCGACTTGCCCACCGCGTGCGCCCGTACCCCCCAGGCGTCCGCGAGGGACCGCACCAGGACCAGGCCGCGGCCGCCCGTGTCCTCGTCCGGGGTGGGGGTGCGCATCAGGGGCCCTCGGGCCATGAAGTCCCGCACCTCCACGCGTAGTCCGCGCGGGGAGACGACGGCGGTGAGGACCGCGTCGTCGTCGGTGTGCACCAGGGCGTTGGTGACGAGTTCGCTGGTGAGCAGTTCCGCTATGTCGGACCGGTCGGGCCGGTCCCAGTGCCGTAGCAGGGCGCGCAGTTCGCGCCGCGCCGCGGGTACCGCCGCGAGGTCGGCCCGCGCCAGTTCGCGTCTGAGCCGGTGCGCCTCACGCGTACCGCCACTCTCGCCGTCGCCGGTGTCCGCCGGAGAGGCCCCCACCGTCATGGGACCGCCCCCTCGCGCCTGCCTCGTCATGACCCCCGCCCACACGTCGCCGGCCCTCCCCCTCCTGGTCGACCGCGTCCACGACGGATGGTTGCCCAGTGGACCAACGGCCAGTCATGGCCGCCGTCCGACCGCCGGGTGTTCGGCCACGCACGGCGGCCGTACGGGCCGTCCACCGGCCGCCTCGACCCGCGTACGGAAGGCGCCGAGGCGGACGTGAGGCGCCGCAGGAGCCGCCTGAGGCGGCTGCGGGTCTCTGCGGGCACCCTGCGCCCCCAATCGGTCACTCCCGGTGAAAGTGACCGGAAATCACCGCTTCTCGGGGTGAGTTCAGGGCCGGGGGACGTTGCGGAGGTTGGAGCGGGCCATCTGGAGCATCCGGCCGACGCCGCCGTCCAGCACGATCTTCGAGGCGGACAGCGCGAACCCGGTGACCATGTCGGCCTTGATCTTCGGCGGGATCGAGAGGGCGTTGGGGTCGGTGACGACGTCCACCAGGGCCGGCCCCTTGTGCTTGAAAGCGTCCTTCAGCGCCCCGGCCAGCTGCTTGGGCTTCTCCACCCGCACTCCGAACACCCCGCAGGCGCGGGCGACTTCGGCGAAGTCGGGGTTGACGTCGGTGGTGCCGTACGACGGCAGTCCGGCGACCAGCATCTCCAGCTCCACCATGCCGAGCGCGGAGTTGTTGAACAGCACGATCTTGACCGGCAGATCCTGCTGCACCAGGGTCAGGAAGTCGCCCATCAGCATGGTGAACCCGCCGTCACCGGCCATGGCGACGACCTGCCGGTTCCGGTCAACGAACTGGGCGCCGATGGCCATCGGCATCGCGTTGGCCATCGAGCCGTGCGAGAACGAACCGATGATCCGGCGACGGCCGTTGGGCGAGATGTAGCGGGCGGCCCAGACGTTGTTCATGCCGGTGTCGACGGTGAAGACCGCGTCGTCGTCCGCCAACTCGTCCAGCACGGACGCCACGTACTCCGGGTGGATGGGGACGTGCTTGTCCACCTTGCGGGTGTACGCCTTGACCACGCCCTCCAGCGCGTCGGCGTGCTTCCTCAGCATCTTGTCCAGGAAGCGGCGGTCCGTCTTCTCCCGCACGCGCGGGATCAGACACCGCAGCGTCTCGCGGACGTCCCCCCACACCGCGAGGTCCAGCCGCGAACGCCGTCCGATGACCTCGGGCCGTACGTCGATCTGCGCGATCCTCACGTCGTCCGGCAGGAACGCGTTGTACGGGAAGTCGGTGCCGACCAGGATCAGCAGCTCGCACTCGTGGGTGGCCTCGTAGGCCGCGCCGTACCCGAGCAGCCCGCTCATGCCGACGTCGAACGGGTTGTCGTACTGGATCCACTCCTTGCCGCGCAGGGCGTGGCCCACCGGGGACTTGATGCGGCCCGCGAACTCCATCACCTCGGCGTGCGCGCCCGCCGTGCCCGCGCCGCAGAACAGGGTGACCTTGTCGGCCTGGTCGATCATCTCCACCAGGCGGTCGATCTCGGCGTCACCGGGGCGGATCGTGGGCCGGGAGGTGACCAGGGCGCTCTCGAAGGACTGGTCGGGCGCGGGCTGGTCGGCGACGTCACCGGGCAGGGTGACGACGCTGACGCCGCGCTGGCCGATGGCGTGCTGGATCGCGGTCTGCAGCAGCCGGGGCATCTGCTGCGGGTTGGAGATCATCTCGCTGTAGTGACTGCACTCCTGGAACAGCCGCTCGGGGTGCGTCTCCTGGAAGTAGGAGAGGCCGATCTCGCTGGACGGGATGTGGGAGGCCAGCGCCAGGACGGGCGCCATGGAGCGGTGGGCGTCGTAGAGGCCGTTGATCAGGTGCAGGTTGCCGGGGCCGCAGGAGCCCGCGCACGCGGTGAGCTTGCCGGTGATCTGCGCCTCGGCGCCGGCCGCGAAGGCAGCGACCTCCTCGTGCCGCACATGCACCCAGTCGATCGCGGCGTTGCGGCGCACGGCGTCCACGACCGGGTTGAGGCTGTCGCCGACGACCCCGTACATACGGCGCACGCCGGCGCGGGCGAGGATGTCGACGAACTGCTCGGCGACGTTCTGTTTGGCCATGACGGTCGTCCGCCCCTTCGCGGTCCCTGGGATACGCCCCTGCGCTTTCCATCAAGTCACAGGGGCCCCGGTTACGCCTCCCAAACAGCGGCGGCCGTGCGGTCGTCGGCGTACCCCTTCACCCTCGTCCGGACGTCCGCCAGGAACCCGGCGAGACCGGGCGCGGCGGCGCGCGACCAGCGGCGGCCCAGGAACGCCCGCAGGGACGCCTCGCCGTGCAGCGGGTCGGCGAGGCCCAAGGTGCACATCATCAGCACATCACCCGGCCGGGCTATGGCGGCCCGGAACCGGAACGGCGTCCGCGCCGGCTCGGCGGGCTCGTACGGGCTCGGCGGGACCGGGATGCCGAGGTCCGTCGTGAGCCGGTCGCCGTCCGGGGTGCCCTCTCCCGGTACGGCCGGTTCGAGGTCTTGCCACTCGCCGTCCCGCAGCCGGAACAGGCCGCCGTCCCCGGCGCCGAAGAACACGCGGGTACGGCAGTCGGGGTCGGCGGGCAGCAGCAGACAGCGCAGGCTCGCGGCGGGCTCGCCGGAGGCGGCGCGGAGTTTGCCCAGGGTGCGGTCGGTGAGGCGGTTCAGCCCGGACTTGAGGTCGCCGCGCCGGCCTGCCCGCAGGTCCTCGACCAGTCGTTCGTGGCTGCGTCCCACCGCCTGCCCCATCCACCGGCAGGCCTCGGCCGCCGCCCGGTGCGCGCCGGGCACGGCCCGCGCGCCGGTCGCCATCGCCACCAGCACGAGCGCCTGCTCCCCGGTGCCGAACCGCGCGACGAGCAGCGCGTCCCGCCGCGTTTCCCCCCGGTACCGCGCGGAATCCCCTCGCAGCGACACCGCCCGCAAGGTGCACGCCCCGTACCTCGCCCCCTCCAGCACGGTGTCCGGCACCAGGTCGCCGAGTTCCTCGGGATCGGCGGCGGGCAGTGCGGTGGGCTCGGGCGCGTAGGTGGGCGGCCGGGAGCCGACGTAGTCGGGCGTGGGGGGCGCGGCGGGGGGGAAGTGGGCCACGCCGGTGACGACCGGGCCCCGGGGGGCGCCGGGGTCGTGGGGTTCGGGGGGCTGCTCCGCCGTGGGCGCGGGCCAGCCGGGCATGGGCCGGACGGCGGGGGGCCGGCCGGGCTGGGGTCCGGGCACGGCGGGCGGTACCGGGGCCCGGCCCGCCGGTGTGTCCGGGGCGCTCGGCGTCCCCGGCGCAGTGGGCGTGGCCCGCCGGGGGTCCGGTGCGGAGGGCGCCGTCGGCGGTACCGGGGCGTCCGGCACCGGAGGGATCGCCGGTTCGGCCGGCGGAGTCCGCCGCGCCTTCGGTACGGGAGGCGGGACCGGAGGAGCGGCCGGCGGGGTCCGCCGCGCGTCCGGCGCCGGCGTGGCCCCTGACTGAGCGCCGGGAACCGGCGGCGCACCTCCCCCGCCAGCGGGCTCGGCGCCCCGCTGCGCCGAGGACGGCGGGCGCTGCTCGGGAACCGGGCCGTCGGATCTCTCGCTCGGCGAGGACGGCGCGCCCTCCCGCCGTGCCCCCCGGTCCTCGGCGCCCCCGGGCCCGGGCACCGTCGTGCGTTTCGCCGAGGCGTACCGGTCGTCCAGGGAATCCGGGGCCGGTGCCGGTCCGGTGTCGTCGGCCGTTTCGTCGTAGAGCTGACCCCACCAGTCGTCGTCCTGGCGAGTGGGCCCGTCCCCCTGCTGACTCATGCCGGTAATTGTCACCACGCGGGCCGCGTGGAAACGGGGCATCGGCGAAATCGGGCCCTCCTCGCCCCGCGCGTCGGGGGATGGGGCGAACGGCCGTACGAGATCTGCGGTTCCCGCCGGGCTCGGGCACGCTGGGCAGATGGGAGCGTGGGAACTCCTGCTGGTCGGCCTGGTGATCGCGCTCGGCCTGTGCGGAGTGCTGGTGCCCGGCGTGCCGGGCTCGTGGCTGGTGTGGGCCGGGGTCCTGTGGTGGGCGCTGACGAACCCGTCCGGCCTGGCCTGGGCGCTCCTGGTCGGCGCGACCGTCGTCCTGCTGGTGGCGCACGTCGTCCGCTGGACGCTGCCCGCACGCCGGCTGCGGGAGAGCGGCGCGACGCCCCGGACGGCGGTGTACGCGGGCGCCGGCGCACTCGCCGGCTTCGTGCTGCTGCCGGTGGTGGGCGCGCTGCCCGGCTTCATGGGCGGGATCTACCTCGGCGAACGGCTCCGGCTCGGCCGCCACGGCGAGGCGATGGCCGCGTTGCGTACGGCGATGCGCTCGGGCGGTTCCAGCGTGTTCACGGAACTCTTCGCCTGCCTGCTGATCGCGGCCGCGTGGCTGGGCGCGGTGCTGTGGGGCTGACCGCTCGCGGGGTCACAGCAGGACGCGGCTCACGCAGTCGGCGACCGCCCGCATCCCGTCGTCGTCGAAGTGCAGATGGTCGCCGGGGTCGTAACGCGGCAGCAGCCGCACCGGGTCGGCCGGATCGCGCAGCGCCGCGTCCGCGTCGCAGACGGCGTCGAAGGCCCGGCCGGTGCGGATGAACTCGTTGACCCCCTGCCGCACCTTCTCGCGGGCCGTGGTGTGTGCCGGGTACCCGGCGTACGGGGTGAGGGTGACGCCCACGACGCGCAGGTGCCGGGCGTGGGCGCGGGCGACGAGGGTGCGGTAGGCGTCGGCGAAGGCGCTGACGTCGTCGGCGGTGGGCTTGCCGTTGAGGTCGTTGACTCCCTCGAAGACGACCAGGAAACGGACCCCGGCGCGGTCGAGCGCGTCCGCGTCGAGCCGGGTGAGGGCGCCGGGGCCGGTGCCGTCGCGCAGCAGGCGATTGCCGCCGATGCCCGCGTTGAGGACGCCGAGACGGCGGTGCCGGGCGGCGAGCAGGTCGGGCCAGCGGTGGTTGGCGTCGTGGGTGGAACCGTGGCCGTCGGTGAGCGAGTCGCCGAAGGCGACGACACTGCCGGTGGCGGTGCCGCGCACGTCGACACCGGCGAGGTAGTACCAGTTGCTGATGGGGGTGCGGTACGCGGAGCCGTCCTCGTCGGCCGCGTGCCCGGCGCCGACCAGCGCGACCCAGCTCGTCTGGAGGGCGGTGCCGTGCTGGGTGGCGGGGCCGGAGTCGTCCGGGGTGAGGACGGTGACCAGGAGATCGGCGGCGGCCGGGACGGTGAGCCGGACCGGGTCGGTGAGGAGGTCCCGGCCGGGCGGGACCGTGGTGCTGGTGGCGCGGTGGAAGGTGGCGGTGCGCAGGGTGCCGGGTACGGCGTCCGGGCCCTGGCCCTGCCGGAGGGCGACCGTGACCGCGCCGAGGTGGAGCGGTGCGGTGCCGAGCCGGTTGGTGACGCGTACCCGCAGCTCGGGGCCGCCGACGCTGAGGTGGACGATGTTGCGGATCGCGGCTCCGGGCAGGGCGGGGGCGGTGCCGGAGGGAGCGGCCTCCCAGGTGCCGGTCCAGGACTGCTGTCCTCCGGCGGCCCGGGCGGGGGTCGGGACGAGGACGAGCAGCAGGGCCGCGAGGAGCCGTACGACGTAGCCCAAGGTCCGCCCTTTCGCACCGGGCCCGTCCACGTGTCCGGGCCGCCGGAGGCGACGGTGCCACACGCGGCGGGCCCTCAGGGGGCGCCAGCGCCGGGGGCCCACTCGCACGGCCCAGCACGGGCGTCCCCTACGGGCTCACGCGGCTCCCGGCCCCCCCTCCAGACGCAGCAGCCACATCTTTCGCTCCAGCCCGCCCGCGTACCCGGTCATCGTGCCGTCGGCCCCGATGACCCGGTGGCAGGCGCGGACGACCAGCAGAGGGTTGGCGCCGAGCGCGCCGCCGACCGCGCGGATCGCGGCGCGCGGGGCGCCGACCTGGGCCGCGATCGCACCGTAGGTGGTGGTGGCGCCGTAGGGGACGGTGTCCAGGGCGGCCCACACCCGCTCGCGGAACTCGGTGCCCCGCACACGGACCGGCAGGTCGAACTCCTTGAGATCTCCCGCGAAGTACGCGGTGAGCTGCTCGGTGGCTTCGCGGAAGGGTCCGGGGTCGTGCCGCCAGCCCTCCTGGACGGTCCGGCCGCCCTTCTGGCCGGGCACGGAGACCGAGGTCAGCGCGCCGTCGGCGTCGGCGGTGAGCAGCAGGGGGCCGACCGGGGAGGCCAGTTCGGTCCAGTAGGGGTTGTCCATGATCGCCATCAGTCGGCCGGCTCCTCGGCGACCCGTAGGTGTTGGACGGCATAGGAGCGCCAGGGCCGCCAGGCTTCGGGCAGCTCCGTACCGGGTGGGGTGACGTCCGGGTCGCCGAGGACACGCGCCCGGAGGGCGGCGACGACGGCCGGGGTGATGCCGGGCAGCCCGTCGAGGGTGCGTCGGGCCTCGTCCCGGTCGGCGCCGGGGTCGAGACGCAGCCGGCCGTCGGCGAGGGCGGCGGCGAGCGTCCCCAGTGGGGTGCCGGCCTCCGCCTCGGCGAGGACGGCGGGCTCGGGGAAGAGGTGGGTGAGGGTGCCGCTGGGCGCGTCGAGCGCCTTGCCGTACCGGAGGACGAGCCCCGCGACCTCATCGGACGAGCCGGTCAGGACGCGGGCGGCGATCTCCAGCGGGTCGACGGCGCCGGGTGAGCGCAGGCCGGGCCGGGCCGCGACCAGCGGGGCGAGCCGGGGGTCGGCGCCGAGGCGGGCGTCGACGGCGTAGGGGTCGGCGTCCAGGTCGTACAGCCGGCGCAGCCGGTGCACGGCGGTGGTGAGGTCGCGGGGGTCGGTGAGCAGCAGCCGGGCGTCGAGCCAGCCGCCGGGCCGGGTGCCGCCGCGCGGCTCGGGGAGGTGGGCGCGCTCGTGGACGACGGCGACACCAGTGCCGTACGGCAGCCGCAGGGTGCGCCGGTGGACGCGGCCGCCAGGCGTGCCGGTCACCTCCTCCACGCCGGGTACGGCCTCGCGGGCGAGCAGGTCGAAGACGGCGCCGGCCTGGTAGGGGCCCCGATGGGCGAGGCGCAGCGGGATGCCGGTGCCCGGGGCGCTCCGGCGGGAGCGGGGGGTGGCGTCGCGTACCTCGGTGGGGGTGTGGGCGTAGACCTCGCGGATGGTGTCGTTGAACTGGCGGATGCTGCGGAAGCCGGACGCGAACGCGATCTCGGTGACCGGGAGTTCCGTGGTGCGCAGCAGGGTGCGCGCGGTGTGGGCGCGCTGGGCGCGGGCGAGGGCGACGGGCCCCGCGCCGACCTCGCCGGTGAGCTGGCGCTGCACCTGCCGGGCGCTGTAGCCGAGGCGGGCGGCGAGGCCGGTGACGCCCTCGCGGTCGACGACGCCGTCCGCGATCAGCCGCATGGCCCGGCCGACGACGTCCGCGCGGACGTTCCACTCGGCCGACCCCGGTACGGCGTCCGGGCGGCAGCGGCGGCAGGCTCTGAAGCCCGCGCCCTGGGCGGCGGCGGCCGTGCGGAAGTACCGGACGTTGCACCGCTTGGGGGTCACCGCCGGGCAGCTCGGGCGGCAGTAGATGCCGGTGGTCCGGACGGCGAAGAAGAAGACGCCGTCGAACCGCCCGTCGCGGCTGCGCACCGCCTCGTACCTGCTGTCGTCGTCCGTCATGCGTCCAGTGTCGGCGTTGGGAGGGGGGCCGGGCCAGCGGAAAACGGACATGGAGCCCGGCCCCCCCAGGGGTGTCCTCGATCACGCCGCGTGACCGAGGAGACCTCCCCTACGGGTCACGTCCAGGGACCCCGCTTGGCCCGCATCGCCGCGCGGCCCTCGGCTCCCTTGCGCTTCCAGTCCTTGCGGATCTCGGCACGCAGACGGGCGTCGGTCTTGGCGACGATCCACTGGTTCTCGCGGACCAGTTTGCGGTAGCTCTCCAGCCGCCGGACGGGCAGCTCGCCGGAGTCCACGGCGGCGGCGACCGCGCAGCCGGGCTCGGAGGCGTGGGAGCAGTCGTGGAACCGGCAGCGCCCCGCCAGCTCCTCGATCTCGGAGAACACCTGGCCGACCCCGCTCTGCGCGTCGTACAGGCCGACACCCCGCAGTCCGGGGGTGTCGATGAGCACGCCCCCGCCGGGCAGCGGGAGCAGGTTGCGGGTGGTCGTGGTGTGCCGGCCCTTGCCGTCCACGTCGCGCGCGGCCTGGACGTCCATCACGTCCGCGCCGACGAGCGCGTTGGCCAGCGTGGACTTGCCCGCGCCGGACTGCCCGAGCAGCACCGCGGTACCGGTGCCGATCAGCGCCCGCAGCACGTCCAGCCCGTCGCCGTACAGCGCGCTGACGGTGAGCACGGGGACGCCGGGCGCGGTGGTCTCGACGTCCTGGACGAGATGGGCGAGTGTCGCGGGGTCCGGTACGAGGTCGGCCTTGGCGAGCACGACCACGGGCTGCGCCCCGGACTCCCACGCCAGCGCGAGGAACCGCTCGACCCGCCCGAGGTCGAGCTCGACGGCGAGCGACACGGCGACCACGGCGTGATCCACGTTGGCCGCCAGGATCTGCCCGTCGGACCGCTTGGACGAGGTGGACCGCACGAACGCCGTCCGGCGGGGGAGGTAGGCCCGGACGTACCGGGGGCTGCCGCCCTCGGGGTCGACCGCGGCCCAGTCGCCCGTGCACAGCACCCGCATCGGGTCGTTAGGCGTCACGAACGCGGTGTCGGCGCGGACGATCCCGTCCGCGGTGAGGAGATCACACTGCCCCCGGTCGACCCGGACGACCCGTCCGGGAAGCAGGCCCTGACGGGCATAGGGGGTGAACTCGGCTTCCCAGTGGGAGTCCCAGCCGAGGGGGAGAAGAGCGTGCGAGGAGGAGAGTTGCAAGGGAGACCCTTCACAGGGGTGACCCCGGCGAGCGCCTGCGGCGCGATCGGATCAGCCGGTGGCCACGGAGGTGGAGTGGATGAACTTCTGGTCGCGGGCAAGACCCGTCACAGAGACAGCCATCGGTCACACCTCCCGTTCCTCACTCGACCTGAAGCGCCGGCGAACAGCCGCCGCGCGAAGCGGTTCTCACTCTAGAGCGGCGCACGCTGACCCGCCATCGGTTTTACGCGGCGCCGGAGCACGTCCTGTGAACGGCGAGCCGGCCGCCCATGCAACGGGGTGCCCCAGCCGTCAGTCCCCCGGCGCCCAGCGCTTCAGCACGGCCGGGGCACCGTACGGGGCGGGCCAGAGCTGGAGGTGTACCCGTTCGATCGCATCGGGGACGTCCGGGTTCGTCCTCGACGCGCGGACCCGGACGCAGCCTGCGGGGACGTCGAAGCGGGCGGCGTCCGGCAGGTAGTCGGTACAGCCCAGTACCGCGACGCGGCCGGAGGGCACCTGGAGGCTCGCTTCCACCACGTGGTCGAAGGCGCCGGTGTCGTCACCCGGCGGACGGCCGAGCAGTTCGACCAGAACGTCGACGTCCACGTTGGACTCGGTACCGATGCCGAGGGTCCGCTCGCCCGCGGCGAGGCCGTCCGACACCGCCTCCTTCGTCCATGCCTCGCCGAGGTCGTCCTCCGCGTCCTCGTCCATCACGTGCAACTGGAAGTAGTCGGCGAAGAGCCGCAGCCGGGTGGGCGTCACTGGTCGATGGTTCCTTCGGAGGATCGGAAGCGGGAGTGGGCGGCGGGCCCTGCCCGGGGCACCGCGATGGGCAAGGGCAGAGTACGTGCGCCCCGCCGCGAGGCGAGGGTTCGGGTTCGCGCGCGCCGCGAGGGCGAGTCCCCGGGGCGGCCCCTGGCGGCGCTCCGGTTACCGGTCCAGCAGGTGGTGCATGACGGTTTCCGGGATGGTGGGGTTGGCCGCGGCGGCCATAGCGGTGGTGGAGTCGTTCAGGAGGGTGGCCACGACGCGGGTGGGGAGGCGGGGGTCGGCGGCCGCGGTCTCACGCACGAACCAGTGCGGATCGTCGAGCAGGCGGATCACGGAGGCGACGGACAGCCGCTCGTCTCGCAGCGCGGAGTGGCGGATGCCCCAGTCCGCGTCCCGGCTGAAGCGTTCCACCAGTTCGGCGGGCGCCTCCGGATCGAGGAGAGCGAGCCGGCGGGTGCCCGGGTCGGGGTCGTCCGCGAAGCGGAGGGTGCCCTGCCGGGGGAAGTTGGGGTGGTCGGCCATCCGGGCGGACGAGTAGCCGTTCCAGCTCCGCACCATCTCCAGCAGAAGGCCGGCCGGGGCCTGGGCGCAGTGTTCGGCGAGGAAGAGCCGGACGACCCAGTCCTCGTCGTGGGCCAGCAGCTCGACCACGTCGGGCGGCAGGTTCGTCGCGCACGCGGCACTGCGGCGGAGCATGACGTGCGCGGAGGTGGCGCAACGGCGCATGGCCTCCTCGTCGTGCTCCAGGTCCCGGACCCAGGGAAGTGGGTGACAGCGGGCGCCGGGATCGAACTCGATGGCTACGCGGGCGCGTTCCACCTCGGTGAGTTCCGGGCGGATGGACACCAGCCAGCGGACGCCGGGGTCCTGGTCCTGGCCGAGCAGGGTCACCAGGTCGGCGTCCAGGTGAGGGTTCTGGGCGGCGGCGCTGCGCAGGGCGGTCTCGGCGCCGTTCACCAATTCCTCCGCCAGCTCACGGGTGAGAACGCAGGTGCGCGCGGCGCGTTCCCGCACGGCGTCACCGGGAAGCGCGGCGAAGTCGGCCGCCGGAAGCGGGGTGGAGCCGTGATGCAGCAGCGCGGCCTCGGCGCGCACACCGGCGTCCGGGTCCGCGAGCAGGGCCGTCCGCGCCGCAGGAGTCAGGTGCGTCCAGGCGCGCGGGACGGCCTCCTTGCGTACCTCGGTGTCCGGGTCGGCGGCGAGCGCGACGAGGTGGTGCACCGGCAGGTCGCGGTGACGGACCAGTTCGGCGCGCACGCGCGGGTCAGGGTCGGTAGCGAGCTGGGCGAAGGTCGCGGCGGTGAGCGGCGAGCGGCCGTCCACCGCGCAGGCGAGCAATCCCCACCGGTGTCGGGGGTCGGGATCGTGGAAGAGTCCGGCGCGCCGTTCGGCGTCGAGCTGCCATCGATCCGCCAGATTCCTGCGTATCCGCCACTCGGGGTGCGCGACCCAGGCATCGAGCATGTCATCCGGGAGGTCGCGGTAGTTGAGCCGAGACGAGAGCCGCTCCTCGGGCCCGACGTCGAGGAGGCGGCGAAGTACGGCGCGAGAGGCGGCGGGGTTTCCGGCCAGCCCCTCGCGCCAAGCGCCGCGCAGCCGGGCCGGGGCGGTCTTCCACCGCAGGACGATGTCCCACCCGGCCTCCCGCTCCCCCTGGTCCACCGCCCGCTCCCGTGCCGACGACTCCAGCCAGTCGGTGAACGGGGCTACGGCCACGAACCAGACCTCGTACTCCTCGCAGGTGACGCCGAGGAGACTCTCCCCGTCCGGGGACATCGTCACGAACTCCGGCTGACCCGCCCTGGAGCCGAGCAGACCGGCCAGATCCCACTGCTCCGCCAGCCGCACTCTCGTCCAGCAAGTGCAGCCCTGATCGGCGACGCTGATCAGAAACTCGCCGTCCCCGTCGATCACACCGTGCTCGACCGCGAGCCGGTGCCACTGGCGGTTCAACTCGGCGACCAGATCCGGACGGTCGTCCGGCACCGCGAGCGTGGGCTTCGTGCTCGCCGAGATCACCGGGCGCCAGGCGGCTCGCGAGGGACGAGCCACGGAGACCGGCCCGACCTTCTCCAGGCCGGCGCGATGGAGCAGTTCGTGCAGTTCACCATGGCGATCCGTCATGATGGCCATCCTCCCCCACGGCCGAGGAACGGCAGCGGTCAACCGTTCGCGCATGGCTCCCCGTTGAGCCGGAACGCCCGGGGCGCCCCATTTCCCCCGTCATGTGTCCCCACGAAGCCGAACGCGATCGTCCCCTGCGCGGCCACCGACCGGTTGTAGCTCTTGGCCTCGGCCGTGACCTGCGCGCCGGTCTGGTGCGCGGTCGCGTCCCAGGTCTGGCCGATGTGCTGGCCGTCGGGGAAGGTCCAGGTGAGCTGCCAGTCGGAGAGAGGGGTGTCGGTGGTGATCTGGAGGCTGGCCTGGAAGCCGTCGCTCCATTCGTCGTCGAGGTGGTAGGCGACGCGGCAGGTCGTACGGGTGCCCGGTGTGGGGGAAGAGGTCGCGGAGGGCTTCGGTGCCGGGGGCGCCGGTGTGCGAGTCCGGGTCGGAGTCGGGGTCGGGATCGGGGACGCCGGGACCACGATGGTGCGGGTCGTCTCCGGGACCGCCGAGCGGGAGGGGGCCGGGGTGGGGTCGGGGTGCGGGGTGTCGGGGGCGGCGATCGGCTTCTGGTCGTCGCGGGCTGAGACGTCGGCGTCGTCCGGGGTGGTGCCGAACGGCATCAGGGAGACCCCCAGGGCCACCGCCGACAGCAGGCCCGCCGCCGCGAGGAGGCCGCCGCGCAGGACACGGCCGCGCGCGGCCTCGTCGTCCGTACGCGCCCCCGCTCCCGAGGGGGCGCCCACGCCGAGACGGACCTCGGCGGCGCGGCGGCGGCGCTCCAGGTAGGCGAGGGCACCCCAGCCGATGACGCCTCCGGCGAGCGCGGCCGGGACGCCGCCGCCGTGCAGGCGCAGGCAGGCGGCCGCCTCGGCGCACGGGACGCAGGTGGCGAGGTGGCGGGAGAGGTCCTCCGGGGTCTCGGCGCCGGGTGAGCGGGTGACGGCGTCCAGCAGGCGGGCGTAGCTGCGGCACTCGGTTTCCAGCGGGGTGTCGCGGTGGGCGCGGTGGCAGCGGTCGTGGAACAGCACGCGGACCTGGTCGAGTTCGGCGGCCGTGGTCAGCGGGTCCAGGCCCAGCCGACGGGCGACGGTGGACAGCGGGAGCGACTCCACCTCGGCGAGCCAGAGCAGCGTCGCGTCGGCCTCGGGCATGTCCCGAAGACCCCGCAACGCGATGGGCCGGCCCAGCGGCGGGCCCGTGTAACGGGCGGCCGCCTCGGAGTTGAGCCAGAGGCGGAGGTCGGGGTCGAGCTTGTGGCCCTTGCCCGCGCTCTCCCAGCCGGCCGCCGTCTCCCGTACGGCGGTCAGGAGTTGGGGAACGACCGGCAGCCGGGCGGTACGGCCGCGCACGGCGCCCTGCGCGGCCCGCAGCTCACGCATCCCCAACGTGAACGCCTCTTCGGCCAGTTGGTGTGCCGTTCCCGCTCCGGCCGTGCACAGGTCGGCGTAGGAGAGGACCGCGTCCCAGCACTCGGCGAACAGCGCCGCCTCGGCGGCATCCTGAGGGGGCGGCAGATCGGGCATCGGTCTCCAGCGTCCACGAGCGAGGGGCAACTCATCACGGTGATGGTGGAGTTGGGGCCTCGCGGAGGCAGGAGCCTTTCACGCCGCCGCCGGGCTGACAAGCGGACCCGGCGGATCGGGTGAGCGGCTCGTCGCCCGGCGTGACCGAGACCGCCGCCGCGCGCCCGCCACTCCGTCAGGGGATACGGAGGCGGGCGCTCGACGGTTCAGATCTCCCCGGGCACAGGCCGGTTCAGGCCTCCACTCGCTCCTCCGCGGACAGGCTGTCCATGAAGGAGCTGACGGAGAACACCGCGTTGCCGGGGCCGGGCGGGCCGTAGCCGGGCGGGTAGGAGAGGCCGAAGTCGTCCATGGTGTTGCGGTACGCCTCCAGCAGCCGGATGTGGTACTCGAGCGGCGCGCCCTGCGGGTTGGCCTTGCCGAGCGGGGTGGTCGGCTCGGGGCACCAGGTGGTGAAGCGGGGCGTGATGCCGTGCGACATGAAGAAGCGCAGCCCCTCGGTGGTGGAGGCGATGGCCTCGTCGACGCTGGTGAAGCCGAAGGGCTCGGCCATCTCCACGCCCGCCACGAAGTTGGGGATCACGTTGCTCGCGCCGAACACGTCGGCGGAGTCCAGGATGCGCTTGTGCCACTCGTCCCGGCCGACGTACCGCTCCTTGCCGGGGCAGTACATCTTGAACAGGTACTCGTCCCACACCTCGAAGTTGGGGTGGTAGATCTGCACGCCGTAGTCCTTGAAGCGCTGCACGTCCGGCTTGGGCAGCGCCTGCGCGACGACCTTGCCGATCCAGCGGCCCGGGAAGTGCTCCTCGATGGCCTTGGCGTACCGCCCGTAGAAATCGGCCTCGTCCAGCCCCTGGACCTTCGACGTGATCGCCCCGCCCGTGAGGGTGTACGCGGTGGAGATCTTGGCGGTGTCGTACTTGTCGATGATCTCGAGCGCCTCGAGGACCTCGTCGACGTCCTTCACGCCCGTGTACGGCCGGCCCGCCGCCTTGTGCTGGCGCCAGTTGTGGTTGATGTCGCAGTACTGGCACTCCTCCTTGGCACCGAAGTACTGGCAGACACGGAAGGCGGTCAGGTAGATCAGGTAGCCCCACTGGATGGTCGGGGCCACCTCCATGACGGACTTCCCGTTGGAGAGCTTGTGCCGGTAGTACTCCGGCATCGGCGGCACGCCGACGTCGGAGATCCGCTTGCCGTCGAGGTAGAGGCCGAGCCGGCCGTGCTCGTCGGCGGCGACCCGGTAGGGGGAGGTGGGATTCACCCGCACGGAGACGACCGTACGGCGCAGGTCGTAGGGGCCGCCGGTGAGGATGATTTCCTCCGGGGGCCTGCGGAGCGCGGCCTCGCCCAGCTCGGGGAGGGTGCCGTGGTCGAAGGAGAAGATGAAGTACGACTTCGGCTTGACCTCGCCGTCCTCGTTGTCGCTGAGGGCCGAGGCGTCGAAGGCGACTCCGCCCCGGAGCAGGTCCTCCTTGAAGACGGCCTCCCGCGGCACATGCGGGAACCGCTCCATCAGATCCTCGACCAGCGCGGTGCGGCTGCCCATCCCTGTCTCCTCCCGGCTCACACGTACATCTCACACCGTATGCCCCCACTTCCCGGCAAGCCCTCCCGGGGGGCTGTGAGGCACGCGACGTGTTGCCCCCCGGCCCGGGTCTCCCCAGGTCACGGGAGTGATGAGAGGGTCTGCGCACAGGCACTCTCCGGGAGGGACGGCAGGGATGACCAAGTCGGCGCGGGCGGTCACCAACTGGGCGCGGAACATCACGTACACGGCCGACGGGTTCCACCGGCCCACCTCGCCGGACGAGCTGCGGGCCCTGGTGGCGGGCAGTACGCGGGTGCGGGTGCTGGGCAGCGGGCACTCCTTCAACCGGATCGCGGACCCGGGCGCCGGGGGCGTACTGCTGTCGGTGGCGGGGCTGCCCCCGGTGATCGACGTGGACACGACGGCCCGGACGGTACGGGTCGGCGGCGGGGTCCGGTACGCGGAGCTGGCCCGCACGGTGGACGCGCACGGGCTGGCGCTCGCCAACATGGCGTCCCTGCCGCACATCTCGGTCGCCGGGTCGGTCGCCACCGGCACCCACGGCTCCGGCGTGGGCAACGGCCCGCTCGCCTCGGCGGTACGCGAGGTCGAGCTGATCACGGCGGACGGCGGCACGCTGCGGATCGCCCGTGGCGACGCTCGTTTCGACGGCGCCGTGACCTCGCTCGGCGCGCTCGGGGTGGTCACCGCGCTCACCCTCGACCTGGAACCGGCGTACGGGGTCGAGCAGTACGTCTTCACCGAACTCCCCCTGGAGAGGCTGGAGTACGAGGCGGTCGCGGCCTCGGCGTACAGCGTGAGCCTGTTCACCGACTGGCGGGCGCCGGGGTTCCGGCAGGTGTGGCTGAAGCGGCGCACCGATCAGGCGCCGGTGGACTTCCCGTGGGCCCGGCCGGCGGTGGGGGCGATGCATCCGGTGCCGGGGATGCCGGCCGTCAACTGCACCGAGCAGGGCGGCGTGTCCGGCCCCTGGCACGAGCGACTGCCGCACTTCCGGGCCGAGTTCACGCCGAGCAGCGGGTCGGAACTCCAGTCGGAGTACCTGTTGCCGAGGGCGGACGCCACGGCCGCGCTGCACGCCCTGGACGCGATCCGGGCGACGCTCGCCGAGGTCCTGCTGACCTGTGAGGTACGGACGGTCGCGGCCGACGCGCAGTGGCTCAGCCCGGCGTACGGACGGGACTCGGTGGCGCTGCACTTCACCTGGATCGAGGACGCGGCGGCCGTGCTCCCCGCGGTGCGCGCGGTCGAGGCCGCGCTCGGCGTGCTGGACGCCCGGCCGCACTGGGGGAAGGTGTTCGAGATGCCGTCGGCGGTGGTGCGGGAGCGGTTCCCGAGGCTGGCCGACTTCCGGGCACTGGTGGCCGAGCTGGACCCGGCGGGCAAGTTCGCCAACGCGTTCGTGCGGGAGATCCTTTCCTAGGCCCTCTAGGATATGGCCTAGGCATCCAAGGAGGTGGGTCCATGGCACGTGCGGGAATCACGGCCGAGCGGCTGGTCGCGGCCGCCGCCGAACTCGCGGACGAGGCCGGTTTCGAGCACGTCACCCTCTCCGCGCTGGCCCGGCGCTTCGGGGTGAAGGACGCGAGCCTGTACTCGCACGTCAGGAACCTGAACGACCTGCGCACCCGGCTGGCGCTGTACGCGGGCGGCGAGCTGATCGACGGCATCGCGGCGGCGGTCGCCGGACGCGCGGGCCGGGACGCGCTGACCGCCTTCGCGAACGCCTACCGCGCCTACGCCCTGGAGCACCCCGGCCGGTACGCGGCCACCCAGATCCGCATCGACCAGTCCCTGATCGCGGACTCCCCCGCCCTGCGCCGCACCGCCGAGATCACCTACGGAATGCTGCGCGCCTACGGCCTGGCCGAACCCGACCTCACGGACGCGGTACGCCTCCTGCGCAGCACCTTCCACGGCTACTGCGTCCTGGAGTCGGCGGGCGGCTTCGGCGCCGGCCGCCCGGTGGACGCCTCGTGGGACAAGGGCGTCGAGGCGCTGCACCGGGCCCTGGAGAACTGGCCGAGGGAGAGCGCGTGACGGCACCCGGCGTCGATTAGCGTCGAGGGATGAGCACCGATCTCGCCACCGCCCTCGCCGAGGGCCCGCCGCTCGTTCTGGACGGCGGGCTGTCCAACCAGCTGGCGTCGGCCGGGTACGACCTGAGCGACGAGCTGTGGTCCGCGCGCCTGCTCGCGGAGGCTCCGGAGGCGATCACCGAGGCCCACCTCGCCTACTACACGGCCGGCGCCGACGTGGCGATCACCGCCAGCTACCAGGCCACCTTCGAGGGCTTCGCCCGGCGCGGCATCGACCGCGCGGAAGCCGCGCGCCTGCTGGCCTCCAGCGTGGAACTGGCCCGTGAGGCCGCCCGCCGCGCCGAGGCCGCCCGCCCCCTCTGGGTGGCCGCCTCCGCGGGCCCGTACGGCGCGATGCTCGCGGACGGCTCCGAGTACCGGGGCCGCTACGGCCTGACCCGAGCCGAGCTGGAGCGCTTCCACCGCCCCCGCCTGGAGGTCCTGGCGGCGGCCGCCCCCGACGTCCTGGCCCTGGAGACCGTCCCGGACACCGACGAGGCGGAGGCCCTGCTGCGCGCGGTACGCGGCCTGGGCGTCCCGGCCTGGCTCTCCTACAGCGTCGACGGCGACCGCACCCGCGCCGGCCAGCCCCTGGACGAGGCGTTCGCCCTGGCCGCCGACGCCGAGGAGATCATCGCGGTGGGCGTGAACTGCTGCGCCCCCGAGGACGTCCCGCACGCGGTCGAAACAGCGGCGCGGGTGACGGGCAAACCGGTGGTCGCCTACCCCAACAGCGGCGAGACCTGGAACCCCCGGACCCGCGCCTGGGACGACTCCCCCACCCTCTCCCCCGCGTTCTCGGCCACCGGCGCCCGCCTCGTGGGCGGCTGCTGCCGCGTGGGCCCGGAGACGATCACCGCGATCGCCCGGGCGCTGGGCCGCGTCTGACCCTCAGGTCAGCGCCTCCGCAGCACCGGCGACCTCCGCAGGCGCCGTACCGCCGCGAGCCGGTTGGCGGCGGGAGCCTGGTGGGGGACGAGGGGGTGCGCCCAGAGGGCGAGTTCCGCGTCCCGGGGGCCGTGGGCCAGGCCGGGGCCGGTGGTGTCGAAGACGCGGGTCGGATGGGAGGCGTCCCAGGAGGGCCAGCCGGGGTCGCCCGTGGTGGCGAAGTCGACCCAGGCGGTGTGCATGGTGTCGGCCAGGGACTGGGGGGCGCCCTTGCCTGCCAGCCTCACCGCGTCCTCGACCTCGCCGGTGTCGAAGACGAAGCCGAGTTCCAGGGAGTGGCAGGCGCCGAGGGCGGGGCGGAGGGACGGCCAGGCGAACTCGTACACGTGGGAGCGGGACGGGCGGGCGTCGGCCAGGCGGTGCAGGGGGAGGCGGAGCATGTGGTCGGTGACCATCTGGCCGACCAGTTCGGCGGCGCCCGCCGCGGGGCGCAGGGCGCGGTAGCCTCGCGGGACCTCGGAGCCGACGTGGCAGCGGGCCATCGCGCCGGCCAGGGCGACCGCGCCGAGCCGGTCGACGTGGTCGACCAGGCCCCCGGGCACCAGCCAGAGCCGGTACTCGTCGCGGGTCCAGCCCATCAGCAGGTCGACGCCGGGCGCCGCGCCGCCGGTGAGGGCAGCCAGCGGGTCGGTGGGGACGAGGTCGCCGTCGACGACGATGCCGAAGCCGGGCCCGCCCAGGATCGGGCTGCTGCGCCGGCTGACCTCGGCCTGGGTGCGCAGCAGCAGGTCGCGGTCGACATCGGCGAAGGCGGCGGCGGTCGCGGGGACCTTCAGACGGCCGGCCATCCGGCGGACCATGCGCCGTACCTTCTCGCGGTCCGAGACCTCCGGCGCCCCGCTCTGGAGCACCGCCCGCCGGACCAGCCCGCGGGCCTGCGGGGCCGCGATCAGGACGCCCGTGCTGATCGCGCCGGCCGACTGCCCGGCCAGGGTGACGTTGCCGGGGTCGCCGCCGAAGGCCGCGATGGACTCGTGCACCCAGCGCAGCGCGGCGAGCTGGTCGCGCAGGCCCAGGTTGGCGGGAGCGTCCGGGAAGAGGCCGTACCCCTCTACGCCGAGCCGGTAGTTGACCGAGACGAGCACGACGCCGTCGCGGGCGAAGGCCCGCCCGTCGTACACCGGAACCGCAGAGGAACCCCTGGTCAGCGCGCCGCCGTGCAGCCAGACCAGCACCGGGAGGCGGGCGCCGGGGCCGGGCTCGGGGGTCCAGACGTTGAGGTTCAGGCAGTCGTCGCCGGGCACCGAGGGGTCGGAGAGGTACCGGGCGAACGCCTCGGAGTACGGGGGTTTCGGCGGGGTCGGCCCGAAGGCTCCGGCGTCGCGCACACCGGCCCAGGGCTCGGGCGGCTCAGGGGCGCGGAAGCGGCGGCTGCCGAAGGGGGGTGCCGCGTACGGGATGCCTCGGAACACCGCGTTCCCGTGCTCGTACCGGCCGCGTACCGCGCCGTACGGCGTGCGGGCCACCGGGCCCGTCCGGTCAGCCGTCATCGCCCACCAGCCCTTCGTCGCCGGTACGGCCGCCGTGGCGGCACGCACCACATCTGTCTCCCAGAGCGCCGCGCGCAGTGGATCTATTCCGGCGCACCGACCGCACGTACGGTCAGTCCTCCTCGGAGCCCTTGGGCGGCTGGTGGCCGTTCCGGGTGTGGCCACGCAGCCGGCCGGTGATGTCCTCCGGGGGCAGGAAGCGGGACCAGCGCTCGGGGAACTCGGACGGCATGTCCGGGTCGTCCGGGTCGGCGTCGCGCAGCCCGGCCGCCCAGGCGACGTAGTCCGCGACCTGGGCCTCCCGCTGGCGCTCGTTGGCCTCGCGGGCGGCGGCGGTCGCGGCGGCGGGCCAGACCCGGTCGATGGCGGCGTTGACCGCGGCGCCGACCAGCACGGCGAAGGCGGACACGCCGATCCACAGCAGCACGGCGACGGCGGCGGCGAGGGAGCCGTAGATGGTGGCGCCCTCGATGGTGTGGGTGAGGTAGACGCGCAGCAGGAGGCTGCCGAGGACCCACATGGCGAGGGCGACCAGCGCGCCGGGCACGTCCTCGATCCAGGGCGAGCGGACCGGGACGGAGACGTGGTAGAGCGTGGTCAGGAAGACGATGGAGAGCACGATGACGACCGGCCAGTACAGCACTTGGACGACCGTCGCCGACCAGGGCAGCACCCCGACCACCGCGTCCGGTCCGGCCACCATCAGCGGCAGCGCGACCGAGCCGATCAGCAGGGCGACCACGAACAGCAGGAACGCCATGATCCGGGTCTTGACGATGCCCCGGACGCCGTCGAGGCCGTACATCACGGTGATGGTGTCGATGAAGACGTTCACCGCGCGCGAGCCCGACCAGAGGGCGAACAGGAAGCCGATGGAGATGACGTCGGGCCGGCCGCCCTTCATCACGTCGTCCAGGATCGGCTCGGCGATCTCCTTGACGCCCTTGTCGGACAGGACGGTGCGGGAGGCTTCGAGGAGGTTGGTCTCCAGGCTGTGGATGGTGTCGGCGCCGGTCCAGTCGTCGACGTAGCCGAGCAGGCCGATGAGGCTGAGCAGCAGCGGGGGCACGGAGAGCAGCGTGAAGAACGCGGCCTCGGCGGCGAGGCCCAGGATGCGGTACTCCATGCAGGAATTGACGGTGTCCGTCAGCAGCAGCCAGACCGTCCTCCGTTTGGAGACGTTCCGGTAGAGAGCCTTGGCCCGGTGGAGGCGACCGTGGGGCCGCTTGGAGGAATCGCTTGCTGACTGCACGTCCTAACGGTATCCGCCGCACCACCCGCCCCTCACCTCGCGGGGGCGCGCTCCGCGGCGGCCGGCCACCGGTGCGGCGCCGCGGGGGTGGTGCCGCGCCGACTCGGCACCGCCCCCACGACACGGGCCCGCGACGGGGCGTCGACGCCGCCCACGGGCGGCGCGGGACCCAAGTCTCCCGCCGCTCCTCCGGGTTCACCAGGGTTGCAGGGGGTTGCAACTTGTCGCCGACAGTGCGCGGAGGGTGTTCCCCGACCCCGGAACGACGGCAGTATGGGGGCGTCGGCCGACCGGAAACCGCCGTCCGGACGGCTTGACAGGCCGTGCGCGCTGTCCGGACAGGGAAGGACTCCCGTGGTGAACCCGCCGAGGGACGTGGGGCGTCCGACCGCCGCCGACGCGCCGCGCACCGCGCGGCTGCTCGCGCAGGTCCGTGAGGCGACGCTCGCCGGGCGATCTGCGCCGATGGCGCCCCGGCCGGTGATCGGACAGTCCTGGGACCGCATGCTGCGCGACGGTGTCGACCCCGACCGGGACGTGAGGGCGGGGCTGTTGACGGCCGAGGAGGTGCGCCGCCGGCGGGAGGAGTCGCCCCTCGCCCGCGTCCTGCCGGTGCTGCGCGAGGGGCTTCTTTCGGTCGCGGACGTGGCCCGGCACATCATGGTCGTCGCGGACGCGGACAGCCGGGTGCTGTGGCGGGAGGGCTCGCCGGCGGTGCTGCGCCGGGCGGACGGGCTCGGTTTCGAGACCGGCGCCGACTGGAGCGAGGCGGTGGTGGGCACCAACGGGGTCGGTACCCCGGCGGTGGTACGGCGGCCGGTCCAGGTGTTCGCCGCCGAGCACTTCGTCCGCTCGCACGCCTCCTGGACCTGTGCGGGCGCACCGGTCACCGATCCCAGGGACGGGCGGCTGATCGGTGTGGTGGATGTCAGCGGCCCACTGGAGAGCATGCATCCGGCGACCCTCGCCTGGGTGGAGTCGGTCGCCCGGCTCGCCGAGGCCCGGCTGCGCGAGTTGCACCTCGACTCCCTGGAGCGGCTGCGGTCGGTGGCCGCGCCGGTGCTGGCCCGGCTGACCGGGCCCGCGCTCGTGGTGGACCGGGACGGCTGGTCGGCGGCGGTGACGGGGATGCCGTACGTACGGCGGGTCGCGCTGCCCAAGTCGTTCTCACCGGGGCGGCGTCGGGTGCCGGGGCTGGGGGCGTGCGCGGTGGAGCCGCTGGCCGGGGGCTGGTTGCTGCGGGCGTCCGCCGAAACACTTCTCGGAGCGGGAAGGTTGGTGCTCGACCTGTCCCGGCCGGAGCGCCGGCTGCTCACGGTGTCCGACGCGGGCGGCACCTGGACTCGCGAACCCAGCCAGCGGCACGCGGAGTTGCTGTACCTGCTCGTGGCCCAGCGCGCGGGGCGCAGCGCTGCGGGGCTGGCCGAGGACGTGTTCGGCGACCCCACCCGCACGGTCACCGTCCGCGCGGAGATGTCGCGGGTACGCCGATATCTCGGGGCGCTCCTCCTGCATCGGCCGTACCGGCTGCGGGAGGACGCCGAGGCGGAGGTGCTGCTCCCGGACGACCCCCGTGACCTGCTGCCGCGTTCCACGGCACCGGGGGTGGCGGTGCGCCGCACGGCTCACGGGACGCGTTGAGCGCCCCCTTTCACGCCGGGCGCCTCCTGCCGCACACCGGGCGCCTGCCGCGTATTTGCGGCCTCTTGGCCCCGGCGCGCCGCGTGCTGCCGTAGCATCCGAGGCGGGTCCGCCCCGTGCCGGGTGAGCAACACGACCATCATCGGGCACAGTTGGCCCGCCTCGGGAGGAGACATGAAGCAACGCGGCAGGCACCGCAGGCGCAGACGGGGCCTGGCGTTGCGCGCGGCCCTCACCGGGACCGGGCTGGCGCTCACCGCGGCGGCCACGCTGATCAGCACCTCCCAGGCCGAGGTCGCCGGCAACCCCGGCGCGCTCAAGCCGCTCACCTCCGCCTCCGACACCGCCCCGTTGCGCCTCCAGGAGCGCCTGGAGCCCGCCCCCGTGCTGAACCGGCTCTCCGCCGCCATGGGCCGCCCGGTCGGCGTGGACACCGTGCTCGGCGACGCCGACCGCCGGATGCGTACGGGCGCCGACTGCGCGGGCGACGACCGCTCCTCCCTGCCCCTGACCCCCGAGGCCACCCGCTCCTACTGCTGGGACCCGGCCGACACCGCCGACAGCGCCTGGCGCCCCGCCGCCGTGACGACCTCCGGCGACGCCGACGAGGACGGCGTCTGGGGCAGCCACCGCGTCGTGCTCACCGGCTGGACGCACGCCACCGACACCGGGCGCGTGGCCGAACGCGGCCTGACCCGCGTCGCCTTCACGGATCTCGACGACCCCGCCCGCCCGGTCTACCGCTGGGTCCTGCTGGTGGTGCCGGCCGACGGCGGCCGGGACTACCGGGCCCTGACCTCGGGCGTCTCCGGCATGGTCTGGAACCACGGCAAGCTGCTCGTCACCGCGTCCGACGGCGGCGCCGAGGCGCTCTACGTCTACGACCTGGACCGCATTCAGCGCACCACCACCAACGAGCCCGCCGTCGGCCGGGTGCCGCACGGCTGGTCGGCCGCCGGGTACCGGTACGTGCTGCCCGCCGTGGGCTCCTACCGCTACACCCGCGGCCGCTGCGAAGACGGCCGGCCGCCCTGTCCCGGCCCGCTGGCGCTGGACCGGAGCACCTCCCCGGACAGCCTGGTCGCGGCCGAGCGCACCTCCCCGGACGGGGCACGGCGCGCCCGGCTGTGGCGGTACGCCTTCAGCGCGGCCCCGGCGCGGGCCGGGCTGCTCGCCACCGATTCCGCCGGGCACGCCGACGCCGTCGAGGTGTTCCGGACCAAGGCGCGGGGGGTGCGGGGAGTGCTGTCGTACCGGCCCGCCGGGGCCGAGGGCGCGTCCTGGTACACCGGCCAGCTGCCCGGCGGCGAGGACGGCCGGGGCGGGCTGTGGCGCCAGGACGCGGACGGTGCGAAGGGGGCGCGGTGCGGGTCGGACGGCTCGCACCACTGCTGGACCGAGTCGGCGGTGTCACTCTCGTACTGGCAGGAGACGGGCGAGGTGTGGTCGCTGTCCGACCGGATGCTGTTCGCCGTCCCGCTGGCCTCGCTGGAACGCTCGCTGGACTGAGCCGTGATCCCGCCGGCGGCGATCGACAGTCCGACGGGCGGGATGATTCCCTGAGCCCATGAGCAGCGTCCCTGTCACCACCTGGTCCCTGGAACAGACCTCGCCGTCCGACCTCCTGCCCGCCGCGGCGCCCGAGGGCGACGCGGTGCGGATCGTACGGGCCGAGGTGCCGTCCCCCGAGTTCAGCCGGTTCCTGTACGCCTCGGTCGGCGGCGACATCCGCTGGACCGACCGGCTCGGCTGGACCCACGCCCGGTGGCGGGAGTACCTCGGGCGCCCCGGCGTGGAGACCTGGGTGGCGTACGAGCGGGGCACACCGGCCGGGTACCTCGAGCTGGAGGCGACCGGGGAGGGCGTGGTGGAGATCGCCTACTTCGGGCTGCTGCCCGCGTCCCGGGGACGCAGGATCGGCGGGCACCTGCTGTCGGTGGGGACGGCGCGCGCCTGGGACCTGGCGACGCGGTGGCCGGATCTGACCCCGGTGAAGCGGGTGTGGCTGCACACGTGCAGCAAGGACGGCCCGTACGCGCTGGACAACTATCTGCGGCGCGGCTTCACGCTGTTCGACACCAGGGTGGAGCTGGAGGCGGACCTCCCGACGCCCGGACCGTGGCCGGGGGCGTTCCTGGGCGACTGAGCGGCGCCCGCCCGGCGCCCGCCCCTCCTTGTTGTCTCGGTATTCAGAATAGATCCGTCCAGATGACGGACAATGCTGGACTGCCCGGAGACGTGCGTGACACGCTGCCGTCATGTCTGGAACTGGAATCGCCTTGGTGAGTCGACGCCACGTCGACCTCGGCCGCATGTCCAGCGCCATGTGTCGGGCGAGCTGAGCACTCCAGCACCGCCGGCCTCTGCTCCACCCCCCCGTTCAGCGCAACGCCGCGCAGGTGTGCCCGCGTGCGCAGAAGCGCGCAGGCCAGAGCTGATTTTCCGCCTGTTCCTAAGGACGTAGAAACCATGGCCCCCAGTCCCCAGGACCCCGCTGCCGCCGCGCCCCGCCGCAAGGTGAGTCGTCACCGTGGTGAGGGCCAGTGGGCGGCGGGACACCACACCCCGCTCAACGGCAACGAACAGTTCAAGAAGGACGACGACGGTCTCAACGTGCGGACACGCATTGAGACGATCTACTCCAAGCGGGGATTCGACTCCATCGACCCCAACGACCTGCGCGGCCGTATGCGCTGGTGGGGTCTGTACACCCAGCGCAAGCCCGGTATCGACGGCGGCAAGACCGCGGTGCTCGAACCGGAGGAGCTGGACGACAAGTACTTCATGCTGCGCGTCCGCATCGACGGCGGCCGGCTGACCACCGCCCAGCTGCGGGTGATCGGCGAGGTCTCGCAGGAGTTCGCGCGCGGCACCGCCGACATCACCGACCGGCAGAACATCCAGTTGCACTGGATCAGGATCGAGGACGTGCCGGAGATCTGGCGGCGCCTGGAGGATGTCGGGCTGTCCACCACGGAGGCGTGCGGCGACACCCCCCGCGTGATCCTCGGCTCGCCGGTCGCGGGGATCGCCGAGGACGAGATCATCGACGGCACCCCGGCCATCGAGGAGATCCAGCGCCGGGTCATCGGCAACAAGGCGTTCTCCAACCTGCCGCGCAAGTTCAAGTCGGCGATCTCCGGCTCCCCTTTGCTGGACGTGGCGCACGAGATCAACGACATCGCGCTGGTCGGCGTGGAACACCCCGAGCACGGGCCGGGCTTCGACCTGTGGGTGGGCGGCGGTCTGTCCACCAACCCGAAGATCGGCGTCCGGCTGGGCGCCTGGGTGCCGCTCGACGAGGTGGCCGACGTCCACGAGGGCGTCATCTCGATCTTCCGGGACTACGGCTACCGCAGGCTCCGCAACCGCGCCCGGCTGAAGTTCCTGGTCGCGGACTGGGGCCCGGAGAAGTTCCGGCAGGTGCTGGAGGACGAATACCTCGGCCGCAAGCTGCTCGACGGCCCGGCGCCCGAGCAGCCGGTGGAACGCTGGCGCGACCACGTCGGTGTGCACCGCCAGCGCGACGGCCGCTTCTACGTCGGGTTCGCCCCGCGCGTCGGCCGGGTCGACGGCGCCACGCTGGCGAAGATCGCCGCAGTCGCCGAGGAGCACGGCTCCGGACGGGTCCGCACCACCACCGAGCAGAAGATGATCGTGCTCGACGTCGAGGGCGACCAGGTCGACTCCCTCGTCGCCGGCCTGGAGGCGCTGGACCTCCGGGTCAGCCCCTCGCCGTTCCGGCGCGGCACGATGGCCTGCACCGGCATCGAGTTCTGCAAGCTGGCCATCGTCGAGACCAAGGCGCGCGGCAGTGCCCTCATCGACGAACTGGAGCGCCGCCTGCCGGAGTTCGAGGAGCCGATCACCATCAACCTCAACGGCTGCCCGAACGCCTGTGCCCGCATCCAGGTGGCGGACATCGGCCTCAAGGGCCAGTTGGTGGTGGACGAGGACGGCAACCAGGTCGAGGGCTACCAGGTGCACCTGGGCGGCGCGCTCGGTCTGGAGGCGGGCTTCGGCCGCAAGGTGCGCGGTCTGAAGGTGACGTCGAAGGAGCTGCCCGACTACGTCGAGCGTGTCCTGCGCCGCTTCGAGGCCGAGCGCGCGGACGGCGAGCGGTTCGCCGTGTGGGCCGCGCGGGCCAGTGAGGAGGCGCTGTCGTGAGCGAGCGTGCCGCACCGTTCCACTGCCCCTACTGCGGGGACGAGGACCTGCGCCCGAGCGAGGAGGGCCACGGCGCCTGGGAATGCGGAGCCTGCAATCGCGCCTTTCGGCTGAAGTTCCTCGGGCTGCTCGCCCGGGGGCTGAAGCGGGGCGACGACGGAGGGGACGACCGGATATGACGACCGCTCAGACGGAGCGTACCGAGGACGAGTTGAGGGAACTGGCCGAGCGGGCGGGCCGTGAGCTGGAGGACGCGCCCGCACTGGAGGTGCTGCGCTGGGCGGTGGACACCTTCGGTGAGAGGTTCTGCGTGACCTCCTCCATGGAGGACGCCGTGGTGGCCCACCTCGCCGCACGGGTGCGCCCCGGCGTGGACGTGGTGTTCCTCGACACCGGTTACCACTTCCCGGAGACCATCGGCACCCGTGACGCCGTCGACGCCGTGATGGACGTCAACGTCATCACGCTCACCCCCGAGCGGACGGTGGCCGAGCAGGACGCGGAGCACGGGCCCCGGCTGCACGACCGCGACCCCGACCTGTGCTGCGCCCTGCGTAAGGTCAAGCCGCTCGAAGCGGGCCTGAGGGGCTATCAGGCGTGGGCGACCGGACTGCGCCGGGACGAGTCGCCGACGCGGGCGAACACCCCGGTCGTCGGCTGGGACGCCCGGCGCCGCAAGGTCAAGGTCTCCCCCATCGCCCGCTGGACCCAGGACGACGTGGACGCCTACGTCGCCGAACACGGCGTGCTGACCAACCCGTTGCTGATGGACGGCTACGCCTCGGTGGGCTGCGCCCCCTGCACCCGCCGGGTGCTGGAGGGCGAGGACGCACGGGCCGGCCGCTGGGCCGGGCGCGGCAAGACCGAGTGCGGGCTGCACGGATGACGACCGATCGATACGAGGAGCGAGAACACGTGACGACCGGGGCCACCGTCTGGCTCACTGGTCTGCCGAGCGCGGGCAAGACCACCATCGCCACCGAACTGGCCGTCCGCCTGCGGGCCGGGGGACGGCGCGTGGAGGTGCTCGACGGCGACGAGATCCGCGAGTTCCTCTCGGCCGGACTCGGCTTCGCCCGCGAGGACCGGCACACCAACGTCCAGCGCATCGGCTTCGTGGCCGAACTCCTCGCGCGCAACGGCGTGCTGGCGCTGGTCCCGGTGATCGCGCCCTACGCGGACAGCCGGGACACGGTGCGCAAGCGGCACGCGGCGAACGGCACCCCGTACCTGGAGGTCCATGTGGCGACGCCGGTCGAGGTGTGCGGCGAGCGGGATGTGAAGGGGCTGTACGCCCGGCAGGCCGCGGGCGAGCTGACCGGGCTCACCGGTGTGGACGACCCGTACGAGGAGCCGGCGGCGCCGGACCTGCGGATCGAGACGCAGGATCAGAGCGTCACGCAGTCGGCGGCCGCGGTGCACGCCCTGCTCGGCGAGAGGGGACTGGCATGACGACCGTCGCCGAGGTGACGGGGGGCGGCGAGGGCACGGACAGCCCGTACGCCCTCTCCCACCTGGACGCGCTGGAGTCCGAGGCGGTGCACATCTTCCGTGAGGTGGCAGGCGAGTTCGAGAACCCGGTGATCCTGTTCTCCGGGGGCAAGGACTCGATCGTCATGCTGCACCTGGCGCTGAAGGCGTTCGCGCCCGCGGCCGTGCCCTTCGCCCTGCTCCATGTGGACACCGGACACAACTTCCCCGAGGTGCTCGAGTACCGGGACCGTGTGGTGGCCGCACATGGGCTGCGCCTCCATGTGGCCTCCGTACAGGACTACATCGACCGGGGTGTACTCAAGGAACGTCCCGACGGCACCCGCAACCCGCTGCAGACGCTGCCGCTGACGGAGAAGATCCAGAGCGAGCGGTTCGACGCGGTGTTCGGCGGCGGGCGGCGCGACGAGGAGAAGGCACGCGCCAAGGAGCGGGTGTTCTCGCTGCGCGACGAGTTCTCCCAGTGGGACCCGCGCCGCCAGCGCCCGGAGCTGTGGAACCTGTACAACGGCCGCCACGCCCCCGGTGAGCACGTCCGGGTGTTCCCGCTGTCCAACTGGACCGAGCTGGACGTGTGGCAGTACATCGCCCGCGAGGGGATCGAGCTGCCGGAGATCTACTTCGCGCACGAGCGCGAGGTCTTCTCCCGCAGCGGCATGTGGCTGACCGCCGGCGAGTGGGGCGGCCCGCGGGAGAGCGAGCCGGTCCAGAAGCGGCTGGTGCGCTACCGCACCGTGGGCGACATGTCCTGCACCGGCGCGGTCGACTCCGACGCCACCACGCTGGAGGCGGTCATCACCGAGATCGCCGCGTCCCGGCTCACCGAGCGGGGCGCCACCCGCGCCGACGACAAGCTCTCCGAGGCCGCGATGGAAGACCGCAAGCGCGAGGGGTACTTCTGACCATGAGCACGATCACCGCCGAGGCGCTGTCGGCCACCACCCTGCTCCGGTTCGCCACCGCGGGCTCCGTCGACGACGGCAAGTCCACCCTGGTCGGACGGCTGCTGCACGACTCCAAGTCGGTCCTGGTGGACCAGTTGGAGGCCGTGGAGCGGGCGTCCGCGAGCCGGGGCCAGGAGGCGCCGGACCTGGCGCTGCTCACCGACGGCCTGCGGGCCGAGCGGGAACAGGGCATCACCATCGACGTGGCCTACCGCTACTTCGCCACCCCGCGCCGCCGCTTCATCCTGGCCGACACGCCGGGACACGTGCAGTACACCCGGAACATGGTCACCGGCGCCTCCACCGCCGAGCTGACCGTGGTCCTGGTCGACGCCCGCAACGGCGTGGTCGAGCAGACCCGCCGGCACGCGGCCATCGCCGCCCTGCTGCGCGTGCCGCACGTGGTGCTCGCGGTGAACAAGATGGACCTGGTCGGCTACGAGGAGCGCGTCTTCGCCGCCATCGCCGAGGAGTTCACGGCGTACGCGACCGAGCTGGGCGTCCCCGAGGTCACCGCGATCCCGATCTCGGCGCTCGCCGGGGACAACGTGGTCGACGCCTCCGCCCGGATGGACTGGTACGGCGGCCCGACCGTGCTGGAGCACCTGGAGACGGTGCCGGTCAGCCACGACCTGGCGCACTGCCACGCCCGGCTGCCGGTGCAGTACGTGATCCGCCCGCAGACCGCCGAACTCCCCGACTACCGGGGGTACGCCGGACAGATCGCGTCCGGCACCTTCCGGGTGGGCGAGGAGGTCACGGTGCTGCCGTCGGGCCGCACCAGCCGGATCGCCGGGATCGACCTCCTGGGCGAGCCGGTGGACGTGGCCTGGACCACCCAGTCGGTGACCGTGCTGCTGGCGGACGACGTGGACGTCTCGCGCGGCGACCTGATCGTGCCGAGCAAGGACGCGCCCGCGACCACGCAGGACGTGGAGGCGACCGTCTGCCATGTGGCCGACCAGCCGCTGACCGTGGGCCACCGGGTACTGCTCAAGCACGGCACCCGTACGGTCAAGGCGATCGTCAAGGACATCCCGTCCCGGCTCACCCTGGCCGACCTGTCCCTGCACCCCCATCCGGGGACGCTCGCCGCCAACGACATCGGCCGGGTGAAGATCCGTACCGCAGAGCCGCTGCCGGTCGACTCCTACGCCGACTCGCGCCGCACCGGGTCCTTCATCCTGATCGACCCGGCCGACGGCACGACGCTCACCGCGGGCATGGTCGGCGAGTCCTTCGCCGCGCCCGAGCCGGTCGCGGAAGCCGACGACGACGGGTGGGACTTCTGACCATGCAGACCACCGAGGTCTTCTCGACGTTCGCCAAGGAGGGCGGCCGCATCGGCAGCGGCGCGCTCGGCTCCGGGCAGGGCGGGGTCGCGCGATGTGCGCGCTGACGTACGCGCACCGCTCGCGCGCCCTGCTCCCCCACGCCATGCCCTCCCCCCACCCGACGACGTCCCGGTTGCGACGACGAAGACCCATCGACCTCCCGGCCACGGCCTGACACCGTGACCGCCGGGCCGACGAGAGGAAACGCCTCCCGTGCCTGCCACCCGTTCGCCGCTGCCGCGCCGCGGTCTCACCGTCCTCGCCGTACTCCCCCTGCTGGCCCTCGCGGCCTGCGGTTACGGGTCCGAGGCCAAGGACGACGCCGCCAACCAGAAGGTCGCCTCCGGAGCCAAGAAGATCGACGGCCTGGACTCCGTCAAGATCGGCTACTTCGGCAACCTCACCCACGCCACCGCGCTGGTCGGCCGCCAGCAGGGCCTCTTCCAGAAGGAACTGGGCGCCACCAAGGCCGACTACGCCACCTTCAACGCGGGCCCCTCCGAGATCGAGGCGCTCAACTCCGGCTCCATCGACATCGGCTGGATCGGCCCCTCCCCCGCCATCAACGGCTACACCAAGTCCGGCGGCCGCAGCCTGAAGATCATCGGCGGTTCGGCGTCCGGCGGGGTGAAGCTGGTCGTGAACCCCAAGAAGATCAAGTCGCTGAAGGACGTCAAGGGCAAGCGGATCGCCACGCCCCAGCTCGGCAACACCCAGGACGTCGCCTTCCTCAACTGGGCGGCGGAGCAGGGCTACCGGGTCGACGCGCAGAGCGGCAAGGGTGACGTCACCGTGGTCCGCAGCGACAACAAGGTGACCCCGGACGCCTTCAAGGCCGGTTCCCTGGACGGTGCGTGGGTGCCGGAGCCGACCGCGTCCAAGCTGGTCGCCGAGGGCGGCAAGGTGTTGCTGGACGAGTCCGACCTGTGGCCGGACAAGAAGTTCGTGATCACCAACGTGATCGTGTCGCAGAAGTTCCTCAAGGCCCACCCGAAGGCCGTCGAGGCGATCCTGCGGGCCTCGGTGCGCACCAATAAGTGGATCAAGGCCAACCCGGACAAGGCGAAGGAGTCGGCGAACAAGCAGTTGCAGGCCGACTCCGGCAAGGCGCTGGCTCCGGCCGTGCTGGACCCGGCGTGGAAGTCGATCCAGACCACGGACGACCCGCTGGCCGCGACCCTGGGCACCGAGGCCGACCACGCGGTCAAGGCGGGCCTGCTGGCCAAGCCCGACCTCAAGGGCATCTACGACCTGACCCTGCTCAACAAGGTCCTCGGCGCCGAGGGCGCCCCCAAGGTCGACGCCGCCGGGCTCGGCACCGACTGACCGACGCCAACCGATGAGTCCCCAGGAGGTGACGACCATGGCCACCACCCTCACCACGGCCGGCCCGGCGGTCGAGTACGCCGCCCGCCTCGACCACGTCTCCAAGTCCTTTCCGGGCCCGGGCGGACAGCAGCTCGTGCTGGACGACATCAACCTCGATGTCGCGCCCGGCGAGTTCGTCACCCTCCTGGGGGCCTCGGGCTGCGGCAAGTCGACCCTGCTCAACCTGGTGGCGGGCCTGGACCGGCCCAGCGCCGGGTCCATCGACACCGACGGCCGTCCGGCCCTGATGTTCCAGGAGCACGCCCTCTTCCCGTGGCTGACCGCGGGCAAGAACATCGAACTCGCCCTGCGCCTGCGGGGCGTGCCCAAGGGCGAGCGCCGCGACAAGGCCGAGTCACTGCTCGAACTCGTCAGGCTGGGCGGCGCGTACGGCAAGCGGGTGCACGAACTCTCCGGCGGTATGCGGCAGCGGGTGGCGCTGGCCCGCGCGCTGGCGCAGGAGAGCGGACTGCTGCTGATGGACGAGCCGTTCGCGGCCCTCGACGCCATCACCCGCGACGTGCTGCACGACGAGCTGACCCGCGTCTGGACGGAGACCGGCCTGTCCGTGCTCTTCGTGACGCACAACGTGCGCGAGGCGGTACGACTGGCCCAGCGGGTCGTGCTGCTGTCCTCCCGACCGGGCAAGGTCGCCCACGAGTGGACGGTGGACATCCCGCAGCCCCGCCGCATTGAGGACGCCCCCGTGGCGGAACTGTCCCTGGAGATCACCGAGGCACTGCGAGGGGAGATCCGCCGCCATGGCCAGCACTGAGACGACACCGGCTCCCGGCACGGGGAGCGTGGAGGCGGGCCTCGACGCCCTGGAGACCCCGCGGGGCGCACGGGTGCCGCTGAGGCAGACCCTGGTCACCAAGGTGCTGCCGCCGGTCACCGCCGTGCTGGTGGTGCTGCTGGTCTGGCAGGCCCTGGTGTCCTTCGGGGTCGTCACCGACCCCACCAAGCTGCCCGCGCCGAGGGCGGTGTGGGAGGCGGTCCAGCGGGACTGGCTGGAGGGCAAGCTCCTCGGCTACATCTGGACCAGCGTCTCGCGCGGTCTGCTGGGCTTCGGTCTGGCCCTGCTCATCGGCACCCCGCTGGGCCTGCTGGTGGCACGGGTGAAGTTCGTGCGCGCAGCCCTCGGGCCGATCCTGTCGGGCCTCCAGTCGCTGCCCTCGGTGGCCTGGGTGCCCCCGGCGGTGATCTGGCTGGGGCTGAACAACTCGATGATGTACGCGGTGATCCTGCTCGGCGCCGTGCCCTCCATCGCCAACGGCCTGGTGTCCGGCATCGACCAGGTGCCCCCGCTGTTCCTGCGGGCGGGCCGCACCATGGGCGCCGGCGGGCTGCGCGGTGTCTGGCACATCACGCTGCCCGCCGCGCTGCCCGGCTATGTGGCCGGGATGAAGCAGGGCTGGGCGTTCTCCTGGCGCTCGCTGATGGCGGCCGAGATCATCGCGTCCTTCCCCGATCTGGGCGTCGGCCTCGGCCAGTTGCTGGAGAACGGCCGCAACGCCCTGGACATGGCGATGGTGTTCGAGGCCATCCTGCTGATCCTGTTCGTCGGCATCGCGGTCGACCTGCTGATCTTCAGTCCGCTGGAGCGGTGGGTGCTGCGCAGCCGGGGCCTGCTGGTGAAGAGCTGAACTCCCATGCACCACACACCCGTTCTCCTGATCGTCGCCCACGGCAGCCGCGACCCCCGGCACGCCGCGACCGTGCACGCCCTGGTGGCGCGGGTGAGGGCGATGCGGCCGGACCTCAGGGTGGTGACCGGCTTCCTCGACTTCAACGTGCCCTCGGTCGGCGGCGTGCTCCAGTCGCTGGCGGCCGACGGGGTGCGCGAGGTGGTGGCGCAGCCGCTGCTGCTGACCCGCGCCTTCCACGCCAAGGCCGACATCCCGGCCGTGCTGCGGGAGGCGCCGCGCGGGATGCGGGTCCGGCAGGCCGACGTGCTCGGTCCGTCGCCGCTGCTGGTCTCGGCGCTCGAACGGCGCCTGTCCGAGGCGGGACTGGACCCCGCCGACAAGTCCTCGACCGGGGTCGTGCTGGCCTCGGCGGGGTCCTCCGACGCGGAGGCGATCGCGGTGATCGCCGACATCGCGCGGGAGTGGTGGCGCACCGGTTGGCGCGCCGTGCGACCCGCGTTCGCCTCCGCCCGCCTCCCGCGCACCGAGGACGCCGTGCGCGAGCTGCGCGCCCAGGGGTGCGAGCGCGTGGCCGTCGCACCCTACGTGCTGGCGCCGGGCTTCCTGCCCGACCGGATCGCGCGGGGCGCGGCCGACGCGGACGTCCTGGCCGAGGTGCTGGGCCCGGCGCCGGAGGTGGCGCGGGTGCTGCTCGACCGCTACACCGAGGCGCTGCGGACGGTTCCGGTGGCCGTGGGGGCCTAGGCGGTGTCTTCAAATGATCTTGGGTGGTGAATCACGGGGTCGTGATACGTCGTCATGAGTTGTCCGATGCCGAGTGGGAGTTCGTCCGGGCGTTGCTGCCCGAGTCGATGCGGGGGCGGAAACGGCTGGACGACCGCAGGGTCCTGAACGGGATCGTGTGCAAGTTCCGGACCGGGACCGCCTGGCGGGACGTGCCCGAGCGATACGGGCCGTGGGCCACGCTCCACATCCGCAGGTGGGCGACGGACGGCACGTTCGACCGGATGCTCCGGGCCGCCCAGGCGAAAGCCGACGCAGCAGGCGACGTCGAATGGCTGGTGTCGGTCGACTCCACGATCGTTCGCGCCCACCAGCACGCGGCCGGGGCCCGAAAAAGGGGCTCCGCGACCCGGCCCTCGGCCGGTCCAGAGGCGGCCTGACCAGCAAAATCCACCTGGCCTGCGACGGATCGGGCCGCCCGCTCGCATTCGTCGTCACGGGCGGCAACATCAACGACTGCACCCAGTTCACCGCGGTCATGGACGCGATCAGAGTGCCACGCATCGGATCCGGACGGGCCCGCATCCGGCCCGATCACGTCCTCGGCGACACGGGCTACAGCTGGAAAGCGATCCGCACCTGGCTCCGCCGGCGGCGCATCTCCCACACGATCCCCGAGCGGGCAGACCAGGCCCGCAACCGGGCCCGGCGATGGAGTAACGGAGGCCGGCTTTCGACCGCGAGGTCTATAAGCATCGCAACGTCGTGGAACGGTGCTTCAACCGCTTGAAGCAGTGGCGGGGCATGCCACCCGGTCTGACAAGACCGCCCAGCCCTACGAAGCTGCGGTCGCCCTCGCATCACTCCTGATGTGGGCGTGATCCTCTCGCCTGGCTTCCCGGGTGCTGTCGACGAGTTGATCGCAATCAGCGTGTATCAAAAGCCCAGACGGTCCGGGACATCGCCCATCGTGCAGAGCGCCGTGACCTGCTCCTGCAAACGGCTTAGGGCGTCCATGAGGGAAAGTTGATCGATCCGCTCGAAATAGAGGGTGTGGACGTCGGCTCCGAACTCTCCGAAGGGTCGCTCAAGGTCGACATCCACCATGGCTTGAACGATGCACCCGGCCGAGGTGATGGTCACTCCTGCCGAAAATCGCAGCTCACTGACATCGGCATCACCCTCCGCGAGGAAGCTGAAGCGGTGGTGGAGCCGCAGTTCAGGTCCTGCGGCATGCTTCTCGATCAAAATGGCAGGCACCAGCCCGGACTCATGTCCGAAGTTGTGCGCGAGGTAGAGCTGAGTGGTGAAATCGTCCAGTTGCTTGTGCAGTCGGTGCATCAGGGTCAGCAAGAGAGCCGTGCTTTCGGCATCGTCCGCGCCGGTGACGTTCAACATCGGTCCATCATCAGCCAGGCGCAGCGGCGCTGGCACGTGAGATTCGTTGACCAGGCAGTCCGTCCTCCGCGTCGGTCAGCCCAACCTCACGGGCCGCAACCCTTTTGACGACACGGCCTAGAGCCTGTCCCATGGGTCAGGTGACCGCCAAGTTGAAGGGCAGTGCCTGCTTCCGTAAGGCCACGGTCTGCGAAGCCCGGCACTGCCGGCGTCCGCCGCCTGCTCCAGCAGCCCGGCGAGGGCGGTCTCGGCGGTGTCGGGAACCTTGGTGAAGGGCGGCAGCCCCGCGTTCCGGCAGCCCTGCCTCAGCCGTGGTAGAGCACGCGTACGACCATCGTGTCCGGCGTGCGGGAATCCAGGTACTCGTTGAAGTACCGGTACCGTTCGGGCCCGGCGATGACGAGCCAGCGGCCGTCCAGGGTCAGCAGCGCGTTCGTGAGAAGCGCCTGGTCCGCGGCCTCCCGCAGGTGGGCGCCGAGGTCGCCCACCAGCCGGGCGGCTGGGTCGCCGCCCACCAGGTCCTCTAGTTCCGGCCGTTCGGCGAGCGCGACCAACGCCGGCTGGGTGCGGTAGTCCTCCACGGCCTGCGGCACCGGGTAGCCCTCGGGGTCCGCGTGGTGCCTGGCCCAGAAGTAACCCGACGGGCGCACCGGCGGATACCCGGCGGCGAACGCCTGCCAGGCCTCGAAGGCACCGCGCGCCTCCGCGGCCGCCCGCGCACGCGGAGTCTCCAGATCCAGCAACCCCCGCGGCCCGCCGTCGCACAGCGAGAGGGGAAGATCCCGCCGCTCCCCCGACAGCGTGTGGGTCGCCCGGACGAGACGCGGGTCGTCCTCGTGGCCCGCGACGACGGAGAACTCGCAGCCCCCTCCGTCGATCCGCCAGTAGTCCCACCAGGTCTCCACCTCCGGCTCCCCGGGGGCGAAACGGCGGCCGTACTCGTACGGAGCCATGGCGGCGCCGATCACCCCGGGCAGGTCCCCCGGCTCGCACCGTGGAACGCACACGGTCACTCGCTCTTTCGCCATGGCCCTCGCGGCCCTCTCCTCAGTCGCTGTCGCATGCCACCTGCGGGGTGATGTCCCAGCCCATGGCGAGGTCGCCGAGCACTCCGAAGGCACCCATGACCTTACCCACGCGCGTTCCGCCGCCCGCTCTCGGTTCCGTCTCCACTCCGGGTACGCGGGGGGCCAGATCACGCGGACGTTCGAAGGTGAAGGACTGCCAGTAGGCGTTGGCGTCCGTGGAGACTGTGCCGGCCGCGGGCGCGGCGGCGGTGAGCGAGGCCGCCATGTCGCTGTCGGGCGCCGTGGCGTCCGTCGCGTAGTCCGGCGCCTCGGCGACGGGGCCGGCGGAGGGCTGCCCGTCCTGGCGATATCCCCACACCGTGCCGGAGGCGGACTTGCAGCCGGTGCTGGCGGTGCCGACCGTCTGGGAGGAGGTCCAGGCGTCGACCATCTCCCTGAGGTAGTCATAGGTGTAGCACTGGTTGTGCCAGGACCTCGCCGACCCGGTGGTCAGCTTGCGCGCTGGAGGTGACGTTCCCGGCGCGGTCGTAGGAGTCGGAGATCCGGTGGGAGTTGTCGGTCTCGCGGTCCTACACGGAGCGCTGGACGTAGGCCGCGCCAACAGCGTCGGCGCGCACGGAAGCCCGTGCGCGCCGCCGCAGTTCGTAGGAGGCCGGGGAGCAGCGAGACTGACCAGCCGATCTGGCCTCCGTGGAACCTGCAACGAGATCCAGCGACTGTTCACGAAGCTCGTCGTGCGCCCTACCCGCGGCGCGGCCCATCGGCTCCGCCGGTTCGTCTGGCGACGCCGCCACCAGGCCCGAGCTCAAACCAGCCACTACCGCGGACAAGCAGCGAATCAGACATGAAGATCGCGATCTACAGCTGGAGTACCAGGGGTGCCCGCCTACAGGTTGAGCGCCGTCGTCAGGCGCCGGGTGTACTCCAGGGTGCCCGTCCCGGCCGCGGCGCCGATGCAGAGGTCGTCGAGCTGGTGGCGGATGCGGCCCCGGTTGGGCGGGAAGCCGTCGTCGGCCGCGAGGGCCAGCTCCGCCTGGATGATCTCGCCGTGTTCGAGGAGTACCGGGTACTCGGCGTGCAGCGCGGCGACGAGGCCGTCCGCGAGCTGGATCAGGGTCTCCAGGTCGGTACCGTCGCCGCCGGGTACCGGTCGGCCCGAGGTGCTGCCGGGGTGGTTGTACGCGTTCACGTCTGTCGTCCTCACTCCTGATCCGGGGGCCTTACGGGGGCCGGGTAGCGGCGAGGGAAGCGTGCCGGGTCGGCTCGGTCGGTGACGTTACCCACCAGGCGGCCGGCGGCACCAGCAATCAACCCCTTTGGAGTGAAAGGGGGTTGACATTCCCCGGCCGTCCGGTAGAGGGCGCCCTCAGCCGGTCAGCTCGACCAGTTTGCGGACGGTGTTCCAGTTCCGGGTGGTCGCGATCAGGCCCTTGGTGACGCGCGGGCGGCTCAGCTCATCGGCGAGCTTGGAGCGGCCGAGCCCGTCGGGTGCGTAGAGGTACAGGCAGCGGTCGCCGAGGTGGAACTCCTCGGGGAGGCGGGCGGCGGTGTCGATCCCGGCGAAGCGCTCGGGGTCCACCGGGCCGGAGAAGTAGGTGACGTGCACCTGTTTGGGTTCCAGCGCGTCGGCGGGGAACGGGCAGGCTTCCGCGACCGCCGCCAGGTAGGCGTGGTCCCGCACGACGACGTCGACCGGGAAGCCGAACCGCTTCTCGATGGCCACGCTCAACTCCTGAGCCAGGATGCCCTCGTCGCCCTGTGAGGCGGTGAAGACGGCCTGACCGCTCTGCAGATGAGTGCGAACGTCGCCATGTCCCAGCTCGGCAAGGAGAGTTCGCAGGTCGGCCATGGGAAGTTTCTTGGTGCCGCCCACGTTGATCCCGCGCAGCAGCGCCGCGTACGTCGTCGTCATCCGCCCACGATAGAACGGCCGTCGTGCCCCGTGGGGGCGGGCACGACGGCCGTACCGGACGGTACGCCCGTTGCGGGAAACTCTGTCGGATCGAGTGGGTGCCGGGCAACTCCTCCACGATCTTGTGACTGGTTCAACAACGTTTCTCCACCGAGGTCAGCGCCCCGGCAGCTCCGCCTCGATCAGGTCGGCGGCCCGCGTCGTGCCCCCTTCGCGCACCATGTCGGCCTGGATCTGCCGCAGCCGGGCCGCCACGTCGGGATCGTCCACCAGCGTGAGGGCGGTCTGGCGGAGGCGGTCGGCGGTGGCGTCCTCGGTGAGCAGGGTGCGGGCCACGCCGAGTGCCTGGAGCATGTCGGCGTTGCCGAACTGGTCGACGGCCTGCGGGACGGCGATCATGGGGGTCGCCGTGGCCAGCCCCTCCTGACTGCCGCCCGCGCCCGCGTGCGTGACGAACAGGTCGGCCTGCCGGAGCACCGCCAACTGCGGTACCCAGGAGTGCACCTCGACGTTGGCGGGCAGCTCGCCGAGTCCGGCGGGGTCCACGTGCCGGCCGATCTGGAGGACCAGGTGCCAGCCGGGCAGGTCCCCGAAGGCGCGTACGCACTCGGCGTAGAAGGCGGGCCGCTTGGTGAAGGCCGAGCCGAGGGAGACGAGGACCACCTTCTCGGCGCCCTCGGGCCGCTCCCAGGTGCCCTGGTCCGCGCGGTCACCCTGACAGGCGCCGACGAAGCTGTGCACGCGCTCGTCGACCCGGTCGGCGTTCGGCTGGAGCGCCTTGGGGATGAGGACCAGGGAACGGGCGGGGCGGCCGGCGAACGGGTCCGGGTGCTGGGTGATGCCGTTCTCCGCGAGCCAGCCCGCGAACCGGGCGTAGTACGCCCGGCCGCGCTCGGTCTTCAGCGGCTCGGCCCACATGGGCTCGGCGACCTCTTTCTCGTAGCCCTCCCAGGCGACGAGGTTCGGGGAGAGCGAGACGGCGGGCACGCCCCAGCGGTGGGCCAGGACGCGGGCGGGGTAGGAGGCGATGTCGTGCAGGACCAGATCGGGTTCGTCGCCCTCGTACGCCTTGATGAGCTGGGGCAGCGCCTGGACGGCGTCGGCGAGGAAGGGTTCCACGTTGTCCAGGAGGGTGGTTCCCCACGCCGAGGGGTCGGCGTCGGGGCCGGGCAGGGTGGAGGTGTAGGGCACGGGCACGGCGCCCGTGGCGGCCACCTTCTCGGCGAAGAGCGGCGGGATGGCGTAGGTGACGCGGTGGCCGCGTGCGGCGAGTTCCCTGATCACCTCCAGGCTGGGGTTCACATGGCCGTGCTGGGCGATGGAGAACATGGCGATGTGTGCGGGGCGCTGGGGGGTCATGCCGTCGAGGCTAGGGGGAGACCGATGACCCGCTCCAGCGAATTCCGCCCGGCCGCTCAGCGCTGGTAGCGGGCGAGGACCAGGTTGCCGTCCTTCTCCAGTCTCCTGCGCAGCTCGGCGAGGCCGATGGCGCCGCTGTAGTACTCCTGGAAGGCCGGAGTGGCGATCTTGTCCTTCCACTCCGGGTAGCCGCGCACCGACTGGGCGGGCGCCGGGCGCAGCCGGGCGGCCAGGGCGGTACCGGTGGCCCAGCCGCGGTCGGCGGTGTGCAGGGCCGGGTCGGCGAGGGCCTGGGTGCCGGTGGGGAGCATCCAGTCGCCGAGGGCGAGGCGCACCATGTTCCTGGGCCTGAGCAGGAAGTCGATGAACCGGGCGGCCTCCCTCTTGTGCGGGCAGTCCTCGGCGATGGAGAGGGTCTGCGGGCTGACGCCCTGGGTGAGCCCGTCGGCGCCGGCCGGGGCGGGCAGCACCTCCCACTCGAAGCCCTCGGGGGCCTGCTGTTCGATCTGCTGGCGGTAGGAGAAGCCCAGCGGGACCATCGCGTACCGCCCGCCGAAGAAGCCGGGCAGCGTGTCCGAGCCCCCGCTGCCGAGCGTCGAGGCGGGCGCGCTGCGGTCGCGGGCGACCTGGTCGTGCACGGTGCGCGGTACGACGGCGTCACCGGCCCCGAAGCGCACGCTGACCTTGCCGTCGCTCCCCCGGTGGAAGAGCGTGCCGCCCGCCGACAGCCCGAGGTTGAGGGTGACGGACACGGGCTCCTTCAGCGGCCAGGCGACGCCGTACTTGCCGCCGCCGCTCAGGCGCGCCGTGATCTCGCGGAACTCCGCCCAGCTCCAGGGGTGTTCGGGCGTCGGGATGCGCACCCCCGCCTTCCGCAGCCAGGCGGAGTTGGCGATGAGCACGCGGGGTTCCTGGAGGAAGGGCACGCCGTAGACACCCTTGCCGAAGGTGGTCGCCTGCCAGCTGCGCTGCGGGATGTCCGACGTGAGCCGGGCGGGCAGCAGTCCGCTCAGGTCGGCGAGGTCGCCGCCGTAGGCGAAGTCGGCCAGGTCGTCGGAGGCGTCGTGGATGACGTCGGGAGCCTCGCCGCCCTCGAAGGAGGTGAGCAACTGGTCGTGGACGCCGTCCCAGTTGCCCTGCACGTACTCGACCCGGACGTCCGGGTGGGCGGCGTTCCACTCCCGCACGAGTTCCTTGTTGGCGGCGACCGACTCCTGCTGCCAGGCGAGGGACTGGAAGCGCAGGGTGACGGGTCCGCCGCCCTTCTGACCGCCCGAGGAGCAGCCCGCGAGGAGCAGCAGGAGGGCGGCGGCCGCCATGGTGATCCTGGTCCGCATCAGCTCTTCACCGCTCCGGCGATCAGGCCCCCGGTGATCCGCCGCTGGAGCAGGGCGAACACCACGAGGGAGGGCAGGGTGGCGAGGAACGCGGCCGCGGCCAGCGGGCCGAGGTCGGCGACGCCCTCCGCGCCGATGAAATGGGTCAGCACGACCGGCAGGGTCTGGTTGCCGGGGCTCTTGAGCAGGACGAGCGCGAAGAAGAACTCGTTCCACGCCGTGACGAACGCGAACAGCGCGGTCGCCGCGATGCCCGGCGCGAGCAGCGGCGCCGTCACCGACACCAGGGTCCGCAGCCGCCCGGCCCCGTCGACGGCGGCGGCCTCCTCCAGCTCGGCGGGGACCGCCCGTACGTACCCGACCAGCATCCACAGCGCGAACGGCAGCGACCACACCACGTAGACCAGGGTCAGCCCGGCCAGGGAGTCGATCAGCCGCAGCCGCTTCAGCACCAGGAACAGCGGGATGATGACCAGCACGAACGGGAACGCCTGGCTGACCACCACCCATCCGCTCGCCGCCCGCGCCGGCCAGGTGCGGTGCCGGGCCGTGACGTACGCCATCGGGGTGGCGATCAGTACGGCGACGACGGCCGCGCCGAGCGCCGCGAGCAGGGAGTTGAGGGCGGCGTGCAGGAGGGGCTGCTCGTCGAACGCCTGCCGGAAGTTGGCGAGGGTGGGGTGGCGCGGAATCCAGGTGGGGTGGAGGCTGCCGAGTTCGCGCGGCGGCTTGAACGCGGTCGACAGCAGCCAGAGGAACGGGAACGCCAGGAAGATCAGATAGGCCAGCAGGGCGGCGTACTGCCCCGCGCGGGCCGCGGGCCGGGTCCTCACGCGTCCTCGCCTCCCTTCAGCCGGCCCGCGAGGAACACCGCGAGCATGACGGAGACGACGGCGACCATCACGCAGCCCATCGCGGCCGCGTAGCCGAACTGGCCGTAGCGGAAGGCCTCCTCGTAGGCGAACAGCATGGGCAGCCGGGTCTTTCCGCCGGGTCCGCCGCTGGTGAGCACGTACACCAGGGCGAAGGAGTTGAAGTTCCAGATCAGGTTGAGCGCGGTGATGGAAAGGGCCACGGGTCTGAGTGCGGGCCAGGTGACCGCGCGGAACCGCCGCCAGGCGCCGGCGCCGTCCACGGCGGCCGCCTCGTGGAGTTCGCGCGGGGTGTTCTGCAGGCCGGCGAGCAGGGCGACCGTGGTCTGCGGCATCCCGGCCCAGATTCCGACGACGATCACGGCGGGCAGCGCGGTGGCCAGACCGCTCAGCCAGTCCCGTCCGTCGCCGAGACCGAGGTCACGCAGCGTCTCGTTGAGGATGCCCGCGTCCGGGTTGTAGACCAGGCGCCACATGATGCCGACGACCACCTCGGGCATCGCCCAGGGGACGATGGCGAGGGCGCGCGCGAGCCAGCGCAGTCTGAGGTCCTGGTCGAGCAGCAGGGCGAGGCCGAGCGCCAGCAGGAACTGCGGGACGGTCACGCCGACCGCCCACACCAGGCCGATCCGGAACGACTCCCAGAACAGCGTGTCGTGCAGCAGGTCCTGGAAGTTCAGCGCGCCGATCCAGTGGGTCGGCGCGGTGCGGCCGGACTGGGCGTCGGTGAAGGAGAGCAGGACGCCGTAGAGCAGCGGGCCCACGCTGAGCACGAGGATCGGGATCAGGGCGGGCAGCACCAGGAACCAGACGGCGTGGTCGCGGCCACCGGTGGGCACGGACGCAGGCCGCGCTTCGACCGGCGATGTCACCGGCGATGTCATGGAATCAGCCCCTTTGCCTGGCCCGGTTGGCGTGTTCATGGTCGTGAACGAAGCGCGGTCCGTCAAGGGACCGCACACCGTCCGACCTGTGTGAATGCGAGACTGGCCCGGAGCGGGACACACGACGGCCACAGGGCACGGAGGCGGACGATGGACGAGGCACGGGCGCGAGCGGTACTGGCGGGCGCGAAGGTGCTGCCCCCGGCGACGGACGCGCGCCTCCTCGCCCTGGGCGAGAACGCCGTGTTCGCCGCCGGGGACCTGGTCGTCAAGGTCGGCCGCGACGCCGAGCTGCTCGACCGGGCCCGCCGCGAACTGGCCGTGGCCACCTGGCTCGCCGATTCCGGGGTGCCCTCGGTGCGCGCGGCCGAGCCCGAACCGCTGCTGGTCGACGGTCACCCCGTGACCGTCTGGCACCGGCTGCCCGACCCCGTACGCCCCGCCGAACCCCGCGATGTGGCCGAGCTGCTGCGGGCCGTGCACGCCCTGCCCGCTCCCCCGGTGCCGCTGCCGCCCCGCGAACTGCTGGGCGGGGTGGAACGCTGGCTGCGGCTGGCGGGCGACGCGATCGATCCCGGGGACGCGGCCTATCTGCGCGCCCGGCGCGACGGCTTCGCCGCGGCCGCCGCCGCGCTGACCCCCCGTCTGACCCCCGGCCCGATCCACGGGGACGCGCTGCCCCGCAATGTGCACATCGGCCCGGACGGGCCGGTCCTGGTGGACCTGGAGACCTTCTCCGCCGACCTGCGCGAGCACGACCTCGTGGTGATGGCCCTCTCCCGCGACCGCTACGGCCTGCCCGCCGAGGCGTACGACGCCTTCACCTCGACCTACGGCTGGGACGTGCGCGAGTGGGAGGGCTGCTCGGTGCTGCGCGGCGCCCGCGAGACGGCGAGCTGCGCCTGGGTCGCCCAGCACGCCCCGGCCAACCCCAAGGCACTCGCGGAGTTCGAACGCCGGGTGGCGTCCCTGCGGGACGGGGACGAGTCGGTGCGCTGGTACCCCTTCTGATCGCGGCCGAAGCGGGCTACGGCACGACGGCGTCCGTCAGCTCGCGCACCGGCCAGACCCGGTCGACGACCGCGTCCGCCTCGCCCTTGCGCCGCAGGAACGCCTCGAAGTCGGCGGCCCATTCGGCGTACCACTCGACCTGGCGGCGGTGCAGCTCCGCCAGACCCAGCCCGGCTATCTTCGGGTACCGCTCGGCTATCGCGGTGGCCAGCCGGGCGGCGGCCAGCGCGTCGGCCGACGCGTCGTGGGCCGCGTCGAGCACCACTCCGTATTCCGCGCAGACCGCCTCCAGGTTGCGCTTGCCCCGGCGGTAGCGGTCGACCCGCCGGTCGATGGTGTACGGGTCGACGACAGGGGCCGGGACCCGGCCGCCCAGCCGCTCGGCCAGCGAGGGCAGTCCGTAGCGGTGCAGCTCGGCGGAGAGCAGGGTGAGGTCGAAGGCCGCGTTGTACGCGACCACCGGCATGCCCGCGTCCCAGGCGGCGGTCAGCGCGTTCGCCAGGGCGTCGGCGACCTGGTCGGCCGGGCGGCCCTCGGCGGCCGCGCGTTCGTTGCTGATGCCGTGCACGGCGACCGCGTCGGCCGGTATCTCCACGCCCGGATCGGCCAGCCACTCCCGGCGTCCCACGGCCTCGCCGGCCTTGACCTCCAGCACGGCGCCCGTGACGATGCGCGCCTGACGCGGATCGGTTCCGGTCGTCTCCAGGTCGAAGCCGAGCAGCGGCTCCCGGTGCCAGCCCATGGGCGGCCCCCCTTCTTGGTGGTGCGTTCCCCCAGTGGCTCCACCATGACACGGGGCACTGACAACGCCCCCGGCCGCCCGTCTGCCGCCGCCTTCAGGACACCGGCCGCGAGTCCGCCCAGGCCAGCTCGAACTCCTCCCGATAGGTGGGGAAGAGTCCGGAATCGCCCGACTGGTCCGATGTGACCACCCGGCTACCGCCGCGCAGCACCAGGACCGGCGACTCCATACCGCGCGCCCCCCGCAGATAGGACTGCACCACGGCGATGCCGTCCGCGCCGTCGCCGTCCACCAGGTAGGCGGTGAAGCGCGGGGTCTCGTCGTACACCTGGATCTCGAAGGCGCCCGGGTCGCGCAGCCGGGAGCGGACGCGGCGCATGTGCAGGATGTTCATCTCGACCGAGCGAGCCAACTCACCGCGTTTCATGCCCAGTTCGCGTTCGCGGCGCTTGACCGCGCTGGAGGCGGGGTTGAGGAAGAGCAGCCGGACCCGGCAGCCGGACTCGGCGAGCCGGACCAGGCGCCGGCCGGAGAAGTTCTGCACCAGGAGGTTGAGCCCGATACCGATGGCGTCCAGCCGGCGGGCCCCGCCGAACAGGTCCTCGGCCGGGAACTGGCCCATCAGCCGCACCCGGTCGGAGTGCACCGCGACCACGTCCGCGTACCGGTCGCCGACCAGGTCCTCGACCGCGTCGACCGGGAGCCGGCCCGCCGAGGGCACGTCGCCGGCGGCGCCCAGCAGCTCCAGCAGCCGGGCGGAGGCGCGCTCGGCCTGGTTCAGCACCGCCTCGGACAGCGCCCGGTTGCGGGAGACGACATTCCGGGTCACCTCCAGCTCGTCCAGGGCGAGTTCGAGGTCCCGGCGTTCGTCGAAGTACGGTTCGAAGCACGGCCAGTGCTGCACCATCAGCTCGCGCAGTTGGGGCAACGTCAGGAAACTCAGCACGTTGTCGTCGGCCGGGTCGAGCAAGTAGCCCTTGCGGCGGCTCACTTCACGAACCGCCACGGCCCGCTGCACCCACTCCTGGCCAGCCGGCCCGGCGGCGGCCACCACCCAGTCGTCGCCGTGCACGGGTTCGTAGACGGGGCGCAGCACGGCGGCCACCACCGCGCGCAGCCGCTGCTCGACGAGGTTGAGCCAGATGTAGGCGCGACCCGCCCGCTGGGCCCGGGTGCGCACCTCCAGCCAGGCGCCCGCGTCCCAGTCCAGTTCCGGTCCGATCGACCCCGCGCCCATCGGACGTGCCAGGGACACCGCGCCGGGCGGGACATCCGTGGAACCGCTCCCCTCGTGACCCTCGCCACCAGGGGGCAGCTCCAGCCCTCCCGAGCCCACCCTGCACCGCCTTCCGTCCCCCGGACCTTCCCCGTCCCAACGATCAAGGAAGGGTACTCCGGGAGCGGTCGGCGGTGCAGCCGGATGGACAGGTCGGTTTCTCAACTTGCCTGCCTCCAGTGGCCGTTCCGGGGGTTCCGGAGCGCGGGGAGTGAGCGGAGTCATAGCGGCGCGAAGCGGTACCGGGGGCGGTGCGCCGCTGGTGAGCGGCGCGTGTGCCGGTGACTCCCGCCCTGAGCGCCCCCGGCCGGGGGCGGACCGAGCCGGGCTCGCCGGGGCCGGCTCGGCTTCCCTCCTTCGGGTGGGGGTAGAGGTCATCCGTGACCACGGGTCGGCCGGCAGCGGAGGGCGGTAGACGTCAGGTGCCCTCACTTTCGGGGAGACTCACCGCCAACGCGCCCCCATCGGGGCCCCGCACCTGGAAGAGTCGAGCGCATGCAGGTCTGGCCTGGAGAGGCGTATCCCCTCGGCGCCACCTATGACGGTGCCGGTACCAACTTCGCGGTCTTCACCGAAGCCGCGGACCGAGTGGAGCTGTGTCTGCTGCACGACGACGGCTCCGAGACGGCGGTGGAACTGCGCGAGAGCGACGCGTTCGTCCGGCACGCGTACCTGCCCGGCGTGATGCCGGGCCAGCGGTACGGGTTCCGGGTGCACGGCCCCTTCGCGCCCGAGCGGGGGCTGCGCTGCAACTCGGCGAAGCTGCTTCTCGACCCGTACGCGAAGGCGGTCAGCGGGTCGGTCCAGTGGGGCGAGGAGGTGTACGGCTACCACTTCGACGCCCCCGACCGGCGCAACGACCTCGACTCCGCCCCGCACACCATGAGTTCGGTGGTGATCAACCCCTACTTCGACTGGGGCGACGACCGCCCGCCGCGCACCGACTACCACCGCACGGTGATCTACGAGGCCCATGTGAAGGGCCTGACCATGCGTCACCCGGGCCTGCCGGACGAGCTGCGCGGCACCTACGCGGGCCTCGCCCACCCGGCCGTCATCGAGCATCTGACCCGGCTCGGCGTGACCGCGCTGGAGCTGATGCCGGTCCACCAGTTCGTCAACGACCACCGCCTGGTCGACATGGGCCTGAACAACTACTGGGGTTACAACACCATCGGCTTCTTCGCCCCGCACAACGCCTACGCCTCCTGGGGCGACCGGGGCCAGCAGGTGCTGGAGTTCAAGTCGGCGGTACGGGCGCTGCACGAGGCCGGGATCGAGGTCATCCTCGACGTGGTCTACAACCACACCGCCGAGGGCAACCACCTGGGTCCGACGCTGTCGTTCAAGGGCATCGACAACCCGTCGTACTACCGGCTGACCGACGATCCGCGCTACTACATGGACACCACCGGCACCGGCAACAGCCTGCTGATGCGCTCGCCGCACGTCCTGCAGCTCATCATGGACTCGCTGCGGTACTGGGTGACCGAGATGCATGTCGACGGGTTCCGCTTCGACCTCGCGGCGACCCTGGCCCGGCAGTTCCACGAGGTGGACCGGCTGTCGTCGTTCTTCGACCTGGTCCAGCAGGACCCGGTGGTCTCCCAGGTGAAGCTGATCGCCGAGCCGTGGGACGTGGGCGAGGGCGGCTACCAGGTGGGCAACTTCCCGCCGTTGTGGACCGAGTGGAACGGCAAGTACCGGGACACCGTGCGGGACCTGTGGCGCGGGGAGCCGCGCGCGCTGGCGGAGTTCGCCTCCCGGCTCACCGGCTCCTCCGACCTCTACCAGGACGACGGCCGCCGCCCGCTGGCGTCGATCAACTTCGTCACCTGCCACGACGGCTTCACCCTGCACGACCTCGTCTCGTACAACGACAAGCACAACGACGCCAACGGCGAGGACAACCGGGACGGCGAGAGTCACAACCGGTCCTGGAACTGCGGAGTGGAGGGCGACACCGACGAGACCGAGGTGCGCGAGCTGCGCGGCCGGCAGATGCGCAACTTCATCGCCACCCTGATGCTGTCCCAGGGCGTGCCGATGATCAGCCACGGTGACGAGTTCGCCCGCACCCAGCGCGGCAACAACAACGCCTACTGCCAGGACAACGAGATCTCCTGGGTGGACTGGCCGGACCCCGAGGACGCGGTGGAGGCCACCGGTGCCGAGGGCGACGAGCGGGCCGCGCTGCTGGAGTTCACCCGCGCGATGGTGGGGCTGCGCAGCGAGCACCCGGTGTTCCGGCGCCGCCGCTTCCTGCACGGGCGCCCGGTGGAGGGCACCCAGGACGAGCTGTCGGACGTCGCCTGGTTCACCCCCGAGGGCGAGCAGATGGCCCAGGCCGACTGGGACTCGGCGCCCGCCTCCGCGCTGGCCGTCTTCCTGAACGGCAATGCCATCTCCGAGCCCGGCCCGCGGGGAGAGCGAATCGCGGACGACTCGTTCCTGCTGATGTTCAACGCCTCGCACGAGACGCTGGACTTCCTGGTGCCGGTGGACCACGGCAGGCAGTGGCAGGTGGTCGTGGACACCGCGCGGCCCGAGGGGGTGCCGCCGGGCCAGGGTCCGAAGGTGGCGGCCGGCGACCACCTCACCCTGCCGGACCGCAGCCTGACCGTGCTCCAGCGCCCGGCGTAGCGCCCACGGCCGGGGACACGGGAGCCGCCGTGTCCCCGGCTGTCCGGTTCGTGTGGGCCGTCCCGGGCCGGATGCCCCGGCGGATGACACGAAGAGCGGCAGGCGGGGTACGTAGCTCTGCATGACTTCAGTGCGACCCGGACCAGGGGTGCCCACGGCCACCTACCGCCTACAGCTCCAGCCTTCGTTCCCCTTCGCCGCCGCCGAGGCGTCCGTGCCCTATCTGGCGTCGCTGGGCGTCTCGCACCTGCATCTGTCCCCCGTCCTGGAGGCCGTCCCCGGCTCCACCCACGGCTACGACGTCGTGGACCACGCGCGGGTGCGCGCGGAGCTGGGCGGCGAGGACGGGCTCAGGTCCCTGTCGCGCACCGCGCGGGAGCACGGGCTCGGCCTGGTGGTGGACATCGTGCCCAACCACATGGCGATGGCACCCCGCTACAACCGCGCCCTGTGGGAGGTGCTCCGGGAGGGCCCGGAGTCGCCGTACGCGCGCTGGTTCGACATCGACTGGGCCTCGCGCGGCGGCCAGGTGCTGCTGCCGGTGCTCGGCGGGCCCATCAGCGCCGAGCGCGAGCATCTGGTGGCCGAGGGCGAGCTGCTGCGCTATCACGACCATCTCTTCCCGCTGCGCTCCGGCACGGAGGGCCTGCCGCTGCCCGAGCTGCTGGACGCCCAGTGGTACCGCCCGGTGTGGTGGCGGCTGGCCCGCACCGAGCTGAACTACCGGCGCTTCTTCAGCATCTCCGAGCTGATCGGGGTGCGGGTGGAGGACCCCGAGGTCTTCGACGCCACCCACGGCAAGATCCTCCAGTTGCTGGCCGAGGACGTGATCGACGGCCTGCGCATCGACCACCCGGACGGCCTCGCCGACCCCGACGCCTACCTCGCCCGGCTGGACGAGGCGACCGGTGGCCGCTGGACGGTGGTGGAGAAGATCCTCGCCGACGAGGAGCAGCTCCCGGACTCCTGGCCCGTGGCCGGCACCACCGGCTACGACGCCCTGCGCCGTATCGACGGGGTGTTCACCGGTCCGGCCGGCGCCGCCGAACTCGAGGCCCACTACCGGGGATTCGCGGCCCCTCAGCTCGACCGGGGCGGTGACTGGGACGCCACGGTGCGGCGCGCCGCGTACAAGGTGCTCACCCATGAGCTGGCCGCCGAGGCGGACCGGCTCACCCGCTCGGCGGTCCGGCTGTGCGCCGCCTCGCCGGACCTGGCGCTGCGCGACCGGGCGCCCTGGGCGCTGCGCACGGCCCTGGAGGAACTGCTGGTACGGATGCCGGTCTACCGGCCGTACACCTCCGGGGACGCCGCCGCCGTGGTCACCGAGGAGGCGGCCGCGGAGGCCCGGCGGGCGTTCGCGGTGGCGGAGGAGGCCGACGCGGTCGACCTGGTACGCGGGCTGCTGATCGGCCCGGACCACGGCACGCTGCCCGAACTCACCGAGTTCCGCGCCCGGTTCGCGCAGACCGCGTCGGCGCTGCGGGCCAAGTCGGTGGAGGACACGGCGTTCTACCGCTACGTCCCGCTGCTGTCGGCGACCGAGGTCGGCGGCGATCCGGGCCGGCCCGGGGTCTCCCCGGCGGAGTTCCACGCATACTGCGCCCGGGTGGCGAGCCACTGGCCGGACACCGGCACGGTGGTCACCACGCACGACACCAAGCGCAGCGCGGACGTCCGGGCGGCGCTGAACGTGCTCACCGAGTGCCCCGGCCGCTGGGCCAAGCTGCTCGCCGAGGTGAGCCGGGAACCGGAGGTGGTCCCCGACGGCCAACTGGCCTGGGCGGCCTGGCAGACGGTGTTCGGGCTCGGCCCGGCCGAGGAGGAGCGGGTACGCGAGGCGCTGCTGAAGCACGTCCGCGAGGCGGGCATGTACACGAGCTGGACCGAGCGGGAGGCGCCGTACGAGGACGCGGTGGCCGCGTTCGTCGCCACCGGCCCCTGCGGGCCGCCCGGGGAGCGGGTGGCCGCCTTCCGCAAGGGGCTGGAGCCGCACATCCGGGCCAACGTGCTGGGCACCGCGCTGGTGCACCTGACGATGCCGGGCGTGCCCGACCTGTACCAGGGGACGGAGAGCGAGTACCGGGCGCTGGTGGACCCCGACAACCGGCGACCGGTGCCCTTCCCGCCGGCCGCGCCCGGTGAGAAGGAAGCGCTGACCAGGGCGGCACTGCGGCTCCGGGCGCGCCGGCCGGAGGTCTTCGGCAGGGAGGGCGCCTATGCCCCGCTGCTCGCCGAGGGCCCGTCGGCCGAGCACGTGCTGGCGTTCTCCCGCTCCGGTGAGGTGATCGCGGCGGCGACCCGGCTCTCGGTGCACCTGGAGGAGGCCGGCGGCTGGCGGGACACCCGGCTCACCCTGCCGCCCGGCCGCTGGCGGGACGTGCTCGCCCCGGACCGCGAGTTCACCGGCGAGGTACGCGCGGAGGAGCTGTTCTCCGCGCTGCCGGTGGGGCTGCTGGAGCGGGTGGACGAAGCGGGCGACGTGGTCTGAGCGAGTGGGGCGGGCCGGGTGGCGCGGGGACGCGGGAGGAGCGCGCCACCGGCCTCGCCGTCAGCCCTCCAGGGCGAACACGTCACCCGTCGCGGCACGCAGCTCGCACGCGTTGCCGTAGGTCCGCTCGTGGTCGATCCGCCGGCCGTTCCAGCGGCCGTGGGCGCTCGCGCGGACGGGCGCGTAGATCAGCGGACAGAGGGTGGCGCTGTCGCCCAGGCGGCTGAAGTCGCCGTCGGCGGCGCTCAGTTCGGCGCACGCCTCGGCGGCCTTCGGGTGGCCCTGCGGCGGGTCGCAGAGCAGCAGGGCGGCGCGGGTGCCGCCCCCGGTGGTGCCGGGCCGGGTGACGGTGAGGGAGAGCCAGTCACCGGACGCCGCGTGGGCCGTGGTGCCGGGAGCGAGCAGACAGGTGGCCATGAGGGCGGCGGCGAGCGCCGCCGTGCGTGTCAGACGGTTCATGCCCGGTGCATCGGCACGTGAGCCGGGCCGCGCCAGCCCGGCTCACCCGAACGGCAGCCAGGAGGCCCGATACGGGCACACCAGTTCGGTCCGGCGTGTCAGTCGGCCGCGAGCCGGTAGGACACCGTGCCGAAGCCGACGAGGTCCCCCTCGCGCACCGCCACCGCACCCAGCACCCGGCGCCCGTTCACCGTGGTCCCGTTGGTCGAGCCGAGGTCCCGCAGCACCCACATGCCGCCCTGGTACCGGAGCTCGGCGTGCACCCGGGAGACCGTGTCGTGGTTGAGCCGCAGCCCGCTGGCCGGGTCGCGGCCGATGCGCAGCGGATGGCCGTGCGCGGGGTGGGGCAGCAGCAGCTTGGGCAGCCGCTCGGCGCGCCAGGCCCGGCTCAGCCGGACGCCGAAGCCCGACACGGCCTCCACGGTGCCGAACAGCGCGCGGCTCAGCCGGTTGCCGTCCTTGAGGTCGGCGGTGAGCACGGCGAGTTCGCGGGGGCTGCGTGCGGCGAGGACCAGCTCCATGCGGTGCACGAACGTGTCGTGCGAGAGCCTGCCCAGGGCGACGCCGTCCCGCAGTACCCGCAGCGCCTTGTCGCGTTCCGCGTCGGAGACCCGTACGGGATGCACGGGGAATTCGAAGGACGACGTCACGTTCGTGATTGTCGGGCAGCGCACCCCGGGGTGTCCAGCGAGGCAACCGGTGCCCGTGGCCGCCCACTTCCGCGACACCCGGGCGGAAAGCCCCGATTCGAAAGCGGACTGATCGAATTCGCGGCACGATGGACCGACTGCATCACGGTGAGCAGACGAAGGGGAACCGTCCGTGAAGTTCGAGGTGTGGGCACCACAGGCAGACCGGGTCGCGCTCCAGTGCGAGGGCGCCACGCGGGCGATGGAACCCGATCCGCGGCGGACGGGCTGGTGGACGGCGGAGGCGGACGCGGCGGACGGCGCGCGGTACGGCTTCGCGCTGGACGACGGGCCCGTCCTGCCCGACCCGCGCTCGCGCCGCCTGCCGGACGGCCCGGAGGGGCTGAGCGCGGTCGTGGACCAGGACCGGTACGCGTGGCGCGCCGACTGGCCGGGGCGCGGGCTGCCGGGCGCGGTGCTGTACGAGCTGCACGTGGGTACGTACACCCCCGAGGGCACCCTGGACGCGGCCGCCGAGCGTCTCGGCCATCTGAGGGAACTGGGCGTCACCCACGTTGAGTTGATGCCGCTCGCCTCCTTCCCGGGCCGGCACGGCTGGGGGTACGACGGAGTCGCGCCGTGGGCGGTGCACGAGCCGTACGGCGGGCCGGAGGCGCTGAAGCGGTTCGTGGACCGCGCGCACGAACTCCGCCTGGGGGTCGTGCTGGACGTGGTCCACAACCACCTCGGCCCGTCCGGCAACCAACTCCCGGCGTTCGGGCCTTACTTCACGGAGACGCACCAGACGCCGTGGGGTGCCGCCGTGAACCTGGACGCGCCCGGCTCGGACGAGGTGCGGGCCTACTTCCGGGACAGCGCCCTGGCCTGGCTGCGGGACTACCGCCTCGACGGGCTCCGTCTGGACGCCGTGCACGCCCTGCACGACGACCGCGCCCGGCACTTCCTTGAGGAGCTGTCGGAGTCGGTCGACGCCCTGGCCGAGGAGGTGGGCCGCCCGCTGTTCCTGATCGCGGAGTCCGACCTCAACGACCCCCGGATGATCACCCCGCGCACCGAGCACGGTCTCGGTCTGCACGCCCAGTGGAACGACGACTTCCATCACGCCCTGCACACCGCCCTGACCGGCGAGGCCCAGGGCTACTACGCCGACTTCGCCCGCGCCCCGCTCGCCGCGCTGGCCAAGACCCTGACCGGCGGCTACTTCCACGACGGCACCTACTCCAGCTTCCGGGGCCGGGCCCACGGCCGCCCGCTGGACCGGGCCCGGCTGAGCGGGCACCGGCTGCTGGGGTACAGCCAGACCCACGACCAGGTCGGCAACCGCGCCCAGGGCGACCGTCTCGCCGCCACCCTCTCCCCCGGCCTGCTGGCGTGCGCGGCCACGCTCACCCTGACCTCGCCGCTCACCCCGATGCTGTTCATGGGCGAGGAGTGGGCGGCCGGCACCCCATGGCAGTACTTCACCGACCACACCGACCCCGAGCTGGCCGAGGCCGTACGGCGCGGCAGGCGGCGGGAGTTCGCGTCCCACGGCTGGGCGGAGGAGGACGTGCCCGACCCGCAGGACCCCGCCACCCGCGACCGCTCCTGCCTGGACTGGTCCGAGCCGGAGCGCGATCCCCACGCCCGCGTCCTCGCCTGGTACCGCCGCCTCATCGCGCTGCGCCACGACCGCCCCGACCTCACCGTGCCCGACCTCGCGGACACCAAGGTCGCCTACGACGAGTCCGCCCGCTGGCTGGCCTTCCGCCGGGGCGACATCCGCGTCGCGGTCAACCTCGGCAAGGAGCCGGCCGCCATCCCGCTGGGCACGGGCCAGCTGGAGATCCTCGCCGCCTGGGACGAGTCGGTGGAGCCGCCGGGCCCGGACGGCATGCTCCAGGTACCGGCCGAGTCCTGCGTGGTGCTGTCACAGCCGTAGGCCGCCGCCGGGCGCGGTGGCGGGTAACGGGAGGTGGTCGCTCTCCCCGTGCCCGCCGGCACGCCTACTCCTTCTCCTTCAGCTCCGTGACCCGCTCCAGCATGATCGGCTCCCACGCCCGGAGCAGCGCCGCGTGCGGGGAGCCCGCCGCCGGGGTGTCCAGGTGCTCCGTCAAGGCGATCACCGTGTCGCAGCGGGCGAGCCAGAGGCCACGCAGGCAGGGGCGGGGGCCGTACCCGGCGAGAGTGGCGGCGCGGACGGCGGCGGGGGCGCCCACGGAGGTGGCGAGGGCGGCGATGTCCTCGGCGGGGTCCCCCAGCGCCGCGCCGGTCCAGTCGAGGACCGCGCGAACCCGGCCGTCGGCGCTGATCAGCACGTGCTCGTCGGTGAGCCGGTGGTGGGTGAGCACGGCCGAGCCGCCCTGGGCGGCGAGCTGCGCGGCGCCGGAAGGGGTGAGCTGGTGCAACCGCCCCGCGTCGAACTCGTCGGCGGCGGCGAGCCGTTCGGCCGCGTGGGCGGCGATCCGGCGCAGCGCCCCCAGCGACCGCGGGGCCACGTGCGGCACCCCGAGCGTCTCGGTCTGCCGCACGGGAACCGCCCGCAGCCCGGTGAGCAGGCCCGCGAGGTCGGCCTCCCCGAGGGCGGACACCTCGTGCCCGCCGCCGTAGTCACCCGGCAGCCGGGCGTCGAGCGTGCAGGCGAGGCCGGGCGTCCAGTCGCCGTGCGCCACCGCGGACGGGACGACGACGGGCACGTGGGGCCGCACCAGGTCCCTGAGCCGCGTCTCCCGCCGCAGCCGGACGGACGCCTCCCGGTCGGGCGCGAGCCGCAGCACGTACCGGGTCCCGACCCACCAGGTGTACGGGTGCTCCGGTGCGACGGGCCGTACTTCGGGCCCCTTGGCCGTACCGCTCCTGAGCAGCGAGCGGACCAGGGCGCGCACGGTGTCCGGGGTGGGGGTCGGTGGCCGGGTCATGGGTCGTGTCTCGCCGTTCCGGAAGGTCGTCGCGGAGGTGGCTGCCGGGGTCAGGTCAGTCCACCACGACCATCTCACGGGTGGTGTCGTTCAGGCGGCGTCCGCCCTCCTCCGTCACCGTCACGATGTCCTCGATCCGGACCCCGAACCGGCCGGGCAGGTAGATGCCGGGCTCGATCGAGAAGCACATGCCGGGCACGAGCGGCTGCTCCTCACCCTCGATCATGTAGGGCGGCTCGTGCGTGGTGACGCCGATGCCGTGCCCGGTGCGGTGGATGAAGTACGGCCCGTAGCCCGCGTCCTCGATCACCGCGCGGGCGGCACGGTCGACGTCCTGGCAGGTGGCGCCCGGCCGGACGGCCCGGAACCCGGCCTCCTGCGCGGCCCGCACCACGTCGTGCACGCGGCGCTCCTCCTCGGTCGGCTCGCCCACGTGGACCGTGCGGGTGGTGTCGGAGCCGTAGCCGTCCTTCAGCCCGCCGAAGTCGAGGACGACCATGTCACCCCGCTGGATGACCCGCTCCCCGACCTCGTGGTGCGGGTTGGCGCCGTTGGGACCGGAGCCGACGATGGTGAAGTCCACCTGCGAGTGGCCGAAGCGGCGCAGCAGGCCGGCGAGGTCGCGCCCCACCTCGTCCTCGCGGCGCCCGGCGAAGGGCAGCTTCCTGATCTCCTCGAAGGCGGCGTCGGCCGCGGCCCCGGCGGCGGCCAGCAGTTCCAGCTCGGCGGCGTCCTTGACGGCCCGCAGCATGGGCAGGGCGTCGGTGAGCGCGGCGCAGTGGAGGTCCGGCAGGGCCCGTTGCAGAGCCAGCAGATGCAGCGCCCAGGTGTTGTCGCTGACGCCGACACCGCCCTTGGGGTCGAGCAGCTCGGCGGTGAGGGAGTGCGGGTCCTCGCCGTCGGTCCACTTCAGCAGGGTGAGCGCGGGGGCGCCCGCGGCCCGCTCGGCGTCGGGGGCCTCCAGCGCGGGCACCACGAGCACGGGGTCACGGCCCGGCACGAGGACCAGCAGTGTGAGCCGCTCGGTGACAGGGGGCGCGTACCCGGTGAGCCAGACCAGGTCCGGTCCCGGCGCCACGAGCAGCCCGCCGAGCCCCGCCTCGGCGGCGGCGCCGGTCGCGCGCGCCATACGGGCGCGGTAGTCCTCGGCGGTGAAGATCGCGGGTGCACTGCCGGTCATCCGGGCCTCCGGGTGTGGTCGTGGCGGCGGGGCGTACGGCCATCATGACGCGCGGGGCGTACGGCGACCACCGGGTTCCCGGTGGCCGCCGGGGCGTGACGGCGCCGTCAGCCGGTCGGCTGGAGCCGCCCCGGTGCCTGGCCGGGTACGAAGCCGTGGGCCCGGCCGCCCAGCCACTCGGCCTTGTAACGGTCCACCTCCCGATGCCAGTTGAGGATGCCCGCGAGCCAGTTCTGGAGGTCGAGGACATAGTGGTCCATCGCGGCCCGCGCTTCTCCGGAGAGCTGGAAGTCGTCGTAGAGCACGGGCAGTTCGTGCGCGATCACATGCTCGAACTGCCGCATCCGCTGGGTCATCAGGTCGTGGACGACGGCGAGTGCGTCCGGGTAGTCGATGCCGAAGAAGTTCTGCACGACGAGGATCGCGTTGTGGATCTCGCCCTCGTACTGGATCTCCTTCTGGTAGGAGAAGACGTCGTTGAGCAGGCAGGCGTAGTCGACGGCCGCGTTCTCCAGCGAGCGCACCACTCCGGTGCGGTAGACCTCGGGCGGGACGGCCGGACCCTGGCCCATCCGGCACATGCTCAGGGTGAGGTCGGAGCCGAAGGTGGCGCGGCGCATCTCCAGGTAGTCGACGGGATCGGGGACGCGGTGCTGGAGCTGGTTGGACAGCTCCCACACCCAGCTCTCGGTCATCACGTCGACGGCTGCCTTCAGGGTGTGCCGCTGCTCGGCGCTCATCGGTGCGGTGGTCCGCGCCCACAGGTCGGCGAGGCCGCGCTCCATGGCGTTGGCCGGGACGGTCCCCGGTTCGCCGTCGACCGGCATGCACCCGGACAGCCGGGCGGTGGTCAGCCGGGCGGCGGCCAGATCGCGGCGGTTGCCGTACACGAGGGGGTAGTAGTCGTCGCCGTACGTCCCCCAGGCGAGCCACTGCGCGCTCAGGTCGAGCGCCTCGGGCGTGGCGTCGGGATCGAGTCCGGCGGAGCACAGCGCGAGGTCGTACGCGGCGAGCTTGTCCTCGTCCCAGACGCCCTCGCTCAGGATGCCCATGGTGTGGCACCACGTGACGAGGTGCTGCCGGGCGGCGTCGGCGTGCGGGCTCAGCTGAAGCGGGAAGGGCATGTGGAAGTCGGGCAGCAGCGACGGCCCGACCTGCCGGTAGGGGACGTGGCGGTAGGCGCGCAGCCGTTCGGCGCCCGCCGAGGCCAGCAGGGCGCGGATGTCGGCGGCGGAGGTGCCTGGACCGCTCGGCACCCGCCAGGGCGTCTCGGAGCGGGCGCCCTGGTTCATGTAGCGGCTGGAGCGCAGATGCCATTCGTGGCCGCCGGACTGCCAGTCCTGCAGCCCCTTGGTGTACGCGGCCACCGCCGCGACCTCGTCGGGCCGCAGGCCGTTCTCCAGCGCGAGGGCGGGCACCTCGGTGAGCGCGGTGTGCTCGAACTGGTGCAGCCGTGAGGTGAGGACGTCGTTGACGGTCTCGGCGGCCTCCTGGGTGGAGCAGCCGAAGAACCGCTCCAGCACCAGCACGCCGTTGCTGTTCTCGCCCTCCTCCTCCACCTCCCGCTGGTAGGAGAACAGGTCGTTGCGCAGGTGGACGGCGTCGGAGAAGGTCTCCATCAGCACCCGGAGCGGCCGGGACCGAGCGACCGAGGCGGGCACCTCGGCGGTCGCGTACTCCACGAGTCCCGCCGACCAGGGGGCGCCGCCCACCTTCCGGCGCATCTCGATGTACTCGACCGGGTTGGCGATCCGGCCCGAGCCGATGTTGGACAGCTCCCACATCGACTCGTTGAGCAGATGCTCCGTCGCCACGGCGAAGCGGCGGCGCCAGTCCGCGGACATGGCCGGAACCGTGCGCGCCCAGAGGTCGGCGAGGCCGGCCTCGACCGGGTTCTCCGGCTCGGGGACGGGGGCGGCGGGGTCGAGCGGCATGAACAGCGGGAGCCGGTCCAGGTGGGCCTTGCCGGCCACGCGGTCCGGAGTGCGTTTGAACATGTCGAGGAAGTGGTCGTCGAAGAAGAACACCCACACGTACCAGTCGGTGATCAGCGAGAGCGCGGGGCCGTCGCAGTCGGGGTGGGTGTAGGCGCACAGCAGGCCGTAGTCGTGCGCCTCCAGGTCGCCCTGGTCCCAGACCCCGGAGCCCTCCAGCATGCCCATGGTCCGTGCCCACTCGGTGGAGTGGGCACGGGCCTCGTCCAGATGCGGGTTGAGCCGCGCGGGATACGGCATGTAGAAGTGCGGGAGTTCGAACGGCTGCGTCATGGCGGGGGGCTACCCGCCGGGCAATCGGGTCATCCGCCACGACTGGGATGATCACACCATCGCGTGAACCCCTGCCGAAACCGGGAACTCTCGCCGCCCGGTGTGGCGTTGGCCGTCACGGCCACACCCCTGCCCATGGCCTCTTTCCGGCCCTGCCGACGACATCCGGACAGCCCGGCACCAAAGGCCGTCACTCCCCTTGTCCGTCCTCCGGGCCGGGGCCACGGTATGGCCCATGATCCCCTCCCCGCCTCCCCAGCACCGATTACCGCACGCCCCCGCCCCGGTGTCCTGGCAGGACGAGCCCGGCACGGCGGACCGACCGCCCGGCCCCGGGTTCTGGGCGGTCACCCGGCACGCCGACGCCCTCCGCGTCCTCGAGGACCCGGTGACGTACTCCTCCCTCCCGGGACCCGGCGAACTCCCCCTCGTGAGACGGCTGCTGTCCGGCCAGGACCCGCCCCAGCACACCCGTCTCAGAGACCACGCGGCCCGCGCCCTCACCCCCGGACGCGTCGGACGCTTCACGGCGACCGCCCGAGAGCGCGCCCGCACCCTGCTCACCCGCGCACTGGACGCGGCCCGCGCCACCGACGGCGTCCTCGACCTCGCCACCGCCGTCTCCGACCCGTACACCGCGCTCAACCTGGCCGACCTGCTGGGCGTCCCGCACGCCGACCGGCGCCGTCTGCCCGGCCGGACCGGGCCGCATACGCTCGACGACACGACCGGCTACGCCCGCCGGCTCGTCGTCCACCGCCGCCGCTATCCGGACGACGACCTCACCACGGTGCTGGCCCACAACGCCCGGCTCACCTCCGACGAGCTGGACATGCTCGTCGCCCTCCTCCTGACCACCGGCCTCGCCCCCATGCGCGACGCGGCGGCGGGCGGACTCGCGGTGTTGGCCCGGCATCCCGAGGCGTACCGGGGCTTGCGTGAAGGAACAGCGGAACTCGACCCCGCCATCGAGGAGTTGCTCCGCCTGCACCCGCCCCTGCGCACCCTCAGCCGCACCGCCGCGACGGACACCGATCTCTCCGGCCGCCGCGTCCGGCGCGGTGACAGGGTCGTCGTCTCCCTGGTCGCCGCCAACCGCGACGCCGAGGTCTTCGCCGCCCCCGACCGCCTGGACCTCGCCCGCTCGCCCAACCCGCACCTCTCCCTCGGCGCGGGGCCGCACCTCTGTCTGGGCGCCGACTTCGCCCGGCTGCAACTGCGCGTCCTCCACGAGGAGGTGCTGTGCGCCCTGCCGGTCCTGCGGCTCGCCGGGCCGGTGCTGCCGTCCGGCTCCGGCGTCACCAACGGTGTCGCGTCACTGCCCGTCCGGGCCGGCTGACGGGTTGACCTGGATCATCGCGTGAGTGCCGCTGGTGAGCCACTTCCTTCCCTCCGCCTTCTCCAGCGCGGCCTCGGTGGACGCGGAGAGCCCGGTGACGACCTCGGACTTGAGGGTGCGCAGCGCGGCCACGGGGCCGGGGAAGTAGGCGGTCACCTCGTCGAAGGGCGTGGTGGCGGGCCAGTACCGGTCACCCACCAGGCGGCGGTAGTTGAGGTCGCCCTTGAAGAGGGTGAGGTCGGCCGCCGCGAAGTCGGCGCGGAGGTCGTCCGGCATGTCGGTGTAGGGCAGCGGCGCACAGGAGAAGGGATGGGCGCGCAGGACGAGCCGCCCGTCGCCAAGGGCCGACCAGAGCGTGTCCCCGTACTCCCCCGCCAGACCGCCCGCCGAGCGGAGCCGGTGCAGGGCGTCGATCACGTCGGCGGTGGTGGCGTCGGAGACGTAGTACGGGGTCGGCTTGAGGTGCAGGACCGCGTGGCCGATGCGGGGCTCGGTGAGGAGCGCGGCGATGAGCAGCAGGTCGGGGACGAGCTCGCGGCCCGCGTTGTCCGCGACCAGGCAGAGGGTGCCGGTGCCGCCGGCCGGGAGCAGCGACCAGAGGAGGTCGCTGTCGTCGGCCACCAGGCCGGGGGCCGCTTCGCGTCGCTCGCCGCCCTCCGAGGACAGCTGGAAGCTGAGGTCGGCGCGGTTGCCCCAGAGGGAGCCGCTCAGCAGGGCGCGGTCGCGGTCGCCGGCCGGGCGGTCCCGTAGTCCGTCGAGTGCGGACAGCTCGGCGTCGGTCTCGGCGGAGTCGAGTTCGCCGGTTTTGGAGGGGCGGAACGGGTCGACGCCCCGCCAGGCACCGGGGCCGAAGTAGCCGACGGCGCCGAGCAGACGGCGGTAGAAGTAGCTCTCGGCCCACAGCCACGGCACGTCGAACCAGGATCGGCCCGCGTAGGTGTCCATGCCCCAGCTCTGCCAGCGCTCGCGGTCGGGGGCGTCGGCGGGGAGGGGTTCGATGACACCCTCGGTGCAGTTCTTCAGCAGGGCGTCCAGCGCGCGCTGCTGCGGGGGTTCGTAGGGAAGGCCGGCGCGGACCTGGCGGATGATCGCCGGGTGCCGTTCGGCCAGTGTGCGGTGCGGGAAGGAGCCGGGTGCGTCGGCGCGGATGACGGGCGCGGTGGGGGCGGCGTCGGACATGCCGTCACCGTACCCCGCAGGTCAGCCGGTCCTGGCCTCCCGCTCCAGTTGTGCCGCGAGGGCGAGGTAGCGGGGGCGGCGGTGCACCGGGACCAGGCTGCGGAGCATCAGGTACCACATCTCGGCGACCCGGCGGGGCAGCCGCGCGGGCGGTTCCAGGGTGCGCCCGGCGACCCGGGTGCCGACGAAGAAACAGACCAGGGAGTGCGCGACGACCCCGGCGTCCAGTTCGGCGTGCACATCGCAGTCCCGGACCGCGCCGTGCAGCTTGCGGGAGGCGAACTCCAGCCACTCCGTGAAGGGGTGGCGCAGCGGCGGCCGCATGGGCAGGTTGGTGGTGACCAGGCGGAGCCCGGCACGGGGCACCGGGTCGTGCACGGCGAGGCGGGCGAGGGCGAAGGTGGCCCGCATCAGCGCCTCCAGAGACGAGCAGCCCCGGCTCTCGACCTCGGACACCACCTGTCGGGCGGCCACCGACTGGAGTTCGAGGATGGCGTGGGCCAGGTCCTCCTTGGCGGCGAAGTGGAAGTACAGGGCGCCCTTGGTGACGTTCGCATGTCCGACGATGTCGCTCAGGCTGGTGGATTCATACCCTTGCCGGTCGAACAGGTCGGCCGCCGCCGTGATGATCGTCGTCCGGGTCTGTTCAGCGCGCAACTGCCTCACCATCGGCCGACCCCTCTCCTGCACGAACGGGACACGCGGTTTGTTTTGACCCCTCGCATACGATAACTCACCGAGCCGCGACGGGAGTCACGCGGGACACACCGAGATTCCGCGCTCTTCCACACTTCCTCCCCTGCTCGACCGGGGTGAACTGGGCCTTCCGCTTTTATCCGGCTCCGGGGGCTTCCGGGTGCGCTGCGTCGCTTACGCGAAGATTCCCGGGCGGTGAGGGGTGCGGCAAAAACAGCCGATGCGGTCTGTGAATTGACTTCTTCAGTCGTCCGGGGTTCTGAACACCTCAGTGCTGTCACTCGTATTGGGGACGTGGACGACCATGGGCGTGGACGCCGCCGACGACGAGCGGGGCCCGGCCGAAAAGGGGGTCGTGGTCGTCCGTGCCCGACGGCCCGTCCAGGAGAGCATATGGACGCTTGGGCGGCAGGGCCTGTCGCCGGCGTGCCTGGACGCGTATGGGGGCGTCCAGGCACGTATCGAGAGAACCGGCGATCAGACGAGCGTGTGCAGGTGCACCGTGCCGTCCGGCAGGCCCGTCGACTGGACCGCGAAGATGTCAGTGTTGGCGTCGATCTTCGTCGCCGCTGCCTGCCAGGTTCCGGCAGCGCTGTACGAGCGGTCCCACACGCCCGAGCCCGGGACGACCGCGTCGGCGGTCATGCGGCCGTCGGGCAGCACGGCGAGGGCCACCGCGGTGATGTCGCCGTTGGTGTCGAGGTGGGAGGAGCTCTGCCAGGTGCCCGCGGCGGTACGGACGCGGTCCCAGATGCCGGAGCCGGGCACCACGGCCTCCAGGTGCTGGGTGCCGTTGGGCAGCGCGGCCGTGGCCAGGTCGGTGATGTCGCCGTTGCTGTCGATCTGCGTGGCAGAGGTCTGCCAGGTGCCCGAGGCGCCACGCACCCGCTCCCACACGCCCGAGCCGGGCACGAGGGACTCCAGGTGCAGGGTGCCGTCGGTCAGACCCGCGGCGGCGATCCGGGTGATGGACGTGTTGTCGTCGACCTTCGTGGCCGTCGTCCAGGTGCCGTCGGTGTTGCGGGTGCGGTCCCACACGCCGGAGTTCTTCACCATCACCTCGACGTGGATCGTGCCGTCCTTCAGCGCGGCGGCCGTCACGGCGGTGATGTTGTCGTTGTCGTCAATCTTGACGGCGCTCGTCGCCCACACGCCCGAGGCGCTGCGCACCCGCTCCCAGACGCCGGAACCCGGGACCACCGTGAAGGTGTGCAGGGTGCCATCGGGCAGCGCGGCCGAGGCGACGGCGGTGATGGCGTCGTTGTCGTCGACCTCGCTCGCGCTGCCGGCCCAGGTGCCCGAGGAGCCGCGGGTGCGGTCCCAGACGGTGCCGTGCGGGACGGTGGACGTGGCCGGGGCGACGTCGAGATAGTCGGAGTCGATGTTGATCGAGATGCCGCCGTATGTCTCGGTGTGACCGCCGCTGTACTGGTGGACGCGCTGGTGGTTCGCCCAGAGCGTGGACGACACGGCCGGGTCGGCGGTGTCGGCGTTGCCGTTCCACAGCGCGTCGTAGATGACGTCGGGCATCTGGTAGCCGCTGCCGTAGTGGTCGGCGAGGTCGGATATGCCGGAGGTGGAACTGCTGTACACGGCGGACTTGTAGCCCTGGGCGTGGAGTTCCTTGGTCCAGGCGGAGAGGAAGCTCAGCACGCTGGACGAAGAGGAGGGGCTGTAGGCCTCCATGTCGTAGTAGAGGACCGAGCCCGCGGGGAACCCGAGCGAGGATGCCTGGGTGATGGCGTCGTCGGCGGCGCTCGTGCCCTGGGAGGTCGGTGAGCTGATGCCGCTCGCCTGCACGCCGACGTAGATGGGGAGGAAGTGCCATCCGGCGGAAGCCTGTTGGGAGACCCATGAGGCGGTGAGGTTGGGCTGGCTGCAGCCTCGGTAGGCTCCGCCGATGTAGATGCCGACGGCGCCGTACGGGGACGCGCTGTTCCAGGTGTTCATGGTGCTCGCCGAGGGCGCGGCGCAGGCGTCGAAACCCTTGCCGGTGTAGTGGGTGGTGGCGCTGGAGACCGTGGTCGCGGCGAGTGTGGAGGGCGTCAGCCGGCCTGTGGGTGCCGCTCGGCGCGCGGGAGCGGCGGCCTGGGGCGTGAGGTCCGCGTCCGTGGCGATGTCCTCGATGAGCCCGGGGTTGCTCTTGTAGGTGCCGGTGAGCTGTATCCGGGCGTCGGAGGCGGCCAGCTGGTGGGCGGTCCTGTCGGTGCGCGCCTGGCCGGCGCCCCGGGACCCGGCCGGCTGGACGAGCAGCGCCTCAGTGCGGCCGACGACGTGAGCGGGGCAGTTTTGGTCCGCCGAGGGGGTGCCGTAGTAGAGGGTGTGACGGTCGAAGCGCACACAGGCGTGCGGGGCGCGGTCGAGGTCGACCGTGTTCCAGCCGGCCGGCACGGTGAAGTGGTGACCCCGGTAGGTGACATGGCGGGCCGGGGACTTCGCCGCCTCGGTCGCGTGGGCGGCCGGGAGGGCCACGCCGGTGAGCACGGCCGCGGTGGCGGTGGCCGTAAGGGATATGCGTATCGCTCTGCGCAGGGCTGCGGGTACGGGCACGGGAACTCTCCTCATTCCATGATGGGGGTGCACATGACAAGCAAGGGGACGTGCGAACGGTGCGTCAGCGGGTCACGGCTGCCACCAGCGGGCCTTGTAGATGCCGCCGTCGGCGAGCGCGTACGGGCTGGCTGTGCCGGAGGCGTCGCGGACGTAGCGGGTCAGCCAGTTCGGGCTCAGGTCTCCGTCCGGCTTGGTGAAGAGGACGGTGCCGCCGGAGTTGCTGACGGCCTTGACACCGCCCCACGGACCGCGGCCGCAGGCGGTGCTTCCGTACGGCGTGAAGGTGCGGGCCGACTTGGAGTACTGGTAGAGCGCCGATCCCGTGGACACCCACAGCAGGTCGGACGACCCCGCCACGGCACCCACGTCGTGACCGTCGGACGTGGGCAGTTGCACGGAGAGCGAGGTCTTCTCGGCGAGGACGGGCTGCGCCGGGGTGCCGGCGACGGTGTACGCGGCGAGCTTGCTGCCGCCCACCGCCCACAGCACGTTCGCGCCGGAGTCCCAGTGGACGCCGTGCGCCGTGGTGAGCGGGGTGGTGAAGTAGTCGGTCGCGGTGGGACCTTGGGACGCGGCGTAGACCCGGACGGCGTTGCCGTTACTGCACGCGACAGCCACATTGCCGTCCGGGAGCAGTTCGATGCTGTGCGGGTTGAGATCGTCACCCGGTCCTGAGCCGGCGACCAGACCGGCCCAACGGCGTTCGCCGGTCGGGTACTCCACCACGGCGGCGAAGCCGTACGAGGCAGTGACGAGCACGAGCGTGGATCCGCCCGAGGTACGCGCCTTGGCCTCACTGACGTAGGTGAAGCTGGAGGCCGGCTGGAGGTCCGCGTACCGGGAGTCGCCGTCCGGGGTGAACGACCACTGCACCACCGACGGATCGGCCGCCGGGTCCCAGTTGGTCTTCGTCGAGTCGAGCAGCAGCACCTTGCGCGCCTTCTGGTCGCCGACGAGAACCGGGGGCGCGGCGGCGGCCCGGGCGTTGCCGCCGAGCGGCAGCGCGATCCCCAGGGCGGCCCCCAGGCCGCCGAGCAGGAGCGAGCGCCGGGAGTGCGAACGGGAGGACGAGGCGGAAGGCGACGTGGAGGATCTCATGTTCGCGCCCCTCACTGCCAGATCATGTCGCGGGGGGTCACCGCGGTGCCGACCGGCAGCTCGACCGTGGCAGCGGCCGGGCGCTCCTTGGCGGCGACGGCGGTGAGAGCGACGGACGACGCGTGGACGGTGTGGACGCCGACGGCGGCAGTGAGGCCGAGGGCGAGGGTCGCGACCGCGGCGGCGACGGGACGGAATGCGGGCATGGCGGAACTACCTTCCGGATGAGGGACGTGGGGAGCGCGAGCCGTACGAAGTTCGTGGAGCGGCCGCCTCAGACACGTCCCGCGGTGACGCGTCCTGCGACCTGGAACTAATGTCCGCCCTGGTCAGAACCTTCGGAAGGGGCTTCGTCCGGCCACAAGAGGCCGTGTCCCAAAGGGGCCAGCAGGGGCACTTCGGCTCGCAGCAGCGACCAGCCGGCGAACTCAGGGGCCGCGGCCAGCGCCCGCAGGCACAGGGCGGACGCCGTCCGCTCGGCCTCGCGCAGCGACAGGCCGCGCAGCCACAGCCCGACCACCGGGCTGGGCTCGACGCCCGGGTGAACGCTGACGTGCTCCAGGCGATCCTCGGGGCCGGCGACGGCACGCAGCAGGCCCGGGGCCTCCGGCGACAGGGGGATGCCCCTTTCGGGCGGGCACAGTCGGGCGTGAACGAGATACATACCGGTCAACACTCACGACAAGGCGCTGACGGAAGCAACGTGCCGAGCCTGGACGGTTGTACCGGAGGCCGGAAAAGGCCACACCGCGCCGCAGCCGTAACACAGTCGACTGTGCCATGCGATGATCCCACGAAGATCATTCAGTGCCCATTGCTGACCGTGGGGGGAAGCATGTTGACCGCGTTGGGGCTCGATCCGGTCGCAGAAGCGGTCTACCGGGCCATGCTCGCCGAGCGCGCCGATGGCGTCGCCGAGCTGGCGGGGCGCCTGGAGCTTGCCGAGGACGACGTGCGCCGGGCGCTCGACCAGCTCAGTGAACTCTCCCTGGTCCGCGCCTCCTACACGATGCCCGGCTCCCTGCACGCCGTCAGCCCTGAGGTCGGCCTGGAGCTACTGCTGGCCCGCCAGCAGGCGGAGCTCGCCGCCCAGCAGCAGCGTGTGGCGACTTCCCGGGCGACGGCCGCGCAGTTGATCGCCGAGCACGCCGCACTGCGCCCCTTCGCCGCCCCCGGTGTGGAGCAGCTCACCGGCATCGACGAGATCCGCGACCGGCTGGCCCGGCTCACTCGTCAAGTAGCCGCAGAGGTCATGACGCTCGCCCCGGACGGTGAGCACACGCCTCAGTCCATCGCGGCGGCCCGGCCGCTGAACAACTCGCTGCTGGAGCGCGGCGTGCGGTTGCGCACCGTCTACCTCGAGAGCGTCAGCAACAGTCCCCACACCCAGGAGTACCTCGAATGGCTGAGCGGGCGCGGCGGTGAGATCCGTACCGCGGCGACGCTGCCCACCCGACTGATCATCGTCGACCGCAGGCATGCGGTCATCCCGCTCAGCAGCGATGACTCCGCGGCCGGCGCGGTGGTGCTCAGCGGCCAGGGCACACTGACCGCGCTGTGCGCGCTGTTCGACAGGATCTGGCAGTCCGCCAAGCCTCTCGGTGAGAACGGCCGGCGCGGCCCGAAGGGCCTCACGGACATCGAGGAGGCCGCGCTCAAGCTGCTGGCCGACGGCCATACGGACGAGGCGATCGCCAAACGCCTCGGCGTCTCGCCCCGCACCGCCCGCCGGATCGCGACCGGTCTCATGCAACGCCTGGACGCGCGCAGCCGTTTCGAGGCGGGGGCACGCGCGGCCCAGCGCGGCTGGCTCGGGTGAGCTGAGGCCGACCCGCCACGGTCTCTCCAGCCTTCCGCTCGGGCTCGTCCCGCCTCTCCCCCGCCCGGCCCCTCAACGGACCGGTTCCCCTGGAACCGCTCCTCTCCGCCGGGCCGCTTCCCTCCCGCGCAGCCCTCTCCCCGCTCCGGCTCTCCGTCGCATCCGGCTCGCGCCCGGTCCCCCTCCTCCACGCTCACGGCCGAAACCGTCCATGGACGCATCTGTCCAGGCCAAACCCCTGTCGTTGACGCGCGCATGACGGCCAGTCTCTTCACGGCGCTCCGCAGCGAAGACCTGAAACCGCGGACCGCTCCGTCGACCGGCCCCGCTCCTGCGGCACGCCGGTGACGCGTGCCCGTCGCAGGTCCTCCTGCCGGGCTCCCGCTGCCAGCGAAGGAGATCCGTCATGCTCAGCCGCGCCCGAGGCCGTGTCCGTGTCGTCGCCCTTGCCGCAGTGCCGCTCGCCGCGGCGGCGGCTGTGGGCGCCGTCCGATACGCCGCCGATCCCGCGCCCTCCGCCGCGAAGGTGCCCGTCGCCACGGCGGCTCCGGTCGCCGCGGAGTCGACGGGCCCGGAGGACTGGACGACCGACACCGCGCCCGGCAGTGCGCCCACCGCTCCGTCCCACAGCGCGTCCGCCTCCCGCTCCCCGTCCCACTCCCCATCCCACTCCCCGTCCGCGTCACGCTCCCCGTCCGGGCCCGCGGCCGGCGCCGCCCCCGCCGTGCACGCGCTGCCCGCGGCGAAGCTGCCCGACGCGCACCGCTCCGCCTGGAAGGCGATCGGTCCGCCCCGGACCCGGCAGACCACCCACGACGTGAACGTCAGCGAGTGCGGCTCGGTCCACGGGGCAGTCGGCTGGCGGCAGCAGGGCTACGCCAGCAAGGCGAACACCCCAGCCATCCAGGACACGTTCACCTTCACCTCCGCCTCGGCCGCCGACGCCGCCTACCGCACGCTGCTCACCGCCTTCGACGGCTGCGGGCACAACCTGCGCGCCTTCCAGGCACAGCACGGCACGCCCCAGGACGCGGTGGTCACGAAGACCGCGTCCATCACCGACGGCACCGCCTACTCACGCTCCTGGACCGCCGTGGCCGGCATCTCCATGCCCGGCCGGCAGACCAACCACTACTACGTCGTCAGGCGCGGGGCGCTCCTGACGGTCGTGCAGTACACCCAGCCGGGCGTCGTCACCACGGCCGACCCGAACCACCAGGACTCCGGCGACCGGGCGGACCTGTCCACCATCGCCGAGCACATGTAACCGCGACACCACCCCTGTCTCTCTCACGGAAGACGAATTCACCATGCCGAAGTCCCGTACCTCCCGCCTGCGCGCCCTGGCCGTCCTCGTGGCCGTCACGGCCACCACGACCTTGGCGGCCGGTCTGCCCGCGCACGCCGATTCCAGCGTCGACGGCCCGATCACCAGAAGCGAGGTGCTCACCCGGGCGCAGAGCTGGGTTGACGCCCACGTGGCCTACAACCAGGGCACCCGCTACGGCGGTTACCGGCAAGACTGCTCCGGCTACGTCTCGATGGCCTGGCACCTGTCGACGTCCCTGGTGACGCAGACCCTGCCGAACGTCTCCACCAAGGAGAGCTACTCCGACCTCAAGCCCGGCGACATCATGGACTACACCGCCGACCACACCTTCCTCTTCGCCGGCTGGACCAACAAGACGAACGGCGACTTCACCTTTTACGCGGAGAGCAACCCCAACAACCCCACCCACGGCCCGACCCACGCCAACATCAACTCGTCGAGCATCGAGGGCTGGCCCACCAGCAACTACGACGCGTACCGCTACCAGAACATCGTCGACGACCCGGTCACCCCGGCCGGCACCGTCTGGGACCGCACCCGCAGCGCCTCCGGCGGCTGGGACGCGCACGCCACCGAGATCGACGACAACAGCGCCGTCACCGCGGTGGCGTCGGCCACGCTGCCGGACGGCACCGTGCACGTGCTGACCGTCGTCCCGGGCTCGGGTGTGTGGGACCGCGTCCGCAGCGCCTCCGGCGCCTGGGCGGGGGCCGCCACCAAGATCGACTCCAACGGCGGCATCACCGCGGTCTCGGCCGCCGCGCTGCCCGACGGCACCCTGCACGTACAGACCCTCGTGCCGGGCGCCGGTGTCTGGGACCGCACCCGGAGCACGTCCGGGAGCTGGTCGTCCAGCACCCAGATCGACTCCAATGCCAACATCACCGCGCTGAGCTCCTCCGCCCTGAAGGACGGCACCCTGCACATCCAGTCGCTCGTGCCCGACTCCGGGATCTGGGACCGCACCCGCAGCTCCGCCGGTAGCTGGAGCTCCTCCACCAAGATCGATGACAACGGCAACATCTCCGCCATCGCCTCGACGGCGCTCCCGGACGGCTCGCTGCACGTCGACGCGGTCGTGCCGGGCTCCGGAGTCTGGGACCGCACCCGCAGCTCCGCCGGCACGTGGGCCGGTTCGGCCACGCAGATCGACACCAACGGTGACGTCGCCTCCGTGTCGGCGTCCGCCCTCCCCGACGGCTCGATGCACGTCGACGCGGTCGTGCCGGGATCCGGAGTCTGGGACCGCACCCGCAGCTCCGCCGGCGCGTGGTCGTACGCCACGAACATCGACAGCAACGGTGACATCTTCGACACCTACACGGCCGGCCTGCCCGACGGCTCGATGCACGTGGGCACCGTCGCCTAGCCGTCCCGCGGACGGGCTGACCCCGTACCACCACGGCAGAACCTCGTGATCGCGACGGGCGCACGGCACCGAGTCACTACAGGTGCCGTGCGCCCGTGGCGTGCGCCGACGCTGAACGAGATCTCAGTGACGGGTCAGTTGACGAACACCGGCGCGCCCGCGTCGGTGACCGGGGCGTACTTGGCGGTGAAGTAGCCGCTGGCGAAGCAGAGCGACGAGCCGGAGACCTTGCTGAACTGCTGGTTGGTGAAGGTGATGCTGTTGTCGGCGTTGTCCGCCTTCCCGGTCAGGCTCGGCGCCTGGTAGACGCAGGTGACCGAGCCGAGCAGGGTGCGCAGCTTGACCGTGGTCTGGATGGTCGAGCCGCTCGCCGGGGCGACGGAGAGGGTGCCGTCGGAGGAGACCGAGGCGGTGTAGGGCAGGTGGTCGACGGTGATGCCGCTGACGCCGAGGACCCCGGTGACGTTGCTGGTGCAGGTCGAGCTGTCGAAGGTGTGGCCGGTGACCGACTCGGTGGCGGAGCCCGGCGCCGCCGGGTTGCCGGTGACCTGGGCCGTGAACTGGGACGCCTTGCAGGTGACACCGCTGGTGCCGGTCGCGCTGGAGTACAGGGTGGCGGAAGTGCCGGCGGCCAGCGGTGCGGTGAGGGTGTCGCCGACGGCCACGGCGGTGCCGCCGACACCGCCCGTGGTGAGGACGGTTCCGGCGTCGGCGGACGCGGGGACGGCCACGGCGGCGGTGAGCGCGGTGACGGTTGCGGCAAGGGCGAGGAAGGTGCGCATGCGGGTGCCTCTCTTCCGAGGTGGGGGGGCGGAGAGCAGGGGTGCGCCGGAATGCGATGCGAGGTGCGGGATTTCGTATACGGGACGGCCGCCCGGAGATGCCGGGGACCGGCGCGTGCCGTGGGTCGGGCCCGGCGCCACGGTCCCGAGGAATCAGGCAGAGTTGTAGACCTGAAGTGACGCCAACGTCAATAAGGTGCACGGGAGTTGGAGGTCAGGGGCACGCATCCGCGCAGGGTCGGCACCTTCTTTTCACCACTCTCTTGACCCTTCAATGTAACCGGCGGTAACTTCCGAGAAGGCTACCGTCGCGTAACCGGCCGGAGCTCTCGCGTCCACCAGGGACAGCGAGGCGGCCCACGCGGCCGCCCTTGTCCGCGCCAGGACAACGCGCCACCTGAAACCCGCATGGATCTACGCCCATGGGAGCAGACATGGCCTCGTCCCCGGACCTCCCGTCCACCGACCCCACCCCCGCGCCCGGACCGGCCGGCGGCTCACGGCGCGGGCGCGTCCGGTACCGCCGGGCCGCCGTACTGGCGATACCCGCCACCCTTGTCGCGGCCGGGCTCGCGATCCTGACCGCCGAGGGCGCGCTGGGGGTGCAGTTCGCCATCTCGGGCATGCCGTTCACCGTCACGGCGACCGATCTGACCGGCACCGGCTTCGAGCAGTTCGGCGGCCTGGACAACATGGCGGACGGCAGCCCGAACGCGGGTGACACCGGCGGGCAGGTGCTCGTCGTCACCTCCGCGATCAAGAACGCGACCCTCACCAAGCTGTGCCAGAGCGTCGACCTGGGCGGCACCAACCTGCTGATCAAGGCGGGCCAGGGCGAGAAGAAGGTGACGGCGACCGATCTGACCACCGACTCCACCGAACTGTCGGGCGACGCCTCCTTCGACCACATCGAGATCGGCAACGACGCCAGCACGCTGAACAAGGCCAACGCCAAGGGCCCGATCGGTGTCTTCTCCCAGCAGGCCGACACCGTGCACATCGCCGACCTGCGCCAGACCAACTACGCGACCACCGCCGGCGTGTTCAAACTGCCCGGTCTGAAGCTGGGCTTCAGCGACTCGGGCTGCTGAGCCGATGGCGGAGCCTGGGCACCGGACAGCGCGGGCGGCCTTCCGCGACTGGCGGGGGCGGCGGCCGTTCTGGGGCGGGCTGCTGCTCGCGCTGGGCGGAACCGAGATCCTCCTCACCGAGAAGGCGTCCCTGAAGGTCGTCATGCACATCGGCATGCAGGGGCTCGCCGGCTATCTGCTGCCGGCCCTGATGCTGCTGCTCGGACTGCTGATCCTCTTCAACCCGGCCCAGCGGCTGTTCTACTCGATCGTCGGCGTCCTGGTCTCGCTGGGCAGCTGGCTCACGTCCAACCTGGGCGGCTTCTTCGTCGGCCTGCTCCTCGGCGTCGTCGGCAGCTGCCTCGCCTTCGGCTGGCTGCCCGACCAGGAGGCCCGTTCCCGACGGCAGCGGCGCCGGGAGCGCGCCGACGCGTGAACCTGGGTCCCCCGGGAACCCGGCGGCACCTTGCCGCCGGGTTCTCCCTCTTTCAGGTGATACGGGAACTTCTCCCCCGTCGGCCCGAGTTCACCGGGCAGCGGGGTCGGCCGGCGCGGCGGCGGCGGGAGCGACGCTCTCGTCCTTCAGTGCCTTCGCCTCGCTCTTGAGGATGCGCAGGGACCGGCCCAGCGAGCGAGCGGTGTCCGGCAGCTTCTTGGAGCCGAACAGCACGATGAAGACGATCGCCACGACCAGCAGATGCCAGGGTTCCAGTCCATTGCGGAGCACGGTCGCCCTCCCTTTTCCCACGCGGTTCCCGACGGCCGGGGGCTCCCGCGCCTCCGGACCGTTCAGCGATGATTGCTACATTGCGCAACTGTACAACCCGGGGAGAGACACAAGAGGGCGGGCGATGAGCATCACGAGCAGTCGGGGGACGGCACCGTCACGGCGGCGCGGCGGCGGCCGGGACTCCCCGGGGGACCAGGGCGGTTCCGGCGACGCGGGCCAGGGGCCCCGGTCCGGCGCGCGGGACCGGCGGCGCCGTCGTGCGCGCCGGGCACGGGTGGCGCTCCTGGTCTGCCTGTCCCTGGTGGTCCTCGGCGGCGCGGGGGCGGGCTGGGTGTACCTGAAGCTCAACGGCAACATCCACACCTTCGACGCGGGCGGCCTCTCCGACAACCGCCCGGCGGGCTCGTCCAAGGGTGAGAACGTCCTGGTCATCGGCTCCGACGCGCGCACCGACGGCAACGCGGCGCTGGGCGGCGGCGACAAGGACGGCATCGGCCGCTCCGACACCACGCTGCTGCTGCACATATACGCCGACCACAAGCACGCGCTGGCCGTGTCGATACCGCGCGACACACTCGTGACCGTTCCGCCCTGCAAGCTGCCCACCGGCGGCTGGACCCAGGCTCAGCCGAACACCATGTTCAACGCGGCCTTCTCGGTCGGCGACACCGACAAGGGCAACCCGGCCTGCACGCAGAACACCGTGGAGCAGCTCACCGGGCTCCGCGTGGACCACACGGTGGTCGTGGACTTCAAGGGCTTCGCCGCGCTCACCCAGGTCGTCGGCGGAGTGAAGGTCTGCCTGCCCAACGACGTGTACCAGAAGGACCTCAACCCCAACCGGACCACCCGGGGCACGCTCCTCTTCCGGCAGGGCGAGCAGCGGGTCGCGGGCCAGCAGGCGCTGGACTACGTGCGCCTGCGGCACGGCATCGGGGACGGCTCCGACATAGGACGGATCAAGCGGCAACAGGCCTTCGTCGGCAGCCTGTTGAAGGAGGTCAAGGACAAGGGGTTCACCCCGACCAAGCTGCTGCCGCTGGCCGACGCGGCGACCAGGTCGATGACCGTCGACCCCGGGCTGGGCAGCGCCGACAAGCTGCTGTCGTTCGCCATGTCGCTGAAGGACGTGGACCTGCACAACACCAAGTTCGTCACCGTGCCCTGGCGGTACGCGGGCGCGCGGGTCGCGGTCGTGGAGCCGGACGCCGGTGAGCTGTGGGCCGCGCTGAAGGCGGACCGGACGATCGACGGCGCCGACGCCAGCGGCGGGAAGGGCCACGCGGCGAAGAAGCCCGGCCCGGCCGGCCACTCCCCCGCCCCCGTCTCCGGCAAGGGCATCGCGGTGGCCGTCTACAACGGCACCACGGTGACCGGACTCGCCGCCAAGGGCTCCGCCGCGCTCACCGCGTCCGGCTTCACCGTCACCGGTACGGCCACCGCGCTCTCCCAGAACCATCTGGCGACGGTCGTCCAGTACGGCCCCGGCATGGCGGACCGCGCCCGGACGGTGGCCAAGGTCTTCCCCGGCGCCCAGTTCGAGCAGATCGGCGCGCCCCGGATCAACGTGGTCCTCGGCCAGGCGTACGCGACCGACCCGACACCGTCCTCGACGTCCTCCTCGGTACCCAGCGAAGTGGCGAACGGGGCGCGTTCGGCGGACGACAACCCCTGCGCGAACCTCACCTACGGCTGACGCCGGTCGTGCCGCACCCGCGCCACGACCAGCGCGAGCGCGTACGGCACGAGGACGGCGGCCAGCAGGAGGTAGCGGCCGGCGGGCAGCGCGCTCAGCCCGAGGACCGCGCCCAGCGGGGTGGCCGGCAGCAGCAGCCCGGCACCGGCCAGCGCTGCCGAGGCCCAGCCGACCGGGCCGGGCCGGCCGCCCGCGATGCGGCGCCCCGAGCGCAGCAGCAGCATCGCGAGCGCCTGGGCGAGCAGGTTCTCGGTGAACCAGGCCGAGTGGAACAGCGTCTCGTCACTCAGGCCGAGGCCGCTGGGCGGGGCGAGGGTGAGCACGGCGAAGGTGGCGAGGTCAGCGACCGCGTTGAGCAGGCCGAAGCCGGTGAGGAAGCGCAGGAAGGCGGGCGGCCGCAGCTTGGTCGGCCGGCGCAGCGCCTCGGGGTCGGGCCGGTCGTCGGCGAAGGCGAGCTGGGAGGCGTCGAAGCAGAGGTTCTGCGCGAGGACCTGGGCCGGGAGCATCGGCAGGAAGGGCAGCAGCAGCCCGGCGGCGAGCATGGCGAGGACGTTGCCGAGGTTGGAGGAGAGGGTGACACGCAGGTAGGAGGCGATGTTGGCGCTGCTGTGCCGTCCCGCGAGCACCGCGTGCCCGAGCGCGCCGAGGTCCTTCTCGCCGAGCACCACGTCCGCGCTCTCGCGCGCCACGTCGGCGGCTCCGCGCGGTGCCACGCCCACGTCGGCGGCGAGCATCGCGGGCACGTCGTTGACACCGTCCCCGAGGAAGCCGACCGTGTGCCCGGCGGCGCGGAGTCCGGCCACCACGAGCGCCTTGTCCTCGGCCGTGCACCGGGCCACGACGGTGACGGTGCCCGGTGTCCCGGCCGCCCGCGGTGCGCCACCGGTGCGCACCGCGCCCACCGTCAGCCCCAGGTCCCGGCACGCGCGTACGGCGGTGGCCGGGTGGTCGCCGGTCAGGACGCGCACCTCGACGCCGAGCCCGGTCAGGGTCCGCAGGGCGTCGGCGGCACCGGGGGTCAGGTCGTCGCGGAAGGTGAGCAGGCCGCGGAAGGTGAGCCCGCGGGCGTCCTCGCCACGGTAGGGCCGGGCGCGGGCGGGGAGGTCGGCGGTGGCGACGGCGAGGACGCGCAGCCCGGACCCCGCCAGCCGCGCGGCCAGCCCGAGCAGCCGGCCGCGCTCCGCGTCGGACAGCTCGCACCGCTCCAGCACGGCCTCGGCGGCACCCTTGGTGATCAGCACGTGCCGGCCGAGGGCGCCGGTGACCACGGCGGTGGCCAGTCTGCGGGCCGGGTCGAAGGGGAGCGCGGCGACCCCGTCGTACTCCTCCCCGACCGGCCCGGCGGCGCTCAGCAGGGCCTCGTCCAGGGCGTCGGGCGCCGGGAGTTCGGAGAGGGTGAGGCCCCACCAGGCGGCGACGGCGGCCCAGCGCAGCACCTCGGGATCGTCCCGGCCGTCCGGTCCGAGCGCGGTGGCGAGGACGGGCCGGTCCCGGGTGAGGGTGCCGGTCTTGTCCAGGCAGAACACGTCGACCGCGCCCAGGTCGTGCAGGGCCGGCAGCCGCCGTACGACGACCCGGTGGGCGTCGGCCAGCCGGGACGCGCCGCGCGCCAGACAGGTGGTGACGATCACCGGGAGCATCTCGGGGGTGAGCCCCACGGCCACCGCGACGGCGAAGGGCAGCGTCTGGAGGACCCGGCCGTGCACGGCGGCGCTCGCCATGAGCACGAGCGGCGGGGTGAGCAGCATGAACCGGACCAGCACCCAGGAGATGCCGTGCACGGACCGGTCGAAGGCGCTCGGCCCCCGCCGCACGGGGACCCGCCGGGCGGCGCCGAACCGGGTGCGCGCCCCGGTCGCCACCACCACGGCGCTCGCGCTGCCGGAGACGACGTGGCTGCCCTGGAAGCACAGAGGGGACTCGGCGAAGCGGCTCGGCGCGTCGGCCGCCTGCTTGGCGACCGGCGCCGACTCGCCGGTGAGCGTGTCCTGCCGCACGGTCAGCCCCCGCGCGCGCAGCAGCCGTACGTCGGCCGGTACGAGGTCGCCGGGGCCGAGCCGGACGATGTCCCCGGGTACGAGGTCGGCGACCGGCACCTCGCGGGCGCACGGCTCGTCCGCGCGGTCGGCCCGGCGCAGTACGGTCGCGGTGCCGGTGACCAGGCCGCGCAGCGCGGCCAGGGAGCGGTCGGCGCGGCGTTCCCCGGCGGCGCGCAGCGCGCAGCTGACGGCGACCAGGGCGAGGATCACGGTGGCGGTGCCCCAGGAGGCGACGAACGCGGACACCAGCCCGAGGGTGAGCAGTACGGCGGTGAACGGATCGCGCAGGGCCCGTACGGAGCGGCGCGGCCAGGACGGGGCGGGTGGTGCGGCGGCCGGGGTGTTCTCGCCGTGCTCGGCCAGCCGGGCTGCGGCCTCGGTGTCGGTCAGTCCGCGCGGGCCGGTCTCCAGGCGCCGCAGGAGCCGCAGCGAGGTGTCCGGCACGTCGGTCACAGTCCGCGCAGGCGGAGGGCCGGGGCGGCGGGTGCCGGTGCCGTCCGTTCGGTGAGCCGGCCGACCAGCAGGTGGACCACGTCCACGAGCGCGGCCTGTTCGTCGGCGTCCACGAAGTACACCTGGCGGCGGCCTTCGCGGCGGGAGCGGACCAGTCCGGCGAGTTTGAGCTTGGTGAGGTGCTGGCTGACGGCGGGCAGTGCGCCGCCGACCCGCTCGGCGAGCCCGGTGACGTCGCTCTCGCCCTGGGCGAGCGCCCACACCAGATGCAGCCGGGCCGGGGAGGCGAGCAGCCCGAAGGCGGCCGCCGCCTCGGCGAGAACCTGCGGGGAGGGGTCCTGCCGGCCACTGCCGGGCCCTGTCTCCACTGGTCTCCTCCTCGCCGCGTCTCGCCGTGGCCGGTCGCTGTCCGGCCAGTCAGTCTAGGGGCCGAGCGGGCACACGCCGACCGCCCGGCGACGGGGTGGCGTCGGCCGGGCGGTCCGGGTGGTGCGGTGCGGTGCGGGTCAGCCGAGGCCGTTGGCCTTCAGCCAGGCCTTGGCGACGTCCAGCGGGTCCTTGTGCTGGACCTGCACCTGGGTGTCGAGGTCGAGCAGGGCCTTGGTGTCCAGCTTGGCGGAGACGGCGTCGAGCGCGTCGACACCCTTCTTCGGCACCGCGTTCTTGCGCACGAGCGGCTGGACGTTCTGGAAGCCGAAGAGGTTCTTCGGGTCGCTCAGGACGACGAACTTCTCCTTGGCGATCACCGGGTCGGTGGTGAAGAGGTCCGCGGCCTGCACGGAGTCCTTCTTCAGCGCCGCCTGGGTGAGCGGGCCGCCGGCGTCCAGGGACTTGAAGGACTTGAACTCCAGGCCGTACAGCGACTTCAGGCCGGTCAGGCCCTGGTGGCGGGTCTGGAACTCCGGCGAGCCGCCGATGACCAGGTCCCCCGCGATGCCCTTGAGGTCACCGATGGAGGACTTGGCGGTCAGGTTGTACTTCTTCGCGGTGGCCGCGTTGATCGTGACCGAGTCCTTGTCCTCCGCCGGGGAGGGGGCGAGCAGGGTCAGCTTGGAGTCCAGCTTGGCCTCGATGGCCTTGGTGGTCTCCTCGGTCGACTTCGGGGCCGCCTTCTGGTCGAGGTAGGCCAGCAGCGCGCCGTTGTACTCCGGCAGCAGCGTCACGGAGCCGTTCTTCAGCAGACCGTAGGTGGTCTCGCGGCTGCCGATGTTGGGCTGGTACTTGACCTTGACGCCCTTGGCCTTGAGGGCCTCGCCGTAGATGTCGGCGAGCAGGATGCTCTCGGCGAAGTTGTTGGAGCCGACGACGACGGTGTCACCGCTCGCCTCGCCTCCGCTCAGCGGGTTGTCGGACTTGCCGTCGGAGGAGCCACAGCCCGCAAGCAGCGTCGTCGCCGCCGCGAGGGCGACCAGCGCCGCCCCTCGGTTCCCCCGGATGGACTTGCTGATGCGGTTGTTGTAAGTCACCTGTTGATCCAAGCCAGTTCGTGATTTGTCAGTCAAGGGAAGCGAGGTCACCGATTGGCCTCGATCGCGCCCGTTTGTGTCGGGCGCGTGAACGGCCCCGCCGAGGAGGTCACCCACTGCGCCGGACCCCCGGCGAGACGGTGAGCTTCGACAGCGCCCAGAACACCAGAAGCGTCACCAGGGCGAGTCCCGCGACCAGGGTGGCGCCGCCGACGACCTTCTCGTAGTCCTTCTGGTAGAGCCCGTCGATGATGTACCGGCCGAGCCCGCCGAAGCTGACGTACGCGGCGATGGTCGCCGTGGAGACGATCTGGACGGCCGCGGTGCGCAGTCCGCCGAGGATCACCGGGAGCGCGACCGGGAGTTCGACCTGGAACAGGATGCGCGGCTCGGTCATGCCCATCCCGCGCGCCGCGTCCACGGGGGACGGGTCGACGGTCTGGATCGCCTCGTAGGTGGTGACGAGGATCGGCGGCACGGCGAGCACGACGAGCGGCACCATCACGGGCAGCGTGCCGAAGCCGAACCAGATGAACAGCAGTACCAGCAGACCGAAGCTGGGCAGTGCCCGGCCCGCCGTGGCGACCATCGACAGGGCGTTGCCGCCGCGCCTCAGGTGCCCGGCGACCAGCCCCACGGGCAGCGCGATGAGCGCCGCGACGGCGAGCGCCTCCAGGGAGTAACCGATGTGCTCCAGCAGGCGGGTGGGGATGCCGTCGTAGCCGTGCCAGCGGGCGGAGTCGGCGAAGAAGGAGTGCGCGAAGTCCAGGACGTTCACCGGGCGGCACCCTTCTTCGGCATCCACGGGGTCAGCAGATTGCGGGTGAGCACCAGCGCCGCGTCGACCAGGATCGCCAACAGGGCCGTGGTCACCACGGAGTTCACCGCGAGTTCGGGCCGGTGGTAGAGGTTGGCGTCGTTCAGCATGTTGCCGAGCGCGCCCTGGTTGCCGATGAGCATGCCGACGCTGACCAGCGAGATGCTGGACACGGTGGCGACCCTCAGGCCCGCGATGATGGCGGGCACGGCGATGGGCAACTGCACCTGGAGATAACGCCGTACGGCACCGAGTCCCATCGCCTCGGCGGCGGCCAGGGTCTCCGGGGGCACCGAGCGGACGCCGTCCACGATGGCGGGCACGAGCACCACCAGGCTGTACACGGCGAGCGGGATCATCACCGTCATCTCGCTCTGCCCGGTGTAGTCGATGAGGATGACGAAGAACGCCAGTGACGGTATGGCGTACAGCACCGTGGTGACGCCGAGGACCGGCGGGTACAGCCAGCGGAAGCGGGCGCAGAGCTGGGCGACGGGCAGCGAGAGCAGGAGTCCGGCCAGCACCGGCAGCAGCGCTTCGCGCAGATGCAGGCCGATCAGTCCGAGGTAGCTGTGCTGGAGGTCGCTGGGGAGGTCGAAGAAGCCGTTCATCCGGCCGCCGTCACCTCCGGACGGTCCTCGGTGTGCGCGGTGCGGATGGCCTCGCCGATCGCCGCCTGCGAGACCACGCCGACCGCGCGCCCCTCGCCGTCGACGGCGACGGCCCAGCCGGTCGGCGAGAGCACGGCGCCGTCGAGCGCGGTGCGCAGCGAGTCCGTGCCCGGCCGGAACGGCCTGCCGTGCGACAGGAGCCGGCCGGTGTCGATGGCACCCGCGGTGAGCGCGCCCGGCTCGCCCCAGCCGAGCGGACGGCCGTCGGCGTCGGTGAAGAGCAGGTACGGGGCCCCGCCGCGCGGGGTGAGCCGGGTGGCGTCGGCGTCCAGCGGGACGATCGGCCCGGTCTCCAGCTCCAGCGCGTCGGACGGGAAGAAGGACAGCCGGCGGATGCCCCGGTCGGCGCCGAGGAAGTCCTCCACGAAGGGGTCGGCGGGCGCGGTGAGCAGTTCGGCGGGCGGCGCGAACTGGGCGAGGTGTCCGCCGGTGCGCAGGACGGCGACCATGGTGCCGAGCTTCACGGCCTCGTCGATGTCATGGGTGACGAAGACGATCGTCTTCCCCAGCTCGTCCTGGATGCGCAGCAGTTCGTCCTGGAGTCCCTTGCGGACCACCGGGTCGACGGCGGAGAAGGGCTCGTCCATGAGGAGGACCGGCGGGTCGGCGGCGAGCGCCCGGGCCACCCCGACGCGCTGCTGCTGGCCGCCGGAGAGCTGGTAGGGGTAACGCTTGGCGAGCGAACTGTCCAGTCCCACCCGCTCCATCAGCTCGGCCGCGCGCTCACGGGCCCTGCCCTTGCTCCAGCCGAGGAGGCGGGGCACGGTGACGATGTTGTCGATGATGGTGCGGTGCTGGAAGAGCCCGGCGTTCTGGATGACGTAACCCATGGACCGGCGCAGGGAGTTGACGGGCTGCTGCCGGATGTCTGCGCCGTCGAGGAGGATGCTGCCCTCGCTGGGCTCCACCATCCGGTTGATCATCCGCAGGGTGGTCGTCTTGCCGCAGCCGGAGGGGCCGACGAGGACGGTGATCGCGCGGTCCGGTATGTCGAGCGACAGCCGGTCGACCGCGACCGTGCCGTCCGGGTATCGCTTGGTGACTGAATCTATCCGTATCAAAACGCCGCGCGCCCTTCGGTTGGCAGGAGTGCCTGGACCGTGCCGGCCGAGTCCAGTCGGCCCGAGCCACGCCACCCGGAGAGCGCGGAAGGGCGACCGGACCGGGGTGCGGGCGCGCGCACCCGTGGTCGTGCCACGGCCGGACGGTCCCATGAATCGGGAGGCTGCTACCCAGCCACGGCCCATCCATTCATCTGATCATGTGACACCGCTCATACCGTCCCGCCCGTGCGACGATGCCCACCCGCCGCTTCCGGCAGGTGGGCATCGTCGGGGAGGGTGTCAGCTCTCCTGCGGGGTGAGGCGCAGCGAGATGCTGTTGATGCAGTACCGCTGGTCCGTGGGCGTGGGGTAGCCCTCGCCCTCGAAGACATGGCCGAGGTGGGAGCCGCAGTTGGAGCAGCGGACCTCGGTGCGGACCATCCCGTGCGAGCGGTCCTCGATCAGCTCGACCGCGTCGCTGTCCTTCGGGTCGAAGAAGGACGGCCAGCCGCAGTGCGAGGCGAACTTGGTGTCCGAGGTGAACAGGTCGGCGCCACAGGCCCGGCAGGAGTAGACACCCTCGGTCTTGGTGTCCGTGTACTCACCGGTGAAGGCGGGTTCGGTGCCCGCCTGGCGCAGCACCGTGTACTCGGCCGGGCTCAGCTCCGCCCGCCACTGCTCGTCCGGCTTCTCGACGTCGTACGCCATGAGGATCAGCCCCTTTACTTCTGCGACAGGCGGTCCAGGATCAGCGGGCCCAGGTCGGTGACGTCACCCGCGCCCATGGTGAGAACGAGATCACCGGGCTTCGCCATTCCCGCGACGACCTCGGGGATGTCCGCCTTGTCGTGCACGGCGGTGACGTCGGCGCCGGCCGCGCGGGCCGCCTCGATGATCAGTGCGCTGGTGATGCCGGGGATCGGGTCCTCGCGGGCCGGGTAGATGTCGAGCACCACGGAGGCGTCGGCGAGGGCGAGGGCCTGGCCCATCTCCTTGCCCAGCTCCTGGGTGCGGGAGAACAGATGCGGCTGGAAGACGACGAGGATGCGGCGCTCGTCCCCCGCGGCACCGCGCATGGCCTCCAGGTCGGCGGTCATCTCGGTGGGGTGGTGGGCGTAGGAGTCGATCACCTGGACGCCCGCCTCCTCGCCCTTGAGCTGGAGGCGCCGCTTGACGCCGGTGTACGCGGCGAGAGCGGGGGCCAGCTCGTCGGCCGGGAGGCCGAGGGCGACGCCGGCGGCGAGCGCCGCGACGGCGTTGAGCGCGTAGTGGCGGCCGGGGACGGAGACGGCGAAGGTCAGCTCGCTGCCGTCCATGAGCACGGTGACCCGGCTCCTGAGCCCCTGGGGCACGATCTTGAGGACCCGTACGTCGGCGTCCTCGGCCTCGCCGTAGGTCACCGTCTTCACACCGGTCACCCGTCGGGTCAGCTCGCGGGCGCCCTCGTGGTCGGCGGAGATCACCAGGGTGCCGCCGGGGACGATCTTCCCCGCGAAGGTCTCGAAGGACTCGTAGATCTCGTCCATCGAGGCGTAGTTGGCGTGGTGGTCCAGCTCGACGTTGAGGACGATGGCGACCTCGGGGGCGTACTTGTGGAAGCTGCGGTCGCTTTCGTCCGCCTCGGCCACGAAGATCTCGCCCTCGCCGTGCAGGGCGTTGGAGCCGGGGGCGTCCAGGTCGCCGCCGATGGCGTACGACGGGCGGGCGCCCAGCTCGGTCAGGGAGACCGCGAGCATCGAGGTGGTGGTGGTCTTGCCGTGCGTACCGGCCACCGCGATCGGCCGCAGGCCCTCCATCAGCGCGGCGAGCGCGTCGGAGCGGTGCACCACGGGAATGCCCAGCTCGGCGGCGCGGGCCAGCTCGGGGTTGTCCTGCCGGATCGCGGAGGAGACGACCACACAGCTCGCGTCGTCGGCGAGGTGCCCGGCGGCGTGCCCGATGTGCACGGTCGCCCCGTGCGCCCGCAGCGCCTCGGCGGTCGCGGACTCCTTGGCATCACTGCCCGCCACCCGCGCGCCACGCTGAGCCAGGATCTTGGCGATCCCCGACATCCCGGCCCCCCCGATCCCGATGAAGTGCGGTCGGTCCATGGCGATAGGAAGGCCGGGTGCCATGCGTTCTTCTCCCATATACGAGCGAGCCAGAGGATGCCCACCCTATGCGCAGATCCGGCGCCTGCCGCACCCCGGCCGGTGGCGCGCCGGTCGGCGGCCACCGGCCGGTGGCGGGTGCGCTCGTAGGTCACGGGCGGGAGCACGCCCCGGGCAGCGGCCGTCCGGGCGGTCGACGGTGACCGCACCCCGGCCGGTCACGCACGGTCGGGGGCCTGTGGAAGGGCACCCGGCAAGGTCATGGGGGCGGGACCCGGTCCGTCAGGGCAGGCGCCCGGCCGGCTCACGACTCGGAACCGCCGCCGGAGCGGAGGCGCCGAGCGGCAGGCGCGCGGCCGGAGCGGCCGCCCGCCCCGCCGCCTGCGCCGTGCCGGATCAGCCGCCGAAGCCCCGCAGGGCTACGCCTTGCTGTGGCTGAAGAGCTTCAGGACCGGGACGCCGACCTTGTGGCGGGCGCGGGAGGCCCAGTCGCGGTGGAAGAACTCCTCGACGTAGTGGGGGTCGGTGAGGACGATGACCTCGTCGGCGTCGACCTCCGCCACGAGGGACTTGAGCGCCTCCAGCGGGTGGTTCTCGACGAGTCTTCCCTCGGCCCGGCTGCCGGCGGCGCGCAGCGCCTGGAGGGAGACTTCCAGGGCCTTCTCCCCCACGCTGCGCGCGTCCGTGCCCTCGGGCGTCTCGCCCTCGTGCACGGCCTCGTCCAGTTCGCCGAGGGCGATGTCGTCGATGGCCCGCAGCAGCCGGTCCGCCTGGTCACCGCGTGGCTGGAGGAGCACATGGAAGAAGACCGGCTCGTCCCCGTGCAAGGTCGTCACGAACTCCACGTCGGCCGACGTCAGGGCTTTCTCGATCATCAGAACGCTTGTGAACACCAGCCGCCTCTTCTCCCTCGAGGGTCCTCGTGACCCTCTGTCCTCCGTTGGCCCGAACCGAGCCTGCGGAAACCATCCTGCCCCGTTACCGCACGGGGAGTACCGGGACTAAGTGTGCCCCTCGGAAGGTAAACGGAACGGTAGATTCCGCTGTTTTCAGGGTCGGCGGTACCGCCCGAACAGAAATCCGTCCTCCTCCAGCAGCGACGCGAGCTCGAACCGGCGCGGCACGGAGACACCCGGTCCGCCCGCGATGCGCTGCGCGTCCCCCGCGGTGAGCATGGGTGACAGCGTCAGACACAGCTCGTCCAGCACCCCCGCCGCGACCAGCTGCCCCAGCAGCCGCGGCCCGCCCTCGGTGAGCTGCCGGACGTACCCGAGCCCGGCGAGCGCCTCCACGGCCCGCCGGGGATCGACCCGCCGCCCCTCCCCCGCGACGATCACCCGCGCCCCGGCCCGCCCGGCGGCGGCCACCCGGTCGGCGGGCGCGTCCGCACCCGTGAGGACGACCGTCGGGACCAGCGGCGAGGTGTACAGCGGAAGCGAGAAGTCCAGGTCGAGGCTGCCCGACACCACCGCCACGGCCGGAGCCGGCCCCTGCCCGGCCGCCGCCCGCGCCGCCGCGAACTCGGTACGGGCGCGAGCGGGCCGGTACCCCTCCTGCCGAACCGTTTCCGCACCCACGAGCACGACATCGGCGAGCGCCCGCAGCGTGCCGAAGACGCGCATGTCGGCGGCGCAGGAGATGGGCTGGGAGCGCCCGTCGTGCTGGGCCGCACCGTCGAGGGTCGAGACCATGTTGGCCCGCAGCCAGGCGCGGGGACCGCCGTCGCCCACGGCGGGATAGGCGTAGGCGGCGGCCAGTTCGGCCAGACTCCACTCACCGGCCCCGTCGGGCGCCGCACCCTCCTGGCCGACGGCCCGAGCTGCTGTTTCGTCGGTCACAGGGAACAGGCGTCGCATTCGTGCAGTGTGACATGGCGATTAGCATGGGTAACCGTGTCCTCCACCGCAGCCTCCGGCTCCACCCCGCTGACCGACGCCGGTCCGCTGTCCCTGTGCGCACGCGCGCCGCACGTCCCCGCCGACCGCCTGGTCGCCGAGATGGTGCCGCCGCCCCGCTTCGACTCGGTGCGCTTCGCCACGTACATCCCGGACCCGAACCAGCCCAGCCAGACCGACGCCGTGGGCGTCCTGGAGGGCTTCGCGGCGGGCCTCGGCGCCGCCCGTCCCGGCGAGGGCAAGCGGGGCCTGTTCGGCTTCGGCCGCGCGAAGGCCAAGGCCCCGGCCGGCCCGCGCGGGGTCTACCTGGACGGCGGCTACGGAGTCGGCAAGACCCATCTGCTCGCCTCGCTCTGGCACGCCACCCCGGCCGAGCCCTCCCGCAAGGCCTTCGGCACCTTCGTGGAGCTGACCAACCTGGTGGGCGCCCTCGGCTTCCAGCAGACGGTCCGGACCCTGTCCGGCCACGCCCTGCTGTGCATCGACGAGTTCGAGCTGGACGACCCCGGCGACACGGTGCTGGTCTCCAGCCTGCTCGGCAAGCTGGTCGAGGCGGGCGTGGCGCTGGCCGCCACCTCCAACACGCTGCCCGGCAAGCTGGGCGAGGGCCGGTTCGCGGCGGCCGACTTCCTGCGCGAGATCCAGGGCCTGTCCGCCCACTTCCGCGCCCTGCGCATCGACGGCGAGGACTACCGCCACCGCGGTCTGCCCGAGGCCCCGGCGCCGTACACCGACGAGCAGGTGACCAAGGCCGCCTACGGCGCCGAGGGCGCCTCGCTGGACGCCTTCCCGCGACTCCTGGAGCACCTGGCGAAGGTGCACCCGAGCCGGTACGGCGCACTGACCGAGGAGGTGCGCGCGGTCTGCCTGACCGATGTGCGGCCGGTGCCGGACCAGTCGACCGCGCTGCGGCTGGTGGTGCTGGCCGACCGGCTCTACGACCGCGAGGTCCCGGTGCTGGCCTCGGGCCTGCCCTTCGACAAGCTGTTCAGCGAGGAGATGCTGAACGGCGGCTACCGCAAGAAGTACTTCCGCGCGATCTCCCGGCTCACCGCGCTGGCGCGCGATGCCAAGCCCCTGGTGACGGAGTAACAGACCGGTCGTCCCGTTTCTGATATCCCATCAACTTATGCGGGTCAAGGGCTGATTTCAGCCGCTTGACCCGCTTTTTTCACGCTTCCTGCGACAGGTAACCCGCCGTTAACCCTGCAAAGCATCTCGCCGGGTTAACGTGTTTCTTGACCATCCATTGACCAATGCTTGGTGCGTACAAGAGACGTGGGATTCGCAGGGGGGTGCGCATGTCCCGAGGCAGGACGCTCGGCGCGGTGCTCGCCCTGTTCGCGGTCGCGCTGCTCTCCCTCCAGCTCTTCGCACCCACCGGACCCTTCACCACCGCACATACGCTCGGTGAGGCAAAGGCCCACGACACGCCGGGGATCGTCCTCGTCGCCCAGCCCTCGGGCGAAGGCGCCGACGTCGCCCGCGAACCCGGCCGTTCCCAGACGCCGCCGGTCGCCGCCCATACCGACCGGCACCGCCAGCGCGGCGCCGCGCCCACTCCCGCGCCGGAGCGCCCGTTCATATCCCGGCGTCCGGCCGAGCCCGTACCGCCGGCGCGGTCCGGCGCGCCGGACGCCGGTGCCACCAGATCCTCCGGAGCCCACTCCACGGCGGTCCTGCAGGTCTTCCGCTGCTGACGGGCGGGCTCGCTCCCCCCACCACAGTCGTGCAAGCCCGACGCGCCGCCGAGGCGCGCCAGGAGGAGTCCACCATCATGCAGCCCCTCATCGACTACGCCCGCACGTTCGGCCGGCGCCCCCAGGAGTTCGCCCGCCTCGCCGAGGGACAGTCCCCCCAGGTCCTGTTCATCACCTGCTCCGACTCACGGGTCGTCCCGGCCCTGATCACGGGCGCCCGCCCCGGCGAGCTGTTCGAGCTGCGCACGGCGGGCAACATCGTCCCGCCGCACACCTCCGAGCACCCCACCAGCGAGGCCGCCACCATCGAGTACGCCGTCGAGGTGCTCGGCGTGCGCGACATCGTCGTCTGCGGACACTCGCACTGCGGCGCGGTCGGCGCGCTGGTGCGCGGCGACGACCTGACCGCCGTACCCGCCGTGCGCGACTGGCTGGCGCACGCCGCCCCGCGCCCGGCCGGCGAGGCCGGGGACCCGGAGGTCGCCGAGGCCGTGCAGTGCCACGCGCTGACCCAGCTGCTGCGTCTGCGCTCGTACCCGTGCGTCGAGCGCCGGACGGCGGAGGGCACGCTCGCCCTGCACGCCTGGTACTACGAGGTCCACACCGGGGCCGTGCGCGCGCACCGGCCCGGCACCGACACCTTCGAAGCCCTGTGAGCGCGCCGATGACCGGGCAAGGGCTCATATCGCGCGCTCCGCATCTGCGGCGGGACTTCGCCGCGTCCCTCGTCGTCTTCCTCGTCGCGCTCCCGCTGTGCGTGGGGGTGGCCGTCGCCTCCGGGGTGCCGGCCGAACTCGGGCTGGTCACCGGCATCGTGGGCGGTCTCGTCACCGGCGTGCTGCGCGGCAGCAGTCTCCAGGTGTCGGGCCCGGCGGCCGGCATGACCGTGCTGGTCTTCGAGGCGGTCAAGGAGTTCGGACTGCCGGTGCTGGGCGCGATCGTGCTCGCCACCGGGCTGCTCCAGATCGGGATGGGAGTGCTGCGGCTCGGCCGGTACTTCCGGGCCATATCGCTGGCGGTCGTGGAAGGCATGCTGGCGGGAATCGGTCTGGTCCTGATGGCCGGACAGCTGTATCCGGCGATGGCCGCCAAGGCTCCGGACACCGGGCTGGACAAGATGCTCGGTCTGCCGCGCGGTCTCGCGGGCGCGGTCGGCGACGGCAGGGCACTGGCCTCGCTGGCGCTGTGCGCCGGCACCATCGCCGTCATGGTGGGGTGGAAGCACCTCCCGGCGCGGGTGCGTGCGGTGCCCGGTCCGCTCGCCGCCGTCGGGCTGGCCACGCTGGCCGTGCCGGTGTTCGGCATGCGGGTGGCGATGGTCGAGGTGCAGGGGCTGCTGGGCGCCCTCCAGCCGCCGCCGCTCGGCGCCTTCGCCGAGTTCGCCGATGTGGCGGTGCTCGGCACGATCGTCGCGTTCACCCTGATCGCGTCCGCCGAGTCGCTGTTCAGCGCGGCGGCGGTGGACCGGCTGCACGACGGCCCGCGCACCGAGTACGACCGTGAGCTGACCGCCCAGGGCGTCGGCAACACGGTGTGCGGGCTGCTCGGCGCGCTGCCGCTGACCGCGGTGATCGTGCGCAGCGCGGCCAATGTGCAGGCGGGCGCGCGGACCAAGGCGTCCCGCGTGATGCACGGTGTCTGGCTGCTGCTGTTCGCGGCGCTGCTGCCGGGCGCCCTCGCCCACATCCCGCTGCCGTCGCTGGCGGGCGTCCTGATCTACTCGGGGGCCAAGCTGGTGCCGGTCAAGGCGCTGGCGGGGCTGTGGCGCGAGCAGCGCGGCGAGGCGCTGATCCTGGCGGTGACGGCGGTGTCCATCGTGGCGGTCGGCATGTTCGAGGGCGTGCTGGTCGGGCTGGCGCTGGCGATCGTGAAGACCGCCTGGGAGGCGTCGCACATCAAGGTCACCGTCATAGACAAGGGCGCGGGCCCCGTGGACGCCTATCTGTCGGGCAACGCGACCTTCCTCAGGCTGCCGAAAATACTGGACAGCCTGGAGGCGCTGCCCAAGGACCGCCCGGTGCGGCTGGACCTCTCCGGCCTGCTGCACCTGGATCACGCCTGCCGCACCGCCCTGGAGAACTGGGCCGAGCGGCACAGCGCGGACGGTACGGAACCGGTACGGCTGACGTCCGGAGCCGGGGCGGGTGAGCCCGCCGGCACCCCCGCGGGCTGAGCCGGGCCGGCCGGGGGCCGGGGTGACGGGAGCCTTCCCGCCGCCCCGGCCCCCTTTTCGCCTGAAAGGTTCCCTGTCCACAGCCCGTAGCTTCCGCACACATCCGGGACGTACTGTTGAGTAAGGGATTAAACGGACCTCTCGATGAGGGGGGCGACCATGTGGGAGCTCGTGATCACGCTCATAGCGGTGGCCGGCGCTGCGGGTCTCGTGCTGCTGGCCGCGGCGATGCGTGTCGTCAAGCAGTACGAACGGGGAGTGCTGTTCCGGCTGGGACGGATCACCGGTGAGCCCCGCACCCCGGGGCTGACGCTGATCATTCCGTTCGTGGACCGGCTGCACAAGGTGAACATGCAGATCGTCACGCTGCCGATCCCGGCCCAGGAGGGCATCACCCGGGACAACGTCACCGTGCGGGTGGACGCGGTCGTCTACTTCCGGGTCGTCGACCCGACCAGCGCGCTGGTGCGGGTGGAGGACTACAAGTTCGCGGTGTCGCAGATGGCGCAGACCTCGCTCAGGTCGATCATCGGCAAGAGCGACCTGGACGATCTGCTGTCCAACCGGGAGAAGCTCAACGAGGGCCTGGAACTGATGATCGACAGCCCGGCGGTGGGCTGGGGCGTACAGATCGACCGGGTCGAGATCAAGGACGTCTCCCTGCCGGACACCATGAAGCGCTCGATGGCCCGCCAGGCCGAGGCCGACCGGGAGCGCCGGGCGCGCATCATCAACGCGGACGCGGAACTCCAGGCGTCCAAGAAGCTGGCCGAGGCCGCGCAGCAGATGTCGGACACCCCGACCGCCCTCCAGCTCCGGCTGCTCCAGACGGTGATGGCGGTGTCCGCCGAGAAGAACTCGACCCTGGTCCTGCCCATCCCGGTGGAGCTGCTCCACTTCCTGGAACGGGGCGCCCGCGATCCGGCCCCGGCCAGGGAGACGAGGAAGGAGCCCGCCCCGGAGCCGGCACCGCCCGTCGAGCCCGTCCCCGTGGCCGGAGCGCCGGACCTCGACGCCGTCACCAGGACACCTGAACTCGGCGCGATCCTCGACCAGCCGCCCACCGAGGTGAGGTGACACCCCACCCGCCGCGCGAGTGACCCGCTCGGGGCGTCGGGGGGTGGATGAACATACGATCAGTCAGACAGCCCTATTTTCATACGGTGATTGCACTCGCACGCCGTCTCACCGCCGTCTGCGTCCTCGGCGCGGCCCTCGCCGCCTGCGGTACCGCGACCCCCGCCAAGCCCGTACGCCCGGCGCACGCCGAGCCCCACGCCTCCGCCTCCCCCTCCCCCTCCGGCACCCCCACCATGGCGGCGGGTCCGGGCGGCCTCACCCCCGTGTTCGAGCACGGCCCGCGCGACAGGGGCAAGACCGTCGCGCTGACCTTCGACGCCGACATGACCGCCGACGAGGGGCCCCGCGCCGCCGCCGGTGAGCGCTTCGACAATCCCGGTCTGATCAGCGCCCTGCGCACGCTGAAGGTCCCGGCGACCGTGTTCATGACCGGCCGCTGGGCGGAGGAGTACCCGGACCAGGCCCGCGCCCTCGGACACGACGCCCAGTTCGAGGTGGCCAACCACTCCTACAGCCACTACGCGTTCACCGGTGACTGCTACGGCCTGCCGACCGTCGCCGCGGACGCCCAGCTGACCGAGGTCCAGCGCACCTACGGCGCGCTGCGCAAGGCGGGCGTGCCGCACCCGATGCCGTACTTCCGCTTCCCCGGCGGCTGCTACGACCGGGACGCGCTGCGCGCCATCAGCGGCGCCGGTGTCACCGCCGTCCAGTGGGACGTGATCAGCGGCGACGCCTTCGCCACGGACGCCGACGCGGTCGTGCGCCAGGTGCTGGACGGGGTGAAGCCCGGTTCGGTGGTCGTCATGCACTGCACCCGCAGTGCCGCCCCGACGACCGAGAAGGTCGTCCGCTCGGTGGTGCCGGAGCTGCGCAGGAAGGGCTACCGCTTCGTGAAGGTCTCGGACCTGGTCCGGGAGTCCGGTACCCCGCGCTGACCGGCGCCGGACTGCTCGTAGGGTTGGCTGACGTGACCCATGTTCCAGCCGCCCCCGGCGACAGCCCCTTCCAGACCGAGCCCACCCCGCGCGACGAGGCACCGCAGTTCGTGCTGCCCCTCGTCGTACGGATCGAGAAGAGCGCGCCGCCCGCCCGTACCGACGCGCTGGAGACCGCCGCACGCGCCGTGCTCGTCCTGCTCGGGGACGAGCGGGCGCGCGGTGACGGCGAGTGGGCCGGGGCGGTGCGGGCCTGGGAGGACGCCCGCATCCGCAAGGTGGTCCGGCGGGCGCGGGGCGCGGAGTGGCGCCGCGCCGAGGAGCTGCCCGGCATCACGGTCACCGGCGCCGGCGCCGAGGTACGCGTCTTCCCGCCGATCCCGCTGGACGGCTGGCCCAAGGAGCTGGCCAAGCTCCAGGTCTCCGGCACCGAACTGGACGACCCGGAGCCGCCCGCCGCCCCCGACGGCACCGCCCCCGTGCTCTGGCTCAACCCGGAGCTGGAGATGTCGGCCGGCAAGGAGATGGCCCAGGTCGGCCACGGTGCCCAGCTCGCCTGGTGGGCGCTGTCCGATGCGGCCCGCGAAGCCTGGCGTACCGCCGGCCACCCCCTCGCCGTCCGCACCGCCACCCCGGCCCGCTGGCGTGAACTCACCGACGGCCACCTCCCCTTGGTCCGCGACGCGGGCTTCACGGAGATCGCTCCCGGCTCCGCCACGGTGGTCGCCGACCACCCGGCGCTGCACTGACCGGCGAACCTCAAATATTGCTCTGAACCCCCCGCCCCGGCGGTTCGCCCGCCCCCGCCGGGGCCATACCCCCGGCAGACGAAGGAGGGGGACGGGGATGCGGCTCGGGACGGGGATCGGGTGGCGGCCGGAGATCGCGGACGCCGTGGCGGGGATGGCGGGGATCGACTGGGTGGAGGTCGTCGCCGAGAACGTCTGCCCCGGCCATCTGCCGGCGCCGCTGGTGCGGTTGCGGGAGCGCGGGGTGACGGTGGTCCCGCACGGGGTCTCCCTCGGACTCGGTGGTGCCGAGCGGCCGGACGAGGGGCGGCTGCGGGCGCTGGCCGAGCGGGCCGAGGCGCTGGGGGCGCCGCTGGTCACCGAGCACATCGCGTTCGTCCGCGCGGGCGGACCGCTCACCGCCTCGGCGCCGCTGGAGGCGGGCCACCTGCTGCCCGTACCGCGCACGCGGGACGCCCTCGACGTGCTGTGCGAGAACGTGGCGATCGCTCAGGAGGCGCTGCCGGTGCCGCTGGCGCTGGAGAACATCGCCGCCCTGTTCTCCTGGCCGGACGAGGAGATGAGCGAGGGCGAGTTCCTGGCCGAGCTGGTCCGGCGGACCGGCGTACGGCTGCTGATCGACGTGGCCAACCTGCACACCAACCACGTCAACCGGGGCGAGGACCCCGCCGAGGCACTGGACCGGCTCCCGTTGGAGGCGCTCGCCTATGTGCACGTCGCGGGCGGCTTCGAGCGGGACGGCGTCTGGCACGACAGCCACGCGCACCCCGTGCCGCCCTTGGTGCTGGACATCCTGACCGACCTGGCGTCGCGCGTCGCACCGCCCGGCGTCCTGCTGGAACGGGACGAGAACTTCCCTCGACCGGCTGAGCTGGAGCGGGAGCTGGCCGACATCGGGGAGGCGGTGCGCAAGGGCGGCGGGGCCGCGCGAACTCCCCGGAGCGAGACCTTTCCCGTCCCGCCCGCGGCCTCCGCCGAGGCACGGCAGCGGTTGGCCGTCGCACAGACGGCCGTGCTGTCGGCGCTGGTGGCGCGCACGCCGCTGCCCGAGGGGTTCGACCGGGGGCGGATGGGCGTACAGGCGCGGTCGCTGGCGGCGAAGCGGGCGGACGTGGTGGCCAAGGTGGCACCCGAGCTGCCGGTGATCCTCGGCGCCGGGTACCGGGAGGCGTTCCTCGGCTACGCGCGCACCCGCCCGATGCGCGGCGGATACCGGCAGGACGCGCTGGAGTTCGCCGCCCAGCTCCTCAAGACGGGGCGCCCGGCGGACGCGCGGGCGCGCAGGAGGCTGCGGGAATGGTGGCTCGACCGCGCGGGTCCGGCACCCCGTACCTCCGGCCCGGCCGCCCGGCTGGCCAGGCGGGTGCTGTCGGGCCGGCGCTGACCACCCTCCCCGAGCCGCGGAAAAACGGAACGTCACGTACCGCTAACGCTCTGTCCGGATAGTGAACAACCCATGGTTTTTCAGGGGCCGTTGGCATAGAAAAATCTCATGTTCTGGGTCCTCCTCCTGCTCCCGGCCTGGGCCTTCGCCGCCATCGCCTGCACCCGGCTCTGCCTGGCCGCCGTCCGCGCGACCGCCGCGGACCGCGCGGCAGGGGCCGACGGCCACGACCGCGACCTGACGCTGTACGAGACGGCGTTCCTGTCCGGGGGCCCCTCCCGGGTCGCCGACCTCGCCATGGTCCGGATGGCCCGGCAGCGCCGGCTGCTGCTCGCGCACACCGGCTGGGCCACCGTGGTGGACCCGCGCGGGCAGGACGAGATGGAACGTTCCGTCATCGGCGCGATCGGCCCGCAGGGACAGTCCCGGATCGCCCCCGTAAGGGCGGCCGCGGCCGGTACGGAGGCCGTGCAGCGGCTCGCCGAGCGGCTGATCGCGGCCGGGCTGGCGGTCCCCTTCGACACCGGGACGACCGTGGCCGCGGGGGTGCGTCAGGTGCGGGCAGCCGCCGTGGCGGTGCTCGCGCTGGGCGCGGCCGCACTGCTCATGCCGACCCCCGTGGACGTGCCGCGCTTCCAGATCGCGATGTGGTTCGCGCTGCCCCTCGTCCTCACCCTGAGCTGCCTGGCCATCGCCCGCGTCGAGGTGCATCCCTACCCGCGCTGGGCCTCCCCCACCGGGCAGCGGCTCCTCGGGGAGGTGGCCCGGCGTCCGGCGGGGGACGGCGACGAGGGCTCCTTCCTCATGCGGCTCGCGACGCGGGGCGTGCGCGCGCTGAACGAGCCGGAGCTGCGGGCCGCGTTCACCCACCGCGATGCGCCGGGGGCGCACAGGGAGCACTGACGCCGACACCCGCGTGCCGGTGCTTGCCTTTCCCGAGGCCTCTTCCGAAACATCCCTTCTGTCGCGGCCGGGCCATGGCAGCCGTGCCATCGCCGCCGCGCACCGAAGGGATGTCCGATGAGAGCTGCCGCCCTGTACTCGGCCGCCGGTTCCTTGCTGCTGACCGGGCTCGCCGTGACCCCGGCCGGTGGTACCCCCGGCACACCGGGCGCGGCCGAGCTGCGCGGCACCGCCGTCGCCGCCGCCCGGGCCCACGCGGCCGGCCTCGCCTTCGGCGCCTGCCCGGACGACTCTCCGGCCGGGATGCGCTGCGCCACCGTACGCGTCCCGCTGGACTACGCCCGCCCCGGCGGCGCTCAGATCGAGCTGACCGTCAGCCGGATGCCGGCCACCCAGCGCGACCCGGCCAACAGCAAGCGCAAGGTGCCCCGGCAGGGCGCCCTCGTCTACAACCCCGGCGGCCCCGGCGCCTCCGGCCTGAACTTCCCGATGATCGGCGTGATCCCCGAGTGGCGGCGCATCGCCTCCGCCTACGACCTGGTCGGGTACGCCCCGCGCGGGGTCGCGCCCTCGGCCCCGCTGTCCTGCGAGAAGCCGGAGGAGTTCTTCAAGGCCCCCTCGCTCGCCCCGGTCCACCCGAGCGAGGCGTACAAGCGGGAGCGGATCGCGCGGGCGAAGGCGTACGCGCGCGGCTGCGCCGAACGCTCCGGCAGCGGGCTGGAGTTCTACAACTCGCTCGACAACGCCCGTGACCTGGACGTCCTGCGGGCCGCGCTCGGCGAGTCCCGGCTGACCTTCATGGGCGCCTCGTACGGCACGTATGTGGGCGCGCTGTACGCCTCTCTCTTCCCCGGTCACGTACGGCGGATGGTGCTGGACTCGGCGGTGGACCCGGACCCGGCGAAGGTCTGGTACCGCGAGAACCTGGACCAGTCGGCCGCGTTCGAGGACCGCTGGGCCGACTTCCGGGCCTGGGTGGCCCGCCACGACGACGTGTACGGCCTCGGCGCGACCCCGGCCGCCGTCCAGCGCTCCTACGACACCGCGAGCGACCGGCTCCAGGCGCACCCGGCGGACGGCAAGGTCGGTCCGGGCCAGCTCCAGAACACGTTCCTGATGGCGGGGTACTACGACGACTACTGGCCGAGCCGGGCCGCCGCTCTCGCCGCCTATCTGAAGGGCGACCCGAAACCACTGGTCCGGCTGGGCGCGCCCAGCCCGGAGACGGCCGCCGAGGCGGAGAACGGCAGCGCGGTGTACACGGCCGTCGAGTGCAACGACGCGCCCTGGCCTGCCGACTTCCGGGTCTGGGACCGCGACAACACCCGCCTCGCCCGCACCGCCCCCTTCGAGACCTGGGACAACGCGTGGACGAACCTGCCGTGCGCGTACTGGCCCGCGCGCCGTCAGGTTCCGCTCGACGTGCGCACCGGCCCCGGCGAGACCCCGCCGGTGCTGATCCTGGCGGCCGAGCGGGACGCGGCCACCCCCTACGACGGGGCGCTGGAGCTGCACCGGCGGCTGGCCGGATCCACGCTGGTCACCGAGCGGGACGCGGGCACGCACGGCATCGGCGGCGGCCCCAACCGGTGTGTCAACGCCCACCTGGACGCCTACCTGCTCGAAGGCCGCCTGCCGGGCCGCCGCGCCGCCTGCGCCCCGCGCCCGGAGCCGCGCCCCACCGAGCCGGCCGGACGCGGCACCCCGGACCGGGACGCCCTCAAGGACAAGGGCGCCTAGGCGAGCCCCGCCACCAGTTCCGCCACGGACTTGCGGCGGCCGGTGTAGAACGGCACCTCTTCGCGGACGTGCATCCGGGCCTCGGAGGCACGCAGGTGACGCATGAGGTCGACGATGCGGTACAGCTCGTCGGCCTCGAAGGCGAGCATCCACTCGTAGTCGCCCAGGGAGAAGGAGGCGACCGTGTTGGCCCGCACGTCGGGGTAGCCCCGGGCCATCTTGCCGTGGTCGGCGAGCATGCGGCGGCGGTCCTCGTCGGGCAGCAGATACCACTCGTAAGAGCGAACGAAGGGGTACACGCTCACGTAGTCGCGGGGCGTCTCGTCGGCGAGGAACGCCGGGATGTGCGAGCGGTTGAACTCGGCCGGGCGGTGCAGCGCCATGTTCGACCACACCGGCTCCAGCGCGCGGCCCAGCCTGGTGCGGCGGAAGAGGTTGTACGCCTCCTGGAGCTGGTCGGCGGTCTCGGCGTGCCACCAGATCATCAGGTCGGCGTCGGCACGGAGGCCGGAGACGTCGTAGGTGCCGCGGACCGTGACGTCCTTCGCGGCGAGCTGGTCGAACAGCTCCTGGACCTCGTCGGCGTAGCCCGCGCGGTCCTCCGGCAGCACGTCCTTCAGCTTGAAGACGGACCACAGGGTGTAGCGGATGACCTCGTTGAGGTCCTTGGCCAGCTTGCCCTTGTTCGGGATGCGGGCCGGCTCGGTGGTGGGGGCGTCGTCACTCATGCCCCCTATTCTCCCGCTCCGCCGTGCAGGCTCTGCACCGGGTTGGCCGTCAGCTCGCGCACCCCGGCGAGGTCGCCGCCGAGCTGGTCGACGGCCGCGTGGGCGCTGGCGACGCAGGCGGGGATGCCCACACCGTCGTACTGCGCGCCGCACACCGCGAGGCCGGGCAGCTTGGCGATGTGCTCGCGGACGCGGGCCACGCGCGCGTGGTGGCCGACCGGGTACTGGGGCAGGCCGTCGGTCCAGCGGGTGACGCGGGTGGCGACGGGCCGGGCGTCCAGCCCGGTCGCGGCGCGCAGGTCGTGCCGGGCGACCGCGACGAGTTCGGCGTCGTCGCGCTCGAGGATCTCGGTCTCGTGGTGGCGGCCGACCGAGGTGCGCACCACCAGGAGGTCCGGGTCCTCGGCGCCGACCCAGCCCCACTTCTGGGAGGCGAAGGTCGCGGCCTTGATCGTGCGGCCGTCCACCGGCGGCACCAGGAATCCACTGCCCTCGGGCAGGACCGCGTCGGCGCGGCGGTAGACGAGGGTGATCAGCGCCATGGAGGCGTACTCCACGGCCGCCAGCTCGGCGGCGGCCGCCGGGGCTTCGGCGCGCAGCAGCGCCGAGGCGGCGGGGGCGGGTACGGCGACCACGACGGCGTCCGCCCGCAGCGTGCGGTCCCCGGCCGTGACGCGCCAGCCGTCGCCGTCCCGGCGCAACTCGCTCACCGGACTACGGGTGAGGATCTCTCCGCCGCGCGCCCGTACCGAGTCGGCGACGGCGAGCGGGAGGGTGCCGACGCCGCCCTCGATGCCCAGGAAGACCGGGCCGGTCTGCGCCGCCTCGGCGGCCTTCGCCTGGAGGGACCGGACGGCGGCGGTGAGGGTGTCGTGGGTACGGGCGGCCTGGTAGAGCTGGGGGACGGCCGAGCGCAGGGAGAGACGGTAGGCGTCGCCCGCGTACACCCCGCCGAGCAGGGGTTCCACCAGCCGGTCGACGACCTCGCGGCCCATCCGGGCGGCGACGAACTCGCCCACGGCCACGTCGTCACCGATCTCGGCGGGCGGCAGTTCGGCGTCGCGCTCGATCCGGGCCAGGCCCTCGGCGGTGAGCAGGCCGGACAGGGCGGAGGCGGTGCCGGGTACGCCCATGACATGGCCCTTGGGCATCGGCCGCAGCGCGTCCCGGGTCCACACCGAGGCGGTCGCGGTGGACGGCGGCCGGAGGCGGTCGCCGAGGCCCACCTCGCGGGCGAGGCCCGCCGCTTCGGGGCGGCGGGCGAGCATCGACTCGGCGCCGAGGTCGACCCTCAGGCCCGCGATCTCGCCGGGCAGCAGTTTGCCGCCGACCCGGTCGGCGGCCTCCAGCACCGTCACCCGCGCGCCCCGCGCGAGCGCCCGGTGGGCGGCGGCCAGTCCGGCGACACCGGCTCCGATGACGACGACGTGGCCCTTGCTCGCTGCGCTCATGCACCCCACTCTCTCAGACCCCGCGGGGCGTCCCGGTGCCCGGTACGTCACCGGACCGTGACCGCATCGGGACCGGAAAACGTGACCGTTCCCGCAGGCCGGGCCGTCTAAGAGGAAACAGCACCGCGTCTCATCGGGGGGTAACAGACATGCGTACTCAGGTCCGGGTCCTGGCCGGGGTCCTGCTCACCGCCTCACTCGCGCTCGCCGGGTGCGGCGAGTCGGGCGGGGACTCCAAGAAGTCGTCCTACGCCGACGCCCCGACCGCCGCTCCCGGCGCGGGCCGGGGCGCGGCCGAGGACGGCAAGTCCGCCCGCCGCTCGCCCCGGCTCGCGCCGAGCGTCATCCGCACCGCCTCCCTGGAGGTCGAGGTGCGGGACGTGCCCGGCGCCCTGGCCAAGGCGCGCCGGGTCACCGAGGACGCGGGCGGCTACGTCGGCGAGGAGAGCACGGAGCGGGACGACGACGGCAGCGAGCGCACCCGTGTCGTCCTGCGGGTCCCCGCCGAGCGGTACGAGGAGGTGCTCGGCTCGCTCCAGGGCACCGGCAAGCTGCTGCGGCGCACCGCGCGGGCCCAGGACGTCACCGACCAGGTGGTGGACGTGGACAGCCGGATCAAGTCCGAGCGGGCCAGCGTCGAGCGGGTCAGGAAGCTGATGGACCGGGCGGACAAGCTGACCGACGTGGTCGCTCTGGAGGGCGAGCTGAGCAGCCGGGAAGCCGACCTGGAGGCGCTGCTGGCCCAGCAGGCGTCGCTGAAGGACCGTACCGGCCTGGCGACCATCACCCTGTCGCTCGCCGGCCGGGGCGCGCACCCGGGCGCCGGTGACGGCACACCCGGTTTCCTGGACGCGCTGTCGGGCGGCTGGCACGCGTTCCTGACGATGCTGCGCTGGATCGCGCTGGTGGTGGGCGCGGTGCTGCCGTTCGCGGCGCTGCTCGCGCTGCTGGTGTTCCTGTGGCGCCGGGTGGTCCGCCCCCGGCTTCCGCGCCGTCCGGCGCAGACACCCGTGCCGGGCCCGCTGCCGCAGGCGCGTCCGGTGTCGGAGGACGGCGCGCCGGTCTCGGGCGAGCACAAGTGACGGTGCGTCAGCAGCGCGCGCCCCGTAGCTTGTTCCCATGGACAAGCGTGAAGGGCCCCAGCGGCTGGTCGTGATCGGCGGCGACGCCGCGGGAATGGCCGCGGCGTCGCAGGCCCGCCGGCTGCGGAAACCGGACGAGCTGGAGATCGTGGCGTTCGAGCGCACCCACTTCACCTCGTACTCGGCGTGCGGCATCCCCTACTGGGTGGGCGGCGCGGTCGAGGACCGCGACCAGCTCGTCGCGCGCACCCCGGAGGAGCACCGGGAACGGCACATCGACCTCCGGCTGCGCACGGAGGTGACGGAGATCGACGTGTCCGGGCGCCGGGTGCGGGCGCACGACCTGGAGTCGGGCACCGAGTACTGGACCCCGTACGACAAGCTCGTCATCGCCACCGGGGCGCGGCCGATCCGGCCGGACATGCCGGGGTCGGACGCGGCCGGGGTGCACGGGGTGCAGACCCTGGACGACGGGCAGTCGCTGATCGACACGCTGACCCGTACCGAGGGCCGGCGCGCGGTCGTCGTCGGCTCGGGGTACATCGGCGTCGAGATGGCCGAGGCGCTGCTCCGCCGGGGCTTCGAGGTGACCGTGGTCAACCGGGGCGCGGAGCCGATGGCGACGCTCGATCCCGACATGGGCCGGCTGGTGCGGCGGGCCATGGAGGGCATGGGCATCGTCATGGTCGGCGACACCGAGGTGACCGGCCTGCGCACGGACGAGGACGGCCGGGTGCGCGCGGTGGTCACGGAGGACGCGGAGTACCCGGCCGACGTGGTCGTCATGGGCATCGGCGTGGAGCCCGTGACCGACCTCGCCCGCCAGGCGGGGCTCCCGCTGGGCGCGCACGGCGGACTCCTCACCGACCTCGCCATGCGGGTGCGCGGCCATACGGACATCTGGGCGGGCGGTGACTGCGTGGAGGTGCTGAACCTGGTCTCCGGGCAGGAGCAGTACATCCCGCTCGGCACGCACGCCAACAAGCACGGGCAGGTCATCGGCACCAACGTGGGCGGCGGTTACGCCACCTTCCCCGGTGTCGTCGGCACCGCCGTCAGCAAGGTCTGCGAGCTGGAGATCGCCCGCACCGGCCTGCGCGAACGCGACGCCCGCCGGGCCGGCCTCCAGTACGAGGCGGTCGTCATCGAGTCGACCAGCCGCGCCGGTTACTACCCCGACGCCTCCCCCATGACCGTCAAGATGATCGCCGAACGCAACACCGGCCGCCTTCTCGGCGTCCAGATCGTCGGCGGCGAGGGCGCGGGCAAACGCGTCGACATCGCGGCGGTGGCCCTGACCGCCGCCATGACGGTGGAACAGATGACCGCCCTAGACCTCGGCTACGCCCCACCCTTCTCCCCCGTCTGGGACCCGGTCCTGGTCGCGGCCCGCAAGGCGGTGAAGAAAGTCCGCGAGACCGGCTAGCGGTGGCATCGCCTTTTCTTTACCGGGACGTGGAAATCGGGCCTTTTTGGTCTCCGAAAGGTAATCGGGGCTCAAAGATGCCCCTGGGCCCCGCACCGATGACCCACCTGTCGCCCAGCGGCAACACCACGGCACGAAACGCAGCGAAACCGTGGACATTGGACAGTGAGGCTATTCCATGCCACTCACGCTGTTACCGGTGTGATCCAGGTGAGAACTATGGATTCCCTGTGAGGATCTTCACAGCAGGGAGCCGGATTGTGCATTGCCGGTGCACTCCGCGTGAAGAGATGATCCCTTGACCTTCTTTAGGGATTCATTAGCTGCGGAGTTGCTGTGGCAAGGGTGGGGAAATCGGGTCGCGGCACGGCCGCGGCTCTGTTCGCAGGGGTGTTGCTCGTATGGGGACTCGGAACGGGCGGAACGCCGGCCGCGGCCGCCGTCGCGTGTCCGTCGGGTGTCGAGTCGGACTTCAACGGGGACGGCGTCAGGGACACGGCCATCGCCGACCCGGAGGCGACGGTCGACGGTGTGGCACAGGCGGGTGCGGTGCACATCGTCTACGGGGGCGGCAAGGGCACGGCCACCATCTCCCAGGCGCCCGCCAACGTCCCGGGCGTGCCCGAGACAGGTGACCGGTACGGCTACTCCCTGGCCGTCTACGACGCCGACCTCGACGGCTGCAGCGATCTGGTGGTCGGCGCCCCCTACGAGGATCTGGGCACCGTGCCCGACTCCGGGTGCGTGCACGTCGTCTACGGCTCGACGAGCGGGCTGAACGCCGGCAGCAGGCCCGTGAAGGAGTTCTCCCAGAGCACCGACAAGCCGCTGGGCGGCGGTGCCCCGGAGACCGACGACTGGGTCGGTTACGCGGTGGCTGCCGGCAAGACCTCGGCAGGCCAGCCGTATCTGCTCATCGGCTCTCCGGGTGAGTCCCTGGGGACTGTCGAGGACGCCGGCGCTTTCTACTACGTCAGCGGCACCGCTCAGACGGTCACCATGAACACTCAGGACACGGAGGTCGCCGGTTCCGTGGCCGGCGTGGCCGAACAGGACGACCGGTACGGCGCCACGCTCGCCGCCACCCCGACCCACTTCGCGGTCGGCACACCCGGTGAGGCGCTCGGTACCGCGACCTTCGCGGGCGGGGTGGGCCTCTTCACCCACGCCCTCACCTCCGGTTACCCGAAGCCCACCGGCGCGCTCGCCCAGGACAGCGAATACGTCAACGGTTCGGAGGAGGTCGGCGACCAGTTCGGCGCCGCGCTGGCGATGGTCCCCTATCGCCCGTCCGGGGCGACCTCGACCACCGAATCGCTGATCGCGGTCGGCGTGCCCGGCGAGGACCTGTCGACCACCGTGGACGCGGGAGCCGTCCAGATCTTCCGGCTCACGGCGAGCGGCGCGTACACCGAGACCGCGTGGGTCGACCAGAACGCCGCCGACGTGGACCAGGCGCCGGAAGCCGGAGACTTCTTCGGTCAGCGGCTCACCGCCGTCAACTCTGCCCCGAACTCCTCCTCCACGGGCACGAACACCCGGCTCGCGGTCGGCGTTCCCGGTGAGGAGTCGTCCGAGGAACACCCGGAGAAGGGCGGCGTGCAGATCTTCCCCATGGTCGGAGCCGTCGGCGCCTCGGACCAGTGGATCGAACCCGGCTACGGCATTCCGTCCGCCGCTGCCCCGAGCATGCTCACCGGTCTCTCCCTCGGCGCGACCCCGTCGCTGCTGTACGTGGGCGTGCCCTACGGACCCGCCGAGGGCCGGGCGGTCTACGGCTTCCCGTGGAACGTGGCCGCCGGCGGCGCGCCGACGCAGACGTTCAAGCCCGGAGCAGACGGCCTTCCGGCCGAGGGCGGCGCCTTCGGCGCCACCGTCCGCTGAGCTCCGCCTTCACCAGGCAGCTTCACACCAAGGGGAGACGCGACACGTGTTCGCAGGACAACAGAGACCGATACGGCGAGGGGCACTAGGACGTGCCGCCGTCGCGACGGCCATGACCGGTGCGGTGGTGGGTGGCCTGACGGTCCTTCCGCACGGCGGTGACACGGCGACCCCGCAGTCACCAGTCGCCGCCGGCCGGCCGGTGCAGACCGAGCAGCAGGCGCTGGCCGCCGCGAAGGACAGCGGCCGGACGACCGAGGTCCTCGGACTGCGCACGGAGCGCAGGGAGGTCTTCGCCGCACCGGACGGCACGTTCACCGCCCGGGAGTACACCGATCCGGTGCGTACGGTTCAGGGCGGCAAGTGGGTCGATGTCGACGCGACCCTGGTGAGACGTGCGGACGGCAGCTGGGGCCCGAAGGCGGCCACGGTCGGGCTCTCGTTCTCCACCGGCCGTGCGGCTCAGCCCTTCGTGACGATGCGCCGGGCCGGGCGGACGTTCTCACTGACGTGGCCGTACGGCAAGCTGCCGGAGCCGCGGGTGGAGGGCGACACCGCGACGTATGTGGACGCGCTGCCGGGTGTGGACCTGGCTGTGCGGGCCGAGGCGGACGGCTTCGGTCACCTGCTGGTGGTCAAGACGCCGGAGGCGGCCGCCGATCCGAGACTGGCTCGGCTCGACCTGGGCATGGCCGCGGACGGCCTGAAGATCTCGGAGAACGGATCGGGGGCGATCGTCGCCGAGGACTCGGCGGTGGGCGGCACCGTCTTCGAGGCGGGCAAGCCGGCGATGTGGGACTCGGCCGCCGTGACGGAGACCGCGGCGAGGACCGCCGGGCCGAAGGCGGTGGCGAAGTCCTTGAAGCCGGCCGTGGCCGACGTCCCTGATGCGCCCCTCGAGGGACCCGGGGGCGGGGGGCGTGTGGCGCGGCTGGACGTGGAGGTGACCAAGGACAAGCTGAGTCTCGTCCCGGACCAGGAACTCCTCCGGGACGAGGACACCGTCTTCCCGGTCGTCATCGACCCCATCCAGCGCACGACGTCGCGTACGTCGTGGACGGGTGTGATGTCGGGGATGCCGAGCGAGCAGGACTGGAAGTACTCCGGCAGTGCGGGCGCGGGCAAGTGCCCCACCGACTACAACCCTGTGTCCTGCAACGGTGTCGGCGTGCGCCGGGTGATGTTCACGATGCCGATGTCCTTCTACAAGGGCAAGCAGATCCTGGGCGCCACCTTCTCGGCCCGAGTGGAACACATCTACAGTGCCTCGCCGACGGCGGAGCCGATTCAGCTTTACCGGATAGGCGGACAGAACTACAGCCTGTCCTCGTCGAGCAGTTGGTCGAACACCTCCGACGACTGGGACGACTATCTGCAGACGGTCGACAAGGCCATCTCACCCACGTCCTGCTCCAGCCAGGCCAACCTGAACTTCGAGAGCGGTGCGACCGGCGAGCTGACCAGCGAGGTCAAGACGGCGGCCGCCGGCGGCTGGAACTCGATGACGCTGGGTCTGCGGGCCGCGGACGAGTCGCGTTTCGCGGAGTGGAAGCGGATCTGCGGCAACGCCTATCTGTCGGTCAAGTACAACAACCTGCCCCGCCAGATCAAGAAGTCGGACATGTACACCGATCCTGGCGGCCTCTGCAAGTGGGGATCGAGCCGGGAATACACCGATGTCCCGCCGACGCTGCAGGCCATCGCGAGCGACCCGGACCACGGCGACGGCCAGACCGACAAGGTGAAGGTGGAGTTCAAGGTCGAATGGACCGACCCCGCCACGCGCGAGGCCAAGTCCTACACCTACCTGAGCCCTTACTGGCTGTCCCCGACGGCCAGCACGAAGTTCACGCACACGGTGAAGTCGTCGATCCCGCAGAACACCGTCATCTACTGGAGCGCCCGCGCCTACGACGGTGACGGCTACGGCCCGTGGAGCTACGACGGCGACGCCGCACAGCGCTGCGAGTTCATGTACGACAAGTCGTTCCCGGGCAAGCCGAACGTGCTGTCCAAGGAGTATCCGTCCGACACCGTGTACCACGACGGCGTCGGTACGTACGGCACGTTCAAGTTCGCGCCGAACCCGAACGACTCCATCCCGGACACCGACGTCGTCAAGTACCTGTATGCCTTCGACAGCGACGCCACTCCCGCGACTTCTCTCCTGCCTTCCGCGGCGGGTGGTCCGGTCTCCACGCAGTGGATGCCGACCCGGGCGGGCCGGCACTGGGTCGACGTGATCGCCGTCGACCGGGCCAACCACCCGAGCAGCAAGGCGCACTACGAGTTCCTGGTGAGCGAGGGCACACCGGTGGTGGCGCAGTGGAATCTCGCCGACCAGGCCGGCGATGTCGAGGCACACGACGAAGGTGAGGAGTTCTCCGCGACGGCCGGGAGCGCGGTCACCTTCGGGGCGGACGGCCCCGGCGGCAAGGCCGACCGGGCGGCGCACTTCGACGGGACCCCCCAGTCCTACCTCGACGCCTCGGAGACGGTGCTGGACACCTCGAAGAGCTTCAGCGTCAGCGCATGGGTGAGGCCCACCGCGCTCGACAAGAACATGGCGGTGGTCAGCCAGGACGGTACCGGCGAACCCGGCTTCACGCTGGGCTACGACGCCGCGGCGGCCACCTGGAAGTTCTCGGTACCCGTCAATGACGTGGACTCGCTCGGCGAGTGGAAGGCCGTCACCACGGGCGTGACACCGGTCAAGGACCAGTGGGTCCTGCTGACGGGTGTGTACGACGCGCAGAAGACCGGGGGCCCCGAGCTGCGGCTGTACGTCAACAAGGACTCGAAGGCATTCACCGGACGCCGGTCGACATGGAAGTCGTACGGCCCGCTGCAGATCGGCCGGGCCACCGCCAAGAGCGGCTACCGCGACCACTTCACCGGCGATCTCGCGGAGGTGCGAGTCTTCGACCGCGTCCTGCCGTCGACCCAGGTGGCGGAACTGATGACGGTCAAGCCGGAGCGCAAGGGCTACTGGCAGTTGGACGCCGCGAACGGCAACACCGTCGCGGACACCGGGGGCGGCCAGGCGCTGACGCTCGCGGGCAACGCGACCGTCTACCGGCCGCTCGACCCGCTGTTCGACGTCGCGGCCCTGGTCGGTGACGGCAACCTGGTCCTGGACGGTGACGGAGACTACGCGTCCACCGCCACGGCGCCGGTGTCCGGAAACAGCAGCTTCACCATCTCCGCCCGGGCCCAGCTCACCTCGCTCGACCCGGAGAAGTCCCAGACAGTGTTCTCGCTGCCGGGCACGAACGCCAACCGTGTCCAGGTGCGGTACCAGGCCGGGACCCAGCAGTGGGAACTCGCCATCGCCAAGACCGATGCCGCCGCTCCCCAGGTGGTCACGTTCTCGGACAATCAGGAACTGCCCGACACCGGCGGTTCCGGTCAGCACCTGGCGGTCGTCTACGACGCGTTCGCCGACTCGGTGCGGCTGTACGTCGAGGGTCAGCTCGTGGCAGGCGCCTACGGGACGGACAACACGCTCTGGCCCGCGACCGGCGGTCTGCAGGTGGGCCGCTCGCTGCGCGGCGCGAGTGAGTACTTCGCCGGGGCCGTCGACGAGGTCCGTGTGTACAGCGGTGCCGCGGACCAGGTCGCGGTGCAGCAGATGGCCGCGCTGACCGCTCTGCCGGACATGTGATCCGTCGCCGTCGATCTTTGTGTGGTCGGGCTCCCCGAGGGGCCCGGCCACTCCCTCCTGCATTTCCCACGGCCGTCATGACCGCTGCCCGTTCATGACGTTCTCCTTCGAAAGGGAGTTGTCCGCATGCTCTTTCGTGGCCGCTCACTGAGCCGCCGCATGCCCAGACGGACGGTCGTCGCCACAGTGCTCGGGCTCTCGCTCGCGCTGTCCGCGTCGTCGGTCCAGGCATTGGCGCTCGACGACGGCGCACGGGGCCGTACCAGCCGCCCCGGCGTTCAGGACGACGGTGATCCCGCCAAGGGACATGACGCCAGATCCAAGACCCGGCCCTCCGACCCCGCCCGTAAGGCAGCGGTCAGAGGGCTGGACAAGGCGGTGTGGCCCGAGCAGGGCAGCGCCGAGGTGAAGACCGGGGCCTCCGCACGGGTGGGCGGTCTGCCGGTCGGGATCGCCGCGCCGCGGGCGAAGACAAAGGTCACGGCCGGCACGCGTGCTACCGCCTCCACTGCTCCGGGCAAGGTGAGGGTCGACGTACTCGACTCGCAGCACGCCGCGAAGCTCGGCGCCGGTGTCCTTCTCGGGCTCGAGCGCGCCGACGGCGGGAGCCGCACGGGCAAGGTCCGGCTGACGGTCGACTACTCGAAGTTCGCGGAAGGCTTCGGCGGTTCCTACGGCTCCCGTCTGCGGCTGGTGCAACTCCCCTCCTGCGCGGCCGTCAGCGCTCCGGGCAGCAAGGGCTGTCCCGAGCAGCCGAAGGAACTGCCCACCGTCAACGACGTACGGACGGGCACCGTCTCCGCCGACGTGACGGCCGCTCCCGCGCCCGCCGAGGGCGTGTCGACCATGGCGGCCGGCGCGCGCTCCCTCGTGGCCGTCGCGGCCGGCCCGTCCGGCGCGCAGGGCACGTACAAGGCGACGGCTCTGACGCCGTCGGCGAGCTGGAGTGTGGCGACCTCCTCGGGCGCGTTCAACTGGAACTACCCGATGCGGACCGTGCCCACGCCGGGCGGTCAGGTCCCCACAGTCGGGCTGGGCTACTCCTCCCAGTCGGCGGACGGCCGAACATCCGCGACGAACAACCAGGGCTCATGGGTCGGGGAAGGCTTCTCCTACGATCCCGGCTACATCGAGCGCCGCTACAAACCGTGTTCGGACGACGGCCACAGCACCTCCGCGGAACAGTGCTGGGCCTTCGACAACGCCACGGTCATGCTCAACGGGTCCGCCGGCGAGCTGGTCAAGGACGACACCACCGGCGAGTGGCACATGTCGACCGAGGACGGCAGCAAAGTCGAGAAGCTGACCGGTGGCGTCAACGGCGACAACGACGGCGAGTACTGGCGCATCACCACCTCGGACGGCACGGAGTACTACTTCGGCAAGAACCGGCTGCCGGGCTGGGCGACGGGCAACGAGGAGACCAACTCGGTCTGGACGGCACCGGTGTTCGGTGACGACTCCGGCGAGCCGTGCTACAACGCCACCTTCGCCAGTGCTTCCTGCAAGCAGGCCTGGCGCTGGAGCCTCGACTACGTCAAGGACACCCACGGTAACGTGATGTCCTACTTCTACGACCGCGAGACCAACTACTACGCGCTCAACGGGAAGACGGACGTCAACGGCACGGCGTACGACCGTGGCGGCTACCTGAAGCGTGTCGACTACGGTCAGCGCGACGGGCAGGTGTACGCGGCGAAGGCTCCGGCCCGGGTCACCTTCGACACCGCCGAACGCTGCCTGCCCACATCCGGCTTCGACTGCGCGGAGAGCAAGCGCACGAAGGCCAACGCGGCCTACTGGCCGGACGTCCCGGTGGACCAGGAATGCAAGTCCGGTACCAAGTGCACTTCGCCCTTCCAGACCTTCTGGACCACCAAGCGGCTGACATCGGTCGTCACCCAGATGCGCAAGGACGCCACGTCCTACCAGGACGTGGACGCCTGGACCCTCACCCATCTGTTCACCGACAACGGCGACGACTCCAAGACGCTGTGGCTGTCGAAGATCGAGAACGAGGGCCGGGTCGGCACCGCTGTGAAGCTGCCGTCCGTCGACCTGTTCGGCGAGCAGCTCGCCAACCGCGTGGACGCGATCGGCGACAACATCGCGCCGTTCCACCGCTTCAGGCTGTCGATGGTGCTCAGCGAGACCGGTGCGCAGCTCGACGTCAACTACGCGCCCGCCGACTGCGCCAAGGCGACGCTGCCCAAGCCGGGTGAGTCGACCAAGCGCTGCTACCCGGTGAAGTGGGCTCCCCCCGGCTACGTGGAGCCGATCACCGACTGGTTCCACAAGTACGTGGTCGAGGCGGTCATCGAGACCGACCGTACCGGCGGCAGCGAGTCCCAGGTCACCCGCTACGACTACCAGGGCGACGCGGCCTGGCGTAAGGCTCAGCCGGACGGCATCACCGACGCCAAGTACCTGACGTGGGGCGGCTGGCAGGGTTACGGCAAGGTCAAGGTCACCAGCGGCTCGGCGGACCAGCAGACGACCCGCGTCGACTACACCTTCATGCAGGGCATGGACGGTGACAAGGACTCCGCCGGCGGCACCCGCTCGGTCAGCGTGAAGGACTCCACCGGCGCCTCCTACACCGACGCGGAGGAGTTCACCGGCCACCAGCTCGAGGCCGCCACCTACGACGGTGCCACGCTGGTCTCCAGGACCATCGACATCCCGTGGAAGCACTACTCCGCCACCCAGACCAAGAGCTGGGCCACGACCCACGCGGTGATCGTGCGTTCCCAGACCGGCCGCGGCTTCAGCCTGAAGTCCGACGGAAGCTGGCAGGAGACGACGTCCACCACGACGTTCGACACCGGCAACGGCACCGGCCGCGTCCTTCAGGTGGAGGACTTGGGCGATGTCTCCACCCCCAAGGACGACACCTGCACCCGCACCACGTACGCGGACAACGCGGCCAAGAACATCCTGTCGCTGCCCGCCCGCAGCGAGTCAGTGTCGGTGAAGTGTTCCGCCACGCCCGACCGCAAGACCCAGGTACTGGCCGACGAACGCACCTCCTACGACAGCCTCGCGTTCGGCGCCGCCCCCACCGCGGGCGACGCCACCAAGACCGAGCGGATGACCGCTCACAACGGCACCACCGCCACGTACCAGGTCACCGGCACCACGACCTATGACGCCTACGGCCGTCCGCTGCTGCAGAACGACGCCAAGCAGAACCCGACCCGGACCGCCTATACCGAGACCAACGGCCTGCTGACCAAAACGGACGTCTACGACGCCTTCCAGTACAAGACGACCACCGACTACGCGCCCGCCTGGGGCATGTCGAAGGGCCAGACCGACCCCAACGGCAGGCGGACGGATCTCGCCTACGACGCGCTCGGCCGGCTGACCTCGGTGTGGCTGGCGGACCGGACGACGACCCAGACGCCGAGCATCAAATACTCCTACAACGTCCGCAAGGACAAGGTCACCTCGATCAAGACGGAGAAGATCGAGAACGACGGCTCCTACGGCGCCGAGTACCAGTTGTACGACAGCCTCCTGCGCCCCCGGCAGATCCAGACCGAGGGCCCCGACGGCAGCCGCATGGTGGCGGACACCTTCTACGGCGCGACCGGCAACATCGCCAGGACCAACGCGACCTACAACGCCGCAGGAGCGGCCTCGGACGAGTTGCTGCTGGTGAGCAACGGCGAGGTCGGCGCGCAGAGCATCCTGCGGTACGACGGGCTCGGCCGCCCCACCGCACAGATCCTCGCGGTCAGCGGTGCCGAGCAGTGGCGCACCACCACGTCCTACGACGGCGAGGTGACCACGGTCGACCCGCCGGTGGGTGGCGTGCCGACCAAGACGATCACCGACGGCCAGGGCAACGTGTCGGAGATCCGCCACTACCGGGGCGCCTCCGCCGCCGCCGGCGTGCCTTTCGACTCGACGAAGTACACCTACAACACCCGCGGGCTGCTGGAGACGGTGACCGACTCCAAGGAGAACGTCTGGCGTTACGAGTACGACCAGCTGGGCCGCAAGACCAAGTCGGTCGACCCGGACGCGGGCACCTCGCGCACCGAGTACGACGAGCTGGACCGGCCGGTCGCCGGGTACGACGGCCGGAACAAGAAGATCTCCACGGTCTACGACAAGCTCGGACGCGTCACTTCGACCTGGCAGGGTGACGCCGACACCGGCACGAAGCTGACGGAGACCAGGTACGACAAGGCGGGCTGGCTCGGCCAGGCATGGGCCTCCCTCAGCTATGTCTCGCCCACGGAGTACTTCGCCAGCGTCGTCCAGTCGATGGACGAGTTCTACCAGCCGCTGAAGACCGCCTACCAGGTGCCCGCGTCACAGGGCACCTCTCTCGCCGGGACCTATGTCTTCACCAGCACCTACAACCGGGACGGAACCGTGCAGAGCACGGGCCTTCCCGCCATCGGCGACCTGCCTGCCGAGGCACTCACCTACACGTACGACGCACTCCAGCGCCCGATGACGATGACGGGCACGACGTCGTACGTCACCAACACCCGCTACTCCAAGACGAGCCAGCTGCAGCAGCTCGAGCTGAACTCCGGCAGCGGCAAGAAAGTCTGGCAGACCTACGACTACGAGAAGGGCACCGACCGGCTGACCCGCTCGGTGACCGACGTCTACGGCGCGACCGCCCCGGCCAAGGAGTCGAACTACTCCTACGACCAGGCCGGCAACATCCTCTCCATCGCGGACACCGCCAACTCCGCGGCGCCGGACGTGCAGTGCTTCGCCTATGACACGCGCCAGCGTCTGAAGGACGCCTGGACTCCCGCCGCCACCGCCGCCACCGCGGCGGGCACCGGCACCCAGGGATCCACCGTTCCGCTCGACGGCGGCGGCCCGAGCGCCTGTGCCTCGGCACCCGGTTCCGGCGCGCTGGGCGGACCGGCTGCGTACTGGAAGTCCTACGAGACCGACGCCATCGGCAACCGCCTGTCGGACACCACCCACGACACCGGGCTCGACGCCGCGAAGAACATCACCCGCAGCTACGAGTACGGCACCGCGGGCTCCCTGGGCGACGGGCCGCACCAGGTCACCAAGGTCCAGGAGCACACCCCCACCGGCGACAAGCAGTCGACGTACGAGTACGACGACGCCGGCAGCACCACCAAGCGCACCATCGGGGGCGACGCCCAGTCACTGGTCTGGAACGACTCCGGCAAGCTCAGTGAGGTCACCGAGGCGGACGGGTCGAAGACCAGCTACCTCTACGACGGCTCCGGCAACCGGCTGGTCCGCAAGGACCCGACCGGTACGACCGTCTACCTGCCCGGCACCGAGCTGAAGCTCGCGGCCGACGGTACGAAGACAGAGGCCACGCGCTACTACGAGTTCGCCGGGCAGTCCGTCGCGGTCCGCACCGGGGGCAAGCTGTCCTTCCTCGCCTCCGACCATCACGGCACCGGTGAGCTGGCCATCGACTCCGCGACCGGCGCGGTCAGTCAGCGCCGCTTCGATCCCTTCGGCGTCGAGCGCGGCGCGAAGACCGGCACGTGGCCCGGCGAGAAGGGCTACGTCGGCGGCACCATCGACGCCTCGACCGGCCTGACCCACCTGGGCGCACGCGAATACGACGCGTCCATCGGCAAGTTCATATCCGTCGACCCGATCATCGACTACACGCAGCCACAGCAGATCAACGGCTACGCCTACGCGAACAACTCGCCCGTCACGCACGCGGACCCGAGCGGTCTGATCCTCGCGGAGTGCTACCAGGGTCTGATCGAGTGCAGCGGCGGCATGCCCGTCACGACCACGAATTCGGACTCCAGGGTCACTCAGGCTCAGTCCGACGTCAGCCGGGCCAACTCCAACCTCGCCGGCGCGCAGCAGCAACAGGCGTCCGCCAAGCAGCGCATCAAGTCCGCGGGCAAGGCCCTCGTCAAGATCGCCCGGGACATCCTCGGCGTGGACGCGGCTCTTGACTGCATCTCCACCGGTGACGTCGGCTCCTGCGGCGAGACCCTGCTCAACATCGCGGGGAGCTTCGCGGGCGGTCTCGCCGGCAAGATCCTCGCCAAGTACGGCACACCGTGGAAGTGGGCCAAGGGCATCAAGCTCGCCAAGCGGGTAGCGGGACTGGTCGGCGATCTGATCGGGGGCGCCAAGGGCCTGTGGAACGCGAGCAAGGCCGTCGGCAAGGCGAGTTCCGCACTCGCCAAGGCGAAGGGCAAGCTCGCCGACGCCAGGAAGATGGCAGCCGCCGCTCTCAAGAAGCGCAAGGCGTGCCACAGCTTCCTGCCCGGCACGAAGGTGCTGCTGGCCGGGGGTGCCACCAAACCCATCGAGAAGGTCCGGCTCGGCGACAAGGTCGTCGTCACCGACTCCGCGACGGGCAGGACGACGATCCGCGAAGTCGCGGGCACCATCGTCACCGAGGACGACAAGGCCTTCGCCGACCTCAGCATCAAGTCCAGGTCCGGCAGGACCGAGGCCCTGATCGCCACCACGACTCACCCGTTCTGGGTGGAGTCGAAGCACGCCTGGATCAAGGCCGGCGACCTCACCCCCGGCATGCTCCTTCGCACCCCGTCCGGCGACACCGTCCACCTCACCGCCACTCGCCACTTCGAAAAACGCCAGCGGACACATGACCTGACGGTTACCGGGGTCCATGCCTACTATGTGCTGGCTGGCACCACACCACTGCTCGTGCACAACTGCGACCCGTCAGTGGACGACGTATTCGCACGGGCCGCGAAGTACGGTGACTCGGATGGCGAATACCTCTACCGGGGAGTCACCAACAACCACTACAAGCTCGACGAAGCGAAGGCCGGCATTGCGGAACCTCGGGGTGGGCACAGCGATCCCGTGGCGCATTCAGGGGACGACACCGAGAGCGTCTTCACCTCATGGTCACCCGACCTGGACACGGCCCGAGAATTCTCGGAGGAATTCGGCAGCACCGGGGCCCTCGTGCTCCGAATTCCGCGCTCGGCAGTCTCCCCGAGTCGCATGAAGGTTGCGGGAGACCGAGGACTCCAGGAGTTGGAAGTCCTGATCGAGGGCCGCGTCACAGGGTGTCAGGTGAGCTGCGAATGGGGACCCTTCAAGTGAAGACGGCCAGATACCCGGAACAAGGAAAGGAGTTTCGAATGCCCGAGACTGACGGCAGCGACCTTTTCACTCGCTATTGCTTGCCTGGTAACAGGTATAAGAAGCTCCTCTCCGGGAGTTTCATCAGGGCCGATCGGAAGCAGGCCACGGAATTCGCCGCCTCGATGATCGACGACGGTCGCGAGATCGCGACGAACGAACTGACCGAGCTGCTGGCCGGTGACTGGCGGGAAATCCTCACGGCTTGCTGGCTCATCGGATTCGGAAAGAGGTGCGAGTTCCAGCCCGAGCTGCACAGCCTGGTCGAGAAAGGGCCGGTCCGTCGCACAGGGAAGGGAGTGGCCTTCGCGCTGGCTCGTTTCTGCCATCCTTCTGACGCCTACGCGCTGAAGCGGAGCTTGGAGCGAAGCCTGCCCGACCTGACGAATCGAGAGAGCCAGCCCTGGTGCCTGGGTTCGTTGCTGTTCATCGAGAAGCATGTGGGCCTGGACATTTCGGAGGATCTCATCGCACCCGGCGGACCATGGGATCGATGGTCAGCGGCAGGGTTCCTTGAGAGCGACAGCCCTTTCCACTGGGAAAAAGAAGTAGCCGCGTGGATCGACCTCGCCGAGAGATCGGACTGACATCCGGCGCATGTTGCTCGTGGAAGCCCCGCCAGGTCGTCCTGCCGGGGCTTTCGTCTTGAGCCGTACGCCCCAGGGCCTCATCACGGATTCGCGCACCTGATCCCGGGCACTAATCCTGTGTGGTCATACCCGTCCATGACGTCAATCCCGCGCGCCGCACGCCGTATGTGACGTACGCGCTCATCGCCGCCAGTGTGCTGGTGTTCCTGCTGACGCCCGGTGCGGCCGGGGCGGCGAGCGGGGAGAGCCATGTGGCGCAGCTCTGTCAGTTGCACGCGTTCATGGATCATTACGCGGCGATCCCGCGGGAGATGATCCATCATCAGTTGCCCAGGCTGGTGCCGACCGGGCAGGTGGGAGCGGGGGCGGCCGGGCCGGGGTGTGTGATGGGGGTGCCGGGGTACGACAAGTCGCCGGCGCTGTCCGTGGTGACGGCGATGTTCCTGCACGGCGGCTGGCTGCACCTGCTGGGCAACATGCTGTTCCTGCTGATCTTCGGCAACAACGTCGAGGACCGCATGGGCCACGTCCGCTTCGCGCTCTTCTACCTCGTCTGCGGCTACGCGGCGAGCTACGGATTCGCCCTGCTGAACGCCGACTCCGGTGACCCGCTGATCGGCGCGTCCGGCGCGATCGCGGGGGTGCTCGGCGCGTATCTGGTGCTGTATCCGAAGGCCAGGGTGTGGGTGCTGGTCCCGTTCCTGATCTTCCTGCCGCTCCGGCTGCCCGCCTGGATCGTGCTGGGCTTCTGGTTCGGCCTCCAGGCCGTGTACTCCTCGGGACGCGGGGTCGAGGCCGGCACCGGCACGGTGGCGTACGCGGCGCACGTCGTGGGTTTCGTGGCCGGGATGCTGCTCGCCTGGCCGCTGAAGGCGGGCACCCCGTCCCCGCCGGAGCCGGGCCGCCTGCTGTTCGGCAGGCGGGCGCGGCACCGTCAGGCGTGGTGAGCGGAGCGGGTCAGCGGGCGCTCGCGGAGTGGACGTAGTCGACCAGGTGGGTCAGCGCGTCCGGCTCGATGTTGGGCATGACGCCGTGGCCGAGGTTGAAGACGTGGCCCTCCAGGGCGGCGGCCGCGTCCAGCACCTCCTGCGCCTTGGCCTCGACCGTCTTGCGGTCGGTGAACAGCACCGTCGGGTCGAGGTTGCCCTGCAGCGCCTTGCCGGGGCCGACCCGGCGCGCGGCCTCGTCCAGCGGGACCCGCCAGTCGACGCCGACGACGTCCGCGCCCGCGTCGCCCATGAGCTTCAGCAGCTCGCCGGTGCCGACGCCGAAGTGGATGCGCGGGACGCCGTACCCGGCGACGGCGTCGAAGACCTTCGCGGAGGCGGGCATCACCGAGGCGCGGTAGTCGGCGGGGGCCAGCGCGCCCGCCCAGGAGTCGAAGAGCTGCACCGCCGAGGCACCGGCCTCGATCTGCACCTTCAGGAAGGCGGCCGTGATGTCCGCGAGGCGGTCCAGCAGGTCGGCCCACAGCTCGGGGTCGCCGTACATCATCGCCTTGGCGTTCTCGTACGTGCGCGAAGGACCGCCCTCGACCAGGTAGCTGGCGAGGGTGAAGGGGGCGCCCGCGAAGCCGATCAGCGGGGTGGAGCCCAGCTCGCGGGTGAGCATGCGGACCGCCTCGGTGACGTAGGACACGTCCTCCGGGGTGAGGTCGCGGAGCCGGTCGAGGTCGGCGCGGGTGCGCACCGGCTCGGCGACGACCGGGCCGACGCCGGGCTTGATGTCGAGGTCGACGCCGATGGCCTTGAGCGGGACGACGATGTCGCTGTAGAAGACCGCCGCGTCCACGTCGTGCCGGCGCACCGGCTGGAGCGTGATCTCGGTGACCAGCTCGGGCCGCGTGCAGGACTCCAGCATCGGGATGCCCTCGCGCACCTTGCGGTACTCCGGCAGGGACCGGCCGGCCTGGCGCATGAACCACACCGGTGTGTGCGGCACGGGCTCGCGCCTACACGCCTTGAGGAAGGCGCTGTCGTACGTCGCTTCTGGCTGCTGGCCCGTGGGGATCGCGTTGGCACTCACGTCGGCAAGTCTCGCACGGTCCGCGCGGGAGAAGTGCCCCAGCCCTCGGGGGGTGTCATGCCCTGCGCGAAGGCCCGCTTCCCCTTACTCTTCCCCGCATGGCTGCGGCTCAGGGACGATCGTCGGACGGCACCGGCGGAATGGACGACGTGAAGGACACGCAGGCGAAGGAGAGAGGGGGAGCCGGGGTGCCAGAGGTCCCCCCTGCGTTCAGCAGCGCGGTGGAGGCGCTGCGCAACGCGCGGCTGCGGCCGCAGGTGGAGGTGGAGCCGACGCCCGCCCCGCAGCGGCTGGCGCCGTACGCGCACGCGCTGGAGGCCGTCGTGCTCGACGGGGAGCAGGAGCTGGCCGACGGCCGGCTGGTCCTGCTGCACGACCCGGCCGGCCACGACGCCTGGCACGGCACCTTCCGCCTGGTGACGCTGGTACGGGCGGAGCTGGAGCCCGAGATGGCGGCCGACCCGCTGCTGCCGGAGGTGTGCTGGTCCTGGCTGACGGGCGCGCTCCAGTCGCGCGGGCTCACCTACGGGGAGCCGAGCGGCACGGTCACCCGCGCCGGTTCGCACTACTTCGGCGGGCTGTCGGAGCGGCCGCCCGCCTCACAGATCGAGATCCGCGCCTCCTGGACGCCCCTCGAAGGGCTCGGCGGCGTTCCGGACACCGCCGCGCACCTCGCCTCGTGGTGCGATCTGCTGGCCCAGGTCGGCGGCCTGCCTCCGGCCGCGCCGGGCGACGGCTCGGTGGTGACGCTGCCGCAGCGCAGGGGTCCGCAGTCCCGTTAGCCCTCCCAGACTGATCATCTTCTCAGCGCCCCGCCGGGATCGGCGGGGCGCTGCTTTGTGATCACTTCCTGGACCATCACTTTGTCGATACGGCCACTTTCCGCACTCGAATCGCACCACCCTGAAGCCGATTCGATCTTCGGATGATCGATCGCGTGTCCGAATTGCACAGATTGTGACTCACTAGATCGTGATCATTCTCTAAAGGCGGACGGGTTTGCTGCCGAAGACGACTGTGACCTTGAAAGCACGGTTCTCCCCGGCTTCCTCCCCACAAGCCGGCCCCGTCCCCCCCCACCCAGGAGGCCTGGTGTCCGTTCTCCTCGAGCAGCCCGCAAGCCTGGTCGCCTACCGCCCGAACAAGCCGACCGCCATGGTGGTCGTGGCCGACCCCCGCGTCCGTTCCACCGTCACCCGCCATCTGTGGGCCCTCGGTGTGCGCGACGTGATCGAGGCCTCGTCCGTCGCGGAGGCTCGTCCCCGCATCGGCAACCCGCGCGACATCTGTGTCGCAGACGTCCACCTGCCCGACGGCTCCGGCCTCACCCTGCTGTCCGAGACCCGTGCCGCGGGCTGGCCCAACGGCCTCGCCCTGTCCGCCGCCGACGACATCGGCGCCGTCCGCAACGCCCTCGCCGGGGGCGTGAAGGGCTACGTCGTCACCGGCACCCGTACCAACATCGGCCTGCCCACCCGCCCCGGCGCCGCCCCCATCGGCTCCGCCGCGGCCCGAATGGGGCACCGGCGTCCGCCTGGCGCCCCGAGCCACCCCGGCGGCTACCGCGAACTGTCCGGCCGCGAGGTCGAGGTGCTCCGCCTCGTCGCGGAGGGCCAGTCGAACAAGGCGATCGGCGTCTCCATGGGCCTGTCCGCCCTGACCGTCAAGAGCCACCTGGCCCGCATCGCGCGCAAGCTCGGCACCGGCGACCGCGCCGGCATGGTCGCGGTGGCCCTGCGCACCGGAATCATTCACTGACTCCCCCTTCCTGTCCCCCACCCCGCACCCTCCTGACCCCCGGTGCCCGTCGGCGGAACGTTACGTCGGCGGGCACCGGCGTGCGCGCCGGGCGGGGTGCGCCGTACGGCGCGCGGCGTGCGCCCGCGCGCGGCGCGTTTTGGCCGGTCAGCGGGGATGTCGGTCGAACGTGCAGGCCAGCGGCGCGGGCATGCGGATACCCTTGGCATGTGACGGACGCCCAAGAGACCGCAGCAGACAGTTCCCGGCGCATCAACGGGGGCACGCCCCCCGACGCGGGGCCTGCTGAGGCGGCGGCGCCCACCCCCCTGCTCGAACCCCGCGAGGGGATTCCGCCGGTCGTCGCGGACGCCGCCGCGCTCGCCGAGGTCGTCGCCGCCTTCGCGGCCGGCACCGGCCCGGTGGCCGTGGACGCCGAACGCGCCTCCGGTTACCGGTACGGCCAGCGGGCCTATCTGGTGCAGCTGCGGCGCGAGGGCGCGGGCTCCGCGCTGATCGACCCCGTCGCCTGCCCCGACCTCTCCTCCCTGGGCGACGCGCTGTCCGGAGTCGAGTGGGTGCTGCACGCCGCCACCCAGGACCTTCCGTGCCTGCGCGAGATAGGCATGGTGCCCACCAGCCTGTTCGACACCGAGCTGGCCGGGCGGCTCGCCGGATTCCCCCGCGTCGGCCTCGGCGCGATGGTGGAGAACGTGCTCGGCTTCGTACTGGAGAAGGGCCACTCCGCCGTCGACTGGTCCACCCGCCCGCTGCCCGAGCCGTGGCTGCGCTACGCGGCGCTGGACGTGGAACTGCTGGTCGATCTGCGCGACGCCCTGGAGAAGGAGCTTCAGCGGCAGGGCAAGCTGGAGTGGGCGCTGGAGGAGTTCGCCGCCATCGCGGCGGCGCCGCCCGCCGAGCCCCGCAAGGACCCGTGGCGCCGAACCTCCGGAATGCACAAGGTGCGCAGGCGGCGGCAGCTCGCCGTGGTCAAGGAGCTGTGGGAGGCGCGGGACCGCATCGCCCAGCGCCGGGACGTCTCGCCCGGCAAGGTGCTCGGTGACGCGGCGATCGTGGAGGCCGCGCTCGCGGTGCCGGCCAATGTGCACGCGCTGGCCGCGCTGAACGGTTTCGGCCATCGTGTGGGCCGCCGTCAGCTCGAACAGTGGCAGGCGGCGGTCGACCGGGCCAAGGCGCTGCCGGAGTCCGCGCTGCCGCAGCAGGGCCAGCAGATGACCGGTCCGCCGCCGCCGCGCGCCTGGTCGGACAAGGACCCGGCCGCCGCGGCCCGGCTGTCGGCCGCCCGCGCCGGGGTCTCGGCGCTGGCCGAGCGGCTGGAGATGCCGCAGGAGAACCTGATCTCCCCCGACACCGTGCGCCGGATCTGCTGGGAGCCCCCGGTCCCCGCCGACGAGCGGACCGTGGCCGCCGCCCTCACCGGCCACGGCGCCCGGCCCTGGCAGGTGGAGCAGGTGACCCCGGTGCTGGTCGCGGTGCTTTCCGCCACCCCGGAATAGGCGATTTCACGCCACAATCCGTCCGGCCGGGCGGGGCCGCGGTGTGACGTTCACCGCTAGCCGGGGTGGGACTGTGCAGCTACGTTACTCATAAGTAGCATGGGGTTGAGCAAGCGCTCAGCGTCCCGCACCCTGGAGGAGAGCCATCGTGCCTCGTACCGTCAGGGACGTCGTCTTCGTCGACGGCGTCCGCACCCCGTTCGGCAAGGCGGGCCCGAAGGGCATCTATCACGAGACTCGCGCCGACGACCTCGTCGTGAAGGCGATCCGGGAGCTGCTGCGCCGCAACCCCGGTCTGGACCCGAAGAAGATCGACGAGGTCGCCATCGCCGCGACCACCCAGATCGGCGACCAGGGCCTCACCCTCGGCCGTACCGCGGGCATCCTCGCGGGCCTGCCGCAGTCGGTTCCCGGCTACTCCATCGACCGCATGTGTGCGGGCGCGCTGACCGCCGTGACCTCGGTGTCCGGCTCGGTCGCCTTCGGCGCGTACGACATCGCCATCGCGGGCGGCGTCGAGCACATGGGCCGGCACCCGATGGGCGAGGGCGTGGACCCCAACCCGCGCTTCGTCTCCGAGAAGCTGGTCGACGAGTCGGCGCTGTTCATGGGCATGACCGCCGAGAACCTGCACGACCGCTACCCGACCATCACCAAGCAGCGCGCCGACGAGTACGCGGTCCGCTCGCAGGAGAAGGCCGCCAAGGCGTACGCCAACGGCAAGATCCAGCAGGACCTGGTCCCGATCTCGGTGCGCCGCACCAACGAGGAGGCCGGTGAGACGGGCTGGGGCCTGGTCACCGCCGACGAGCCGATGCGCCCCGGCACCACGCTGGAGAACCTGAGCGGCCTCAAGACGCCGTTCCGCGTGCACGGCCGGGTCACCGCGGGCAACGCGGCCGGTCTCAACGACGGCGCCACCGCCTCCCTCATCGCGTCCGAGGACTTCGCCCGCGAGAACGGCCTGCCGGTCAAGATGCGCCTGGTCTCCTACGCCTTCGCCGGCGTGGAGCCCGAGGTGATGGGCTACGGCCCGATCCCGGCCACCGAGAAGGCCCTCGCCCAGGCCGGCCTGTCGATCTCCGACATCGGCCTGTTCGAGATCAACGAGGCGTTCGCCGTCCAGGTCCTCGCGTTCCTGGAGCACTACGGCATCGCCGACGACGACAGCCGCGTGAACCAGTACGGCGGCGCCATCGCGTTCGGCCACCCGCTGGCCTCCTCCGGTGTGCGGCTCATGACGCAGCTCGCCCGCCAGTTCGAGGAGAACCCGGACGTCCGCTACGGCCTGACCACCATGTGCGTCGGCTTCGGCATGGGCGCGACGGTAATCTGGGAGAACCCGAACTTCGAGGGGGACAAGTGAGCAACACCACCGAGCTGCTGAAGGGTGCTGCCGAGCTGTTCCCCGGCGAGGTCGTCACCCAGGCCCACGTACGCCACTTCGAACTGCCCTTCAACGCGGGCAGGTTCGCGCTGATCACGCTGGACAACGGCTTCGACCACACCAAGCCGACCACCTTCGGCCCGGCCTCGCTGGCGAACCTGGACGCCGCGATCGACCAGGTCGAGAAGGAGGCCGCGGACGGTGACATCGTCGGTGTCGGCATCACCGGCAAGCCGTTCATCTTCGCGGTCGGCGCCGACCTCAAGGGTGTCGAGCTGCTGAAGCGGCACGAGGACGCGCTCGCCATCGGCAAGGGCGGCCACGAGGTCTTCAAGCGCCTCTCCGGCCTCGCGGTCCCGACCTTCGCCTACTACAACGGCGCGGCGATGGGCGGCGGCGTCGAGGTCGGCCTGCACTGCTCGTACCGGACCGTCTCCAAGGCGATCCCGGCGTTCTCGCTGCCCGAGGTCTTCCTCGGCCTGGTGCCCGGCTGGGGCGGCTGCGCCCTGCTGCCGAACCTGATCGGTCCCGAGAAGGCCGTCCAGGTCATCATCGAGAACAGCCTCAACCAGAACCGCCAGCTCAAGGGCAAGCAGGTCTTCGAACTCGGCATCGCCGACGCGCTGTTCGAGGGTGCCGACTTCCTGGAGCAGTCGCTGCTGTGGACCGCGCAGGTCCTCAAGGGCGACCTCACCGTCGAGCGTCCGGCGATCGACCGGGGCGAGGCGTGGGACCAGGCCGTCGCCAAGGGCCGCTTCGTCGCGGACTCCAAGGTGCACGGCGCGGCCCCGGCCGCCTACCGCGCGCTGGAGATCATCGAGGGCGCCAAGGACGGCGACCTGCAGAAGGGCTTCGACGCCGAGGACCAGGCCCTCGCCGACCTGATCATGGGCGGCGAACTGCGGTCCGGGATCTACGCGTTCAACCTGGTGCAGAAGCGCGGCAAGCGTCCGGCGGGCGCGCCCGACAAGTCGCTGGCGCGTCCGGTCACCAAGGTCGGCGTCGTCGGCGCCGGTCTGATGGCCTCCCAGCTCGCGCTGCTCTTCCTGCGCCGCCTCGAGGTGCCGGTCGTGCTGACCGACATCGACCAGGAGCGCGTCGACAAGGGTGTGGGCTACGTCCACGCCGAGATCGACAAGCTGCTCGGCAAGGGCCGGATCAACCAGGACAAGGCCAACCGCCTCAAGGCGCTGGTCACCGGTGTCCTGGACAAGGCCGAGGGTTTCGCGGACGCCGACTTCGTCATCGAAGCCGTCTTCGAGGAGATGGGCGTCAAGCAGAAGGTGTTCGCCGAGGTCGAGGCGGTCGCCCCGGCACACGCGATCCTCGCCACCAACACCTCCTCGCTGTCGGTGTCGGAGATGGCATCGAAGCTGAAGCACCCCGAGCGGGTCGTCGGCTTCCACTTCTTCAACCCCGTCGCGATCCTGCCGCTCCTGGAGATCGTGCGCGGCGAGCAGACCGACGACGCCGCGCTGGCGACGGCGTTCGGCGTGGCCAAGAAGCTGAAGAAGACCGCGGTGCTGGTGAAGGACGCCCCGGCGTTCGTCGTCAACCGCATCCTGACCCGCTTCATGGGCGAGATCCAGAACGTCATCGACGAGGGCACCCCGGTCGAGGTCGCGGAGAAGGCCGTCGAGCCGCTCGGCCTGCCGATGTCCCCGCTGGTGCTGCTGGAGCTGGTCGGTCCGGCGATCGGCCTGCACGTCTCGGAGACCCTCAACCGGGCCTTCCCGGACCGCTTCACGGTCTCCCCGAACCTCAAGGCGGTCGTCGAGGCCGGCAAGCGCGGCTTCTACGTCTACGACAGCGGCAAGCCGGAGCTGGACCCCGAGGTCGCCGCGCTGCTCAAGCAGGGCGACACCGTCCTCACCGAGGAGCAGGTCCGCGACCGCGTCCTAGACGCCGTGGCCCAGGAGATCGGCCTCATGCTGGACGAGGGCGTCGTCTCCGAGGCCCAGGACGTCGACCTGTGCCTCATCACCGGCGCCGGCTGGCCCTTCCACCTGGGCGGCATCACGCCGTACCTGGACCGTGAGGGTGTCTCCGAGCGGGTGAACGGCAAGCGGTTCCTGGAGCAGGGTGTGGCGAGCGTGCCCGCGTAACACCGGCCGGTTGTACGGAGGAGGGCCCCGGCGCTGCGGCGCGGGGGCCCTCCTCTCGTTCACCAGGCGGGCATCGCCGGGTAGTGCGCGCAGTCGGCGGAGCAGGGCTCGCGGGAGGCCAGCGACGTGCGCAGCCAGTTGTCCTCGGGGATGCCGTGGACGCGCAGCGTCAGGGAGGCGGGCGCCGAGTGGATGGCGCTGAACACCGCCACGAACTCGACCGTGTAGGTGCCGGGCCGCCAGTCGTGGGCGTGGGTGACCCGCCAGGTCCCGTCCTCCTGGACCGGGGCCTCGGCGATGAGCCTGCCCTGTTCGAGCACCATGACCTTCTCCACCCCGCGGGCCGCCGTGCCGGAGAAGCGGGGCCGGGGACCGCACCAGGCGTGGGGCCGCGGGCCCAGGACCTGCGGCGGTTCCACTCGGTCGAGGACGTGGAAGTCCACCGCCGTGGTGCGGGAGACGCCGCCGCCCGCGATGGCGAGGACCTGCACGGTGTGCGGGCCCGCCGGCCAGTTGACGACACGTCGCCACTGCCAGGTGCCGGAGGCGGAGACGGCGGTGCCGCCGAGATAGCGGCCCTGCTCGAAGAAGAGCACGTAGTCGGACCCGGCGGGCGCCTTGCCGCTCAGCTTGCGGGCGACCCCCACCAGCGCACCCGGTCCGGGCGAGACGACGGTCGGTCCGTCCGGCAGCGCCGGCTCCATGGTGAGGGCCAGTTCGGGGCGGCTCACGGTGAACTCGGCGAGCACCGGGGGCAGCGGGCCGGGGCCCAGCCGCTCCGGGTCGATCATGTCGCGCGGCAGACCGGGGACGTCGAGGGCGCTCATGGCGAGGCGCCGGGCCACCTCGCGGGCGCCCAGGTCGTTGAAGTGGCTGGCGTCGATGATGCCGTCGGGATGGTTGGGGTGCTCGCGCGGGTCCAGCCAGCGGAAGAGCCGGCGCGCCCGGGTGGGTCCGAGCTCCGCGATCATCTCCGTGGTGAACGCGTCCATGTCGAGCAGCGCGGCGCCCGTCTCGGCCGCCGCCTCCCGGGTGAGGGCGGGGTATCCGTCATGGGTGCCGACGACGTTTCCGGCCTCGTCGAAGGTGCAGCGGACCGCCGGGGTGACCAGTACGGGGACGGCGCCCTCGCCCCGTACGGCCTCGACGTACAGGCGCAGGTACTCCTTGTACTCGCGCGGGCCGTGGTGGCGGTTGAGCTGGTTGACGCGCTGCTCCACGCTGCCGAAGGCGAGCAGCACGAGGTCGCCGGGGGCGAGGATGCCGAGGAGCGTGGCGAGGCGCTCGGTGAAGTAGCCCCGCAACGTCATGGCGTCGCGGGCGTAGTTGCGCACCTCGTAGCCCGTGCCGAGGAACTCGCCCAGGTACTGCCCCCAGCCCGCGAGCGGTGCCTCCGCCTCGGTCCGCGAGGCGGCCACCGAGTTCCCGATGATGCAGATCTTCCTCATGTGTTCCTCATGTGTCGCGCCTGTCTTGCCGTTGTCCTGCCGGACCGGTGCCTTCCGAACCGGTGGGCGGCGGTCACACGATCGTCAGCGGCCCGAAGCCCTCGGCGGGGTCCGGTGCCTTCTGCCGCATCACCCTGAGCCGTGCGTCGCTACCCAGCACGGCCACCACGACCCGGCCGGCGCGGTCCAGGGCGAGGGCGGGCGGACGGGCCATCAGCACGTCGTGGCCGGTCCACTCGGGCGCCTCGAACCGGCCCTGCGCGGCGAGCGTCGCGACGCTCAGGCCGTTGCGCGCGTCGCGGCGCGCCAGGACGAGGGTGTCGTGCCGGTCGGTGACCTGCCGCAGCGCCGCGATCCGGCCCGTCCCGCCGTGGCCGCCGAGCCGCCCGACGCGGGTGTTCCACCGGCCGTCGGGGCGCTGCGTCGCACACATCACCTCGCCGGAGTCCTCCTCGCGGTACACCACCGCCATACGGGAGCGCCCGATCTGCACGGGGGTGATCCCGCCGGCCGGCCGCCAGGCGTCCGGGTCCGCCTGCGTCACGCCGTCCTGGAGCTTGTACGGGCCGTAGACATCGTCCTGGTACCAGTGCACGGCGCCGACGCGGTTCGCGGCGAACAGCTGGACGCGGCCGGTGGACTTCAGCACGGCGGTCAGGCAGTCCTGCATCCCGCGGCCGCCCAGGTCCTCCCAGGCGCCCCAGCCCTCGGCGGTCTCCCGCCGGGCGCTGATGCCCGCTCCGAAGTTCCGCAGGAACACGTGCAGCCGCCCCGAGGGGTCGACGACGGCCTCGGGCACGCCGACCTCGCGGCAGCGCTGCCAGTCCCTGGACCGTTCGTTGGGGTTGCCGACGCTCTCCCACGAGGTCGCGGCACCGGTGTGGGCCTGCCGCCACATGCGGACGACCTCCACGTCCACCCGGCCGTCCGGCCCCGGCGTACGGCGCATGCCCACGAGGTGCACCCCGCCGTCGCGGTCCGGCGCCACGGACAGTGCCGGGGTCAGCCGGCCGCCCGGCAGCAGGACGGGCCGGTCCCAGGCACCGCTGCCCGGCTCGCTCTCGGTCCAGACCGCGACCCGGTCGCCGAGCACGGCGTACGCGGCGAGCCGGCCGTCGGCCTGGAGGTGGAGCCAGTCGGTGCCGCCCTCGTAGCGGGCCCGGGTGCTCCAGCCGTAGCGGCGGATGTCGGAACCGTCAAAGAGCTGCCGGTCGCCGCAGTGGCGGCGGCGGCAGTCGTGGCCGTCGGCGGCCGTGTAGACCTCGATGACGCGCTTCTTCTCGGCCCAGGCGTGCTCGGTGAGGTTGCTGGGCGCCAGCTTGTTGCCGTAGCCGACGCAGTGGTCGACGAGCGGGGGGACGCCGCCCTCGGCGAGGTACTGGTCGAGGGCGGCCAGCGCGAACTGCGCCGTGGCCGTGTGGTCCGGGTGGTCGCTGGACTTCGGCCCCCGGACTTCGTCCCACTCGCTGTGCCAGGGGTCGGGGTCCATCGTCCAGTACTGGTCGGGCCGTGTGTGGTGGAGCAGCTCGGCCAGGGAGTGGCGCAGGCCGTCCCGGCTGATCCGCTGCACCGGGCCGAGCGGGGACTCGGCGGCGTTCAGGGTGAGCTGGGTGGCGGACTGCCCGGCCCACAGCGTGGCCAGCCGGGCGGGCGGCACGTCGGCGCCGAAACCGTGCTGGGTGTCGACCATGCGCAGCCCGAAGAAGAAGAGCTGGACGTGGGGCGCCGCGAGCAGGGTGGACCGCTCCGCCGCCACCCCGGTCGCGAAGGAGACGACGTCACGCGCCCACTCGCTCTCCCGGTCCCCCGTCACCATGGCCGCGTACGCCGCGCGCAGCCCCTGCTGGCGTGCCTCGGCGTAACCGGCGTAGTCCGGTGGGCTGTCCAGGCGGTGCGGGTCGCGGGTGTCGATGTTGCGCCCGTCGGCCTCGGCGGCCGTCAGGTACACGCTGGTGACCCGGTGCCCCGCCTCCAGCGCGCGCTGGAGGTCGGGGTTGATGAAGTACAGGTCGTCGTCGGGGTGGGCGAGGACCTGGAGCAGCGAAGGGCGCGGCGTGGTTCCCTCGGCGGAGTGCATGGCGGCTTTCCCCTCAGCTGCGGACGTCGGCCAGTGGCGGACGAGCGGACGGCGGTACGGGTACGGGTACGGTCCGGCGGGGTGTCACAGCGGCCAGGCGGGCAGCCGGCCCTGGCGGGCGAGACGGTTGCGCGACGAGCCGGACTCGAACTGGCTCGGCACCGGGAAGTAGCTCGGCAGGAACGCGGCGAGGATCGCGTCCTGTTCCTCCTCGGAGACATCGCCGTCGTGGTAGTCGTTCAGGCAGAACACGTCGTGCGGCCGGACCGCGAGGATGCGGCTGAGCCGGGGCTTGTGCTCGCTCAGGCCGACGTTGACGAAGCCGCAGGAGATGCTGCCGGGCACGCTGCGCAGGGTGTGGTGGCCCAGGTAGTGGTGGAGCGAGGAGGCCACCGACACGTCCTGGTGGCTGCGGAGCTGGTTGCGCGCGGTGACCGAGACGGGTTCGGCGTACCGCCGCTCGATGTCCGCGAGGACGGTGCGCCGCAGCGGATGCGGTGCGTGCAGGAAGGTGTGCACGAGCGTCTGCCCGAACTCCCGCTCCATCAGGACCCGGTTGTTCTTGGCGGCCGCGACGTTGAACTCGTCCGTCTCCGCGACCGGCGCCATCGGGACGGAGGTCGGCGACATGAAGTACTTGGACTGGCCGTTGCCGAGGAAGAACGCGTCGGGCCGCAGGGTGCGGCCGAGGAACACGTCGTCGTTGAAGTAGAGGAAGTGCTCGGCCAGGCCCTCGATGTGGTGCAACTGGCTCTCGATGGCGTGCGAGTTGTAGCTGGGCAGCGCGCCGCGGTCACCGAAGATCTCCGTGTGGTCCACCACCCGCACGCGCGGGTGCTCGAGGTCGAGCCAGTGCGGGACCTGCTGGTCGGTGACGAGGTAGATGTTGCGTATCCACGGCGCGTACATGTCGATGGAGCGCAGCGAGTACCGCAGTTCCTCCCGGTCCCGGAAGCGGGCCGCGCTGGTGGCCGCGTCCTCCGTCTCCATGCCCAGGGCGGCGAGGGCGGCGTTCTTGCGCTCCAGCCAGTTCACGTCCGCCCCGTTGACCCAGGTGTAGACGGCGTCGACGGGGAAGTCGATGTCCCCGTGCAGCCGCTGGGTGAACGCCTCGATGCTCGAGTAGACGCGGCCGCCCAGGGTGAGCGGTCTGCGGCGCATGGCGCTGAGGGGCACCCGGTCACCGATCAGTGTGCGGGCCGGGGCTACGAGCAGGCTCTCGTCCTCGGGGTCGGTCTCCCAGAAGGAGATGGTGCAGCCGTAGACCGCGCCCAGGCGCAGCAGCCGCGAGTGGGAGACGAGGTTCTGGTACACCCGGATGCCGGAGACGGCCGGATCGGCGTGCGGGGTCACCAGGCCGGCGAGGACGGTGGCGATCGTCTTCTGGCCTTCGTTCAGGACGCCGGCGTAGACCGCCTCCTGGGCGAAGTGCTCGCCCAGCGCCTTGAAGACGGCGTCGCGGTGCACGGCGTGCACGGCGACGGTGTGCCGGATCAGGTTGTCGCGCACCACGAGGTAGGGGATGGAGGCGGCCTCCAGCGCGTCGGCCGCCAGGGCCAGGTTCCGCTGGACGCCGTCCCAGGGCGACTCCCAGTCCATCACCCGGCACACCTGGCCGCCGTCCTCGACCAGTTCGCGGCGCTGGAGCAGCCGCTGCTCGACGGCGCGCTGGTCGGCCGTGCGGACGGTGGTGGCGGGAGCGGGCGCGGCGGCGGCGACGATGCCGTCGGGACCGCTGTAGTAGGCGTGCACCGCCTCGCGTTCGGCCTTGGCGACGGCCCGGCGTCCGCTGTCGCGTTCCGCGACCAGTTCGTGGAAGATGCGCTCCCAGTGCGCGGTGACCACGGCGGGCGAGAAGCGGTTGACGGAGGCGAGGGCGGCGGCCCCCATGTCGCGGCGCAGTCCGTCGTCCTGGATGAGCAGCATCAGCGCGGAGGCGAGGGCCTCGGTGTCGCCGGGCGGAACCAGCACTCCGGTCCGGCCGTCGATGACGACTTCGCGGGGGCCGTTCGGGGAGTCGTAGGAGACGACGGGGACGCCGGCGGCGTGTGCCTCGGCGAGGACCAGGCCGAACGCCTCGTTGCGGGAGGTGAGGGTGGCGATGCTGGCCTTGGCCCATTCCTCGGCGAGATGCCGGGAGTTGCCGTTGAGCTGGACGCAGTCGTGCAGTCCGAGCATGTCGATCTGCCGGCGCAGGGCACCGCTGAGCGGGCCGTCGCCGAAGATCCGCAACTGCCAGTCCGGGTGGTGCCGCGCGACGATCGCCCAGGCCGCGACGGCGTGGTCGATCTGCTTCTCCGCGACGAGCCGTCCGGCGATGACCACGGTGCGGGTCTGGAGGGTCGACCGGGGCCGGAACCCGCTGGGCAGCGCGTTGGGTACGACGTCCAGTCGCGGCGCGGCGTCCCCCAGGGTCTCGGCGAACCACTCCAGCGTGCGTTCGCTGAGCACGGCGAGGGCGTCCAGCCGGGCGGCGTACCGGCGCAGTGGCTCGCCGCTGGTGCCGCGCAGCTCGGAGACCCGGTGTTCCTGGTGCACGGTGATGACGTGCGCCGGCGCGAAGTGGACGGCCAGCGCCATCAGCGCGGGCGTGGTCGTGACGAGGATGTCGGTGTCGGTGCTCTGGAGTTCGAGGCCGAGCTCGAGGTCCGAGAGCCGGTTGAACGCCGATTCCCAGGACCGGTCGACGATCTGGCTCGGCTGTGCCGCCAGCCCCTCCCACACCGCGTTCTCCACCGAGGTGGGCCTCAGGGGGCGGGGTGTCCCGGCGGTGAGGTCGATCAGGTAGTCGACGCGGACCCGCGCGTCCGGGGTGAAGAACTGCTCGGTCTTGCTCTTGAAGACGCTCAGCACCCGCACGTCGTGCCGCGCGGCCAGCTCGGAGGCCTGGTTGAACACCGCCCGCTCGGTGCCGCCGACCGCGTCGGCCGTGGTCAGCAGGAACGTGATCTTCATCTGTCGGTTCAGCCTGCCTCGGGCATACGCGTGCAGGTCATCCGGAGATTGCCCGCAGGGGTGTAGCGCGGTTGGACGATCATGGTGGAGTGGCCCGGCGGGGTGACCGCGAGCCGGCGCATGGCGAAGACGCGCCGGGGGTTGCGTACGTCGTGCAGGCGGCGCCCCAGCCGCAGCGACAGACCGGCGCCGTCACGCAGCCGCACCTCCCAGTGGTCGGGGCGGCTGCCCCGCGGGGGCATCCGGTCCAGCGGGACGTCGACCCGGAAGACACCGCCGCCCAGTGCGGAGACGGGCTGCTCGACCAGGCGGCCGGACGCGACGAACTCCACCCACGGGGCATCGGCACGGGTGCCCAGCACCCGGAAGTCGACGCTGACCCCGGCGTGCCCGAGGTGCACCTTGGCGACCTCGACGGCGGGTTGCGCGGCGGTGCTGGCGATCCGGGCGGTGCCCCGGAAGGAGCGGCTGAGCCGGTGCCGGTCGCCGGTCACCGGGGACGCCGCCATGGGCTTGGTCGGTCCGGCGTAGGGGACGGGCGGATCGAGCAGCAGCAGCGGCAGGGTGCGGGTACGGCGCCCGGTGCGCACGCGGAGGGTCATCCGCCAGCGGCCGCCGGAGACGGGTACGCCGCCGAGTTCGGCGCCGAGCAGTACGGCGGCGTCGACCAGGGTCTCCCCCGCCGGGCCCTGGTGGAGGTGCGCCTCGCAGGGGTACGTGCGGCGGCGTCGGCGCAGGACGACCTCGGCGTGCTCCGGCATCCCCGCCGAGGGCGGCAGCTGGGCGTGCAGGTTGACGGTCTGGCCGTCGAGGATGGCCGCGTAGCGCAGCGCGGCGGTACGCCGCCGGCGCAGGGGGACGAAGAGGCCCATCATGAGCCGGGTGCGCACGGCGAACGCGAGGGCCAGCAGGCGGCGGCCGAGGCGGCTGCCTGCGGCGCGGGCAGAGGAGGTACTCACGGGGTGGTGACCCCCAGCTCTCCTCGGCTCGGCAGGCGCCGGGACTGGCGTGCCTGCGCCGGAGCCTCGTAGGGGCTGGGCACCGGGAAGTAGGTGTCCAGGAAGGTGGCGACCATGTGGGCCTGTTTTTCGGGATCGGCGGCGGTGACCGTGTCGTTCATGCAGAAGGTGTCGAAGTTGCGGCGGGCGAGCAGGTTGTCCAGCCGGCGCTGGGCCAGCCGGTCCGCCAGGTCGACGTAGACGTAGCGGATGTCGCCCACCGTGGCCCGGGCGGAGCCGTAGGCGTAGTAGTGGTGCAGCGAGGAGGCGATCGGCACGTCGCTGGGCGAGCGGAAGCGGGAGTGCTGGGTGACGCGGTGCGCCTTGTCGTAGACCTGCTCGATCTCCGCGAGGACGCTGCGCCGCAGAGCATGCGGGGTGTGCTTCATCTTCTGGGAGATGACGGTGCCGAACTGCTGGGCTATCAGGCCCCGGCTGTTCTTGCCGGCCGCGTTGACCGGCAGGTCGTCGGTGCTGGCCCGGCCCGACGGGATGAGCGCCTTGGACTGGAAGAACTTGGTCAGTCCATTCGGATGGAAGAAGTGGCCCGGCTCGACGGGACGACCGAAGAACACGTCGTCGTTCAGGTAGAGGAAGTGCTCCGAGAGTCCGGGGATGTGGTGCAACTGGCTTTCGATCGCGTGGGAGTTGAAGGTCGGCAGCGCGCTCGGGTCGGCGAAGATCTCGCGGTGGTCCACGACCCGGAGACCGGGCAGGTCGGTGCGCAGCCAGGCGGGTACCTGTCCGGCGGTGACCAGGTAGATGTCGCGCACCCAGGGCGCGTACTGGTGGATCGAGCGGAGCGAGTACCGCAGTTCGTCCCGGCTGGTGTAGCGGGAGTCGTTGGCGGCCTGCTCGTGCAGTTCACCGTTTCCGGACGAGGTCAGGTGCCCGCGCGCGCGTTCGCGGTTCCGGCGCCACACGGGGTCGGAGTCGTCCACCCAGGTGTAGACCACGTCGATCGGGAAGAGGTGGTCGTCCGGCAGCGCGGCGAGGAACTCCGGCACGGTGCGGGCGTGGCCGGTGGTGTAGAGCCCGGGAACCACGCTGAATCGTTTCTGCTCCCCCCAGCACCGACCGGCGTCCGCCGGGATCTCCGTGGCCACCTTGTTGGGGCGCGGTGCGACGAGCGTGCCGTCCCGCTCGTCCCAGAACTCGATCTCACAGCCGGACTCGGCACCGAACACCAGGTTCCCGCTGGGGTCGCTGACGATCCAGACCACGCGCAGCACCGGCTTCTCGCGCAGCGCGCGCCAGCTCGCCGCGGCGCTGCCGGGCCGCAGCTGCACCGGGTTGCCGGCGCCGACGTAGCCGGGGTACTCCGCGAAGGCGAGGCGCAGCAGTTCCTCGAACCGGGCCCGCAGCCGGGCGGGTACGGCGACGCACGGCAGACGCGGGGAGCCGGTGCCGCGCACGCAGAAGTAGTCGAGTCCGGCCTCTTCGAGGAAGGAGACGAGGAGATGAAGGTTGCGGGCGCGGGCGGCCCACTCGGTGGCTCCGGGGACCTCGACCGCGCGGAGGAACTTGCCGGCCACCTTGACGACGCGTCGCACGCCGTCGGCGGTGTCCACGCCCGCGCCGCGCCGGCCTTCCATGGCCCGGACGACGGCGGCGGAGCGCACGGCGTCGGCGGACGCGAGGGAACGTTTCACCGAGGTACGCATCGAGCCGGGTACCCGTCGCACGATCCAGCGCCGCGCTCCCGCCGGAATGACAGATCGATATGTCGACACGAGCGCGCTCGCCTCGGGGTTGTTCAGGCTCACCCGACTTCCACACCATCCAACTCGGACCGAAGCAGAACGCCCCGGTGGCCACCCCACCCTCGACCGCGACCGTCGCCCTCATCGCCGCAGTCACCGGACCGCCGACGCCCCCCGCTCGCGCGGTGATGACTACGACTCACCGAGCCTTTGCGATCACACAGAATGTTTACATCTGGTTTGCCGACTGTCCAGAAGAGCATGGGTATCCGGGGACTCTTGTCATTCATCCCACACCGGTACAACCTGCGGAGCTCCGCTGAGTCCGCGTCACGCGAGAATCGCCCCGGCGCGACGGGGACAGATCGCGCCATCACATAATATGCACACAGCCCACACTGATCAGCCGTGAGCAGGGATGCCCCACCGGAGCGCCGGACCGCCCCACCCGGGCTCCCGACCTGCACGGACATGTCGTGTGATGCGCGCCACTGCCGCACAACGCACGTGGCCTGTCACGGGTCTGACCCGAGCACCCAGCACTTCCCGGCACCAGTGAACGAGGACAGCGACGCCATGACGACCCCAGAGGCTCCCGACAGCTCACGCCCGCCCAAGGCGCCCCGCCGGCGCCGGACCGGACGGTGGGTCATGCTCACCCTGGCGGTGCTGGTCGTGGCCGGTGCCGGGACCGGGTACTGGATGTACAGCCAGCTCGACGGCAACATCAAGGGCGTCGACCTCGACAAGTCCCTCGGCGACGACCGCCCCGCCAAGCTGCCCACCTCCGGGCAGAACGTGCTGGTCCTCGGCTCCGACTCGCGTGCCGGGGCCAACGCCGGGCTGGACACCGGGCATGTCGCCGGCGCCCGCTCCGACACCGCGCTGGTGATCCACATACCCGAGGGCCGCAAGCAGGCCGTCGCCGTCAGCATCCCGCGCGACACCCTCGTCACTCGCCCCGAGTGCGTCAAGGACGACGGGACGAAGCTGCCGTCGGCGAACCGCGTCATGTTCAACTCGGTGTACTCCGCGGCCGGTCCGGCATGTGTGGTCAAGACGGTCGAGAAGATGTCGGGCGTGCGGCTCGACCACTTCGTGGAGATCGACTTCGCCGGGTTCAAGGGCCTGGTCGACGCGATAGGCGGCGTGCCCGTCACCGTCGACCGCGACATCCACGACTCCTCCAGCGGGCTGGACCTCGCCGCCGGCACCCACCGCCTCGACGGCACCCAGGCGCTCCAGTTCGTCCGCACCCGGCACGGCATCGGCGACGGCAGCGACCTGGGCCGGATCGGCATGCAGCAGAAGTTCCTGATGGCCCTGCTCGCCGAGATCAAGAAGCAGGACCTGATGGGCAGCCCCACCAAGGCGTACGCCGTGGCCGACGACCTCACCACCGCGCTCACCACCGACTCCGGGCTCGCCTCCCTCACCAGACTGGCCGAGTTCAGCCGCAGCATGAACGGCGTCGACACCTCCACCATGGAGACGATCATGCTGCCGGTCCAGTACGACACCCAGGACCCCAACCGCGTGGTGGCCGCCGAGCCCCAGGCCAAGCAGCTCTGGACGGCCCTGCGCTCCGACGGGACCATCCCCGAGTCGGCCAAGAAGTCGCCCGCGCGCGGCGGCGCCACCCCGTAGGGACGGCGCCGTCACGACAGGGCGGGGGTCAGACCTCCCGCCAGGGCTCCAGCGCGAGACCCGGCTCGTCCTTGCGGTGGGTGAGGACGAGCCGCCCGGCCGACGGGGACAGCGCGGCCGCGGTCAGCCTGCCGAGGCCGGCGTCGCCCGCGAGGAAGACCCGCGCGTCCTCCGGCAGCACCGGGCCCGACTCGGCCCACCAGGCCCCCGCCGACTCCATCTCCGTGGGATACGCGGCGATGGCCACCCGGCCGCTCGCCGCGCGCTGCGCCAGCACGGTGCAATCGTGACCGTCGAGCCGGCAGCGCACCGCGCTCGTCGGGCCGGGACCGGCCGCGGGCAGCAGCGCCAGGGGGGACCGGCCGGGGCGCCAGGCGCAGACCATGCCCTCGGTGTCCGTGTAGAACACGGTCGTGTGCTGCTCGGAGGTGGCGAGCGCGGCCAGGGTGCCGGGCCTGACCCGCGCATCCAGTGACTCGGTCATGGTGATCTGCCCGTCCGGCTTCTCCTGGGCCCAGTGCACGATGCCGCCGGGCACCGCCCCGTAGACGGCGACCAGGCCGGTCTCACCCGTCACCGCGGCCAGGCCGTTCTGGACCCGGGAGCCGTTCAGATCGCGCCAGGGTGCCCAGCCGCCCTTCTCCCGCTGGGCGATCATGCTCAGGCCCTGGCCGCCGTTGACCACGAAGACATGGGCCCGGCCCTGGTGGTCCACCGCTACCGCCGGGTCGGAGGTGGCGGTCCCCTTGCGGTTGGGGTGGCCGAGCGGGGCCCAGTCCATGGCGGTGAGGTCGGGCCGGTAGTGCGTGGAGTGCGTCAGCACGGCCTGGCCGCCGGCCGCCGGGTGCCAGGAGACGAGGTGGGCATAGCCGTCGGCGCCCTGCCCCACTCCGAGACCGGGGCGCAGTTTCTGTTCGCCGCCCACCCTGCGCGGGGCGGACCAGCCGCCGCCGGGCCGGTGTTCCGCCCGTGACAGGACGCCGTCGTCCGTGGGCTGGTAGACACCGAGCCGGCCGTCGCGGCCGCGTATGAGCCAGTCGCCGTTCACCGCATCACCATAAGCTGCCTGCTCAAAGCTCCGGACCGCGCCCCCGCGCGGCTCCCGTGGGACCCTGGCCCCATGGACGACGTACAGGGTGTTCCGGGTCAGGACGATCCCCTGCTGGCGATCGTGGACTGTGCCAACGTGATGGGCTCGCGGCCGGACGGCTGGTGGAAGGACCGCAAGGGGGCCGCCGAGCGGCTGCGGGACCGGCTGGCCAGTGACGGGCTGCCGGGGCGGACCGACCAGGCGGAGATCGTGCTGGTGGTGGAGGGCGCGGCGCGCGGGGTCGAGTCGGTGCCGGGGGTGCGGGTGGAGTCCGCACCGGGCAGCGGGGACGACTGGATCGTGGAGCTGGTCGCCGGGTCCGCCGACCGGGACCGCCTGGTGGTGACCGCCGACCGCGAGCTGCGGCGCCGGGTGGGCGCGCTGGGCGCCGACGTCGCCGGTCCGCGTACGGCCCTCGGCTGAGGGCTTCCGCGGCGCGGACCGGCGCCCGGCTCAGGTCGCCTTCGGGGTCTCCTCGGGCTGCTCCTCGCGGGCCAGGCGGCTGTGCGTGCGGCCGTAGAGGAAGTACACGACGAAGCCGATCGCCATCCAGATGGCGAACCGGAGCCAGGTCTCGGCGGGCAGGTTCAGCATCAGCCACAGCGAGGCGCACACCGAGACGATCGGCAGCGCCGGGACCAGCGGGGTGCGGAAGGCGCGGGGCAGGTCGGGGCGGGTCCTGCGCAGGATGATCACGCTGATCGCGACCACGATGAACGCGAACAGGGTGCCGATGTTGACCAGTTCGGCCAGTTCGCTGAGGCTGGTGAAGCCCGCGATGATCGCGATGATCACACCCAGCAGAATGGTCGGCCGGTGCGGGGTGCGGAAGCGCGGGTGGACGCGGGAGAAGAAGCGGGGCAGCAGGCCGTCGCGGCTCATGGCGAAGAACACCCGCGTCTGGCCCAGCAGCAGGATCATGCACACCGTGGTCAGGCCGACGGCGGCACCGAAGCTGATGATGCCCGCGAACCAGGGATGCCCGATCGCCTTGAAGGCGTCCGCGAGGGGCGCCTCCACCGACAGCTCGGTGTACTTCTGCATGCCGGTGACGACCAGGGACACCGCCACGTACAGCACCGTGCAGATGAGCAGCGAGCCGAGGATGCCGCGCGGCATGTCCCGCTGCGGGTTGTGGGTCTCCTCGGCGGCGGTGGCGACGATGTCGAAGCCGATGAACGCGAAGAACACCACCGAGGCGGCGGTGAAGATGCCCATCACACCGAAGTTGGCCGGGGCCCAGCCGAACATGAGCTGGATCAGCGGTGCCTTGAGGCTCGCGCCCGCCTCCTGCGGCTGGGCCGGCGGGATGAACGGCTTGTAGTTGTCGCCGTTCACGAAGAAGGCGCCCGCCACGATCACGATGAGGACGACGACCACCTTGATGGCGACGACGGCCGAGGTGATCCGCGCGGACAGCTTCATGCCGACCACGAGCACGCAGGTGAGCAGCAGCACCAGGGCCGCCGCCAGGATGTCGAAACCGAACCCGCTCGCGCCGTCCCGTCCGGACAGGTACGCCGGCAGGTGCCAGCCCCAGCTGTCGAACAGCGACCGGATGTACCCGGACCAGCCGACCGCCACCACCGCCGTGCCGAGCGCGAACTCCAGTACCAGGTCCCACCCGATGGTCCAGGCGGGCAGTTCACCGAGCGAGGCGTACGAGAAGGTGTACGCCGACCCCGCCACGGGGACCGTCGAGGCGAACTCGGCGTAGCAGAGCGCGGCCAGGCCGCAGACCACGCCCGCGACGGCGAAGGAGATGGCCACCGCCGGGCCCGCGTTGTTCTTCGCCACCTGACCGGTCAGCACGAAGATGCCGGTGCCGATGATGACACCGACACCGAACACGGTCAGGTCGAGGGCGGAGAGGGACTTCTTGAGCGAGTGCTCCGGTTCCTCGGTGTCCCGGATGGACTGCTCGACGTTCTTCGTACGGAAGAGCGTGCTCACGTGCCTACCTCCCACGCTTGTCGTCCTCGACATGATCGAGAGGGACGGGGTGCGGGTGCCCCGGCAATGGCAGGTTCACGCAACCGGGCCGGTTCCGCCACCTGAGAAGGCAGCGGAACCGGCCCGGGAGCGTGGCGTTCGGGTGGTCAGTCGCGCGCGGACTCCACCGAGTCCATGGCCTCCGCGCCCTGGCCGAAGCGGCCGTCGATCTTGGCGACCACACCGGTGACCTGGCGGGCGATGTCCGGGGCGGTCAGTCCGATCTCGGCCATGACCTCGGCCCGCGAGGCGTGGTCGAGGAAGCGGGGCGGGATGCCGAAGTCGCGCAGCGGCACGTCCACGCCCGCGTCGCGCAGCGCCTGGGCGATCGCGGAGCCGACGCCGCCGACGCGGCTGTTGTCCTCGACGGTGACGACGACCCGGTGCCGCTCGGCGAGCGGGGCCATCGCCTCGTCGACCGGCTTGACCCAGCGGGGGTCGACGACGGTGGTGGAAATGCCCTGCTTGTCCAGCAGCGTGGCGATCTCCAGGCACATCGGCGCGAGCGCGCCCACGGACACCAGCAGCACGTCCGGGCGCTCGGTGCCCGGCTCGCGCAGCACGTCCATGCCGCCGACCCGGCGCACGGCCGGTACGGCGGGGCCGACGGCGCCCTTGGAGAAGCGGACCACGGTCGGCGCGTCCTCGACGGCGACGGCCTCGCGCAGCTGGGCGCGGACCTGGTCGGCGTCGCGCGGGGCGGCGAGCCTGAGGCCGGGCACGACCTGAAGGATCGACATGTCCCACATGCCGTTGTGGGAGGCGCCGTCGGTGCCGGTGACACCGGCCCGGTCCAGGACGAAGGTCACGCCGCACTTGTGCAGGGCGACGTCCATCAGGACCTGGTCGAAGGCGCGGTTGAGGAAGGTGGCGTACACCGCGAAGACCGGGTGCACCCCGCCGTGCGCGAGGCCGGCCGCGGAGACGGCGCCGTGCTGCTCGGCGATGCCGACGTCGTAGACCCGCTCGGGGAAGCGCTTGGCGAACTTGTCCAGGCCGACCGGCTGGAGCATGGCCGCGGTGATCGCGACGATGTCCTCGCGCTCCTCGCCGAGCCGCACCATCTCCTCGCCGAAGACGGAGGTCCAGTCGGCGCCGGAGGAGGCGATGGGCAGGCCGGTGTCGGGGTGGATCTTGCCCACGGCGTGGAAGCGGTCGGCCTCGTCCTGCAGGGCGGGCTGGTAGCCGCGGCCCTTCTCGGTGAGGCAGTGCACGATGACCGGGCCGCCGAACCGCTTGGCGCGCGCCAGCGCCGACTCCAGCGCCTCGATGTCGTGGCCGTCGATCGGGCCGACGTACTTCAGGCCGAGGTCCTCGAACATGCCCTGCGGGGCGATGAAGTCCTTCAGGCCCTTCTTGGCGCCGTGCAGGGTGTCGTAGAGCGGGCGGCCGACGACCGGGGTGCGGTCCAGCAGGTCCTTGGTGCGGGCGAGGAAGCGCTCGTAGCCGTCGCTGGTGCGCAGGGTGGCCAGGTGGTTGGCCATGCCGCCGATGGTGGGCGCGTAGGAGCGCTCGTTGTCGTTGACGACGATGACGAGCGGGCGGTCCTTGGCCTCGGCGATGTTGTTGAGCGCCTCCCAGGCCATGCCGCCGGTCAGCGCGCCGTCGCCGATGACCGCGACCACGCGGTCGTCGGACTTCTTCAGCTCGTTGGCCTTGGCGATGCCGTCGGCCCAGCCCAGCACCGTGGAGGCGTGGCTGTTCTCGATGACGTCGTGCTCGGACTCGCTCTGCGCCGGGTAGCCGGAGAGGCCGCCCTTCATCTTCAGGCGGGAGAAGTCCTGGCGTCCGGTGAGGAGCTTGTGGACGTAGGACTGGTGGCCGGTGTCCCACAGCACCTTGTCGGCGGGCGAGTGGAAGACGCGGTGCAGGGCGATGGTCAGCTCCACCACACCGAGGTTGGGGCCGAGGTGACCGCCGGTCTTGGACACGGCCTCCACGAGGAAGGTCCGGATCTCCTCAGCAAGCTGGTTCAGCTCCTCCAGGCTGAGCCGGTCCAGATCGCGCGGTCCCGTGATGCGGGTCAGCAGCGGCACCCGTGCCTCCTTGCAAGTATGAGCTGATCGAGCTGTTGCCGGGCTTGATGAGTCTAATGTTCCGCCCCGGCGGCCGATGGCCGGGCGGTGCCCCCTGGGCTCCCCCACGGGTCACGCGAACGGCCGCACCCCCCACGAGCGGGGATGCGACCAGGGAAAACGCGGGAGCCCGGCGCTCCGTCGCGCCGGGCTCCTGCCAAGCCTGCCGAGCTTACGCGCGGCCGGCCGACTTCTGGGTCTTGCGGGTCACCGCGTCGATGACGACGGTCGCCAGCAGGACGCCACCGGTGATCATGTACTGCACCGGGGAGGGGATGCCCTGGAGGGCGAGGCCGTACTGGATCGAGACGATGACCAGCACGCCGAGGAGCGCGTTCCAGGTGCGGCCGCGGCCGCCGAAGAGGGAGGTGCCGCCGATGACGGCCGCCGCGATGGCGTTCATCAGCAGGTCACCGCCGCCCGCGCCCTGGTTGGCGGAGGCGATCTTGGAGGCGATGAACAGACCGCCCAGCGCCGCGAAGGTGCCGGAGATGGCGAACACCGAGATGCGGACCAGGTCCACGTTGATACCGGCACGGCGGGACGCCTCGACGCTGCCGCCGAGCGCGAACACCTTGCGGCCGTACGCCGTGCGGCGCAGCACGAAGTCGGTGACGAAGAGGACCGCGACGAAGATCACGACCGCCAGCGGCAGGCCCTTGTACTGGTTGAAGACGATCGCCACGGCGAAGGAGACCAGGCCCAGCAGCACCGTGCGCAGGACGATCTCGCTCAGCGGCTTCGACGGCACCCCGGCGGCGTCCCGGCGCTTGTTGCCGAGGAAGGAGCTGACGAAGAACAGCACCGTCACCACGGCGGCCAGGCCGTAGGCGGCGGCCACGTCGGAGAAGTAGTAGCTGGTCAGGTTGGCGACCAGCCCGTCGCTGTTCAGGTTGATCGTGCCGTTGTCGCCCAGCACCTTGAGCATCAGGCCGTTCCAGAACAGCAGTCCCGCCAGGGTGACGGCGAAGGCCGGCACACCGATCTTGGCGAAGAAGAAGCCCTGGATGGCGCCGGCGACGGTGCCCGTGAGGATCGCCAGCACGAAGGCCAGCACCTCGTTCATGCCGTGGGTGATGTTGAGCACCGCGAAGGTGGCGCCCGCGACACCGGAGAGGGAGCCGACCGAGAGGTCGATCTCGCCGAGCAGCAGGACGAACACGATACCGACGGCGATCATGCCCGTGCCGACCATGGCGACGGAGATGTCGGAGAGGTTGCCCGCGGTGAGGAAGTTGGAGTTCAGGCTCTGGAAGATGATCCAGATGACGATGAGTCCGACCACGACGGGCATGGAGCCCAGGTCGCCGGCCTTCATCTTGCGCTTGAACTCGCCCACGTAGCCCGCGAGTCCCTGCTCGCGCACCAGCAGCCGGGGGTCGACGGCGACACCGGCGCCGGGGGCGGCCTCCGGGTTCACCGCGGCGGCGTCGGTGGAGGGCTCGGGGGCGGCGTCACCCGGAGGCGTGGAGGTCTTCTCGATGCTCACTTCTTGATCTCCCCATTGGTGCGCGCCGCACGACGGGTGACGGCATTGTCCGAGGCGCCGGTGATGGCGGAGATGATCTCTTCCTGCGAGGTCGACTTGACCTCGAAGACGCCGTTGTTGCGGCCCAGGCGCAGCACGGCCACCTTGTCGGCGACGGCCTTGACGTCGGCCATGTTGTGGCTGATGAGGATCACGGCGTGGCCGCGCTCCCGCAGCCGCTCGACCAGGTCGAGGACCTGGGCGGTCTGCTCGACACCGAGCGCGGCGGTCGGCTCGTCGAGGATCACCAGCTTGGGCTCGCCGAGCATGGACCGGGCGATGGCCACGACCTGGCGCTGACCGCCGGAGAGCGAGGCGATCGGGATACGGACGCTGGGGATGCGGATCGAGAGCTGGTCCAGCAGCTCACGCGAGCGCCGCTCCATCTCGACCTCGTCCAGGACGCCCGCGCGGCGGATCTCCCGGCCCAGGTAGAGGTTGCCGACGACATCGATGTTGTCGCACAGCGCGAGGTCCTGGTACACCGTGGCGATGCCCAGGTTCTGGGCGTCGTGCGGCTTGTTGACCTGGACGGTCTTGCCGTCCCATTCGATGACACCCTCATCGATGGGGTGCACGCCGGCGATCGTCTTGACCAGCGTGGACTTTCCGGCACCGTTGTCGCCCACCAGGGCGACCACCTCACCGGCGTGGACCTCCAGCGTGACATCGGTGAGCGCCTGGACGGCACCGAATCGCTTGGAGACTCCGCGCAACGCCAGCACGGGCGTAGCGGACACGTGAACCATCTCCTTCGCCGCCTGACCCGGCGGGAGGTTGTGCAGAAGTTTGGGGGAATTCCGTCCGGCGCCCCGCGCCGAGCTTGCGGGGCTGTGTGTATGCGCGGGGCGCCGGAGGAGCCTTGAGCGGCCCTTACCGCCCCGCCGGCGGGAATCCGGCCGGCGGGGTAGGGGTCCGTCGGGTTACTTCAGGCCGGCCTTGTCGCAGGCGGCCTTGTACTGGGCGGTGCAGATGTCGGCCACCGTGTAGACGCCGTCCTTGATGACGGTGTCCTTGATGTTGTCCTTGGTCAGCGAGGTGACGGCGACCAGGATCGACGGGACGGCCTTGGTGGTGGGGCTGTCGACCTTGTCCTTGGCGACGGAGTCCAGCGACTTGCCCTGCGCCAGGTTGACGGCCATCTCCGCGGCGGCGTCGGCCTCCGGGGCGTACGGCTTGTAGACGCTCATGTACTGGGCACCGGAGACGATGCGCTGCACACCGGCGAGCTCGGCGTCCTGGCCGGTGACCGGGACGTTGGCGATGCCCGCGGACTTCAGGGCGGTGATGATACCGCCGGCCATGCCGTCGTTGGCGGAGTAGACGCCGACGATGTTCTTCTTGCCCAGGGCCGAGATGGCGCCCTCCATGTTGGAGTTGGCGTTCTCCGGCTTCCACTCCTTGGTGTCGTACTCCTTGCCGACGTTCACCTTGCCGTCGAGGACGTCGTGCGCGCCCTTCTTGAACTGGGCGGCGTTCGGGTCCGTGGAGGAGCCGTTCATCATGACGATCTTGCCGGACTTGGCCTTGGAGCCCAGGGCCTTCAGGAGGGCCTCGCCCTGCGTCTTGCCGACCGTCTCGTTGTCGAACGAGGTGTAGGCGTCGATCGGGCCCTGCGCCAGGCGGTCGTAGGCGACGACCGGGATGCCGGCGTCCTTGGCCTTCTGCACCGAGTTCTTGATCGCAGCGGCGTCCACCGCGTCGATGATCAGGACGTCCACCTTGTTGGTGATCATGGTGTCGACCTGCTGGTTCTGCTGGGTCGCGTCCTGCTTGGCGTTGGCGTAGACGACCTTGCCCTTGCCGTTCGTCAGCTCCGAGACCTTCTTCTCGATCAGCGGACGGTCGAACTTCTCGTAACGCGCGGTCTGGTTCTCCGGAAGGAGCAGGCCGACCGTGATCGCGTCGCCCTTCTTCTTGCTGTCAGCGGACTTGCTGGCACCGCCACTCGACTCCTTGGCACTGCCACAGGCGGCGAGCGAGACGGCCATGGCACCAGCAGCAACGGCGAAGGCCGCACGACGCATACGCGTGTTCACTTCAGAAACCTCCCTGACGAGGCCGCGTCGTTGCGGCCGAGGTGGCTGGAAGTCAACTCGGCCACGCGTTCGGCGTCAAGAAGTAAATCCTTAACGAGATGGCAACGGTGCCATCCGTTATCTAAGTGAAGGCAGGAGCGACCACGGGCAGCGAGGCCGTGGCGGAGCCGTCGAGCAGGGTCGAATCACCCATTTCGCTCAGTGCCAGGGCGAGCGCCCCGAGCACCTCGGCACGGCCCCCAAGTGCCCCGGGAAGCACGGACAGTTGACGCCCCGCGCTGGGGATCGCATAGCGTCCCACGGACTCCCTGATGGGGGCCAGGACCAGTTCCCCGGCCTCGGCGAGATCGCCGCCCAGGACGACCCGGCTGGGGTTCAGCAGGTTGCACAGGTTGGCCACGCCGCTGCCGATGTGCCGGCCCACGTCGGCGATGACGCGACGGCAGCCGGGGTCCCCGTCCCGGGCCAGCCGGACCACGCCCTCCATGGTCAGGGCGTTGCCGTGGCTCGGCTGGAGCAGCGGCAGGACGTAGCGCGCGGCGGTGAAGGTCTCCAGGCAGCCGCGGTTGCCGCAGCGGCACACCGGGCCCCCCTCGTCGAGGGTGATGTGCCCGATCTCCCCGGCCGTCCCGCCGGGCCCCCGGTAGATCTGCCCGTTGATCACCAGGCCGGCCCCGACCCCGCTGGCCACCTTGATGTAGGCGAGGTCGCGGACGCCCTTGCCGCTGCCCCAGACCAGCTCGCCGAGGGCGCCCAGGTTGGCGTCGTTGTCCACGTGCACGGGCACGCCGAGCCGTTCGCGCAGCTCCTCGGCGGGCCGGGTGCCGCCCCAGCCGGGCAGGATCGAGGTGGAGCCCAGGGTGCCCGACTCCACGTCGATGGGCCCCGGTACGCCGAGGCCGACTCCGGCCACCTTGTCCCGGTCCACGCCGGTGGCGGCGATCAGCCGGTCGATCAGCTCCTCGGCGCGGTCGAAGCCCTGCGTGGAGGAGGCGTCCACGTCCAGCGGCTCGGACTCCTCGGCGAGCACCTGGTGGGCCAGGTTGCCGATGGCCACGCGCAGGTGGGTGTGACCGAAGTCGACACCGACGACTATCCCGGCGTCCCCGCTGAGCGAGACGCTGCGGGCCCGGCGGCCGCCCGCCGAGGTGGGCGTGACCTCGACGGTCCCGCCGTCCTTCAGCTCGCGCACGATGTTGGAGACCGTCGCGGCGGACAGGCCGGTCGTACGGGCGATCTCCGCCTGCGTGAGCGACCCGGCCAGCCGCACCGCCCGTACGACTCGTTCCAGGTTGGCTCGGTGCAGTGACGACTGCGACCCCGGAGTCTCCATCGACCCATCCACTCCCGACATCGGCGGGTGGCCCCATCGCCACCCGTGGCCCAGGTCACATCTGCGGAACCGGGCCACTTACAAGTTATGAACTCCAAGCTCTGCTGAAGGGGTAACCGCAGTCAAGTCCTTGACGGAAATCGCTGACTCCCGCCGTGATCCGCCGCCCCTCCCCCGAGCGGGTTTCGGCGCGTGACGAGGCTGTGACCAGGAGTGGCTTCACGCGCTGACGACGACGTTCGCACGGGGTGACCGGTAACGATCGCAAAGTGACCGCCGATGTCCGGACGTGCGCCGGCCCCGGTGGAGCGCACCGGGGCCGGTCGGAGCCGTACGGGAGGGGCGCCGTTACTTCAGCGCTCCCGCCGTCAGTCCCGCGACCACCTGCCGCTGGAAGACGATGTACGCCGCCAGCACCGGCAGCATCGCCATCACCAGCCCCGCGAAGAGGCCCGACCAGTCGCCCTTGTACCCCTGGCTCACGGCGAGTTGGACGAGTCCCTGGGTGAGCACCTTCTTGTCCGGGTCGGTGTTCAGCACCGTCGGCAGCATGTACTGGTTCCACTGGCCGAGGAAGTTGAAGATGCCCACGCTGATCAGCCCGGGCCTGGCCATGGGCAGCATGATCTGGAAGAAGGTCCGGGCGTGCGAGGCGCCGTCCACGAAGGCCGCTTCCGCCACCGAAGTGGGCAGGGTACGGAAGAAAGCGGTCAGGAAGAAGACCGTGAACGGCAGCGAGTAGGCGATGTAGACCACGATCAGTCCGTGGAGCGTGTTCAGCATCCCCATGTTGTTCACGACGTAGAACAACGGCACCAGCGCGAGCATGATCGGGAAGCTCATGCCGCTGACGAACAGGTAGTAGATGAAGCGGTTGCCCGGGAAGTCGAAGCGGGCCAGCACATAGGCCGCCATCGAACCGAGCACCAGGGTGCCGATCAACGAACCCCCCACCACCAGGACGGTGTTGAGGAAGTAGTCGCCCATGTGGGCCTGGGACCAGGCGCGGGACCAGTTGGCGAAGTGCAGCTTGTCCGGCAGCGCCCAGGGCGACCCGAAGATGGAGCTGTCGTCCTTGAACGAGGTCATCACCGCCCACAGCAGCGGCAGGACGACCATCACCGCCCAGACGACCAGCACACCGTGCGAGAAGACGTTGAGGACGGAGCCCTCGGAGCGTGGGCGGGCGGCGGGACGGGGCGGGACCGCGTCGGTCTTCACGACGGGCGCGGGGGGCGGGACGGGAGCGTCGGTGGTTGTCATGGGGCTCAGTACTCCAGCCGCTCGCGGCGGCCCAGCCGCATCACGATCGCGGCGAACGCGAGGGTGACGACCAGCAGGGCGACGCCGATGGTGGTGGCGTAGGCGGCCTGACCGTCCCGGAACGCCTTCTGGTACACGTACAGGACCAGCACCGTGGTCGAGTAGTCGGGGCCGCCCGGACCGGTCGTCATGATCTGCACGACCGCGAACGACTCGGCGCCGAGCGCGAGGATGCCCATGTAGACCCAGCCGGACTGCACGGTGTCCCACAGCAGCGGCAGGGTGACCCGGAAGAACGTGGTCGCGCGGCCGGCCCCGTCCAGCAGCGCCGCCTCGTACAGCTCGGCCGGGATGGAGGCCATGCCCGCGCTGAACATCACCACGAAGAAGCCGGTGGTGGACCAGATCAGCACCGCCATCACACACCACAGCGCGAGGTCCGGGTCACCGAGCCAGAGCGGCTGGAGGGAGTCCAGTCCGACACCGCGCAGCAACGAGTTGATCGCGCCGCTGTCCGGGTTGTAGGCGAAGGCGAACAGCAGGGCCACGATGGCGATCGAGAGCACCTGCGGAAAGAAATAGACGATCTTGTAGAAGCCGGAACCGCGCACTCCGGTGACCACCGGACCGCCCTTTCGGTGCCGGCCGCCCACATTGATCATGAAAGCGAAGAACAGGGCCATGCCGAGTGTCACCAGCGGCAGCAGCAGGGCGAAGAGCAGGCTGTGCGTCAACGACTTCCAGAAGATGTCGTCGTGCAGCATCCGGGTGTAGTTGTCGACACCGACCATGCTGAATTCGGGGCTCAGGCCGGTCCAGTCCGTGAACGAGTAGTAGATGGACTGGATGAACGGCCAGATCACAAAGAGTGCGTAGAGCCCGAGCGGGGCCGCGAGGAACCCCGTGATGAACCCGTACTTGCCGTGCTGCATTGCCGGACGACCCCGTTCCTGGGACACGTGCTGCCGCTGGTGACGAACCCGTGAGGGGGTGTTACTTGTGCTTGTAGTGCTTGATGGAGGTGTCCTTGGCGGCCTCGTCGGCGAAGCCCTGGATCTTCTTGACCGTCTCGGCCGGGGTGAGCCGGCCGGCCATCATCTCGCCCAGGCCGCCGACCCCGATCTTCTCCTTCTCCAACTGGACGTACCAGTCCGGGATGCGCGGGTTCACCACGTTGTCCCCGGCCTTGTCCAGCGCCGCCACGCCCGCCTTCAGACCCGGGGTCAGCTCGATGCCGTCGATGCCGCCGTTGAGCGCGGAGAGCGACTTCACCTTGGAGGTGAAGTTCCGCGAGGACGCCTCGGAGAGCATGACGCGCAGTTGCTCCATGCCGCCCTCGGGGTTGGCCGCCTTGGCCGGCACGACGAAGGGCTCGCCGCCGGAGGCCCAGATGGTGCCGAAGGGCAGCTTGTCGGAGCTGTCGATGCCGGTCGGCGCCGAGACCGCCAGGTCGAAGTCGGCCGGTATGACGTTGGCCGACTCGTTCTCCACCCAGGAGCCGTTGGGGATGAACAGCGCCTTGCCCTTGGCCCACGCGGTCTGCGACTGGATGTGGTCGAGACCCGGCGTGCCGCGCAGGATGTAGCCCTTCTGGAACAGCTCGTAGTACGCCTCGAAACACGCCTTGACCGCCGGGTGCTTCCAGGCGTTGGGCTCCAGGTTGTCGATCGCGTCCAGCACCTCGCGCCCGCCGACCTTGGCGATCATCGGGTAGAGCGAGAAGGGCAGGTAGTACGGGTACTTGCCCGCGTAGGTCCAGCCCGCGATGCCCTTCTTCTTGGCCTTGGCGCAGACCCTGAGCATGTCGTCCCAGGTCTCGGGGTACTTCTCGTCCAGCCCGTCCAGCGCCTTCTGCGAGTACCAGACGCCGTACACGGTGTAGGCGTAGTTCAGGATCCACACCGGGTCGCCGTCGAACTGGCCCATCTCCACGATGCCCGGGCGCAGGGTGTCGCGGACCTTCTTGGACGGGTCGTCGTAGGACGGCGCGTCCAGCAGCGGGGTGAGGTCGGCGAGCTGCTTCTTGCCGACCAGGACGCCCATGTCCATCTGCTCGGCGCCGGAGTTGTCGATGAGGTCCGGCGGGTTGCCCTGGTTGAAGCGGGGCTGGAGGGTGGACTGGATCTTCTGGGTGGCGGAGAACTTCACCTGGGCCTTGGGGAAGGCCTTCTCGTACAGCTTCACCGCGTCCTCGGCGTACTCCTTGCCGAAGCCGCCGTCGAAGAGGACGAAGTCCAGCTTGGCGGTGTCGTTGACGCCCAGCGGGTTCTTCTCGGTCTTCTTGCCCGCCTTCGCCTTGTCCTGCCCGTCGCCGCCACTGCTCGCGCAGGCCGACAGCAGCCCCATTCCGGGGGCGGCCACCAGGCCGAGCGCCGCGGTGCGCTTGATCAGATCACGACGGCCGACGCCCTCGCTGCCATGCTGTCCGGTGGAACCCATGCTCAAGTCCTCGCCTTCTCCAGGACTCAGGCGGTGAACCGGATCTCCCCCCGGCACCGCGGTCGGGTTGTGCTGGCTCGTGCAGGAAACGCCGACAGGTATAGTCCACTTCCCGCCAAGGGGGCAAGATCGAATGCAAGGTCGGCCGCCGGTCTTTTCCGAGTTGAGACCTGGTGGAAATATCGCCGGGCTCGGCACACCCTGCCGGATGAATTACCGATATAGCCCCCTGAATGCCGCAGGCAACACCCTTGACATCACCGGCCACTTGACCACCTACTGGTTCCTGCGCAGCAAGCTGACAACGTTGTCCGAAGTAAGCGCGGGAGGGGAATCCGTAGATGCAGCGGAGATCTCGGCACAGATGGACTCCGGCGGTCGTCCTCACGACCGCCTTTGTCATGGGCGTCGGCGCGCAGGGGGCGGCGGTCGCCGTGCCGGCCAGGGCCCCCGCCGCCACCACGGAGTTCGCGTCCTCGTTCGAGTCCGGGGACCCGGCACCGGACTGGCTCAACACCGTCGAGACCGGACCGGGCGGCGCCAAGCGCTCCTCGGGCGTGGACGGCGGTTACACCACCGGCATTCCGGGCAATGTCACCGACCACGTCACCGATCTGCGGGCGAGCGGGGAGAACACCGGCGCGGGCGAGGTGAAGGAGAACCTCACCGATGTCGATCCCGGTAGCAAATGGCTGACGTTCGCACCCACCGGCTGGGTGGAGTTCGACCTGGACCAGCCGGTCGAGCTCGCCGCCTACGCGCTCACCTCGGCCAACGACCACGACGAGCGGGACCCGAAGGACTGGCGGCTGGAGGGCTCGGCGGACGGCAAGGACTGGAAGACCCTCGACACCCGGACCGGCGAGACCTTCCCGGACCGGTTCGGGACCAAGTCGTACCAGCTCACCCAGCCGGCCGAGTACCAGCACTTCCGGCTGGAGGTGACGAAGAACAACGGCGCCTCGGACGCACTCCAGTTGGCCGACGTGCAGTTCTCCACCGGCGGCGGTGACGGTCCCGCGCCGCAGGACATGCTGAGCCTGGTGGACAAGGGCCCGAGCGGCTCCCCCACCGCCAAGGCCCGGGCGGGCTTCACCGGCACCCACGCCCTGCGCTACGCCGGACGGCACACCGCCGACGGCCGGGGCTACTCGTACAACAAGGTCTTCGACGTCGACGTGAAGGTGGCCCGCGACACCCGGCTGTCGTACCGCCTCTTCCCGTCGATGGCGGACGGCGACCGGGACTACGACGCGACCAACGTCAGCGTGGACCTGGCCTTCACCGACGGCACCTACCTCAGCCAGCTCGGCGCGAGGGACCAGCACGGGTTCCCGCTGACCCCGCGCGGCCAGGGCGACGCCAAGGTGCTGTACGTCAACCAGTGGAACGACGTGGCGTCCCGGATCGGTTCGGTGGCGGCCGGCAAGACCGTCGACCGGATTCTCGTCGCGTACGACTCCCCCAAGGGCCCGGCGAAGTTCCGGGGCTGGGTGGACGACGTGGCGCTGCGGCGGGTGGCCCCCGAGCGGCCCAAGGCGCATCTGTCGGACTACGCGCTGACCACGCGCGGCACCAACTCAAGCGGCAGCTTCTCGCGGGGCAACAACTTCCCGGCCGCCGCGATGCCGCACGGGTTCAACTTCTGGACCCCGGTGACCAACGCGTCCTCGCTGAGCTGGCTGTACGAGTACGCGCGGGCCAACAACGAGGACAACCTGCCGACCGTCCAGGCGTTCAGCGCGAGCCATGAGCCGAGTCCGTGGATGGGCGACCGGCAGACCTTCCAGTTGATGCCGTCGGCCGCCAAGGGCACCCCGGACACCGGCCGCGAGGCCCGTGAGCTGGCCTTCCGGCACGAGAACGAGACGGCCCGGCCGTACTACTACGGGGTCAGGTTCGAGAACGGCCTCAAGGCCGAGATGACCCCGACCGACCACGCGGCCGTGCTGCGCTTCAGCTACCCCGGTGACGACGCGAGCGTGCTGTTCGACAACGTCACCGAGCAGGCGGGGCTGACGCTGGACAAGGAGCACGGGATCGTCACCGGCTACTCCGACGTGAAGTCGGGGCTGTCCACCGGCGCGACCCGGCTGTTCGTCTACGGCACCTTCGACAAGCCGGTCACCGAGGGCTCCTCCAGCGGGGTCAAGGGCTATCTGCGGTTCGCCGCGGGCGCCGACCGTACGGTGACCCTCCGCCTGGCGACCTCGCTGATCAGCCTGGACCAGGCGAAGGACAACCTGCGCCAGGAGATCCCGGACGGCACCTCCTTCGACACCGTCAAGGCGCGCGCCCAGCGGGCCTGGGACAAGATCCTCGGCAGGGTCGAGGTGGAGGGCGCCACCCCGGAGCAGCTCACCACGCTGTACTCCAGCATGTACCGGCTGTACCTCTACCCGAACTCGGGCTTCGAGAAGGTGGGGGAGAAGGACCAGTACGCCTCGCCGTTCTCCCCGATGCCGGGCCCGGACACCCCGACGCACACCGGCGCCAAGATCGTCGACGGCAAGGTCTACGTCAACAACGGCTTCTGGGACACGTACCGCACCACCTGGCCCGCCTACTCGTTCCTGACGCCCTCCCAGGCGGGCGAGATGGTCGACGGGTTCGTGCAGCAGTACAAGGACGGCGGCTGGACCTCCCGCTGGTCCTCCCCGGGCTACGCCGACCTGATGACCGGCACCTCCTCGGACGTCGCGTTCGCGGACGCCTACGTCAAGGGCGTGAAGTTCGACGCGAAGGCGGCGTACGACGCGGCGGTGAAGAACGCGACCGTGGTGCCGCCGAGTTCGGGCGTCGGCCGGAAGGGCATGGCCACCTCGCCCTTCCTCGGGTACACCAGCACCGACACGGGCGAGGGCTTCTCCTGGGCCATGGAGGGCTACGTCAACGACTACGGCATCGCCAAGATGGGCGAGGCCCTGTACAAGAAGACCGGCGAGAAGCGGTACAAGGAGGAGTCGGCGTACTTCCTCAACCGGGCCCGCGACTACGTGAACCTCTTCGACGCGAAGGCGGGCTTCTTCCAGGGCCGGACGGCCAAGGGCGACTGGCGCCTGGACTCCGCCAAGTACGACCCGCGCGTGTGGGGTTACGACTACACGGAGACCGACGGCTGGGGCTACGCCTTCACCGCCCCGCAGGACAGCCGGGGCCTGGCGAACCTGTACGGCGGCCGCAAGGCCCTCGGCGACAAGCTGGACGAGTACTTCGCCACCCCGGAGACCGCCTCCCCGGAGTTCACCGGCTCCTACGGCGGTGTCATCCATGAGATGACCGAGGCGCGGGACGTCCGGATGGGCCAGTACGGCCACTCCAACCAGGTCGCCCACCACGTCAACTACATGTACGACGCGGCCGGCGAGCCCTGGAAGGCGCAGAAGAACGTGCGCGAGGTGCTGTCCCGCCTGTACACGGGCAGCGAGATCGGGCAGGGCTACCACGGCGACGAGGACAACGGCGAGCAGTCGGCCTGGTACCTCTTCTCCTCGCTCGGCTTCTACCCGCTGGTCATGGGCAGCGGGGAGTACGCCATCGGCTCGCCGCAGTTCAAGAAGGCCACCGTCCACCTGGAGAACGGGCGGGATCTGGTGATCAAGGCGCCCGACAACAGCGACCGCAATGTGTACATCCAGGGTGTCCGCTTCAACGGCCGCTCCTGGAACTCCACTTCGCTCCCCCACTCGCTGCTGTCCAAGGGCGGGGTGCTGGACTTCTCGATGGGGCCGCGGCCCTCGTCGTGGGGTTCGGGCAAGGACGCCGCCCCGGTGTCGGTCACCGAGGACGACAAGGTGCCGACCCCGCGCGCGGACGTGCTGAAGGGCGACGGCGCGCTGTTCGACAACACCTCGGCGACGAGCGCGGCGGTCACCTCGGTGGACCTGCCGACGGGTGACGCGACCAAGGCGGTCCAGTACACGCTGACCTCGTCGGCGGACCGTACGAAGGCGCCCACCGGCTGGACCCTCCAGGGCTCCACCGACGGGACGACCTGGCGGACGCTGGACAAGCGCTCGGGTGAGTCCTTCGCCTGGGACCGGCAGACACGGGCGTTCAGCGTGAGCGCGCCGGGCTCGTACGCCAAGTACCGGCTGGTGCTGGACGGGGAGTCGACGCTGGCGGAGGTCGAACTGCTGGCCTGACGGCTCCGAATCGAGGGGTGGAGGGGCGGTCCCCGTGCGGGGGCCGCCCCTTCCTCGTGACTCGTGCCGTCTGCTCGGCCGTTGAGGGGGCATTAGCCCGTTGGTCGGGCCCGCGCGGTCCGGCCCGACCAGCCGACCGAGCCGAGGAGTTGTACCGATGCCGACCGCCGTACCGGAGAGATCAGCGGGTCTGCCCGAGGACGGGACCCGCCCCGTCAGGGCGACGTCCACCGGGCGCCCTCGCGAGCTGCCGCGCGGTATGGCGCGGGCCGCGGCCTCCATCGGGGCGCTGGCCGTGTGCCAGGCCGTCCTGATGATCGGCATCGGCTTCCTGATCACCGGTCCCGCCCGGCACGTGTGGCCGATGACGGCCGAGGACGGCGTCAACCGGGGCCTGGAGCGACTGCGGACCTCCACCCTGACCACGCTGTCCTCGATCGGGTCCGAGCTGGGCAACACGGGCACCGTGATCGGGGTGACGCTGGCGGCCTGCCTGGCGATGATCTTCATACCCAGGCTGCCGATGTGGCGTCAGGTGTCGTTCCTGGCGCTCGGGGTCGCGCTCCAGTCGCTGGTGTTCCTGGTCATCACCATCGCGGTGGACCGCCAGCGCCCCCATGTGCACCGGCTCGACGGCTCCCTGCCGACCTCCAGCTACACCTCCGGCCACACCGGTGCGGCCACCGCGATCTACGGCGGTCTCGCGGTCCTCGTACTGTCCCGCGTGAAGAGCCCCTGGCGCCGCCTGCTGGCCGCGCTGCTGCTCCTGCTGCCGGTCGTCGTGGGCCTCTCCCGGCTGTACCGGGGCATGCACCACCCGACCGACGTGGCGGGCGGCATGATCAACGGCGCGCTGGCCCTGCTGATCGTCGGGCACGCCCTGCTCCGTGACGGCCGCGTGTCGGCGCCCGCCGCCCTGCCCGAGCTCCCGGAGGCCGCCCGCGCCGAGCGGCAGCCGGGCCGGGTCGCGGTGGTCGTCAACCCCACCACGGTCGACGAGAGCGCGCGTGACGAGCTGCGCCGGGTCCTCGCCCAGCACGGCCACCGGGAACCGGTCTTCATCGAGACGACGGCCGCCGACCCCGGCGGCGGCCAGGCCGCCCGGGCGCTCGACGAGGGTGCCGCGCTGGTCGTGGTCTGCGGCGGTGACGGCACCGTCCGCGCGGCCGCCGACCGGCTGGCCGGCAGCGGGGTCCCGCTCGCCGTCGTGCCCTTCGGCACCGGCAACCTCCTCGCCCGCAACCTCGGCCTCCCGCTCACCCCGGCCGAGGCGCTGGACGCGGCCCTCGGCGGCGCGCCCCGCGTCATCGACCTCGCCCGCGTCGAGGGCGACGGCCTCCCGGCCACCCACTTCGCGGTGATGTCCGGCGTCGGCCTGGACGCCGCGATGATGAAGTACGCGGAGGAGCACGACCGGGCCAAGGCCGTGCTGGGCTGGCCCGCCTACGTCCTGGCCGCCCCGAAGGCGATGCGCGGCCCCCGGATGAGCCTGAGCGTCCGCCTGGACGGCGGCCAGCCACTGCGCCGTACCGCCCGCATGGTGCTCGTCGGCAACACCGGTGAACTCCAGGGCGGTCTGCGCCTGATCCCGGACGCCCGTCCCGACGACGGGCGGCTGGACCTGCTGATCCTCGACCCCTCGGGCCCCGCCGGCTGGCTGCGTACGGTGAACGCGCTGCTGCTGCACCGGAAGCGGGACGGCGAGGAGGGCGAGGGGCGGCCGGAGTTCCGTACCTTCCGGCGGGCCGAGTTCACCTTCGACGCCCCGGAGCCCCGCGAGATCGACGGCGACCCGGTCGGCACCGGGCTCCGGCTCACCGTGGAGGTCGTGCCGGGCGCGCTGACCGTGCTGGTGCCGAACCGGGAGGGCTGACATGGGCAGCGCCACCAAGGTCCCGGAGACACGGGACATGAGCGGGGACGAACTCTCCGCCGACGAGGCGTGGGTGACCCTGCGCCGCTACGGCGGCTGGTCCCTGCTGCGCGACGCGTTCCTCCGCTTCCGGTACGCCGACGGCTTCAGCCACTCCCGCGCGCTCGCCCTGCAGACCGTGCTCTCGGTGATCCCGCTGGCCCTGGCCTTCGTCGGCCTCTCCACCAGCCTGCACACCGAGGACATCGGGCGGATGGCCGAGCTGACCATCCACCGCATCGCCGAGGGACCCAGCGCGGAGGTGGTCGACGACGCGCTCGACCGCAGCCGCCGCAAGGCGGGCGACGGAGCCGAGGTCGCCCTCTGGTTCGGCGCGGTCTTCTCGATCGTGAACGTCACCACGGCGATGTGCCAGATAGAACGCGGCGCCAACCGCATCTACGGCAACGAACGCGACCGGCCCTTCCACCTCAAGTACTCGCGCGGGCTGGTGATGGCGCTGTGCGCCGGGTTCCCGCTCGGCCTGGGCTTCGTCGTGATGGTCGCCGGCGACGACCTGGCCTCCGCCGCGGGGTCGGTCTACGGGCTGGGCTCGAACGCGCAGATGGTGTGGAACATCGTGCGCTGGCCCTTCGGGCTGCTGCTCGCGCTGATCTCCGCCAGCGCGATCTTCCGGCGCTCACCGCGCCGCAAACAGCCGGGCTACACCTGGCTCGCCTTCGGCGCGGCCGTGTACCTGGTGCTGTGGATGACGCTGACCTGGGTACTCACCCTGTACCTGGACCTGAGCGGTTCCTTCGACACCGTCTACGGTCCGCTGAGCGCCTTCATGTCCCTGCTGCTGTGGGCCTACCTGACCTCGCTCGCCCTGTTCCTCGGGCTGTCCTTCGCGGCCCAGCTGGAGGCGGCGCGCGGACGGCGGCCCGAACCGATCCAACCCGATCCGGGGGTCTGATGCCGACGAAAACCACGACCCTGCGGGCCACCGACCGGCGGTTCGGCCTCCGGCTGCTGGCGGCGGCCGGGGGCGCCGCGGCGGCCGCCGTGCCGTTCGCCCTGCTGCTGGTCCTGGTGGAGGGCCGCTGGCGGCCGCTGCGCGAACTCGACCGCGACACCGCGAACGGTCTGCACGAGGTCGCCGTGGGCCATCCGGCGTGGACGAGCACCCTGCGCGTGCTGTCCAACTACGTCTGGGACCCGCTCACCCTGCGGGTGGGCGTGGCGCTGCTGACCGGCTGGCTGCTGTGGCGCGGTGCCCGGCGGCTGGCCGCGTGGGCCGCGGTGACGGCGGTGGTGGGGGGCCTGCTCGGGCTCGGCGTGAAGACGCTGGTCGAACGGGCCCGACCGGTCCTGGTGGACCCGGTGGCGCACGCTCCGGGCTACTCGTTCCCGTCCGGGCACGCGATGACGGCCACGACCTCGTTCGCGGTGTTCCTGCTGGTCCTGCTCCCCATGGTGCCGCGCCGGGCCCGGATCGCGTGCTGGGTGGTCGCGGTGGTGTCCGTGGTGGGGGTCGGCTTCACCCGCGTCGCGCTCGGCGTGCACTGGTTCAGCGACGTGCTGGGCGGGTGGCTGCTCGGGCTGGCCGTCGTCGTCCTGACCAGCCGGGCCTTCGAGGCGTGGCGGTCGGACACCGGCCAACGGCCCACGCACGTCGCCGAGGGGCTGGAGCCCGAGCTGTCCGGCCCGCGTCCCGAGCCGGACAGCACTCCCCGCTGAGCCGCGTCACACGCCGGTCAGCCGGCCGATCTCGTGCGGGTCGAGCCCGGTCAGCCGGGCGATGCGCGGGGCCGGGACCCCGGCGGTCAGCGCCCGGTGCACCAGGGTCTCCCAGCCCTGGGTGGTGTCCCGGAAGTCCAGCAGCTCCCGCTCCATGTCGGTCACCGACTGGGGCGCGCACTCCTGCTGGACCCGGACCTCCTCCTCCGCGGTCAGCGGGATCGGCAGCCGCTCGGCCTCCTCGGGGATGAGGATCTCCGAGGAGGCGGGCAGAATCCTCAACTGCTCGGAGGACGGGGCGACATCGTGGGCGGAGATCCAGCCCCGCACGGCCGGGGTCTGGTCGCATTCCAGCGGCGCGACGGCGGCCATGGCCGCGCCGAGGCTCGGGTGACGGTCGGGGAGCAGGAAGAGGTAAGCCTCGTCGGCCATCGGGCGGTTCCGCCTTGTCGGTGTGGATTTGGGTGGGGAGACTGATGCTACTGCCGCCGCACCCCGCCGAGGAGACGGAACCGCCCCGGTTCACCTGCCGGCGAGCGCGAAGACGTGCAGGTCGCCGTCGTCCGGCAGCTTCACGCTCCTGATCTCCTTCCCGTCCGGCGCGGCGAACGGCTTGGTGGCGAACACATAGGTGGCCACCGGGTCCTTGTCGGCGCCCGCGACGTTGCGGTACGCGGCCTTGGCGACGACCTCGTTGCCGTACTGCACGGTGCCGCCCCCGCCGCCGACGGTCCAGTCGGTGAAGGAGAGATCGGCGGTTGCGGTGCTGCCGTCGGTGTAGGTGACGGTCGCCTTGGCGGTCTGGTTGCCGTTGACGGCGCTGCCGACGAAGGCCAACGCGGGCGTCGGGTCCTTCAGTTCGACGGTCTGGCCGTGGGCGGAGGCGTTGTCCGGGCGGCCGGCGGGCGAGTCGGGCCAGGTGAAGGCGAGGTCGCCGGTGGTGACCCGCTTGCCCGGGGTGAGGCCGGCCGCGGCGAGGGCCTGCTGTGAGTAGCTCCAGCCGCCGCCGTCGTAGTCCGCCTCGTCGTGGTCGCCGGTGTCGTCGGAGACGCCGGTGTTGTCGTAGGCGGCCAGCAGGGTGCCGGGGGCGGCGACGGTCAGGGCGACGGGCTGCTCGTAGGAGGTGTCGCCGGAGGTCACCGTGACCTTGGCGGTGTAGAAGCCCTGGGTGGCGTCGTCGGCCGCGGTCAGGGTGATCCGCCGCGCGCCGCCGGTGACCGTGCCCTCGGCGGGGGTGGCCGTGACTCCGGCGGGTGTCTCGGCCTTGAAGCGGACCTCGGGCCCGGTGCCGCCGTTCAGGGAGCGGGCCCGTACGTCGATCGCGGTGCTGTCACCGGGGGCGAGGGTAGCAGTGGTGGGGCCGACGCCGATCTGGTACGGCTGCTCGCCCTGCCGGAAGGAGGGCGGCGGGGTCTTGGCGCCCCAGGCGCGGTTCGGGGTGGTGCCCAGCCGGTAGTCGAGCCGGCCGCCGTCCCGCACGAAGGACGCGGGCAGCCAGGCGCGGTCGCTGGGACGGCCGTCTACCTTCAGCGACTGCACGTACGGCGCGTCGGCGGCGGCGCCCTCGGCCCGGACGGAGATGTCGTTCCCCTGCGGCCGGTCGATCTCCACCCGCTCGAACAGCGGTGAGGCAAGGACGAGTTCGGACCGTGAGGGCACCTGCGGGTACATGCCCATGGCGGAGAAGACGTACCAGGCCGACATCGCGCCCAGGTCGTCGTTGCCGGGGATGCCGCCCGGCCCGGTGGACCAGAGCTGCCCCATCGCCGCGCGCACCGTCTCCTGCGTCTTGTAGGGGGCGCCCGCGTAGGCGTACAGGTACGGCACGTTGATCGAGGGCTCGTTGTCCATCTCGGACTTGGCGCCGCCCTGGCCGGTGAAGGCCCACTTGCCGTCGGCGGTGTGGAAGAAGGAGTCCAGCCGGGCCAGTGCCTGGTCGGTGCCGCCCAGCGCGGCGAACAGCCCGGCCGGGTTGTGCTGGACCATCCAGGTGTACTGGGCGGCGCTGCCCTCCACGAACCCGTTGCCGGTGTCCGGGGTGAATCCGGTGACCCAGCTGCCGTCCGCCTTGCGGTTGGCGATGTAGCCGCCGGTCGCGTCGGCCGCGATGTTGAAGTTGTTCTGCCACCACTGGGCGCGTTCGGCGAACCGCTTCTCGGTCCGCTTCTCCCCTGCCGCCGCCGCGAGCTGGGACAGGGAGAAGTCGGCGGTGGACATCTCCAGGGTCTCGGCGGCGCCGCCCCAGGCGTTGGAGACGCTGGGCATGTAGTGCAGCTTCAGGTACTTGTCGAGCGAAGGGCGCTGGCCGACGGAGAGCACTGGTTTCCCGGCCGCGGAGAGATCCTGCTCCGTGGGTACGGTGGCCGCCTCGACCAGGGACTTCAGGGCGCCCTTGAGGTCGAAGCCGGTGCCGCCGAAGGCGTGGATCCCGGCGAGCGCGCTGGGCGAGGGGTCGCCGTTCATGACGTGGGTGCCGCCCGCGTTGTGCAGCCAGCGGTCCCAGGTCCCGCCGTTCTGGCCGGCCAGCTCGTAGAGCGACTGGGCGATGTCCGAGCCGGTGCGCGGGTCGAGCAGGGTGAGCAGCTGGACCTGGTCGCGGTAGACGTCCCAGCCGGAGAAGGTGCCGTACTGGGCGCGGTGGCCGCGGCCCACCCGGTGCACCTTGCCGTCGCTGCCCCGGTAGCGGCCGTCGGCGTCGCTGATCACGTTGGGGTGGAACAGGGCGTGGTAGAGCGCGGTGTAGAAGGTGGTGCGCTCGGCTTCGGTGCCCCCGCCGACCCGGACGGCGCCGAGACGCTCCCGCCAGGCGGCGCGGGCCGCGTCCCGTACCGCCTCGAAGGAGCGGTGGGGGCGGTTCTCCGCGCGGAGGTTGGCCTCGGCGGCGTCCTGACTGACGTAGGAGATGCCGACCTTGACGTTCACCGGGCCCTCGCCGGGCGCGAACTCGACGTAACCGCCGGCGCCCTTGCCCGCGACGGGCCGGCCGCCGTGGGAGAAGCCGCCGGTGCCGCCGGAGGCGCTGGTGGAGCCGGGGTTCAGCTTGTCGTCCTGCCAGGTGCCGGTGGTCTTGAAGGCACGGTCGAAGTGGGCCGTGAAGTACAGGGTGTAGTAGGAGCGCTGTCCCTCGGGGTCGAGGTACCCGCAGAAGTTGCCGGAGGTGACGGACCCCGAGACGGTGCGGCTCGCGGGGTCGATGCTGACCGTCGAGTCCTCCGACCCCACCTCGGAGTTGGCGGTGCGCACCAGCAGCGAGGCGGGCTTGCCGGCCGGGTACGTGAAGCGGCCCGAGCCGGTGCGGGCGGTCGCGGTCAGGTCGGCGGTGACGCCGGAGGCGAGGCCCACCCGGTAGTGGCCGGGCTCAGCGGTCTCGTCGGTGTGACGGAAGTCGGAGGCGTAGACGGCGTCCTTGGTGTCGCTCGCCGGGGACGAGGTGACGTCACCGGCGTACGGGAAGAAGGGGATGTCCCCGCTGCCGCCCGCGCAGCCGGTGCCGGACATGTGGGTCAGGCTGAAGCCCCGCACGCGGGTGGCGTCGTAGTGGTAGCCGCCGGGGGCGGTGGTGCGGGTGGCGTCGCCTCTGGTGGTCTCCGGGCTCCAGGAGAGCATGCCGAAGGGCACCACGGCGCCGGGGTAGGTGTCGCCGCCGTTGCTGCTGCCGATCAGCGGATCGACGTACGGCGTCGGGTCGTCGACCAGGCCGGGTGGTGCGGTGCCCGCCGCGAGGGCGGGGGTGGCGCCGCCCACCGCGAGCGCGGCGGCCAGCAGCAGGGACATGGGACGGAAACGCATCACGCGGCCCTTCCTCCTTGCGGACGGGTCGCGCACCACGGGTCGCACAAGCCGCAGGGACAGTAACGCGTGCCCACGGCCCACGGAAGAGGGTCACCGTGTTGCCCCAAGTACCTTGACATCGTTGTCCGTTGGACCGGTAGAGTCAGGAGCGGACCCACTAGACAACGTTGTCGCGCCCCACCGCAGGCCAAGCCACCCGCACCGCGCACGACCCCTGTCCGCTCCGGGCGGGCACCCCGTCCCCCCGGCCCCGCCCGGAGCACCCCGCGCTCACCTCCCCGAGCACGGCGAAGGGCCGCACCCCCGTCACCGGGAGTGCGGCCCTCGATCGCGTCGCGCCAGACCCTACTTGCGCAGCAGGCTGCGCAGCACGTACTGCATGATGCCGCCGTTGCGGTAGTAGTCCGCCTCGCCGGGGGTGTCGATGCGGACGACCGCGTCGAACTCCACGCCGGTGTCGGTGGTGACCTTGACCGTGCGCGGGGTGGTGCCGTTGTTCAGCTCCTCGACGCCGGTGAAGGAGAAGGTCTCCTCGCCGGTCAGGCCGAGGGAGGCCGCGGTGGCGCCCTCCGGGAACTGGAGCGGCAGCACGCCCATGCCGATGAGGTTCGAGCGGTGGATGCGCTCGTAGGACTCGGCGATGACGGCCTTGACGCCGAGGAGCGCGGTGCCCTTGGCGGCCCAGTCGCGGGACGAGCCGGAGCCGTACTCCTTGCCCGCCAGCACGACCAGCGGGATGCCCTGGTCGATGTAGTTGCGCGAGGCGTCGTAGATGAAGGAGACCGGCGCGCCCTCGACGGTGAAGTCGCGGGTGTAGCCGCCCTCGGTGCCCGGCGCGATCTGGTTGCGCAGGCGGATGTTGGCGAAGGTGCCGCGGATCATGACCTCGTGGTTGCCACGGCGCGAGCCGTAGGAGTTGAAGTCACGACGCTCCACACCGTGCTCGGTGAGGTACTGGCCCGCCGGGGTGTCGGCCTTGATGGCACCGGCCGGGGAGATGTGGTCGGTGGTGACCGAGTCGCCCAGCTTGGCGAGCACACGGGCACCGGTGATGTCGGTGACCGGGGCCGGCTCCGTCTGCATGCCCTCGAAGTAGGGGGGCTTGCGGACGTAGGTGGACTCGGCGTCCCACTCGAAGGTGTTGCCGGTCGGGATCGACAGGGCCTGCCACTGGGCGTCGCCCGCGAAGACGTCCTGGTAGGACTTGGCGAACATGTCCTCGCCGATGGCGTTCGCCACGACCTCGTTGACCTCGGCCTCGGAGGGCCAGATGTCCTTGAGGAAGACCGGGTTGCCGTCCTGGTCGATGCCCAGGGCGTCCTTGGTGATGTCCACCTTCATGGAGCCCGCGAGGGCGTAGGCGACCACCAGCGGCGGGGAGGCCAGGTAGTTCATCTTGACGTCGGGGTTGATCCGGCCCTCGAAGTTGCGGTTGCCCGAGAGGACCGACGTGACCGCGAGGTCGTGGTCGTTGACGGCCTTGGAGACCTCCTCCGGCAGCGGGCCGGAGTTGCCGATGCAGGTGGTGCAGCCGTAACCGACCAGGTTGAAGCCGACCTTGTCGAGGTAGGGGGTCAGGCCCGCCTTCTCGAAGTAGTCGGTGACGACCTTGGAGCCCGGGGCGAGGGTGGTCTTGACCCACGGCTTGCGGGTCAGGCCCTTCTCCACGGCCTTCTTGGCGACGAGCGCCGCGGCGACCATGACGTACGGGTTGGAGGTGTTGGTGCAGGAGGTGATGGCCGCGACCGTCACCGCACCGTGGTCCAGCTCGTAGGTGGTGCCGTCGGGGGCGGTCACGGTGACCGGGTTCGACGGGGTGCCGTTGGGGGCGACGGCCGGGGAGTCGGAGGCCGGGAAGGACTCCTTGCCCGCCTCGTCCACGACGTCGACGTAGTTGAGGACGTCCGACTTGAACTGCTCGGCGGCGTTGGCGAGGACGATGCGGTCCTGCGGGCGCTTCGGGCCGGCGATGGAGGGGACGACCGTGGAGAGGTCCAGCTCCAGCTTCTCGGAGAAGTCGGGCTCGGCCTTCGGGTCCAGCCAGAGGCCCTGCTCCTTGGCGTACGCCTCGACGAGCGCGACCTGGTGGTCGCTGCGGCCGGTCAGGCGCAGGTAGTTCAGCGTCTCGTCGTCGATCGGGAAGATCGCGGCGGTCGAGCCGAACTCCGGCGACATGTTGCCGATGGTGGCGCGGTTGGCCAGGGAGGTGGCGGCCACGCCCTCGCCGTAGAACTCGACGAACTTGCCGACCACACCGTGCTGGCGCAGCATCTCGGTGATGGTGAGCACCAGGTCGGTGGCGGTGGTGCCGGGCTGCAGCTCACCGGTGAGCTTGAAGCCGACGACGCGCGGGATGAGCATGGAGACCGGCTGGCCGAGCATGGCGGCCTCGGCCTCGATGCCGCCGACGCCCCAGCCGAGCACACCGAGGCCGTTGACCATGGTGGTGTGCGAGTCGGTGCCGACCAGGGTGTCGGGGTACGCCTTGCCGTCACGGACCATGACGACGCGGGCCAGGTGCTCGATGTTCACCTGGTGGACGATGCCGGTGCCCGGCGGGACGACCTTGAAGTCGTCGAAGGCGGTCTGGCCCCAGCGCAGGAACTGGTAGCGCTCCTTGTTGCGGCCGTACTCCAGGTCGACGTTCTGCTTGAAGGCGTCGCTGGTGCCGAACTTGTCGGCGATGACGGAGTGGTCGATGACCATCTCGGCCGGGGAGAGCGGGTTGATCTTCGCCGGGTCGCCGCCGAGCGCCGCGACGGCCTCACGCATGGTCGCGAGGTCCACGACACAGGGGACGCCGGTGAAGTCCTGCATGATCACGCGGGCCGGCGTGAACTGGATCTCCTGGCTGGGCTGGGCCTGCGAGTCCCAGCCGCCGAGGGCGCGGATGTGGTCGGCGGTGATGTTCGCGCCGTCCTCCGTGCGGAGCAGGTTCTCCAGCAGGACCTTCAGGCTGTACGGCAGGCGGGCCGAGCCCTCGACCTTGTCCAGCCGGAAGATCTCGTACGACTCGTCGCCCACCTGCAGCGTGCTGCGGGCGTCGAAGCTGTTCGCCGACACGACAGTCTCCTTCTTTGATGTGCGCGTTCCACCGCATCCTGCCGCCACGCCGGTCCAGCGTTCCGCTAAGGTAAGGCTAAGTTAGGTAACCCTTACCAGGGTGACTGCCGCGGTGCGCCTCGGCAGATATCTCGATGTCGAGATAACTCTAGTACATGGGGGCTGGATGGTCATGCCCGGATGGCGGGTGTGACCGGTCCGTCACGCCCGCCATGGGGAGGCCCACAGGGGCGGGCGGCTGGGACGATCACCGGATGAACCACTTCTCGTACCGCCCCGCCACCCCGGGCCAGGACCCCGAGTCGCGGACCCGCCCGCTCGGGCCCGGCAGCCGACCCGAGCTGCCGGCCGCGCTGGAGGCGGTGAACCGCGACCTGGCGGCGACCTTGCCGGAGGCCGGGCCGATGCGGCTGCTGTGGACGCCCTCGGACGACGAGGACATCCCGGACCAGTACCACGCGGCCCTGCCCGACGGCCGCTGGCACGGATACACGACCGACCCCGCCGCGGGCATCGCCGAGGCGGCCCAGGAGACGGTCCAAGCCGTGCTCTGGCAGGTGTGGCCGCTGTGCCCTGAGCACCGCACCGGGGTGCACTCGGGCGTCGGGGCGGGCGAGCGGGACGTGTGGTGGTGCCGGGCCGGCGAGGGCCACGAGCTGTGCGCGGTCGGCGAACTGGCGCGGACCCTCCCCGGGAAGCAGCGCCGGACCCTGCGCCGGAAGGAGCGCGGGCGGGAGGGGTGACCGGCGACGGCGAGCGCACCCCTCTTCACCCCACGGCAGGCGGGCGAGGTGTTCGCGAGCGGCCACCGACGATCGGGGGCTCGCCGCTCAGACGGTTGCTTTGGCCGCCCAGGAGCCGACCCCCACCACCACCGGGTCGGCCACCGCCCGCGCCCCGCAGGCATAGAGGAGCCGGCGCAGTTCCTCCCAGGAGAACATCGGCTCACCCCACGTATCGAGCCAGAGGTCCAACCGCCCGCTGCCGTCAGCCGCGCGGGTGAGGTCCCACGCGGTACCGGGAGAGGACCGGTGCCGAGCCCTGGGAGATCCCGGGTCGAAGCGGAAGAGCCGGTTCTGAGCGCACGGCTCGCCTCGGTGGACAGTCGCTTTCCCGCACCCGACTCGGCCGGCGGCACGGAGTCACCCAAGTCCGCGGCATAGGCCGGGTCCAGCTCCTGGTGGAAACCGATCAGTCTCATCTCATCCTCCGCCGGCGGGGTGGAAGATCCGCCGACGCCCGCCATTGTCCGTTGAAGTCGGCGGTCAGCAGCGCCTGTTCACCGCCCAGCGGCACGAGACATACGGCCGTCATCACGACCGCGAACGGCAGAAGACAAGTTCATACCCGTCACACCCCTGCCACAAGGCGCACCGCCCCTGGACCGCACGTCCTGTCGGTCATCAGTTCCCCGAACGGGGGTATCCGGCTTGTGCGCCACTCAGGAGCGCCGAGAATCGGAGGAGACAGTCATGGGCCTGACGTTCCGCAAGAGCTTCCGCATCCTTCCCGGCGTGCGGCTGAACATCAACCGTCACTCCTGGTCCATCACGACCGGCGGTGGCAAGCACGGTCCCCGTCACACCCACAGCAGCACCGGGCGCCGTACGACCTCGATGGACCTGCCGGGTCCGTTCGGGTGGCGCAAGACCACGACCAAGAAGCGCTGACCGTCACCGGCGGCCGCTGACCCCACGTCACCCGAACGGACCCCCCGAGGAGGCGCGATCTCATATCTGAGATAGCCTCAACCTCATGTCAGACGACTACCTCGTACGCATCGGCAAGCTCATCCGTGACGCCCGTCAGCACCGTGGCTGGACTCAGGCGCAGCTCGCGGACGCGCTCGGCACCAGCCAGAGCGCGGTCAACCGCATCGAGCGCGGCAACCAGAACATCAGCCTTGAGATGATCGCCCGGATCGGCGAAGCCCTGGACAGCGAGATCGTGTCGCTGGGCTACGCGGGTCCGATGCACCTGCGGGTCGTCGGTGGCCGTCGGCTGTCCGGCGCCATCGACGTCAAGACGAGCAAGAACGCGTGTGTGGCGCTGCTGTGCGCGTCGCTGCTGAACAAGGGCCGTACGGTGCTGCGCCGGGTGGCGCGGATCGAGGAGGTGTACCGCCTGCTGGAGGTCCTGAACTCCATCGGCGTGCGCACCCGCTGGATCAACGACGGCGTCGACCTGGAACTGGTCCCGCCGGCCGAGCTGGAGATGGACGCGATCGACGCGGAGGCGGCCGTCCGCACCCGCTCGATCATCATGTTCCTCGGCCCGCTGCTGCACCGCATGGACCGCTTCATGCTGCCGTACGCGGGCGGCTGCGACCTCGGCACCCGCACGATCGAGCCGCACATGATCGCCCTGCGCCGGTTCGGCCTGGACATCGCGGCGACCGAGGGCCAGTACCACGCCGTGGTGGACCGCACGGTCCGCCCGGACCGCCCGATCGTCCTGACCGAGCGCGGCGACACCGTGACGGAGAACGCGCTGCTGGCGGCGGCCCGCCACGACGGCGTGACCGTCATCCGCAACGCGTCCTCGAACTACATGGTGCAGGACCTCTGCTTCTTCCTGGAGGCCCTGGGCGTACGGGTCGAGGGCATCGGCACCACCACCCTCACCGTGCACGGCGTGCCGAACATCGACATCGATGTCGACTACTCCCCCTCCGAGGACCCGGTCGAGGCGATGAGCCTGGTCGCGGCGGCCGTGGTGACGGAGTCGGAGCTGACGGTGCGCCGGGTGCCGATCGAGTTCCTGGAGATCGAGCTGGCGGTCCTGGAGGAGATGGGGCTCGACCACGACCGCAGCCGTGAGTACTTCGCGGACAACGGCCGCACCCGGCTGGTCGACCTCACGGTCCGCCCCTCCAAGCTGGAGGCGCCGATCGACAAGATCCACCCCATGCCGTTCCCCGGCCTCAACATCGACAACGTCCCCTTCTTCGCGGCCATCGCCGCGGTCGCCCAGGGCCAGACCCTCATCCACGACTGGGTCTACGACAACCGGGCCATCTACCTCACCGACCTCAACCGCCTCGGTGGCCGCCTGCAGTTGCTGGACCCCCACCGCGTCCTGGTCGAGGGCCCGACCCGCTGGCGCGCCGCCGAGATGATGTGCCCGCCCGCGCTGCGCCCCGCGGTCGTCGTCCTGCTGGCCATGATGGCCGCCGAGGGCACGTCGGTACTGCGCAACGTGTACGTCATCAACCGGGGGTACGAGGACCTGGCGGAGCGGCTGAACTCGATCGGGGCGCAGATCGAGATCTTCCGGGACATCTGATCGGTGCGGTGTCGTGCCCCTTGGAGACAAGGGGCACGACACCTCCACGTCAGAGATGTCTGAGCTCCCGTCAGCCCTCACAGGCTTACTCGTCCTGCGGCAACCGGGCCCACCTGCGCAGACGGCATCAAGGCGGTGATCCCGGAGAAGAAGGACCAGGCCGCCGACCGGAAGACGCACAACAGCCCCCGGAACGCGACCCGTACCCGACCCGGACTCAGGCAGTCCCGGGTATCACAAGCCCCGACTCGTACGCCACGATCACCAGCTGTGCCCGGTCCCGCGCCCCCAACTTGCCCATCATCCGGCTGACATGGGTCTTGGCGGTCAGCGGGCTGAGTCCCAACGCGTCGGCGATCTCGGAGTTGTTGAGACCGCGCGCGACCAGCGCGAGCACCTGCCGTTCCCGTTCGGACAGCCCGCTCGGCCCGCCCGCTGCGGATGCCGTCGCGGTGTTCGGCGCGCGGAGAAAGCGGGCGATCAGCCGCGAGGTGGGACCGGGCGAGAGGAGGGACTCCCCCCCGGCCACCGTCCGGATGGCGTCGAGGAGTTCGGCCGGCCTGATGTCCTTCACGAGGAAGCCGGACGCCCCGGCCCGCAGTGCCTCGACGATGTGCTCGTCGGTCTCGTACGTCGTCAGGACGAGCACCTTCACCCCCGCGAGATCCTCGTCGGCGGCGATGAGCCGGGTCGCCTCGATCCCGTCGAGGTCGGGCATGCGGATGTCCATCACGATGAGATCGGCCCGCGCCGACCGGGCCAGCGCCACGGCCTCCCGCCCGGTGCCCGCCTCGGCGACGACCTCCATGTCCCCGGCCGACGAGACGAGCATCGCGAAGGAGGCCCGTACGAGGTTCTGGTCGTCGGCCAGCAGTACGCGGATGGTCATCGAACCTCGTCCTCCCGGGACAGCGGCAGTGTGGCGGTCACCTCGAAGCCCCCAGCGGGCCCCGGACCGGCGTCCAGTGTCCCGCCCACGCTACGGGCCCGCTCCCGCATTCCGACGAGCCCGAACCCCGGCCTGCCGTCGGACGGGCCCACCTCGCCGCCCGGGCCGGCGTTCCCGCCCGTCCCGTCGTCCCTGACACTCACCCGCAGTGCGCCGTCCGCGGCCCACAGACCCACCCGCACGGTGAGGTCCTCGCGGCCACCGTGACGTACGGCGTTGGTGAGCGCCTCCTGCACGATCCGGTACGCGGCGGCGCCCACGGAGGGCGGGACGCCGTCCGCGCGGACGGACAGTTCGACCTTGGTCCCGGCCACCCGGCCGGTCTCCGCGAGCCCGGCCAGTCCGTCGATCCCGGGCAGCGGCCCCCGCATGTCCTCGGCCCCGGAAACAGAACTGGACACGGAACCGGCACCCGCTCCCAGATCCGCGCCCACCCTCACGACCGTGTCCTGCGCCCGCAGCACCTCCAGCGTCGCACGCAGTTCCCCCCGGGCGGTCCGGCAGGTCCCCGCGATGTCGTCCAGCGCCTGGGCGACGGCCTTGCGGTCGAGGCGATCGGGGTCGAGGTTGAGGACGTGGGCCGCCACGGACGTCTGCACGCCGATGAGCGTGATGCTGTGGGCGAGCAGGTCGTGCAGGTCACGGGCGATCCGCAGCCGTTCCTCGGCGACGCGGCGCCTGGCCTCCTCCTCCCGGGTGCGTTCGGCCCGTTCGGCCCGCTCGACGATGGAGGCGACGAACCAGCGGTAGTAGCGGACGTCGATACCGATGAACAGGACCGCGATGATCCAGCCGGAGATCTCCAGGGACTCCGGCGCCCCGCTCGGGTTGGCGAGGCCGTCGCTGATCACTGTCGGGCCGAGGACGGCGACACCGGTGATCAGCGTGCGGCGTACGGTGCCGGTCGCCGCGACGGTGTAGAGCGCCAGGACGGTCGCGGGAATGGGCAGGGTGGGGTTGTAGTCGAGGGCGTAGTACGGAGCCACGCAGGCCACCACCCCGAGCAGGGCCACCACCGGACGGCGGCGCCGCCATACGAGGGGCACATGCCCGGCGAGCAGCAGCGTCCAGCCGAGATGGTCGGGCGGGATCCCTTCGCCGCCCATCAGGGCGATGGCTACGGCGAGCACGGCGACGCCCAGCGCGAGGACCGCGTCGTTGCGGGTGCGGTGCGGTGCGGTCAGCGGTTCGCGGTTGATGGCGGACATGACGTGCTCGACGCGACGGGACCGCCCGCCGCCACCGGCCGTCGTCTCCGCCGCCGGCCGATCGCGTACCCCTGTGGTCGCTCCCCGTTCTTCCACGGCTCCATCTTCCGGTACTCGTGCGGGAACCCAGGGCCCCTCAGGAAGGAGAGGCACCCGGGCGGGCCCGCCGGTTCAAGGTGCTCGATCGGCGTGCTGGATCGGAGCGTTCGATCAGATTGCTCGATCGAGGCGTTCGATCAGCGTGCTCACGGTGCGCCGACGGTTTCCGCCTGCCGCGGCGGCTCGGACGGTCCGGTCCGTTCGGCCGGGTCGGGCTCTCGTGAGAGCACGCCCGGCCACCACACCTTCCGGCGCAGGGCGACGCTGGCGCTGGTCACCAGGTACGTCCGTACGAGGAAGGTGTCGAGCAGGACGCCGACGGCGATCACGAAGCCGAGCTGGACCAGCTGCACCAGGCCCATGTTCGTCAGCACGGCGAAGGTCGCGGCGAGGACCAGTCCGGCGGAGGCGATGACGCCGCCGGTGGTGCGCAGCGCGGTGAGTGCCGCCGCGGTCGGTTCTGCTCCCGCCAGGGACTCCTCCCTCATCCGATGCATGAGGAAGATGCCGTAATCGACGCCGAGGGCGACCAGGAACACGAAGGACAGCAGTCCGAGCCCCGGATCGGTGCCCTTGAGGCCGAGGAGCGGTTCGAAGACCAGTCCGCCGATCCCGAGGGAGGCGCCCCACACCGCGACGACCGCGACCACCAGGAGCAGCGGTGCGACCAGACTCCGCAGCAGCCCGATCAGGATGAGCATCACGAAGACGAGGACGAGCGGCACGACGATCTTCGTGTCCCGGGCGTTGGTGACCTCCAGGTCGATCTGCTGGGCGCTGTCCCCGCCGACGTAGGAGCCCTTCAGTTCGTCCCGCAGGGACTTGATGGTGGCAGTCTCCCCCGCCGACTGGGGTGCGCTCTTCGCGAAGACGGAGATCTCGGTCCAGCCGTCTCCCGTACGCCCCTTCTCCGCGCTGCCGACGCCCGGTGTGCCACGGACGGTCGCGAGGGTCTCGTCGGCGCGCCCCTGCGGGGTGATCACGTCGATGGGCTGGCTGCCCTGCCCGGGATACGACTTGGCAAGGGTCTCCATCGCGACGACGGCCTCCGGCTTGTTGACGAAGGAGTCCTCCTGCTTGAGCGGTCCCGGCAGGTTGAGCGAGCCCAGCGCGAGGGCGCCGAGCAGTAGGGCACCGCTCGCGAGCACGGTCAGCGGCCTGCGTCCGGCAGAGCTGCCCATCGCCGAGAACAGGCTCCGCCGCTGCTTGGGCGTACTCCCGAAGACGGGCACGAGCGGCCAGAACACACGCCGTCCGACCACTACGAGGATGGCGGGGAGCAGGGTCATCATCGCGATCAGCGCGCACAGCACACCGACGGTGCCGAGCGGGCCCATGCCCCGGCTGCTGTTGAGGTCGGCGGCGAGCAGGCACAGCAGTCCGGCGGCGACGGTGCCTGAGGAGGCGAGCACGGCGGCCCCGCAGCCTCGCAGGGCGGCGACCATGGCCTCGTACGGTCGCTCGAAGCGCCGCAGCTCCTCCCGGTAGCGCGAGACGAGCAGCAGCGCGTAGTCCGTGCCCGCCCCGAACACGAGGATCGTCATCACACCCGAACTCTGCCCCGAGACGGTCGTGCCGAAGGCCTGGTTGATGCCGTAGGCGACACCCATGGACATGTAGTCGGCGACCCCGGCGACGACGAGGGGCACGAGCCACAGCACGGGGCTGCGGTAGATCAGGATCAGCAGTACGGCGACGACGGCGACGGTGGTGTAGAGCAGCGGTCCGCCGAGCGAGTCGTAGACCGCGCCGGAGTCGGTGGCCAGCGCGCTGGTGCCGCCCACGTCGACGCTCAACCCGCCTTCGCCCTGGGCGACTTCGCGGACGTCGTTGACGAGCTTGTCCCGCTGTTCCTCGTTCGCCCCGGGCTCGTTGCTGGCGACCGGGTACATCAGGGTCGTGCCGTCCTTGGACGGAATCCCCTTGGGAGCCCCGCCGATCAGCTCGTGCTGCCGCGTGATCTCCGCGACCTGCCTGGCCGCGGTCTTCCGGTCGGCGGCGCTGAGCCCGCCGTCCCGGTGGTAGACGAGCACCATCTCGGTGGTCTCGCCCCCAGGCAGCTTGTCCTCGATCTTCGCCGCTCGCGTCGAGTCCGCGCTCGCCGGCAGGTAGTCGGTGACCTGGTCGTGCTGCACGTCGGCGAGCTTCGCCGCGAACGGCCCGACGATCGCGATCACGGCAATCCACAGCCCGAGCACCGCCCATGGAACGACTCGCCTGCGTCCCGTCCTCGTCGTGGTTGTTTCTGCGGCCCTCATTGGCCGACTCCCTCCGGGTGACGTCTGCTTCGGTCCCCAGACTTCCGGTGAGAACCACGGCTTTCGTCGGGCGAGAGGGCGAGGTGACGCGTACTGCCGGAGGCGACGGCGGGTGCGGATTACTCCCTGGGGAGTACTCGGCGGACGGCGCGACGCCCGGAAGGGGCGCGGGGAACCACGTGACGAGCCGTCATCGACCGGCAGCGGACATCGATCCCCCGCCGGGAGGGCGCCGGGCCCACCCGGGGTTCACGACGGCGTCCGCGGCGCCGTGAGCAATCCGCTCCGCAGCTCAGACCGTCGCCTTGGCATCCTCCGTCCGCCGATCCTCCCGGGGGGAGGAGGCTCTGACATCGGGAATCGCGAGAATCGCGAGATTGACGACGGCCACGGCCGCGGCGGCGACGCCCAGAAGGAAACTCTTCCCGACCCACGCCGCCACGGGGGCGGCCACGGCCAAACCGAGCGGCCGGCACGAGAGAGAGATCAGGGCGTCGAACGATCCGACCCGCCCCAACGCGTGTTCGGGGATACGCCGTTGCAGGCTGGTCTCCCACAGGGGCGTCAGGACCCCGATACCGGTCATCGCCAGCAGGTAGGCGACGACACAGACGGCCAGGGGCGCCGACAGGGCGAACGCGGCCAGCGGCAGGGCATAGAGGGCCGTACCGCAGGCGCCGACGGCAAGCGGACGCCGGACGGGCAGGCGTTGAGCGCTCAGACCACCGACGATCAAGCCTGCTGTCCCGACCTGCATCATGATCACCCAGGAGGCATCACCGCCGAGTTCCTTCACGGCCACCAGCGGCCCCAGGGACATCAGCAGGCCCGCCGTCAGGTGCCAGACCCCGTGACCGAACACCGAATACATGAACCAGGGGTGACGCCGGGTCTCCTGCCAGCCTCCGCGGACCTCCTGAAGAAAACTGCCGGCGCGTGCGGTGGCCTTGGTGACCGTCGCGGGAGTGATTCCGCCGAGTGTCAGCGCGGAGCCCAGAAAGAGCAGCGCCGTGCTGAGTGACGACCATCCCGCTCCCAGGGTGAGCACCAACGTGCCGGCGAGGGCGGGAGCCGCGATCTGGGCGACTCCGTTGATCACACTGATCCGTGAGTTGACCTTGAGGCGATCCGTCGGCGGCACGGTGTTCGCCACCAGTCTGCGTACCGCGGGCATCCCGAATGCCACGCCGACACCGGTGCAGGCCGCCAGGACGGCGAGCCGTGGCGCAGTGGCGAGATGGTTCAGCAGAAGCAGTGCCATGACCCCCTGAGCCGCACAACGCGTCAGGTCCGCGAGAAGGACGATTCTCTGCGGCGGGAACCGGTCGGCTGCTACGCCGGCCACCGGCAGCAGCAGAACCATGGGGAGCGTCTCGCAGGCCAGCACGACACCCAGGTCCCCCGCGGCGCCGGTGGTGCCGATGACGGCCAAAGTCAGCGTGGTGGGGATGAGCGCGGTGGCCAGCGCGGCTGTGCCGCGGCCGAGAATCAGCCGGCCTGTACGGGAAGTCACGGAGGGGAGGCCCATGCGTATGTCTTTCTTCATTTCCTGGGGCAGGCGGGGAGACGGCTCACTCCATGGCGAAGTCCTCCCACACCGCTCGGGCAGCGTTCAGTCCGCTGCTGGCAGCACCCGTCCACATGTAATACGAGGTGCCTATCGCGTTTCCCGCACTGTAGACAAGGGGGTGTGAGGTACGGCCGTTGATGTCCGTTCTGGGATACCCGTTGTCCAGCAGCTCAAGGCCGAGCGAGCCGGTGAAACGCCGTTCGGGCTGGGCCACTTCGGTCAGCAGGACGACGTCGACGACCAGCTCCCGTGACTCCCGGGTGCGCAGCTGAAGCCTTCCGGAGGGAAGCTCCTCGGCCTCGGCTATTTCGTCGATGACGATTTCGGCGCCGTCCTTCACCAGCAACTCGGCCGCGCGCTTCTCGGCTTCCGGCGCTTGGCTGTCAGCCACGATCACGGTCATACGACCCGCGTGCCGCTGGGCCAGTCGGGCCATCCAGACCGCATTCCCGCCGCGGCCGACGACAGCGAAGTCCTTCCCGTCGTTCTCGAAGGTGTGGCAGTAGGGGCACTCGAAAATGCTCTTTCCCCACGTGCCTTCCGGGATCCATCCAGGGAGACGATCCTCGCGACCGGTGGCGAGGATCAGCCGCCGGGCGGTGAAACCGCCACGGGTGCGGGTGGTCACCAGCACGCCCGATTCGGAGGCGGAGACGCCGTCCACGTGATCCCAGACGAACTGGGCTCCGCACTCGGCGGCGTCCTTTTCCATCTTGGCGTAGATGACCTCGGGCCGCTCACCATGGGCGAACGGAACGTTACGGACGCTGGTGGCGGTGGAGTTGCGGCGCTCCGGCAAGGAGACGACAAGAACGCTGCGCTTGGACCGTGCCGTCATGACCGCGGCCGACAGCCCTGCCGCTCCCGCCCCGACAATGATCACGTCATAGTGAGTGGACGGCGTGAGCCGTTCCGTCTGCTGCATCTTTCGTCCTCCGTCTCTGCTGCCTCTGCCTGACCCCACGGGAATCACCGGCCGGCGGTGAGCCCCTCGTGGCGCCCTTCGTCCAGACCGCACACGAAGCCGGCACCCCGTTCGAGAACGCGCACGACCCCACCGACGCTCGCTTTGGGGACGACCGTGTGCCCCTTGTCCCGAAGCGCGTCCACCGTGCCGTCGGGGATGCCGGAATCGACTCGGAGCTGAAGCTTCATGTCCGCCTCGGCCTTGTCACACCCCGGGTAGTACGTCCACCGCGGCAGCGATAGCGCTGCCAGGGGTGAGCGGCCGTCCATCAACAGCCGGATGAGCACCTGGGCGTTCCACTGGGTCTGCCCGTCACCGCCCGGCGTCCCGCCGACCCAGCGGCTTCGCTGTCGTCCGCGTCAACTACCGCGGATCGACGGGATATGGCAGGGCGTGGACCGATGCCCTCTGGGGGCGTGTCGGGCTGATCGAGCTCGAGGACGTGGCTGCCGTACGCGAGTGGGTCGTCGCCGAGGGGCTGGCCGATCCCGGACGCCTGGTCCTGGCCGGCAACTCGTGGGGAGGCTTCCTGACGCTCCTGGGACTCGGCGTTCAGTCTGAGTCGTGGGCCGTCGGACTGGCTTCCGTGCCCGTGGCCGACTACGTGAGCGCCTACGAAGACGAGATGGAGCCGCTCAAGGCGCTGGACCGCGCCTTGTTCGGAGGCTCTCCCGCCGACGTACCCGACAGATACGAGGCCTCTTCTCCGCTCACGTACGTGGACAAGGTCGGGGCACCCGTTCTCATCAGTGCTGGCGTCAATGACGCGCGTTGCCCGATCCGTCAGATAGAGAACTACGTGAGCCGCTTGGAGGCACTGCGCAAACCCCACGAACTCTATCGCTACGAGGCGGGTCACGGGTCGCTGGTGATGGAGGAACGAGTCAAGCAGTTCGCCAACGGACTCGCCTTCGTGAAACGCCACTTGCCGTGATTCGGCCACCACATGGCCATCGGCGGTCACGGCGCGGTTCCCGCGATGGGACGGAATCGCCGCAAGCCGTCTCCCCCTGGACCTGATCCTGTGGAGGACGACGCCGGGCGCGCCGCCGGCAGGCGGGACGGCCACGCCGATGCGGATCGTTGCGGCACCCCCGGGCCGGGACGATCCGCACCCGGATCCCCTCAACGCCTGGGGGTTCCACGTGATGCCGCCGGCAGGACGTGCCTGGTCACTCGCGGCTGGCGCCTCGGATCGCCTTCACCAGTCCGGTGATGAGCTGCGCCCGTTCAGCCATCATGCCGATCACCAGATACTCGTGATCGGCATGAGCGCCCCCACCGACCGCCCCGAGCCCGTCGAGCGTCGGCACTCCCAGCGCGGCCGTGAAGTTTCCGTCGCTGCCGCCGCCGACCGCCACGCCCTTGATGCCCGGCATCAGCGTCTGCGCCATCTCGACCAGGTGGGAAGAAGCCGACTCGGGCATGGGAGGGCGCCCCACCTCACCCCGGACGACGATGTCCGCCTCGTCCAGATGCGGAGCGAGGGCCGCGAAGGCCGATTCGATCCGCTCCTTCTCCTTAAGGGTCTCGACGCGAACATCGACCCACACCGTCGCGTCCGCCGGGACGACGTTGTCGGCGGCTCCCGCCGACGCCACTGTCGGCGTCACTGTCGTACCGATCTCCGGCCTGCCGAGCGCCGCGATGTCCAGCACCTGATGCGCGGCTTCCACCAACGCGTTCACGCCGGCCTCCGGCTCCAGCCCCGCGTGCGACGCGCGGCCCTTGACGCGGACCTCGAACGTGCCACATCCCTTGCGGCCCGTCTTCAGATGCCCACCCTCCGCCGCGCCTTCCAGCACAAGCACGGCGCCGCAGGCGAGAGCCCGTTCCTCGATCAGGGCCCTTGAGGAGCCCGAACCGACCTCTTCGTCGGCGGTCACCAGGATCTCCACGCCTGAGAGGTCGTCCAACGCCGCGAGGCCGTGGACGGCCTGCACCAGTCCCCCCAGCATGTCGAAGACCCCGGGGCCCGTCGCCCGGCCGTCCTCCACCCGGAACGGGCGCCGCTCCAGCGTGCCCAGAGGAAAGACCGTGTCATGGTGGCCGAGGATCAGCACCCGGGGAACGCCACCGCCCGTCCAGCGCACATGCGGCCCCGCCTCGCTCTCCACCAGGACGGCCTCTCCCCCGAGCCGGCTCTCGACCACCGCCGCCACCGTCCGTGCCGACGCGCGCAGAGCGTCTAGGTCACGCGAGGGAGACTCCACCTCGACGAGCCTGCGCAGATCCTCGAGCATGGCGTCGACGCTGACATCAGCGTTGTTGTGCGTCCTCATCGCTCAAAGATACGAGACGCGCCGTACGCGAGCGGAAGCGCGTGCCCGTCCGTCGGGCACTCCTCCTCAGGGTCCTGGCCAGCGGGGTGCGCTACCGGCCACTCACGGACTTCAGGCTCTCGGCGAACCGCCATGTCCCGCCCGCGGAGGACGGAAGCGGCCGGCCTCGGCGGCCTCGCACACCCCCCGCCGCCACGGCACCTGACGCCCGGAAGCCACGGTCGTGCACAGCGTAAACCGGCCACCCGGCTCCCAGGACGCGTGATCTTCACTGGCCGCGACCCGTTCGAGAAGGTACGAGCCTGAAACAGCCGAAAGGCCGAGGCGCCGTCGCCTTCTTCATCGGGGTCCGAGCGGGCTGAGCCGGTGGTCGAGGGCGGCGCCGACCTCGGGGCAGTTCTGGCGGATGACGTCGAGGAAGGCGTTCAGTGCCGGGGAGCGGTCCCGGGCCTGGAAGGACAGGACCAGATCGGGCAGGGGTGTGTGCGGGGTCACCTGGCAGAACCACGTGCCCCGTCGTGGGGCCGCCAGCATGCGGGAGGGTCCCAGACCGACTCCCACCCCGCAGGCAGCGAGGCCGATGATGGTGTGGATGTCCCTCGCGACGGTCGCGCCGGAGAGCGCCGGGGAGTCCTTGCCCAACAGGGTCCGCAGGCCGGTGACGACGGCGGGTTCGTCCTCGCCGGGCGCCACGATCAACGGCTGCCGCCGCAGTTGGTCCACGTCCACCGACGACTGCCCGGCGTACGGATGCGTGCTGCTCACGACCGCGACCAGGTGGTCGTGTCCGATCGGGACCGATACCAACTGCTCGGCCCCGACGCCTCGTGGACGGCCGAGGCCGATCGCCACGTCGAGTTCGCCGGAGACGAGCGCGGCCGTGCTGCGGTTGGTCGCCATCTCGTGCAGTTCCAGCCGCACGTCGGGCCGTTCGCGGCCGAACCGGCCGAGGACGTCCGGCAGGGGTTCGAGCAGTGCCGAGGCGATGAACCCCAGGCGCAGCCGACCCGTCTCGCCGCGTGCCGCCCTGGCCGCGTCGACCGAGGCCGCCGTGATCTCGTCGAGCGCTCTGCGGGCGCGGGAGAGGAAGGCCGCACCCGCGGCTGTCGGGAACACCCCCTGGCGGGTGCGGTCGAACAAGCGGGCGCCCACTTCTCGTTCGAGGTCGGCGATCTGCTTGGACAGGGGAGGCTGCGCGATGCCGAGCGCACCGGCCGCCCGGCCGAAGTGTGCGTGCTCGGCGAGGGCCAGTGCGTATCGCAGGTGCCGCGCCTCCATGTCAGACTCCCCCTCCATATCTCACAGGTATCGCGCATCAGCTTGCCAGATCTTTTGATGGATGATCGAAGTCGGGCCGCGTGGAATGCGGTCATGACTGTTTCTCCCTCCACAGACACCGTCTTCGTCCTCGTGCACGGGGCCTGGCACGGTTCCGGGCAGTGGGCGGCGACGCGGCGCGCACTCGCCGCACACGGTGCCGCGAGCATGGCCGTCGACCTGCCGGGGCATGGCTTCGACGTGCCGCTGCCCAGCGGATACCTCCAGCCGGGCCAGCCGGGCCTGTCGACCGAGAGGTCCGCGCTCGCCACCGTGACGATGGACGACAGCGCCGAGGCCGTGCTGGACACGCTGCGCCAGGCCCGCCGCCACCGTCGTGTCGTGCTCGTCGCACACAGCGCGGGCGGCGGCCCCGCGTCACTCGCCGCCGAGCGCGCACCCGAACTCGTGGACGAGATCGTCTACCTCTCCGCCTTCGTACCCGCCGGACGGCCCCGGTTCTTCGACTACCTCGGCTCGCCCGAGAACGCCACGGCGCGAGGCCGGAGTCTGAACCTCGGCGACCCCGGGGAACTGGGCGCCGTGCGGATCAACCCGCTCTCGCAGGACCCCGTCTACGTCGAGGAACTGCGGCAGACCCACTACCACGACACCCCCCTGGACCGCTTCGACCGCTGGCGATCGGCGCTGAGCCCCGATCTGCCTCTGGCGATCCCCACCACCCCGGTCGTCGTGACCCCGGGCCGGTGGGGGCGTATCCCGCGGACCTTCCTGCGCTGCGCGGACGACCGGGCGCTGCCGACGGCCGTGCAGGACCTGATGATCGCGGAAGCCGACCGGGCCATGCCCGGGGACCCGTTCACCGTGCGCACCCTCCCGGGCAGTCACAGCCCGTTCGCCGCCCGGCCCCGTGAGCTCGCCGCGGCGCTGCTGCCGTGAGCCGGGGACGCCTCGTGCTGCCGGTGGTGCTCAGCGCCACTTTCGTGCAACTGCTCAACGTCACTGTCGCGCAGGTGGCCGCGCCGGCGATACAGGCCGGATTGGGCGCCGGTCCGGGCGCCGTGCAACTGGTCCTCGCCGGATACACCCTGACGTACGCGTGCCTGCTCATCCCCGCCGCACGGCTGGGTGACCGGTACGGTTACCGCCGCCTGTTCGTGACGGGCACCGTGGTCTTCACCGCGGGCTCGGTGGCCGGCGCGTGCGCCCCCGACGCCGCGTCACTGATCACGGCCCGGCTGGTGCAGGGCGCGGGCAGCGGCCTGGTCGCTCCCCAGGTCCTGTCGCTCATCCAGGCCGCCACTCCCGCGACAGGCCGGCCGCGCGCCCTCGGCCTGTACGGCGCGACCATGGCCGTCGCGTCACTGGCCGGGCCCCTGCTCGGCGGCCTCGTACTCAGTGCCGACCTCTTCGGCCTCGGGTGGCGGCCGGTGATGCTCCTCACCGTGCCGGTGGCGCTCGCCTCGCTGGCCGGAGCGACCGCGCTGCCCCGCACCCGCGGGACGGCGGGACTCCGCGTCGACAAGCTGGGCGCGTTGCTGGTCACCGTGGGAGCCGGGGCGCTGGTCCTGCCCCTGGCGCTGGGGCGGGAAGCGGGCTGGCCCTGGTGGACATGGGCTGGATTCGCCGTGGCCGTCGCCGCCCTCGGCCACTTCGTTCACAGCCTTCCGCACCGACCCGACCCGCTGATCCATCCCGCGGTGCTGCGTGACCGGTCGGCGCGCCGGGGCACGCTGCTGGTGTTCGTGTTCAACACGGGCGTGCCCTCCTTCACCTACCTGCTCTTCCTCCACCTGCAGTCCGCCGTCGGGTACTCGGCCCTGGCGGCCGCGCTGACGTCAGCACCGTTCGCCGCCGCCGCCGTCCTCGGCAGCAGAGCCGCGCCCGCTCTCACCCGTCGGCACGGGCCGACGGTGCTCTCCGTCGCGTCCCTGACACTGGCCGGGATGTGCCTGACGCTGGCCCCGCTCATCGGCTCGGCAGCGGGACGCCAGGCGGCACTGCCCGTGCTGGCCCTCGGCGGAGCCGCGTTCGGCGCCTTCACCGCCTCGGTGTTCACCCTGGTCCTGGCCGAGGTGCACGGCCCCGCCGCCGGTTCGGTCTCCGGACTGCTGCCCACAGCCCAGCAGCTCGGCGGATCCATCGGAGTGACCGCGGCCGGACTCGCCTACTACGCCCCCGCCGCCGACGCGGGCACCGCGTTCCGGCACGCCATGCTCTACCAAGCCGCCGCCTTCACGGTCACCGCGCTGATCAGCCTCCGCCTCCGCGAGCGGCCTGGCACGGAGCCCGTGCACGTTCGTCCTGACAGCAACCTCGCCGGTGACCGGACAGCCCACGTCCCGCACCGCCGGCACAAGAAGCTGCGGCGGTGACGGCCGGTAGTCCGGTATCAACACCCCCCTCGGGCCCACCGGGCTCGACCCCTCCGGGCCGGCGGCCTTCCGGACCAGCTGAGGGCCGTACGACCAGCCGCTGCTCGCCGTCCTGGCGCGCCGCGGACTCCTCCCCGCGCTGCGCGCGGCCGCGCCCGGCGTCCGCGGACAGCGCGCGCCACCCCCTACTGGACGACCCTTCCGTCCTGGGAGATCGGGCAGCCCTGGGGGCCGAGTTGACGGTCGGCACGGGGCGGCCCGGACGGCAGCCCGCAGGGGGCGTGAGGCAGGCAGAAGGCCGGGGTCACTCCGCCGTACCCCCGCCGTCGAGGTTCCTCAGATAGGAAGCCGGTGTGCTCCCGTAGAGCGCCTTGAAGTGCCTGATGAAGTGGCTGGCGTCCGCGAACTGCCAGCGTGCGGCGATCTCGGAGATCGTCGCGGTGCTGCCCAGCCGCCTGAGGTCCGCGTGTGCGTTCTGCAGACGCCGGCGGCGGATGAAGGCCATGATCGTGTCATCCGAATCCGAGAAGGATCGCTGGAGAGTGCGCAGGGGCACCCCGACGTTCTGGGCAACCATCGCGGGAGAGAGGTGAGCGCTCCCGAGATTCTTCTCGATGAAATTCCGGGCAGCCGTCACGGCCGCGTCCGGGTGGTCCTGGAAGGCGGACGCGTGCCGGCCGAAGAGCATTCCGGAGAAGAGAGCCGTACAGGCGTCCGCCGCGAGAGCCTGCGCCGACGCGGAACGATGGAGATCGTCCCCGCTTTTCTCGATCGCCTCCAGGAAGTTGAGCAGAAAGCGAACCTCGGGGGTGCTGACGTCCGCGAGACAGGACCCGTTCACGCTCTCCGGTGACGCGGTGCCCGAGAACACCAGGTGACGCGGGAGGGTGACCACGCGTACGCGCGTCGCGGGTGCGCAGTAGAACTCCCAGGACGCCTTCGTGTCACGGATGCAGATACGGCCCGGTGTGACGACGTGCGAGGCATGCCTGCTCGTGAACAGGATCTTGCCGGCGGTGACCAGGTCCGCCACGACGGGGTCCTGTTCCCGGTCGTCACCTGAGATCCCCGACAGCGAGTCGCAGTACACGCTGATCGACAGGAGGTTCTCGAAGTAGTGGCCGTTCGCCAGGAACCTGAACCCGTTGCGGGCATCGGGCTCCGGGATGGCCAGGCGGTTCAAGTGGGCGAGGGGTCCCCCCTCCCAGGCCCGGACGATGTTCTCGGTGCGGTCGGTCTGCCGAGTGGGCAGGTGAATGGCGGAGCGAAAGTCCGTCGGCCGACTCCGGCTCGACTGCGCGGATTCACTGCTGTTCGCTTCTCGGTACATCACCTGAGCCTCTTCGCTTTCACAGCAGGTCCGTCGTCGCAGGATCCAACGTCGTAGTCCGCGCCGAACAGCAGTTCTTCGGCCTCTTCGCTCTGGACACACGAGGAGAGGTGACCCAGCCAGAAGTGCGGCTCCTCCAGGAGCCCGGCCGGGTACGTGAGGGGGCCACCGTCGTAACCCGGTATCCGGGCAGGATGCAGATCCGCACTGCTCATCACGGAGGACATCCTGCCTCCCAGGCTCAGTTCCCCTGAGGCCGGGCACGCAAGCCGATCTTCGCGGGACAGCCCTTAGTCCTCGAACACGATGACCAGGCGGCCGACGACTTCTCCTCGCCCGAGAGCTTCGAGGTTCTCGTTGACGTCCTCGAGCTTGACCTTGGTGACATCGTGTTCGACCAGGCCCTTCTCGGCCAGCGAGAGCACCTCGACCAGATTCGCGTGGTTGCCCCAGAAGGAACCGAGGTAGGTGCGCTCGGTGCCCACGAAGGGGAACTGGGCGATGCTGACGTGATCGCTCATCAGGCCGACGCTCGCCACCACACCCTCCGGGCCGAGCAGGTCGAACGCCATCGGGATGGACTGCTCGCTGCCGACGCAGTCCAGGACGGCGTCGAAGGTCGCGCTGCCGGTGAGGTCCTCCAGTTCGCTCTGGATGGCCTCGGTGGACTTGTCCCTGACGTTGATCCCGTAGTCGGCGCCGTTCTTCTTCGCCACGTCGAGCTTGTTGTCGGACCGGGCCAGAGCGACGACGGTCGCGCCGCCGCCGAGCAGCTTCGCGTACTGGATGCCGTAGCTGCCGAGGCCGCCGATGCCGGTGACGCCGACCACCCGGTCGGGGCCGATCTTCCCGGTGTCGCGGAGCTTCTTCATCGCCCGGAAGGGGGTGAGGCCCGCGTCGGTCATGGGGGCGAGCAGTTCGGGATGCTTCGCGGCTTCCTCGGAGACCGGGATGGCGTGGTTGTACTGCACCGGCATGTACTCGGCGAACCCGCCCTGCGGGCCGAAGCCGACCCACCTGCCGTCACCGCTGCACAGCTGTTCGTTGCCCTCCCGGCACTGGCGGCACGTGCCGTCGCCCCAGCTCGGGTTGACCACGACCATGTCACCCACCGCGTAGTCGACCGTGTCCGGGACCTCACTGCCCAGCCCGACCACGCGGCCCGCCACCTCATGGCCCGGGATGTAGGGGAAGTCCACGGGGAAGGGGCCCTTGAAGTAGCCGTCGAGGAGTTGGTAGTCGCTGCGGCACATCCCGACCGCGGCCACCTTGATCAGGATCTCGTCCGGCCCGGGTTCGGGTACGGGGACCTCTTCGATCCGGAGTGGTTCGTTGTACCCGTGCATTCGGGCCGCGCGCATCTTCTTCATGGAGCAGCCGCCTTTCTTCCGGGGCGAGGGATGTCGCGGAACGGTCGCCGGCCTCACGCCGATATCGCTGCAACCGATGCCATGGAAACCAGAATCCTGCACGACTCCCTCGCCACGCAACCGGGGCCCCGGCGCATTGATATCCCATGGAATATGGGCGCCAATCGGCATCTGATTCCGAGGCGTCATGTGATAGTCGGCCGCTCGGTCGCCGTGCTCGGCTTTCCCGCGTCACGGCAGGTCGCGCCCGGCGGAACCGCGCGACGCGATCGATGCCGGGAACGACGGCGATCGTCGTTCAGCGCCATCGCACCGATGAACCGGCATCGCGCGCGGGGCGGTTCCACGGTCGGCCGGGGCTCGCAGCGGGCGGGCGCGGCCCGTTGCCGAGGCGTCGTGAGCGGGGTCCCGTTTCCCGGAGCAGGGCCCGCCTTCCGGTCGGCCAGGTCCGGATTGCCGACCCGAAACACTGCTCCTAGCGTTGAATGACGGCCGCCGCAGGCACAGTTGCCTCGCCGGTGCGCCCCGGGCAGATCCGGTTGCCGCACGGCTCGCGCGGCGGTGACGCCGGGCGGTCGCCTCCAGCAGACGATCCACCGCGAATGCGAGGGGCTGCCATGATCAAGCCCTATGGTCCGTACGACCATGTCCCGTCGATTCCGGCCTTCTCCCTGACCTCGCGGTCCGTGGCCCATGGTGCCCCGCTGGCCATGGAGCAGGTGAGCGGTGTCCTGGGGGCGGGCGGAGCGGACGTCTCCCCACAGCTCAGCTGGTCGGGATTCCCCGAGGAGACCCGCAGTTTCACCGTCGCCATGTTCGACCCGGACGTCCCCACCGCCTCCGGCTTCTGGCACTGGGCCGTGGCCAATCTGCCCGCCTCCGTGACCGAGCTCCCCGCCGGCGCGGGAGACGGGAGCGATCTGCCCGGTCACGCGGTGACACTCGCCAACGACGCCGGTCACCGCAGGTACCTCGGGCCGGCGACACCTCCCGGGAACGGCCCTGACCGCTACTTCCTGGTGGTGCACGCCGTCGACGTGGAGGAGTTGGAGGTGTCCGGGACGACGACCCCCGCGCTCATGGACTTCCTGCTGTTCACCCACGCGATCGCGCGGGCCTCCATGTTCGCCACGTACGAGCGGTGAGTGACGGGCGGACGGTGGAGCGGAATACGGACCGGGGGCGGCGCGATCGGTGATATCGAGTAGAACAGGAACGCCTTTTTTCTGGAATCCGAGCGCCACGCGCAGCACATTCCGACGAAGAAAGGAATCTCTTTCCGGCGCCGTGATCTCAAGGTAATTCCAGAACTTGCCGACGCCAGATGCCGCTCGTACCCTTATCGATATGGCCATCGCATCGACGAATCCGACTTCAGGCGAGGTTGTCGAGAGATTCGAGGAGCTGACTGCCGATCAGCTGGAGGACCGGCCGGCGCGGGCCACCGCCGACCGCCTGGAGAGCGAGGCGGACGACGTCGCCGAGGACGAGGCCGAACGCGCGCTGTCCGTGCGTGACGTCCAGTCCGGTAGGGCCTTCATCAACGGCCACCCCACCAGCCACCCGGAGATCCCCTTCGGCGGAGTCAAACGCAGTGGCCACGGCCGCGAACTGCCGGACCGCGGCATGCGCGAGTTCATGAACGCCAGGACCGTCTGGGTGGGCGGGTGACGAGAGGGAGACGTGACGGCGGGCGCGTCCACCCCGGCCAGGTGCCGGGCGGCGCGCTCGCGTGGCTGCGCGGCCGCGATCCGGGACTGGCCGCTCTGCGGCGGGCGCTGCGGGCGGCGATCCTGACCCCCCTGGTCCTCGCCGGGACGTACTTCGGCCTGGACCGGCCGGACATCGCGGTCTTCGCGGCCTTCGGCACGCTGGTGCTGACGCTGTTCGTGGACTTCGGCGGCCCGATGCGCGAGCGGATCGCCGGCCAGACGGCGCTGATCCTGGCCACCACGGTCATAACCTGCCTGGGCACCTTGGCCGGCCGGACGCTCTGGCTGACGGGATCGGTGACCTTCGTCATCGCGTTCTGCGTCCTGTTCTCCGGGATCGTCAGCTCCGCCCTGGCCGGCGCGACCACTTCACTCCTGTTCGCCTACATCCTTCCGGTGACGCTGGGCGGGCCCCTCGGCGCCATCCCGGCGCACGCGGCCGGGTGGGGGCTGGGCGGTGCGGCCTCGATGATCGCCGTCACCCTGATGTGGCCGGTCCCGGCCAGCGAGCCGCTGCGCGTGGCCGGCGCCCACGCCTGTGCCCTGCTCGCCGGCAGACTGCGCGCCGAGGTCGACTGTGCCCCCGATCCGGCCGTGCACGGTCAGGCCCTCGACACAGCGGTCCGAGAGGCGCGGCAGGGCGTGGCCGACTTGCGGAAGACCTTCTACGGCACGCCGTACCGGCCCACCGGACTGTCACTGTCGTCGCGGGCCGTGGTCCGGCTCGTGGACCAGGTGATCTGGCTGGGCTCCGTACTGCACCGGGACCCGCCTCGGAACAGGGACGCGCTGAGCGAGCTCATGGTGTGCGAGACCAAGATGGCGACGGTGGAGCTCCTGGAGCACAGCGCGGCACTGCTCCAGGCCGATGTCTCGGTACCGCACGGCCTCGATCCCCATGTCACCCGGCTCGAAGAGGCTCGGTCGAGGCTGGAGGAGTCCATGATCGGGCTCCTCCCCCGGCGGTCCGCCGTCCCGGTGGCCCGCGCCGGGAACGGGACCGCGCCGGCCGCCGCCCCGGGGCCGGCCGACATCTTGATCGGTTCGCTGGGGCCGAGCTTCCGGGCTCAGAGCATGAGCTACGTCGTGAGCGCGATCGCGGGCAACGTCCAGCTCGCCGTGACCGCGCGGCAGCGCAGCCGCCGGGACCGGCTGCTCGGCCGTCGTCCTCCGGGAAGCGACTCCGCCCTGTCCTCGGTGCGGGAACGCTTCGCGGCACACCTGAGCCGCAACTCCGTCTGGCTCCACAACAGCCTGCGCGGGGCGGCGGCGCTGAGTCTCGCCGTGGTGATCGCCCATCTGACCGGCCTGGACCACGCTTTCTGGGTGGCCTCCGGCACGCTCGCCGTGCTGCGTTCCAACGCCGTGAGCACGGGCCAGACGGTCAGGCGGGCCCTCCTCGGCACGGTGCTCGGGTTCGTCGTGGGCGCACCCCTGATTCTGGCCCTGGGCGCGCATCCCGTCGTGCTGTGGCTGCTGCTGCCCGTGGCGATCCTCCTCGTGGGGATGGAGACCGCCGTGACGGCGTTCACCGCCGGACAGGCCGGATTCACCGTCGTGCTGCTGGTCCTGTTCAGCATCATCGACCCCGAGGGGTGGCAGCTCGGACTGGTCAGGATCGAGGACGTGGCTCTCGGCTGCGCCGTCAGCCTGGTGGTCGGTCTGCTGCTCTGGCCGCTGGGTGCCGCGGCCGCGCTGGGCCGGGTGCTGTGCGACGCCCTCGGCGACGGCGCGCGGTATCTGCGCGGTGCCGTCGTGACAGGGCTGGCGCTGTGCGACAGGGCGGGAGCCGCGGACCCGGCCGTGAGCGACGACGACCGGCGGCGCGCGCTGGCCTCCGCCCGCCGGCTCGACGACGCGTTCCGCGAGTACCTGTCAGAACGCGGCACCAAGCACCTCGCGCTGGCCGATGTGACCGCGCTGGTGGACGCGGTCACCATTCTCCGGCTGACCTCCGACGCCGTCACCGATCTGTGGTCGCGCGCGGGGCAGGCCCCTGGGCACGGCCGGGCGGCGGCCGGTCAGGAGATCCTCGACTCGTGCGAGTCCCTCACCTCGTGGTTCGAGTCGGCCGGCCGGGCACTGGCCGGCGGCGGGGCCGCGCCCGGCCGCCCGCTGAGCCGTCCGGTCGTGCAGGCGGCCCTGCGCGGAAGCGTGAGCCGCGATCTGAGGGCGGGCACGGAACAGGGCACGGCGACGGCGGTGCGGATGGTCTGGATGGCAGATCACCTCGACACGATGCGCCGCCTCCAGGCGGAGATCGACGGCCCCGTCAGCGCCGCCGCGGCGTCCGTGCGGAGGCAGCGCGCACGACGGCGCGATCTCCGGGCGGGCCTCACATGGCCTCGGCCGCCGACCGCCCGTGCCGGGACTCGTCCCGGTTCTCCTCGGCGGGATTGACGCACTTGGTGAGGCAGCGGGTGCGGGAGAGCGCGAACACCCCGTAGACCACCAGGGCCGCTCCCGCGAGCGCCGGGACGAGCCACCAGCCGCCGCGGGGCGACTCGGCGTAGAGCGTCACCCCGAGGAGGAAGCTGACTGCGGCGTCACCGAGCGTCAGCGCGGGCTGGGAGCCGATGAGGGGGCCTCCCTGCATCGCGTAACCGAGCAGGAGGATGGACGCCGACCCGGTGATCGCGAACGCGTAGGTCTGCCAGGCCAGGAAGAAGCCCGCCGCTCCCTCCTGGGACAGGACATACATCGAGGACTTCACCAGGGCTGCCGTGAGCGCGTTGCCGATCGCCGCCGCGAGCGCCAGGTGGGCGGCCCGCGCGAGTCCCTGCGGGCGCCGCAGTCCGGCGACGGCGAAGGCCGCGCCCCCTCCGCCGAGGACGAGGAGCGTCGGCACCCACGCCATGCCCGGTACCTGGGGCCGTCCCCCTGAGGGAGCCGCCGAGAACAGAGCGACGGCCAGGCCTGCGAAGATGCAGATCACGCAGGCCCAGGCCTTCGGCGACACCCCGACCCGGAACACGGCGCTGCCGAAGACGAGAGCCAGTGGCAGCTCCAGGATGAAGATCGGCTGGACGGTGGCCAGCGACCCCGTGAGGAGGGCGAGGGCCTGGAACAGCGCGGCGAGAACGGTGCCCAGAATCCCCACGAACCAGGCCGGGTTGTGCAGCAGGTCGCCGACGAGAGCGAGTCCCCGCCCCCGGGAGTCGGGCACATGGACCACTGCTCGCCGTTGCAGCACGGTGCCCAGGGCGTTGCTGGCAGCGGCCAGGACGGCGAAGACGACCCCGAGGATCATTCCGGTCGCACCGCCTCCGCTCTCGGGACTCTCAGACGCCGCCCGGCAGGGGGGCCAGTGGGCTGACGAGGCCGGCTTCGCGCAGTTCCCGCCAGAACCCGACGGGGATGTCCTCCCGCAGGGCGGAGAGGTCCTCGCTGATGCGGCTGGGTTTGGTCGCACCGGGGATGACCGCGTCGCTCACGGGGTGGGCGAGGGAGAACTGGAGCGCGGCCGCCTTGACCGAGACGCCGTGCCGGCCGGCGATCTCCTTGATGCGCTTGACCCGCTCGACGATCTCCGGGGGTGCGTCCTGGTACTCGAAGTTGGTACCGCCGGCGAGGATGCCGGAACTGTAGGGGCCGCCGACGACCATGCCGACGTCCCTCTGTTCCGCCATCGGCAGGAGGCGTTCCAGGGCGTGCGCGTGGTCCAGCAGGGTGTACCGGCCCGCCAGCAGGAAGCCGTCGGGCTTGGGCTCGTCCAGTTCGAGGGCGATCTCGATGGGTTCGGTGCGGTTGACCCCGAGCCCCCAGGCTCTGATGACGCCCTCGTCCCGGAGACGGGACAGCACGCGGAAGGCGCCCGTCCGCGCCTCCTCGAACTTGCCGAGCCACCCGTCGCCGTGGAAGTCCTGTGCGATGTCGTGCACCCAGACGATGTCCAGCCGGTCCACTCCGAGACGTTCCAGACTGCCTTCGACGGAGCGCTCGGTCGCGTCGGCCGTCCAGTCGTGGAGGATCTTGTTGGGCCTCCCGTGCGCGAAGAGATCACCCTTGTCGCCCAGGTCCCTGCTGCCCGGCTCGACCTCGTCGAGGACCACCCGGCCCACTTTCGAGGACAGCACGAACTCGTCCCGCGGCTTCTTCGACAGCAGTTCGCCCAGGCGGATCTCGGCGAGTCCGGCTCCGTACAGCGGCGCCGAGTCGTAGTAGCGGATGCCCTGGTCCCAGGCCGCGTCGAGGGTCGCCGACACCTCCTCGTCCGGGACGGCGCGGAACATGTTCCCGAGCGGGGCCGTGCCGAAGCCGATACGCCCGGGGAGTACGTGATCGAGGGCCATGACCGGTTCCCTTTCCGGTGCTGGAGGTCGGCGTCCTGTCCGTGCCCGGCGGAACCCTCAGGTGAGGACCTTGAGCATTTCCTCGGCCAGCGGTCCGGAGGACGCGGGATTCTGCCCGGTGTAGAGCGTGCGGTCCACCACCGTGTACGGCTCCCACACCGGGCCCCGCGAGTACTCCGTGGGCAGCTTCTTCAGCTCGTCCTCGAGCAGCCACTTGGCGCGGTCGGCGAAACCGACACCGGCTTCCTCCTCGTTGCTGAACCCGGCCACGCGGTAACCGGCGAAGGGCGTGGTCCCGTTCTCGTCACGTGTGGCGAGGAGCGCGGCAGGAGCGTGGCAGACGATGCCCAGGGGCTTGCCCGACGCCAGGGTCTCGCGCAGCAGCCGGGCGGAGTCCGCGTCGGAGGAGAGATCCTCCATCGGCCCGTGGCCACCGGGGTAGTACACCGCGTCGAAATCGTCGATGCCGACCTGGTCGAGGCGCACCGGATGACGCAGCTCCTCGGCTGCCTCGATGGCGGATTCCAGCTCCAGGGAGTTCTCCTCGCCGCCGGTCATGCTCGGCCGCAGGCTCATCGTGTCCACGACGGGGACGACTCCCCCCGGCGTCGCGACGGTGACCTTGTGTCCGGCTTCCGTGAACGCGGTGTAAGGGGCCACGAACTCCTCGGCCCAGTAGCCGGTCGGGTGGCGGTGCCCGTCCCGGAGTGTCCAGTAGCTCGCGCCGGTCAGCACGAAAAGAATTTCAGCCACGAATCTTCTCCTCGTTATATGAAGGAGTGAGTGACGAGTCGTCAGGTGAGGACTTCAGGCAGTCCCACTCAAGCTAACGCGGCAGGAGAACGGGAGCAACTCGCAGAATGAGGCGTGCCGTCCAGGTGTGTCGAACGAGGCGCGGTCGTCCAATAATCTGGCGTGTCCATCCAAGTGGAATACGGTGGCGAGATCGAGCGGCATATACCGGGGCGCGGATTTCGCGCCCCGGATGCCGCGTCTCCCCGTGCGGGAGCACACTGGGGGCGTAGGGAGCCGGGGCATCGGTACACCGACCTGCTCGGGAGGTGGATGACATGACGAGCGACGAAGGTTCTGTCCGGGCCGGCATGGACGAGGAAGCCTTTCCGGTGCTTTCCGAGGACCAGGTGAGCCGGGTCCGTGAATACGGAAACGCCGACGCATTGGAACGGGGGCAGATTCTCTACAGTCGCGGAACGACGGGTTTTGATTTCTTCCTGATTCTGGACGGAGTGATCGACATCTACCAGGAGGGAAACCCCGGTGATTCTGTCGAGGACCGGACCGTCGCCGTGCTGACCGCGGCACAGTTCACCGGCGAGTTGTCCCTGCTGCACCGGCAGAAATCGCTCGTCCAGGCGGTGGCACGCGAGAATTGCGCCGTGATCCGCCTGCGCCCGGCCCAACTACGGGCCTTGATAGCGAACGAGCCCGACATCGCGCAGATTGTTCTCCAGGCATTCATGCGGCGGCGGCTGCGCTACGTTCACCTGGGTCTCGGCACCGTTCTTCTCGCGGGTCCTCCCGATTCGGGCGACACGCTGAGGATCCGTAGTTTCCTGGATCGCAGTAACTACCCCGTGCGCCAGATCGACCCCGGTGAGGCCGAGGCGGCCGGCGTGCTGCGAGACTACGGCGTGCAGCCGGACGCCCGCTGGCCGGTCGTCATCTGCCGCCCCGGTACGTACATGCAGAATCCGGAGATCTCCGAGGTGGCGGAGTGCCTGGGGCTCAGGGAGGACATCGGCGATCTGGGAACGGTGGATGTGGCCGTGGTGGGTGCCGGGCCTTCGGGCCTGGCCGCAGCGGTGTACGCGGCGTCGGAGGGGCTGAGCACGGTCGTCGTCGAGGCCACGGCTCCGGGAGGGCAGGCCGGAACCTCGTCGATGATCGAGAACTACCTCGGGTTCCCGCTCGGGATCAGCGGACGCGATCTGGCGACACGCGCCCAGGTGCAGGCGATGAAGTTCGGGGCACGCATCGCCCTTCCCTACACCGTGGAGAGGCTCGACTGTTCCGCCCACCCGCTGACCCTCCGGATGGGCGACGGGGAGGCGCTGTCCGCCCGTACGGTGATCGTCGCCACCGGCGCCCACTACCGGCGTCTCGATCTGCCGGAACTGCCTCGTTTCGAGGGCAACGGCGTTCACTACGCCGCCACAGCCCTCGAAGGCGCGTGCTGTCAGGGCGAGGAGGTGTTCGTGGTGGGCGGCGCCAACTCGGCGGGCCAGGCCGCGGTGTTCCTGTCCCGGGTCGCCGAGCACGTACGCATGCTGGTCCGCGGCTCGGCGCTCTCGAACTCGATGTCGCAATACCTGTCCAGACGTATAGACGCGGCGGCCCGGATATCCGTGCACACGAGGAGCGAGGTCGTCGAGCTGCGGGGAAAGGGACATCTGCAGGAAGTGCGCTGGAGGGACAACTGCACGGGTGAGGTGCGGGCGACGCCCAGTTCCAATGCCTTCCTGATGCTCGGGGCCGTTCCGAACACGTCATGGCTGACGGACTGCCTGGAGACCGACGAAAAGGGATTCATCCGCGTGGGCCATCAAGTGTCCGACACCTCAGCCATCCCGACGGACGGCCGCCCCATGGAATTGGAATCGAGCGTGCCGGGCGTATTCGCTGTCGGTGACGTCCGCTCGGGGTCGGTCAAACGTGTGGCTTCTTCGGTGGGTGAGGGTTCGATCGTGGTGGCGGCGGTCCATCGAGCGCTGGGACTTCACGGGTAGGCGGGATTCACGTTTCGGAAAGCACAGGACAGGGCGTCGCCGGCCGTGACCCCATGGACATGCCTGCTCGGTCCCGGCCAACTCACCCGCAGGGAAACGGACTTGGCCCGTCGCCTGTCCGCAGGTGCGGAATCCGTTTCTGACGTATCTTTGAGGCTGCGCCGGAAAGACGCGCCCAAGTACCAGAGCCGCTGAATCTCTCCTGCATGCCGGAAGGGGTCCTGTGAATACTCCCGCCACGCCCGACCAGCCTTTGAGCGGACGGGTCGCCGTCGTCACCGGAGCCTCCAGCGGAATCGGCGAGGCGACTGCCGAACGTCTGGCGGCCATGGGCGCTCAGGTCGCCGTCCTCGCACGCCGTGCCGAGCGGCTCGACGGTCTCGTCGAGCGCATCGGACAGAAGGGCGGGCGCGCTCTGGCGATCGCGGTGGACGTGACCGACGCCGCCGCCGTCCAGTCGGCCGCCGACCGCGTGGCCGACGATTTCGGCGACGCCGACCTGCTCGTCAACAACGCGGGCGTCATGCTTCCCGCCCCCATCGAGGAGCGGGCGACCGACCAGTGGCAGCAGCAGGTCGATCTCAACATCTCCGGGCTGATGAACGTCATCGGCGCCTTCACGCCTCAGCTCGTCAAAGCCGCCCAGGAGCGCGGCGTCGCCGATCTCGTCAACATGTCCTCGATCGCCGCCCAGAACATCTTCCCGAACTTCGCGGTGTACTCGGGCACCAAGGCGTTCGTCACCCACCTGTCCCGGCATCTGCGCGTCGAGCTCGGCCCCAAGAACGTACGCGTGTCCGCCCTGGAACCCGGGATCGTCGGCACCGAACTGCAGAACCACGTGACCGACGAGGGCACGCTGGAGTGGCTCGCCGACTCCAAGGAGAGCGGCATGGAGTGGCTCACTCCGCAGGACATCGCCGATGTCGTCGGCTACCTGGCCGCTCTTCCCTCGCGCGTGAACCTTCAGCAGGTCACCATCATGCCCACCGCGCAGCCGAGCTGAACCGCCCGTACGCGGCCCGCAGGGCTCCTGCGCCGCAACCGGTGGCCCGTGCGCGACCGCCCGTCTCTCCGGCGCGTCCGAGTCCATACCCGACGGTCCGCACGGCATGGACGGCCGGAACGATCTGGAGGAATCCCGTGGCATCGACGTCAGTGAGCCGGCTCGTGCCGGCCTCCCCCGACCGCGTGTGGCGGCTGATCGGCGGATTCGGGTCCCTTCCGGACTGGCTTCCCTTCATCCCCGAGAGCACCTTCGCGGAGGGCGGCCGGGTGCGGCGGCTGAGGAACCCGGACGGTGAGGTCATCGTCGAGCGCCTGGTGGAGTTCGACGACACCGAGCGGTACTACACCTACACCATCGTGCAGGCCCCCTTCCCCGTCGTCGACTACCTCTCGACACTGCGGGTGCACGCGGTGAGCGGTGACGGCGAGGTCGCCGAGGTCCAGTGGTCCGGACGCTTCGTCCCCGAGGGAGCGGGCGACGACGACGTCGTGGCGCTTTTCACGGACATCTACCGCGAGGGCCTCGACGCCCTGCACCAGACCCTCGAACAGCGGCCTTGAGCGGAGCACTCGGGGACGCGGCAGCTCTGACGGTCCCTACGACGTAGAGAGAACGGCCCAGCGCACGGGAGCTGCCGCGCCCACCCGCTCCTCGTCTACGGCTCCGCACCCGCGCCCGCACCCGGATCTGAGGTGCCGGGCCGGCCCAGGGTCTCCGCCGCGGCCTCGGCGAAGGCGCGGACCAGAGGGGAGCGGCGGGACGCCACCCATGCCAGAGCCACCTCGTTCGGGCCGAGACCGTCCACGCGGAGCGCAGTGACGTCCGGGCGGGTGTAGAAGCTGGCAGTGGACAGCGGCAGTACGCAGATGCCGGCTCCGGAGGCCACAAGTTCCAGCTTCTCCTCCACCTGGTGGATCACCGGAGTGTCGGGGCGTCGTCCGGCGCGCAACTCCACGGCGACATCGCGCCATTCGGGGACGGCGTCGGGGTCCTGGAGCAGATGCTCGGATGCGAGGTCGGCCACGGTCACCACCGGCCTCTCCGCCAGGCGGTGCCCCGCCGGCAGCACGACGACCCGGGGCTCCCGGAAGAGCGGCCGCACCTGGAGGCCCCGCTGGTCGAGGGGCAGCCGTACGATGCCGATGTCCGCCCGGCCGTCCAGCAGTACCGCCGCCTGGTCGCCCCAACTCGTCCGCAGCAGGCGCACCCGCACGGTGGGATGGCGGCCGGTGAAGAGCACCGTCGCCGGGGTGAGCGTGATGCCCGGCATGAAGCCGATGGTCAGCGTGGGGGTGTCCTGCGTTGCCCGCCTCACCCGCCGGACCAGTGCCTCTGCCGAGGCGAGCAGCGGCACAGCGTCCTTAAGCAGCTGCTCCCCGGCCGGCGTCAGCAGGGTGCCACGCCGGTCGCGGTGGAAGACCTCGGCACCCAGGTCCTCCTCCAGGCTGCGGATCTGCCGGGACAGCACCGGCTGCGCGATGTGCAGTCGTTCGGCCGCGCGTCCGAAGTGGAGTTCTTCGGCCACGGCCACGAAATACCGGAGCTTCCTCAGGTCAGGGTCCACCTGGACGCACCGCTCGCTTTCCGAGGTAGTCGGCCGCTTTCCCCGCCGGGCCGCTCCCGCGTCGACTCGCCCGGTCGTGTTCGCCGCGACGACCCCGAAGGGGGATGTCTGAATCTACCGTCCGGACCCGGTGGACGGCCGACGCCCACCGCTGTGTCCACGGCCCTGTCACTCGCCCCTGGAGAGGACGCCGAGCGGGTCGGTGAACCTCGGCTTCCAGCCGAGCTCCGCCTCGGCGCGCGCCGGGGTGAGCTGCTGGTCCAGGGCGAACGCGTCCGCGACCGGACCCATCTGTTCGCGCGCCTGCTCCAGCGTGATGGAGGCGACCTTGCCCGGCAGACCGACGGATGCGGCGACGGCGAGGGAAACCTCCCTGGCAGTCGGGTTCACGCCGCCCACACCGACGTACACGGACCCGGCCCGGGCCTTCAGCGCGGCGGCGTACAGCGCGGCGACGTCCTCCACGTGCACCAGTGGCCAGCGGTTCGAGCCGTCGCCGATGAAGGGGATGAAGCCCGCCTCCTTGCCCGGAGCGGTGTAGAAGACGTCGATCAGACGATTCTCGCCGCCGTACAGCAGACCGGGCCGCACCACCACGGGGCGGCCGCCCTGCCGGGCGCGCCGCAGGACCGTGTCCTCGACCGGCTCACGCCAGGCGACCAGCTCGGGCGGGTTCCAGGGTGCCGTTTCGTCCACGATGCCGTCGGTGTCGCCGTAGACCCAGGTTCCCCCGGTGTGCACGTAGGTGCCGCTGCCGATGCCGTCCTGCATGGCGGTGGCCGCGGCGAGGTCCTCGGCACCGGTCTCCGCCTGGGCCAGGTGGACGACCGCCTCGGCACGGGCGGCGGCGGCGTTCAGCACACCGAGGTCCCCGAGCCCACCGCGCACCGGTGTCGCCCCGAAGGAGCTGACGACCTCGGCGGCGCGGTCACCGCGGGCCAGCGCCTCCACGGTGTGTCCGTCCGCGACCAGGACGCTGATCGTGGCCTTTCCGATGTAGCCGGATCCTCCGGTGAGGAAAACCTTCATGGATATGGCTCCGATTTCCGCAGCTCGATTGCTTCGGTCACCAGCCTGCGCCCCCGCTCACCCGCCCGTCCAAGACCCTTTCCGGCGTCTGTGATACCTGTTCGGCATCAGCAGCCGAGCCGCGCGGCCCTGAGGTGTTTGCGCTGGGCCTCGCCGACGCCGTGCCGGCTCCCGGGCCGTTAATTCCGGCGCACGTATTGACAAGGCAAGACGGGCCGCGTTGCACTGTTCAGCTCTCGCGGCAATTCGCCAGAATACTCCGCCCGAGAACGGTGGATGAATTAAAGGAGAATATTCCGTGCCCGATGTCAGTCGTCGTAGGTTCTTGCAGATCGCCGCGGGCAGCGCGGCCGCCACGCAGCTGTCCGACGGGATCGCGCGGGCCTCGTCCATCGCGCCCGCGGTGAAGAGCGGGACGCTCGCCGACGTGGAGCACGTCGTCGTGCTGATGCAGGAGAACCGGTCCTTCGACCACTACTTCGGCACCCTCAGAGGGGTGCGGGGGTTCGGGGACGCGCGGCCGGTCGCTCTGCCGTCGGGGAAGAGCGTGTTTCACCAGGCCGACGGGTCGGGGCGGGAGACGCTGCCGTTCCGGCCGGACGCCGATCGGCTCGGCATGCAGTTCATCCAGGACCTGGACCACAGCTGGGCCGGGACGCACGCGGCGTTCGACGGCGGCCTCTACGACAAGTGGATTCCCGCCAAGTCCACGACGACGATGGCGTATCTGACCCGCGCGGACATTCCGTACCATTACGCGCTCGCGGACGCGTTCACGGTGTGCGACGCGTACCACTGCTCGATGCTGAGTTCCACCGACCCGAACCGTTACTACATGTACACCGGCTATTCAGGGAATGACGGCAAGGGCGGTGGGCCGGTGCTCGGGAATGAGGAGGCCGGATATTCCTGGACCACGTTCCCGGAGATACTCCAGCAGGCGGGCGTCTCCTGGAAGGTGTACCAGGACACCGGCACCGGGCTGGACGCGGCGGGCGGCTGGGGGTGGACCAGCGACGCGTTCATCGGCAACTACGGCGACAACTCCCTGCTGTTCTTCGACCAGTACCGCGACGCCAAGCCCGGCGACCCCCTCTACGACCGGGCCCGCACCGGCACCAGGGCGGCGGGCGGCGACGGTTACTTCGACCGTCTGCGCGCCGACGTGAAGGCCGGGACCCTCCCCCAGGTCTCCTGGATCGCCGCTCCCGAAGCCTTCAGCGAACACCCCAACTGGCCCGCCAATTACGGCGCCTGGTACATCTCGCAGGTCCTGGACGCGCTCACCTCCAACCCGGACGTCTGGAGCCGCACCGTCCTGCTGCTGACCTACGACGAGAACGACGGTTTCTTCGACCACGTCGTACCGCCCTTCCCGCCCGCCTCCGCCGCGCGCGGGCTGTCCACCGCCGATGTGACGAAGGAGCTGTACGGCGGCTCGGCCGGGTACGCGGCCGGACCGTACGGGCTCGGTCCTCGCGTGCCGATGCTCGTCATCTCGCCCTGGAGCACGGGGGGCTGGGTCTGTTCGCAGACCTTCGACCACACCTCCATCGTCCAGTTCATCGAGAAGCGGTTCGGGGTGCGCAACCCCCATGTCTCGCCGTGGCGGCGCGCGGTGTGCGGGGACCTCACCTCGGCCTTCGACTTCTCCCGCGGTGACACCACCGCGCCCGGCCTGCCCGACACCAGCGGGTACCGGCCGCCGGACCACTCCAACCCCGGCAACTACGTGCCCAGGCCGCCGGCCGCCGGCGCGCTGCCCAAGCAGGAGCGCGGGACGCGCAGAGCGCGGGCGCTCCCCTACGACCTGGCCGTGGACACCAAGGCGGTCGGCGGGCGGATGCAGTTCACCTTCGCCGCACTCGGTGCCGCCGGGGCAGCCTTCCATGTCACCTCCGCCACCCGCACCGACGGCCCTTGGCCCTACACCGTGGAGGCGGGCAAGAGCCTGACCGACAGCTGGGCGCTGCCGGGCAGCCGCTACGACTTCTCCGTGTACGGCCCGGGCGGCTTCCTGCGCCGCCAGGCGGGGACCAACTCCGCCGTCGGTCCCGAGGTCACCGCCCGGCACGACACCTCCACCGGGCAGGTCACCCTGACCTTCACCAACGCGGGCAGCGGCGCCGTCACCTTCACCGCGACCGACGCCTACGCCCCGGCCCAGCACTACACGTACACCGTGCCGCCCGGCGCCTCCCGTGTCGTCGCGGGGTGGGGCGTGGCCGCCGGGAACCGCTGGTACGACGTCACGGTCACCGCGAGCGGCGACTCCGCCTTCGTACGGCGCTTCGCCGGGCACGTCGAGACGGGCGCGCCCAGCACGAGCGATCCGGCGACCGCCACGGTGTGATCGCGGCGAGGGCCGGCGGCCCGCTTCCTCGGCCAGGGTGTGCGCGACGAGCGCGTGCCACCGCCCGCCGGGCAGCGGGTCCGGGGCCGGTGCCCGCCGGCGGAGTGGGCGCGAGGACGAAGCAGCCGGACACGCGCCCCGCGCGCCCGGCTGTTTTCGCCTCGTCATAGGGGGGACTCGTGGCTCATGGTGCGAATCGGATACACGATGATGACCGAGCAGGCCGGGCCGCGGGAGCTGGTCGAGCATGTCGTGCGCGCCGAGGAGGCGGGGTTCGACTTCTCCGTGACGTCGGACCACTACTTCCCCTGGCTGCGCTCGCAGGGCCATGCCCCGTACGCGTGGAGCGTCCTCGGCGCGGCGGCGCAGGCCACGTCGCGGATACCGCTGATGACCTACGTGACCTGCCCGACCTTCCGCTATCACCCGGCGGTGGTGGCGCAGAAGGCGGCGACCCTGCAACTGCTGTCCGAGGGCCGCTTCCGGCTCGGCCTGGGCTCCGGGGAGAACCTCAACGAGCACGTGGTGGGTCAGGGCTGGCCCGCGGTGGACGTGCGGCACGAGATGCTGGAAGAGGCGGTGGAGATCATCCACGCCCTGTTCGAGGGCGGCCACGTCACCTACCACGGCAAGCACTACGACGTGGAGTCGGCCAAGTTGTGGGACCTGCCCGAGCCGCCGCCGCCCATCGGCATCGCCGTCTCGGGCGAGCAGTCCTGCGCGCTGGCCGGGCATCTCGCTGACCTGGTCATCGCCACCGAGCCGAAGAAGGACCTGCTGGAGTCGTTCGAGCGGCACGGCGGCACGGGCAGGCCCAGCGTGGGCCAGCTCCCGGTCAGCTTCGACCCCGACCGGGACGCCGCGATCCGGCGCGCGCACGACCAGTTCCGCTGGTTCGGTCTGGGCTGGAAGGTCAACTCCGAGCTGCCGGGCCCGGACTCCTTCGAGCAGGCGACCCAGTTCGTCACCGAGGACGACGTGGCCTCCGCGATCCCGTGCGGCGACGACCCGGAAGCCTTCGTGGAAGCCGTACGGCCTTACGCGGAGGCCGGATTCACCGAGGTGGCCCTGGTCCAGATCGGCGGCCCGACCCAGCCGGCCTTCATCGACTGGTCGGAGAAGACACTGCTGCCCGCGCTGCGCGACGCCTTCGGCTGAGCGGCGGCTCGATCCGTACGGCGCACAACCACTGGGCCCCGCAGGCCAGTTTGCCGTCATCGTCCGCTGAGCAGTAACAGACAGCGGACGGTGGCGGCGGCCTTGGGGGGAAGCATGGCGTACCTGATCGTGGTGCTTTTCGCGGCGGCACTGGCCGGCTGGGCGGTGCACGCGCGGGCGCGGAGGTTTCCGGGCAGCCTCGCCCTGGCGGTCCTGCCGAGGCATGCGGAGGACCGGCGCCCGCTGGCGCAGGCGCGGGCGAACGTACGCAGCCTGGAGGAGATCGCCCGCTCGGAGGAGTCCGCCGCGCGGGCCGAGGTGGCGCGGCAGGAGCAGAAGCGCGAGCAGGACCTGCGTGCCGCCGCGCGGCGGGTCGCCTCGCTGGAGAAGCCGGGCCGGGGCAAGCGGCTCGGCGCGCTGGGCGAACTCACCCTGTACGAGCACGCGCTGGTGAAACGCGAGACCAACGGCAGTCTCCGGACTGTCCACTTGGCCGAGCGACGGGTCCGGATCGACTCCGGCGACAGCGCCTACTACCTGTACGTCCTGGAGGCGGACGGCACCCCCGAGCGGACCGACTACCCGCGCCGCACCGGCGAGGGCGAGGAGGCGAAGGGGTTCACCGAGGACCGGGTGCGGGACTTCGCCGACGCGGTGCAGCGCGCGGTGGCCAGGGAGAACGCCTTCCGCGCCACCCTGCCGGAGCAGCTGAAGCAGGCCCAGCACGACCGCGAGCTGCTGGAGCAGGACACCGAGGCGGTGGACCGGGCGCGCGCACGGCACGCCGAGATCCAGGCCCGCAACAAGGACAACCCCCGCCTGGCCGAGGCCCGCGCCGAGCTGGAGGCCGCCCGGCTGGAGTGGCGGCGGCACACCGGGCGGATGCCTCCGCCCTAGCCCGCCGCCGGCCCGCGGGTCAGCTCCGGACGAGGATGATGTCCCGGTCCTGGGTGGCATGGAACACGGGCAGCGGCACCAGACCGCTCGGACGCAGTTCCATCACGTTGGCCTGGACGTGCGCGGCGCCCGCCTTCAGCGTCTCCGAGGAGACCTTCCCGGTGTTCTCCCACCGGTGCTCGACGCCGTCGCAGCGGGCGGCGCCGCCCCCGATGCCGTGCCGGACGCGCGGGTCGGCCTGGCTGACGGAGGAGCTGACGAAGACCGGGCCGGTGCCGGGCAGGCAGCGGTAGGTGCCGGAGAGCGTGACGGTGCCGTCGGCCGCGAGGCGGGCGGTGGAGTCGACGGTGACGCTCTCTCCGGGGGCCGCGACGGCCGGGGCGGCGAGGGCGCACAGCAGGGCGGTGCCGCCGAGCGCGGCGGCGAGGACGGGGCGTACGGGCATCGGATGCCTCCCGGTGTGGGGTGTGGGGGCTTCCACAGGTACCGGCGGCACCCCGCGCGCCACGCGACCGTCACCCCATCGGTGGCGCGTCAATGGGCCGGGCGCAGTCGTCCCCGTAACCCGCTCCGGGCCCGCGCACCGATGGTGACCAGCAGGTATGCCGACAACCTAAAATGATCAACGTGTCCGAGCAGCACGCCCCCAGGTCCCTCATCGTCACGCTGTACGGCGCCTACGGCCGCTCCGTACCGGGCCCGGTGCCCGTCGCCGAGCTGATCCGTCTGCTGGCCGCGGTCGGGGTGGACGCGCCCTCGGTGCGCTCCTCGGTGTCCCGGCTCAAGCGGCGCGGCCTGCTGCTGCCGGCCCGCACCGCCGGGGGCGCGGCGGGATACGAGCTGTCGGCGGAGGCGCACCGGTTGCTGAGCGCCGACGACCGCCGTATCCACGCCACCGGGCCCGCCGAGGACGCGGGGTGGGTGCTCGCGGTGTTCTCGGTGCCCGAGTCGGAGCGGCAGAAGCGGCATGTTCTGCGTTCCCGGCTGGCCGCACTGGGCTTCGGCGCGGCCGCGCCGGGGGTGTGGATAGCCCCGGCCCGGCTGCACGAGGAGGCCCGGCACACGCTGGGCCGGCTGGGTCTGGACGCCTATGTGGATCTCTTCCGGGGCGATCATCTGGGGTTCGCCCCGACCGTCGAGGCGGTGGGCCGCTGGTGGGACCTGCCGGCCATCGCCGCGGAGCACGAGCGGTTCCTCGCGGCGCACGCGCCGGTACTGCGGGCCTGGGAGGACCGGGCGGACACCCCGGCCGAGGACGCCTACCGGGACTATCTGCTGGCCCTGGACTCCTGGCGCCGGGTGCCCGGCGCCGATCCCGGCCTGCCGGCCCGGCTGCTGCCCGCCGACTGGCCGGGGGCGCGCTCGGCGCGGGTGTTCCGGGCACTGCACGAGCGGCTGCGGGACGCGGGCGCGGCCTTCGTCGGGGTGTGAACGCGGCGGCCGGTGACCGGCCGCTCGCTCCGTGGCACCGGACGGCTGGAACGGACACCACCGGGCTGTGACTGTGGTCACTCGGCGCGGGGGGCGGCCCGGGGCGCGCGACCGTCCCGTCACCGGTGTCACCGGTGATCGACAGGGACGTAACAGCAGCTACGCGAGGGGGTGGTGGGGCGTTCGGCGCGGTGTGCGGACGGGTATCGGGCCCTGTGGTTCCGGCCACCGCCCGCCGAGGGTTCCGATGGCCGGACCCGTACCATTTCCTACAGTCGAAGGCAGGACAGCCTGCTCCATGAACGGACTCGCCGTGCACGAACGCCCCACCGAATCGGCCTCCTGGCGCATCGCGCTGCCGCACACCGCCGCGGCGGTGCCGGTGGCGCGTGCCCTGGTGCGGTCGGCCCTGGCCGAGGTGGGGCACATGGCCGACTGCGACACGGCGGAGCTGCTGACCGCCGAGCTGGTGGCGAACGCGGTGGAGCACACCGCGGGGGGCGGCCCGATCGAGCTGGTGGTGGAGCTTCGGCCGACCGGCTGCCAGGTCGAGGTGCACGACCCCGACCCGGAGCCGCCCGGCCATCTCACCCGTCCGGTGATCGAGGAGCCCGACCCCTGGCAGGAAGGAGGGCGCGGCCTGTTGCTGATCCGCGCCCTCAGTTCGTCCTGTGGTCACCGCCCGACCTCGTCGGGCAAGGCGGTGTGGTTCAGACTGCCTGTCGTTCCCGCTCAGCGTTCGGCGTGACCCCGGCCGCCTCGGCGCGGCCCAGCGTGGAGTGCCGGCGGCCGTAGGCGTAGTACACCCCGAGGCCGACCACCAGGAAGACCGCGAACTGCAGCCAGGTCTGCCAGCCCGTCTCGTACATCAGGTAGAGGCAGAAGACGACGCCGAGCAGCGGGGCGACGGGGTACAGCGGCACCCGGAAGCTGCGCCTCAGACCCGGCTCGCGGCGGCGCAGGGCCATCACCGCGATGTTGACGACCGCCATGATGGCGAGCGTGCCGATGGTGCAGAGGTTCACCACGGAGTCGAGCGAGGCGAAGGCCGCGGGGACGGCGAAGACGACCGCGACGATGAGCGTGCCCGCCACCGGCGTGGAGGTCTTCGGGGACACCTTCTCGAAGACGCGCGGGATCAGTCCGTCGCGGGACATCGACAGCAGGATGCGGGTCTGGCCGTACATCACGGCGAGCACGACCGAGGCGATGGCGACGACCGCGCCGAAGGCGATGACACCGCCGCCGATGGTGGAGCCGGTGACCATGTTGACCACGTACGACAGCGCGGCGGGGCGGCCGCCGACCTGGTGGGCGCCGATGGCACCGATCGCGGCGACCGCGACGGCGCAGTACAGCAGCGTGACCAGGCCCATGCAGACGAGGATCGCCACCGGGATGTCCCGGCGCGGGTTCTTCGCCTCCTCGCCGGCCGTGGTGATCGCGTCGAAGCCGATGTACGAGAAGAAGGCCGCGGTGGTGCCCGCGCCGATGCCGCCCAGGCCCGCCGGGGAGAACGGGGTGAGATTGCCGTCCTTGAACGCGCTGTAGCCGATGGCGCAGAACGCGAGCAGGATGACGAGCTTCACGGCGGCCATCGCGGCGGTGGCCCGCGCGCTCTCGCGCACGCCGCGCACCAGCAGCACGGCGGCCATGGCGATGACGATGACAGCGGGCAGGTTCACCACACCGCCGTCGCCGGGACCGGCGGACAGCGCGTCGGGGAGCTGCCAGCCGGTGAGGCTGTGCAGGAGTTCGTTGACGTACTGGCTCCAGCCGACCGCGACGGCCGAGATGGAGATGCCGTACTCCAGCAGCAGGCACCAGCCGACCAGGAAGGCGGTGGACTCGCCGAGACCGGCGTAGGCGAAGGAGTACGAGGAGCCGGAGACCGGTATCGCGCCGCCCAGCTCGGCGAAGGAGAAGGCGGTGAACACGCAGGTGATCGCGGCGAGGATGAAGGAGACGACCACGGCGGGTCCGGCCTGCGCGACGGAGTCGGAGAGGCCGACGAAGATGCCGGTACCGACGATGGCGCCGACACCGAAGCAGATGAGCTGGAAGAGGCCCATGGTGCGCTTCAGACCGTGGCCCTCGCGGTCGGCGCCGGATTCGGCGACGAGCAGATGCGGGGACTTGATGCGGGGAGCGGGCATGCGGGTGGTGCTCGTTTCTGGTGGTGCGGACGGCCCGGGTCAGGCCGCTGCGTCGGCGCGGCACTAAGGGTGGGGGCCAGGCCGTCGGTCAGGATAAGGCCAGGTGAGGTGGGTCACGCAAGGGTTTGTGACGTATCCCCGAGAGTGGCGACGAGCACGGCCTTGATCGTGTGCATCCGGTTCTCCGCCTCGTCGAAGACCACCGAGTGCTCGGACTCGAAGACCTCGTCGCTGACCTCCAGCTCGGTCAGTCCGTACCGTTCGTGGATCTCGCGGCCGACCTTGGTGCCGAGGTCGTGGAAGGCGGGCAGGCAGTGCAGGAAGCGCACGTCCGGGTTGCCGGTGGCGCGCAGCACGTCCATGGTCACCGCGTACGGGCCGAGCAGCCCGATGCGCTCGTCCCAGACCTGCTGGGGCTCACCCATGGACACCCAGACGTCGGTGGCGACGAAGTCGGCGCCGCGCACGCCCTCCTTGACGTCCTCGGTGAGGGTGACGCGGGCGCCCGAGGCGTCGGCGAGCCGGCGGGCCAGCGCGACGATGGTCTCGTCGGGCCAGAGCAGCCGGGGGGCGACGATGCGGACGTCCATGCCGAGCAGGGCGCCGGTGACCAGGTAGGAGTTGCCCATGTTGTACCGGGCGTCGCCGAGGTAGGCGAAGGTGAGGCTCTCCAGCGGCTTGTCGCTGTGCTCGGTCATGGTGAGCAGGTCGGCGAGCATCTGGGTGGGGTGCCACTCGTCGGTGAGCCCGTTGTAGACGGGGACGCCCGCGTACGCGGCCAGTTCCTCGACGACGCCCTGGCCGTGCCCCCGGTACTCGATGGCGTCGTACATCCGGCCCAGCACGCGGGCGGTGTCCTTGACGGACTCCTTGTGCCCGATCTGGGAGCCGGACGGGTCGAGGTAGGTGGTGTGGGCACCCTGGTCGGCGGCGGCGACCTCGAAGGCGCAGCGGGTGCGGGTCGAGGTCTTCTCGAAGATCAGGGCGATGTTGCGGCCGGTCAGGTACCGCGTCTCGGCCCTGGCCCGCTTGGCCGCCTTCAGCTCGGCGGCCAGCGCGAGCAGCCCGCGGAACTCCTCGGCCGTGAAGTCCAGCTCCTTGAGGAAGTGGCGGCCGGTGAGGGCGGTCGGGACTGTCGCCATGGGGGCGCTCCAAGGGTACGTGGTGCACTGACTCCGGTAATTCTATACGAGCCTCGGCATTTCTATTCACGCTGCGGCATGATTATGCGCGGATTCACACGGCGCCCGGCTCCCGGGGCGGCTTCCTTCAGACCGGGTCCCGCTCGACCGGGCAGCTCATGCAGCGCGGTCCGCCCCTCCCCCGCCCCAGCTCGCTGCCCGGGATCTCTATGACCTCGATGCCCTGCTTGCGCAGATGGGTGTTGGTGGTGGCGTTGCGCTCGTAGGCGACGACGACCCCCGGCTCGACGGCGAGGACGTTGCAGCCGTCGTCCCACTGCTCGCGCTCGGCGGCGTGCACGTCCTGGGTGGCGGTGAGCACCCGGACCTCACCGAGACCCAGGGCCGCGGCGATGGCCCGGTGCATGTGCTCCGGGGGATGGTCGGTGACCTTCAGCTCGCGCTCCCCGACGCCGGGCTCGATGGTGTACGAGCGCAGCATGCCGAGCCCGGCGTACTGGGTGAAGGTGTCGCCGTCGACCATGGTCATCACGGTGTCGAGGTGCATGAAGGCGCGCCGCTTGGGCATGTCCAGCGCCACGATGGTCTGGGCGGAGCCCGCCGCGAACAGCTTGTGCGCGAGCATCTCGACCGCCTGCGGGGTGGTGCGCTCGCTCATTCCGATCAGCACGGCGCCGTTGCCGATCACCAGCACGTCGCCGCCCTCGATGGTGGAGGGGTAGTCGGCCTGGCCGCGCGACCAGATGTTGAAGCCCTCCTTCCTGAAGAGGGGGTGGTGCCGGTAGATCGCCTCGAAGTGCACGGTCTCGCGCTGCCGGGCGGGCCAGCGCATGGCGTTGATGGAGACGCCGTCGTAGATCCACGCCGAGGTGTCCCGGGTGAAGAGGTGGTTGGGCAGCGGGCCGAGCAGGAAGTCGTCCAGCTCCATGACGTGGAAGCGGACGGAGGCGGGCTCGGCATGGCCGGCCAGGAACTCCCGCTTGGTCATGCCGCCGACCAGCGCCTCGGCCAGCTCGCCGGGGGCCATCGCGTCGAAGGCGGTGCGCAGATGGTCGGTGGCGAGGGGGCCGTACTCCTTCTCGTCGAAGACGCGGTCCAGCACGAGGGTGCGGGCCTCGGGGACGGCGAGGGTCTCGGCGAGCAGGTCGCCGAAGAGGTGCACCTCGACCCCCCGGTCGCGCAGGACGTCGGCGAAGCCGTCGTGCTCGGCGCGCGCCCGGCGCACCCACAGCACGTCGTCGAAGAGCAGGGCGTCCTTGTTGCTGGGGGTGAGGCGCTTGAGCTCGAGGTCCGGTCTGTGCAGGATCACCCGGCGCAGCCGCCCGGCCTCGGAGTCGACGTGGAATCCCATGCCTTCATCCTGGCCGCCGGGGGGCGCGTTCACTCTTCTCTCGGCACTCCCTCTTTTCGTCCTGTTGACGAGAACACGCCGCCCCGCTTATCGTCCTCATGACGAGAAGTGAGGGGTTCCCATGGCCGACATCACCCGGCGCCTCGGCCGGCGCCACCTGCGCGGTGTGCCCACGGCGCACATCCGGCACCACCGCTCCGGCACGCTGGTGCACGACGGGCCCGGGCTCAGCTTCTGGTTCCGGCCGCTGACCGCCGCGCTCTCCGAGGTGCCGGTGGACGACCGGGAACTGGCGATGACCTTCCACGCCCGCACCCATGACTTCCAGGACGTGGCGGTCAGCGCGACGGTGACCTACCGGATCGCGGACCCGGCCACCGCCGCGGCCCGCCTGGACTTCTCCATCGACCCGGACACCGGCGTCTGGCGCGGCGCCCCGCTGGAGCAGCTCGGCACCCTGCTCACCGAGACGGCCCAGCAGCACGCGCTGGACGTGCTGGCCCGCACGCCCCTGGCGGTGGCGCTGGTGGACGGGGCGGCGGCGGTGCGCGAACGCGTCACCGCGGGACTGGGCGCCGAGCCCCGGCTGCCGGCCACCGGCATCGAGGTGGTGGCGGTGCGCGTGATGGCGCTGCGCCCCGAGCCGGAGGTGGAGCGGGCCCTGCGCACCCCGGCCCGCGAGCAGATCCAGCAGGAGGCCGACCGCGCGACCTACGAACGGCGGGCCGTCGCCGTCGAGCGGGAGCGCGCCATCGCGGAGAACGAACTGGCCAGCCGCATCGAGCTGGCCCGCCGCGAGGAGCGGCTGGTGGAGCAGCGGGGCACCAACGCCCGCCGCGAGGCGGAGGAGGAGGCCGCGGCCGACGCGGTGCGCGCCCGGGCGGAGGCCGCCCGGTCGGTGCAGCTGGCCGAGGCCGAGGCCACGCGGACGGCCCGGCTGGCCGAGGCGGAGGCCGAGCGGACGGTACGGATCGCCCGCGCGCAGGCCGAGGCCGCCCGCGATACCGGCGAGGCGCGGGCCCAGGAGCGGGCGGCGTGGCTGCGGGTCCACACCGAGGCCGGTGTCGGCGGCGCCGAGGCGCTGCGGGCGCTCACCGCGGCCCGGCTCGCGGAGAACCTGCCGCGCGTCGACAGCGTGACCGTCTCCCCCGACGTGCTGACCGGGCTGCTCGCCCGGCTCACCGGCGAGACACCGGACGGCGCTCGGTGAGCCTCGCCCCGCGCGCCGTCATGGTCCACCGCACCACGGAGTACGAGGAACTGGTGGCCCGGCACGGTACGCATGGGCAGGCCGCGTTCTTCCTCTCCTCACGCGGCCGGGACATCGAGGAGGTCGCGGAACGCCACCGCCGCGCGCGCCGCGCCCTCGCCCAGGTGACCGCCGCCGTTCCGCTGAACTGGCGCCAGGCGCTCGTGGAGCGGGCCGACCTGGACCGCTTCCTCTTCGCCCCCGAGGACGTCGTCGTCGTGGTGGGCCAGGACGGGCTGGTGGCGAACGCCGCCAAGTACCTGGACGGCCAGCCGGTGATCGGCATCGACACCGATCCGGGACGCAACCCCGGCGTGCTGGTACGGCACCGGCCGCGCGACGCCGCCGCCCTGCTGGCCTCGGCCGGGGGCGCGGTCGAGGAGCTGACCATGGTCGAGGCCGTCACCGACGACACGCAGCGGCTGGTGGCGCTGAACGAGATCTACCTCGGCGCGCCGGGCCACCAGACCGCCCGGTACCGCCTGGGTCTCGACGGCGACAGGGGTGTCGTCGAGGCCCAGGCTTCCTCCGGGGTCCTGGTGGGCACCGGGACCGGGGCGACCGGCTGGCTCCGGTCGGTGTGGCAGGAGCGGGGCGGCACCCTGCCCCTGCCCGCGCCGGCCGAGGACCGGCTGCTGTGGTTCGTCCGCGAGGCGTGGCCCTCCCCCGCCACCGGCACGAGCCTGGTCGGGGGCGGCCTCACCGCCTCGGCGGCCCTGACGCTCACCGTGGAGTCCGACCGCCTGATCGCCTTCGGCGACGGCGTCGAGTCCGACGCGCTCCAGCTCACCTGGGGGCAGACGGTGCGGGTCGGCGTGTGCGGGCGGCGGCTGCGGCTGGTGGGCTGAAGCCGCCGCCCGCCCCTGGGATGCGTCCGCCTACAGCCGCGGGTCCACCGGCTCCGACTCCAGTGCGAGGACGCCGAACACCGCCTCGTGCACCCGCCACAGCGGCTCACCGTCGGCGAGACGGTCCAGGGCCTCCAGACCGAGGGCGTACTCGCGGAGCGCCAGCGACCGCTTGTGGTTGAGGAACCGGCCCCGCAGCTTGGCCAGGTTGTCGGGGCGCGTGTACTCGGGACCGTAGATGATCCGCAGGTACTCCCGGCCCCGGCACTTGACGCCCGGCTGCACCGGCCGGCCCTGTCCGTCGCGGACCAGCGCGCCGAGCGGCTTGACGACCATGCCCTCGCCGCCCCGGCCGGTCATCTCCAGCCACCAGTCGACGCCGGCCCTGACCGACTCCGGGTCGCCGGTGTCTACGTACAGGCGCCGGGTGGTCTGGAGCAGGCCGGAGGCATCGTGCTCCACCAGCCGGTCCAGCAGGGCGAGTTGCTCGTCGTGGGGAAGCGTGGCGAGGCTGCGGCCGCGCACCGCCAGCACCTGGAAGGGGGCGAGGCGGACGCCGTCGAGGCCGTCGGTCGGCCAGCAGTAGCGGCGGTAGGCGTCGGTGAACGCGGCCGCGTCGGCGGCCCGTTCCCGCTGCCGGGCCAGCAGCGCGGACACGTCGGCGCCCCGGTCCCCGGCCGCCTCCAGCGCGGCGAGCGCGGGCGGGAACACGGCGCCGGAGGCGGCGCCCACGGCGGCGTACTGGCGGCGCAGCAGGCCCTGTGACTTCAGCGACCACGGCATCAACTCGGCGTCCAGCAGCAGCCAGTCGGTGTCGAGCCGCTCCCACAGGTCCGCCTCGGTGACCGCCGCGCGGAGCCGTCCGAGGATCTCCTCGGTCACCGCGCCGTCGTCGAAGAACGGCCGCCCGGTACGGGTGTAGAGCGCGCCCGTGGGCCCCTCCCCCACGCCGAACCGCTTGGCGGCCGTCGCCGCGTCCCGGCAGACGAGGGCCACCGCGCGCGAGCCCATGTGCTTCTCCTCGCACACGACCCGCCCGACCCCGTCCCGCGCGTACTGCGCGAACGCCTCGGCCGGGTGCTCCAGGTACCCCTCCTCCCGGGAGGTGGGGGTCGGCGCCATGGTGGGCGGGAGGTACGGCAGCAGGCGCGGGTCCACGGCGAAGCGGCTCATCACCTCAAGGGCGGCGGCCGCGTTCTCCTCGCGCACCGCGACCCGGCCCAGGTACCGCGTCTCGACCCCGCCCCGGCCGGTGACGTCGGCCAGGTCGAGCGGCCGTCCGTCCTGGCCGCCGGGCGCGTCGACCCGCAGCGGCCGGACGGGCTCGTACCAGGTCCGCTCGGCGGGGACGTCCACGATCTCGCGTTCCGGCCAGCGCAGCGCGGTCAGCTTGCCGCCGAAGACGGCGCCGGTGTCGAGGCAGATCGTGTTGTTGAGCCAGGTGGCCTCCGGCACGGGGGTGTGGCCGTAGACCACAGCCGCCCGACCCCGGTAGTCCTCGGCCCACGGGTAGCGCACGGGCAGCCCGAACTCGTCGGTCTCACCGGTGGTCTCGCCGTACAGGGCGTGCGAGCGGACCCGGCCGGAGGTGCGGCCGTGGTACTTCTCCGGCAGACCGGCGTGGCAGACCACGAGCCGGCCGCCGTCGAGGACGTAGTGGCTGACCAGCCCGTCGACGAAGCGGCGCACCTCGTCCCTGAACTCCTCGCTCTCGCCCTCCATCTGGGCCACGGTCTCGGCGAGGCCGTGGGTGTGCTGGACGGTACGGCCCTTCAGGTAGCGGCCGAACTTGTTCTCGTGGTTGCCCGGCACGCACAGCGCGGTCCCCGCCGCGACCATGCCCATCACGCGCCGCAGCACGGCGGGGCTGTCGGGACCCCGGTCGACCAGGTCACCGACGAACACGGCGGTACGGCCCTCGGGGTGGACTCCGTCGTCGTAGCCCAACTTGGCCAGCAGCGACTCCAGTTCGGCGGAGCAGCCGTGGATGTCGCCGATGATGTCGAAGGGGCCGGTGAGGTGGGTGAGGTCGTTGTACCGCTTCTCGGTGACGATGGTGGCGCCCTCGACCTCGGCGACCCCGCGCAGCACATGCACCTTGCGGAAGCCCTCCCGCTCCAAGTGCCTGAGCGAGCGCCGGAGTTCGCGGGTGTGCCGCTGGATGACCCGGCGGGGCATGCCCGCGCGGTCGGGTCGGGCCGCGTTGCGCTCGGCGCACACCTCCTCGGGCACGTCCAGCACGATGGCGATCGGCAGCACGTCGTACTTCCTGGCCAGCTCGATGAGCTGCCGCCGGGCGTCCGGCTGGACGCTGGTGGCGTCGACGACGGTACGGCGGCCCGCCGCGAGCCGCTTGCCCGCGATGTAGTGCAGGATGTCGAAGGCGTCGCCGGTGGCGCTCTGGTCGTTCTCGTCGTCGGCGACCAGGCCGCGGCAGAAGTCGGAGGAGATCACCTCGGTGAGCGCGAAGTGCTTGCGGGCGAAGGTCGACTTGCCGGAGCCGGTGGCACCGACGAGGACGACGAGGGAGAGGTCGGTGACGGGCAGCGCCCGTCCCGTGCTGGTCCCGCTCATGCGGCCTTCGCCTCCTTCTTGTCCTGCCCGGCCTTGTCGTGCCCGGCCTTGTCCTGCCCGGTCGTGTCCTGCTCGGTGGTGTCGCGGTGGAAGACGGCCATCTGTGTGGGCGGGCCGACCTCGGGGTCGTCGGGGCCCACCGGGCGGAACTCGACGGTGTAGCCGTAGCGTTCGGCGACGGCGGCGGCCCAGGCGGCGAACTCCGCGCGGGTCCACTCGAAGCGGTGGTCGCCGTGCCGGGCGTGCCCGGCGGGCAGGGTCTCCCAGCGGACGTTGTACTCGACGTTCGGCGTGGTCACCAGGACGGTCCGCGGGCGGGCCGCGCCGAACACGGCGTACTCCAGCGCGGGCAGCCGGGGCAGGTCGAGGTGTTCGATCACCTCACTGAGCACGGCCGCGTCGTAGCCGGTGAGCCGCTTGTCGGTGTAGGTGAGCGAGCCCTGGAGCAACCGCACACGGGACGCCTGGCGTTCGCCCATGCGCTCCAGCTTCAGGCGGCGGGCGGCAATGGCGAGGGCGCGCGCGGACACGTCGACGGCGGTTATCTCCGTGAACCGGGTGTCCCGCAGCAGCTCCCGTACGAGGTGGCCCTCGCCGCAGCCGAGGTCGAGCACGCGCGTGGCGCCCGCCTCACGCAGCCCGGCGAGGACGGCCTCCCGGCGCTGGACCGCGAGCGGGGTCGGCCGGGGCTCGGCCTCGGTCTCCGTCTCGACGGCGTTGTCGATGTCCTCGACCTCGCTGTCGTCGGTCTCGGCCAGGCGCACCAGCTCCAGCCGCTCCATCGCCTGGCGGGTCAGCGACCAGCGGCGGGAGAGGTAGCGGTTGGTGATCAGCCGGTGCTCGGGGTGACCGGGCAGCCAGCCCTCACCCGCGCGCAGCAGCTTGTCGACCTCGTCCGGGGAGACCCAGTAGTGCTTGGCGTCGTCCAGCACCGGGAGCAGGACGTAGAGGTGGCGGAGCGCCTCGGCGAGGGTGAGCCGCTCCGACTCCAGCACCAGGCGGACGTAACGGGAGTCGCCCCAGTCGGGGAACTGGGGGTCCAGCGCGACCGGTTCGGCGGTGACGTCCCAGCCCAGCGGGGCGAACAGGGCGCGCACCAGGTCGGGGCCGCCCTTCGCGGCGACGGCGGGCACCTCGATGCGCAGCGGCAGCGGGGCGGCGGCGCGCTCCGGGCGGGCCTTGCACACCCCGCGCAGGGCGGTGGAGAAGACGGCGCTGAGCGCGACGGCGAGCAGTGAGGAGGCGGCGTACGGGCGGTCGTTGACGTACTGGCCGAGGGCCGCGTCGGGGGCTCCGCCCCGGCCCTTGCCCTTGCCGCGCCGGATCAGCGCGATGGGATCGACCTCCAGCAACAGCGCGGCCGTGCAGCGCTCGACCTCCGCCTCGGGGTAGAAGACGTGCGCCGTCCCGTGGGACGTGCTGAACGTCTGCGCGTTGCCGGGGTTCTTGTGCAGCAGGAACCCGAGGTCGGTGGCGGGGGTGGCGGCGGTGCCGCGTGTGGAGATCGTCAGGAACACATGTCCGAGTCTCGCGGTCGTGGGGTGCGTTGACCACAGGTTTTCCGGAGCCGGGGCCCGCCTCTTCCCGGTCGGCGGGCCCCGGCGGCGGGCTCAGGAGAGCTGGGGCATGACCTCGGCGGAGATCAGTTCGAGCTGGTCCAGGTCGTCCAGGTCGAGCATCTGGAGGTAGACGCGCTGGGAGCCGACCTCCTGGAAGCGGCCGATCTTCTCGACCACCTCGGCCGGAGTGCCGGCCAGGCCGTTGGCCTTCAGCTCGTCGACCTCGCGGCCGATGACGGCGGCGCGGCGGGCCACCTCGGCGTCGTCCCGGCCCACACAGGCGACCAGGGCGTTGGAGTAGACGAGCGAGTCGGGTGCGCGGCCGGCCTCCTCGGCGGCGGCACGGACCCGGCCGAACTGGCGCTCGGTGTCTTCCAGGGAGGCGAAGGGGATGTTGAACTCGTCTGCGTAGCGGGCCGCGAGGCGGGGGGTGCGCTTGGCGCCGTGGCCGCCGATGAGCACAGGGATCTTCTGCTGCGTGGGCTTGGGGAGCGCGGGGGACTCGGTGAGGTCGTAGTAGGTGCCGTGGAAGTCGTAGGTCTTGCCGGCCTCGGTGGCCCACAGACCGGTGACGACCTCCAGCTGCTCCTCCAGCCGGGCGAACTTCTCCTTCGGGAAGGGGATGCCGTACGCCTTGTGCTCCTCCTCGAACCAGCCCGCGCCGAGACCGAGTTCGACCCGGCCGCCGGACATCTGGTCGACCTGCGCGACCTGGATGGCGAGCACGCCGGGCAGCCGGAAGGTACCGGCGGTCATCAGGGTGCCGAGCCGGATGCGGCTGGTCTCACGGGCGAGTCCGGCGAGGGTGATCCAGGCGTCGGTCGGTCCGGGCAGGCCGCTGGCGCCGCCCATGCGCAGATAGTGGTCCGAGCGGAAGAAGGCGTCGAACCCGAGGTCCTCGGTGGCCTTCGCCACGGTGAGCAAGGTGTCGTAGGTGGCCCCCTGCTGGGGCTCGGTGAAGATACGAAGGTCCATGGCCTCCATCCTGCCCGCCCTCGGCCCGCCGAGCCGCATCGGCACCACCCGCACCGGGCCGAAGCCCCCGGCACCGCGGTACGGGCCTCCCCCTGGCCGGCTCAGCCGCGCTCCCCCTCCGGCAGCAGCTCCTCCCTGGCCGCCAGCTTGCGGAGCATCTCCAGCACCCGGTCACGGGACTCGTCCGCCGCGTCGATGGCCTCCATGCACTGCCAGTACACCGCCTCGTCGGAGGCCCCGCTGGCGAGGGCGACCAGGGCCATGCCGACCTCTCCGAGCAGCCCGCACAGGCCCAGCAGGGTCCGGCGGGCGTCGGCCAGCTCGGTGAGCCGGGCGGCGAGCAGTTCGCCGGTGTCCAGCTCGGGCGGGTCCAGCACCCCGCACCCCCGTCCCGCCAGCTCCATCAGCCCCAGCGCCTCCCCCCGCAGCTCCGGCGGCCCGGACACCGCCAGCCTGCTGCCGATCGCCTGGGACAGTGCCTGCGCCTGCCACACCTCCCTCAGAGTCCCCGCCGCGTCGGCACCCGCCACCAACGCCTCTCTGCCGATCTCGATGAGCCGTAACGCGTCCATCCGCCGCCCCGTCCCCGTCCGTCCGTTCGACCGCACACACGTCTTCACTACCCAGAGTGACGCCACTTGGTGCGAAAAGCCAGAGGAAGCCGGAAATCTGTGGACAACAATTCGGAATCGGCAGGGAAATTGACTCCATAGAGTGATAGCGGAGTACATCGGTCCGGACGATCGGTCAGGTGGCGTCCTCCGCTCCCGGCGCCGGGAACCGCCCCTCGTTCCGGTCGATCTTCGCCGCGAGGGCGACCAGGGGGTCGATGCCCAGGGCCTCGCAGAACTGGAGGAGGTAGGCGAGGACGTCCGCGACCTCGTCCGCGACCCGGTGCGCGGTGGACGGGTCGGACATCACGGCGGCGGACTCCTCCGGGGTCAGCCACTGGAAGATCTCGACCAGTTCGGCCGCCTCCACACTGAGGGCGGAGGCGAGGTTCTTGGGGGTGTGGTAGGGCTGCCAGTCGCGGGCGGCGGCGAACTCGGCGAGCCTGCGCTGGAGTCCGGCCAGATCGGAGTGTTCGGTCACGGCCTCAGGTGTACCACCGTGACGCCCGGTGTCCCCGCGGCCCAGCCGGGATCGCTGATCGCGCCCACGCAGCGGATGTGTCCGCGCTCGCCCATCCGGGCCGCCGTGGCGAGGAGTTGGGTCCGCTGGCCGGGGTCGAGGCAGCGGTCGAAGCCGTCGGCCAGCACCGTCAGGGTGCGCAGAGCGTCCGGCACCTCCCCCGGCGCGTCCACCTCCAGCACCCCCGGCCCGGTCAGCAGGACAAGGGCCAGCGCGACGTACCGCAGCTCGCCCTCGCCCAGCCGGGACAGCTCGGTGCGGTGGCCGTCACCCCGGTCGAGCAGCGCGCGGACCGTGCCGTCCCGCAGCCGCTCGGCGGCCAGGTCGGTCACCGGGCCCACGCACCCGGCGCGCACCACATCGACCAACTGGGCGTGTCTGCGCCCGCATTCGCTGCGGGTACGGCTCAGCACGTCGGCCAGGTTGTCGCAGCCCGGCAGCAGCCGGCCCGAGCCGGTCGGCACCGGGACGCGCATGCGGGCCGGCGCGGGGTCGCAGGCGAAGACCGAGCGCAGCGCGACGACCATCTGCTCGGCGGCGGCCAGCACCCGGCGCTGCCCGTCCGTCTTGCCGGCCACCCGCAGCGGCAGCAGCGTCGTGCCCAGCACGTCGTCCGGAAGCGGCGCGCGGGTCACCGGTGCGGCGCCCGCGGTGTGCCAGGCGGCCTGCACCGTGCGGCGTGCCGGATCGCGCAGCGCGGTCTCCAGCAGGACCACCCCGCCCGCGCTGAGCCGCTCGCCCACGACGCGCAGCCGGGGCTCGGCCTGCACGGCCACGTCGAGCCGCACCGGTCCCCCGGCTCCGTCGGCGGTGCAGCCGATCCGGAACCCGCGCCGCCCCTCGGCGTCCGGCCGGGCCCGGTCCGGCACCCAGGCCGACGGATCGGGGAACACCTCCGCCAGCGCGGCCCCGCCGCCCAGCCGCGCGAGCGCCTCGTAGGCGGCCAGCGCGGTGGACTTGCCGGAGCCGCTGGGCCCGGCGAACAGGGTGACGGCGCCCAGCGGGAACGCGGCCCGGCGGTGCCCGGCGAAGGCGGACAGCCGCAGCTCGGTGATCCGGGCGAGCACGTCGTACCCGTCGGGGAACGGGGCCGGAGGGGGCGTGGGGAGGGAGGTGACCGACATGTGCGGACCGTAGGACCGCCCTCGCGGGGCGAACCGTTTTCTCCCCGGACCTTCCTACGATCGGGCGACCGCCCGGGCCCCCGGCGCGCCACCCGCTCGGCCGAACCGTCCTACGAGCCTATGAGCGCGAGGGGCCCTCAGCCCGACGCCTCCATCCCCATCAGCCCGCTGACCTCGGTCCCCGGCGGCGTCAGCAGGAAGACGTTGCGGTCCACCCGGTGCATCCCGCTGGCCAGCCCGAACACCACGCCGGTGCTGAAGTCCAGCACCCGCTTGGCGACATCGCCCTCCGCGCCGGACAGGTCCAGCAGCACCGGCACCCCCGCCATCAGGGTCTCGGCGACGTCGCGGGCGTCCGCGAAGATGTTGACCCGCAGGACGACGAACCGGCGGCGCGTCTCGGTGTCCGCGTCGGGAAGCGTCCGGTGGCTGACCGCGGACGGCCACGCGTCCCGGCCTCGCAGCGGCACGACCTGGGCGAGCCCTTCCCACTGTTCATCGGTGACGTCGTAACGGCTCACCGGCTCCCCCTGACCTGACTCGCTTTCGATGCCTGCACCAGCCAATTCTTACGCCAAGTCACCCGTTCGGCCCAACAACGACACACTGTGCGACACGGCCCTGATCCGGCGTCCGGCCCATCTGCCGTGCACACGGCGCCGGCAGGCCCCCCGGGAGGCCCGGATCACAACCGCAACGAGGGGAACGTCACAGGCCATCGTTCTGCTGTCACCTGAGCACCCTGTCCTAACATCCGAGCATGACGGTCCTGCCTGACGACGGGCTCTCACTGGCCGCCGAGTTCCCTGACGCGACGCATGAGCAGTGGCAACGCCTGGTCGAGGGTGTCCTGCGCAAGTCCGGCAAGGAAGTCTCCGGCGCGGCAGTCGAGGACGCCCTGTCCACGACGCTGGAGGACGGGCTGCGCACCCGGCCGCTGTACACCCCGCGCGACGCCGCGCCCGACCCCGGCCTGCCCGGCTTCGCGCCGTTCACCCGCGGCGGCCGCCCGGTGGGCAACACCCCCGGGGGCTGGGACGTCCGGCAGCGGCACGCGGCCCTGTCCGACGGGTCGGTGCTGGCCGATCTGGAGAACGGCGTCACCTCGCTCTGGCTGGTGCTCGGCGAGGGCGGCATCCCGGTCGCGGACCTGGGCCGGGCGCTCGACGGCGTCTACCTGGACCTCGCCCCCGTGGCCCTGGACGCGGGCGCCGACACCGAGGCGGCCGCGGACGCGCTGCTGAAGCTGTACGAGGAGCGGGGCGTCTCCCCCGAGGACGTACGCGGCAGCCTCGGCGCCGACCCGCTGGGGTACGAGGCCCGCACCGGCACCCCGCTGGACTTCGCCCCCGTCGCCGCGCTCGCGGCCCGTGCCGCCGCGTATCCGGGGCTGCGCACGCTGACCGTGGACGCGCTGCCGTACCACGAGGCGGGCGGCTCGGCCGCGCAGGAACTGGGCGCCTCGCTGGCCACCGCCGTGGCCTGTCTGCGGGAGCTGACCGAGGCCGGGCTGAGCGCCGAACAGGCCACCGCCCAGATCGAGTTCCGGTACGCGGCGACCGCCGACCAGTTCCTCACCATCGCCAAGCTCCGCGCCGCGCGCCGTCTCTGGGCGCGGGTCGCGGAGGTGTGCGGGGCGCCGGGCGCGGGCGCCCAGGTACAGCACGCGGTGACCTCGCCGGTGATGATGTCGCGGCGCGACCCGTGGGTGAACATGCTGCGCACGACCGTCGCCACGCTGGCCGCCGGAGTGGGCGGCGCCGACTCCGTGACGGTGCTGCCGTTCGACCACGCGCTGGGGCTGCCCGACGCGTTCGCCCGCCGCATCGCCCGCAACACCTCCACCATCCTGGTCGAGGAGTCGCACCTCGCGCGGGTCGTCGACCCGGCGGGCGGCTCCTGGTACGTGGAGCGGCTGACCGACGAACTGGCGCACGCGGCCTGGGAGTTCTTCCGGTCCATCGAGCGGGACGGCGGCCAGGCGGCCGTGTTGCGCTCCGGCCGGCTCCGGGACGACCTCGCGCGCACCTGGGCGGAGCGGTCCGCGAAGCTCGCCAAGCGGCGCGAACCCATCACCGGGGTCAGCGAGTTCCCCTTCCTGGACGAGAAGCCGGTGCACCGCGAGCCCGCCCCCGAGCCCCCGTCCGGCGGTCTGCCGCGCGTGCGCCGGGACGAGGCGTACGAGGCACTGCGCGCCCGCTCCGACGCCCACCTGGCCGCGACCGGCGCCCGCCCCCGGGTCTTCCTCGCCACGCTCGGCCCGGCCGCCGAGCACACCGCCCGCGCCTCCTTCGCCGCCAACCTCTTCCAGGCGGGCGGCATCGAGCCGGTCACCGGCGGGAACTTCGAGGAGAGCGGCGCCACCGAGGCGGTCCTCTGCTCCAGCGACGCCCGCTACGCCGAGGAGGCCGCACAGGCCGCCGAGGCCCTGCGCGCGGCGGGCGCCCGGCAGATCCACCTGGCAGGCCGCCCCGCCGGGTACACCGGCGTCGACCATTACGTCTTCGCGGGCTGCGACGCGGTCGCCGTCCTGACCGCGACCCTCGACCGCATCGGAGTGTCCTGATGGGAATCCCCGACTTCTCCGGCATCGAGCTGGGCACCCCGGCCGTCGACGGCGGCGCCGAGGAGTGGCGTGCCGCCGTCGAGCGGGACACCGGGGGCGGCGAGCCGCTGTGGGAGACGCCCGAGGGCATCGAGGTCAAGGGGCTCTACACCGGCCGTGACCTGGAGGGCCTGGACTTCCTGGACACGTACCCGGGCATGGCGCCGTATCTGCGCGGGCCGTACCCGACGATGTACGTCAACCAGCCCTGGACGATCCGGCAGTACGCCGGCTTCTCCACGGCCGAGGAGTCCAACGCCTTCTACCGGCGCAACCTGGCCGCCGGCCAGAAGGGCCTGTCGGTCGCCTTCGACCTGCCGACGCACCGGGGGTACGACAGCGACCACCCGCGGGTGATGGGCGACGTCGGCATGGCGGGCGTGGCCATCGACTCGATCCTCGACATGCGGCAGCTCTTCGACGGCATCCCGCTGGACAGGATGACCGTGTCGATGACGATGAACGGCGCCGTGCTGCCGGTGCTGGCGCTCTACATCGTGGCGGCGGAGGAGCAGGGCGTACCGCCCGAGAAGCTGGCCGGGACCATCCAGAACGACATCCTCAAGGAGTTCATGGTCCGCAACACCTACATCTATCCGCCGAAGCCGTCGATGCGGATCATCTCCGACATCTTCGCGTACACCTCGCAGCGGATGCCGCGCTACAACTCCATCTCCATCTCGGGCTACCACATCCAGGAGGCGGGCGCGACGGCCGACCTGGAGCTGGCGTACACCCTCGCGGACGGCGTGGAGTACATCCGGGCGGGCCGGGAGGCGGGGCTGGACGTGGACGCTTTCGCGCCCCGGCTGTCGTTCTTCTGGGCGATCGGCATGAACTTCTTCATGGAGGTCGCCAAACTCAGGGCGGCCCGGCTGCTCTGGGCCAAGCTGGTGAAGCAGTTCGACCCCCAGAACGCCAAATCCCTCTCGTTGCGCACCCATTCGCAGACCTCGGGGTGGTCGCTGACCGCGCAGGACGTCTTCAACAACGTCACGCGCACCTGCGTGGAGGCGATGGCGGCGACCCAGGGCCACACCCAGTCGCTGCACACCAACGCCCTCGACGAGGCACTGGCGTTGCCCACCGACTTCTCGGCGCGCATCGCCCGCAACACCCAGCTGCTGATCCAGCAGGAGTCGGGCACCACCCGGGTCATCGACCCGTGGGGCGGCAGCGCGTACGTGGAGCGGCTGACGTACGACCTCGCCCGCAAGGCGTGGCAGCACATCCAGGAGGTCGAGGCCGCGGGCGGCATGGCGCAGGCCATCGACGCCGGCATCCCCAAGCTCCGGGTGGAGGAGGCCGCGGCGCGCACCCAGGCCCGTATCGACTCCGGGCGGCAGCCGGTGATCGGCGTCAACAAGTACCGCGTGGACACCGACGAGCAGATCGACGTGCTCAAGGTCGACAACTCCTCGGTCCGCGCCCAGCAGATCGAGAAGCTGCGGCGGCTGCGCGCCGAGCGGGACGACGTGGCGTGCCGGGACGCGCTGGACGCGCTGACCCGCGCGGCGGACGGCGAGGGCAACCTGCTGGAGCTGGCGGTGAACGCGGCCCGCGCCAAGGCGACGGTGGGCGAGATCTCGGACGCGCTGGAGAAGGTGTACGGCCGGCACGCGAGCCAGATCCGTACCATCTCCGGGGTGTACCGCAACGAAGCAGGCGAGTCCCCGTCGGTGGACCGCACCCGCGCCCTGGTCGACGCCTTCGAGGAGGCGGAGGGGCGCCGGCCGCGCATCCTGGTCGCCAAGATGGGCCAGGACGGGCACGACCGGGGCCAGAAGGTGATCGCCACCGCCTTCGCCGACCTGGGCTTCGACGTCGACGTCGGCCCGCTGTTCCAGACGCCGGAGGAGGTCGCCCGGCAGGCGGTGGAGGCGGACGTGCACGTGGTCGGCGTGTCCTCGCTGGCCGCCGGGCACCTCACGCTGGTCCCCGCGCTGCGGGAGAAGCTGGCCGAGGAGGGGCGCGGGGACATCATGGTCGTGGTGGGCGGGGTGATCCCGCCGCAGGACGTGCCGACGCTGCTGGAGATGGGCGCCACGGCGGTGTTCCCGCCCGGCACGGTCATCCCGGACGCGGCGCACGACCTGGTGAAGCGGCTCGCCGCCGACCTCGGCCACGATCTCTGAGCCCGGCATGGCCGCGATCGATCTCGACACCTATGTGAAGGGCGTGCTGGACGGGAAGCGCGCCCTGGTGGCCCGCGCGATCACCCTGGTCGAGTCCACCCGCCCCCAGCACCGCGCGCTGGCGCAGGAGTTGTTGTCCGAGCTGCTGCCGCACAGCGGGCGGGCGCGGCGGATCGGGGTGAGCGGGGTGCCGGGCGTCGGCAAGTCCACGTTCATCGACGCGTTCGGCACGATGCTGACCGAGCAGGGTCACCGGGTGGCCGTGCTCGCCGTGGACCCGTCCTCCACGCGTACCGGCGGCTCCATCCTGGGCGACAAGACCCGGATGGAGCGCCTCGCGGTGGACCCGCACGCGTTCGTCCGCCCCTCCCCCAGCGCGGGCACGCTGGGCGGAGTGGCGAAGGCGACCCGTGAGTCCATGGTGGTGATGGAGGCGGCCGGGTACGACGTGATCCTGGTGGAGACGGTCGGCGTCGGCCAGTCGGAGACCGCGGTCGCCGACATGGTGGACTCCTTCCTGCTGCTCACCCTGGCCCGCACCGGCGACCAGCTCCAGGGCATCAAGAAGGGCGTGCTGGAGCTGGCCGACGTGATCGCCGTCAACAAGGCGGACGGTCCGCACGAGAAGGACGCGCGGGCCGCGGCCCGTGAACTCGCGGGCGCGCTGCGGTTGATGCACGGCAAGGACGCGTTCTGGACCCCGCCCGTGCTGCACTGCAGTGCCCGCGAGACGAGCGGTCTGGACACGGTGTGGGAACGGCTGGAGCAGCACCGCACCCTGCTGGACTCCACGGGCCGGCTGACCGCCAAGAGACGTGACCAGCAGGTGCGTTGGACCTGGGCGATGGTGCGCGACGAGCTGCTCGGCCGGCTGCACGCCGACCCCGAGGTCAGGAGACTCGCACCGGACCTCGAACAGGAGGTCAGGGACGGGTCGTTGACGGCGACCCTGGCGGCGGACCGGATTCTGCGGGCGTTCGAGAAGCGGGACGGGGCACTGTGACAGCCCTGTGACCGGAGGAGTGGCTTCCACCACAGCCGGTGGGAACCGCTCCTGATCGACTCACCGGATGCGCAGATCATTCGCAGGTGTGGGAGTGCTCGCCCTTCTGGCCCTCGCCGGGTGCGGTACCGCCGGGCCCGGCGCGGACGCGGACGGGGTGCGCGCGGAGGCCCTGTGCCCGTCGAAGGCCCCGCGCTACGGCGAGATCCCTCGCGCCCGCCCCACGGCCACCGCCGACGCCTCCCGCCCGCCGGGCACGCCCACCCCGGTGCCGTCCGGCACGGGGACCTCCCGGGACGGGGTACGGATCACCCGGCAGTACGCCGGTGCGATCGACGAGGAGGGCGTCTGCCGGCCGAGTGGCCTGACGGCGGAGTTCGAGGTGACCAACCCGGCCGCGCACGACATGACGTACACCGTCCTGTTCGACGCGAAGGGGTACACCGGGGCGAGCCGGGTCGTGGGGCCGGTGCGGCATGGCAGCACCGTGCACGGCCGGGTGGCGATGAGCCGGAGCTACGGGGACGTCGCGGGCGGCACCAGCGTGTCGCTGCTGTCCGTCCGCAGCATCCCGAGCGCCGAGGCCCCGGCCCCCGGCGGACCGTGCCCCGCGTCGGGGGTGCGGGTGTACGCCGACGCGGGGGACGCGGCGATGGGGCTGCGCATGGTGGGCCTGCACCTGGAGAACTGCGGCAAGGAGCCCTACGCGGTGGACGGCCGGCCGGAGTTGGAGATCATCGACGCCGGGCACGAGCGCGTCGAAGGGGTGCGGATCGTGCCCTCGGCCGAGGTCGCCCCGCTCGACGGGACCCCCGACGTGGCCCGCCCGCTGACCCTGCGCCCCGGCGAGCGCGCCCTGTCCGGCATCGTCTGGCGCAACACGGTGGAGGCGTTCGGCGGGGCCGTGGACGCCCCCTACCTCCGCGTCCGTGCCAAGGCGGGCGCCGCGCCGGTGACGTTGACGCCGGAACTGGACCTCGGGACGACGGGCAGACTGGGGGTCCAGGCATGGCGGAAGCAGGAGTGACGGGCGCTTCCGCCTCATCGGAAGGGGAAGTGGTGGAGGACATCGCCTACGCCGACAAGGGACGGCCCTCGCCGCACGCGCTCACCGGTGCCGGGGTCGCCGTGACCGACGCGGCGGGCCGGGTCCTGCTCGGCTGGTCGAAGAAGCGCGGGGTGTGGGAGCTGCCCGGCGGCAAGAACGACGCCGGGGAGGGCTTCGCGGAGGCCGCGGTACGGGAGTTGGCCGAGGAGACGGGGCTGCGGGCCGAGGCGGAGGACGCGCGGCTGCTGGCGCTGCTGATGGACTCCGTGCACGGGATCCCGCGCGTGACGGCCGCGGTGCGGGTGAGCGCGTACAAGGGTGAACCGAGCGTGCGCGAGCCGGAGTTGATCGACCGCTGGGAGTGGCACGACCCGGCGGTGCTGCCCCGGCCGCTGTTCACCCCGAGCGCGCACGTCATCGACACGGTGTGGCCGGGCCTGCTGACGGGCCTGCCGCCGGTGCACCGGTATCCGCTGGCGGGCGCCTAGGCGGCGGACCGGGTGCGGAAGGCGCGTACGGCCATCCCGAGCAGCCCCGCGTCGACCAGCGCGCACACCGACACCCACGCGGCGAAGAGCAGCGGGGTGAGCCAGTTGACGGAAGGGTCCAGTTCCGGCGAGGGAGCGAGGAACGCGACGGCGCTGAGCGGCAGGGTCGCGGCGAAGGGCCAGATCGCGGCGAAGCCGGGGTCCGGCGAGAGGTAGACGGCGTAGAGGAAGAACCCGAGCGCGGAGCCGGCCACCACGAGGTAGCCCCGCGAGAGCCAGTTGTCGGTGGCGAGGGTCAGCCAGGACCGAAGTCGACGTGAGCGGGCGCGTGTTGCGGAGGCCATGGTGCTTCCCTTCCGTACGGCGGGATGCGGTCACGGGTACCCGGTGGGACTCAGACGGCCACCTCCTGCGTCCCCAGCACCATGAGCAGGGCGAGGCGTTCGGCGTCCTCGGTGCCGGGTTCGGCGGTGTAGACCATGATCCGCAGATCGCTGCCCGCGACGGTGAGGATGTCGCAGTCGAGGGTGAGCGGGCCGACCGCCGGGTGGTCGATGGTCTTGCGCGCCGCCTCGTGGACGCCGACGGTGCCGCTGTCCCACAGTTCGGCGAACCGGCTGCTGTGGGTGCGCAGTTCGGCGATCAGACCGACGAGGGCGCGGTCGTGCGGGTACCGTCCGGCGGCCGCGCGAAGGTCGGCCACGAGGGCTGACTCGAAGGCGGCCAGTGACTCGGGGGTGTGCCGTACACCGGAGCCGGGGCCGGCGAAGTGCCGCCAGACGCCGTTGAGTCGGCGCCCCTTCCAGCGGGTGGAGTCGCCCATGAGGGCCGCGTAGGGCGAGTTGGCGGTGAGCAGGGTCCAGCTGGCGTCGTAGACGGCGACCGGGGTGCGGCCGAGCCGGTCCAGCAGGCGGTGCACGCTGGGCGGGATGAAGGTGGGCACGGCCGTCGGGGCGGGCGGGGCGAGCCCGGCGAGCCGGTACAGGTGGTCCCGCTCGGCCGCCGACAGACGCAGCGCCCGGGTGAGCGCCTCCACGACCTGGGAGGAGGGGTTGGTGGCGCGGCCCTGCTCAAGACGGGTCACATAGTCGACGGAGATCCCGGCGAGCTGGGCCAGCTCCTCCCGCCGCAGCCCGGACGCCCGCCTGCGGCCGCCCTGGGGCAGCCCCGCCTCACCGGGCGGGAGCCGGTCCCGCCAGCGGTGGATCGCCGTCCCGAGTTCCGCGCTCGCCATACGGTCCAGTGTGCCGCGCGGGGCGTGCGGCCGCCTGGTACCGCCAGTCCCAGGAAAACCGGTCCTCTGGCTGCCGGCGGGCACCCGGCGGAGGCTGGAACCATGACGAACACACTGATCACCGGAGCGAACAAGGGCCTCGGCTACGAGACCGCCCGCCGCCTGCTGGCCGAGGGCCACACCGTCTACGTCGGCGCCCGCGACGAGGAGCGGGGCAGGCGGGCGGCGGAGAAGCTGGGCGCGACGTTCGTCCAGCTCGACGTGACCGACGACGCGTCCGTCCTGGCGGCGGTCCGCACGCTGGAGGCGGCGGGCGGCCTGGACGTCCTGGTCAACAACGCCGGCATCGAGCCGCGCCGCCCCGACGGCGGCTTCGTCGACCCGGCGGCGGTCACGGCGGACGACGTCCGGGAGGTCTTCGAGACGAACGTCTTCGGCCCGGTACGCGTCCTGCAGGCCTTCCTCCCCCTCCTCCTGCGCTCCCCCGCCCCGGTCGTCGTGAACGTCAGCAGCGGCCTCGCCCTCACCCGCGCCCTCGCCGACCCGTCCGCCCCGGAGCACTTCTACCCCGACCTCGCCTACCCGGCCTCCAAGGCAGCCCTGAACATGCTGACCGTGCAGTACGCGAAGGCGTTCCCGAACCTGCGCGTCAACGCGGCGGACCCCGGCTTCACGGCGACCGACCTCAACCACAACACGGGGACGCAGAGTGTGGCGGAAGGAGCGGAGGTGATCGTGCGCCTGGCGTGCGAGGCGGAGGTGAGCGGGACGTTCCAGGAGGGCGCGGGGGTGCTGCCCTGGTGAGGCGGCCTGTTCTACCGGATGTGCCGCTCCTACCGTTGAACGTGCCGTACTCCCCTCGCCGAGGAGCTGTCGTGCCCGAGCAGCCGCCACCCCTGGTCCTCGACCCCACCGGCGCCGATCACCACGCCGAGCACCGGGCGCTGCGCGCCCGAGGCCCGGCCACGCAGGTGGACATCCTCGGGGTCACGGCCTGGTCGGTGAGCGACCCGGCCCTGCTGAAAGCCCTCCTGACCAGCCCGGACGTCTCGAAGGACCCCCGCGCCCACTGGCCGGCCTTCGCCGAGACGGCACCGACCTGGCCGCTGGCTCTCTGGGTGGCGGTGACCAACATGTTCACGGCGTACGGCGGCGATCACCGCAGGCTGCGCCGCATGGTCGCCCCGGCGTTCAGCGCCCGCCGGATCGCCGCGCTCCAGCCGGTGATCGAGTCGATCGTGGCGGACCTGCTGGACGCCATGGCCGAGCGCCCGGGTGACGAGGTGGTCGACCTGCGCGAACACCTCGCGTACCCCCTCCCCATCACGGTGATCAGCAGGCTGATGGGCGTACCGGAGGTGCACACGCCGGAGTTCCGTGCGGCGGTGGACGGCGTGTTCGACACGACGCTGACCGTGGAGCAGGCGACCCAGAACACGAGGTCGCTGTACAAGTGGCTGGACGCACTGATCGAGGCGAAGCGGGTGACTCCGGCCGACGACCTGACCTCCGCCCTCATCATGGCCCGCGACGAGGAGGGCGCCGGCGACGCGCTGACCCAGGAGGAGCTGCGCGACACCCTCCTCCTGGTGATCAGCGCGGGCTACGAGACGACGGTGAACGTCATCGACCAGGCGATCACCGCCCTCCTCACCGACCCGTCCCAGCTCGCCCACGTCCGCGAGGGCCGTGCGAGCTGGGCCGACGTGGTCGAGGAGACCCTCCGCCACGAGCCCGCGGTGAAACACCTCCCCCTGCGCTACGCGGTCCGCGACATCCCCCTGCCGGACGGCCGGATCATCCCCCAGGGCGCCCCGGTCCTCGCCTCCTACGCGGCCGCCAACCGCCACCCGTCCTGGCACGGAAACTCCGCCGACACCTTCGACGCCACCCGCCCGGTGAAGGACCACCTGGCCTTCGGCCACGGCATCCACTTCTGCCTGGGCGCTCCGCTGGCCCGGCTGGAGGTGGGGACGGTGCTCCGGGAGTTGTTCGCACGGTTCCCTGAGCTGGAACTCGCGGTGCCCGTCGGGGAGTTGCAGCCGGTGCCGTCGCTGATCAGTAACGGTCACAGGGAGGCGCCGGTACGGCTGGGACGGGGCAGGGGGTGAGCCGACGGGCGACGCCAGCGGCAGGCGAGGTCAGGTCCGCGTCCACCACGCCCACGCTGAAGCCGTCCCCGCAACGTAGGCCGTGACGGTGACGAGCCACGCGGTCACGTCCGGGGGCGCCCAGCCCCACAGGGGGCCGGAGGCGCTGTCGACCACCGCGATGAGCAGCACCGCGCCGGTCGTGAGCGCCACGCTCCAGCGGGCGTCCCACCCGCACACGCGCAGCACCCGACCGAGGCCGTAGCCCGCCGCCGACGCGAGCACGGCCGAGACGACGCGGGCGATCCACCCCTCATCGGAGGCGACCGACTCCCACAGGAAGCCCGACAAGGCGGCGGCGCCCGCCACCAGCAACGGCACCAGCAACGCCTGTGCGGTGCGCGGGAGATCCACGCCGGCCCAGCCCGCCACGAGTGCGGTTCCCGCCAGCATCAGCACCGCGCCGCTCAGCCAACTGGTGGGCCACAGCCCGGCGAACCCGTCCGGGTCGGGCTCGTGGGCGAGGAAGGACGCCAGCAGCAGCACGGCCGGCACCCCGCCCACCACCAGCACGGCCGCCCCCGTCCGGTACCAGCGCCCGACCGCCCAGGCCAGCGCGGCCAGCACGACGGCGAACAGGGCGGTGCCCCACCAGGTGTAGCCGGTGGTGAGGGTGTCCGAGCCGGGGCTCACCGGCACGTTGCTGCGGGGGTCCCACGGCAGGAGCAGCAACTGGGCGAAGGCGGCCAGGGCGGCCGCGCCCGGTAGGAGGATCGCGGCCGGGAGACGGGACGGGGCAGGAGCGCTGCCGTTCACACGCTGCTCGCGGTGTCCGACGGCAGGTGGTCCAACTCCGCGCTGATCGCGTCCCGCAGCTCGGCGTGCCCCGGTCCGAGCCGGAAGCGGACGTCGCTCCACCGGTCGCCCGGATAGAGCCACACCGGCTTGCCCACCAGTTCCGCCGGCTCCCACTCGAACCGCGGCCAGACATGCGCGTGCAGGAACGGGTCCGTGTTCCCCAGGATCTCCAGGTTGACCCGGCGGAAAGCCGGGTCCAGCCGCCGGCAGGCACGCTCCACCGCTTCGCCGAGCTGTTCCATGTCCGACAGGAACGACAGCCGCTTCGCCCTCGGCAGGTCCGACAGCCGCTGCACGCCGGGCTCGTCCACGAGCAGAACCGAGTAGCCAGGCAGGAACTGAACGTCCCCGATCACCGCGAACCCCGCCGTCAACCGCCGCAGCACGGTGGGGTTCTCCCCCCTCAGCGCAGACCCGATCCGGTCCGTCCGCCAGTCACCAGTCATGGCCAGAACGTACCTTCACTCGGCTCCCGACGACCGCACCGAGATGGTCCGCGCCGACTTCCGTACGCGCGAAAGCGAAGAGCCCTGCCCCTCCCCCAAGACGGAGCGGCAGGGCTCACCCACATCCCTCAGGACCCGACGGTCAGCACCAGCTTGCCGGTGACCCTCCCCGTCTCCCCCACCGCGTGCGCCTTGGCCGCCTCCGCGAGCGGGAACACGCCCTCGACGTGGGCGCGCAGCGCGCCGGAGGAAGCCAGCTCGGCAACCGCCTTCATCCCCGCCTGGTCCGCCTCCACCAGCAACGTCTCCACCCGCACGCCACGGGCCTCGGCCTTGGCCGGCTCCTCCGGATCGGTACCGGGCAGCAGCGAGACGAGCACGCCCCCGGGCCGCAGCACCTCCAGCGAACGCACCCGGGTCTCCCCGGAGATGGTGTCCAGCACCACGTCCACGTCCCCCACGACGTCCCGGAAGTCGACGGACCGGTAGTCGATCACCTCGTCCGCCCCGAGCGACCGCAGGAACTCGTGCTTGGGCTCGCTCGCGGTCCCGATGACGTACGCCCCGAGCGCCTTGGCGATCTGCACCGCGAGGTGGCCGACGCCTCCGGCGGCGGCGTGCACCAACACGCGCTGGCCGGGACGGACCTGCGCCGTGTCCACCAGCGCCTGGTACGCGGTGAGCGCGGCCAGCGGCAGTGCTCCCGCCTGGACGTGGTCGATCGAGTCCGGCTTGTGGGTGAAGGCGCGGGCCGGCCCCTTCACGTACTCCGCGTGGGCGCCGACGCCGTACGGGTAGGGCAGCATGCCGAAGACCTCGTCGCCGGGCTTGAAGAGGGTCACGCCGTAGCCGACCTCCTCGACGACACCGGAGACGTCCCAGCCGAGGACGAGCGGGAGCCGGTCGAGGAACATGCCCCCGGTGCGGTGCTTCCAGTCGGTCGGGTTGAGTCCGGAGGCGCGGACCGCGACCAGGATCTCGCTCGGGCCCGGCTTCGGGCGGGGGACCTCGGTCTCCTTGAGGACGTCGGGGGTGCCGTACTCGTCCTGGCTGATGGCGTGCATGGTGGCGTGGTTCGTCATACGTCCAGGTTCACCCGGGCGGAGCCGACGTACCATGGCATGAATGCCATCTTTCAACGGGATCGTGCCATGACCGCTCCGCACCGCGTCGTCGTCCTCGCCCTGGACGGGGTCTACCCCTTCGAGCTGGGCATCCCCAGCCGCGTCTTCGGTTCGGCCGGGGGCCGCTACGAGGTGCTCACCTGCTCGGCCGACGGCGGGCCCGTCGCCACCAACTCCGACTTCTCGGTCACGGTCGGGCACGGGCCCGAGGTGCTGGCGACGGCGGACACGGTCGTCCTCGTGCCGTTCGACGTCTCCCAGGTCCGCCGCGGCCTCCCACCGAAGCTGGAGGCGGCGCTGGCGGCGGTGCCCCCCGGCACCCGGATCGTCTCCATCTGCACCGGCGCCTTCGTCCTGGCCGCCGCCGGACGGCTCGACGGCCGCCGCGCCACCACCCACTGGGCCCTCGCGGACACCTTCCGCGCCTGGTTCCCGGCGGTGCGCCTCGACCCGGACGTGCTCTTCGTGGACGACGGAGACCTCCTCACCTCGGCGGGCGCGGCCTCGGGGATCGACGTGTGCCTGCACGTCGTACGCCAGGACCACGGCGCGGCCGTCGCCAACGACGTGGCCCGCGCCTGCGTGGTGCCGCCGTGGCGCGACGGCGGGCAGGCGCAGTACATCCAGCACCCGGTCCCCGAGGAGCAGGCCAACGGCACCTCGGCGACCCGTCAGTGGGCGCTGGAGCGCCTGCACGAGCCGCTGTCGCTGACCGAGCTGGCCGGGCACGCCCGGATGAGCCGGCGCACCTTCGCGCGGCGGTTCGGCGAGGAGGTCGGGACGAGTCCCGGGCGCTGGCTCATCCAGCAGCGCGTCGCCCGCGCCCGGCACCTGCTGGAGACCACCGACCTCGCCGTGGACGAGCTCGCCGCGCAGGTCGGCTTCGCCACCGGGACCTCCCTGCGCGAGCATCTGCACGCGGCGATCGGGGTGACCCCGCTGGCATACCGGCGGACGTTCCGGGGAGCCGGGGTGGAGTAGACGTCGCCGCAGGTCAGGCCCCGGCTTCAGGGGTACCGTTCCGGGCATCCGTCTACGGTCGAGCGGGGAGCCGGTGCTCCCCTGACCTCAGAGTGCTTGGAGAGACCTCATGTCGAAGATCCTTTTCGTGGTGACCGGCGCCGACCACTGGACGCTGGCCGACGGCACCCGGCACCCGACCGGCTTCTGGGCCGAGGAGGCCGTGGCGCCGTACGAGGCGTTCAAGAAGGCCGGTGACGAGGTGGTCGTGGCCACGCCGGGCGGAGTCGTGCCGACCGTCGACAAGGGCAGCCTCGCGCCGGAGGTCAACGGCGGCCAGGAGGGCGCCGACCGGATCGCCGCCGCGCTGGAGGCCGCGCCCGAGTTCAAGCGCCCCGTCCCGCTGGAGGACGTGAACCTGGACGACTACGACGCGGTCTTCTACCCCGGCGGCCACGGCCCCATGGAGGACCTCGCCGTGGACGCCACCTCCGGCCGGCTGCTGGTCGACGCCCTCGACTCCGGCAAGCCGCTCGCGATCGTCTGCCACGCCCCGGCCGCCCTGCTCGCGGCGACCCGGCCTGACGGCACGAACGCCTTCGCGGGCTACCAGGCCACCGGATTCTCCAACGCCGAGGAGGCGCAGGCCGGTTTCGCCGACAAGGCGAAGTGGCTGCTGGAGACGCGCCTGCGCGAGGCGGGCGTCGACGTGCAGGTGGGAGAGCCCTGGGCGCCGAAGGTCGTGGTCGACCGGAACCTGGTCACGGGGCAGAACCCGGCCTCCTCCGCGCCGCTGGCCCAGGAGGTCCTGAAGCGGCTCGGCTGAGGAAGCCGCTCAGGCGCCTGCGGCCTCGCGGCTGATGCGCTCGAACTGCGCTCCCATGGCCTCGGACAGCGCCTGAGCCGCCGAGAGGGGGCGGACCATGACGGTGAAGTCGTCGATCCGCCCCTCCTCGTCGAAGTGCAGGAAGTCGCAGCCCTGGATCTCCCGGCCGCCGACGGTGGCCGTGAAGACGAAGGCGTGGTCCCGGCCGTCCGGTTCGGCGATCTCCTTCACGTACCGGAAGTCCTCGAACACCCGCAGCACGCCGCGCAGGATCGCGGCGGTGATGGGCTTGCCCGCGTACGGCTTGAAGGCGACAGGGCTGGTGAAGACGACGTCGTCCGCGAGGAGGTCCTCGATGGCGTCGGCGTCGCGGTTCTCCACGGCGGCACGGAAGGGATGCACGGGGTGCTCCTTACTCAACAAGTTGAATAGGTGTGTTGGAGAGTAGGGTGAGAACGTGACCCTGCGCAATGCGGTGATGGCCACCCTCCTGGAGGGAGAGGCATCCGGCTACGACCTGGCCAAGGGCTTCAACGCCTCGGTGGCCAACTTCTGGACGGCGACGCCCCAGCAGCTCTACCGCGAACTGGACCGGATGGAGCGCGAGGGCCTCGTCACCGCGCGCGTGGTCCGCCAGGACCGCCGCCCCGACAAACGCCTCTTCTCCCTCACCGACGCCGGCCACGACGCCCTCCGCGCGCACCTCGCCGACCCCATCACCCGGCCCACCGCCATCCGCGACGGCCTGCTGGTCAAGGTCCAGTGCGCCGACATCGGCGAACTCGCCCCCGTCCAGGCCGACATCACCGCCCACATGACCTGGGCCCGCGACAAACTCGCACGCTACGAGCGCCTGCGCGAACGGCTGCTGGACGGGCGCACGGAGGACGAGTACCTGGCGGGCGCCGACCGCGTGGGCCCGTACCTCACCCTGCTGCGGGGCATCGCCTTCGAGGGGGAGAACCTGCGGTGGGGGGAACTGGCACTGCGGGTCCTGGGCGCGCGCTCTTCGTGAACTCCTCTCCTGCCGAGGACCGTTGACGGACCCCGGCAGGTTCACCCCCGTAAGGGTCAGGACGTGCGGGAGCCGCTCTCCTCGGCGAGCGTCCGCAGCTCGGCCAAGTCCTCCTCGTCCAGGTCGACTCGCTCCGCCGACTTCAGCAACGCGGCGATCTCGTCACCCCGGTTCTGGTCCGCGAGGAACTGCGCGTAGTAGACGTACGCCGTCTCGTCCTGATGGGCGAGGGCCTCCCGGTAGTGGTGGTCGGCGCGGGACCACTGCTCCAACTCCTCGTGCAGCAAGGCCAGGTTGAGGTACGCGTTGGTCTCGCCGTCCTCCTTGGCGGCGGCCTCGTAGTGGCGTACGGCCTCCTCGGGGGAACCGGTGTCGGCCAGGTGGAGGGCATAGGCGAAGTGGGCGCCGGCGACCTCCTCGGCGAGGGCCTCGCGGAGGTGGGTGCGGGCCGACTCCAGGTCGCCCAGGGTGTGTTCGGTCTCGCCGAGCACGGCCAGTACGGAACGGTGCCCGGCGTCCAGCGCCTGCTTCAGCCAGGGCAGCGCCTCCTCGTACCTCTCCTCGTCCGCGAGCAGCCGGCCGAGGTTGCCGGCCGCCATGGTGTCACCGCGTTCGATGGCCCGTCGCAGCAAGTCGGTGGCCTCGTCCAGTCGTTCGTCGTCCTCGCTGAGGAAGGCGCCGTAGTCGTTGAGGGCGCGGGGGTTGTCGTCGACGAGCGCCTGGCGGTAGTACTCCTCGGCCTGCGCGCGGTCCCCCAGCTCGTCGGCCAGGACGGAGGCGATCATCAGGGTGACGTCCCGGCCACCGTCGGCCGCCGACCGGAGTGCCGCCAACGCCTCCTTGGGCCGCTCGAGTTCGACCAGCAGCTCGGCGAGGGCCTCGTAGGCGGCCGGGTTGCCGCCCTGCGCCTCGGCCTCGACGGTCTTCAGCGCGGCGTCGATGTCACCCCACTCGGAGACGAGGTCGAAGATCCTCTCCGCCACCTCGTCGTCCGGACGGTTCCAGGCCCGCAGGTAGAGGGAGAGGGCGGCGGCACGGTCACCGGCCACGAGGCGCTGCGCGGCCTCGGCGGCCAGGTTGCTTTCTGTCATGGGGACATCTTCTCGAACCACCGAACGACTTCTCGCCACACCCCGGCCCTCGGGCCGCCCACCGATGCCGTCGCAGGTGACGACACGGCCACGCGGGATCGTGGCGACGACCTCGCGGACCGCGTCGACGGTGTTCACGCGATCTTCGTCAGCGCGCGACGTCTCAGCTCCTCAGCGGGAGCCGGCGGGAAGAACCTCAGGGCAGACCCGTCAGGCGAGCGCGGCCGCCAGCAGGGCGAAGGCGCCGATGAGGATGCCGACGCGGACGTGGTGGAAGCGGTCCCAGCGGGCAGCCTGCTCCTTCCAGTCCTCCGGCAGGCTGCCCGTGGTCCACGTCTTGGTCCGGTTGTTGATCGGGACGAGCAGCAGGACCGACATGATCACGCTCACCGCCAGCAGCCCGGCGGCGATGACGACGAGGCCGGCGCCTTGGTGATCCCAGCCGGCCGTGGCCCACACGGCACCGAGCACGAGCGAGCCGACGTACCAGAACGGCATGACGGCGCCGAGCATCCGCGCCCCATGGACGCGGCCGCGCAGGCCGTTGTCGCCGGGGAGCCCGGCGAGGATCGGGTTGACGACGAAGGCGACGGAGAACTCCACCCCCACCATCAGACCGACGACCACGGTGGTGAAGACCTCGAGTGCGGTGAGCATGGCTGACCCTCCGTTTTTCTAGCACTGCTAGCGATTGATTCAACGCTAGTACTGCCAACGCTCGATTGTCTAGCACTGCTAGAATCGAAGTATGTCCGTACAGGAACGCAAGGAACGCGAACGGGCGGTCCGTGAACGCCTCATCGTGGCGACGGCCCGTGAACTCGCCGAACAGCAGGGCTGGGACGCGGTCACCACACGCCGGCTCGCCGAGCGCATCGAGTACAGCCAGCCGGTTCTCTACAGCCACTTCAGCGGAAAACGCGAGATCATCGGGGCGGTCGCCCTGGAGGGTGCCGCCGAGATGGCCGTAGCCCTGCGCGCCGCGACCTCCGCCGCGGACGACCCCCGCGACCGCGTCACCGCCCTCGCCCGCACCTACCTCGGCTACGCCGAGCGCAATCCCGCGGTCTACGACGCCATGTTCAGCCTCGATGGCGGCCTGGCCTTCGCGCACGAGGACACCCCGGAGCCCCTGAAGGACGCGTTTGCCGCCCTGCTGGAGTGCCTCGCGGAGGTCGCCGGTGACGGCGGCCACCCCGGCCTGTTCACCGAGACGTTCTGGGCCTCCCTGCACGGCCTGGCCACCCTGACCCGAGCGGGACGGCTGCCGCCGGGGGACGCGGAGCGGAGGCTGGAACTCCTGGTGGACCGGCTGGCCGTGCTGTGACCCCCTGAACCGGACACACGGGTGCTGTATCACACAACTCGACCATAAAGATATTAGACATTGACAAGATTGGATGCTACACGCAAAATGGACGAAGTCTGAGCAGCTTTTGTCCGCTTCTGTGCGGTTACATCGAGTTCAGGAGCGACCCCCATGGCATTCCCGTCCGAGAACCGGCGCGTCACTCTCGCCGAGCACACCGCCGACCAGGTCATACGGACCGGTCGGCCGTTCCAGGTGGTCTCTCCCCACACCCCGTCCGGAGACCAGCCGCAGGCGATCACCGGGCTGGAGAAGCACCTCCGCGCCGGGGAGAGCGACGTGGTCCTGCTGGGTGCCACGGGCACCGGCAAGTCCGCGACGACCGCCTGGCTGATCGAGAAGCTCCAGCGCCCCACCCTCGTACTCGCGCCGAACAAGACCCTCGCAGGCCAGCTCGCCAACGAGCTGCGCGAGCTGTTCCCGCACAACGCGGTCGAGTACTTCGTCTCCTTCTACGACCACTACCGCCCCGAGTCGTACGCCCCGAGCACCGACACCTACTTCGCGAAGGAGTCGGTCTCCAACAAGGAGGTCGACCGGCTGCGGCACTCCGCGACCTGGTCGCTGCTCAGCCGCCGTGACGTGATCGTCGTGGCGTCCGTGTCGTGCATCTACGGCCTCGGCACGCCCCAGTCCTACCTCGACCGCTCGTTCCAGCTGGCGGTGGGCGACACCGTCGACCGGGAGGAGCTGCTCGCGGCGCTGGTCGACATCCAGTACACCCGTACCGACGGCGAGCCGGCCGCGGGCCGGTTCCGCGTGCGCGGCGACACCATCGACATCCACCCCGCTTACGAGAAGACGATGCTGCGGGTGGAGATGTTCGGCGACACGGTCGAACGGCTGACCGTCGCGGACCCGGAGACCGGTGAGGTGCGCGAGGTCATCGACCGTACCCGCGTCTTCCCCGCCACCCACTACTTCGCGGGCCCCGAGCGGATGCGCACGGCGGCCGACTCCATCAAGGCCGAGCTGGCCGAGCGCGTCGCGGAGCTGACCCGAGCCGGCAAGCTGCTCGAGGCCGACCGTCTGCGGACGCGTACGGAGTACGACATCGAGCTGATCCGGCACACCCAGGTCGCCTCCGGGATGGAGAACTACTCCCGGCACCTGGACGGCCGCGCCCCCGGCGCACCGCCGTCCACGCTGCTGGACTACTTCCCCGAGGACATGCTCGTCGTCATCGACGAGTCCCACGTCACGGTGCCGCAGCTCTCCGGCATGAGCCACGGCGACGCCGCGCGCAAGAACACCCTGGTCGAGCACGGTTTCCGGCTGCCGTCCGCGATGGACAACCGTCCGCTGACGTGGTCGGAGTTCGCCGCGCGCTGCCCGCAGCGGGTCTACCTGTCCGCGACGCCGGGCCGCTTCGAGCTGACGGCGGCGCGGGGCGCCGTCGTCGAGCAGATCATCCGGCCGACCGGCCTGCTCGACCCGGAGGTGACGGTCAAGCCGACCGCGGGCCAGATGGAGGACCTGCTCGCGGGAATCCGCGAGCGGTCCGCCCGGGGCGAGCGGACTCTGGTGACGACGCTGACCAAGCGGATGTCGGAGGAGCTGACCGACTACCTCGACGCCGAGGGAGTCCGCGTCCGCTACCTGCACTCCGGCGTGACCACCCTGCGCCGCGTCGAGCTCCTGGCCGACCTGCGCCGGGGCGAGTACGACGTCCTCGTGGGCATCAACCTCCTGCGCGAGGGACTCGACCTGCCGGAGGTCTCACTGGTCGCGATCCTCGACGCCGACCAGGACGGGATCTTCCGCAACGACACGGCGCTGATCCAGATGATCGGCCGCGCGGCGCGCAACGTCAGCGGCGAGGTGCACATGTACGCGAACCGGCTGACCCCCTCGATGGCGCGCGCCATCGACGAGACCAACCGCCGCCGCGCCCTGCAGACGGCCCACAACGAGAGCCACGGCATCCGCCCGACCGCCCTCCGCAAGAAGATCCGGCACACGGTGTCCGCCCAGTACCCCGAGTCCCAGCACCCGACGACCGGCACGTCGTACAACCAGAAGATGGCGGCGTAGGACGGTTACGCGGGGTCCAGCACGGGCTTCGGGGGGAGGCCGCCGTTCTTGTCGCAGCGGAGTTCTTTGGCCATGGCGAGGGAGTAGGAGTGGGCGACGGTGGCGTAGGCGTTTTTCAAGGCCTGCACGTTGTCTTGCGGGTCCTTCGGCATGCCCCAGTACTCCACGCCGATTGCGATGTGGGCCGCACTCGACGAGCCGAGCACCTTGTCGCTCCGGCACGCGAAGAAGACGTAAGCCTTTTCCGTCGCTGCATCGGTGCGCTCCCCCATCTTCAGTACGGTGAACTTCGAAGCCGGCGCACCCGTCGGGGCGCTGTCTTCCAAGCTCCAAGTGATTCTGAGCTGAAAATTCGGCGTACCGATGGCCGTGAAGATGCGGCAGGCGTCCTCCCTGCCGACGCCGGTGGATGGGAACACAGAGACAAGCTCCGTCGCGGCCTGCGCGACGGTGTACTTTTCCTCCGATGCCTCGAACCGCGACGACCCCGTGATCACCTTCAGCGCCTTAGCCGCGTCTTCGGATATGGCGTGACCACCGCACAGCTGTGTCCCCGCGACGACTTTGTAGTCCTCCGGAAGGCCGTCCTCGTCCTCATCACCGCTACAACCCACGGCCCCGAGAAGCAACGAGCCGGCCACGGCCGCGGTGAGCAGCCCCCCGTACACCGACCTGCGATTGAACACTGTCCGCATCCTTACGTGCCCTTGGCCGTCGGCCGCCATCAGCCGGTCTCCGGGTCGTTGCCCTGCTGCCGCGCCCGATCGTTGCCGACTCCATAGCCGAGTAGCATCGATTCGATCAGGTCTTGCCTGAATTGGCTGTCCCTGCCCACGCCGTGGAGGTCCAGGAAGGCCCTTGCGGGAGCCTCAGCCATGCTCTCACCGGCGGAGTAGATCTTGGTCTTCTCGGTCCGGGACAGGTCCTCCAACTTCTCCTTGTGCTCATCCACTGAGCCGTCCGCCACATCCCCGACCATCTGCCCGATAACCTGTTCCGCCGCCCCGCTCGCGGTATCCGTCGCCAGCGGAATGAGCACCGCCGCCGCACCCACCGCTGCGGTCGCGGGGAGGAAGGCGACCCCCGCCGCGATACCCGCCGTGGCTCCGAACTCGACCCAGCCCGCCCGGCTGGCAACCGCCTTCTCGTAGTCCTCGTGGGTCTTGAGGTTGGTCGCCTCCACCTGATCGGCCCGCGACTGGTCGAGCATGCCCTGCACCTCGGCGCCCGTACGGACGGTCGCCCTGGCCTGGGCGGCGACCTCGTCGGTGATCTTTCCGTCCGGGCCCACCGCCCCTTCCAGTGCGCTGCGGGTGTAGACCTGCTCGGCGGCAGAGACCGTCGCGTACGCGTCCGGATGCTGACCCAGCGTGCTGAGGAAGCCACGGACGACACTCCGCCCGTTCCCATCCACGGTGTCTCCGAAGTCGATGTGTCCTTCCGGATTCCTGCCCGGCGCGAACACACTCTGCGAATCGTTCTTGTCCAGCGCCCAGTTGATGTCGTCGATGTAGCCGGCGCCCATGGTGCCCAGGCTGTCGGCCATGGCCTCGTGATGCTTCTTCAGCAGCTCGGGGTCGGAGGCGTACTTCTCCATGACCTTCTGCATGATCGCGGCGTTGTCCGCGTCCCGCACCACATGCCCGTCCGGGTGCCCGGCCGGGTAGCCGAGGGTCGCCGCCTCCAGGGCGTGACCCAGGGCGTCGGGCATCTGGTTGAGCGACGCCTTGTGCTCGTCCGGGTCGGTCGAGTTGACGTCAGGGAAGGACTCCCACTTCTCGTTGCTGAAGAAGTCCAGGTAGTTGTCGATCGCGTTGCCGTCCTTGTCCTTCCCGAGGGCGGCCGTGGCACCGTGGTCGACCGTGCCGTCCTGGTGGTACGCGGTCGGCGGGTCGGCGAAGAAGTGCTTCGCCGCGTCAGGGCTGTTGCCGAGGGCTTCGAGCATGGCGGTGGCCGGGTCGTAACCGGCTCCGTTCACGCCGGAGGGGTTGAACGGGTTCTTCAGCCAGCCGTTCACCACCTTGTTCTCGGCGAACATGTCCGGGTGCTTGGCATGCAGCTGCGCCACATGTTCGGCGATGGGGTTGAGGAACTTGGCGTCGTAGTTGCCGTTCCGCATGATCCCGCCGAGGAGCTGGTAGCCGAACGGGCCGCCGTAGTCGTGCTTGGCCAGCGGGATGCGCTCCGTGCCCAACTTGCGCAGCTCCGGACCCCACTTGTCGGTGAAGTCCTTGTCGTGGGAGGCGGTGGCCAGGTTGAGGCCGAGGTTCTTCTGGAGCTCCTGGACGTCCTTGAGGCGCTCCGGGTCGACCTTGCTGTAGTCGTACGTGTTCGTGGAGAGCTGACCGAAGAACGCGAGCGACTTCTCGGGGCCGAGCTTCCCGTAGAAGTCCTTGGCGAACTCCGTCGACGAACTGTTGTCCTTCAACAGCTCGTTCAATTGCTGGAGTTCGGCGTGGGTGAGGTCCCGGCCCTTGGCGGCCAGAGCGGCGGCGCGGGCGGCCTCCTCCTGGTCCAGCTTGGTGTACGTGGGGGCGCTGAAGTCCTTGCGGTCGGTGACGTTGGCCTCGAGGGCGTTCTTGAGGGCGACGTCGGTGTCGTTGCAGTTGTCGACGATGAGGTCGATCCTCTTCTGCCACGACTCGATGTTCTTCCGCTCCTGCTGGAGAAGTTTGCCGTAGTCGGGGTCGTGCCGTGCGGCGGTGATCTCCGAAATCGGCTTCCGCGCCGTGACCTTGCCCTTCTCGTCCACGCGGATGCCGGCCGCGGGCCCCTCGTGATCCCGGATGCCGACCAGGTCGTCATGGGCCTGCTTGATGGCCGTGTAACCGTCTTCGAGGACCAGCTTCACACCCTTGGCCTCCGCCGCGGCGTCCTCGAACTCCTTGACGGTCTTGCCGATGAACGCCTTGGTGACGCCCGCGTTGACGCCCTCCCAGTCGGCCTTGTCCGCCTTCGCCTTCATCCCGGCGGCGGCGTCGGCGGCGAGCTTGTCCAGCTTCCCGGCCATCTCCGACCAGTCGTCGGCGGCGGCCTTTAGCTTCCCCAGCGGGGCGTCGATGATGTCCTCGTACTTCAGCATGCAGCGCTCCCCCGAGCCCTATTTCATGTAGTCCGTGAGCGCGGAGATCTGCGTCAGATCCCCGACGATCTTCACTTCGTCCTTGGCGTGCCGCGCCTTGCTGTAGTCGAGGTGGTTCGAGATCTGCGCACAGGCGTCCAGCAGCGTCTTCAGATGCGTCTGCCAGAAGTCGTGCACCTTCAACACGGCAGCACCGCTGGCAAAGTTCCCGTTGGTCAACGCCGTCGCGGCGTCGAATGTGGACGCGCGGGCGATGTCGCCCTCTTTGCCCATCCGGCCCAACAGGTCGTACGCGTCACTGCCGATGGCGCCGAGGTCGTCCCGGTTGACCACGAGGTCGTACCCGCCACCGCCTCCGCCGCCCTCGGCCGGAACACTGTTGAGCCGCACGGCACTCCGCTCGGACGCCGCCGCCCGCATCGCTGCCCACTCCTGCTCGAACGCCACCGCTTCCCCCAAGTCCCGTCGGGCACGGCGCCCACCATATCCACGCTGCCGTCGGCCCGATCAAGTCCCTCGTACGGTGACAGGACGAGGCACGGCGGCCGCGCGGGTGTGCGACGCCGTGCCTCGTCGAGCGGGGCGGAGAGCCCGAGGGCAGGTCAGGACGGAGGCTGGAGGACCGAGTCCACGACATAGATGGTGGCGTTCGCCGCCTTGATGTTGCCGCAGACGATGTTCGCCTTGCCGTTGACCTTGAAGTCGCTGCCCGACCCGGACGTGGTCAGTTTGCCGCCCTCCACCGTGGTGAAGGAACCGTCGGACAGCTGATCGGGCGTGATCTGCTTGTCGACGACGTGGTAGGTCAGCACCTTCTTGAGCTGCCCCTCGTTGCTGAGAAGCGAGGAGAGCTGGGAGGCGGTCACCTTCTTGAAGGCGTCGTTGTTCGGCGCGAAGACGGTCACCGCGGACTTGTCGTTGAGGGTGTCGGTGAGATGCGACCGGACGGCCGCCGAGACGAGCTGACTGAGCTGCGGGTAGGCGGCCGCGGCGTCCACGACCTTGTCCTTGGCCGTGTCGGCCTTCTGGGAGAGCGCCGAGCAGCCCGATCCGAAGGTGCCCGAGGGACTGGGGGACGCGTCCTGAGCACTGCTCTGGGATGTGAGAACACCGAGCGCGAGCGGGATGGCGGCCAGTGCCGCCCCGGTGAACCTGACCGTGTGCATGTGGGTGAGCCTCATCGCAACTCCCTCCCATGGAGGTGTGAGCGCCGCGAAGGCGGCTTGCGGGATACGCCCTCTTCGCCGGGCGGGATGGGGGCCTGCACGGCCACGCCCCGGGCGGCTCCGCCCGGTCCCCCGCAAGGATATCCAGCGCGGGTCGGAGACCGCATCTCGACTGCTGCCGTACCTCTGCGCACCTCGGGCGCCGACGTGGCCGCCCGAGGTGCGGTGGGGGGCACGCCGCCTCGGGGCGCCGTCGGTGCCGACTTCGCGGCGGAGACGGCCAAGTCGCGTGCCTCCGGCCGGTCGTGACCGTCCGACTGCCCGGGGTCGGGGCTCGGTCGGCCGTCGTCAGCGTGTCCACCCGTACGCTGCGGAGCCCGCGGCCTCAACTCGCGCCGACGGCCTCAGCGATGACGCAGACGGCCACGCTGGTACTGCTTCGGCCACGGAACGTCGTCACCGAGCACGTAGGCCGCGCGGAGCGGCCAGGTCGGGTTGCGCAGCAGTTCGCGCGCGAGCATGATCGCGTCGGCCGAGCGGTCCACGAGGATCTGGTCGGCCTGCTCCGGTGCGGTGATCAGACCGACCGCGGAGACGGGGAGGGCCGCGCCCTCGCGGACGGCCCGGGCGAAGGGCACCTGGTAGCCGGGCTCCACTTCGATACGCGCGTTGTGGACGAGCCCGCCGCTGGTGACGTCCACCAGATCGACGCCATGGGCCACCAGCTGCCGCGACAGCTCGACCGTCTCCTCCGGGGTCCAGCCGCCGTCGGCCCAGTCCGTGGCCGAGAAGCGTACGAACAGCGGACGGTCCTCCGGCCACTCGGCCCGTACGGCGTCGGTGACCTGGACGAGGAAGCGGCTGCGTCCGTCGAGATCGCCTCCGTACTCGTCACTGCGGTGGTTGGACAGGGGTGACAGGAACTGGTGCAGCAGATAGCCGTGCGCGGCGTGGATCTCCAGAACCTCGAAGCCGGCGGCCAGCGCCCGCGCGGCGGCCTCGCCGAAGGACCGGACCAGAGCGCGGATGTCGTTCGCGCCGAGCTCCAGCGGGGCCGGCCAGTCGTCGAACGGCAGCGGTGACGGTGCGACCGTCTGCCATCCCCCGGCCTCCGGTCCGACGTAAGCGTCGCCCTCCCAGGGCGGTGCCGTCGACGCCTTGCGGCCGGCGTGGGAGATCTGGATGCCGGCGACGGCTCCCTGCTCATGGACGAAGTCGGTGATCCGCTTGTACGCGGCGGCCTGCCCGTCCTCCCAGATACCGGCGTCGGAAGGGGTGATCCGGCCCTCGGGTTCCACTGCCGTGGCCTCCTGCATGACGAGGCCGGAGCCGCCACGCGCCAGGGAGCCGAGATGGACCAGATGCCAGTCCTGCGGATAGCCGTCGACCGAGCTGTACTGGCACATGGGAGCCACCCAGGCCCGGTTCGGGAACGTCGTGCCGCGGAGGGTGAGCGGTGAGAAGAGACGGCTCATGATGGGCCTCGCAGGAGGGGTGGGGGACGCCGGGGCGCCTCGCGGCCGTCGAGCCGTGACGGCCTGCATTCCTGCGGGGTGCCCCGCACGGTGGGTGCACCCGAGTACCCCTGCCGCCGGCGGCCCACACCGGCCGGGCGGACGCGTCAGAGCCTGCGGATTTGCCGGTCCAGGAGGGCCCGGACGGCGTCCACGTCTTCCGGGGTCCGCACGCCCCGCTTCGGCAGCACGGTCAGGCACGAGGCGTTGTCGTCCCCGCTGAGCAGGACGAAGGTGTCGGCGGTCTCGGCGTAACGCGGGGCGGCGGTCCAGTTCAGCCGGCTGGAGCCGCCCGCGTTTTCGACGGTGACACCGCAGTCGTCGACCCGGGAGTGGCAGGCCCCGTTCCGGGACGCGATCTTGTGGAACTGGCGGGCCAGGAGCCAGGGCTGCAGCACGAACAACGACACGACGACCAGCCCGGCGATCACCCACGTCCCGGTGTCGGGCGCCTCACCGTGCGCCAGCGGCACCGCCGACCCCCCGACCAGCGCGGCCACGCCGACCAGAGCGAACCCACGCATCCGCCGGGCACGGCCCGACGCCTTGGCCCGCGCCTTGAGCGCCTGCCTCATGTCCTCGCGCGTCAGCTGGTACTCCAGCTCGACATGCTCCCCCACCGCGGTCTCCGCACGGCGCTCCATGTGCCCTCCCCTGGGAACTGTTGATCGAATCAGCGGAGAATACCCTCCGTGCGGGCCGGTGACGCACGGGATTCCCCCTCCCGGTGACGTCGGTAGCGAGCGGCTCCGAGACCGGCGTGGTCCTCGTGCTCGGCGTCGACGCCGCCGGTCGCGCGCACCCCACCGGGCGGGTTGGGGGCCTGCGGCGATGGTGGAGACGCGCTCGGCAGGGGCGCCGGGGGCGAGGGCGGTCTCGGCGGTCTCCGTACCGAACAGGTCGGTCGCGCAGCCGATGCCGTCGGGGGCGGTGGCGCGCACCCGGTCCTCCTGGACCGGGGTCTTCGGCTGCTCCCGCAGGTGCTGGGACAGCCGGCGCACCCGGTCCTCCTGGACCGGGGCCGTCGGCTCCTCCCGCAGATGCTGGGACAGCCCGGGCCTACCGCCCGCGCGGGCCCCAGTCAGTCTCCCAGGAGGCCCCGGAACACCTCCTGCGACCGCCGGAAGCGCAGCTCCTCGAGCGTCCGCAGCTGCCGTTCGGCCCGCTCGAGCAGTTCGTCGAGCTCCAGCGGGTCGAGGCGCTCGTCCGTCTCGGCGAGCGGACGCAGCGTGCGCCAGCCGGCCGCTTTCCCCTCGACGCCGAGCAGCAGGAACTCGAGCTCGACGACCGTGGTGAGCGGGGACCGGCGGACCAGGCGGCCGTTGCCCTTGAACCGCCCGGCCAGCTCGGCCGCGCGGCCCGCCCAGACCTTGTACTGCCGCGCCGGGACACCCAGCCGGGCCATGATGTCCAGCAGGCTCCGCCGGTCCTGCGCGATCTCACGCGCGATCGGTCCCAGTGCCTCACCGACAGAGGTGCCGCGGCTCGCCCGGGCCAGATACCAGGCCCGGTTGGTGCCGACGGTGGACCCCGCCAGATGGTCGTTGAGATAGATGCCGAGCAGGTCCAGCCGGAGCCGTCCCTGCCGCGTACCGCTCGCGCCGGCACGCGGGACGTCACTCGCACTCACCACAGCCTCCTCGTCAGGACCGAGCCCCCCGGTCCGGCCGAAGCCTCGGGTACCCGCCGCACCCGGTCGGTACGAGTCATCCGGTACGAGTTTTCGAGGATGCCCGTTTCGCCGGACAACCGGCCGGCACCCGCGGTCGTCGACCCCAGGAATCTCGATGCGCCCCGCGCCCCCGCGCTCCGATGAGCTTCTCCCCCGCCTGCGCGCTTCGCCGCCCACTACCGGACGGGCTCTCCCCGCTGGTCGGCTGCAGCACGAACGATCCTCGGCGAGCGCGCGGCTGCTCGTCCCGGGCTTCGCTGCGGGCCTTCCTCGTGCCGGGGGCCCTCACCTGACCGCGGTGAAGGTCGGCCGAACGCTGTGTTCCGCGCCTGAGGCAAGCCACCAGGGCCGCGTCCCCGAAGGGGCCTGACGCCCCAACTCCCGGTCCGAAGCCTGTTCTAGGATGGCGACATCCATCTCAGCGGCCCGACGGGCTTCCGCTCCACTTCCGTGGAACCGAAGGACATGCCCCCACCCGCACGAGCTACTTCGTGCTGCCTGGGGGCATTTCCTTGCTGTTCCGTGAGTCCGCGGCCTCGTTGGCCCACCGCACCCACCTCGAAGGACAGCTGACCGGGCTCCTGACCGAGAACTTCCTCCACAGACACCGCCACCGGCCCCAGCCGTCGGAGGTGCGCTCCTGGGAGCGGAGCATCCCGGCGCTCACCAACGCGCTCGTCGAAGCCGGGCTCGGTGATGTCGAGATGATGCTGGAGTACACGCTGCCCCTGACGAGCAAGCGCGCGGACGTGATACTGGCCGGCGTGCACCCGGGTACCGGAGAACCCTCGTACGTGGTGGTCGAGTTGAAGCAGTGGAGCGAGGCGTACCCGGAGGAGGACGATCCGCTGCTCTGCCGCATCGACGCCTACCCGGACCCGGTCCTCAACCCGATCGAGCAGGTGCGCGGCTACTGCGACTATCTCGTCTCGTTCAACGGGGCGTTGGAACGGATTCCCCACTCCGTCGCCGGGGTCGCCTACCTGCACAACGCGACCGACTTCGGCGTGGCGGGACTCCGCGCCGTCACCGAGGACGACCGGGGCCGGATGTTCACCGGTGACCAGCGTGGTGCCTTCCTCGGCTACCTCCGCTCCAGGCTCGCGGCGAAGCCGGGAGCCGAGGCGGCCGACGCCCTGCTGCAGGGCAAGGTGCGCCCGTCGAAGCAGCTGATGGCAGTTGCCGCGGAAGAGGTGCGCAACCGGGAACAGTTCGTGTTGCTGGACGAACAGCGGCTCGCCTACGAGACGGTGATGTCGGCCGTCCGACGGGCCCGGCGCTCCAACCGCAAGCAGGTCGTGGTCGTGGCCGGCGGGCCGGGCTCCGGCAAGAGCGTGATCGCCCTCTCCCTGCTGGGCGACCTCTACCGGCGCGGGGTACCGGCCCTGCACGCCACCGGTTCGCAGTCCTTCACCAAGACGATGCGCAAGGTCGCCGGTGCCCGCAAGCCCGAGGTGCAGCGACTCTTCCGCTACTTCAACAGCTTCATGGAGGCCGAGCCGAACGACCTCGACGTGCTGGTCTGCGACGAGGCGCACCGGCTGCGCAAGACCTCCGCCAACCGCTACACCAAGGCGGCTCTGCGGACCGGCCGGCCGCAGGTGGCGGAGCTGATGGACGCCGCGCGGGTACCGGTGTTCCTGCTGGACCAGCACCAGGTGGTGCGTCCGGGCGAGATGGGAACGGTGGAACAGATCCAGGAGGCGGCGGCCGAGCAGGGGCTCGACTGCACGGTGGTGGAACTCGACAGCCAGTTCCGGTGCGGGGGCAGCGACGCCTACCTGCGCTGGGTGGTCGACCTGCTGGGGCTCGAGGGAAACGCGCCCACCGGGTGGGAGCCCGACGACAAGGTACGGCTCCTGACCGCGAACACCCCCCAGGAACTGGAGGACTTCCTGGCCGCCCGCCGGGCCGAGGGCTACGGTGCGCGCATGTCCGCGGGCTACTGCTGGAAGTGGACGACAAAGATCACTTCCAGCATGCACACCCTGCCCACCGACGTGGTCATCGGCGACTGGGCCAAGCCGTGGAACCTCTACGGCGACCGCGCCCTGCTCGGCGCCCCTCCGGCACCCCTCTGGGCCACCGACCCGGCAGGGTTCGGGCAGGTCGGCTGTGTCTACACCGCGCAGGGCTTCGAGTACGACTGGTCCGGCGTGATCATGGGTCCGGACCTCGTCTGGCGCACGGACCGATGGGTGGTCGACCGCAGCGCCTCCAAGGACCCGTCCTTCACCAAGGCAACCCCGGACGAGGACGTCGACCGCCTCGTCCGCAACACGTACAAAGTGCTGCTGACCCGGGGCATGATCGGCACGATCATCTACTCGACGGACCCGGAGACCCGCGAAAAGCTCCGCTCCCTGATCCCTTCTACGCTCTGACCGCCACAGTCATCCCACTCGTGCCTGGGCCGCCCCGGCAAGCGAATGCGACGGCGATACCGGCTGCTTGATCCGCAAGCACCGCCTGCTGCTGCTCGGGTCACTGGCCAGGACCATCCTGGGACGCGAGCTGATGCCCAGGGAACACACCGCCCTGGACGTCGCCCTGGATACGGTCGTCACCCGGGCAGCCGAGAGCGGCCGCACCCCGCCCCTGGCCGACATCGCCGCCACCCTCAACAACCCCGGCGCGCTCGATGAGGCGGCCAGGATGACGGCGGGACACCTCGCAGACGCCATCCGCGACCTGGCCCACGCGATGCGCCGCCTCGTCCACGGCGACCTGGCCGGCATGTCCGACGCTCCCTCGCTGACTCGGGCACGACTGAGCCCGCCCGCCCCGGCCCACGAGGAGCCTGTAGGACGGGCGGTAGTTGAGGCGGTCTGCCAGACGAGGTGTCTGCCAATGCGCGACGGACGTGGCCGTGTTGCTGCCCTTGTCAGCCGCGACTTTCAGAGCACAGCTGTCCGAAGTGGTCGAGCGCCAGATGGAGTTCGCAGAGCGGAGAAAGCGCCTGCCCTGTCAGTGGGCGTCGGCGAACGGGTCGGCCTTGACGACCTTGAGGCTGATCTTCGTGCCGCCTTCCGTCCCCTTGAGACCGGAGGCCGTGATGTCCGTCTTGGTCGGCCACGTGGTGCCCGGCCACACACCGTCAGCCTTTTCGGTCACCGAGAACGCAGACTTCTGCGTGCCGCCTGCGACCGTCACGGTGACGGTGTACGTCATCCGCTTGTCTCCGTTGTTGTGGATGGTCAGCGGTACGACCTCTCGTCCGGACTCCATGCGAGGCGTGTACGCCACGACCTCACCGCGCGCTGCTGTGGCCGCGGCCTTGCCGAACCCATAATCCGAGGGGTCCGGAACAGCGGTGTCGGCAGGGCTGACGGGATCACCACTGGGAGCGGCGGCCGCGCGCTGGGCAGCTGCTTCCTGTGCTGCCTTGCTGAGGCCGCTGGCATTCTTCGACGGCTGAGGCGGCGTGGACGCTGCCTCAGCAGCCACCGAGGGTTGCGGAGGAGTGGACGCGTCGGCCTTCTGGCTTCCCTGGGTGCCGCAGGCGGTCAGAGCGAGCGTGCCTGCTGCCGTGGTCAGTAACAGGAAGCGCGCGGAAACCCGGGCTTTGCCGGGCAGGTTGTCAGTCACAGGCGAACATGTACTCGCTTTTCAAGTTGATGTACAAGCTACTTGAGCTTTGGCCCATATTTGCTGTCACGGGCGCGCACACCGAGCCGGCGACGTAGACGGGGCCGGCGCACTCGGTGAAGTTCCCGGAGTCCGTGTCGCAACCCGTGTTGTCCACCTTGCAGACGTGCAGGTACATGTACTGCGACACCCCGACGTTGTTGTCGAGGATGGCCCACCCCTTGCTCCGGTTCCGGCAGGAGAACAGCGTGCCAAACCGCTGGATGGGGTTCGTGCCTCAAGGGAGCGGAACGCCTCCGAGGGCCCGAATGGTCGCATCGGCACTCGGCGAGATCGAGACCGCAGGCCGTTCAGCGGCCATCGCCTACGGCCCCACCGTCGCACCTAAGGTCAGAAGCGCAGCAGCCGTTCACGGCGCAGACTTGCCCTGACATTGGTCATGTTCGCTAGCCCCCTGAAGATCACTCCAAGCCGCACAGACAGCACCGTGCCAGCCCCCCACTGACAGCACAATCCGAGCCCATCACGGACTGCGGGGGCAGAGGTGTTGACCCCGCAGATCCGCTCATGGGTTCGGAATGCAGCGGCCAACCTAACCGCAGATCGAATCCCACGACAGGGATTCACCACGAGCATGGGCCGGCATGACCGAAAGTCGTTAATTCAAGAAAGAATCAAAAGTGCAGCCCGAGGATCAAGAGTTAGTCAGGACCCGATAAATGAACACCCAAGAAGGCGCCACGAAAGGGCTTATGGGCGGCTTCCCAGGCGCCTGAAGTCAGCGAAGCAGTAGGCAGCACGGTGTACATGGAACGTCTGAAAACAGGAGCCTCACAAGTGTCCTCGAACCACGGCGTCCAAGCACGCGTCAATCCCGTACGGGTGCGGTCACGCGGCCGCTCCAACGATCACGGCACTGCCCCCAGGACACGGCAGGCGCACCGGGTGCACTCCACCGGTATGGTCCTGTTCGGCATAGCGGTCCGCGCGGGCGCGGGATGCGTCGGCTGCCCTGGCGAACCTGTCCTGGATGTGGCGCAGCCGCATGACCGTGAGGTCGAGGGCTTCCACGCCAGTGCGGGACTCCCGTAGGGCCCGCAGCACCGTCAGACGCTCTCGACGAAATGCGACGCACGACAGAAGCCCCTGCTCTAGAGGGTGTCGACGAGGAGCACAACGGTGGTGCCCCGGCCGCTGTCTAACCAGCGGTGCGCCTGAGGGCGGGGGCACCCGGACGACGGGTGACCCAGCCCTCAAGGTCTGAATCCGCAGGCCACAAAGCCGCAGGTCAGCCGCCCTACTTAACCGGCTCCAAAATCGCCACGCACTCCACATGATGCGTCATAGGAAACATGTCGTCCCGGACACACACAATAAAATCGCAGGTCAGGATGGCTTTGGGGTTCCGAATGAGGGCCTGTGGGCGGCCGGAGCGTCAAGTGAGCGTCACGGCCTAACGCCGGTTCGGAATGAGCAAGCTGGCAAGGCGCTCCCGCAGCGGGTGGACCGCGGCAACAACCGTCCACTGGCGTGCGCGGTGAGCTGGGCACGGTAGTCCTCGCGCGGTCAGTCGGTGCCGACCTTGCGGGGGCCGGATCTGCGTGCGTCCGCGAGCAGCGCGCGGCAGTGGTCCTGCAACAAATCGGAGGGGACCGTCCTGAGCGAGATGTCCCGAACGACCTGGCGCAGCTCCCCGACTGGGGAACCGGCCAGCACCTGGAGCACCTCGAACTTGCCAACCGTTCGAGCAAGCCCGACACGTCGGCGCCGCCGAGGTGCTTCAACACCTGGACCGCGCCGAAGCGGACCCCAGCCATGTGTTCCGGGCCGCAGTGATCGCCTGGCCGGCGGCGCTCGTCTCCGGCAGCAGGCGGCCCCTGGTCAGCGCCAGTGCGCGGATTCGGACCGGCGTCACTTGGATTTGTCGGCCGCCACGCCGGGCAGCACGTGCCTGGCCCGCTTCGGGTGCGACCGGCACAGCATCTCCAGTGACCGGACTCGCGGAGCCAGGTCGACCGCCGCGTCTGTCAGCAGCTCTTCCAGTGTCTGGCACCCGTTCCATAGGGCGATCTTGCCTAGCGCGTCGGCGGCACGGATCCGCACTGCCGGACCGAACGCCGCTGGGTGAGCAGCTCAAGGCAGCACTCTGCCCGGCGGTCGCCAAGGTCCGCCAGAAGCGTGCCAGCCCGCACTCGCATCTCCTGCAACTGCTCAGGGTTGTCCAGCACGGACAACAGGGCATCGGCGGCCTTGCGGGTTCGGAACCGGTAGTGGCGCGGCCGGTATCCGCGACGCCTCGGGCGCTGAACGGTGCAGTGCGATGACGGCGAGCAGATGCAGCACCCCGAAATCGTCCTCATAGACACCGACGGCTCAGACGAACTGGCTCGCGCCCACCTGACGGGCAGCCCCAAAGGATGGTGAGCCGCCGGCTCGCTCCTCGCTTGCGCCTTGGTAGAAACTCCACCGCGAACAGGGTGAAGGGGCTGGGCATCGTCCCGCCGAACGGCATCCAGGCCGAGGCCACTCTTGAGGCGCCGCACGACGTCGACATCGCTACGCGCCCCCTCGCGGAAGCCGGTACGACCCACCGGTGCCAGGGCTGGGAGTTCGATGTCGTCGTCTTCGACATGATGGAAGGCGACTGCGACAGCCGCGAGCTGTGGATGGCCCTCACTCATCGGCATCCGGGGGCCGACCCGTGACACCGCAACGGCATCCGTCTTTTCAACGTGGCAGTGACCAGGAGAAGGCCCGGCTCCACGTCGTCGCCGGCGGAGCCTGCGTCAGGAACGTTGACGGCACACCTTGCCACACTGTTCGGGTCCTCAAGGCCAAGCGCATCATCGCTCCACCGACAGCCCCGGTCCCGCTCCGCAGCGAGTACGGCACGAACCTGGCGGAGCTACCGGGTCGGCACGTGGAGGTAACCGACGTTCACGACGAGACAACCTTCAACGATACCTTCGCGGAGGAGATCAACCGAGCAGAGCACTCACTGTGACTCTGGGCGCCGTGGGTCGCGAAGCCGCAGCGTTCCCTATAACCCGCACCGGCTCCCGCCGCCAGCCGGTTGGTATGAATCCCCTTCTTCATCCGCGACTGCACCGACCAGTTGCAGCGCAAGGGCGCAAGTCATGCGCTGGTCACGGATCTTCGCGTGGTGGCCCCTATCGTGATCCCGATGAACATCATGCACCAGAAGATCGCGGTCTTTGATGAAAAGACTGTGCTGCTGGGTGCCTGGTAGCCGCTAGAGCTCACCGCTGTGGGCACCAGAGCGGGCAATACAGACAGTAAGCGAACATTTACGAGGCCCCGTTTTCAGATTTTTGGGCACCCCCACCTGGCAGGGCATACGTCCACTTTATGCCCGAAACACAAAACACCCGGCACCCCTTCACGAAGAGGGGATACCGGGCGTTTTGGAGGTCAGAGAGTATCGTCGGCTATTTCACGCAGAAGTTCTCTGTACTCCGCGTGGCCTCGCACGTAACGGCAGTCACCGCTCTTGGAGTCAACCACGACCCCCGGGCTGCCACCGAACCGTGGCCTGCCGCTAGGGGCTGGAGGGTTGACAGTGACCTGGAACAGATAGAGACCGCCCTTTGATGTACCTCGAAAGGCAAATCCCCACTGAAATTCATCACTTGCAGGAAGATCGCGAGACCCAAATTCCTGCGCGATCACCCTAGCAGCCTCCAGTGTGATCATTTTTTACCACCCGCCGTGTGCATGAACTCCCTATGATCGTAGTCCAAGTCGGCGTATCCACCGGCTTGCCCATCAAGGAACTTCACGTCCCCTCCATAGTTCACCGCATTGAAGTAGTGTCCTAGGTCTGCGCCCTCATGCCACGCGAAAACCACGCCTCGCGCTCCGTCGCCCGCTTCGTGTAGCTCCCTGACGATCCCTGCCACACCGCCTTCCTGATAGCCGACAGCCACTCAACTCCGGTCGATCGTGCGCATATCCGGCGCCCCGGAGGAATGGGACGACCGGTATTCCAGGCGCAGGACAAGATCAGTCCGGCCGCCAGCCATCGCAATGGACGCTCGGCACCGACGGAAGACGGCGTCCAACCAAACGCCTTGCACGCTTAGGCCGGGGTTGTCCGGGGCGGTCGATTGCCGGCGCGACGCCTCAGCATGGTCGCGCCGGTCTCCCTCACCCACCATCCAAAGGCAATCCTGGATCGCCCCAACCGCGCCTCGATCGACCTGACCGTCTCTAAGGTCTCCCGGCTCATCAACGCAGCCCTTCACCATGCTGCTGCACTGATCCACCTGGCGCGAAGAGCACCGCCGAGCCGCCACGCAGCTCCTACCTGTGACGGTTCCAAGGTTGCCGACACCGTCGTGGTACAGAGCCGCACAGCCGTCGGACGCGGGCCTACCCACATGACGGGGCCTCAGGACAAGCGTCATGTGAGCGTCAGCATCCTGAGGAACACGCAGACACGATCTGCTCCGCTGTCGCCGCGCTTGCCCTTATGTGCTGGTCAAGCGGCATCCAGCGATGAACTCCGCCGTTCACCGGTTGAACGGCGGGAAACAGGTCGAGCAACTCACCCGGATGACAAAAGCGCAGGTCAGGAACCCTTGCTAGCAGGCTCCAGAATCGCCACGCACTCAACGTGCGACGTCATAGGAAACAGATCGAACGCCCGCAGCGTCCGCACCCGGTACCCGCCCTCCCGGAAGTACCCCAGGTCCCGGGCCAGCGCGGCCGGGTCGCAGGCCACGTAGGCGATGCGGCGGGCGCCGAGGCCGGCCAGGTGCTGGACCGTCTTGCGGCCGGCTCCCGCCCGGGGCGGGTCGAGGACGATGAGGTCGACCTCCGTGATCCCGGTCCGGGGCAGCACGGACTCCACCTTGCCCTGCTCGATCCGCACGCGGGGGAAGTCCGCGAGGTTGTGCCGCGCGTCCTCCACCGCCCGCTTGCCGGACTCGATGCCGAGGACCGCGCCGGTCTCGCCCAGGCGGTCGGCGAGGGCACCGGCGAAGAGGCCGGCGCCGCAGTAGAGGTCCAGGGCCATCTCGCCCTTGCGCGGGAGGAGGCCCTGCATGACGGCCGTCACCAGGGTGTCCGCCGCCTTCGGGTGGACCTGCCAGAAGCCGCCGCTGCCGACGCGGTACGTGCGGCCGTCGGCGCGCTCGCGCACGAACGCGCGGCCGTGGACGCGGTGGACGCCGCCGTCCTTCTCGTCGACGCGCATCACCGACGCGGGCCGGTCCAGCTCGACGAGCGGGAGCCGGGCCCCGGGGCGGGGCTCCAGGATGACCATGCGGTCCTGCGAGCCCGTCGCGGCGATCGCGTCGACGGAGGCCATGCCCGACCAGTCCCGCTCCTCGATGCCGAGTTCACTGACACCGGCCGCGGCGATCATGCAGTGGTCGATGGGCTCGACCTCGTGCGAACGGTGGCGGCGCAGGCCGGCGTTGCCGTCCGCGTCGACCGCGTACTGCACGCGGGTGCGCCACTGGGGCACCTGGCCGGCGGGCAGCTTGTCGCCCTCAGCCGGCATGACCGTGCCGTCCCAGCCGGCCTCCCCCGGGGTGAGGCCCGCGAGCCGCTGGAGCTGCTCCGCGATGACCTCGCCCTTCAGGCGTCGCTGCGCGCCCGGCTTCGCGTGCTGCCAGTCGCAGCCGCCGCACTTGCCGGGGCCGGCGAACGGGCACGGCGCCTCGACGCGGTCCTTGGACGCGTCCAGGATCTCCACCGCGTCGGCCCGCAGGAAGCGCGCGCCCTCCTCGCCCTCGGTCACCCGCGCCACGACCCGCTCCCCCGGCAGCGTGTGCCGGACGAACAGCACCTGGCCCTCGGCGGTGCGGGCGATGCAGTGACCGCCGTGGGCGACGGGTCCGACCTCGACCTCGTACTCCTCGCCCACCAGAGACTTCTTCTGTTCTGCCTGCATGGTGGGGTGACTCCAAGATCGGGGAGGAGGGGGTGGCGGACGGACAAGGGCCCGCGAGGACAACAGCCGACCAGTCTACGGGGTCCCGGTGACCCCTACGGTCACTCCTTCGCCCCGGCCCCGTCCTTCGGCCGCTCGGCCGGACCCCGGCGCACCGCGCCCGGCGCGCTCCACTCCTGCCTGCGGCGGGCCCGGTCGCGGGCCACCTGGGAGGACTCGAGCTGGTAGGGCACCGAGGTGACCATCACGCCGGGCGTGAAGAGCAGCCGGCCCTTGAGCCGCAGCGCGCTCTGGTTGTGCAGCAGGTGCTCGTACCAGTGACCCACCACGTACTCCGGGATGATCACCGAGACCGCGTCGCGCGGGGACTCCTTGCGGAGGTTCTTGACGTACTCGATGATCGGCCGGGTGATCTCGCGGTACGGCGAGTCCAGCACCTTCAGCGGTACGGTGATCCCGCGCCGCTCCCACTCCTCGCGCAGCGCCTTGGTCTCCGCCGGGTCGACGTTGACGGTGAGCGCCTCCAGGGTGTCGGAGCGCATCAGCTTGGCGTAGGCCAGGGCGCGCAGCGTGGGGCGATGGATCTTGGAGACCAGCACCAGGGAGTGCACCCGCGAGGGCCGCACGCTGTCGTCGGTGGGGCCGTCCACGGCGGCGATCTCGTCCGCGACCCGGTCGTAGTGCTTACGGATCGCGGTCATCGTCACGTAGAAGATGCACATGCCCAGCAGGGCGACCCAGGCACCGTGGGTGAACTTGGTGACCAGCACGACGACCAGCACCAGGCCGGTGAAGAAGGCGCCGAAGGCGTTGATCGCGCGGGAGCGGACCATGTGGCGGCGCTTGAGCGGGTCCTTCTCGGCGGCGAGGTGCCGGTTCCAGTGCCGGACCATGCCGGTCTGGCTGAGCGTGAAGGACACGAACACGCCGACGATGTAGAGCTGGATCAGCCGCGTCGAGTCGGCGCCGTAGATCACCACCAGCAGCATCGCGGTGCCGGAGAGCAGCACGATGCCGTTGGAGAACGCCAGGCGGTCGCCGCGGGTGTGCAGCTGGCGGGGCAGGTAGCGGTCCTGCGCCAGGATCGACCCGAGCAGCGGGAAGCCGTTGTACGCCGTGTTCGCCGCGAGGAAGAGGACCAGCGCGGTCGCGGCGGCGAGGACGATGAACAGGAAGCTGCCCTTGCCGAACACCGCCTCGGCGACCTGGGAGATCACCGGGTTCTGGACGTAACCGGAGCCGATGGGCACGCCGTCGCGCAGCAGGTCGGTCGCCGGGTACTCGGCCATGCGGACCTTGGTGGTCATGGCGAGCGCGATGATGCCGCAAAACATGGTGACGGCCAGCAGGCCCATCATGGCGAGCGTGGTCGCCGCGTTCTTCGACTTGGGCTTGCGGAAGGCGGGGACGCCGTTGGAGATGGCCTCCACGCCGGTGAGCGCGGCACAGCCGGAGGAGAAGGCCCGCAGCAGCAGGAAGACCAGCGCGAAGCCCGCGAGGCCCTGGTGCTCGGCCCGGATGTGGAAGCCGGCCGTGGGCGCGCGCATCGTGTCCCCGAGGACCAGTCCGCGGAAGGCGCCCCACGCGATCATGATGAAGACGCCGCCGACGAACACGTAGGTGGGGATGGCGAAGAGCTTGCCCGACTCCTTCACCCCGCGCAGGTTCATCAGCGTCAGCAGGATGATCACGGCACAGGCGCACAGCACCTTGTGCTGGACCACGAAGGGGACCGCCGAGCCGAGGTTCTCGATGCCGGAGGCGATGGACACGGCCACGGTGAGGACGTAGTCGACCAGCAGGGCGCTGGCGACGGTCAGGCCGGCGCGGGGACCGAGGTTGGTGGTCGCCACCTCGTAGTCACCGCCGCCGCTGGGGTAGGCGTGCACGTTCTGCCGGTAGGAGGCGACCACCGTGAACATGAGCACGACGACGGCGACGGCGATCCAGGGGCTGAAGTGATACGCCGACACGCCCGCGATGGACAGGACCAGCAGAACCTCCCCCGGCGCGTAGGCGACGGAGGACAGCGGGTCGGAGGCGAAGACGGGGAGGGCGATGCGCTTCGGCAGGAGCGTCTCGCCCAGCCGATCACTGCGCAGAGCGCGCCCGATCAGAATCCGTTTGGGCACGTCGGTCAGTTTGGACACGAGAGAGGATCGTAAGGCTTCGAACAGGCGGGCGCGCAACCGGTGGGCACGTTCTGCCTCACGAGTGAATTCCGGGGCGCCCGGAAGTGGGGTGTGCCGGGTGCGCGCGCCCCCGTGCCTAGATGACAGCTCCGGCCCGTCGTCGCACTTCGGAGGTCCCATGCCCGCCGCCGCTGAGCTGCTCGGAGCCGTGCTCGCCCTGGCCGGTCTCGCCGTCCTCACCGGGTGCAGCGTGCGCAGCATCACTCGGCGCCGGGCGCCGGGCGTGACCGCGGTCACCGAACAGCGCAGATGAACGCCGTCACGGTGGGTTGACGGCGGCCAGGACGTGCACGCGTGTGCAGCTTTGGGCCCCGGTCTGAGACCCTGATGCCGAGCAGCAACTTTTGGACACCGGAAGGACGGTCGTGCACATCGTCATCATGGGCTGCGGCAGAGTGGGTTCCGCTCTCGCCCAGACCCTGGAGCAACAGGGACACACGGTCGCCGTGATCGACCGGGACCCCACCGCCTTCCGCAGGCTGGGGCCGGGATTCGGCGGTCGCCGGGTCACCGGTGTCGGCTTCGACCAGGACACCCTGCGCGAGGCGGGCATCGAGGAGGCGGGCGCCTTCGCCGCCGTCTCCAGCGGTGACAACTCCAACATCATCTCCGCCCGCGTGGCCCGTGAGATGTTCGGCGTGGAGAACGTGGCCGCCCGGATCTACGACCCGCGCCGTGCCGAGGTGTACCAGCGCCTGGGCATCCCGACCGTCGCCACGGTCCGCTGGACCGCCGACCAGATGCTGCGCCGGCTGCTGCCCTCGGGCGCGGAGCCGCTGTGGCGCGATCCCACCGGCGGGGTCCAGCTCGCCGAGGTGCACGCCTCCGCGAAGTGGGTCGGCCACAAGATCAGCAAGCTCCAGGAGGAGACGGGCGTCCGGGTGGCGTTCCTGACCCGGTTGGGCGAGGCCGTGCTGCCCACCTCGCAGACGGTCCTCCAGGAGGGCGACCTGGTGCACGTGATGATGCGGACGGACGAGGTCCAGAAGGTCGAGGCCGCGTTCGCCGACGGCCCCGAAGAGGAGGGCGGTCACTGATGAGGGTCGCCATTGCCGGAGCCGGTGCGGTCGGCCGCTCGATCGCGGCGGAACTGCTGGAGAACGGCCACGAGGTCCTGCTGATCGACAAGGCGCCGACCGCCATCTCGGTGGAACGGGTGCCGCAGGCGGAGTGGCTGCTGGCCGACGCCTGTGAGATCACCGCCCTGGACGAGGCCGCGCTCCAGCGCTGCAACGTCGTGATCGCCGCGACCGGCGACGACAAGGTCAACCTGGTCGTCTCGCTGCTCGCCAAGACGGAGTACGGCGTCCCGCGCGTCGTCGCCCGGGTGAACAACCCCAAGAACGAGTGGCTCTTCAACGAGTCCTGGGGCGTCGACGTGGCCGTCTCCACCCCGCGTCTGATGTCCGCCCTGGTCGAGGAGGCGGTGAGCGTCGGCGATCTGGTCCGGCTGCTGCGCTTCAGCCACGGCGACGCCAACCTGGTGGAGCTGACCCTGCCGGAGGAGTCGGCGCTGGCCGGCACCCAGGTCGGGGACGTGGAGTGGCCCGAGGACACCAGCCTCGTCACCATCATCCGCGGTACCCGCGTGCTGACGCCGTCCAAGGAGGACTCCCTGGAGGCGGGCGACGAACTCCTCTTCGTGGCCGCGCAGGCCCGCGAGGAGCAGCTGGAGGACCTGCTGTCGGTCCGCCGCGACAGCGTCTGAGACCGCACACGCAGAGGGCGCCCCCGGATCTCTCCGGGGGCGCCCTTCTCCGTCTGCCCTCAAACGCCCCTGCGGTGCCGTCCCGCCGCGGGCTCGCCGTTCTCGGCGGCGGCGCCCTCGCGCTCGGCGTTCGCCGCCTTCTCGGCCTCCTCGGCCTTCTCGGCGGCCTCCATCTCGGCGAACACGTCGATCGGCGGCGGCGCCTTGGCCAGGAAGACCCAGGTGAGCCAGACCGCCAGCAGGAAGGGCGGGATCTTCAGGATGACCAGGACCCAGCCGAGCTGGGTGGTGTCGGCCCACCAGTAGAGCGGGAAGAGGATCGCGCACTTGGCGAGCAGGATCAGGCCCCAGGCCCAACTGGCCTTGGTGTACGCCTTCTTGCGGCCGGGGTTGCGGGTGCGCCAGGAGAGGTTCTCCTTGAACACCGGCCCCAGCATCAGCCCGATCAGCGGCACCCCGGCGAGAGTGGTGACGATGTACGCCAGCGCCAGGCCCAGGGTGTAGAGCATGCCGGGCAGGTAGAAGTCCTTGGCGTTGCCCGTGAACATGGCGAACACGACACCGAAGGCGACCCCGAAGACACCGCTGAAGGCGTGCTTGACGGTGTCCTTGCGCAACAGCCGGACCACCAGCATGACCACCGAGACGGCCAGCGCGGCGATCGCGGAGAAGTGCAGGTCCTTGTTGATCGTGAAGATCGTGACGAAGATCAGGCCGGGCAGCACCGTCTCGACCATGCCGCGGATGCCGCCGAACGCCTCGAACAGCGCGGCCTCGGTGACCGCCCGGGAGTCGTGGACCTGGCCGTCGTCCTCGCGCCCGCCGCCCGGTGGGCTCTGTCCGGCGTCTTGGGTCGGCTTGTCGAGGGACGTCACCGGCTACTCCCGTCCGAGGGGTCGCAGTTCGTATTTCGGGTTGAACAGCACGCGGCGGCCCCGGCTCATCGAGATCCGGCCCGATGCGATCAGCTTGCGTCCCGGTTCTATGCCCGTGATGGAGCGCCTGCCGAGCCACACCACGTCCAGCGCGGCGGTGCCGTCGAACAACTCCGCCTCCAGCGCCGGGACTCCCGCCCGCGGTCGCAGGGTGACCGTGCGCAAGGTACCAGTTACGGTGACGATCTGCCGGTCGTGGCAGTCGCCGATCCGGGTGCAGCCCGCGGTCTCGGTGTCCTCCCGCAGCTCCTCCGACTCCAGGTCCTCCTGGGAGGTGGAGAGCCGGTCCAGCATGCGGCGGAACCGGCCTGCCGACTTTTCGGATCGAGGAACGCCACTCATATCTGAAGCGTACCGGGGTGTGCCCCCGAGGCCGTACTCCAGAGGGCCCCGGCCGGGACACCGGTTCAGTTCTCGAAGCGGTAGCCCATGCCGGGTTCGGTGATGAAGTGCCGGGGGTGGGCCGGGTCGGCCTCCAGCTTGCGGCGGAGCTGGGCCATGTAGACCCGAAGATAGTTGGTCTCGGTGCCGTAGGAGGGCCCCCAGACCTCCCGCAGCAGTTGCTTCTGGCCGACCAGCCGGCCGGTGTTGCGGACCAGCACCTCCAGCAGATGCCACTCGGTCGGGGTGAGCCGTACGTCCCTGCCGCCCCGGTCGACCTTCTTGGCGGCCAGGTCGACGGTGAAGCCGGCCGTCTCCACGGTGGTCACCTCGTCCTCGCCCGGCCCGACCGGCTCGGCCCGGCGCACGGCGGCCCGGAGCCGGGCCAGCAGTTCGTCCATGCCGAAGGGCTTGGTGACGTAGTCGTCGGCGCCCGCGTCCAGCGCCTCGACCTTCTCGTCGGAGGAGTGGCGGGCGGACAGCACCAGGATGGGCACCCGCGTCCAGCCGCGCAGGCCCCGGATCACCTCGACGCCGTCCATGTCGGGCAGGCCCAGGTCGAGGACGATCACGTCGGGGTGGCGGGAGGCGGCGAGCTGGAGCGCGGTGCGGCCGTCGGGGGCCGAGTCGACGTCGTACGAGCGCGCCTTGAGGTTGATCACGAGGGCCCGCACGATCTGCGGTTCGTCGTCGACCACCAGCACCCTGGTCATTGCGGCTGCCTTTCCTGTTCTGCGGTGTCCTCCCCGGCGGGCACCGGCTCGGGGCCGGGCCGGGCGGCGCGGAGGCTGAGCACCATGGTGAGTCCGCCACCGGGGGTGTCCTCGGCGGTCAGGGTGCCGTCCATGGCCTCGGCGAAGCCGCGGGCCACCGCGAGGCCGAGTCCGACCCCGGCACCGCGCGGGGCGTCCCCGTACCGCTGGAACGGCTCGAAGATACGGTCCTTCGCCTCGTCCGGCACGCCGGGCCCCCGGTCCACGACCCGGACCTCGACCCGGTCGACCAGGGCGCTGGCGGAGACGGTGACGCGCCGGCCGGGCGGGCTGTACTTGACGGCGTTCTCCACCAGGTTGGCGACCGAGCGCTCCAGCAGGCCGGGGTCGACGGCGACCATGGGCAGCGTCTCGGGCACGTCCAGGCCGACGCTGTCCTCGGGGACGCCGACCAGCGCCATGGGCACCACCTCGTCCACGTCGATCTCGCGGATCAGCGGGGTGACGGTGCCGGTCTGAAGGCGGGACATGTCGAGCAGGTTGCCCACCAGGTGGTCGAGCCGGTCGGCGCCCTCCTCGATGCCCTCCAGCAGTTCGGCCCGGTCCTCCTCGGACCACGCCACGTCGTCCGAGCGCAGCGAGGAGACGGCGGCCTTGATCCCGGCGAGCGGGGTGCGCAGGTCGTGGCTGACGGCGGCGAGCAGGGCGGTGCGGATGCGGTTGCCCTCGGCGAGCGCGCCCGCCCGGTCGGCCTCGGCCTTCAGGCGGCGCCGGTCGAGCACGACGGCGGCCTGCGCGGCGAAGGCGGCCAGGACCCGGCGGTCCTCGGCGGGCAGCACCCGGCCGGTGAGGGCGAGCGCCATGTGGTCGCCGACCGGCATGTCCACGTCGGCGTCCTCGGGCCGCTCCAGCGGGGGTCCGAGTCCGGCGCGGCCCGCGCAGGTCCAGGGCTCCAGGTCGCCCGCCCGTTCCAGCAGGGCGGCGGACTCCATGGCGAAGGTCTCCCGGACCCGCTCCAGCAGCGCCTCCAGGCTCGTCTCGCCGCGCAGGACGTTGCCGGCGAGGAAGGAGAGGATCTCCGACTCGGCCCGCAGCCGGGCCGCCTGGTGGGTGCGGCGGGCGGCGAGGTCGACCACGGAGGCGACCGCCATGCCGACGCCGAAGAAGATCGCGATGGCGACGATGTTCCGCGGGTCGGAGACGGTCAGCCGGTGCAGGGGCGGGGTGTAGAAGAAGTTCAGCAGCAGGGAGCCCAGCGCGGCCGAGGCGAGCGCGGGCAGCAGTCCGCCGAGCAGGGCCGCGGCGACCGTGACGGCCAGGAACAGCAGCATGTCGTTGGCGAGGCCGAGGTCGACGGCGTTGAGCAGCAGCGCCAGCAGCGCCGGGCCCGCCAGCGCGGTCGCCCAGCCCGCGACGATCCGGCCCCGGCCGAGCCGCGAGCCGCGCGCGACGGGCAGTCCGCGGCCCTTGGCGACCTCCTCGTGGGTGACGATGTGCACGTCGAGGTCGGGGCCGGACTCCCGGGCGACGGTCGCGCCGACACCGGGTCCGAAGACGTACTGCCATGTCTTGCGGCGCGAGGAGCCGAGCACGATCTGGGTGGCATTGACGCCGCGTGCGAAGGCCAGCAGGGCGGCGGGTATGTCGTCGCCGACCACGTGGTGGAAGGTGCCGCCGAGGTCCTCCGCCAGGGTGCGCTGGAGGGCGAGTTCCTTCGGGGAGGCGGCGGTGAGGCCGTCGCTGCGGGCTATGTAGACCGCGAGCACCTCGCCGCCGGCGCCCTTCTCGGCGAGCCGGGCGGCGCGGCGGATCAGGGTGCGCCCCTCGGGTCCGCCGGTCAGGCCGACCACGATGCGCTCGCGGGAGCCCCAGATCCGGGAGACCCGGTGCTCGCTGCGGTAGGCGTTCAGATGCTCGTCGACCCGGTCGGCCACCCACAGCAGGGCCAGTTCGCGCAGGGCGGTGAGGTTGCCGGGGCGGAAGTAGTTGGACAGGGCCGCGTCGACCTTGTCGGGCTGGTAGACGTTGCCGTGCGCCATACGGCGGCGCAGCGCCTGCGGGGACATGTCGACCAGCTCGATCTGGTCGGCCCTGCGGACCACTTCGTCGGGCACCGTCTCGCGCTGGCGGACCCCGGTGATCGACTCGACCACGTCCCCGAGGGACTCCAGGTGCTGGATGTTGACGGTGGAGACGACGTCGGTCCCGGCGGCGAGGAGTTCCTCCACGTCCTGCCAGCGCTTGGCGTTGCGGGAGCCGGGCACGTTGGTGTGGGCGAGTTCGTCCACCAGGGCGACGGCGGGCGCGCGGCGCAGTACGGCGTCGACGTCCATCTCCTCGAAGGAGGTGCCCCGGTGCTCCAGCCGGCGGCGCGGCACCTGCTCCAGGCCGTGCAGCAGCGTCTCGGTACGGGGGCGGCCGTGGTGCTCCACGTACGCCACCACGCAGTCGGTGCCCCGTTCCAGGCGGCGGTGGGCCTCGGCGAGCATGGCGTAGGTCTTGCCCACGCCGGGTGCCGCGCCGAGGTAGATCCGAAGCTTGCCGCGTGCCATGGCCCCATTGTCTTCCGGTGTCTGCCGTCTGCGCCGGGTCGACCATACGGCGGCCGGTGCGGACAAAGCGGGCGGGGGGCGGCGCGACGGGACGCTTTGACGCAACCCTGACGCGTCGGGCGCGCACGAAGGGCCGCACCCCCGGGGGTACGGCCCTTCGCGGCTGTCTCTCGACTCGGCGCACCTCGGTGCTCAGCGGACCTCGGTGATCTCCGGGCCGCGCTGGAGCTGGCCCATGCCGCCGGAGAAGCGGGAGCCCTCCTCCTGCTGCTGGACGCCCTCGGGAACCATCTGGGCGTCGTTGGGCAGCTTCAGGACGATCGGGTCGCGGGGCGCCATCGGGCCCTCGCCGCGCACCACGACCGTGTCGCGGAAGATCTGCTCCAGCAGCCCGGCCGCCTGCGGCTGCACCGCGCCCTGGCCGGAGATCACCCCGCGCAGGAACCAGCGCGGGCCGTCCACGCCGATGAACCGCACGACCTGGAAGCCGCCCGTGCCGTCGGGGAGCTGCACCGGCACCTGGGCCCGCAGCTCCCAGCCGAGGGGGCCCTCGACCTCGTCGACGATGCCGCCCTGCTGGGTGATGCCGCCCGCGATCTCCTCGCGGACCTCGCCCCAGATGCCCTCGCGCTTGGGAGCGGCGAACGCCTGGAGCTGGACGGCGCTGTCGCGCAGTACGACGGTCGCGGCGACGATCGCGTCACCGGCGACCTCGACCCGCAGTTCCATGCCGTCGACCCCGGGCACGAACAGACCGCCCAGGTCGACGCGGCCCTCGGCCGGGTCGCGCACCTCGGTGGAGTCCCAGGGTCCGTCGGGGCGCGGCTCGGGCTCGAGCCGTACCCGCGTCTGCTCTTCCGCCTCGGTGTCGACGCTGTCGACGACCTGCTCGGCCTCGCCGGCCGCGTCCTCGGCGGCACCCTTCTTGTTGCGACGTCCGAACACGTCACTGTCCTTCCCGGTCGGATACGACCGAAGCGTATCGATTCCCACCCGCCCGGCCACCTGCGGCGGCCGGACCGTCGTGCCGCGCTAGCCGTCCACCGAGGCGTGGCCTCCGGTGGACCCGAAGCCCCCCTCGGCCCTCACCGAACCGGGAAGTTCCGCGACCTCCTGGAAGCGGACCCTCTCGACCTGCTGGACGACCAGTTGGGCAATCCGGTCGAAGCGCTCGAACCGCACACTGTCGCGCGGATCGAGATTCACCACGATCACCTTGATCTCTCCACGGTACCCGGCATCAACCGTCCCCGGGGCGTTCACGAGCGCCACTCCGCAGCGGGCCGCCAGCCCCGAGCGGGGGTGCACGAAGGCCGCGTACCCCTCCGGCAGCGCGATGGCCACGCCCGTGGGCAGCACGGCCCGCTCGCCGGGCTTCAGCTCGCAACGCTCGGTGGTGCGCAGGTCGGCCCCGGCGTCGCCGGGGTGCTCGTAGGCCGGAAGCGGTACGTCGGGGTCGATGCGGCGCAGGGAGACGTCCAGCGGGGCGCTCACGGGTTCACCTCGAAGGCGCGGGAGCGCCGGATCTGGTCCGGGTCGCTCATGGCGGCCCGGATCTCCTGCTCGCGGCCGTGTTCGGTGAAGTGGTCGACCTTCACCTCGACGAACAGCGCCTCCGCGCGGACGGCGACGGGGCCCTCGGGGCCGCCGATGCGGCCGGTGGCGCGGGAGTAGATCTTGCGTCCGGCGACCGCGGTGACCTCGGCCTGCAGATGCAGCACGGTGCCGACGGGCACCGGAGCCACGAAGTCGGTCTCCAGCCGTCCGGTGACGGCGATGGTGCGCAGCAGCCAGTTCAGCGAGCCGAGGGTCTCGTCGAGGGCGGTGGCCAGCACCCCGCCGTGCGCGAGGCCGGGGGCGCCCTGGTGGGCGGGCTGGACGGTGAACTCGGCGGTCAGCGAGACGCCGTCGCCCGCGCGTGCCTCCAGGTGCAGCCCGTGCGGCTGGCCGGGGCCGCAGCCGAAACAGTGTTCGTAGTGGGCACCGAGCGGCTCACCGGGCGCGGGGGCGTCGGGATGCCGGACGGGGGGCTGCGCGTCGGCGGGGGGCTGGAGACTGGCTGAACTCACAGGCGCAGACCTTACCGTTCCGTCCTGTGGCCGCCACCACGCCGCCGCCCCGGCGTCCGGGATGTCCGTCCACCGTGCCAAGCTTGGCTCATGCAGCTCTCCGCCGCCCCCTACGAAGAACGCCTGACCGCCCCGCGCTCGTGGTGGCTGATCAGCGTGCTCGTGGGCGTCTCCTTCGCCCTGATCCTGCTGCCCTTCGGCACCCTGCCGCTGCTCGGCGGCCTGGTCGGCGGCACGGCTGTCGCGGCGGTGATGGCCAGCGCGTACGGCTCCCCGCGCATCCGTGTGGTGGGCGACGCGCTGATCGCGGGCGAGGCGCGCATCCCGGTGTCGGCGCTCGGCGCGGCCGAGGTGCTGGACGCGGAGGAGGCCCGCGCCTGGCGCACCCACAAGGCCGATGTCCGCGCGTTCCTGCTGCTGCGCGCCTACATCCCGACGGCGCTGCGGGTCGAGGTGACCGATCCCGAGGACCCGACGCCGTACCTGTACCTGTCGACGCGGGAGCCGGAGAGGCTGGCGGCGGCGATCGCGGACGCGAAGACGCCGGCCGCCTGAGCCCGGCGGGACGTCAGCTGCCGGTGCCCTCCGGGTATCCGGTGATCCTCAGCGGGTCCTCGGGCTCCTCCAGCGGCGGCAGGTCGGTCAGCCTGTCCCAGGGGACCTGGCTCTTGCGCAGGTCGGTCCGCACGCGTGCGGCGAGCTTCCGGGTGTCCCGGCGGTTCATGACCGCGCCGACGGCGGCGCCGACCATGAACGGCATGAGGTTGGGCAGGTTCCGGACCATGCGCTTCATGATCCGCTGGCGCAGTTCGCGCTTCATCCTTCCGCTGAGGGCGACGTCGATGGACGCCGGTTTCATCACGTCGATTCCGCGCTCCCCCGACCAGGAGGAGAGATACGCGATGCTGCGGACGCGGAGGCCGCCCGGCGGGCGCAGGCCGTAGACCTCGTGGAGTTCGGCGATGAGCTTCAGCTCGATCGCGGCGACCCCGGTGATCTCGGCGGCCAGCTCGGTAGGCATGGCGGGCGGTACGGGGAGCATGGCGGCGGCGCCGATCCCGGCACCGACCGTGGAGGTTCCGGCGGCCGCTCCGGCCACCAGTTTGTCGGCGAGCTGCTCGGGCCCGAGGCCCGGGAACTGCCGGCGCAGGGTCGCGAGGTCGCGTACGGGGACGCGTGGGGCCAGGTCGATGACCCGGTCGGCGACGTAGGCGAGTCCCGCGCGGGCGTGCGTGCGCCCCCTGCGGGCGCCTTCGTGGGCCAGCAGGCGGGCGCGGGAGCGCACCCCCGCTGCGCGGCCGGGGGGCTCTGCCGTCCTGGCCGCGTCGGTTTCGGACGCCGGTTCGAGCGAGGCCCCCGGTCCGGCGGGGCCCCGCTCGTCTTGGTCACGTGTGCCGTGCGAGCCCTTGAAGAGCCCTTTGTCCGCTCCCGGAAGGTGGAAGCGGCGCTTCCGCGGAGGGGTCGAGCCAGTCACGGCCGACCCGTCCCTAGTCGCAGTCGCGGCAGATCGGCTGGCCGTTCTTCTCACGGGCCAACTGGCTGCGGTGGTGGACCAGGAAGCAGCTCATGCAGGTGAACTCGTCCTGCTGCTTGGGCAGCACGCGGACGGCCAGCTCCTCGTTGGAGAGGTCGGCTCCCGGAAGCTCGAGGCCCTCAGCGGCCTCGAACTCGTCGACGTCCACCGCGGAGGTGGACTTGTCGTTCCGGCGGGCCTTCAGCTCTTCGAGACTGTCCGAGTCGACGTCGTCGTCGGTCTTGCGTGGAGTGTCGTAATCGGTTGCCATGTGTCGCTCTCCCCCTCTGGGTGTCTGCGGTGTCTTCAGCGCACGTAACGCGTGAGAGGCCGGACTTGTGCCCGACCTGAGGCGGAGATTTTGCCTCACATCAAGGTCTGTTACTCAATCGACACCCAACCCGGCCCCTCGTGAGTGATCGGCTTGGATGGCGGTGAGGACCGTACACGGTTCGAATGCCGCACCTCAAAGGCGCCTCATCGTGTACTTCCCGTGATCAGGAGCCTTGAAAACCCGGATTTTCCCGGCCTTTCGGCCCTCTTCATGATCACAGACAGTGCATGGCCGGAAATCCGCCCATGTGATTGATCACACAGGGAAAACCTCTTTCGGTGCTCGGAAAATTCCGCGCGAAGCGAACATCCTCCGCGAGTGTCGGGATCTGTGACAAGGACGGTCACAACGGCAGCGTCACCCGCATCACCAGACCACCGCCCTCGCGCGGAACGGCCGCGATGTGACCGCCGTGCGCCCGCGCCACGGACCGCACGATGGACAGCCCGAGCCCGACCCCCTTGTCGCTGCCCGTACGCTCCGTGCGCAGCCGCCGGAAGGGCTCGAAGAGGTTGTCGATCTCGTACGCGGGCACCACGGGGCCGGTGTTGGCCACGGTCAGCACCGCGCGGCCGTGCTCGACCGCCGTGCCGACCTCCACCCAGCCGCTCTCCGCCGCCTCGCCGTCGCGCTGCGTCTCGTCCGGGGCCACGTTGTAGCGCACCGCGTTCTGGACGAGGTTGAGCGCGATGCGTTCCAGCAGCACGCCGTTGCCGCGCACCACGGCGGGCTCCAGCTCGCTGCGGATCTCCACGCTCCGGCTCTCGGCCTCGCCGCGCACCTGGTCGATGGCCTGCCCGGCCACCTCCGCGAGGTCCACCGGACCCCGCTCGACGATCTGGTTGTCGCTGCGGGCGAGCAGCAGCAGGCCCTCCACCAGCTGCTCGCTGCGTTCGTTGGTGGCCAGCAGGGTCTTGCCGAGCTGCTGGAGCTCCACCGGGGCGTTCGGGTCCGAGAGGTGGACCTCCAGCAGGGTGCGGTTGATCGCCAGCGGGGTGCGCAGCTCGTGGGAGGCGTTGCCGACGAAGCGCTGCTGGGCGGTGAAGGCCCGCTGGAGCCGCTCCAGCATGTCGTCGAAGGTGTCGGCCAGCTCCTTCAGCTCGTCGTCCGGCCCGTCCAGCTCGATCCGGCGGGACAGATCCGACCCGGCCACCTGGCGGGCGGTGCGGGTGATCCGGCCCAGCGGGGAGAGCACCCGGCCGGCCATCGCGTAGCCGAACGCGAAGGCGATCACCGCGAGGCCCAGCAGGGCCAGCAGCGAGCGGCTGAGCAGGTTGTCCAGGGCCACCTGGCGCTGGTGGTCGACGCACTGGCTGATCGCGGTGTTGAAGTCCTGGAGCGACAGGCTGGTGGTGTTGTTGATCGCCGGGCAGTTGCCGCTGGAGACCCGGAGGTCCTGGTAGCCGACGATCTTGAACAGCGGCTGGTTGCCGGTGCTGATCGCCTGCGCGGCCAGCAGATAGATGATCGACAGCAGCAGGATGCCGGCGATCAGGAACATGCCGCCGTACAGCAGGGTGAGCCGTATCCGGATGGTCGGACGCAGCCAGGGGAAGGGCGGCTGGGGGCGGGGGTCCCAGGTGGGCTTCGGGGGCGCCTGGGGCGGCGCGGGCGAGGCGGCCACGGCGGATCAGATCCGGTAGCCGGAGCCGGGGACCGTCACGATCACCGGGGGCTCGCCGAGTTTGCGGCGCAGCGTCATCACCGTCACGCGCACCACGTTGGTGAAGGGGTCGGTGTTCTCGTCCCACGCCTTCTCCAGCAGTTGCTCGGCCGAGACGACCGCGCCCTCGCTGCGCATCAGCACCTCCAGCACCGCGAACTCCTTCGGCGCGAGCTGGACCTCCTTGCCGTCGCGGAAGACCTCGCGCCGGTTGGGGTCGAGCTTGATGCCGGCCCGCTCCAGGACGGGGGGCAGGGGCACGCTGGTGCGGCGGCCGAGGGCGCGCACGCGCGCGATCAGCTCGCTGAAGGCGAACGGCTTGGGCAGGTAGTCGTCGGCGCCGATCTCCAGGCCCTCGACGCGGTCGCTGACGTCACCGGAGGCGGTGAGCATCAGCACGCGCGTGGGCATCCCCAGCTCCACGATGCGGCGGCAGACGTCGTCGCCGTGCACCAGGGGGAGGTCGCGGTCGAGGACGACCACGTCGTAGTCGTTGACGCCGATGCGCTCCAGGGCGGCCGCACCGTCGTACACGACGTCGACGGCCATGGCCTCCCGGCGCAGTCCGGTGGCCACCGCATCGGCGAGCAACTGCTCGTCCTCGACGACGAGTACACGCACGTCGCTAGTCCTTCCTGAAGTCCACCCGCGGGTGCCGCGCCGGGGCGCGGACGGGTGGAGACGGCCGTGGGATCGGGCCTCCATCCTGCCCTTTTCGGCCATAAGTCGGCTGTAAGCCGGAGGCGGGGGCCGCTGGGACGGAGGGGGCGGGACGAGAATGCCGGAATTTCTCCCGCCGGCGAGGTTTCCGCGCTGAGGCGGACGGGGAGGACGGCTTTACACCCCGCGATCACGCTCTGCATGTGCCGCAGCACCATGCGGTACTCCGCGATCACTCGGCGGAGCGGGCGCGGGTGTCCGGCACCGTCGCCGCCCGGCAGGGCAGCGCTGGGCACCCGCGGCGATGATCGCCCCTTCCTTGACCCGGCACATCCCGTGCCACCGACCCACGACCCAGGACGAGGGGGCGCAGCATGGACGCTTTCACCACGGGACTTCTGCAGCGCATAAAGGCGACCGAGTCCGATCTGACACGGGCGCGTGACGAGGGGGACGACTTCCTCGTCGAGGTGGAGCAGGGTGAGCTGGACGACCTGCGCCGTCTCGCCGCCGAGCACGGGGTCGAGGTCGGGGTCACCCCCGCCTGACCCGACCCGGACGCGCTTCAGTCCTGCCAGGCGCCGAAGTCCCCCAGCAGCCGCTGGAGGGGCTCGAAGACGGCCGGGGTGGCGGCGAGCGTCAGCTCGGCCGAGGGGCGTTCTCCGGGCCGCCCACCGGTCACGGCGCCCGCTTCCCGCGCGATGAGGTCCCCCGCGGCGACGTCCCACGGGTGCAGCCCGCGTTCGTAGTACCCGTCGAGCCGGCCGCAGGCCAGGTCGCAGAGGTCGATCGCCGCCGAACCGCCGCGCCGGATGTCGCGGACCAGCGGGATCAGCCGGGCCGCGATCTCCGCCTGCCGGGCACGGACCTCGGCTACGTAGTTGAACCCGGTGGAGACCAGCGCCTGGTCCAGCGGGGCCGGCGGGCGGCAGGCCAGCGGCCGCTCGCCCTCCCAGGAGCCGGTGGCCCAGGCGCCCCCGCCGCGCACGGCACGGTAGGTCTCGCCGCGCATCGGAGCCGCGACCACTCCGGCCACGGTCTCGCCGTCCACCTGGGCCGCGATCGAGACGGCCCAGGTCGGCAGCCCGTACAGGTAGTTGACCGTGCCGTCGAGCGGGTCGATCACCCAGCGGACCCCGCTGGTGCCCTCGGTGCTGGCGCCCTCCTCGCCGAGGAACCCGTCGTCGGGACGTCGCCCGGAGATCAGGTCCACGATCAGCTTCTCGGCGGCCAGGTCCATCTCGGTCACGACGTCGACCGGGCTGGACTTGGTCGCCGCCACCGCGAGGTCGGCCGGCCGACCGTCACGCAGCAGAGCGCCTGCCCGGCGGGCGGCCTCCTGGGCGAGCTGGAGCAGTTCGGAGGGGAGCGGGTCGGTCACGGGTGTCCTTACGCGTGAGGGCTGTCGGCGCCCGCGGCGGCGGGGCGCGGGGCACGGGCCGGGCAGCAGCCGACCGGGCAGACGTCGTGGCTCGCGCCGAGCGCGCCCAGCGCGCACGGGGTGATCTCGCGGCCGCGCTCGGCGGCGGACCGCTCCACGACCAGGTCGCGGACGGCGGCCGCGAAGCGGGGATCGGCGCCCACGGTGGCCGAGCGGCGTACCGGCAGGCCCAGTTCCGCCGCCTTGGCGGTGGCCTCCGTGTCGAGGTCGTAGAGGACCTCCATGTGGTCGGAGACGAAGCCGATGGGGGCCATGACCACGGCCGGGACCCCGGCGGCGTGCCGCTCCTGGAGGTGGTCGCAGATGTCCGGCTCCAGCCAGGGGATGTGCGGGGCGCCGGAGCGGGACTGGTAGACGAGCTGCCAGGGGTGGTCGACGCCGGTGCGCTCGCGGACGGCGTCGGCGATCAGCTGGGCCACGTCCAGGTGCTGGGCGACGTAGGCGCCGCCGTCGCCGTGGACCTCGGCGGGGCCGGAGGTGTCGGCGGCGGCGAGCGGGATGGAGTGGGTGGTGAAGGCGATGTGGGCGCCGGCGCGCACCTCGTCGGGGAGGTCGGCGAGCGAGCGCAGTACCCCGTCGACCATGGGCTCGACGAAGCCGGGGTGGTTGAAGTAGTGCCGGAGCTTGTCGACCTCGGGCGGTGTCAGCCCCTCCGCCTTCAGCGTGGCGAGCGCGTCGGCCAGGTTCTCCCGGTACTGGCGGCAGCCCGAGTAGGAGGCGTAGGCGCTGGTGGCGAGGACCAGCACGCGGCGGCGGCCGTCGGCGGTCATCTCGCGCAGGGTGTCGGTGAGGTACGGCTGCCAGTTGCGGTTGCCCCAGTAGACCGGCAGGTCCAGCCCGTGGTCGGCGAAGTCCTTGCGCAGGGCGTCCAGCAGTTCGCGGTTCTGCTCGTTGATCGGGCTGACCCCGCCGAACAGGAAGTAGTGCTGCCCGACCTCCTTGAGGCGTTCCTTGGGGATGCCGCGGCCGCGCGTGACGTTCTCCAGGAACGGGACCACGTCGTCCGGGCCTTCGGGGCCGCCGAAGGAGAGCAGGAGGAGGGCGTCGTAGGGGGTGACATCGAGCGCGTCTGGCATGACTCGATCCTGCCACCCCCCACCGACAGGGAGGAAACGGCACGGGGTCGCGCCGGGAAAGCAGCTCTTCTTACCATTCGCCCCCCGCCGGAAACCGCTGCGTTAGGGTCGCCTAACTTGTAAGCTGTATCCACTTACTTCGCGCCTTACTGAGCAGTCCAGACGGAGCCCCGCGTGCCCAGCCCCTACCGCGCCCTGTTCACCGAACCGGGCACCAAGAGCTTCTCCGCCGCGGGTCTCGTCGGCCGGATGCCGCTGTCGATGATGGGCATCGGCGTGGTCACGATGATTTCCCAGCTCACCGGCCGCTACGGCCTCGCGGGCGCCCTCTCGGCCACCATGGCGCTCTCCGCCGCCGTGCTCGGACCGCAGATCTCCCGCCTGGTGGACCGGCACGGACAGCGCCGGGTGCTGCGCCCCGCGACCCTGGTGGCGCTCACGGCCGGGGCCGGGCTGCTGCTCGCCGCGCACTTCGGCTGGCCGGACTGGACGCTGTTCGCCTTCGCGGCCGGGATCGGCGCCGTGCCCAGCCTCGGCGCGATGATCCGCTCCCGGTGGGCCGCGCTGTACGCCGGCGACCCGAGGCTGCACACCGCCTACTCGTTCGAGTCGGTCGTCGACGAGGTCTGCTTCATCTTCGGGCCGATCCTGTCCATCGGTCTGTCGACCGCCTGGTTCCCGGAGGCGGGACCGCTGCTCGCGGCCTGCTTCCTGGCGGTCGGCGTCTTCTGGCTGACCGCCCAGCGCGGCACCGAGCCGGTGCCGCATCCGCGGGCGGAGCACAGCACCGGCAGCGTGCTGCGCTCCCCCGGACTCCAGGTGCTGGTGGCGACCTTCGTGGCCACGGGCACGATCTTCGGCGCGATCGACGTGGTCACCGTGGCCTTCGCCGAGGAGCGCGGCCACAAGAGCGCGGCCAGTGTGGTCCTCGCGCTCTACGCCGCCGGTTCCTGTGTCGCGGGCCTGGTCTTCGGCCTGCTGCGCTTCTCCGGTCCGCCGCGGCGCCGGTGGCTGCTGGGCGTGGCCGCGATGGCCATGAGTATGATCCCACTCCTACTGGTCGGAAACCTGGTCCTTCTGGCCGCGGCACTGTTCGTTGCGGGGCTGTCCATCGCACCGACGATGATCACGACGATGTCCCTCATCGAAAAGCACGTACCTCGCGCGAACCTCACCGAGGGCATGACCTGGGTGGGTACCGGTCTGGCGGTCGGGGTCGCGCTCGGCTCCGCCATGGCGGGCTGGGTGATCGACGCGGCCGGAGCGCGCGCCGGGTACGGGGTCCCGGTGGCCGCCGGAGCCGCCGCGGTCGTGGTCGGTTTCCTCGGGTACCGCCGGCTGCGCAGGCCGGTCACGGGGCGGGGAGGCACCGTTGAGCAGCACGGCGAACGGGAAGCACGGAACGTGGCGTAACTGGGGCGGCAATGTCACCGCCCGGCCCGCCCGGCAGGTGACACCGGCCTCGGTGGAGGAACTGGCCGCCGAGGTGCGCGCGGCCGCCGAGCGCGGGCAGCGGGTGAAGGCGGTGGGCACCGGACACTCCTTCACCTCCGTCGCCGCCACGGACGGGGTGCTGATCCGGCCCGATCTGCTGACCGGCATCCGCGCCGTCGACCGCGCCGCCATGACCGTCACGGTCGAGGCGGGCACCCCGTTGAAGCGGCTCAACGCCGCGCTGGCGCGCGAGGGCCTGTCGCTCACCAACATGGGCGACATCATGGAGCAGACCGTCGCCGGGGCCACCAGCACCGGCACCCACGGCACCGGCCGGGAGTCCGGCTCCATCGCCGCCCAGATCACCGGGCTCGAACTCGTCACCGCCGACGGATCGGTGCTCACCTGCTCCGCCGAGCAGAACCCCGAGATCTTCGCGGCCGCCCGGATCGGCCTCGGCGCCCTGGGCGTCGTCACCGCGCTGACCCTCGCCGTCGAACCGCTGTTCCTGCTCGCCGCACGCGAGGAGCCGATGCCGCTCGACCGGGTGCTGGCCGAGTTCGACCAACTCTGGGCGGAAAACGAGCACTTCGAGTTCTACTGGTTCCCGCACACCGGCAGCACCAACACCAAGCGCAACAACCGCAGCGAGGGCCCCGCGCAGCCGGTGGGCCGGGCGGCCGGGTGGTTCGAGGACGAGTTCCTGTCCAACGGCGTCTTCCAGGCGGTCCAGTGGATGGGGCGCGCCGCCCCCGTCTCCGTCCCGGCCATCGCCCGGGTCGCCAGCCGGGCCCTGTCGGCGCGGTCGTACACCGACATCCCGTACCGGGTCTTCACCTCGCCGCGCCGGGTGCGGTTCGTGGAGATGGAGTACGCGGTGCCGCGCGCGGCCCTGGCCGAGACGCTGCGGGAACTGCGGGCGGTGATCGAGCGGTCCGGGCTGCGGGTCAGCTTCCCGGTCGAGGTGCGCACCGCCCCGGCCGACGACATCACCCTGTCCACCGCCTCGGGCCGGGACAGCGCCTACATCGCGGTCCACATGTTCCGGGGCACCCCGTACCAGGCGTACTTCAGCGCGGCGGAGCGCGTGTTCACCGCACACGAGGGGCGGCCGCACTGGGGCAAGGTGCACACGCGGGACGCGGGGTACCTCGAAGGGGTGTATCCGCGCTTCACCGAGTTCACGGCGCTGCGGAACCGGCTGGACCCGGAACGGCTGTTCCAGAACGACTACTTGCGGAGGGTTCTGGGGTAGTGGGCGCCGGGTCGGTCGCGCCCTCGCTCGGTGTGGGGGCCGGGGTGGCCGCGCCCTCCCCGGGGGCGCTGCTCGGCCCGTCGCCCGGGGTCCGGGTGGTCTCGGGTGACGTCGGCCGGCTGGTGGCGGAGCCGCCCTCGGACGGGGTCTGCCCGGTGGGGTCGGTGGTGCCGGAAGGCGTGGTGGCGGGCGCGGGGTCGTCGTTCCTGCGGTGGTGGGAGGAGTGGTGGCCGCCGACCGCGTCGCTGACCGTGGTGCCCGAGCCGCCGCTGAAGCTGTTGCCGGACGCCGCCTCGTAAACCGTGATGCCGCCCATGGTGACCCCGAAGACCAGGGCCGCCGCGAGCAGCGGGCGCTTCCAGCTCTTGACCTTCGCCCGGTAGACGGTGCCCTCGGTGAACTCCCCCGGCACCGGCTCCGGCTCCGGGACCGGCCGGCCCGCGACAGCCGGCGTACGGGACCGGGTGGGGTCCCGTACCTCGCGGAACTGCTCGCCCGTGCGCCGGAAGAACTGCTGGAAGACCGAGCCGCCGCAGGTGGCGACGATGCTGACCACTCCGGCGCCCAGGATCGTGCCGTACACCCCGAAGTAGGAGGCCATCTTGGCCGCCACGACAGCCGCGAGCGCGCTGCCCGCGACCTGGGGGACGTTCAGGTCGAACCGCTTCCGACCCGCTTCGGGCGTTTCACGCATACCCGGAACCCGCTGCCTTTCCCTCGCTCGGCGTCGGCTCCTGCCGACCTGTGACGAGTGAGGGACGTGCCGACGAAACCATTAGTTCCGTTTCGCCGGATTGCGTGAACTTCGCCACGTTGGTGACGGCCGGAACCCGCCCACGAGCGGCCAAGTCGCACCCCCCGGCAGAAGTTGACGGGCGCGCCGAACGACGCGCATGGCCCGAATGGAGTACTGTTGCGAGCCCTGGGCACCGGTGTCCCATCGGGATGTCCGGAGCCCCGCAGGGCCGCCAGGAGGGGGAGAGTTGCACAGGGTGATGAGGTTCGTCACTCAGCGTTGCGAACAGGTAACCGTGCCATAACGGCGGTGCTCGGCTCGCGCCCGACACGCCGGGCAACTCGGCAAGGTTGTGGCAGGTTGCGCTCGGGCAGGCCACACTCGACTAGCGGAAGCAGCGACGCACGTGACGTCGGCAGGCACCATCCGGGAGGTCCCCATGCCCGAACTGCGTGTCGTGGCCGTCTCGAATGACGGCACACGGCTGGTGCTCAAGGCTGCCGACGCGACGGAGTACACCCTTCCGATCGACGAGCGGCTGCGCGCCGCCGTGCGCGGTGACCGCCCCCGCCTCGGCCAGATCGAGATCGAGGTGGAGAGCCACCTCCGCCCCCGTGACATCCAGGCGCGGATACGAGCCGGTGCCACCGCGGAAGAGGTCGCCCAGCTCGCCGGCATCCCCGTCGACCGGGTCCGCCGCTTCGAGGGACCGGTGCTCGCCGAACGCGCCTTCATGGCCGAGCGCGCCCGCAAGACGCCCGTCCGCCGCCCCGGCGAGAACTCCGGCCCGCTGCTCGGCGAGGCCGTGCAGGAGCGGCTGTTGCTGCGGGGCGCGGAGAAGGACACCGTCCAGTGGGACTCCTGGCGCCGGGACGACGGCACCTGGGAGGTCCTGCTCGTCTACCTGGTCGCCGGCGAACCGCACTCGGCGAGCTGGACGTACGACCCGCCCCGGCGGCTCGTCCAAGCCGTCGACGACGAGGCGCGCTCGCTGATCGGCGAGTCCGACGACCTCGCGGTGCCGGAGCCCAGCTTCCCGTTCGTCCCGCGTATCGCACGGCTCCCGCGCGACCGCGGCATGGACCGCGCACTGGACCGGGGCGACCGCGAGCGGCCCAGCCTGCCCGCGCAGCCGTCCGAGCCCGTCGAGGAGTCCACGGGCGAACGCGACTCCCTGACCAGCCTGCTGGAGGCCGTGCCGAGTTTCCGGGGCGACCTGGTGGTGCCGGAGCGGCCGCCGGAGCCTGCGGAAGAGCCGGCCGAGGAGGTCATGGAGGAGGAGCCTCCGGCGCCCGCCGCGTCGGCCGGTTCCGCCTACGCGGACGTACTGATGCCCCGTGCCGTCTCCAGCCACCGCGACCGGCTGACCGGCGCGACGGACCGCCAGGCCGAGGCCGACGGGGTGCGCCCCGGCCGCCGGGCCGCCGTACCGAGCTGGGACGAGATCGTGTTCGGCACCCGGCGCAAGAAGCAGGAATAGCGGGAGTGGCGGGACCCGTAGGGGTGGAGCGCGGGTGCGCTCCACCCCTCACGCTTTCTCAGCGCGGGTCCGGCCCCACCGCGACCGGGCGGGACGGGTCGTTGGACCACTCCGACCACGAGCCCACGTACAGCGCGGCCGGGATGCCCGCGATGGCCAGGGCCAGCGCCTCGTGCGCCGCGGAGACGCCCGAGCCGCAGTAGACGCCGACCGGGGCGTCGCCGGAGACGCCGAGGGCCTTGAAGCGGTCGCGGAGGTCGGCCGCGGGGAGGAAGCGGCCGTCGGGGCCCACGTTCTCCATGGTCGGGGCCGACAGCGCGCCCGGAATGTGGCCGCCGACCCGGTCGATGGGTTCCACCTCGCCCCGGTACCGCTCCCCCGCGCGGGCGTCGAGCAGCACGCCGGAGCCCGCGAGCCGGGCCGCGCCGTCCGCGTCGAGGGCGCCGGCCGGCTCCGGCAGAGGCTCGAAGTCGCCCTGGGCCGGGGTCGGTACCTCCGTGGACAGCGGGCCCTCCCACGCCGTCAACCCGCCGTCGAGCACCCTCACGTCCGGGTGACCCGTCGCCCGCAGCAGCCACCAGGCGCGGGCGGCCGCCCAGCCCTGGCCGCCGTCGTACACGACGACCGGGGTGCCAGCGGAGACGCCCGCGCGGCGCATCGCGGCGCCGAACTCCGCGAGGTCCGGCAGGGGATGGCGGCCGCGCGGGCCGGGGGGCGCGGCCAGTTCCCGGTCCAGGTCGACGAAGACCGCCCCGGGGAGGTGTCCGGCCTCGTAGGCGGCGCGGGCGTCGAAGGCGGGGGCGTCCGGCGCACTCAGTTGCCAGCGCAGGTCCAGCAGCGTCGGCGGGGTGGGTCCGGCCAGGTCCCCGGCCAGTTCGGCGGCGGTGATGATGACTGTCATGGCGCCATCCTCGCGCACGGGGTGGCCGCCACGCCCGGCTGCCACTGCTCTGCCGGGCCGGACAGCCCCGATCACACGGCGTACGGTATCGGGCACACAGTGTGCGCTCGGCGGCACGCGCCGGTCATCGCCCACAGGGCGGACGGCGGCCGACCGGGCCTTCCGCCTGGACCGCGCGCCGCCACGTACCGGTGGCGGCACGGGCCCTCAGGGAGCGGATGCGACACGGCCCCCAAGAGGGGCCGGAGGGAGAGTGGCGGATGACGCAGGTACGGCAGGCGGCGATCCCCCGGGCGACGCGGGCACCCGGCGCACCTTGGCGGGTGAGCCTGCTGACACACCGGCCGGCCGCCGCCGAGGAGTTCTACGGTGCGCTCTTCGGCTGGGAGTTCGGGCCCGGGCCCGGACGCCGCGCGCGGGCCCTGCTGGACGGCCAGGAGGTGGCGGGCATCGGCCAGTCGCCGCCGGACCGGCAGTTCGCGGCCGCCTGGACGCCGTTCTTCACGTCGCCCGACGTCGACCTGACGGCCCATCAGGTGCGTTTGCACGGTGGCACGGTGGCCGTCGGGCCGCTCGACAGCGCCGGGGAGGGCCGGACGGTCGTGGCCGCGGACCCGGCGGGCGCGGTCTTCGGACTCGGTGAGTGCACCGGCCCGTCCGCGGCGCCGGACGAGGACGGACACGGACTGCCGGTGTGGACCGAGTTGATCACCTACGAGACCGGACGCGTCGTCAGGTTCTACGAGGCGGTGTGCGGCTACGAGCGGGAGCCGGGCACGGACGGCCTGGACCGGGTGACCCTGCGCAGCGCCGGGAGACCGGCGGCCGCGCTGCGCGGCGCCGGACGCGCGGTGCTCCGCGACCGGGGCGCCCACTGGCTCACCCATTTCCGGGTCACGGACGTGGAATGGGCACTCGCCCGGGTGGCGGCGCTCGGCGGCCGGGTACGGGAACCGGCCCGGGACACCGCGTCCGGCCGGTCGGCGACGGTCGCGGACCCGCAAGGGGCGGTCTTCGCGGTGCTCCAGACGCCCGCCTGACGCCCGAGGCCGGGCCGTCCCGCCGGCGGGACGGCCCTCCGCCCCGCCGAAGGAGCCGGGCCGTGCGGCTCCCCGAGGGGAGGCACGGCCCGCTCCCTCACTGGCTCCGGTACATCTCCGCCACGAGGAAGGCGAGGTCGAGCGACTGGCTGCGGTTGAGCCGGGGGTCGCAGGCCGTCTCGTAGCGCTGGTGCAGGTCGTCGACGAGGATCTCGTCGCCGCCGCCCACGCACTCGGTGACGTCGTCGCCGGTCAGCTCGACGTGGATGCCGCCGGGATGGGTGCCGAGCGCCTTGTGGACCTCGAAGAAGCCCTTGACCTCGTCCAGTACGTCGTCGAAGCGGCGGGTCTTGTGCCCCGAGGCCGCCTCGATGGTGTTGCCGTGCATCGGGTCGCACACCCAGGCCACCCGCGCGCCCGACGCCGTGACCTTCTCGACGAGTTCCGGGAGCCGGTCGCGGACCTTGTCCGCGCCCATCCGGGTGACGAAGGTCAGCCGGCCCGGCTCCCGGCCGGGGTCCAGACGGTCGATCAGGGTCAGCGCCTCGTCCGCTTCGACACCAGGTCCCAGTTTGACCCCGATCGGGTTGCTGATCCGCGCGGCGAACTCCACGTGCGCGCCGTCCATCTGACGGGTGCGCTCACCGATCCACACCATGTGCGCCGACACGTTGTAGAGGCGCCCGGTGCGCGAATCCACCCGGGTGAGGGCGGACTCGTAGTCGAGCAGCAGCGCCTCGTGCGAGGAGTAGAACTCGACGGTCCTGAACTCCTCCGGATCGGCCCCGCAGGCGTGCATGAAGTTCAGCGCGTTGTCGATCTCCCTGGCCAGTCGCTCGTAGCGCCGGCCGGAGGGGGAGGACTTCACGAAGTCCTGGTTCCAGGCGTGCACCTGACGCAGATCGGCGTAGCCGCCGGCGGTGAAGGCCCGCACCAGGTTCAGCGTCGAGGCCGAGGCGTGGTACATCCGCTTCAGCCGCTCCGGGTCCGGGACGCGGGCCGTCTCGGTGAACGCCCGGCCGTTCACCGAGTCGCCCCGGTAGCTGGGCAGGGTCACCCCGTCCCGGGTCTCGGTCGTGCTGGACCGCGGCTTGGAGTACTGGCCCGCGATGCGGCCCACCTTGACCACGGGCACGGAGGCGGCGTACGTCAGTACGGCCCCCATCTGGAGCAGCGTCTTCAGCTTGTCGCGGATGTGGTCGGCCGAGACCGCCTCGAAGGACTCGGCACAGTCGCCGCCCTGGAGGAGGAACGCCTTCCCCTCGGCGACGGAGGCCATCCGCGCGCGCAGATGGTCGCACTCGCCCGCGAAGACGAGCGGCGGGAACGTCTCGAGATCCGCCAGCACCGCGCGCAGGGCCTCCGGGTCGGGGTACTCGGGCTGCTGCGCCGCGGGCAGGGACTGCCAGGGTCTGGTGGGGCTGTCGGGGCTCACGCCATCCCTCAGTTCTTCGGTACGACCGGGGCCTCACGGATGCCGAGCAGCGTGCAACCCGTCTCCGTGCCGATGCGGTGGACACTTCCCGGCTCCTCGATGACCAGGTCGCCGACCCGGTACCGGTCGCCGTTGTCGTTGCTGAACTCCCCCTGGAGGACGAACATCAGCTCGTAGCCGAGGTGCTCGTGCAGATCGCCGTGGGATCCCGGGTCGAAGCGGATGAGCTGCGCCGACGCCGGCCGGTCGTCGTCGGTCTCGTACAGGGGGTGGATCGCCGTGCCGGTGCGCCCCGGCTCGATCCAGCGCTTCCATTCGACGGAGTCCAGCGCCTCCGGGGACAGCAGGTCGCGCAGCACCGTCACGGTCCGGTCCGTGGGGCCGCCGACGGAGTTCGGTGGGATGGGCACGTCGGTGTTCTCCTCTGCTTCTGCCGGTGGGCTGGACCCAGGCTCGGCGGAGGCGGGCGGCACGTCATCGCTCATCGGAGGAACCACCGAGGTCCACTCCTCCGCAGGAGTACACCGATCGGCCGAGGTGGAGGTGGCGCCGGGCGGTCAGTCCGCCGGACGCAGCCCGAAGGTTCCGGCCAGGCCCTCGGCGCCCGCCTCGGTGACATGGACGACCCGGGGGCTCGAGCCGTAGCGCAGCCAGCCCAGCTCGAAGAGGCGGGCGGTCAGCGCCGCGCCCACCGCCCCGGCGAGATGGTGGCGCTGCTCGCTCCAGTCGACGCAGTAGCGGATCAGGGGGCGGCGGGCCGGCAGCCGGGTCAGGTCGACGCCGAACCGCACCAGCGTCCGCCGGCCGGTCTCGGTGAGCCGGTAGTCGAAGTCGTGTCCGTATCCGGTCGCGCCGTCGCGCACCGCCTCGTCGGGGCGGTGGGTGCCGTCGTGCCCGGCCAGCAGGCCACCCGCGAGCAGGGATTCCAGCAGGCCCACGCCCAGCCGGCCGGCGAGATGGTCGTAACACGTGCGGGAGCGGCGCAGGGCGCCGGCGGTGCTGCTGTCCCGCAGTGAGGTGACCGGCAGGGGCGGCGCGATGACGGCCAGCGCCTCCAGGGCGAGGCTGATGTCGGGGGTGGCCAGACGGTAGTAGCGGCACCGGCCGGCGCTCTCCATCCTGACCATGCGCGCCTCCACGAGTTTGCCCAGGTGGGCACTGGCCGTCGCGGCGCTCACGCCCGCCTCGGCGGCGAGCAGGCCGGCGGGCAGTGCGCGGCCGTCGCTGAGCGCCTTCAGCATCCGGGCGCGGGAGGGGTCGGCGATCAGCGCGGCGGCCCGGGCGATGTCGGGCTGGTGGTGCACTTGGTCCCGGTCTCGACCGGTCGTCGTCCTGGCCATGGGGCAAGCGTAGTCCGATGACACTTCGACGCGTGACGAAGTTTCGCGGCCCGAGACTGGATCACATGACCTCCACCGACCCCTCCGTCTCGTCCGCGCAGGCGGCCGTCGCCGCCGATCCGCCCTCGGGCGGGCCGCCCCTCTCGCTGCCGCCGCTCATCGCGCTGAGCCTCGGCTACTTCCTGGTGATGCTCGACGTCACGGTCGTGAACGTGGCCGTGCCCTCCATCCAGGACTCGCTGCACGCCGGCCCGTCGGACATGCAGTGGATCGTCGACGGCTACAGCGCCTTCTTCGCCGGACTGCTGCTGCTCGGCGGCGGACTCGGTGACCGCTTCGGACACCGCACACTCTTCCTCGCGGGCCTCGGAGTCTTCGCGGCCGCCTCGGTCGGCTGCGGGGTGGCGCCCTCGGCCCAGGTGCTCATCGCGGCCCGGCTGGCCCAGGGTGCCGGAGCCGCGCTCCTGGTTCCCGCCTCGTTCGCCCTGCTGCAGGCCGCCTACCCGGACCGGGCCCAGCGTTCCCGGGCGGTCGGCTACTGGGGGCTCGTCTCGGCGGTCGCCTTCGGCGCCGGTCCCGCGGTGGGCGGGCTGCTGGTCTCGGGCTTCGACTGGCGTTCGGTGTTCTGGGTCAACCTGCCCGTGGCCGCGGTGGCGGTACTGCTGACCCTGCGCCATGTTCCCGCCCCCGCCCGGCGGGCCCGGCCCGGCCGGATGGACCCGGCCGGACTGCTGCTCGGCGTGGTCGGGCTGCTCGGGGTGGCCGGCGGCCTCAACGAGGCGGGCACCAAGGGGTGGTCGTCGCCGGAGGTGCTGACACTGTTCGCGGGGGGCGTGGTGGCCCTGGCCGCCTTCGTCGTCCTCGAACTGCGCCTGGAGAAGGGCGCCGTCCTGCGACCGGAGGGCGTACGGCCGCTGCTGCCGCTGTCGCTCTTCCGCGAGATCCGGCTCACCGCGACGAACGTCATCGGTCTGCTGCTCAGCTTCGGCTACTACGGGCTGCTCTTCGTCGCCACGCTGTACTTCCAGCAGGAGCGTCACCTCAGCCCGCTGGCGACGGGATTCGCCCTGCTGCCGTCGGTCTGCATGGGCTTCCTGGCGGCGCCGCTGTCGAGCCGTCTGACCGCCCGCAGCGGTCCCTACCTGCCCATGGCCGGCGCACTGCTGCTCGGAAGCGTCGGTTTCCTGGGCTGGCTGGCGGCCGGGCCCGACACGCCTTACCCCGTCCTGCTCTTCGCGCTCATGGCCACCGGCCTGGCTACGCCCGTCACCGTCGTCGCCGCCACCGTCGCGATCATGGAGGCGAGCCCCGCGGAGAAGGCCGGCGTGGCGTCGGCGGTGTTCAACGTCTCCCGTCAGGTGGGCTGCGCCCTGGGTGTCGCCCTCTTCGGGACGCTCCTCGGCTCGACCGGCGGCATGATCGGCGGGCTGCACACCTCGGCGGTCATCGCGGCTGTGGCGTTCCTGGTGGCGTCGGTGCTGGCCGCGGCCACCGGGCGCCGGGCGGACGCCGCCCGGACCCGCTGAGGCCATGGGGGATTCCCCGCCGCCGGTGAGGCGGGGAATCCCCGGCGCGCTCCGCGAGCCGCCCCCGGGGCTGTCCGGTCGACGGGTTTCCGGCCGCCCGGGCGGCGGCCGGAACGCGTCCGGCACACACCTCCCCTTTCCCGCCACCAGGGCGTAGGCTGCGCCCGTCCGAACGGGTGATGCCCCGGCACATCGCCCGCCGGCGCGCGGCGTTCACGAGGGCCCCACACGGCACACGATCCGTCCCATAACCCTTTGCGATCTCATTCCCATACCGATCGCAAAGGGTTACGACTTACACATTTGGCGGCAAGCGCATTCTTGGCGAGTAATGCTATTGTAAACGGCGTTCCGCAATACTGAATGCGAGTCGAATATGGTGCAGTCCGTTCAGCGTGCGGCGCGCATCCTGAGGGAACTGTCGACATCGGGGCCCCGCTTGGGCGTCACCGAGCTCGCCGCGCGGCTCGGCGTCTCGAAGCCGACCGTCCACGCGTTGCTGCGCACCCTGGAGTCCGAAGGTCTGGTACGCCAGGAAAAGGGGACGAGTAAATACCTCTTGGGACCGGCCCTGCTTCGCCTTGGCAACTCCTACCTGGCGACGCAGGAGTTGCGGTCCCGCTCCGCCGGGCGTGCGGACATGCTGGCCGAGCACACCGGGGAGACGGTGTGGGTCGCGGTGCTCGACGGCGACCGGCACATCCTCGTCGTGCACCACGCCTTCCGGCGCGGCGGCGGCGTGCAGATCCTGGAGCTCGGCGCCACCGTTCCGTGGAACACCTGCGCGCTCGGCAAGGCCCTCGTGTCCTTCCTGCCACGGGAGCGGCAGGAGGAACTGCTGCGGGGCGAACTGGCGCGGCTGACCGGGAAGAGCGTGACGGACCCCGATGTCCTGACGGAGCAGCTGACCCGGACCCGGCAGACCGGTTACGCCCTGGAGGACCAGGAGAGCGTGCTGGGCGAGGCGGGCATCGCCTCGCCCGTGTTCGACCACTCCGGCGACCCGGTGGGCTCGATCGGCGTCATCGGCCCCGTGGAGCGGATCCTGTCCGAGGAGAACCGGACCCGGCACGCCGCGGCCGTGCGCGACGCGGCGACGCTGCTCTCCCGCGAGCTCGGTGCGGGCCGGGGCGTCGCGTGGCGCGTGACCGACTGACCGCGGCCGGGGCCGGGGGACGGGAACGGCGAAGGGGGAGGTGCGCGGGAACACCTCCCGCGCACCTCCCCCTCGGGCCCCAGGACCCGGCGGCGAGGTCAGTCGCCGACCAGGCCGGCCACACCCTCCACCCAGCGGTCCGCGAAGCCGTCCGCGACGGCCTGGCTGCGCAGGGTGTACGTCTTCAGCAGCCAGCGTGAGCGGGACCGCTCGGGGTCGTTGACCTCGATCAGCTCGCGGCTGTGCAGCCCGTTCTGGTTGGCGAAGATCAGCAGGTCGCCCTCCAGGATGCGGTGCCGCTTCTTCTCCGCCCGGGTGAGCGCGTTCTTCAGCTCGATCAGGGCGTCCTTGGCCTCCGCCGGGGCGTCCGGCGGGACCGTGGTGTGCGTGTCCAGGTAGCGGATGCCGTAATCGCCCTGGAAGACCGGGTGCTTCTCCGAGAAGGTCAGGCTGCTGTTGTTGTCCCGGGACACCACGTCGAAGGGGGTCACGAAGTGCGCCTCGCTCAGCACGCGCAGGGTGTCCTCCGGCAGCGCGGCCCGCAGGGTCCGGGCCTCGACGAGGCTGGTGCAGGTGTACTCCTGCACCGGGCACCGCATGCCCAGCAGGCTGATGTAGTCCGCCCGCACGGGATGGGCGGTGCGGTCGTTGTGGTAGACGAGCTCGCCGTCGCTGTAACCGGTCTGCTTCCCGTGGTACTTGCTGATCGAGTACACGTCGGTGAAGAAGTCCCCGTTGAAGCGGGTCGCGTACGCCATCACGGGGGTGCGGGTGAGCTGGGCGACGAGCTCCAGGAAGCCCTCGCCGACGAAGGTCCGCTTGCGGGCGTACTTGTCCGCCTGCGGGTCCTCGTGGCCGAGCTCCGGAAGCTCCTTGTCCACCGGGCAGTTGCGCATCACGTGGGTGTCGGAGACACCCTCCGCGCGGTCCGCCCTGATCCGTTCGGCGGCCTGGAGCAGCGACTGCGGAACATTGCCCTCCGTCACCTGCCGTACAGCCGCGGAGAAGGCGTGGTAGTCGTCGTAGGGGCTGGTCCCGACGGTCTCCAGAACCCCGTACAGTTCGTCCTTCTCCCGGTCGGTCATGACGTGGAACGGCTGCATCGGCTCACACTTTCCCTTCGGTCTCGTATCCCGGGGCGGCCGCCGTCCGCCCCAGCGCCTCGTCCACGGTGGTGACTTCGGCGGTACGGCGCAGCAGGGTCAGCGCCGCCTCGTGCAGTTCCGGGCTCGACGTGGCGGTGGCGTCCTCCAGTACCTCCACGCGGAAGTCCAGGTCGTGGGCCTCGCGGGCGGTGGACAGGATGACCAGGTCGGTCGTCACGCCGGTCAGCAGCAGCGTGTTCACGCCGTAGGACCTCAGGAGCAGTTCGAGGTGCGTGCCGAGGAACGGGTTGACCCGCCGCTTGGCGATGACCTGCTCGTGCGCCTCGGGCTTGAGGGAGTCGTGGACCTCGGTGCCCCAGGTCCCCAGGATCAGCCGGTCGCCGTCGGCCGCCTCGGCGAACAGCGGCGACGCCGGCGGCCAGTCCGCGAGTCCCTCGGAGAAGCCGACGACCACGTACACCACCGGTATGCCCTGTTCCCGGGCGTGGTCGATGGCGCGGCGGGCGTGGCCGAGGACGCCTCTGCTCTCGATCTGGCCGAGGCAGACGTCGTTGTACTTTCCGTCCGGGTGGGCGATCTCGTTGACGAGGTCCAGCACCAGAAGGGCGGGGATCCGGGTCATGTCGCGCTCCTCTTCGTCGTGGGCAGGAGCGGCCGGCGCCCCCGCTCGTGCGTGTCGATCTCCGCCTCGTGGCGCAGGGTGTCGCCGATGGTGTCCGCACCGCGCAGCAGCCGGTCCCGGGCCCCCTCGTTGACCTGGAATTCCTCGCTCCCGCCCGCGAACCGGACCTCTCGCCGCTCCAGGTCGACGGTGACCCGGGTGGTCGGGTCGGCCTCGGTCAGCTCCCACAGCCGCTCCACCGCCGCCGTCGGCAGTACGACGGGCAGCAGGCCGCGCATGAGGGCGTTCTCACGGAAGATGTCTCCGAAACTCGCGGCGATCACGACACGGAACCCGGACTTCTGCAGCGCCCACACGGCGGACTCACGGGACGAGCCGGTGGCGAACTCGTTCCCGGCGACGAGGATGGTCGCCCCCTGGTACTGGGGCAGGTTCGCGGTGAACGCCGGGTCGTCGCGCCAGTCCCCGAACAGGCCGTTGCCGTGCCCGGTCGGGCTGAAGTAGGGGACGAAGCGGGCGGGGATGATCTGGTCGGTGTCGACGTTGCTGCGCCTGAGCGGCAGCGCCGTGCCGACGTGCACGGTGAACTGGTCCATGGCGGTGCGTGGCCTCACAGGTCGGTGGGTGCGGTGATCCGGCCGGCGACCGCGCTGGCCGCGGCCACCGCCGGGGAGGCGATGTGGGTGCGCGACCCCTTGCCCTGCCGGCCCTCGAAGTTGCGGTTGCTGGTGGACACGGCGCGCTGACCGGGCCGCAGCCGGTCCTCGTTCAGGCCGCAGCACATGGAGCAGCCCGCGATGGGGCGGAAGTCCGCGCCGGCGCCGGTGAAGACCCGGTCCAGCCCCTCCTCCACGGCCTGCAGGTGCACGGCGGCGGAGCCGGGCACGACGAGCATGCGCACCCCGTCGGCGACCCTGCGGCCCCGGAGCACCTCGGCGGCGGCGCGCAGATCCTCGATCCGGCCGTTGGTGCACGAGCCCACGAACACGGTGTCGATCCCGATGTCCGTCAGCCGGCCGCCGGGCTTCAGGTCCATGTAGTCGAGGGCGCGTTCGGCGGCCGCGCGCTCCGTGGCGGTGGCGAAGTCCCCCGGGCTCGGCACCCGTCCGTCCAGCGGCAGGCTCTGCGCCGGGTTGGTCCCCCAGGAGACGTACGGCCGGACCGTGGAGGCGTCGAGGGTGATCTTCTTGTCGAACCGCGCGTCCGGGTCGGTGCGCAGGGAGGTCCAGTAGGCCACCTCGGCGTCCCAGTCCGCTCCCCGGGGCATGCCGGGGCGGGTGCGCAGGTACGCGAAGGTGGTCTCGTCGGGGGCGACGAGTCCCGCCTTGGACCCCGCCTCCACCGACATGTTGCACAGGGTCATCCGGCCCTCCATCGACAGCGCCTCGACGGCCGGGCCCCGGTACTCGATGACGTGCCCCTGGCCGCCACCCGTCCCGATGACCGCGATCAGCGCCATCACCAGGTCCTTGGCGGTCGCGTCCGCCGGGAGCGTCCCCGTGACGTCGACCGCCATGTCCAGCGGCCGGCGCGTCCACAGTGTCTGGGTGGCCAGCACGTGCTCCACCTGGCTGGTGCCGATGCCGAAGGCGATGGCGCCGAAGGCGCCCAGCGTGGTGGTGTGCGAGTCGCAGCACACCACCGTCATCCCGGGCCGGACCAGGCCCTGTTCCGGCCCGATGACGTGCACGATGCCGTGTCCCGGTGCGCCGCGCCGGTGCACCGGGATGCCGAAGGCGTCGCAGTTGTCCCGCAGTTGGGCGGCCTGCCGGCGGCCCGCGGGGTCGTCGAATCCGTCGAGCGGGGACGTGGTGGGCACATTGTGGTCCTCCGTTCCCACCGTCAGCTCGGGGCGCCGCACGGTACGCCCGGCGGCCCGCAGGCCGTCGAACGCCGCGGGCGTGTTCACCTCGTGGAGGAGGTGCAGGTCGACGTAGAGGAGGTCGTCGCCCCCTGCCTCGCCACTGCGGACCGTGTGACCGGCCCAGACCTTCTGCGCAAGCGTTGAACCCATGGCCGCAAGGCTCGCGGCCCGTGGAGCGCCCGGGCATCGGCCGATGGTGGAGACCTCCTCCACCGGTGCACGGCCCTCCTCCTTCCGCGCACCCGTGTCACGGGGGCCGCCGACGTCCTCCGTCGGTGGATGACGCGGGGGCCGGGGGGCGATCAGGATGACGGGCGTTCCGCACCTGTTCGGCCTGCCGTCAGCACCTCCGGAGAAGAAGTGACCAGACACCGTGAAGCGAACGGACACGCCTCCCTCGGGCGGCCGCGCCCGACGGGGGCCCCACCCGCCTCCCGGGTGCTGGCGCTGCGGGGTGCCACCCAGGTGGATTCGGACGATCCGCACCGGATCGTGCGGGCCACCACCGAGCTGCTCCGCGAGCTGGTCGTCCGCAACGCGGTCGACCCGGCGGATCTGATCAGCATCTGGTTCACCGCCAGCCCCGACCTGACCGCCGCCTACCCGGCCCGCGCCGCCCGGGAGATGGGGTTCGTGGACGTGCCGCTGATGTGCGCGAGCGAGATCGACGTACCGGGCGGCAGCCCGCGCACGGTACGCGTGCTGATCCACACCCACTCCAGCCGGCCCCGGGCGGCGGCCGCGCACGTGTACCTGCACGGTGCCGCGGCGCTGCGCCCCGATCTGACCCCGGAGGCGCCCGCCGCCGCGCCAGAGGAAGCCTGACCGTGGTCTCGCCGTACCCCCTCCCGGCCGACGACGCGGTGGCGGCACCCGCGGCGCGGCCCGGGGCATGGCCTCCCGTGCCCGTGTCCGGGCAGCCCGGCGTGGTCACCCGGGAAGAGGCAGAGGCCCTGCGGCGGTTGCTGGCCCGGGCCGCCTCGGGCGAGTACCAGGTGATCCAGGCCGGCGACGGCGGCGCGTGCCACCCGGCCGCCCTCACCCCGAGGCTCCGGCTGCTGGACGCCCTTGCCGGGATCATCGGGACGAACACCGGCAGGCCGGTCGTCCGGATCGGCACTCTCGCCGGCCGGCCCTCGGGGGTGCCGGTGTGGACGAGCCGTGAGGCCCTGGCACCCGACCACGAACGGCCCTTCCTGCGGCGCACGCCCGCCGGCCGGACCCTGCTGACGTCCACTCATCTGCCCTGTCTCGGCACCCGCACGGGGAGCCGGCCGGACGGGGCGCTCGTGAGCATGCTCGCCGACGCCGTCAACCCGCTCGCCTGCGAGGTCGGGCCCGGCACCTCCCCCGGCGGCCTCCTGCGCCTGTGCGACGCGCTGGACCCCGGCCGCGAGCCGGGCCGCCTCACCCTCGTCTCCCGCATGGGCGCGTCCCGGGTGGCGGCCGAGCTGCCCCCGCTCGTCACCGCCGTGCGGGAGGCCGGGCACCCGGCGGCCTGGATGTGCGATCCGATGGGCGGCAACACGATCACCGCCCGCGCGGGCCACCGGACACGGCTGGTGCCGATGCTGATCGAGGAGGTCGTGGCCTTCGGGCAGGCCGTGGCGGAGGCGGGCGGCGTCGCCGCGGGGCTACGGCTGGAGACGACGCCCGACTCCGTGACGGAGTGCGCCTGGGGAGCCCTCGGCGTGGACCGGGCGGCCGGGCGATCCGTCTCGCCGTGCGGTCCGCGGCTCAATCCCCAGCAGGCGTTCGCCGTGGCGGGCGCCTGGGGGTAGCCTCCGCGGGCCGCCGGTGCGCGGGCGCGGACACCCACCGGCTCACTACGGGCACGAGTCCTGCCATCCGTGGGCCATCGCCGGCGCGGGGCCGCCCACGACCTCCTCGGCGAGCGACCTGAAGAGCATCTCGGTGGAGGCGGCCCCCGGGTCCAGGTGACCGACGCTGCGATGGCCGAGGTACGAGGCGCGGCCCTTGCGGGCCTGCATCGGGATCGTGGACCGGGCGCCCGCCTCGGCGGCGGCCGCGGCGGCCGTCACGGCCGCCGCCATGGTCCCGCCCCGCGCGCACACCTCACGGAACGCCCGTACGGCGGGGGCGAAGGCGTCCACCATGGTCTTGTCGCCCGGGTCCGCCGCGCCCAGTCTGACGATGGCGGCGAGTCCCGCGTCCAGGGCGTCGCCGAGGTGGGCCATCCCGGCCCGGCGGACCATCAGCGCGGCACCCATCGCCTGGAAGGTGCCGCCGTACAGGACCCCGGAGGCTCCGCCCACGTGGGTACGGAGTAACACCCCTGCTTCGTCCAGTAGTTGGCCCGTGGCGGCCGGCGTCCCGTCCCGCGCGAGCATGTGGTGGACGTGTGAGGTGCCCCGGCGCATGTTGACGCCGTGGTCCCCGTCCCCGATGGCGGAGTCGAGGGCGGTGAGCCGCTGCTCCCCCTCCTCGACCGCTCGTGCGAATGTCCGGAGCCAAGCCCTGGCCAGCGCGTTGTCCTGCATGTTTCTCCCTCCGCTGCGGCGGCATGCGGAAGTCGACACCCGACAACGCTGTCGAAAACGACCCCCGACGGAGAGACCCCCGTTGAGCCCCCTGTGCTTTCAGGCGACAGGCCCAGGCTTCCCCGCAAAAGCTAGACCGTAGATGCGGACTCTGCCGGGGTCAACAAACGCTGGAACAAGGCTGGATCAAGGTCTTGCCGGAAAAACCGGCGCCTTGATCCACGAAACGTGGCCACCCGCTCACGGAGCGCCTAAAACTCGCCAAAACATTGTTCAGCATTGATGAACAGCGTTCCCAAAACTAGGCTCTGAGTACCGGGATCGAACACCTTCACGAAGGACTTGCCTCATGTCTCTGGAACGTGATCTCTTCGGCGCGGAACACGCCCAGGACGCCCCGGCCCGCGTGCTGGTCGCGGATCACGACCCCATCTCCCGCCATGTCCTGACCCGCGTCCTCGACACCTCGGCCCACCTCGACGTGGTCGGCAGCGTGAACCAGCAGCAGCCACTGCGGCAGTGGCCGCTCGACCGCGTGGACGTGGCCGTCCTGGCGGTCGCCCCGCGCGACGACGCCGCCGGCCTGATCCGCCAGCTCGACCTGCGCAAGGTGCGGGTACTGGTCGTCGGCACCGGCTGGACCCAGCGGCGCCTCGACGCGTTCTTCGCGGCCGGTGCCGCGGGCTGCCTGGTCAAGAACATCAAGGTCGCCAAGGTCGCCGCCGCCGTCCGCGCGGTGGCCTGCGGCCACACCGTGCTCTCCCCGGAGCTGCGCGCTCTGTACGCCCGGCGGACGGCCACCGCGCCGGTCGCCGCCCCCGCGGGCGCCAAGAACCTCCTGCACACCCTCACGTCCCGCGAACAAGAGGTACTGCGCAATCTCGCGGAGGGCATGTCGACCGCCGAGACGGCGGTCCGGCTCCGCGTGTCACCGGCCACCGTCAAGAGCCACGTCTCCCACGCGCTGACCAAGCTCGGGGCCCGCAACCGGCTGGAGGCCGTGCTGCTCTTCCAGCAGTCCTGGAGCGCGGAGATGGAAGCCCTGCCCGCCGCCCCGCACCACGCCGCCGAAGTGGCCTGAAACGGGCTCGACAGCGCACACACCGTGAGGCCGGTTTCCCTCCGCCGGGGGCCGGCCTCACGGCGTCCGTGGCGCCGGCCGTCAGTTGCCCGCCCACTGGCCGGCCAGTCGCGACAGCCGCTCCGCCGCGCCCTGCAGGACCTCGCGCGACGCCGCGAACGACAGCCGCACATACCCCTCGCCGCCCGGCCCGAAAGCCGAACCCGGGGCCACCGTGACCGCGGCCTCGTCGAGCAGACGCTGCGCGAAGGCGGCCGACGACAGCCCCGTGCCCCGCACGTCGGCGAACGCGTAGAACGCGCCCTCGGGATAGGCGCAGGTGACGCCAGGCAGCGCGTTCAGGGCGGAGACCGTCATCTCCCGGCGCACCGTGTACTCCTTCAGCATCGCGGCGACGTCGTCGGCCGTCCGGGTCAGCGCCGCGACCCCGCCGCGCTGCACGAAGGACGCGGCGCAACTCACCGTGTGCTCCTGGACCTTGAGGGCCTGGGAGATCAGCGGCTCGGGTCCCGCGAGGTAACCGAGCCGCCAGCCGGTCATCGCGTACGCCTTGGAGAAACCGTTGACGGTGAGCGTGCGTTCCGCGGCACCGGGCAGAGCGCCCAGGCTGAGGTGGGCCCGGCCGTCGTAGACGATCTTCTCGTAGATCTCGTCCACCACGAGGACCAGGTCGTGCTCGACCGCGAACGCCACGATCTCCTCGGCCTCCTCGCGGTCCAGGACGTGCCCCGTCGGGTTGCCCGGCGTGTTGACGACCAGTGCCCGGGTGCGGTCCGTGACCAGGCCCTCCAGGAGCCGCCGGGACAGCCGGAACCCGTCCTCCGCACGGAGCTCGGCCGGCACCGCGCGGGCACCGAGCAGGCCCGCCATGGCCGGGTAGCTCACCCAGGCGGGGGTGGGCACGATGACCTCGTCACCCGGGTCGAGCAGGGTCATCAGCGCGGTGAAGACGGCCTGCTTGGCCGAGGGGGTCACGATGACGCCGGTGGCCGGGTCCAGGCGGATGCCGTTCTCGGCCTCCAGCTTGTCGGCGACGGCCCGCACGAGTTCGGGGACGCCCCGGCTCGGGGTGTAGTGGGTGTCCCCGCCCTCCAGCGCCGAGACGGCCTCGGCGACGACGGGCGCCGGTGTGGTGAAGTCCGGCTCACCGCCGCTGAGGTCCAGCACCTCGACGCCACTGCGCCGCAGCCGCTGGACCGTCTCCAGCAGCGCGACGGTCGCGGACCGTTCGACCCCTGAGAACCGCTGTGCCACCCGCACGCTCATCCCGCCCTCCTCTCCCGCGACCGCTCGGCCGCGGTCTCCACGCCCGGACCGACCAGTTCGGGCGTGGGCGTCCAGGACGTCTCGGCCCGGCCCAGCGCGCGCAGCGCGTGCGCCGCGATGGCGTCGGCGTCATGGACGAAGTCGCTCCACATGCCCGGCCGGCTGCTGCCCACCTGCATGAACCACCTGGTGTGCTCGGTGGGGATGCCGAGGACGTACATGCCCTCGTCGACGCCGCCGTCACGGTCCACGGGATGGAACGGGCTGCGGGTCACGGCGACGCCACCGGTGTCGTAGCCCGCTCCGCCACTGTGGTTGACGTAGGTCGTCCACGCGCCGGACTCGCGCAGCCGCGCGGTGAGCGGGCTGACGTCACGGCGCAGGTCGGGGTCGGGTATCCGCGCGTCGACCAGGGTCGTGACCGGGACGGCGGAACCGGGGACCTGGGGCGAGGAGACGACGTAACGCCCCCCGGCCGGGTCGGTGTCGAAGCGGGTCCGCGGGCCGACGATGCGCAGCAGCCCCCGGTCGAGGAGGGCGAGTACCTGCTGGAGCCGCTCTCTCGGCGGCCCCGCCGCGAGGAAGGAGGCCCGGGGCACGTACCAGCCGAGGAAGTCCTCCTGATGCGAGCGCCCGGTCAGCCCGGAGAAGTCGACGAGGTCGCGGATCACCCAGCGCGTGTCGCGCATGACGTCGAGCGCGGCCTTCAGCGGGGAGTCGACGTTGCCCTCGGCGGCGTTCGCGAGGTCCTGGCCGATCTCCTCGCGCAGCGCCCGCTCGAAGTCCTCCGGACCGGCGAACGTGCGGTGCGCGAACGGCCTGGCCAGCGCGTCGATGTCGATCGGCGGCAGGTCCTCCAGTCCCAGCCGCCGCGCGATGGCCGCCACCGGGGGCACGCCCTGCCCGGCCGCCAGTTCCACCTGTTCGCCGAACCGTTCGGCGACCTCGGGACCCAGGGTCCGCCGCAGCGCCGTCGCACAGTGGACGAGCTCGATCTCGGCCAGCAGCCAGGGGAAGACGTGGCTCTTGAAGTCGAGCGGTCCGCGCGGCTGGTGGGAGCGCACGCGCTCGGGGGTGAACAGCACGGGGCGGTAGGAGTACCGGGGCGGCTTCTGGTTGTGGCCCCGGGCAGGCAGCGGCATCCCGCTGCGCGAACCGGCGACGATCACCGGCTCGTCACCGCTGGGGTGGTAGACCAGCGTGCCGGCCTCGCCCGGGGTGAAGCGGCCGCCCCGGCCGATGGTGAGGGCCGCCATCACGTCGTAGAAGGACAGACCGAGGCCGATGACGCCGACGGCGGAGCCGGGCGCGATCTCGTGCAGGGGCATGTCGGCCGCCGACTCGCCCTGGATGTAGCGCAGTCGCGGATGCCGGCGGGCGTGTGCGGCGAGCTCGCCCTCCCGGCCGGTCAGCCGGTTGCGGGAGTGGCCGGTGGTCAGGACGACCCGGTCGACGTCGAGCCGCTCGCCGCCCGACAGGGCGATCCGGTAGCGGCCGTCGACCCGCACGACCTCCTCCGCGCGTTCCCGGATGCTTCTCAGCGTCACGCCGGGCGGCAGGGTCCTTCCCACCTCGGTGAGCACCGAGCGCAGGTAGCGGCCGTACTGCGCGCGCGGGGCGTAGCCGTCCGGGCCCGGATAGTTCCCGGCGGCCTCCCACCACTGGCCGAACGAGGGGCCGGCCCCGGCCCGTGCCGGTCCGCCGTCGGGCTCGCCCGAGTAGGCGGAGCACTGGCCCGCCACCGTGTTCATCAGGAACCAGTCGGGCTGGTCGGTGCGGTACACCTGGCCCGCCCCCGGCTCCACGGCGTCGACCAGGAACAGCCGGACGTCCAGCGGGCCCGGATGTTCGGCGAGCCGGGCGGCGAGCCGTTCCAGCACCATCATCCCTCGTGGTCCGCTGCCGATGACAGCGATGCGTGTCGCACTCATGCGGCCGCCCTCTCCCCCTCGACCTCACGGTCGACGATGTACGGATAGCTCCCGAGCAGGTCCAGCGAATCGACGCCGCGGCGCATGGCCTCGACCGCCTCGGCCAGCCCCGGATACGCGATGTGCTGGTCGACCTCGACCAGGAAGTGGTAGCGCCCCCGCGCCGTCTGCCGGGGCCAGGACTGGATCCAGGCGATGGACACGTGACGCCGGCTCAGCTCGCCGAGCACCCCGGTGAGCACGCCGGGTGCGGAGCGGTCGGAGGTGATCAGCAGCGCGGTGCGGTCCCGGCCCGTGGGCGGCCCCTCGGGGCCGGCGCGGCGCAGCGACACGAACCGCGTGGTGGCGTCGTTGCGGGTGCCGATGTCGTGGGCCAGCACGCCCAGTCCGTAGCGTGCGGCGGTCGCGGGAGCGGCTATCGCGGCTTCGCCGGCCGGTCCCCGGGCGGCGAGTGCCAGCGCGGCGGCCGCGGTGGAGTCGGCGGGGACCGTCTCCGCGTGCGGCAGGTGCCGCTCCACCCACTGCCGGCACTGGCCGAGCGCGTGCGGGTGGCTCACCACCCGCCGCACGTCCGACAGCCGTGTGCCCTCGGCCGCCATCAGGGCGAAGGTGACCCCGATCGCCACCTGGGCGTCGATCCTGAGCTGCCCCGCGTGCTCGACGAGCTCCCCGAGGGTGGGCGGCACCACACCGCTGACGGAGTTCTCCAGCGGGACCACCGCCCGCGCGAACCCGCCGGACCGCATGGCCTCCACCGCCGCGGGGACCGTGGGGAAGGGAACGGTCTGCTGGGCGGAGGGCGCGAGCCGCCGCACGGCGGACTCGGTGAAGGTGCCCTCCGGACCCAGATAGGAGTACCTCATCGCGCCGCTGCCACCGCCCGGCGCGTGCCCAGCTCGCGGGCGAGCCGCGCCCGTACGACCGACAGGTCCTCGCAGTCGCCCTGTTCGCGCTCGGCGATGTGGACGCGGTACAGCTCGTCCAGCTCGGCCTCGTCGACCTGCACGTCGAGCTGCTCGATGAGATGGCGCAGCACGGTCCGCCCCGAGTGGCGCCCGATGAGCAGGGAACGCTCCCGGCCGAACCGCGCGGGCTCCACGTACTCGTAGGTGCTCGGGTCGTTGAGCATGCCCTGCTGGTGGATGCCGGCCGCGGTGCCGAAGACGTACTTGCCGAAGATCGGCTTGTTGCGGGGCTCCTCCAGCCGGATGATCTCGCGCAGCCGGTTGTACGCCGCGTACATGGCCTCCAGGCGGACTCCGGTGGTCATGCCGAGCAGCTCGCTCTTGTACGCGAGGACGGCGGCGACCTCCTCCAGCGAGGTGTTGCCGGCCCGCTCGCCGATGCCGCCGAGAGCGACCTGGACCTCGTCCGCACCGGCCGCGAGACCGGCCAGCGTGTTGGCGGTGGCCAGGCCGAAGTCGTTGTGGCAGTGCGTGGAGACCTTGACGGGCGCCGGCGCCCACCGGCGGATCTTGCCGATGAGCTCGCCGAACTCCCCGGGGGTGTGGCAGCCGGTCGTGTCGGCCAGGATGATGCAGGTCGAGCCCGCTTCCACGGCCGCCTCGGTCAGCGCGCGCAGCAGGTCGTCCTCGCCGCGGCTGGCGTCCTCGATACCGACGGCGATGTCGGTGACGCCCAGGGAGACCGCGAACCTGACCGTGTCCACGACCTCCCGCACGGCCGCGTGGCGGGTGATGCCGCGCTTGTGGGTGAGGTGGATCTGACTGCCGGTGGCCACCATCTGCACCTGGTGGTTCTCGGTGCCTCCGGCCTCGACGGCGATCTCCACGTCCCGGCGGGTGGTGCGGGAGAACGTGGCGAACTTGGTCCCGGTCAGGTGCCGGGCGATCAGCCGGGTCGCCTCGAAGTCGCTGGGCGAGGAGGCGGGAAAGCCCGCCTCGATGGTGTCCACACCCAACCCCGCTATCAGCTGGGCGAGTTCGAGCTTCTGCTCGGGGCTCATCGCGTTGCCCGGCGCCTGTTCGCCGTCGCGGAGCGTGGTGTCGAAGACGGATATACGACGGGGTGCTGCGTGCTCGTTCACTTCTCCCCCAAAGGACCTGGTACGCGTCCGGACACTCAGCCGAACAGGCACCGATCCTGGGGAACGGGTGGCTCCGCGTCATCCGCTGTAGGAGGAGCGCCGGAGCCGACCGCACACTCGGAATCACTTCCGCGCCTTTGGTGGAGCACGGTTCCACCAAAGAGCACGGTCCGCACACCGCCTCCTCCCGCGGCCGATGCCCCTCGCCGGGGCCGGCCGGCAGACTGCGGTACGGCCGTCAGCCCGAGGTCACCGGCAGGACGTCCGGGGAGAGGGCGCCGGCCTGGGCTCCGGCGGCGGTCATCCGGCGGCGGTGATGGCGGCGGCACAGGACCTCGTAACCGACGGCCGTGGCGGGGCGGTTGACGTCGCCGACCACCACCTGCTCGCCCTCCACCACCATCTCGCCGCCGACCGTGCGGGCGTTGTGCGTGGCGCGGGCGCCGCACCAGCACATCGCCTCGACCTGGAGCGTCTCTATCCGGTCCGCGAGCTCGATCAGGCGCTGGGAGCCGGGGAAGAGCTTGGTGCGGAAGTCGGTGGTGATGCCGAAGGCGAAGACGTCGAGGTCCAGGTCGTCCACCACGCGGGCGAGCTGGTCGATCTGCTCGGGGCCGAGGAACTGGGCCTCGTCCACGATCACGTAGTCGACCTTGCCGCCGCGCGACATCAGGGCGACGACGTGGCCGTACAGGTCCATGCCCGGCATCGCCTCGACCGCGTCCGTGACCAGGCCCAGGCGGGAGGACAGCTTGCCCTCGCCGGCGCGGTCGTCCCGCGTGAAGATCAGGCCCTGGAGTCCTCGCGCCGAGCGGTTGTGCTCGATCTGCAGAGCCAGGGTCGACTTCCCGCAGTCCATCGTTCCGGAGAAGAACACCAGCTCGGGCATGAGGGGTTGAGCACCTTTCGGCGAGTGGGGGGTGGGGAGTTCAGGAACGGACTTCGAGGAGGGGGACGAGCTGTTCGCCGGGGGTCATCGAGCCGTGGTTGCCGACCATCAGCGACTCCTTGGGCTCGCGCTCGGAGGCGGTGATCAGCACGTCGTCGTGGGCGGCGGCGACCACGTCACCGATCCTCGGGTACACGCGCTCGTCGACCTGCGGGCCGAACCAGCCGGCCTGCACGGCCTCGTCGCGGGAGGCGATCCAGAAGCGGTCGCCGAGGACCTCGCGCCAGCAGGTCAGCACGTCGTTCTCCGCGCCGGGCACCGCGTACACGTGCCGGGCGCGGCCCTCGCCGCCGAGGAGGGAGACACCGGCGCGCAGCTCCCAGTCCTCGTCGAAGTCGATGCGGTGCTCCTCGTCGAAGGGGATGTCGACCATGCCGTGGTCGGCGGTGACGTAGAGCGCGCTGCGCGGGGGAAGCTGCTCGGCCAGGCGCTGGGCGAGCCGGTCGACGTACATGAGCTGGCCGCGCCAGGTGTCGGAGCCGACACCGTAGCGGTGGCCGGCTCCGTCGAGTTCGGCGTAGTAGGTGTAGACCAGCGAGCGGTCCCCGGCGGCGAGCTGCTGTGCCGCGAGGTCCATGCGCTCCTCGCCGGCAAGGCTGCCGACGAAGGTGCCGCCGCTGAGCGCGACCTTGGTGAGCGGGGTGTTCTGGAAGTGGGGCGAGGACACCTGGGCGGCGTGCACCCCGGCGCGGTCGGCCAGCTCGAACACGGTCGGGTACGGCTGCCAGACGTGCGGCGGGGTCCAGGGCTGCCAGCGGAGCTGGTTCATCAGCCGGCCGGTGTCCGGGTCGCGCACGGTGTAGCCGGGCAGGCCGTGCGCGCCGGGCGGCAGACCGGTGCCGACGGAGCCCAGCGAGGTCGCGGTGGTCGCCGGGTATCCGGCGGTGAGGGGGCGGCCGGTGCCGCCGCGCGAGCTGGAGAGCAGGGAGTTCAGGAACGGCGCCTCGTCGGGGTGGGCGCGCAGCTGCTCCCAGCCCAGGCCGTCGACGAGGAAGACGCAGACCCGGTCGGCGGGGGTCAGCTCGGTGATGGCCGGGGTCATGCCGGGGACGCCCAGGCCGGCCGCGAGGGTGGGCAGCAGGTCGGCGAGGGAGCCGTGGCCGTACTCGGGCAGCGGCGCGGAGGACAGGGCGAGGGGTTCCAGGGCGTCCCAGGGAGAGGGCTGGGACATCAGCGGGTGGCGTCCGCGGTCGCCTCGGAGATGGACTGCGCGAAGGCGAGCGCCTGGCGCACGGTCTCCGGGCCGTCCCCGGCCTCGCTCACCCGCAGGCTGAGGTCGTCGGCGGTGGAGCTGCCGGTGTAGCCGTGGTCGGCCTCGCAGTTCGGGTCGCCGCAGGCGGCGGGCTCCAGGTCGAGGCGGCTGACCGCGCCCCAGCCGATGGTGAGGACGACCTCGCGGGGCAGGGTGCCCGGCGTGTACTGCTCGGGGTTGGCCACCACCCGGCTGACCACGACGGAGGAGATCCGGCCGATCTTCACGGACTCGGTGGACGTGGTGGCGTACGGGGTCGGGGAGGTGCCGTCGGCGGCCTGCTCGTCGGTGTGGCTGACGATGAAGCGGTTGGCGGTCAGCACGAGGACGGTGACATGGCGGCGGACCTCGTTCTGGTCGAACGTGGTCTCCTGGTGGACCAGGTACGACCGGACGGCGTCGCCGCCGACAGCGGCCTCCACCGCCTCGGCCACGAGGGCCGGGTAGTAGCCGCTGCGCTCGATCGCCGTGCGAAGCCCCTGGGTCGTCGTACTGGTCTTGGCCATGGCGTCCATCCTAATCCGTGGCCAGGTGCACTCCGGGCCAGTCGGGACGACCCGGCACCTCCCGCCGGACGGGTCCCGGCCGTATCTCGACGCCTTCGGCGGCGATGAGGCAGGAGACCGGTTCCCCGCCGCCGCCGGCCTCGAAGGCCACGATCCTCGAAGGCCACGATCACCGGCGGCTCCCCGCCGAGCCACCGTGTCAGCCGGGCCAGCTCCCGTCACGCGGCGCCCGGCCGGCGATCCGCGTCGGGCTCCCCCTCAGTACGCCGGCAGGGTGCGGGGGCCCAGGTCGTTGCGGGCCGGCGGGGGTGCGAGGCGGATGGTGGCGTCCAGGACGGTGATGCCGTGCTGGGCCACCACGACGGGTTCGAGGGTGATGGCCACCACCTCCGGGTGGTCGTCCACCAGGCGGGAGACCCTGAGGAGGAGTTCCTCCAGGGCGGGGGTGTCGACGGGGGTGGAGCCACGCCAGCCGAAGAGGAGGGGTGCGGTGCGGATGGAGCGGATCAGGGAGGTGGCGTCCCGGTCGGTGACGGGGACGAGCCGGTGCGCCGTGTCGTCCAGGAGCTGGGACGCGGCCCCGGCCAGCCCGAAGGACAGCACGGCACCGGCCGCCGGGTCGATGACCGCCCGGACGACGGTGTCCACGCCTCGGGGTGCCATGGCCTGGACCACCGGCCGCAGTTGCTCCGGCGGCCCGAACAGCTCGGTCAACTCGCCGTAGGCGCGCCGCAGTTGCTCCTCGTCCGCGAGGTCGAGCCGGACCCCGCCGAGGTCGGCGCGGTGCCGCAGATGGGGCGCGGTGGCCTTGAGGACGACCGGGTAGCCGAGACAGCGGGCGGCGGACGCCGCGGCGTCCGGGGTGGGCGCGGGCAGCGCGGGACGGACGTGGATGCCGTAGGTGGCGAGCAGCTCGCGGGTGTCCTCCGGGCCGACGGCGAAGCCCTCGCCGCGTTCCAGCAGCCCGGCGATGATCTCGGCGGCCTTGCGCTCGTCGATGTCGTCGTACTCCGGCACCTTGCCGGGATCGGCGGCCTCCCGGCGCCACTGTCCGTACCGGACGGCCTCGGCCAGCGCGCGCACCGCGCGTTCGGCGGCCGGATAGGCCGGGATCAGCCGGGGGGCGTCCTCGCCGGCGGCGCCGTCCGGCGGCGGCAGGGGCGGCAGCACGGGCGCGCCCGCTCTCGGGGCGGTGCTGGTGGCGGCGGACAGCGCCTCCGCCAGCCCGCCCAGCTCGACGTGCACGACCAGCACCGGCTTGCCCGGCACCGCGGCGGCCGCCGAGCGCAGCGCCTCCGCCAGCTCGGCGTCGTCCGGCGAGCCCTCCCCGATGGCGGGGATGGCGGTGACCACGACGGCGTCGCAGGTGTCGTCCGCGAGGGCGTGGGCGAGCGCCCGGTGGAAGTCGGCGGCGGTGGCGCCGGTGGTCAGGTCCACGGGGCGGGACGGCCGCAGCCCCTCCGCGAGACAGCGGTCGTAGGTGAGGACGCCGAGCGACTCGGAGTTGCCGAGGATGGTGACGCGCGGCCCGGCGGGCAGCGGCTGGCGGGCGAGCAGCAGCCCGGCGTCGACCAGTTCGGTGATGGTGTCCACCCGGATCACCCCGGCCTGCCGCAGCAGCGCGGACACGGTGGCGTGCGGGAGCCGGGTGGCCCGTACGGCGTGCCCCTGGGGGGCGGAGCCGGCGCCCTGCACCACGACGAGCGGCTTGGCGGCGGCGGTGCGCCGGGCGAGCCGGGTGAACTTGCGGGGGTTGCCGATGGACTCCAGATACATGAGGACGACGTCGGTGTCGGGGTCGTCGAACCAGTACTGGAGGAGGTCGTTGCCGGATACGTCGGCGCGGTTGCCCGAGGAGACGAAGGTGGAGACGCCCGTGACGCCGGTGACCCCTCCCCCGCGCCGGTGCAGCCGGGAGAGAAGGGCTATGCCGATGGCACCGGACTGGGCGAACATCCCGATCCGGCCCGGCCGGGGCATCTCGGGGGCGAGGGAGGCGTTGAGCCGGACCTCCTCGGCGGTGTTGATGACGCCGAAGGCGTTGGGGCCGATGATCCGCATGCCGTAGGCCCGCGCCTGCCGGACCAGCGCCCGCTGCCGCTCCTGTCCCTCGGGCCCGCTCTCGGCATATCCGGCGGACAGCACGACGAGCCCCTGCACCCCGTGTTCCCCGCACTCGGCGACCACCGCGGGCACCACGTCGGCCGGTACGGCGAGCACGGCCACGTCGACCGGGCCCTCGATCTCCCGGACCGAGCGGTGGGCGGGCACTCCGTCCACCTCGTGACAGCCGTCGGGGAAGGCGTTGTTGACCGCGTACAGCGGGCCCGCGTACCCCGCGTCCCGGATGTTGCCGAGCACGCTGCGCCCGACCCCGCCGGAGGCGCGGCCGACGCCGATGACGGCCACGGAGCCGGGGGCGAGCAGCCGCCGCACCGAGTGGGCCTCGGCACGCTGTTCCCGCGCGAGCTGCACGGCCATCGAGCGGTCGGTGGGTTCGAGCCCGAACTCCAGCCGGACCACGCCGTCCTCGAAGCTGCGCTTCTGGGTGTACCCGGCGTCCGTGAACACCTTGATCATCTTGGTGTTGGCCGGCAGCACCTCGGCGGCGAACCGCCGGATGCCGCGCTCCCGGGCGACGGCCGCGATGTGCTCCAGCAGCGCGGAGGCGACACCCCGGCCCTGATGGGCGTCCTGCACCAGGAAGGCGACCTCGGCCTCGTCGGCCGGGGCGGAGGCGGCCATGCCGTCGGCGCCGATGCGGTCGTAGCGTACGGTGGCGATGAACTCGCCGCCGACGGTGGCGGCGAGCCCCACCCGGTCCACGAAGTCGTGGTGCGTGAAGCGGTGCACGTCCTTGGCGGAGAGCCGCGGGTACGGCGCGAAGAAGCGGTAGTACTTCGACTCGTCGGACACCTGCTCGTAGAAGCTGACGAGACGGTCGGCGTCGTCGGCGGTGATGGGCCGGATGCGCGCGGTACCGCCGTCGCGCAGCACCACGTCCGCCTCCCAGTGGGCGGGATACTCGTGCCGGTCCTGCCGGTCCGCCGGGGTCTGCATGGGCCCCAGCGTACGGCTCGCGCGGGCGTACGGCGCGAGGCAGTGTGTGGGACACGGAAGTCGGGCCGAGGCCGCGGTCCGACGGCCGGTCCGGAGCGGTTCCGGGGCGGTGAAGTGCCGCTTCGGGCACGGTTCCCCGTATGGGAAACTGGTCTAGACAACCTGAGAGACTGAAGGGCAGCATCACATGGCTGAGCGCCGCGTCAACGTCGGCTGGGCCGAGGGCCTCCACGCCCGCCCCGCTTCCATCTTCGTCCGAGCCGCCACGGCCACAGGCGTCCCGGTCACGATCGCCAAGTCCGGCGGCACCCCGGTCAACGCGGGCTCGATGCTGGCCGTCCTGGGCCTGGGCGCCCAGGGTGGCGAGGAGATCGTCCTCGCCTCCGACGCCGACGGCGCGGACGCCGCGCTGGACCGGTTGGCCAAGCTGGTCGCCGAGGGCCTGGACGAGCTGCCCGAGACGGTCTGACCCACTTCTCGGCGGAAGCCGCGTCGCCCCTTCGGGGACGGCGCGGCTTCTGTGTTTCCGGCCGCCGAATTCAGGCGCCGCTAATGGCGCACCGCCGGAAATCGACGGCGCGCCGGAATTGGGCAGCACAATTGCCCGGCACGCGAATATCCCTCTTTGTATACAGCGCCCGTGTTAATTCCGGAGTCCTGCTGTGTTTACAGGATGTTGCGCGTGCCGGGCGCGGTCGCCGGCGGGGGTGCGCAGCCGGTGGGCGAGGGTCGCGCGCTCGGTGTGCAGCGCCGTGACCGCCCGCGCGCGGTCGCTGTCGCCGCGCGCCACCGCGTCCACGATCGCGCCGTGCTCGGTCCAGGTCTCCGGCGGGCTGACCGGACCGTCCACGCGGTACATCCAGGCGATCTTGTGCCGGAGCTGGGTGAGCGCCGAGGTCAGCGCGTGGCTGCCGCACGCCTGGGCGAGCGTCTCGTGGAACCAGCCGTCCAGGGCGCGCAGGTCGTCGCTGTTGCCGAGCCTGGCCCGCTCCTGACCCAGTCTGACCAGGCCGCGCAGCACCTTCAGATGGGCCTCGGTGCGCCGCTGGGCGGCCCGCGCGGCGCCGAGCGGCTCCAGCAGCAGGCGCATCTCCAGCAGGTCGGCGGCCTCCTGCTCGGTGGGTTCGGCCACGCAGGCGCCCGCGTGGCGCCGGGTCACCACGAAGCCCTCGGCCTCCAGCGTGCGCAGCGCCTCGCGGACGGGGACGCGGGAGACGCCGTAGCGGCGGGCGAGGACCTCCTCGGTGAGCCGGCCGCCGCGCTCGTGGACTCCGGCGACGATGTCGTCCCGGATCGCCGTGCACACCGAGTGCGCCGGAATACGCATGACCCACCTCCGCCTTAATGCCCGTGAAACGCCGACGACAGCGCTTGTCCCGTGACTCTATGGCAATGCGTGAGAATTTCCGATGGCCTGCCGGAATCCATGGCCATTTTTTGGACAGCGCCCGGAGGAAAAGGCAGCGAAAAGCCCCGGCCGGGTGGGCCGGGGCTTTACGGGAGGGTGAGGGTCAGACGTTCACGCCGTGCTTGCGGAGGTAGGCGACGGGGTCGACGTCGGACCCGTAGTCGGGGCCGGTACGGGCCTCGAAGTGCAGATGCGGGCCGGTGACGTTGCCGGTGGCGCCGGACAGGGCGATCTGCTGGCCCGGGACGACGCGCTGGCCCACGCTGACGCCGATGGACGACAGGTGGCCGTACTGGGTGTACATCCCGTCGGCCATCCTGATCACGATCTCGTTGCCGTACGCCCCGCCCCAGCCGGTGGAGACCACGGTGCCGGCACCCGCCGCGTGGACCGCGGTGCCGCTGGCGGCGTGGAAGTCGATGCCGGTGTGCGAACCGGACGACCACAGGGAGCTGGAGGACTGGTAGGCGGTGGAGACGTAGGAGCCGGTGATCGGCATGACGAAGGAGTTGAGGCGCTCGCGTTCGGCCTTGCGGGCGGCGCGCTCCTTGGCCTCGCGGGCCCGCTCGGCGGCGGCGCGCTCGGCGGCCTCCTCGGCGGCCTTGCGCTCGGCGGACGCCTTCTGGGCGGTGGCCTGCGCGGCGATCTCGTCGGCGAGGGTGTCGCTGACGGCGATGACGGGGGTGAGGCCGGTGTTCTCGACGGAGTTGTCCGCGGCGAGCGCCGGGGAGGCCGCGAGGGTGCCGACGACACCGGTGGTGAGAGCCGCCACACCGGCCGCCGTCGCGGTGGTGCGCTTGACCCGGCCGGGCTTGCGGTGCTTCCCGGTGGCGCACATGAACGCCATGAGCAGGCTGTTCCTTTCCTTCCCTCTCGCCTACCGGGTTAGCTGACGGGTTCGGAGCAGGAAGGTCTCCTACGGCCACCCTCGCTCACGCGCGGGCGCCCGATTCACCCCAGGGACTGCGTGGGTCCCCGGCTCCCCCTACGGGGGACTCGGCGATGGCTGTCCGGTGCCGCGGGCGCGGCGCACTGCCTGACGAACAGCCCGGATGAAGCTAAAGGGGACGGGAGCGGATCTTCAAACGGGTCCGGACTTTTGTAGCGCATCCCACACGCCAGAGGGGTAACCTCCGCCCCAATCCGGACATTTGGTGACCCTCGTTCGAAGGCACTCCCGAACACACGAGTGGGCCCTGACGACTTGTGTGACGTCAGGACCCACGCGCGTGCGACTACTCGGCGGAGACCACCTTGACCTCGCCGATGCCGAGCGCCTCGACGGGCTCCTTGATCTGGGCGGCGTCGCCGACCAGGACCGTGACCAGCCGGTCGGCCGGGAAGGCGTTCACCACGGCGGCCGTGGCCTCCACGGTGCCGGTGGCCGCCAGCGTGCGGTACAGCTCCGCCTGGAAGTCGTCGGGGAGGTGCTGCTCGACCTGGTCCGCGAGGGTGCCGGCGACGGCGGCGGCCGTCTCGTACTTCAGCGGGGCCACGCCGACGAGGTTCTGCACGGCCACGTCCCGCTCGGCGTCGGTCAGACCCTCGGCGGCCAGCGTATGCAGCACCGTCCACAGGTCCGCGAGCGCCGGGCCGGTGTTCGGCGTGTCCACGGAGCCGCTGATGGCGAGCATCGAGGCGCCGGTGCCGTCAGGGGCGGAGCGCAGCACCTGGCCGAAGGCGCGTACGCCGTAGGTGTAGCCCTTCTCCTCACGCAGGACCCGGTCCAGACGCGAGGTGAGGGTGCCGCCGAGGCAGTAGGTGCCGAGCACCTGGGCGGGCCACACGCGGTCGTGCCGGTCGGAGCCGATGCGGCCGATGAGGAGCTGCGTCTGCACGGCGCCGGGCCGGTCCACGATGACCACGCGGCCGGTGTCGTCGGCGGTCACCGGCGGCACCGGGCGGGCCTGGCCGGGCGTGCCGGACCAGGCGCCCAGGGTATCGGCGAGCAGCGCGTCGAGGTCGATGCCGTCTAGGTCGCCGACGACCACCGCGGTGGCGGTGGCGGGGCGGACATGACGGTCGTAGAAGGCGCGGACGGCGCCCGCGTCGATCTTCTCGACGGTCTCCTCGGTGCCCTGGCGCGGCCGGGACATGCGCGCGGTGGCCGGGAACAGCTCCTTGGACAGTTCCTTCGCGGCGCGCCGGGCCGGGCTGGCCAGCTCGTGCGGGATCTCGTCCAGGCGGTTGCGGACCAGGCGCTCGATCTCGCTCTCCGCGAAGGCGGGGGCGCGCAGGGCGTCGGCGAGCAGGGTGAGGCCCTTTTCCAGGCGGGAGGCGGGCACCTCCAGGCTGAGCCGGACACCGGGGTGGTCGGCATGCGCGTCCAGCGTGGCGCCGGCCCGCTCCAGCTCCGCGGCGAACTCCTCCGCGGAGTCCTTGTCGGTGCCCTCGGAGAAGGCGCGCGCCATGATCGTGGCGACACCGTCGAGGCCGGCCGGCTCGGCGTCCAGGGGGGCGTCGAGCAGCACCTCCACGGCGACGACCTGCTGGCCGGGGCGGTGGGAGCGCAGCACGGTCAGGCCGTTGTCCAGCGTGGAGCGCTCGGGGGCCGGGAACGCCCACGGCTTGGCCTCGCCGGCCTGCGGCTGGGGGTGGAACTCCATGGGGGCGAGCTCGGTCACTTGGCCGTCTCCTCGTCGTCGTTGCCGGCCTCTACGGTGGCCTCGTGCTCCGGGTCGTCGGGCAGGTCGGTGTCCTCGACCGCCTCCGGGGACTTCGGCTCGTAGACGAGCACGGCGCGGTTGTCCGGGCGCAGGCGGGCCGCCGCGACCTCGCGGACCTCCTCCGGGGTCACCTCCAGGACCCGCTGGACGGCCGTCAGCGCGAGCTGCGGGTCGCCGAACAGGACGGCGTACCGGCACAGTTCGTCGGCGCGGCCCGCGACGGTGCCGAGCCGGTCCAGCCACTCGCGCTCCAACTGGGCCTGGGCGCGCTCCATCTCCTCCGGGGTCGGGCCCTCCTCCGCGAAGCGGGCCAGCTCCTCGTCGATCGCGGCCTCGATGACCGGGACCTCGACGTCGCCGGAGGTCTTCACGTCCAGCCAGCCCAGCGAGGGCGCGCCGGCCAGCCGGAGCAGCCCGAACCCGGCGGCCACGGCCGTGCGGTCGCGGCGCACCAGGCGGTTGTAGAGGCGGGAGGACTCGCCGCCGCCGAGGACGGTGAGGGCGAGGTCGGCCGCGTCCGACGCGCGCGTGCCGTCCTCCGGGAGCCGGTAGGCGGCCATCAGGGCGCGCGCCGGGACCTCCTCGACGACGACCTCGCGCAGCTCGTCCCCGATGACCTCGGGCAGCGAGCCGTCGCGCGGGGCCGCCTTGCCGTCGTGGCCGGGGATGGAACCGAAGTACTTCTCGATCCAGGCCAGCGTCCGCTCGGGGTCGATGTCGCCGACCACGGAGAGCACCGCGTTGTTGGGCGCGTAGTAGGTGCGGAAGAACGCGCGGGCGTCCTCCAGCGTGGCCGCGTCCAGGTCGGCCATGGAGCCGATCGGGGTGTGGTGGTAGGGGTGGCCCTCGGGGTAGACCATGGCGGTCAGCTTCTCGAAGGCGGTGCCGTAGGGGACGTTGTCGTAGCGCTGGCGGCGCTCGTTCTTGACGACGTCGCGCTGGTTCTCCATCGACTCGTCGTCCAGCGCGGCCAGCAGGGAGCCCATCCGGTCGGCCTCGAGCCACAGGGCGAGTTCGAGCTGGTGGGCGGGCATCGTCTCGAAGTAGTTGGTGCGTTCGAAGCTCGTCGTGCCGTTGAGCGAGCCGCCGGCGCCCTGGACCAGCTCGAAGTGGCCGTTCCCCTTGACCTGGCCGGAGCCCTGGAACATCAGGTGCTCGAAGAGGTGCGCCAGGCCGGTGCGGCCCGCGACCTCGTGGCGGGAGCCGACGTCGTACCAGAGGCAGACCGCCGCGACCGGGGTCAGGTGGTCCTCGGAGAGCACCACGCGCAGACCGTTGGCCAGGCGGTGCTCGGTCGCTGTCAGGCCCCCGGAGCCTGCCTGGGCTGTGGTCGTGTGACCCATGGGCATGTACGTCCCTTCGCAAGCGGTGGCGGTCGAGTGAAACCGCGGTTTTCCTGCCGTTCCAGCCACTGTATGCAAAGCGTGCGAGGGCCCGGCGGAGTTCCCGCCCGACGTACGCCCACAGCGGATCGACTAGCCTGCGTCAGGCGTGCTCATGGCGAGCGCGCTCCCGGCCGGCGTACGGCGGTGGAGCGCCGGGCCGCCGAGCACCGGGGGCGGCGGACCCGTACGGACCGGGTCGCGGCCCGCGTTGTCAGTGCCCCGGTCCACAATGGTCCGCGTCCGATCCGTCCCACGCCTTCAGCAAGGAGCCGGCAGCGATGGCCCGCCGCAGCACCAAGACCCCGCCGCCCGACGACTCGTACGAGGAGAAGATCCTCGACATCGACGTCGTGGACGAGATGCGCGGCTCCTACCTCGAATACGCGTACTCGGTCATCTACTCGCGTGCTCTGCCGGACGCCCGGGACGGACTGAAGCCGGTGCACCGCCGCATCGTCTACCAGATGAACGAGATGGGCCTGCGCCCCGAGCGCGCCTACGTGAAGTGCGCGCGTGTGGTCGGCGAGGTCATGGGCAAGCTGCACCCGCACGGCGACGCGTCGATCTACGACGCGCTGGTGCGCATGGCGCAGCCCTTCTCGATGCGCGTCCCGCTGGTCGACGGACACGGCAACTTCGGCTCCCTGGGCAACGACGACCCGCCGGCCGCCATGCGGTACACCGAGTGCCGGATGGCCGCCGCGGCGAGCCTGATGACGGAGTCGATCGACGAGGACACGGTCGACTTCGCGCCGAACTACGACGGCCAGGAGCAGGAACCGGTCGCCCTCCCCGCCGCCTTCCCGAATCTGCTGGTCAACGGCTCTTCCGGCATCGCGGTCGGCATGGCGACCAACATGCCGCCGCACAACCTGCGCGAGGTCATCGCGGCCGCCCGCCACCTGATCAGGCACCCGAACGCGGACCTGGACGCCCTGATGCGGCACGTTCCGGGCCCCGACCTGCCCACCGGCGGCCGGATCGTCGGCCTGGACGGCATCCGGGACGCGTACGCGACCGGCCGCGGCTCCTTCAAGATGCGGGCGACGGTCGCCATCGAGGCGGTGACCGCCCGCCGCAAGGGCCTCGTCGTCACCGAGCTGCCCTTCGCGGTAGGCCCGGAGAAGGTCATCGCGAAGATCAAGGACCTGGTCAACGCGAAGAAGATCCAGGGCATCGCGGACGTCAAGGACCTCACCGACCGCGAGCACGGCCTGCGTCTGGTCATCGAGATCAAGAACGGCTTCGTGCCGGAGGCGATCCTGGAGCAGCTCTACAAGCTGACCCCCATGGAGGAGTCCTTCGGGATCAACAACGTGGCGCTGGTGGACGGCCAGCCGCTCACGCTGGGCCTCAAGGAACTGCTGGAGGTCTACCTCGACCACCGCTTCGAGGTCGTGCGCCGGCGCAGCGAGTTCCGCCGCACCAAGCGCCGGGACCGGCTGCACCTGGTCGAGGGCCTGCTGACCGCGCTCGTCGACATCGACGAGGTCATCCGGGTCATCCGGTCCAGCGAGAACTCCGCGCAGGCCAAGGAGCGCCTGATGGAGCGCTACGGCCTGAGCGACATCCAGACCCAGTACATCCTCGACACGCCGCTGCGCCGCCTCACCAAGTACGACCGGATCGAGCTGGAGGCGGAGAAGGACCGGCTCGAGCGGGAGATCGAGGAGCTGACCCGCATCCTGGAGTCGGACGCGGAGCTGCGCAAGCTGGTCTCGGGTGAACTGGCCGACGTGGCCAAGAAGTTCGGCTCCGACCGGCGCACGGTCCTGCTGGAGTCGGCGGCCTCCCAGGTGGCCACGGTGCCGCTCCAGGTGGCCGACGACCCGTGCCGGGTACTGCTGTCCTCGACCGCGCTGCTGGCCCGTACGACCGGCGCCGAGCCGGTGCCGCGCGAGGGCGGCCGGGCCAAGCACGACGTGATCGTCTCCTCGGTGCGGGCGACCGCGCGGGGTGAGATCGGGGCGGTCACGTCGAGCGGGCGCCTGCTGCGGATCAACGTGGTCGACCTGCCCCAGCTGCCGGACACCGCGAGCGCGCCGAACCTCTCCGGAGGGGCGCCGCTGGCCGAGTTCGTGTCCCTCGAGGGCAACGAGACCGTGGTCTGCCTGACCACGCTGGACGAGACCTCGCCCGGCCTCGCGATCGGTACCGAACAGGGCGTGGTCAAGCGGGTGCTGCCCGACTATCCGTCCAACAAGGACGAGTTGGAGGTCATCACCCTCCGGGAGGGCGACCGGATCGTCGGCGCGGTGGAGCTGCGCACCGGCGAGGAGGACCTGGTGTTCATCTCCGACGACGCGCAACTCCTGCGCTACCAGGCGGCGCAGGTGCGCCAGCAGGGCCGTGCGGCGGGCGGCGTGGCGGGCATCAAGCTCACCGAGGGCGCGAAGGTGATCTCTTTCACGGCGGTCGACCCGGCCGTCGACGCGGTGGTGTTCACGGTGGCGGGCTCGCGGGGCACGCTGGACGACTCGGTGCAGACGACGGCCAAGCTGACCCCGTTCGACCAGTTCCCGCGCAAGGGCCGGGCGACCGGTGGTGTGCGCTGCCAGCGCTTCCTGAAGGGCGAGGACTGCCTCGCGCTGGCCTGGGCGGGTCCCGCCCCGGCGCGGGCGGCGCAGAAGACCGGGCTGCCGGTGGAGCTGCCGGAGCTGGACCCGCGCCGCGACGGGTCGGGGACGTCGCTGGCGAAGACCGTGTCGGTGGTGGCCGGGCCGGTGGTCTAGCCGCGGGTCGGGGTGTGCCGGGCGCCGCGATGGCGGGCGCCGCGGTGGCGGGCGCCGCGGTGGCGGGCGCCGCGGTGGCGGGCGCCGCGGTGGCGGGCGCCGCGGTGTGCCGGCTTCACGGTGTGCCGGGCTCGTCCTCGGAGCCCGGCACGTAGCGGAGCACGCCCCACATGGCCTGCTCGTCGGTGTCGGCGGTCTCTCCGGCGCCGCTCCGGCAGGCGTCCAGCTCCTTGCCGAGAGCGTCGGCGTCGATGCCGGTGCCGATCAGGACGAGCTGGGTGAGGCGGTCCGCGCCGGGCGGCCAGGGCTCGGGCAGGAAGCGCAGGAAGCGGCCGACGGCGTGTACGGCGTAGCGGTTGGCGGGGTCGTGGGCGCCGAAGCCGACGTATCCCTTGATCCGGTACAGGCCCTCGGGGCGGCCGTCCAGGAAGCGCATCAGGGCGCGGGGGTCCATGGGGGCGTCCGAGGTGAAGGACAGGGTGTCGTAGCCGGTGTGCAGGTGGCCGGGGTGGGCGTCCGGGCCGTCCTCGTGCTCGTCCCCGTCTCCGTGCAGGTCGTCGAAGGAGAGCTGGCCCACACGCTCCTCACTGGGCCGGCAGTCGAAGAGGAACTCCGGGTCGATGCGGCCGTAGGTGGCGGGGAGTACGGCGCCCTCGGTGAGTTCGCGGACCAGGCCGAGGACGCGGTCGGCGTCGGATGCCCGGTCGAGCTTGTTGACCACGACGAGGTCGGCGAGGGCGAGGTGCCGGTCGATCTCGGGGTGCCGGGCGCGGGTGTCGTCGAACTCGGCGGCGTCCACCACCTCGACGAGCCCGCCGTACATGATCTCCGGCTGCTCGCTGGCCAGCACCATCCGCACCAGCTCCTGCGGCTCGGCGAGCCCGCTGGCCTCGATGACGATCACGTCGATCCCGGCGGCGGGCGCGGCGAGCCGGGCCAGGTAGGTGTCCAGCTCGCTCGCGTCGACCGCGCAGCACAGGCAGCCGTTGCCGAGCGACACGGTGGAGTCCCCGAGTGCCCCGGCGACGGCCATCGCGTCGATCTCGATCGACCCGAAGTCATTGACGACGGCCCCGATCCGGCTGCCTCCGCTGCGGTGCAGCAGGTGGTTGAGCAACGTCGTCTTCCCGGACCCCAGGAACCCGGCCAGCACGACGACCGGAATCTGCGCACTACGGCTGTTCGCCAACGGGTGGCACCCTTCCCACGCTTCTCGCCGGGCGCCGCACGGGCGTGGGGCGCCCGGAGGACGGACTGTCCGACCAGGATACGAAGGGTGCGACGGTCCGCGGCGGCACGCCGGGGGACCTCGGCGAGGGAGCGTCAGATACCGGCGGGCACCGGCGTCGGCGCCGGGACGGGGACGGGCGCCTCGGGGCCGACGTAGCGGGCCACCGGGCGGATGATCTTCGGGTCGGCCGCCTGCTCCAGGATGTTGGCGCTCCAGCCGACGACGCGTCCGGCGGCGAAGGTGGGGGTGAACATCTCCCTGGGCAGCCCGCACAGTTCCATGACCACTCCGGCGTAGAACTCGACGTTGGTGTGCAGTTCACGGCCCGGCTTGAGTTCGGCGAGGATCGCCTCGACGTGCCGCTCGACCTCCACGGCGAAGTCGACGCGCGGGCCGCCGAAGTCGAGGGCGATCTCTCGGAGCATGCGGGAACGGGGGTCCTCGGTCCGGTAGACGGCGTGGCCGAAGCCCATGATCCGGTCACCGGCGAGGACGCGTTCACGGACCCAGGGGCCGATCCGGTCCAGGGTGCCGATCGCGTCGAGGGTGTCGAGGGCGCGGCTGGGCGCTCCGCCGTGGAGGGGTCCGGAGAGCGCGCCGAGGGCACCCACCAGGCTGGCGGCCACGTCGGCTCCGGTGGAGGAGATGACGCGAGCGGTGAAGGTTGACGCGTTGAATCCGTGGTCAATGGTTGAGATGAGGTATTGCTCGACCGCACGGGCTTGGCGAGTCCCGGGTTCCTCACCGGTCAACATGTACAGGTAGTTGGCGGCGTACGACAGATCAACGCGGGGCTCGACCGGCTCAAGTCCCTGCCCGAGCCGGTACAGCGCGGTCAGCAACGTGGGGACGGCGGCGCAGGCGGCGAGAGTGTCCGCGCGGCGCCGGCCGGCGTCGATGTCGTACACGGGCCGGAAGCCGCAGGCCGCGCCGAGCAGGGACAGGGCCGTACGCAGTCCGGCGAGGGGGCCGGCGACGCCGCTCGCGGCGGCTACGGCGGGCAGCGCCGCGCGGACCTCCTCGGGCAGGTGCCGCAGTCCGGCGACCTCGGCGGTGAAGGCGGCCCGCCGCTCGGGGTCGGGGAGGTCGCCGTGGACCAGGAGGTGCCAGACGTCCTCGAAGCCGCGGGTGCGCGCGAGTTCGACGGCGGAGTACTGGCGGTAGTGGTAGAAGCCCTCGACTCCCCGGACGTCGCCGATCTCGGTGTCGGTGACGACGACGCCGGCGAGTCCACGCGGTGCCTGGACGAGGGGTGCGGTCCTGTTGCTGGCCATGATGTTCCTCCCTGAACTTGATCCGACTGTCCATGCTTGACCAGTTTCCTGTCAATGTTGATTGAATCAATGTAGCCCGTCCATCTGTCCAGAGAGGGCTACGGTGACCCTCATGCGCGCTCACGAACTCGCCCCCGGCCGGCCCGAAGGGCGGCTGACCACCAAGGAGACCGCCGAATTGCTCGGCGTGAAGGCGGAGACGGTCTACGCCTACGTGAGCCGGGGACTGCTCAGCAGCAGAAGGGAGCCCGGCAGCCGCGCCAGCACCTTCGACGCGCAGGAGGTGACGGCTCTGGCCCGGCGCAACAGGCGCGAGGCGGCGGCGACTTCGGCCTCCGGCGTCGACCTGTCCGTACGGACCGGCATCACGTTGATCGAGGAGGACCGGTACTACTTCCGTGGGGTCGATGCCACGGAACTGGCCGCGCGTCACTCGTTCGAGGAGGTCGCGGAGTGGCTGTGGACCGGCCGGCTCGTCCCCGGCGCTTCCTTCACCGCGCCGGAATCAACCGTTGACGCCGCCCGTCGGGCCGTCAACGCCCTGCCCGCGCACGCCTCCCCCACCGACCGCCTGCGCGCGGCGGCCATCGCCGCGTCGGCCGAGGACCCGCTGCGCTTCGACCTGTCCGAGGAGTCCGTACTCGGCGCGGGGCGCGTGCTCATCCCCACGCTCGTCGGCGCCCTCCCCCCGGCCCGGCGCGACCACCCCGGCGACGGCCCCCTGGCCCGCCGCCTGTGGCACAGGCTGACCGGCCGGGCCGCCGACGACGCCTCGGTGCGGGTGCTGGACACCGCGCTCGGTCTGCTCGCCGACCACGATCTCGCCGCCTCCACCCTCGCGGTACGGGTCGCCGCCTCGGCCCGCGCGCACGCGTACGCGGCGGTCTCGGCCGGGCTGGGCGCCCTGGAGGGCCCGCTGCACGGCGCGGCCAGCGGCCTGGCCCACCGGCTGCTGCTCGAAGTGCTCGACCAGGGCACCGCGGGCCCTGTGATCGCCGCCGAACTCCGGGCCGGCCGCCGCATCCCCGGCCTGGGTCACCGGCTCTACCCCGGCGAGGACCCGCGCGCGCAGGCACTGTTCGGGCTGCTGGAGCAGCTCCCGTCCGCGGAACCCGCCCTGCTCGCCGCGCGCGACATCGTCACGACAACGGCGCGGCACACCCCGCTGCACGCCAACGTGGACCTCGCCCTGGCGGTCTTCACCGCCTCTTGCGGCATGCCCGACACGGCGGGCGAGACCCTCTTCGCCGTCTCCCGGACCGCCGGCTGGATCGCGCACGCCCTGGAGGAGTACGGCGAACGCCCGCTGCGCATGCGCCCGAGTGGCCTGTACGTGGGCCCGCGACCCCCGCGGCCACTGCCCGAACAGTGAGTCGTATTCGCCTGCAAGTCAGGTTAGGCTCACCTGTGTGAGTAGGTGTGCGACCGTCTCCCGGAACCTCGACGAGCCCGTTTCCGGCACGGCGGCCACGGCGACGACGTGGCTGCTGCTGGAACAGCCGGGCCCCTGGGGCGCGAAAGCGCTGACCGCGAGCCATCTGGACCCCGCGCTGGGCCGCGCCCTGGAGGCCGCCGCCAAGGACACCGGTGTACGGGTGGCGCTGATCAGACACCCCGGCCGGCACGCCGACCCCGGTACACCGCCCGTACGTCAGGTGTACGTGGCCCACACAGTTCCGGGAAACGTGTGGCTGTACGGCACCACCACCAGTGACCCGCGCCGGCTCCTCGGCCTGGACTTCGCCGCCCTGGGCGCGGGCGACCCCCGCTCCTTCGCGTTGGTGCTCGGCGGGCGCCCGCAGACCGGTGAGCCGCTCGCGCTGGTGTGCACCAACGGCAAGCGCGACCGCTGCTGTGCCCTGCTGGGCCGCCCGCTGGCCGCCGAACTGACCGCGTCGGACGTGCCCGGCGTCTGGGAGGTCACTCATCTGGGTGGTCATCGCTTCGCCCCGACCGTGCTCGTGCTGCCGTACGGATACGCGTACGCCCGTGCCGAGGCGCACACGGTCAAAGAGGCCCTGCACCGCGCCCGGGAGGGGCAGGTACTGCTGGAGGACTGCCGCGGCCGCTCAGCCTGGGACCGCCCCGGCCAGGCCGCCGAACTGGCCGTACGGGCGGCGACGGCCGAGTACACGGCGGACGCGCTGCACGTCGTCCGCACCGAGGGCGAGGCGCCCCGCTGGGAGGTCACCGTCGGCCACGCGGACGGCCGGGGCTGGCGGGTGAGCGTGGCTCAGACCGCCGCGCTGACGCCGCGCCCGGAGAGCTGCGGGGTCGACGTACTGGGCACCCCCGCGCGGATGGACGTCGTCGGCATCCGGGAGCTGCACACGGCGGCCCTGGCGGGCTGACACCGCGGCCGCCCTGGGAGGCGTGCGCGGTTCCGCGTACCGTCTCCGCATGTCTCCCACTCCCCCGGCCCGCCGTCCGCGACTCGGTCTGCCCCGGCGGGCGTTCGCGCAGGTCCTGCTCACCCAGGTGACGATCGCGGCCGGGGTCGCGGTCCTGGCGACCGGTCTCTTCCTCGCGCCGCTCAGCGGACAGCTGGACCAGGAGGCGATGCGCCGGGCGCTGGTCATCGCGCAGACCACCGCGCAGGATCCGGCGATCGCCGAGGGTGTCCTGCACACCCGGCCCACCCCCGACGGGCCCGTGCAGCGGGAGGCCGAGCGGATCAGACGGGCCACACACGCCGAGTACATCGTGGTGATGGACGCGCGGGGGACGCGCTGGTCCCACCCGACCACCAGGGAGATCGGCCGCCGCGTCTCCACCGACCCCAGCCGTGCCCTGGCCGGACGCCAGGTGATGGAGATCGACCGGGGCACCCTGGGCCGTTCCGCGCGCGGCAAGGTGCCGCTGTACGACGCCGGGCACCGGATCGTCGGCGCGGTCTCGGTGGGCATCGCCTACGACAGCGTGCGCGCCGGGCTGCTCGGTGCCATTCCCGGCCTGCTGGCGTACGCCGGGGGCGCGCTGGCGGTGGGCGCGCTCGCCGCCTGGCTGATCTCCCGCCGGGTGCACCGGCAGACCCGTGACCTCGCCTTCTCCGACATCTCCGCGCTGCTCGCGGAGCGCGAGGCGATGCTGCACGGCATCCGGGAGGGCGTGGTGGCACTCGATCGCAGCGGCCGGATACGGCTGCTCAACGACGAGGCGGGCCGGTTGCTCGGCATCGGGGACGAGGCGGTCGGACGCTCACCGGACGAGGCGCTCGGCGCCGGCCGCACGACGGACGTGCTGGCCGGCCGGGTGACCGGCACCGATCTGCTGACCGTGCGCGGCCGGCGCGTCCTGGTCGCCAACCGGATGCCCACCGAGGACGGCGGCGCCGTGGCCACCCTGCGCGACCGCACGGAACTGGAGCGCCTCGGCCGCGAACTCGACTCCACGCACGGCCTGATCGACGCCCTGCGCGCCCAGGACCACGAGCACGCCAACCGCATGCACACCCTGCTCGGGCTGCTGGAACTGGAGATGTACGACGAGGCGGCGGAGTTCATCGGGGAACTGGTCGGGGAGCACCGGGCGACGGCCGAGCAGGTCACGGAGCGGATCGAGGACCCGTTGCTGGCCGCGCTGCTGGTGGGCAAGGCGACCGTGGCCGCCGAGCGCGGGGTGGCCCTCAGGCTGTCGGAGGAGACCTGGCTGCCGGACCGGCTGATCGACCCGCGCGGTCTGGTCACGGTGCTGGGCAACCTGGTGGACAACGCGCTCGACGCGGTCGCGGGCACTCCGCACGCGCGCGTGGAGGCCGAGCTGCGCCCCGAAGGCCGCACGGTGGTGCTCCGGGTGCGGGACACCGGTCCGGGAGTGCCCGAGGAGCAGCGGGAGTCGGTGTTCACGGAGGGCTGGTCCACCAAGGAGCCGCCCGCGCACGGCAAGCGCGGCATCGGCCTGTCGCTGGTGCGGCGCCTGGCCGAACGCCAGGGCGGCTCGGCCTCGGTGGGCGCGGCGGCGGGCGGCGGCGCCGAGTTCACGGTGGTACTGCCGGACGCGCTGGGCGACCCGGTGCCGCCGGGCACGGAGGAGGCGCGGGGGCACCAGGCTCCCCGCGCCCTGTGAGCGGCTACTTGGCGGCCTTCTCCGCGAACTCGGTGGTGTACGTCTTGTCGAGGTCGACGTCGGCGTTCTTGATGTTGGGACTGAATGCCTTGAGCACCTTCTCAACGGTCTGCGGTCCCCGCGCCGGCATGATCCCGTCCTTGGTGAACATCGGCAGGGTGCTCTTGATGGCGGCCGCGTAGAGCTTCTCGTCGCCCTGGGAGTAGTCGGACGGCATCTTGGCCGCGATCTGCTCGGCACTGTGGGTGGACATCCAGTTGAGCGTCTTGACGAACGCGTTGACGAGCTTCTGGACGGTGTCCTTGTGATCGTTGACCCAGTCCGTGTTCATGTACAGGCTCGACGAGGGGTACGGCCCGCCGAGCGCCTCCTGGGAGCCCTCGGGGGTGCGCATGTCGATGAGCACGCGGCCGGCCTTCTTGGCCAGGATCGTGGCGACGGTCGGGTCGGTGGTCATGCCCGCGTCGATGGAGCCCTTCTGGAGCGCCGCGATGAACGTCGGCCCCGCCCCCACGGCGACCGGGCTGAACTGGTTCACCTGGACGCCGTGCTTGACCGCGAGGTACTTGGTGAGGAAGTCGGTCGACGAACCGAGCCCGGTGACACCGAGCTTGCGGCCCTTGAAGTCGCCGGGCGAGTGGATGTCACCGGTCTTCTTCGCGGACACCACCTCCACCTCGCCGGGCGCGTGCGAGAACTGCACGACGGACTCGACCGACTTGCCCTTCACCTGGAGGTCGAGGGTGTGGTCGTAGAAGCCGACGGCGCCCTGGACCTGGCCGGAGACGAGCGCGGTCTCCGCCTGGGCCCCGGCGGGCTCGGTCAGCAGCTCCACGTTCAGGCCCTCGGCGTCGAAGTAGCCGAGCCGCTGGGTGAGCATGGCGGGCATGTAGATGACCTTGTCGAGACCACCGACCATGATCTTGACCTTGGTGCCCTTGCCGCCGCCACCGGAACCGCTGGGGCCGGCCACCTCGTTGGCGCAGGCGGTGAGGGAGGTGAGGGAGAGCAGACACGCGGTGGTGAGCGAGGCGATTCTGGTGCGCTTGCGCATGAGGAGTCACGTCCTTGGGACTGTGCGGGTACGGGGAGTTCGGCGCGGAACGGCGGTTCAGTGCCCGGAGTCGGAGGACTTCCAGCGGAAGACGCGGCGTTCGGCGAAGGTCAGCAGCCCCTCGGCGAGGAGCGCCACGACCGCGAGGATCACCATCGCGGCGTACACGCCGGCGGAGTTGAGGGTGCCCTGCGACTGGGCGACGAGCAGGCCGATGCCCCGGGTGGCACCGATGTACTCGCCCACGATGGCGCCGATGAGCGCGAAGCCGAAGCTGACGTGGAGGCTGGTGAAGATCCACGAGGTGGCCGAGGGGATGACCACCTGGAGGGTGACCTGCCGGTCGGTGGCGCCCAGGATGCGGGCGTTGGCGACCAGGTCGCGGTTGACCTCGCGTGCGCCCTGGAAGGCGTTGAAGAACACCGGGAAGAACACCAGGACCACGGCCGAGGCGACCTTGGAGGCGGGACCGAGGCCGAACCAGATCAGGAAGATCGGGGCGAGCACGATCCTCGGGATGGAGTTCAGCACCTTGATGTAGGGGCCGAACAGGTCGGCGAGGAAGGCGACCCGGCCGAGCGCGATACCGAGGACGACACCGGCCACGACGCCGATGATCCAGCCCAGCAGCGCCTCGTACAGGGTGTACCAGATCTGTTCGGCCAGGGAGCCGAGCGCGGTGCCGTGCAGCACCCAGGAGGTGATCTGGTTCCAGATCTCCGACGGCATCGAGAAGTTGAACGGGTCGATGACCTCGGCGCGGGACAGCGCCTCCCACAGGCCGAGCACGCCGACCAGCAGGAGCACGCGGGCCACCATCACGATCACCCGGCGCCTGCGGGCGGCCTGCGCCCGCGAGCGGGTCGGGGCCGGGGCCGGCCGCTTGACAGGGCCGGCGAGCGGCGGGGTCACGGTCTCAGGCGACATCGACGGCACCTCGCTCACGGGTAATGCGGACCTCTTCACCGAGGGACTCCCAGATCTCGCGGTAGATCTCGATGAACTTGGGCTCCAGCCGGATGGACTCGACCTTGCGCGGTCGGGGCAGGTCGATGGTGAAGACCTGCTTGACCGTCGCGGGCCCGGCGGTCATCACGACGACCTTGTCGGCCAGCGCGATCGACTCCTCCAGGTCGTGGGTGACGAAGACGACGGAGGAGCCGGTGCCTTCCCAGAGCTCCAGCAGCTCGTCCGACATCAGGGCGCGCGTCTGCACGTCGAGCGCGGAGAACGGCTCGTCCATCAGCAGGATCTCGGGGTCGTTGACGAAGGTCGCGGCGAGGGCGACGCGCTTGCGCTGGCCGCCGGAGAGCTGGTGCGGATACCGGTCCTCGAACGCGGCGAGCCCCACACGGGCCAGCCATTCACGGGCCTTCTGCTTGGCCTCCGCCTTGGGCACGCCCCGGAAACGGGGGCCGGCCATCACGTTGGACAGCACCGTGCGCCAGGGGAAGGTGGCGTCCTGTTGGAAGACGAAGCCGACCCGGTCGCCGACGCCGTCGACCGGCTGCCCGGCCACGAGCACCTCGCCCTCGGAGGGCTCCTCCAGGCCGCTGACCAGGGTCAGCGTGGTGGACTTCCCACAGCCGGTCGGGCCGACGACGGCGACGAACTCGCCGCGCTCCACGGTGAGGTCCAGGCCGCACACCGCGGTGTGCGGATCGCCGGAAGGGGTTCTGAAAATCTTGCTCGCGCCCCTCAGCTCGATGGCGGGGCTGGTGTCTGCGCTCATGCACCGGGACGGTAGGGGCGGCGCCGCTCCGGCAGCAGTCTTGTGCGCGCAACCCCTTCTTTTGCTCGCAAGAACCTGTTGTGCTCGTTTTGCTCACGCTACAACTGCGGAGCCGAAACACGGGCTTAACGCTCGCCGGCCTTAAGGGAGAGGCCCGATGATTGACGTGCTGGTCGTGGACGACGATTTCCGTGTCGCCGAGATCAACGCCAGGTATGTGGGCAAGGTTCCCGGCTTCCGGGTGGCCGCCCGCGCCCACAGTGCCGCCCAGGCGCTGGCCGCCGTCGAACGCGGCGGCGTCGACCTGGTGCTGCTCGACCACTATCTGCCGGACCGCACCGGCCTCGAACTCGTCCACCTGATGCGCCAGCACGGCCACGGCACCGACGTCATCATGATCACGGCGGCCAGCGATGTGACGACCGTGCAGCAGGCGATGCGCCTCGGCGCGCTGCACTATCTGGTGAAGCCCTTCACCTTCAACGCGCTGCGCGGCCGCCTCGACTCGTACGCCGCCCTGCGCCGCACCGTCGACCGAGTGGGCGGACGCGGGGTGACCGGCCAGGAACAGGTCGACCGCATCTTCGGTGCCCTGCGCACGGCCCCCGCCCCCTCGGCCCCGGGGCTGCCGAGCGGTCACACGGAGCCGACCTCGGACCTGATCTGCGGTGTCCTGCACGGCGCGGAGCAGCCCCTGTCGGCGCACGAGGTGGCCTCCCGCACGGGGCTGAGCCGCTCCACCGCCCAGCGCTATCTCCGTCACCTGGAGCAGGCGGGCCGCCTGCGGCTGTCCCTCAGATACGGGGACACCGGGCGGCCCGAGCACCGGTACGCCTGGGTGGCGCCGTGACGCCGCCCAGGCCCGGTGTCCTCACACGGCTCCGGCTCCGGTCAGCGAACGCACCTCGGTCTCCGCGAACTTGGCCTCGTCCGGCACCTCGTCCGAGGTGACCGTGCCCAGCCAGCCCGCGAGGAAGCCGAGCGGGATGGAGACGATGCCCGGGTTCTGCAGCGGGAAGTACTGGAAGTCGACGCCGGGAAAGAGCGAGCCGGGGCTCCCCGACACCACGGGCGACAACAGCACCAGGATCACCGCCGGGATCAGTCCGCCGTACACGGCCCAGACGGCGCCGCGCGTGGTGAAGTTCCGCCAGAACAGCGAGTACAGCAGCGTCGGCAGATTCGCCGAGGCGGCCACCGCGAAGGCCAGTCCGACCAGGAACGCCACATTGAGGTTCCGGGCCAGCAGTCCGAGCGCGATCGCCACGACGCCGATGGCGGCCGCCGAGATCCGCGCCACCGCCACCTCGCCGCGCGGGGTGGTGGGCCTGCGCCGCAGCGACGCGTACAGGTCGTGGGCGACCGACGCCGAGGAGGCGAGGGTGATCCCCGCGACCACCGCGAGAATGGTGGCGAAGGCGACGGCGGCCACGACCGCGAACAGCACGGTGCCGCCGGTGGAGGAGGCACCCCCGCCCAGGTCGAGCGCCAGCAGCGGGATCGCGGTGTTCCCGGCCGCGTTGGACCGGCGCAGCGCGTCGGCGCCCACCACGGCGGTCGCCCCGAAGCCCAGGATGATCGTCATCAGGTAGAAGCTGCCGATGAGCCCGATCGACCACACCGTGGAACGCCGGGCGGCCCGCGCGGTCGGCACCGTGTAGAAGCGGGACAGGATGTGCGGCAGACCCGCCGTGCCCAGCACGAGCGCCAGGCCGAGGCTGATGAAGTCCGTCCGCGCCGTCCAGTCACCGCCGTACTTGAGCCCGGGCGCCAGGAACGACGACCCGTGCCCACTGCGCTCGGCCGCCGTCAGCAGCAACTGGTTGATGTCCCCGTGGAACCGCACCAGAACCAGCACGGTCATCACGATCGTCCCGACCAGCATCAGGACGGCCTTCACGATCTGGATCCAGGTGGTCGCCCGCATCCCGCCCAGCGACACATAGATCACCATGAGCGCGCCGACCCCGATGACCGTCCACGCCTGCGCGGCCCCGCCGGAGCCGCCGAGCAGCAACGCCACCAGGCTTCCGGCGCCCACCATCTGGGCGACCAGGTACATGACGGAGACGGTGACCGAGGCGGTGCCCGTCGCGATCCGCACCGGCCGCTCCGCCATCCGGGCGGCGACCACGTCGGCGAGGGTGAAACGGCCGCAGTTCCGCACCAGTTCGGCCGCGACGAACAGCACGACCAGCCAGGCCACGAGGAACCCGACGCCGTACAGGAGTCCGTCGTAGCCGTACAGCGCGATGAGCCCGCTCACCCCGAGGAAGGAGGCCGCCGAGAGGTAGTCGCCGGAGATGGCGAACCCGTTCTCCAGCGGGGTGAAGAGGCGCCCGCCGGCGTAGAACTCCTCCGCCGACCCGTGTCTGCGCCGGCTCACCCACGTGGTGATGCCCAGGGTCACGGCCACGAACGCGCTGAACAGGACCAGCGCCAGCATCTGGTGGTGGCTGGTCACGAGGTGCCTCCCTGGACGCCACGGGTCAGCTCCTGGGTGTCCCAGCGCAGTTCCAGCGCGGGCCGGTCGCGCCGCAGTCGCGCGTGCCGCGCGTAGGCCCAGGTGAGCAGGAAGGTGCTGGCGAACTGCCCCAGCCCGGCGAGCATCCCCACGTTCACCGCCCCTATGACGGGCCGTGCCATCAGACCGGGCGCCGCCGTCGCGGTGATCACATACCCCACGTACCAGACGAGGAAGGCGGCGGCTCCCGGCACCACGAACCGCCGGTAGCGGCTGCGCACCTCCTGGAACGCCTCGCTCTGCTGCACTGCGAGATAGACGTCGCGGGCACGAGCCTCCGCGATCTCCCGCTCGGCCGTACCGCGCGGCCGCGGTACGGCCGCCGGTGCGGGCATCCCCGCCCCGTCCAGCTCACCCCAGCCGGCGGTCAGCGTGTCGTGCCAGGGGTCCTCTTGCCGCACGTCGCGGGAAGTCACGCTCTGCTCTTCCTGGTTGTCGGCCAAACTTCCTGGACCGTTCCCGGCACCGAAGTGTCGACCATTGCTTGACTGCATACCCAAGGATGGACAGATCGGGAAGATCCGCGACACACCTTCCCGTACCGCTTCACCCCATCAGGTGAGTTACTCCACCCTCGGCCGCACCATGCCCTTCGCGTACGCGTAACGCACCGCCTGCGCACGGTCCTTGAGCCCCGTCTTGGCGAAGAGGTTGTTGATGTGCGTCTTCACGGTCGCGGTGGAGACATGCAGCTTCCGCGCGATCTCCTGATTGCTGAGCCCCTCGCCGATCAGCACCAGCACTTCGCTCTCGCGGGTGGTCAGCCCGTCGGGCGGCTCGGTCGGCGCCGCGGTCGTCCGCGCCTCGGCCTGCGACAGCTTCTCCAGCAGCCGGAGCTGGATGCCCGGCGCCAGCCCCGCCTCTCCCGACAGCACGCTCTGGACCGCCCGGACGATCTCCTCCCCGCCCGCGTCCTTGGTCAGGTACCCCCGTGCCCCGGCCCGTAGCGCGGCGAACAGCGACTCGTCGTCGGCGAACGTGGTCAGCACCACCACCTGGGTACCCGGGTACTCACTCCGGATGCGCCGGGTGGCCTCCACCCCGTCGCACCGGGGCATGCGCAGGTCCATCAGCACCACGTCCGGAGCCAGTTCACCGACCAGGCGCACCGCCTCCTCGCCGTCTCCGGCCGCTCCGACCACTTCGAGGCCGGGCAAGAGCCCCAGCAGCATCACGATGCCCTCCCGCACCACGGTCTGGTCATCGGCGACCACCACCCGCGCGGGCTTCCGCTCCCCCTCCGGCGCCGTCATACCGGCACCTTCAACGTCACCACGAACCCCTCCTCGTCCGGCCCCGCGTCCAGCGAGCCGCCCAGCAGTTCGGCGCGCTCCCGCATGCCCAGCAGACCGTACCCGCCGCCGGAGGCGGCCAGTTCGCCCGGACGCCCGCCCTTGTCCCGCACATCGAGGGTCACTTGGTGCTCGCTGTAGTCGAGCCGAACCCGCACCCTGGCGCCCTGGGCGTGCTTGCGGACGTTCGTCATCGCCTCCTGCGCCACCCGGCGCACCGCCTGCGACGCCTCGGCCGGCAGCACCCTGCGCTCACCCGTGACGGTGACCTCGCCTCCGTCCGTCACGCTGACGAGATCCGTCAGGAATTCCTCCAGCGGGGTCAGTTCACCCCTGAGCGCCGACAGCGCCTGACGGGTCTCGGCGAGCCCGTCACGGGCCATGCCCCGGGCGGCCACCACCCGCTCCAGCACCTGCTCACGGCTCGCGTCGCGCTCCAGCAGCAGGCGGGCCGCCTCCAGGTGCACCATCTGCGCCGAGAGGCTGTGGGCCAGCACGTCGTGGATCTCCCTGGCTATGCGCGCCCGCTCGCTCAGCGCGGCCGACTCCGCCTCCGCCTCCCGCGCGGCCCGCTCCTGGACGAGGAGCCGCTGCGCGTTGCCCCGCGCCTCCGAGTCCAGCCGCGCCACGTAGCCGGCCAGCGCCAGTCCGGCCGCGGTGGACGCGGTGGTGAGCCACACGTCCTTGTTGAAGAGCGCGAAGGAGGCCAGGGCGACCGAGGTCACCGGTACCGCAGCCGCTAGGGGCAGCCGCTCCAGGGCGACGATGCCGCAGCCGCACCAGAGCACCAGGGCCGGCCTCCCGAAACCTGTCACCTGGGCGGTGACCGCCAGGGCCAGGAGCACGGCGACGAGCGCCAGGGAGGGCAGCAGCCGGTGTGCGTAGGTGGCGCGGAAGTAGCCCCACGCCGCGCCGGAAGCCAGCAGGATGCCTACCACAGCGGCGGCCTTTCCCCACAGAGGGACGCCGTCCTGCCGGAGGGCCGCCCACAGCAGCAGCCCGAGCAGCACCGCCCTGATGGCCTGTGCCAGCAGACGCCGGGGGCGGCTGACGCCGTCCTTGCTGAGCGCCTCGCGTGAGGGCCAGCGGGTCCAGGCGTTCTCGTTCACACCCGCTCCTTCCACGTCGGCCGTGCCAGCGGGGCCGCCGGTGCCGACGGCGTGCCGTCACCGTACGTCGACGCCAGGGCGGACGAGGAGGTCAGCAGCGACGCCCGCCAGGCGGTGATGGCACCGCGAACCAGCAGGGTCGCGGCGAGGCCCAGCATCAGGGCGGCGCTGTCCTGCCGGACCCCGAGGGCGTGTCCGAGCCCGAAGAGGCCGCCGCGCAGGGCTATCCCGGCAGCCCACACCGCGGCACTGGCCTTGGTACTGCGACTCCACACGACCCCGTCCGGTGCCCTCCAGATCCGGGTGGTCCAGGCCCAGCCGGCTCCGGTGGCGACCCCGACGGCCACTTCCGCGACGAGCAGTCCGAGCGACTCGACGCGATGGTGGGAGTCCACTATGCCGGGCCCGCGCAGCGCCATGACCGCCAGAATCGCCGGCGCCAGCCACCAGCGCCGCTCGGCGTCGATGGCATGGGTGCGGAACTGCCTGGCGATCATCAGCACAGCGACGGCCACGATCACCAACGCGTCGACGAACCCGGACATCCGAGCCTCCGTGTACGAGAGGGGGTGTCGGAGGCGGTCGCTCCCGACACCCTCGAAACTACGGAAATCCGCAGGCCACGGGATCGGAGCCGGGGTGGATCACGGGTGGATCTCCACGGGGCGGACTTCTCCACCCACGGGTGGAGCGATCTCGGGGCGACCCCTGAGCCGTGCCTCCCGGCCGGCCCGCACCTCCCGGCCCCTCGACCTGGAGCACTGAGCTCCCCAAGCCAAGCCAAGCCAAGCCGCCACGGCACGGCACGGCACGGCACGGCACGGCAACGAAAACGGGAGCACCGGCCAAAGCCGGCACTCCCGTCCTCCGCCCGCACCCGGTCAAAGCCGAGTGCGCACGGCTACGCGTCGATCCGCGACCGGTCCAGCGTCGCCGCCGAGCTGGAGATGAACTCCTTGCGCGGCGCCACGTCGTTGCCCATCAGCAGATCGAAGACCTGCTCGGCGGCTTCGAGGTCCGCGAGGTTGATCCGGCGCAGGGTGCGGTGGCGCGGGTCCATCGTGGTCTCGGCCAGCTGGTCGGCGTCCATCTCACCGAGGCCCTTGTAGCGCTGGATGGAGTCCTTGTACCGGACGCCCTTGCGCTGGAACTCCATGAGCGTGTCCCGCAGCTCGCGGTCGGAGTACGTGTAGACGTACTTGTCCTGCCCCTTCTTCGGCTGGACCAGCTCGATGCGGTGCAGCGGGGGCACAGCGGCGAAGACCCGGCCCGCCTCGACCATGGGCCGCATGTAGCGCTGGAAGAGGGTGAGCAGCAGGCAGCGAATGTGGGAGCCGTCCACATCGGCGTCCGTCATCATGATGATCTTGCCGTAGCGGGCGGCGTCGATGTCGAAGGTGCGGCCCGAGCCCGCTCCTATGACCTGGATGATCGCGCCGCACTCGGCGTTCTTGAGCATGTCGGTCACCGACGAGCGCTGCACGTTGAGGATCTTGCCCCGGATGGGCAGCAGCGCCTGGAACTCGGAGTTTCGCGCCAGCTTGGCCGTACCGAGCGCGGAGTCGCCCTCGACGATGAACAGCTCACTGCGGTCGACGTCGTCGCTGCGGCAGTCGGCGAGCTTGGCGGGCAGGGACGAGGACTCCAGGGCGGTCTTGCGGCGCTGGGCGTCCTTGTGCTGGCGGGCGGCCACCCGGGTGCGGGCGGCGGCGACCACCTTCTCCATCACCGTGCGCGCCTGCGCGGCGTCGTCACGCTTGGTGGAGGTGAGGAACGCCTTGAGTTCCCGGGCGATCACGGTGGAGACGATGCGACGGGCCGCCGAGGTGCCGAGCACCTCCTTGGTCTGGCCCTCGAACTGCGGCTCGGCCAGGCGGACGGTGACGACCGCCGTCAGGCCCTCCAGCGCGTCGTCCTTGACCACGTCGTCCTCTGCGACGCGCAGCATCTTCTTCGCGCGCAGCACCTCGTTCATCGTCTTGGTGACCGCCTGCTCGAAGCCGGCCACGTGGGTGCCGCCCTTGGGGGTGGCGATGATGTTGACAAAGGACTTGAGGTTGGTGTCGTAACCCGTGCCCCAGCGCAGCGCCACGTCGACACCCAGTTCGCGGGTGACCTCGGTGGGCGTCATCTGGCCGTGGTCGTCGAGGACCGGGACGGTCTCCTTGAAGGTGCCCTGACCCGAGAAGCGGAGCGTGTCGCAGACCGGCTTGTCGGTCGCCAGGTACTCGCAGAACTCACTGATGCCGCCGTCGAAGCGGAAGGACTCCTCGCCCTTGCTGCCGCCGTCACCGAGGCCCATCTCGTCGCGCACGACGATGGTGAGGCCTGGCACCAGGAACGCGGTCTGCCGGGCGCGCTGGTGCAGGTGGTCCAGGGAGAGCTTGGCGTCCTTGAGGAAGATCTGCCGGTCGGCCCAGTAGCGCACGCGCGTGCCGGTGCGGTTCTTCGGGATCTTCTTGGTCTTGACGAGGCCGGTCCCGGCCTCGAACTTGGCCTCCGCGCCGCCTCGGGCGAAGGCGCCCGGAACACCGCGGCGGAAGCTGATGGCGTGGGTGCTGCCGCTCCGGTCCACCTCGACGTCGAGCCGGGCGGAGAGCGCGTTCACCACGGAGGCGCCGACGCCGTGCAGGCCGCCGGAGGCCGCGTAGGAGCCACCGCCGAACTTGCCGCCGGCGTGCAGCTTGGTCATGACGACCTCGACGCCGGACAGGCCGGTCTTGGGCTCGACGTCCACGGGGATGCCGCGGCCGTTGTCCCGGACCTCCACGGAGCCGTCGTCGTGGAGGATCACCTCGATGTGGTCGCAGTAGCCGCCGAGGGCCTCGTCCACGGAGTTGTCGATGATCTCCCAGAGGCAGTGCATCAGGCCGCGGCTGTCGGTCGAGCCGATGTACATGCCCGGACGCTTGCGCACGGCTTCGAGGCCCTCGAGGACGAGGAGGTGCCGCGCGGTGTAGTTGGAGCCGTCCCGGTCTGCTCCTGCCAGCAGCGCTGTGGACGGCACGGACGTATCGGCGGTCACGCGGTTCGCTCCTCGCTGAATTTCAGATGGGCCCCTGGTGGGTACGGGGCCGGCTTCGGTCGCCGCTCAGAGGGTACCGATGCCTGGTAGAGCCGGTGTAACGCCACCCTCGGCGGGGAACTCAGACTAGCCGAGGGTCGTACGGACGTTCGATCCCTCGATGGAGTGAAGCACACATCACGTTCCCTTCGAGGCATGAACCATTTAGGCTCCGGGCACGTCCTCATCAACAACCGGCAACCCAGCCGGGAGGACCGACCCCCAAGACCGCGCGAAACCGTACGCACCAGACCACGCACTACGGCACATTCGCCGCCAACCGGCAACACCCAGCCGTCCCGAAAGAAATTTTCGACGGAAAGCCACGAGCGGGAACGAATTCGGCCTGGTTGGATGTTGACCCTGGTACGACAGCTCGTCGAGCTAGAGAAGAGGCGACGTGACTACTGTTCTGACCCCCGCGAGCCCGCTGACGGCCGCCGATCGCTGCGACCGCTGCGGCGCCCAGGCATACCTGCGCGTCGTCCTGCTGAGCGGCGGAGAACTGCTCTTCTGCGCCCACCACGGGCGCAAGTTCGAGCCGGAACTCAAGAAGATCGCCGCTGAGATACAGGACGAGACGGAGCGGCTCACGTCCGTTCCCGGCACCTCTGCCACCGAAGAGCGCTGAATCTCGCACCCACCCGACGAGCCAGCCCCGGCATAGGCCGGTGAACGGGCGGCTGCTTCCCCAGGGGAGCGGCCGCCCGTTCTCGTACCCAAAAGGGCATCCCAGGCGCTCTCAGGGGCGCTCGGGGGCCTTCCCGACGTCGCCCTCAGCCGGTTCCGACGTGCGCACGTCGGACACCCGCGTGTAGACACCGGGACTGCCCGCCTGCCCGCACCCACTGCCCCAGGACACCAGCCCGATCAGCCGTCCGCCGGCGACCAGCGGGCCGCCGCTGTCGCCCTGGCAGGCGTCCGGCCCCCCGGCGGCCTCTCCCGCGCAGAGCATGGACGCGGCGCGGTAGGTGCCGTTCCGGCCGCCCGGATAGGCGCGGGTGCACACATCGTCGGCCAGCACATGCACCCGGGCCGCGCGCAGCCGGTTCGTGTAGTCACCGCCCCCGCTGGTGTCACCCCATCCCGAGACCATGGCTTCGGTACCGGCCGCGTACGCCGGGTCGCCGGCCGCCGCCATGGGCACGACGGCGCTCTGCGGCACGGGCTCGGCGAGGGTGAGGACGGCGTAGTCGCCGGCATTGGTCGCGGGGTCGTACGCCGGGTTGACCTCGATGTCCCGTACGGCTGTCTCCTGGCCGCCGGTGGCGAGCAGGTCGGTGCGGCCCGCGATGACCTTGAAGTCGCGCACCCGGTTCGGGGGCGTGCCCAGGACCTCGTCGGCGACGCAGTGGGCGGCGGTGAGGACGGTGGTCGGCGCGATCGCCACCCCGCCGCAGAACTGCCCCGCGCGGCTGCCCCCGAACCGGTCACGACTGGAGAGCGCCACCGTCCACGGGGCCTGGGAGACATCTATCGGAAACCCGCCGACCACGACGCTGTCGGCCGCGGCCGGAGCCACGCCGATCAGGGGTATCGCGGTCAGCGTGGCCGCCAGGGAGAGCGGCCGGATCAGTGCCCGGACAACGGTACGGCGCATACGGACTCCTCACTCAGGGTGGTTCTTGAACACCCAGAGTCATCCAGCACGCGCCGGCCCGCAGCACGAAGGCCCGGTCCCCACGAGGGGGACCGGGCCTTCGGTGTCTGTGCGGAGTCGGCTCAGTCGAGGTAGTCGCGCAGCACCTGCGAACGCGACGGGTGGCGCAGCTTCGACATGGTCTTCGACTCGATCTGGCGGATGCGCTCACGCGTCACGCCGTAGACCTTGCCGATCTCGTCGAGGGTCTTCGGCTGGCCGTCGGTGAGACCGAAGCGCATCGAGACGACGCCGGCCTCGCGCTCCGACAGGGTGTCGAGCACCGAGTGGAGCTGCTCCTGGAGGAGCGTGAAGCTGACGGCGTCGGCCGGGACCACGGCCTCGGAGTCCTCGATGAGGTCACCGAACTCGCTGTCGCCGTCCTCGCCCAGCGGGGTGTGCAGGGAGATGGGCTCGCGGCCGTACTTCTGGACCTCGATGACCTTCTCGGGGGTCATGTCGAGTTCCTTGGCCAGCTCCTCCGGGGTGGGCTCGCGGCCCAGGTCCTGGAGCATCTGGCGCTGCACACGCGCGAGCTTGTTGATGACCTCGACCATGTGCACCGGGATACGGATGGTGCGGGCCTGGTCGGCCATCGCGCGGGTGATCGCCTGACGAATCCACCAGGTGGCGTACGTGGAGAACTTGTAGCCCTTGGTGTAGTCGAACTTCTCGACCGCGCGGATCAGACCGAGGTTGCCCTCCTGGATCAGGTCCAGGAAGAGCATGCCGCGGCCGGTGTAGCGCTTGGCCAGGGAGACCACCAGACGGAGGTTGGCCTCCAGGAGGTGGTTCTTGGCGCGGCGGCCGTCCTCGGCGATGATCTCCAGTTCGCGCTTGAGCTTCGGCGCGAGCTTGTCGGAGTTGGCGAGCTTGTCCTCGGCGAACAGACCGGCCTCGATGCGCTTGGCCAGCTCGACTTCCTGCTCGGCGTTGAGCAGGGGGACCTTGCCGATCTGCTTCAGGTAGTCCTTGACCGGGTCGGCGGTGGCGCCGGCCGCGGCGACCTGCTGCGCGGGCGCGTCGTCCTCGTCCTCGTCGGACAGCACGAAGCCGGCGGCCTCGGTGCCCTCGGGCTCGTCGGCGGTCTTGGTCTCCTCGACGACCTCGTCCTCGAGAAGCTCGGCGTCGTCCTTCTTGGCGCTGGTCTTCTTGGCGGCCGTCTTCTTGGCCGTGGCCTTCTTCGCGACCGTCTTCTTGGCCGTGGTCTTCTTGGCAGCGGCCTTCGTGACGGAGGCGGCGTCGTCGGCGTCCTCACCCGGGGCGGCGGACGCGGTAGGAGCGGCCGCGGCCTTCCGGGTGGTCACCGTCTTCGCCGCGACCGTCTTGGTGGCGGTGCGCTTGGCCGGGGTCTTCGCTGCGACGCTCTTGCGGGTGCGCTTGGGCTCTGCGGCACTGACCATCAGCGTCACACCCTCTTCCTCAAGGATCTGGTTGAGGCTGCGCAGTACGTTCTTCCACTGAGTGGCCGGAATCTGGTCAGCTTCGAAGGCCCGACGCACATCGTCGCCGGCGATCTGCCCCTCAGCCTTTCCCCGCTCAATGAGCGCCATGACAGAGACGGACTCGGCGATCTCCGGCGGGAGCGTACGGGATGTGCTGGCCGACACGAACAACCTCTCGGAACGTTGGAAAGCGGCTTCCGGCACCGTCCGTCAAGGACAGGAGCCGACCACCGGCCTGGGGATGGGCCGACGGCGCGGGCGGGGCCGGGAAGAGAGACAGCGCCTGGCACGGCGTCCGTATTCCCTTCGCGGCTGTTCACCTCTTAGGTCATCGCGCTGTTTCCGGGAGCGTTACGCCCAATCCGCGTGGCCCGAGTCACACCCTGCCGGCAGCCACATGCGATCAGATGTGGAGGAAGCGGTCCGCCGCCGATGTCCACCTTGATCACTTCGCCGGTCCGGGGGGCCTGTCGTACCGCCGGACTCGGCCGGAATCCGGGGAGTCCGGCCGAGTCCGGCGACGGCGGGACCCGGTCCCGGTACCGCCATCTCGATCACTGGGGCGCGCCAAGGGCACGCCGTCCGCTTCCCCGTCAGTGCTCACGCGGGGCGGGGACCACGCGCTCCACCTCGGGGTGGACGGTGAGGAGCTGGCGCATCGCACCCTCGGCCACGGCGCCGTCACCGCTGCCGAGCCCGTCCACGATCCGCGCGTGCTGCGCGACGGACGCCTCGGTCGGCCGCTCACACCCGGTGGCGGGACCGCCGGAGACCTGGAGGGCCGAGGAGACGATGCCGGACAGGTGGTCCAGCATCCGGTTGCCCGCGACCTGGATGAGCAACGCGTGGAACTCGGCGTCTGCCCGCGAGAAGGTCAGAGCGTCACCCTGGGCCAGGGCGTGGCTCATGATCTCGACCAGGTCGACGAGGCGCTGCTGCACGTCCTCGCGGCCGTGCCCGGCGGCGAGGCGGGCGGCGAGCGGTTCGATCGTCCAGCGCAGTTCGTTCAGCTCGCGGCGCTGGTCGTCGCGCTGCGGGCCGAAGGCGCGCCATTCGATGATGTCCGGGTCGAGCAGGTTCCAGTCGCTCACCGGGCGCACGCGGGTGCCCACGTTCGGCCGGGCGCTGACGAGGCCCTTGGCCTCCAGGACCCGGAGGGACTCACGCACCACGGTGCGGGAGACCTCGAAGCGCTGGCCGATCTCCTCCGGCACCAGGGGGCGGTCGGCGCCCAGGTCGCCGGAGACGATCATCTGGCCGAGCTGCTGGACGAGCTGGCCGTGCAGTCCGCGCCCGCGACTGCCCGCGGCACGCCGGCCGACGCGGCCCAGGTCGGTATCGGCGCCCTCCCAGGCGGGCGCCGCCACGCGGTCGGCCATCGGGGCCTCGGCGTAGGGGTAGCGGTCGAGTTCGCCCGGTCCGGCGAGGCCGGAGTCGGCGGAGCGGGCGGCGGTCATCATGGTGTGCGCAAGGGTACTCACGCATCTTTTGTCGGCGTTGCCTCCAACTGCCTTGAGGGCTTTGGTGAAAAGCACACGAAAGGGTGATCGCTCACCCCGTCGCAATTGACGCCTTATCGGAAATAAACGGGCTTTCTGTGGGGAGTTGTGTGCACAGCGGCTCGAAACCGCACCTCAGGACGTCACCTCGCCCTGGCGCGCAGCGTCGTGATCACGTACGCGCACAGCAACGCGGTGAGCGACAACGTCATGGCGCCGCCCACGGGTTGAGCGATCACCCGCGCCAGTCCCAGCAGGTAGCGCTCCCCGCCGAAGGGCCACTGGAGCAGAAGCAGCTCCCGCATCCGCACGTGAATCCCGGCAGCGACTCGCACATATGAGCCTTCGAACAACCGGTGCACGAGCGGGACGACGGCCACCGGCACCGCGAGTACGGCCGCCAGCCCCGCCGCCGTGGACCGGAACACCCCGGCCGCCAGCACACCCGCCCACGCGCAGCCGACCACGAGCGCCAGCCAACTCGCACACAGCGGCAGCCAGTCTCCGGGGACCTGGACCAACTCCCGGCCGTAGACGAGATAGAGCACCTCGGCGTCACAGCCCAGCGCGAGAAAGGCCAGCAGTCCGGCGGTGATTCCGGAGACGAAGAGCTTCGCGGTGAGCAGCCCCAGCCGTCGGGGGACGGTGCCCCGGTCCACCGCCAGCGCTGGATGCCGGAACTCGTCCCCGAAGGCGAGCGCGCCGAGCAGTCCCGCCGCGAGCGCGACCGGCGGCAGCGGCAGTTCGCGCGGCCAGGCGGCGAACAGGCGTGCCTGCGGGGTGTGCCCGATACGCGCCAGCACCACGGTGGTGACCGCGGACACGACGAGGGCGACACCGCAGACGACGAATCCGGTACTGATCCCGGCGGCGCGCCTGAGTTCGTAGCGCAGCGGACGCAGGGGGCTGCGTACGGAGCGGACGGCGATGGGGAGCGGCAGGGGTTCGGGGGCCTCCGCGGTCTCGGCCTCCTCCGGCTCCGCGTCACCCTCGGACACCGCGGCGTCTTCGGCCAGGCCCGGCTGCTCCGCCTCGTCGAGCGGCCCCGGCCGCATGTCACCGACCTCGTCCGCGAGTTGATGAATGAGGATGCCGTTGCGGAAGGCGGTCTCCCCGACGTCCGCCGTCGTGCTGCCGTACACGGAGAGACGGTTGCCCTCCTCGCGCACGACCTCCACGGAAAGCCGTTCGGTGCGTGCCTCCTTGGTGAGCAGGCCGGCGAGGCGCGCGGCGTGAGGACTGCGGACGACGACGCGCGGCCGGAGCCGGGTACGTGCGAACTCCGCCGCCTCCAGGTCGGCGGCGACCCGGCCCGCTTCGAGGGTGACGACGTGATCGGCGTGCCGGGCGGCCTCCTTGGGATCGGCGGTCGTGAGGAGTACGGCGCCCCCCTGGTCGGCGTACTCCCTCAGGGTGCCGTGCAGCCAACGCGCCTCCGGTGCGGAGAGGCCGGCGGCCGGTTCGTCCAGCACGAGGGTGTGCGGGTCGGGCAGCAGGGCGCAGGCCAGGCCGAGCCGGCGGTCCATCCCGAGGGACAGGGTGCCGAGCCGTTCCTCGCGGAGGCTGACGAGGCCGACCTCCTCCAGCACGTCGTCGGCCCGCCTGGCGGGGACGCCGGCCGCCGCGCAGAGCATGCGCAGGTGATTGCGAACCGTGCGGGAGGGGTGTCCCGGTACATCGCCGAGGAGTACGCCGACTTCATGCGAGGGTTGGGGGACGCAGTGCAGGGGGCGCCCTCTGAAGTAGGCGATGCCGCGTCCTCGCTGGAGTTCGAGCATCAATCTGAGCACCGTCGTCTTGCCCGCGCCCTCCGCTCCGAGCAGGGCGGTCACCCGGCCGGAGCGCGCTTCGAAGGAGACGTCCTCGACGGCGGGCGGCTGGTCTTTGAGGGAGTCACTGGTCAGTCCGACAGCCTGGATCACCTGACGGAAGATAGCGCGCTATGTCCCGTTTTCCCGGTATCACCTCTTCCGTCCGGCAGTTGTCGGGCGGAGGGTCAACCTGCATGGCTCACTTGCCCGATGAGCGTCCCGCGTGCGCCGCTCCCCAACTGCCGGGCCCGTGATGGTTCGACGGCTGGCCTCAGACCTCGGGGCGGAGCATCGGGGGGTTGAGCAGAGTGGCGCCGCCCGCCCTGAAGAGCTGCGCGGGACGGCCGCCCTGGCGCGTGGTGGTGCCGCCCGTGGGGACGAGGAAGCCGGGCGTGCCGGTGACCTTGCGATGGAAGTTGCGGGGGTCGAGCGCCACGCCCCAGACGGCCTCGTAGACCCGGCGCAGCTCACCGACCGTGAACTCCGGCGGGCAGAAAGCGGTGGCCAGCGACGAGTACTCGATCTTGGAGCGGGCGCGCTCCACCCCGTCGGAGAGGATCAGGGCGTGGTCGAAGGCCAGGGGCGCCATGGGTTCGCCGTCACGGCCATAGCCTCCCTGCTGGAGCAATTCCTCCACCGGCGCCCAGCGCGCGTTGCTCGCGTCGCCGCCCGCACGCGGTGCGGGCAGGTCGGGGGCGAGGGCGAGGTGGGCGACGCTCACCACACGCATCCGCGGATCACGCTTCGGATCGCCGTACGTGGCGAGCTGCTCCAAGTGGGCACCGTTGTCCTGTGCCGGAGTCGCCGGATCGTGGGCCCGTAGCCCCGTCTCCTCCGCCAGCTCCCGCGCCGCAGCCTGGGCGAGGTCCTCGTCGTCCCGCACGAACCCGCCGGGAAGCGCCCACCGCCCCTGGAAGGGCGACTCGCCCCGGCGTACCGCCAGCGCGCACAGGGCGTGGCGGCGCACGGTCAGCACGACCAGGTCCACGGTGACGGCGAAGGGCGGGAACGCTGACGGGTCGTAGGGCATGCCGCGATCATAGTCGTCTTCCTGACGATAAACACTCCGTTCGCTGGGCGGATCGGTGAATCCGGGGGGCCGATCAGAGGGACCAGGTAGCCCGGGGCGCCTGCTCAGCCGTCCTCCCCGTCCTGACACGTCTTGCCGACTCCGTAGGGGGCGGGGCGCGAGCGGGTCGGGCGCCGGGTCTGGGCTTGCGGGCGTCGGGGGCAGGGCCCGGCGTTACGGGGAGCGGTCCCGCCGGGGGCGGTGTCGCCGGGGCCGCTGGAGCGGGGGCGGCGCTTTCGGCGCGGCATGGCCGGGACCGCCTCTGTCGTGTCCTGCACAGCGGGCCCGGCGCCCGGAGGGAGCCGGGAGCCGGATGTCTGCTCCGGGATGTTCGGTGCCGTCGAGGGCGGCCCCTCCGGCGGTGTCCGCCCGTCCCGCTCCTGCCGGAGGCATCGGCGGATGGACTCCGGGTCCAGGCCCTCGTTGCACGCCCGGTGCAGGAGCTGGGCGAAGAGGTAGTGCGGGTCGGCACCGAGGGCCATGGCCAGGGCCTCCCGGGCCTCGATGTCGTCGCCGGTCGACCAGGCGACCCAGCCGGCCAGGGTCAGCGGAGCCGCCGCGTGTTCGCGGTACGGGCCGACGCAGCGGCGGGCCAGTGCCCGCCAGAGCCGCAGGGCCGGCCCGCCGTCGTCACCCTCCATCCAGGCGGCCGCCCGGTCGCGGGTGGTGCGGTCCTGGAGGCCGAGGATGAGGGTGGCCGCCTCGTCGTGGCCGAGGAGCGCGTCGTCGCGGACGTCCGCCGGGTGGACGCCCGACACCGGCGCGGCCTCGGCGAACCGGCGGATGATCCGTCCGGCAAGGTCCAGCGTCTCCTCGGCGACCTCGGCGCGGCTCGCGTCGTCCAGGATGCGGGGCACCAGCGACATGCCGGCGGCGTCCAGCGCGACCTCCTGCTCGAGAGCCGCCGAGGTCTCCCAGGGCTGCATCCTCGCGCGCAGCTCCCGCAGCGAGCCCCGTACCTGGATGCCGGCGTAGGTGGCCGCGGCCGCCATGGCCGAGGTGCCCGGCATGCCCATCGGCGTGCCGTCGGGCGGGCAGCAGCTCTCCACCGGGCAGACGTAGGACCAGAAGCGGGCGTCCGAGACGCACAGCGCCTCGATCACCGGTACGTCGAGACTGCCGCACTCGGTGCGCAGCAGCTGGGCGAGCGGCGCGAGCCGGAGCATCACGTCCCGCCCCGTCTCCCCCGGCCGTGGCTCCTGGCAGACGTAGGCCACGATCCGCTCGGGCCGGGAACCCCGCCGTCGGGCGCCGATCACCAGCCCTCTGGCGATCTGCCGCGCCGCCGCCTGCCAGTCCTCGACGCCGGCCGGAATGCCCAGGCGGGCACGCCCGCCGAAGCTGCCCCGCTCGAGCAGGCTGACCAGCACCATGCTGTCCTCCGGGCGGTACCCGAGCAGGTACGGGAGCGCGTCGGCCAGCTCGGCGGGGGTGCGCAGGGCGATCGGGGTGTCGGGTGTGATCTGCCCGTCGAAGGACAGTCCCGCCGCGATGTCACCGTTTTCGAAGGGTTCGGTCGTTTCGCCGTGATTCGTCATGCGCTGACGATCCCGCGAATCGCGAAATCTCGCTGGCCCTGTGGATAACCAGCCCTGTGGATAACCCGAAGCAGGGGCACGGCCGACCATCACCGACCGGCCTCCCGGGCCCTGGCCCCCCGACAGCCGGTCTCACCCCGCCGCAGCCAGCACCAGCGGCAGGACCTCCCCTGCCCCCGCCCGCCGCAACAACCGCGCCGCGACCGCCAGACTCCACCCGGACTCGGTCCGGTCATCCACGAGCAGCACCGGCCCCGGGGCACCGGCCAGAGCCTCCGCCAGTTCCCCCGGCACCGTGAACGCCGTCGCCAGCGCCTGCAGCCGCTGGGCGGAATTGCTGCGATGCGCCTGGTGCGCCCCGGCCTCCCCGGTGTACGCGAGCGCGCCCAGGTACGGCAGCCGCCCGATCTCGGCCACCCGCTCGGCGAGCGAGGCGACAAGCTGCGGCCGACTCAGCGAGGGCATGGCGACGACACCGACCGGACGGGCCATGGCGTCCGGCGTATTGGCCGCCCACCCACCGGCCGAGCGTGCCCAGTCGGCGAGGACCTCCACCACGGCCTTCAGCACGTCCTCCGGGACCGGACCGTCCGGCGTCTGCTCGGCCAGCAGCGGCCGGAGCCGGTTGCCCCAGCCGATGTCCGAGAGCCGGCCCAGGGCCCGCCCGGTGGCACACTGCTCCTTCGCCGGGATGCGGCCCTTGAGGTCGATACCCAGTGCGGGCATCCCCGTGGGCCACATGCGGCGCGGCTCGATCTCCACGCCGGGCCGGTCCAGTTCCCCGGCGGCGGCGGTCAGCGCCTCGGCGGAGACTGCCGTGTCGATCCAGGCGCCCGCGCAGTTGTCGCAGCGCCCGCACGGAGTGATCTCCACGTCGTCCAGCTGGCGGCGCAGGAACGCCATCCGGCATTCGTCCGTGCCGACGTAGTCCCGCATGGCCTGCTGCTCGGCGGCGCGCTGGCGGGCGACCCAGGCGTAGCGTTCGGCGTCGTAGACCCATGCGGCGCCGGTGGCCGTCCAGCCGCCCTTCACCCGGTGCACGGCGCCGTCCACGTCCAGCACCTTGAGCATCAGTTCCAGCCGGGTGCGCCGCAGGTCCACCAGCGACTCCAGCGCCGGCACGGACAGCGGGCGGCCCGCGTCGGCGAGGGCGGCCAGGGTCTGGCGGACCTGGGACTCGGGCGGGAAGGCGACCTCGGCGAAGTACCGCCAGATCGCCTCGTCCTCCTTGCCCGGCAGCAGCAGCACGTCGGCGTGCTCGACGCCTCGGCCCGCGCGGCCCACCTGCTGGTAGTAGGAGATCGGGGAGGACGGCGAGCCGAGGTGGACGACGAAGCCCAGGTCGGGCTTGTCGAAGCCCATGCCCAGCGCGGAGGTCGCCACCAGGGCCTTGACCCGGTTGTCCAGCAGGTCGGCCTCGGCCTGCTGGCGGTCGGCGTTCTCCGTACGGCCGGTGTAGGAGGCGACGGCGAAGCCGCGTGCGCGGAGGTAGGCGGTGATCTCCTCGGCGGCCGAGACGGTCAGTGTGTAGACGATCCCGGAGCCCGGCAGCTCGTTCAGGTGCTCGGCCAGCCATGCCAGCCGGTGGGCCGCGTCGGGCAGCCGCACCACGCCGAGCCGCAGGCTCTCCCGGTCCAGCCGCCCCCGCAGCACCAGCGCCTCGCCCGCGCCGGTGCCCAGCTGCTCGGCCACGTCCGCCGTGACGCGCGCGTTGGCCGTGGCGGTGGTGGCGAGCACGGGGACGCCGGGCGCCAGCTCCTGGAGCATGGTGCGCAGCCGGCGGTAGTCGGGGCGGAAGTCGTGGCCCCAGTCCGAGATGCAGTGGGCCTCGTCCACGACCAGCAGGCCGGTGGTGGCCGCCAGCTTGGGCAGCATGCGATCGCGGAAGTCGACGGAGTTGAGCCGTTCCGGGCTCACCAGCAGCACGTCGATCTCGCCGCGCTCCACCTCCTCGTGGATGCCGTCCCACTCCTCGGGGTTGGCCGAGTTGATGGTGCGGGCCTGGATGCCGGCCCGCGCGGCCGACTCGACCTGGTTGCGCATGAGCGCCAGCAGCGGGGAGACGATCACCGTGGGACCCGAGCCGCGACGGCGGAGCAGCGCGGTGGCCACGAAGTACACGGCCGACTTGCCCCAACCGGTGCGCTGCACGACCAGGGCCCGGCGGCGGTCCACCACCAGGGCCTTGACCGCCTCCCACTGGTCCTCCCGCAGCCGCGCCGAACCCTCCGGCGCGCCGACCAGCTCGGCGAGGACGGCGTCGGCTTCGGTACGCAACTGCTCCAGGTCGTTCATGCCCCCATGCAACCGCACCCCACTGACATCCGGCCACTCGCCCTACGAACGGCTGCCCGTCGGCCGGACCCCCTCCCGCCCGGAGGCTGGGACCGGCGCGTCCGCGCGTGCACCGGCCAGGGCCACGAGGGCGGCGAGCAGCGCGATCAGTCCGCCGGCCCACAGTCCCGAGCGGGCGCCGAGGGTGTGGGTGGCGGCGCCGACGAAGAGGGCGCCGAGCGGGGTGCTGCCTTGCAGGATCACGGTGTAGAGCGCCATCACCCGGCCCCGGTGAGCCGGGTCGCCGCCCAGTTGGATGCGGTGATTCGCCGCCTGGACGAAGTAGAGCGAGGCGAATCCGGTCGGCACCAGCAGCACCAGTGCGACCGGCAGGTTCGGCGCCCACCCCGTGATCAGCTCCAGTGCCCCGAAGGCACATCCCCACGCGGCCACCAGCCGCGCCGAGGGCCGGGTCCGGCGCAGGGTGCCCATCAGCGCGGCCAGCAGGGAGCCACCGGCGAGCGCGGCGGTGAGGAGACCGAAGGAGGCGGCCTCGGTGTGGAACACGACGCGGGCCATCAGCGGCAGCGTCAGGGGCAGGTTGAGGCCGAAGAGGGCGACCGCCGCGACCAGGGCGAGTGTCGTGAGCAGGTCGGGCCGGGTCCGCAGATGGGCCAGGCCCTCGATGACGCGCGCGGGCGTGCCGGTGCGGGGCGCACGGTGCAGCTCCGCGGGGCGCATGGCGCGCAGCCCGGCGACCGTGGCCGTGTAGCTGACGGCGTTGAGCAGCATGACGGCCCCCGTGCCCGACCACTCGATGAGCAGCCCGGCCAGCGAAGGGCCCAGCACGCGCGCGATGTTGAAGTAGGCACCGCTCAGCGAGGAGGCGTTGGGGAGCAGTTCGGGGCCGACGAGTTCGGTGATGAAGGACAGCCGGGCCGGCACTTCCACGGCGTTGGCGACGCCGAGGGCGGCGGCAGCGGCGTAGACGTGCCACAGCTGGGCGGCGTGGGCGGTCACGAGCAGGCCGAGGGCCAGGGCGAAGACGCCGGAGGCGATGTTGGCGCCGGTCAGCAGGGCGCGCTTGTCGTGCCGGTCGGCGAGCCGGCCGCCGTAGAGGGTCAGCAGGAGGACCGGGGTGAACTGGAGGGCGGTGACGGTGGCGAGGGCTCCGCCGGAGTCGCCGGTCAGCTCCAGCACGAGCCAGTCCTGGGCGACGGCCATCATCCAGGTGCCTGTGGCGGAGGCGATCTGGCCCGCCGCGAAGAGCCGGAAGTTGCGCACCGTGAGGGAGCGCAGGCTGGTGGCGAGCAGGTGGCGGCCGGTTCCTCGCATCATGATCCGGTCCTACCAGCGGCGCCCGGATGTGGGCCGAGCCGCGCCGCAGGCGGCCCGGATCGCGTCCACGCGCGCGTGGACGCGATCCGGGAAACGCCCCCTTAAGTCACCGCGTCCTTGCAAACGCGGGTCGTCGCTCTGCTCCCGACGGCGGCAACCCGGCCTGGTCGCGGTACCACTCGGCGTACTCCGGGAAGCGCCCGGCGAACCCGGCGCCCGGTTCGACGCCCAACCCGCTCCACAGCGACTCGTCGGTGAACCAGTGGTCGACGGCGAGCATGCCGAGGTGGTGGCGGGCGACGGGGCGGTCGAGCACCCGCTGCCGGGCCGTCTCGGCCGAGATGCGCGGGGTGTCCTCGGCGAAGAGCCCGAAGGTCTCCGCCACGGTGGCCAGCAGCAGCTCCCCCGAGACGGGCTCGGGATGCGTGACGTAGTGGACGCGTCCCACACCGTCCGCCGGGCCCGTCGTGGCCGCCGCGAAGGCGACCCGGCCCAGCGTGTCCGCGTCGATCATCGACTGGAGCCCGGCCCAGCCGTCCGGCAGGCCGCCCAGGGTACGCAGCAGGGCCAGGATGCCGGGGATCACCCAGCGGTCTCCCCTGCCATGAACGAGGTGAGGGCGCAGAACCGTTCCGCCCGCCGCGAGCACGTGTTCCTCGGCGGCGGCCCGGGTGCGGCTGGTGTCAGAGGCGGGAGCGAGGGGCACCTCGCCGGGCCGGGCGTCGCGGAAGGGCCCGCGCCCGTGTACGGCGGCCGTGCCGAGGTACACGAACCGCGTGACCCCGGCCCCCCGTACCGCGTCCGCCAGGGCCCGGGTGCCGAGGTCGTTGGCCTGGCGGAGCAGCTCCGCGTCGCCGCCGATCAGCCCCGCGCAGTGCACGACGGCATCCACGTCCGCGCAGGCACCGCGCAGCGAGGCGATGTCGGTGAGGTCGCCGTACACGTACTCGACGTCCGGGTCGGCCGTGGCCGGCGGAGTGCGCACGAGCAGCCGGAGCCGTACGTCCTCGGCGGCGCCGGCGGCCTTCAGCACGTGTCCACCGATGAAACCGCTCGATCCGGTGATGAGCAGGCGCCGGGTCACCGGGCCACCTGCGGGGTGTCGCCGAGGACGGCCGTGAAGACGGCCTCGTGGCCCTGGACGCCCTCGACATGGATCGAGACATCACCCTCGGAGGAGGTTTCGCGCCGGGCGCGGACAAGACACGGCTCGTCGAGTTCGGCGTACCGGTGGAAGGCGATCGCCAGCGAGGCAGGCACGAAGCGCCCCCCGGGGCTCAGCGCGACGGCGGCCTGCCGGGCGGCCTCCAGGAGCACCATGCCCGGGACGTGGTCGTTGGCCCGCGCGAACAGCGTGGGATGAGCGGTGTCGAGCCGCAGCCGCCATCCGGGCCCCTCCTCCGAGGGCGCGAGTACGACGTCCCTGGGGTCGCGCCGCCCGACCCGCCCGGGCGGTACGCCGTCCAGCAGCGGTACGGGATCACCGGCGGTGTCCAGCTTGTCGCCGCGCAGCCTGCGGTAGGCCCGCTCCGAGGTGCAGCTGAGGCTGCCCGTACTCGTGGCCAGGAGCCGCCCGCCCCGATGGAAGGTGAGCCGCACCCTCATCCCGGCCAGGCTCCTGGCCCGCATCTGGACCTCGGAGCACTCCACGACGACGTCGACGCGGCCCGAGGCGTCCGAGAGGCCGAAGCCGGTCGAGGCGAGGGCGTATTCCATGTCCCACATGACGAAGTGGTGGTCGGTGGGGACACCGTACTCGGCGTGGGCCAGCATCATCGCGGTCTGCCGCATGGTCTCCGCGACCAGCATCGGGTCCTGGACGCCGCCGGGGAGCGGAGCGAAGAAGCGGTGGGCGGCGGGCCAGTCGGCGACGACCAGGTAGCGGTGTTCGGCCAGCCGGGTCCATTCCACGGGGAAGGCGTCGTCGGCGTCCGGCCGGTGCACTAGTTCTACGGTGGCCCGGCCGCCGCGTGCGGGAGGTTGACCGGTGTCGCCGGAGTCGGGTACAAGAACCAGCGGGTCGGTCTGGTCTTCGGGCGGCGTGGCGGGGTCCGGTGCCTGTGTCAGGACCGTCCGTAGAGCCGACGAGGTGCCGATGACGGTGCGATCGGCTATGAAGCTAATGCCTTCAGACATGGATTGCCCTTAGAGTCCGGTGTGATCAAGGCTCGTTCCCCCTCGACAAAATACTGACAGTCCGGTTCTCTTCGTGTGCGAACCTGACCAAGCTCTGACATAGAAACAGGGGCGACAGCCCATGGCACGCCAAGCACGCGCGATCCAGACCCGCAAGACGATCCTGCTGGCAGCGGCCGCCGTCTTCGACGAACGCGGTTACAGCGCCGCCACGATCACCGAGATCCTCGCGCGCGCCGGGGTCACGAAGGGTGGCCTGTACTTCCACTTCGCCTCCAAGGAGGAGCTGGCCCTCGGGGTGATCGCGGCCCAGCTCGAGGTGGGCCCACTGCCGCCGCAGCGCACCAAGGTGCAGGAACTCATCGACCAAGGGCTGCTGTTCGCTCACCAGCTGCGGCACGACCCCCTGACGCGGGCCAGCGTGGGCCTGGCGATGGACCAGTGGGGAGAGGGGCCGGAGCGGAGCAACCCGTTCCACGGCACGCCGTTCCAGGCCTGGGCGAACCGGCTGACCCAGTTGCTCGTGGAGGCGCGGGAGCGCGGCGAGTTGCTGCCCCACGTCGACCCGGCGGAGACCGCCGACCTGCTCGCCGGCTCCTTCACCGGCATCCAGTGGATGTCGCAGATCCTGTGCGAGCGCGCCGACCTCGGCGAGCGGGTGACGGTCCTGCTGAGACACCTGCTGCCCAGCATCACACTCCCCCAGCTCATGCCCACCCTGGACCTCGCCCCGGACCGCGCCGAACGCCTGCTGGCGCAGCGGCCCGCGGAGGCGGAGGAAGGCGAGGAGGACGAGGGCGACCCCTCTGCTCGCATCAGCGCCTGAAACCTCCTGGGCGGCACTTCCGCGGCCCCCGGGCCGTCCCAGGCGTCGTCAGTGGTCTCTGTGGGTAGGGATATAAGCCCCGGACCATCAGATAAGCGTCGACGGCCTCAATTGCTCGTTGCCGCAATCAAGTTCGACAGGAAGAATTGAAGTCCGCTCCCCGCACGGCTCGCCCGTGTTCCGGCTGGGCTTCACTGCGGTGCGCGCTCCCCCGAATTCCGACCTCGCCCGCAGTGTGGGCGCGTAGCCGAAGGGAGGAACGTGACCTTCGGATTCGCCTCGTCCTCGGCGGCCTCGTTGTCGACGTCCGCGTCCGCCGCTTCCGTCAGCCGCCTGCTCGAACCCGCGGAGTGGGCCGCCGCCGGAATCCCCCTGCTGCGCAACCCGCGCGAGGTCGTCAGCGGCCTGCACGTCCGCCATCGCCCGAGCCCGTCCACCGCGATCGTGGCCGTCCTCGATCCGGACGAACGGCTGCTGGCCAGCGCCTCGTTCACCCGGCGCTCCGCCCCGGCGGACGGCTGGATGTTCCGCAACGCGCTGCTGGACCAGCTGCGCCGGGTCATCCCGCACGACCTGCGCCGCCGGACCCCGGTGCGCACCGCCGTGCTGCTGTACTGCCGCGAGGGCGACGCGCGCTGGACGGAGGAGGACGGCGCCTGGATGTGGGGGCTGCGCGACGCCTGCACGCTGCACGGGCTGCGCTGCGGCGCGTACATCACGCTGACGCACGACGGCTGGCAGGTGCTCGGCGAGGGGCGCGGCGGACGCCATCCCCACGCGCACTCCACCCCGGAGTCCTTCGCCCTGTCCCAGTCGCCGCCCCTGATGCCGCGCACCGGCGGCCCCGTCTCCGAGGTCATGCGCCGGGCCGCGGCCCGCTGAGCGAGCCGGTCACCGGCGCCGGGCCCCTCGGTACCGTCCGCCGGAAAGCCACTGCGGCGCCGCGCGGGCCGAGCAGCCGCCCGCTGCCGTGTCACGGCAGAGCGGCTGTCCGGCGCGCGCGGCGCCGTCGGTCGTGCGACGGGGTCAGACCCCGGCGCCCAGCACCGCGTTGATCTGCTGCGGGTCGCCGCAGACGATCAGCAGGGCTCCGGCCCGCGTGTGGGCGACCGGCAGGGCGGTGGCGGCAGCGGTGTCGTCTCCGTTGACGGCGACGATGACCACGGGTCGGGAGGCGGCACGGGCGGCCATGGCGCCGTCGGCGTAGAAGACGTCGTCACCGGCGTCGTGCTGCGCCCAGTAGGACGCCTCGCCGAAGGACAGCTCGTGCTCGGCCCACGGGTGCCGCGCACCCGTGGTGAGCACCAGCACCTCGCCGGGGGCGCGGCCGGAGTCGAGCAGCAGGTCCAGCGCCTCCTCGGCGGCGTCGAGCGCCCCCTCGGCCGAGGCCGGGATCAACTGGATCTGAGGACCGGCCGCGGGAGCGGCGGGAACGGCCGGAGCCGACGGGGCCGGCGTGGCCGGGACCACGTCACGCGGCGCGCGCTGCGCCGGCGGCGCGGGCCGCGGGGGGCCGGGCCGGCCGGGGCGGGCCGGAGCCGCGGGGCGGGGGCCGGGTACGGGACGAGGGGTCGGTGCGACGCGGCTGCTGGCCGGAGTCGCGACGGGACCCTGGACACTCTCGTGAATCTGAGGCTCCTCGGGAAGGAGAGGCATGAGCTGATTTTTATCAAACGTTGGTACGACGCCGATGGCCGGGTGGCACATCGGCGGCGGGCGGAAGCGTCAGAAATCGAAGCCGAGCTGGCCCTCGATCACCGGAACGCCGCCGTCCACGAGGCTGCGGACCTTCTTGAGGTGCCGCCACCGGGGCAGCGCATCAAGATACGCCCACGACAGACGGTGGAACGGGGTGGGGCCCCGCTCCTCCAGCGCGGCCTTGTGCACCGGCGACGGATACCCGGCGTTGTCCGCGAATCCGAAGTCTGCATGGCCGGCGCCGAGTTCGGCCATCATTTTGTCGCGGTACACCTTGGCGATCACCGAGGCCGCCGCGACCGCCACACAGGACTGGTCACCCTTGATCACCGTGCGCACCCGCCAGGGGGCACCGAGATAGTCGTGCTTACCGTCGAGGATGACGGCCTCGGGCCGGACCGGAAGGGCTTCCAGGGCGCGGACGGCGGCCAGCCGCAGGGCGGCGGTCATGCCCAGGTCGTCGATCTCCTCCGGGGAGGCGTGACCGAGGGCGAAGGCCGTCACCCAGGACCGCAGTATCCCGTCCAGCTCCGCACGGCGCTTGACCGTCAGGAGCTTGGAGTCGGTGAGCCCTTCGGGCGGGCGGCGCAGTCCGGTGACCGCCGCGCAGACGGTGACGGGTCCGGCCCAGGCACCCCGCCCCACTTCGTCGACGCCGGCGATGACCTTCGCCCCGGTCGTGGCGCGAAGGGAGCGCTCGACGGTATGAGTGGGTGGTTCGTACGGCATGGCGGACTCAGACTACGCCGCCCCGCCGCCGCCCCGACACCCCGGCCCCTCCTTGCCGGAAACATCACAGCGGCGACCCGCGCGTCACACGCGGCCCGGCACCCATTCCGGCAGCGACTCGGTCCGCTCCAGCCACTTGGCGGGCGGGGCCCCCGCCGCGCCGGCGGCCAGGACGCCGCCGACGATCGCGCAGGTCGTGTCCACGTCACCGCCGACCTGTGCGGTCGTCCAGAAGGCATCCTCGAAGTCTCCGAGGGCCCGCGCGGCCGACCACAGGGCGAAGGGGACGGTGTCGTGCGCGCTGGTCCGGCGCCCACAGCCGAGGACGGCCGCCACGGTGGCCGCGTCCCCGTAGTCGAGCATGTCCCGCGCGCGGCGCAGACCGGCGCCCACGGCGCTCCGGGGCACCAGCGCGATCACGCCGTCCAGCAGGGCCTCGGGAGCCGGCGGGCCGCCCGGGACGGCCGCCAGCGCCGCGGCGGCGGCCACGGCCATCGCGCCGGCCACCGCCTCGCGGTGCTGATGGGTGACGTAGGCGGAGATCTCGGCCTGGTGGGTCGCCTGCTCGGGGTCGTCGGCGTACCAGGCGCCCAGGGGCGCGATGCGCATCGCGGCGCCGTTGCCCCAGGAGCCCCGGCCGTCGAAGAGCTGGGCGGCGAGTTCACGCCAGTCGGCGCCCTCGCGGACGAGCCGGAGGAGGCGGTTCACGGCGGGACCGTAGCCCCGGTCGAAGTCGTGGTGATCGGCGAAGGACCGGGCCAGTTCGTCCTGGTGGACCATCTGGTGGGCGGCGAGGACCGAGACGACGGAGCAGGCCATCTCCGTGTCGTCGGTCCACTGCCAGGGCCCGGCGGGCAGTTCGCGGCGCTTGAGGCGCGCGTGGTTGGCCGGGACGAAGAACTGGGAGCCGAGCGCGTCACCGACCGCGAGGCCGCGCAGACTGGCCAGGGCGCGCTCCAGGCGCCCGGAGGGGAGGGGGGAGGATTCAGGGATCATCTTCCCGCCAGCCTATCCGTCGATCCAGTGCGGGACCGGCTCCCGCCACCGCTCGAAGGGCTTGTCCAGGGCGTATTTGCCGTCCTCGCCGAGAACGAGCATGCGCACCTCGGCGTTCCCCGGATTCGACAGGGACTCGAAGTCGGCCACCGTCCAGTGGAACCACCGCATGCAGAACAGCCGCATCGCCAGGCCGTGCGTCACCAGGAGGACGTTCGGCGGATGGTCGGGCTCCTCGAAGCTGCGGAACAGGCTCTCCAGGAACCCGCCGACGCGGTCGTACACATCGGCGCCCGACTCGCCCTGCGGGAAGCGGAAGAAGAAGTGCCCGTACGCGTCCCGGTACGCCTTCTGGAGCTTCACGTCGTCGCGTTCCTGCCAGTTGCCCCAGTCCTGCTCGCGCAGCCGGGGCTCCTCGCGCACGCGTATGAGGTCCGGGTCGAGCCGGAAGGCGTCGAACGTCTCGTGGGTGCGGCGGTACGGGGAGACGTAGACGCTCACGCGTTCGTCGCCGAAGATCTCCCGCAGGTGCTTGCCGGTCTCCTCCGCCTGCTCGCGGCCGCGGTCGGTGAGCGCCAGGGCGTGGTCGGGCTCGCGCTCGTACACGGAGTCATCGACATTGCCCACTGACTCCCCGTGCCGGACAAGAACGATGCGCCGTGGTCGTGCCATGTCGGAAACCCTACGGGGAGCGGGGCGGCGTCGTGCACTCGTACGGCCCTCATACGGTGTAGGTCACACCGCTCGCCCGGTTCAGACCGTCCAGGAGGGCTCCAGTTCCACGATGTCGCCGGTGAGGGAGGCGATGTCGGCCTCGGTCTGGGCGCGCAGGGCCAGCCGCTCCACGCGTTCGGCGCGGTACTTTCCGTGTTCGGCCGCCGCGCGCCACATCGACAACACCAGGAAGTCGTGTTCGGCCGCCTCGCCGAACATGCCCCGGATCATGCCGGGAGAGCCCGCCATCGCCGGGTTCCAGACCTTCTCCTGCATCAGCGTGAAGTGCTCGACGCGCTCCTCGTGGACCCGGCACAGGGCGACCCGGACCAGGTCGGCGTCGGTGAACCGGGGTTCGAAGCCGGTCTTCACGTCGAAGCGGTACTCGAACAGCTTGGCCTGGGAGTCCTTGAACGTGCCGGACTGCGACGCGGCCAGCCGGTCGTGCGAGCGGGCCATGAAGGAGTCGTAGAAGGCGCGGCTCTCCCAGAAGGCGAAGATGTGCGCCACCCCCGGCCGGTGCCGGCTCCAGCCTCCGCCCTGTCCCCGAAACCCCGGCTCCCCCAGAAGCCCCGCCCATTTCCGCTGCCCGCGCTCGAACCCGCGACGGTCCACCACGGTGCAGCGAATCCACTTGACCAGCACCGCGCCATCGTAAGGCCACCGGGCGTGGCGTCGGTCACGCTCTGGCGGAGTTCGCCCGCGCACCGGTGTCATATGCGTGACACGATGGGAAAAAGTCCCAGGGACAAGGGAGTTGGGGATGATGGCGCTGCAGGGGGAAGGGGAGGCCCGGTGACCGGGGTCAGCAAGGGAATCCGCGAGGTCGAGGTCGCGCTCAAGTGGGACCCCAGTCCGGCGGGACGGCCGCCCTCCGACCTGGACGTCGTCGCCGCGACGTTCACGGCGGCGGACGCGTACGGGGAACCGGCCTATCTGGTGCACTTCGACAGCCGCTCCCCCGACGGCACGATCTTCCTCAACCGGGACAGCCCCGACGGCAAGGGGTTCGGCTGGGACGAGGTCATGAAGCTCGAACTCGGCCGCCTGGACGCCCGCTACACGCGCGTGGTGGTCGGCGTCGTCATCCAGCAGAGCCAGCACCGCATCACGTTCGCCTCGGTCCTGAACCCCGCGGTCCGCGTCGCGGAGGGCTACACGACCCTCTTCGAAGCCGACTTCACCACCGCCCGGGACGCCACGGCAGCCGTGGTCGCCGAGTTCACCCGCGACGCCTCCGGCGAGTGGACCTTCCACCCGGGCGTCCACGGCTTCGACGAGGACCCGGCCACGTTCACCCGGGTCATGGGCTCCAAACGCCGTACGTGAGCACCCCGACCGCGAAAGGGGCGCCGGCCCACCGGCCGACGCCCCTTCACCGGGCCCGTGTCACGGGCTCAGCCGTTGATCAGCTGCAACCGCTGGTCGAGCCGCAGCCCTCGCAGATGTAGCAGGAGCCGGCGCGCTGCATCTTGGTGCCGCAGGAGAAGCAGAGCGGGGCGTCGGCCTGGATGCCGAGCTGCATCTCGACCAGCTCGGCGCTGGTGTGAGCCTGCTTGGGGGCCGGCTTGGCGGCCTCCGACTCGGCGCGGGGCGTGGCCACGGCCGTCAGCTCGGTGTGACGCGGGGCGGACTGGGCCAGACCCTCGACGTCGACCTCGTCCTCCTCGAGGGACGGCTCGTACGAACCGGTCTCCAGGTGACGCTGACGCTCCTCGGCGGAGTGGATGCCGAGCGCGGAGCGGGTCTCGAAGGGCAGGAAGTCCAGCGCCAGGCGGCGGAAGATGTAGTCGACGATCGACTGCGCCATCCGCACGTCCGGGTCGTCCGTCATACCGGCCGGCTCGAAGCGCATGTTGGTGAACTTCGAGACGTAGGTCTCCAGCGGCACGCCGTACTGGAGGCCCACCGACACGGCGATGGAGAAGGCGTCCATCATGCCCGCGAGCGTCGAGCCCTGCTTGGACATCTTCAGGAAGACCTCGCCGAGACCGTCGTCCGGGTAGGAGTTGGCCGTCATGTAGCCCTCGGCGCCGCCGACCGTGAAGGACGTGGTGATGCCGGGACGGCCCTTGGGCAGACGCTTGCGGACCGGGCGGTACTCGACGACCTTCTCCACGGCCTCGCGGATGGTCGCCTCGGCCTTGCCGGTGACCTCGGCCTTCTCCGCCTCCTTCTTCTTGGCGGAGAGCGGCTGGCCGACCTTGCAGTTGTCGCGGTAGATGGCGAGCGCCTTGACGCCCAGCTTCCACGCCTCGAAGTAGATCTCCTCGACCTCCTCGACGGTCGCCGTCTCCGGCATGTTGACCGTCTTGGAGATGGCGCCGGAGATCCAGGGCTGGATCGCGGCCATCATGCGGACGTGGCCCATCGGGGAGATGGCCCGCTCGCCCATGGCGCAGTCGAACACCTCGTAGTGCTCGGGCTTGAGACCGGGGGCGTCGATCACATTGCCGTTCTCGGCGATGTGGGCGACGACCGCCTCGATCTGCTCCTCCTGGTAGCCCAGGCGGCGCAGGGCCTGCGGCACGGTGCCGTTGACGATCTGCATCGAGCCGCCGCCGACGAGCTTCTTGAACTTCACCAGCGCGAGGTCCGGCTCGACACCGGTGGTGTCGCAGGACATCGCCAGACCGATGGTGCCGGTCGGGGCGAGCACGGACGCCTGCGAGTTACGGAAACCGTTCTTCTCGCCCAGGCGCACCACGTCCTGCCACGCCTCGGTGGCGGCGGCCCACACCGGGTTGTCCAGGTCGTCCATGTGGACGGCCACGGCGTTGGCGTCGGCGTGCTGCTTCATCACGCGCTTGTGGGCGTCGGCGTTGCGGGCGTAGCCGTCGTACGGGCCGACGACGGCGGCCAGTTCGGCGGAGCGGCGGTAGGCGGTGCCGGTCATCAGGGAGGTGATGGCACCGGCGAGGGCGCGGCCGCCGTCGGAGTCGTACGCGTGGCCGGTCGCCATCAGCAGGGCGCCGAGGTTGGCGTAGCCGATGCCGAGCTGGCGGAAGGCGCGGGTGTTCTCGCCGATCTTCTCGGTGGGGAAGTCCGCGAAGCAGATCGAGATGTCCATCGCGGTGATGACCAGCTCGACGACCTTCTGGAAGCGCTCGGTCTCGAAGGACTGGTTGCCCTTGCCGTCGTCCTTCAGGAACTTCATCAGGTTCAGCGACGCGAGGTTGCAGGACGTGTTGTCCAGGTGCATGTACTCGCTGCACGGGTTCGACGCGGTGATCCGGCCGGACTCGGGGCAGGTGTGCCAGTTGTTGATCATGTCGTCGTACTGGATGCCCGGGTCGGCACAGGCCCAGGCCGCCTCGGCGATCTTGCGGAAGAGCGCCTTGGCGTCGACCTCCTCGATGACCTCACCGGTCATGCGGGCCCGCAGGCCGAAGTCGGTGCCGTTCTCGACCGCGCGCATGAACTCGTCGTTCACGCGGACCGAGTTGTTGGCGTTCTGGTACTGGACGGACGTGATGTCGTCGCCGCCCAGGTCCATGTCGAAGCCCGCGTCGCGCAGGACGCGGATCTTCTCCTCCTCGCTGACCTTCGTCTGGATGAAGTCCTCGATGTCGGGGTGATCGACGTCGAGGACGACCATCTTGGCCGCGCGGCGGGTGGCGCCACCGGACTTGATGGTTCCGGCGGAGGCGTCGGCGCCGCGCATGAAGGAGACGGGACCGGAGGCGTTGCCGCCCGAGGAGAGCAGCTCCTTGGAGGAGCGGATGCGGGACAGGTTCAGACCGGCGCCCGAACCGCCCTTGAAGATCATGCCCTCTTCCTTGTACCAGTCGAGGATCGACTCCATGGAGTCGTCGACGGACAGGATGAAGCAGGCGGAGACCTGCTGGGGCTGCGGCGTGCCGACGTTGAACCAGACCGGGCTGTTGAAGCTGAAGATCTGGTGCAGCAGGGCGTAGGCCAGCTCGTGCTCGAAGATCTCGGCATCGGCGGGCGAGGCGAAGTAGGAGTGGTCCTCGCCGGCCTTGCGGTACGTCTTCACGATGCGGTCGATGAGCTGCTTGAGCCCGGTCTCGCGCTGCGGGGTGCCCACGGCGCCCCGGAAGTACTTGCTGGTGACGATGTTGACCGCGTTCACCGACCAGAAGTCGGGGAACTCGACGCCACGCTGCTCGAAGTTGATCGAGCCGTCGCGCCAGTTGGTCATGACGACGTCACGGGGCTCCCACGCCACCTCGTCGTACGGGTGCACGCCGGGGGTGGTGTGGATGCGCTCGATACGCAGCCCCTTGCCGGCCTTGGTGCCCTTGGTGCGGGAACCTCGTGCCGGACCGCTCGCCGTCTCTGTCATGCCGCCTCCCATGTACGGGCGAAAACGCCCTGAAATGCCCCGATGTTCCCAGGGCACGTGTTCTGTCTGGTGCCGCGGGCACCCTCGGTTGCGACCCGCGACAGGTCTTCGGTGCGCCGGCCGGTCAGTCGGCGGCGCGGGCGGGCACGGGGACCTGGGTGGTCCGTCCCGTTCCGCTCTGGTCTTCCTGGCTCCCCGAGGCCGCGTCCTCGACGTGTCCGTCGTCCGCGGCGGGGTCCGGCGTCGCCTCGCGCAGTTCGGCGATGGCGGCCTCGAAGTCCTCCAGCGAATTGAACGCCCGGTAGACCGAGGCGAACCGCAGATAGGCGACGAGGTCGAGCTCCTGCAACGGGCCGAGTATGGCCAGCCCCACGTCGTGGGTGGTCAGCTCGGCACTCCCGGTGGCCCGCACCGCCTCCTCGACCCGCTGGCCGAGCTGGGCGAGCGCGTCCTCGGTCACGGGACGCCCCTGGCACGCCTTGCGCACACCGTTGATCACCTTGGTGCGGCTGAACGGCTCGGTGACGCCGGACCGCTTCACCACCATGAGCGAACACGTCTCCACGGTCGTGAAACGACGGGAGCAGTCGGGGCACTGGCGGCGCCTGCGGATCGACGTGCCGTCGTCGGTCGTACGACTGTCGACCACCCGGCTGTCGGGGTGCCTGCAGAAGGGGCAGTGCATGATCTCCAACCCTCCTCACAGCAGACTCGATGGCCTCGCCGGACCTCAGGGGCCTCACGAAGCAGCCCCAAGCATAGGCGATCCAAGAGCCCCGGAAGACCGGGGGTCCAAGATCAACCACAACTTGTGGGGGCCTGTAGCCGCTTCACCACTACATGTAGGGATGGCCTAGATTTCGCGGTGGACGCGCGTGTCGCTGTGGACGGAGCTGCCGGGAGTGGTCCGCGAGGGCGCCGACAAGGCGCCGAGGCGACACGCAAGAGCGTTCCGCACGGCCACGCGCGTCCACGGGGATACCGTGAAAACGCGCGAAGGCTCCGGGGATCACGGCGGGGACACACCCCCGATGGACCCGGCCATCGGCCCGTCACCGTTCGAATGGCACACTGGCGACGGCCGCGAGGCCATCCGCCCCGGCGGTGAAGAGTACAACAATGGCCCCTTTTGCCCGCCGGACGCCGCGAAAGCTATACACCCGGACACTTGATCGCGTCAGGCGAATCGCACTTTTTCACTCGAACGTGTGTTTGGCGCAACCTTTCGAAAGCTACTACCGTTGTGCAGCAGGGAGACCATCGAGAGGGGCCGACGTGACCACGACCGCAGACAGTGCCGCCATCACCGCCCAGGACCGCTCCCAGGGCCGGGTGGAGTCGGTGCACGCGATGAACGAAGCCGCGCCCGAGGGCCACAAGCGCTCCCTGCCGGGCCGACCTCCAGGCATCCGCGCGGACAGCTCGGGGCTCACCGACCGACAGCGCCGGGTGATCGAGGTCATCCGGGACTCCGTGCAGCGTCGAGGCTACCCGCCGTCCATGCGGGAGATCGGCCAGGCGGTCGGCCTCTCCAGCACCTCCTCGGTCGCACACCAGCTCATGGCCCTGGAGCGCAAGGGCTTCCTGCGCCGCGACCCGCACCGGCCCCGCGCCTACGAGGTGCGCGGCTCCGACCAGGCGGTCAGCGTGCAGCCCACGGACACCGCCGGCAAGCCCGCCGCGTCGTACGTCCCGCTGGTCGGCCGCATCGCGGCCGGTGGTCCGATCCTCGCGGAGGAGTCCGTCGAGGACGTCTTCCCCCTCCCCCGGCAGCTCGTCGGCGACGGTGAGCTGTTCGTCCTCAAGGTCGTCGGCGACTCGATGATCGAGGCCGCGATCTGCGACGGCGACTGGGTCACGGTCCGCCGCCAGCCCGTCGCGGAGAACGGCGACATCGTGGCCGCCATGCTCGACGGGGAGGCCACGGTCAAGCGCTTCAAGCGCGAGGACGGCCATGTCTGGCTCCTCCCGCACAACGCGGCCTACGAGCCCATCCCCGGCGACGACGCCACCATCCTCGGCAAGGTCGTCGCGGTGCTCCGCCGCGTGTGACGCCCGCACCGGACAGGCCCCCGGCCCGTCCCCCCGCACCGGGCCCCGGAACCCCTGCGCCGGTTCCGGGGCCCTGCCATTGCCGTCGGCGGCGGGAGCGGGCCCGTCAAGCCGGCGCGTCGCCGCCTCCGGCTGACTCCTCCTCGGCCTGCTTGGCCATCGCGTCGATCGCCGCGAGCGACTTGCGTACCTGATTGCGGTCGGTCGTGGTCCAGAAGTCGGGCAGCGACGCCTTCAGGTACGAGCCGTAGCGAGCGGTCGCCAGCCGCTGGTCCAGGACCGCGACGACGCCACGGTCCCCGGACGCCCGGACAAGCCGGCCCGCGCCCTGGGCCATGAGCAGGGCGGCATGGGTGGCGGCGACCGCCATGAAGCCGTTGCCGCCCGCGTCCTCCACGGCCTTCTGGCGAGCGCTCATCAGCGGGTCGTCGGGGCGCGGGAACGGAATCTTGTCCATGACCACGAGCTGACAGCTGGGTCCCGGCACATCCACGCCCTGCCACAGCGACAGCGTGCCGAAGAGACAGGTACGGGGGTCGGCAGCGAAGTTCTTGATCAGCTCGCCGAGTGTCTCCTCGCCCTGGAGGAGGATGGGGAACTCGGGGATGCGCACCCGCAGTTCCTCCGCCGCGAGCTGCGCGGCCCGCATCGAGGAGAACAGGCCGAGCGTGCGGCCGCCGGCGGCCTGGATCAGCTCGGTCAGCTCGTCGAGCATGTCGCCGCGGTCGCCGTCCCGGGCGGGGCGGGCCAGGTGCTTGGCGATGTAGAGGATGCCCTGCTTGGGGTAGTCGAAGGGTGAGCCGACGTCGACGCCCTTCCACTGCGGCAGGTCGTCGCCCTCGGTGCCCTCCGGAGCCAGGCCCAGCGAGGCGCCGACCCCGTTGAAGTCGCCGCCGAGCTTCAGGGTCGCCGAGGTGAGGACGACGCTGCGGTCGGTGAAGAGCTTCTCGCGGAGCAGCCCGGAGACCGACATCGGGGCGACCCGCAGGGAGGCGCCGAAGCGGTCGTGGCGCTCGTACCAGACGACGTCCCACTCCGAGCCGTTCAGCACCCGCTCGGCGACGGCGTACACCGTCTCGACCGAGGCCACCGCCTGCTTGCGGACGGCGTCCTCGTCCTGGACGGACTTGTCGCGCGTCGAGCCGAGCGCGGTGATCACCGTGCGGGCCGCGTCGCGCAGGGCGGCCAGAGCGTAGCCGAGGTCTTCCGGGATCTCCTCCAGGCGGCCCGGCAGGGCCAGCTCCATCAGCCGCTCGAAGCCCTCGGCGGCGGTCTGGAGCTGGTCGGCGGCCTTCTCGTTGACGAGCTTGGCCGAGCGGCGGACCGCGCGGTTGACCTGGCCGGGGGTGAGCTCGCCGGTGGCGGCGCCGGTGACCCGGGAGACGAGTTCGTGTGCCTCGTCCACGATCAGCACCTCGTGCTGCGGCAGCACCGGGGCACCCTCGATGGCGTCGATCGCCAGCAGCGCGTGGTTGGTCACCACGACGTCCGCGAGCTTGGCGCGCTCACGGGCCAGCTCGGCGAAGCACTCGGCCCCGTACGCGCACTTCGAGGCGCCGAGGCACTCGCGCGACGACACCGACACCTGGGCCCAGGCCCGGTCGGAGACGCCCGGCGTGAGGTCGTCCCGGTCGCCGTTCTCCGTCTCGTCGGACCAGTCGCGCAGCCGGAGCAGGTCCTGGCCCAGCTTGCTGGTGGGGGCGGCCGCCTCGAACTGGTCGAAGAGCCCGTCCTCCTCGTCCTGCGGCATGCCCTCGTGCAGCCGGTGCAGGCACAGGTAGTTGGAGCGGCCCTTGAGCATGGCGAACTCCGGCCGGCGCCGCAGCAGGGGGTGCAGGGCGTCGACCGTGCGGGGCAGGTCGCGCTCCACGAGCTGGCGCTGGAGCGCGAGGGTGGCGGTGGCGACGACGACCCGCTCCCCGTGTGCGAGCGCGGGCACGAGGTAACCGAGCGACTTACCGGTGCCGGTGCCGGCCTGGACCAGCAGATGGGAGGTGTCGTCGATCGCCTCGGCGACCGCTTCGGCCATGGTCACCTGGCCGGGGCGCTCCGTGCCGCCGACGGCGGAGACGGCGGCGTGGAGGAGTTCGGGGAGTGAGGGCTTCGTCATAGCCCGACCACCCTACGGCCCCGCACTGACAATCGTGCGCGCCCGCCGGGGCGGCCGGAGCGGGATGCGAACACTTCCGAACTCCTGAACTTTTCTCCGCGGAAGCGGGAACTCGGCGGGGCCACCACGCGTACAACAGGTGAGCACCCGGTCACGTGGTGCTACGAGAGTTCGTGCCGGGCCCGGTCCCGGATCATGAGGGCGGCCCGCTTGCCGGGCAGATCGACCTCCGCCCGGCACCGGAACCCGGCCTTGCCGAAGGCAGTCACCGAGGGGGTGTTGCGCATGTCCGGTTCCGCGACGACGCGTGTGCAGGCGCGGCGGCGTTCCATGACCAGCTCGGCCACGGCCGTGAGCAGGGCGGAGCCGAGCCCTCGTCCCCGGTGCGCGGCGTCCCCGATCAGCAGGTGGATACCCGTGTCGTGCGGGCGCGCCCGGTAGAAGCGGGCCAGCGGGTCGAGGTCGGCCCGGTAGATCTCCCAGTAGCTCATGGCGGTGCCGTCGAGCATGCCCAGGCAGGGCACGCTGCGCCCGTCGCCGTCGAGCTGGGCGCGGAGGTGGCGCTCGGTCCGGTCCGGGGGTCCGGCCAGCTCCCAGAACTCCGCGACTGCCGGGTCGTTCATCCACCCCTGGATCAGGGGCAGATCGCGGTCGAGATGGAGGGGGGCCAGCTCAAAGGTGCCCGCAGGGGTGGGGGTCGGGCCCCAGGTATGGACGCCGTCCAGCAGGTCCGCGTCGCGGGGTGAGGTCGAGGTCGGCTGATCGGTCATCGCGGCTCGCAGTGCGGTGAATTCGGCGGGCAGGCGCAGGTCCAGTGTCTCTTCACTGTCCCAGAGGAGCGCGCTCGCCCCGGTGTCGGCGCTGCCCGGGCAGTCGGGGGCGCCCGGGTCGTGCTGGACTTCGGCGGCGCCGGTGTCGGTGAGGGACACGCGCGCTCCTCTCATGGGGCGGGTCGGTGAAGAGGTTCAGGAATGCAGGGGGTTGGCGATGGTGACGTAGACGGACTGGGTGTCCACAGGTCCGACGAGTTCGTCCAGGCCGTGCAGCCGGGTCAGCAGGTTGGCCTTGCAGCGCAGTACGGGTGAGTCGAGCAGGTTGCCCGGCAGGGAGCTGCGCTGGGCGTCGGGGCCTGTGGCGGCGGCGGTGAGGAAGCGGCGGAACGCGGCGAGGAGAAGGTGCTCGTCGGCCAGGCGCTGGGAGCCGAAGGCCCCGATGAGGCCGAACACGTTGTTGACGGCGAGGTAGTAGGCGAAGCGTTCGTCGGTGACCTCGTCGGAGACGAAGGTGTCGCTGCGCTCTCCGATGCCCGGCAGCCGGGCGTCGAGGGCGCCCCGGCGGGACTCGCGGAAGTAGTAGCCCTGGTTGTCGCGGTAGCGGCCACCGGCCGGCCAGCCGTCCTGGTCGAGGCGGAGCAGGGTGTTCTGCTGGTGCGCCTCCAGCGCGATCCCCGCCTCGCCGTCGAGCCAGAGCACGGGCCGGACGACCTGTTCGAGATAGCGCAGGAACCACTCGGCGGCGACCGCGCCCAGCGGACGGCCGGTGCGGGCGGCGAGCCGCGCGACGAGCCGGGCAAGGCGGGAGCGGAGGAGTCCGGAGCCTGCCGTCGGACCCGGCTCGGGGTCGGGGCGCGGGGAGACGAGTCCGGCGACGCAGCCGATGTCGTCGGTGGGGGCGAAGGGGTTGTGCCTGATCATCACGTCGAGGCCGGGCACGGGCAGTCCGTCCGGGGCGTCCACGGCGAGCCAGGCGGGGTCGCGGACGATGTCGAAACCGGGGTGGGCGGCCTGCCACTGCTTCGCCAGCCCGGCGCGCAGCAGCCGGTGCACCTCGACGCCCCGGTGGAGTTCCTTGCGCAGGTTCTCCCGGCGGGAGTTGGTGATGCGCAGCCCGAGCGACAGCTTGAGCATCGCCGGTGAGCCCGAGCGGTGGACGGTCCGAACGGAGGAGGTGGGGTGCCAGGGCGGACCGAGGGGGCCGAGGTCGCGGAGCAGGCCGGAGTTCAGCAGGGCGGCGACCGGTGGGCGGTGCCGCACGTCGCGGGCCTGCCAGGGGTGCAGGGGGAGGGCGCCGTAGCCGTCGGGCAGGGGCAGGTCGATTCCGGCGAGCCGGCGCAGGAGCTGGTCGGCGGGGACGGGGCGGCCGCTTTCGGTCCAGGCCGAGTCGGAGGCGAGCAGGGAGGGGGCGACGGCCATCCAGTGCAGAGGGAAGGAGCCGCGGCGTTCCGGCGCGTACTGCCGGGCCTCGGCGTCGGTGAGTTCCTCGCGGCTCTTCGGGGTGGGGTGCAGGGGGTGGCCGAGGAGGAGGGCCTGTTCGGCGCTGAGGAAGAGGTCGGGGCCGTCCTCGGGGTGGGCTCGGCGGTCGCGCAGGAAGGTGGCGGTGCGGCGTTGTGAGTCGGCGACACGGGCGACGAGGTCGGCGCCGTCCGCCGGTGCGGTGCCCTGGGGTCCGGCGGGGTCCGTCCGGCCGGGGCTCTCGCGGGTGAGGAGGGCGGCGAGGGTGACGGCGTCGACCGAGGGGGCGTGCTCGGGGGCGTCGGCGAGCCGGGGCGGACCGAACCGGTGCCAGCCGGTCGGGGACCAGTGCCGGACGGGGGTGACGAGGCCGGTGCCGCTGGCCGGAAGCGGGATGTGCAGGGGGCCGTTGTCCGGGGCGGCGAGACCGGTCTCGCGTACCCAGCAGCGCAGGAGGTTCTCCACCGCCGCCGCCTGGGCCGCGCTGTGCGGGTCGGGGGCCTCCAGCGGGTCGGCGTCGGGCGCGTCGGACCCTCCGGTGACCGGTGTGCGCCGCTTCTGGTGCGGCACCGCCTCGGCGAGCGGTACGGGGGTGCTGCCGGGGTCCGCCGGTTCGTCGGGGGTCTCGGAACGGCCGTCGGGTGCGGGGGTGGCGTTCATGACAGTTCCTCGGGGGTGATGCGGGTGCGGGTTCGGTCGCGGAGGGGTTGCGCGGGAGGGAGGAGAGGCGGGGCGGTGAGGGGAGCAGGGGGTGCCGACGTGGGCCGGGCGCGGTTCCGGGGGCGGCCGTGGTGTGGCGGTGTGGCGGTGCCGGGAGGTGGGTTCGCCGCTCTCCGCCGACGCGCGGGGATAGTGCGCGTCGGCGGTGGGGTGGCCGTGCGGGGGCTAGCCCGTGCGCCGGCGGTCGCGGTCGGCGGCGGTCACCGCGTCGGCGAGGCGGTCGAGTACGGCGGACGCCTGCTCGTCGCTGATGGTCAGCGGCGGGAGGAGCCGTACGACACTGTTGTGGCGGCCGCCGAGTTCCACGATCAGGCCCCGGTCGAGGCACTCGCGCTGGACGGCGGCGGCGAGTTCGGGGTCGGCGGGGTGGGGCTGCTTGGCGGAGTCCCAGCCGTCCGCGTCGGAGCCGCACGCTTGGGGCACGGGCGCGCTCGCCGGGTCGACCAGCTCGACCCCGATCATCAGCCCGCGCCCCCGCACGTCTCCGACGCAGGCGAACTGGTTCTGCAGCTCGCGGAGTCGGGTCAGCATGCGGGCGCCGAGGGTGGCGGCTCGTTCGGCCAGGCCGTTCTCGCGGACGTGGGCGAGGGTGGCGGTGCCCGCGGCCATGGCGAGCTGGTTGCCCCGGAAGGTGCCCGCGTGGGCGCCGGGCTGCCAGACGTCGAGTTCCTCGCGGTAGACGATGACCGCCAGCGGGAGGCTGCCGCCGATGGCCTTGGAGAGGACCATCACGTCGGGGGTGATCCCGCTGTGGTCGACGGCCCAGAAGGCACCGGTGCGGCCGACGCCGGTCTGGACCTCGTCCGCGATCAGGGGGATCGACCGGTCGGCGGTGATCCGGCGCATCCGGCGCAGCCAGTCGTCCGGTGCCGGGATCACTCCGCCCTCGCCCTGGACGGGTTCGAGGATCATCCCGGCCGGGTGGGGCACGCCCGACTTGGGGTCGTCGAGGACGGACTCGGTCCAGCGGGCGGCGAGTTCGGCGCCGCGCGGGCCGCCGACACCGAAGGGGCAGCGGTAGTCCTGCGGATAGGGCAGGCGGCCCACCTGGAGGTCGGGGGCGCCGCCGGACGCGGCCAGGGCGCCCGCGGTCATGCCGTGGTAGGCGCCGGTAAAGGCGAGGATGCCGCCGCGCCCCGTGGCCGCCCGGACCAGCTTGAGGGCGGCCTCGACGGCGTCGGTTCCGGCCGGGCCGCAGAACTGGACGCGGGCCCGGTCGGCGAACCCGGCCGGCAGGGTGCGGAACAGCTCGGTGATGAAGGCGTCCTTCACCGGGGTCGCCAGGTCCAGCACGGAGAGGGGTGCGCCGGAGTCGAGGACCTTGTGGACGGCCTCCAGCACCACGGGGTGGTTGTGGCCGAGGGCCAGCGCCCCGGCGCCGGAGAGGCAGTCGAGGTATCGGCGGCCGTCCGCGCCCTCGATGGTGAGGCCACGCGCCCGCACGGGCACGATGGGCAGGGCCCGGGCATAGGTGCGCGCGGCGGACTCGCGCGCCGACTGGCGCCTGAGAATGCCCTCGTGCACGGCGGGAGTTCCCCGGTGAGTGCTGTCGGCCTCCGACTCGGTCACGGCCACGGCTCGCTGTCCTCCCGCTGTCCAGAGGCGAGTTGCCCGACGGGGACGAGCGCAGGCAGCGGTCCCCCACGGCTACCAACAGCCGACCGGCCGCGTGGTTACGGGTTGCTCCAAGATCCTTGCCGTGACGCAACCGTTGCGGTTCCGTCGGAAGTCACCCACAGCGAGCGCATAGTGTGTGGTCCCGTCCCGGAAGTCCGGGGAACCGGCGCCGATCCGCAGCGAGTTGGCCGCCGGTATGGGGCCCAGGCGCCAAGTTCCGTCCCAGCCATGTTCCTTCACCACAGGGAGAGTCACCACCATGCACTCCATACGGCCGTCGTCCACCGCTCGCCGAGGAAGGGGTACGCCCCGCAGGACCTCCCGCGTGCTGGCGGCCGTCGCCCTCGCCTCGGCGCTGGCGCTGACCGCCACCGCGTGCGGCGGAGACGGTGACGACAACGCCGGCGGCAGCTCGTCCTCCACCGCGCGGGGCTCGGACGGGAAGGTCCGCGTCCCGCAGGACCTTCAGGACAAGCTCCGCCAGCACGGCATCGACATGGACAAGTGGAAGGGCGGCGCCTGGAAGGACTGGGACCGGGACGACTGGCTGCGCGAGGCGAACGACTTCATCAACCCGATCATCAACGGTCTGTGGGACAAGGACCGGATGCGGGGAGCCGACGACCCGGCCAAGCGGGTCGACGACACCGACCTCTCCGGCGACCAGGGCGTGACCGACCCCGAGCCGCAGCCGGTGCAGGCCAAGGCGGTCCGCCCGCCGTACCACACCAACGCGGCCACCTCCGGCAAGGTGTTCTTCGACTCCCCCAAGGGCACGATGGTCTGCTCGGCCACGGTGGTCGAGGACCCCGCGCACCCGGGCAAGTCCAACCTGATCTGGACGGCCGGCCACTGCGTGCACGCGGGCAAGAAGGGCGGCTGGTACCGCAACATCGCCTTCGTGCCGTCGTACAACAACCAGAGCCTGTCCTCCTCGGAGATGGAGGGTGCCTCCCGCGCGCAGGTCGCGCCGTACGGTGTCTGGTGGGCCGACGCGGCCAAGACCTCCCAGCAGTGGATCGACGGGGGCGGCGAGACGGGTGGCAACGGCGCGTCCTACGACTTCGCGGTGATCCATGTGACGCCCGAGCAGGGCAACGGGGGCAAGTCGCTGGAGGAGACGGTCGGCGGAGCGCTGCCGGTGGACTTCGCCGCGCCCGCCGCGACCCAGGTGAGCGCGGTCACCGCGAGCGGCTACCCGGCGGCTGAGCCGTACAACGGCCAGTTGCTGTACCAGTGCCAGGACAAGCCGGGCCGGCTGTCGATCGCCAAGGCGGACCCGACGATGTACCGCATCGGCTGCACCATGACCGGCGGTTCCTCCGGTGGCGGCTGGGTGGAGCAGGGTGCCGACGGCAAGCCCGCGCTGGTCTCCAACACCTCGATCGGGCCGGCCTCCTCGGGCTGGCTGGCCGGTCCCCGGCTCGGCGAGGTCGCCAAGGGCGTGTACGACTCGGTGAGCGCGAAGTTCGCGAACCGGTAGCCGCCCGCACCCATGACGAAGGCCCGCCGCCCCCTCGTGACGAGGGGACGGCGGGCCTCTTCGTGTTCCGGCGGAAGAGCCGGTCAGGCGGTCGCGGTGGGCGTGTACGGGGCCAGGTCGGCCGCCAGCTCCGCGTGCACCCGGACCTTGATCAAGGTGCCCTCGGCGGTGTGCTCCTCGGAGAGCACCTCGCCCTCGGTGTGCGCGCGGGCGACCAGCTTGCCCTGCGTGTACGGCACGAGCGCCTCGACCTCGACCGAGGGGCGGGGCAGCTCCTCGTCGATCAGGGCGAGCAGCTCCTCCAGACCCTGGCCGGTGCGCGCCGAGACGGCGATGGACCGCTTCTCGACCCGCAGCAGCCGCTGGAGCACCAGCGGGTCGGCCGCGTCCGCCTTGTTGATCACGACGATCTCGGGCACGCCGGTCGCGCCGACCTCGCGGATCACCTCGCGCACGGCGGCGAGCTGCTCCTCCGGGACCGGGTGCGATCCGTCCACCACGTGCAGGATGAGGTCGGAGTCGCCGACCTCCTCCATGGTGGAACGGAACGCCTCGACCAGGTGGTGCGGCAGGTGCCGGACGAAGCCCACGGTGTCGGCCAGCGTGTACAGCCGGCCGCTCGGGGTCTCCGCGCGGCGGACGGTCGGGTCCAGGGTGGCGAACAGGGCGTTCTCCACCAGGACCCCCGCGCCCGTGAGGCGGTTGAGCAGGGAGGACTTGCCAGCGTTGGTGTAACCGGCGATGGCGACGGAGGGCACCTTGTTGCGGCGGCGCTCCTGGCGCTTGATCTCGCGGCCGGTCTTCATCTCCGCGATCTCCCGGCGCATCTTCGCCATCTTCTCGCGGATGCGGCGCCGGTCCGTCTCGATCTTGGTCTCACCGGGACCACGCGTGGCCAGGCCACCGCGGCCGCCACCCATCTGCCGGGACAGCGACTGACCCCAGCCGCGCAGCCTCGGCAGCATGTACTGCATCTGCGCGAGCGCGACCTGCGCCTTGCCCTCACGGGACTTGGCGTGCTGGGCGAAGATGTCCAGGATCAGGGCCGTACGGTCGATGACCTTGACCTTGACGACGTCCTCGAGCTGGATGAGCTGGCCGGGGCTCAGCTCACCGTCGCAGATGACGGTGTCCGCGCCGGTCTCCATCACCACGTCACGCAGCTCCAGGGCCTTGCCTGAGCCGATGTAGGTGGCCGCGTCGGGCTTGTCGCGGCGCTGGATCACGCCGTCGAGCACGAGGGCGCCCGCCGTCTCCGCGAGGGCGGCCAGCTCCGCGAGGGAGTTGTCCGCGTCCTGGGCGGTGCCGGTGGTCCACACTCCGACGAGCACGACCCGCTCCAGGCGGAGCTGGCGGTACTCGACCTCGGTGACGTCCTCCAGCTCGGTGGACAGCCCCGCCACGCGGCGTAGGGCCGCGCGCTCGGAGCGGTCGAACTGGTCGCCGTCACGCTCGCCGTCGATGTCGTGCTTCCAGGCGACGTCCTCTTCCATCAGGGCATCGGCCCGAAGACCTTCGGGATAGGCGTGCGCGAGGCGCTTGGCGTCCTGTGAAGGGGAAGAAGAGGAGGTCATTGGTTCCTTACGTCGAGGGGAGGACCGGTCCGGCGGTCGGCCGACCGGGAGGTCGGCGAGGGACCGGTGTTCATGAGGTGCAACGCGTGCGGGCCCCGGGAGATTCCCGTGCGCCGCGCCGCGCCGACCGAAAAGATGGTCGCACGACGCGGCGCGTGGCGTCATGGGGATATCGCCCGGACACCGGCGGTCAGCTCTTCTTCGCCGGGTCCGAGGGCGCGGGCGGCGGGACCTGCTTCCAGTCCGGGTGGCCGGGCATGGGCGGGGTCTTCTCGCCGTACAGCCAGTCCTGGAAGAAGCCGCTCAGGTCACGGCCGCCGATGGCGGAGGCGAGCCGGACGAAGTCGGCGGTCCCGACGCTGGTGTCCCGGTTCTCCTGGACCCAGACCTTCTCCAGCCGCTCGAAGGCGTCCTTGCCGATCTCCTGGCGCAGGGCGAACAGCACAAGGGCGGCGCCGTCGTAGATGTTGGGGCGGAAGATGCCGATCTTCTGGCCGAGGGCGGGCGGCTTGGGCCTGGCGGGCGGACCGCCGGCGGCGCGCCAGCGGTCGGAGGCTCCGTAGGCGGCCTTCATGCGGTCCTGAAGGGGGCGGTCCGCCTTCTCCTGCGCGTACAGGGCCTCGTACCAGGTGGCGTGGCCCTCGTTCAGCCAGACGTCGGACCAGGTGCGGGGGCTGACGCTGTCGCCAAACCACTGGTGGGACAGCTCGTGGACCATGACCGACTCGATGTACCACTTCGGATAGGCGGGCTCGGTGAAGATGTCCTTCTCGAACAGCGACAGGGTCTGCGTCTCCAGCTCGAACCCGGTGCTGGCCTGCGCCATCAGCACGCCGTAGGTCTCGAACGGGTAGGGGCCGATCTTGTTCTCCATCCACGCGATCTGGTCCGGTGTCTTGGCCAGCCAAGGCTCCAGTTCCTTCTTGTCGGCGGCGGGCACCACGTCGCGCAGCGGCAGGCCGTGCGGGCCCGTGCGCCGGACGACGGCGGAGTGACCGATGGACACCTGGGCGAGTTCGGTGGCCATGGGGTGCTGGGAGCGGTAGCTCCAGGTGGTGGAGCCGCCCGCCACGACCTTGCCCGTCGGCAGGCCGTTGGCGACGGCGGTGTAGCCGTCCGGGGCGGTGACGTGGAAGGTGAACATCGCCTTGTCGGACGGGTGGTCGTTGCACGGGAAGACCAGGTGCGCGGCGTCGGCCTGGTTGGCCATGGCGAGCCCGTCGGTGGTCTGCACCCAGCCGCCGTCCTGGTCTCCGGCGGGGCGGGGGTCGCTGGTGTGCCGCACCGTGATGCGGGTGACACTGCCGAGCGGCAGCGCGTGGTCCGGGGTGACGACGAGATCCTCACCGGCACTGGTGAAGGCGGCACTGCGGCCGTCGACCTCGACGGACTCCACGGTGCCGTGCGCGAAGTCGAGGTTGATCCGGTCCAGGGAGCTGGTGAGCCGGGCGTCGATGGTGGTGACGGCCTTGAGCGGCTTGGCGTTGCTGCCGGGGTAGGTGAGGGCGACGTCGTAAGCGGCCACGTCGTAGCCGGGGTTGCCCAGCTCCGGGAAGATCCGGTCGCCGACGCCCAGCGGTTCGGCGGGGGCTCCGGCGGCGACGAGACAGACCGTGACGGCCGAGGCGAGCAGGGCCGCCTTCGGGCGCCGGAGGAACCGGAGTGCGGGGTGCGGGCGCGCGGGGCGAGTGAGCAGCATGCCCCACGGCTACCAGCGCCCGGCCGCCGGGTGGCGACGGCGCGCGCCAGGCCCACCCGATCGGGTCGGTCAGGCGGCGGGCGCCTGGACCCGGCTGACGTCGTACACGCCGGGCACGTCGCGCATCGCCCGCATCAGGGCGGGCAGTTCGGCGGCGTCGGGGAGCTGGAGGGTGTAGGTGTGGCGGACCCGCTGCTGATTGGGCGACTCCACGGTGGCGGAGACGATCTCGGCGCCCTCCACGGCGATCGCCTCGGTGAGGTCGGCGAGCAGATGGGGACGGCTGAACGATTCGGCGACCAGGGTGACCCGGCACGCGGTGGTGTCCCCCCAGCGCACGGCGATCTCCTCGCGCCCCCGGCCCTTCATGTCCTCCACCATGGAGCACCCCGTGCGGTGCACGGTCACCGCTCCCCCGCGCACGGCGAAGCCCACGATGTCGTCGGGCGGGACGGGCGTGCAGCAGCCGGCCAGGCGGACCGGGCCGCCCGGCCGGTCCAGCAGCACGTCGGCGCCACGGGGGCGCGCGGCGGGGGCGCCGCCGGCGGGGCGGCTGCCGCCGGGGCCGTCGGCGGTGTCCGAGGGGCGGGCGTCGGCGCCGGGATGGGCGGCGAGCCAGCGCTGGATGGCGATGCGGGCGGCCGGGGTGTGGGCGTGCTCCAGCCATTCGCGCGAGGGTTCGGAGGCCGGGTCCTGGCCCATGAGGAGCTGCACGGTGTCGCCGTCGCGCAGGACGGTGCCGAGGGCGGCCAGGCGGCCGTTGACGCGGGCGCCGATGCAGGCGTGGGCGTCGTCGCCGTACTGGGCGTAGGCGGCGTCGACGCAGGTGGCGCCCTCGGGGAGGCCCAGGGTGCCGCCGTCGGGCCGGACGACGGTGATCTCGCGGTCCTGAGCGAGGTCGTCGCGCAGGGTGGACCAGAAGGTGTCGGGGTCGGGGGCGCCGCGCTGCCAGTCGAGGAGGCGGGAGAGCCAGCCGGGACGGGTGGGGTCGGCCCGCTCGCCGTCGAGGCCGGCGCTCTGCTCCTCGGCGGGCGGGGTGTAGGGGTTGCCGAGCGCGATCACCCCGGCCTCGGCGGCCTGGTGCATGCGGTGGGTGCGGATGAGGACCTCGACGACCTGGCCGTCAGGGCGGGCCACGGCGGTGTGCAGCGACTGGTAGAGGTTGAACTTCGGTACGGCGATGAAGTCCTTGAACTCGGAGACCACCGGGGTGAGACAGGTGTGGAGTTCACCGAGCACGGCGTAACAGTCCGCGTCCTCGTTCACCAGCACGAGCAGCCGGCCGAAGTCGGTGCCGCGCAGCGGGCCGCGCTTGCGGGAGACGCGGTGGACGGAGACGAAGTGGCGGGGCCGGATGAGGACCTCGGCGGGGATGTCGGCCTCGCGGAGCACCGCGCGCACCTCGTCGGCGACCTCGGCGAGCGGGTCTCCCCCGGCGGCGTTCCGGGCGATGAGCTCGCTGGTGCGGGCGTATTCCTCGGGGTGGAGGATGGCGAAGACGAGGTCTTCCAGCTCGGTCTTCAGCGCCTGCACACCGAGGCGCTCGGCGAGCGGGATGAGGACGTCGCGGGTGACCTTGGCGATCCGCGCCTGCTTCTCGGGGCGCATCACGCCGAGGGTGCGCATGTTGTGCAGCCGGTCGGCGAGTTTGATCGACATCACGCGGACGTCGTTGCCGGTGGCGACGAGCATCTTGCGGAAGGTCTCCGGCTCGGCGGCGGCACCGTAGTCGACCTTCTCCAGCTTGGTCACGCCGTCGACGAGGTAGCGGACCTCCTCCCCGAACTCCTCACCGACCTGGTCGAGCGTCACGTCGGTGTCCTCGACGGTGTCGTGGAGGAGGGAGGCGGTCAGGGTGGTCGTCTCGGCGCCGAGTTCGGCGAGGATCAGGGTGACGGCGAGCGGGTGGGTGATGTACGGCTCGCCGCTCTTGCGCATCTGGCCGCGGTGGGAGGTCTCCGCCAGGAGGTAGGCGCGGCGCAGCGGGTCGAGGTCGGCGTCGGGGTGGTGGGCGCGGTGGGCCTCGGCGACGTGTCCGATGGCGTCGGGCAGCTTGCTCCGGACGGCCGGGCCGAGCAGTGCGGCCCGGCCCAGCCTGCGCAGGTCGATCCGCGGCCGGGACTTCCTGCGGGCCACCGCGGGCGCCGAGGGCGCTACCGGGCCTGGGCTCGCGGGGTTCGTGGCCTCCGCACTCATGGGCACCTCCGGCTCGTGGACCGGCGGACGGAGCCCGAAGGGCATACGCGGCTCAGGGTTGGCGACGTTCCCCCGTCCGTGCCGGTGCTTGATGCTATCGACCCCATCACGTGCTACCGACCGCCTCTCGGCCAGCGTGAAACGGATCACCCATTCGAGCGACGGAACGGAGGTTTAGATTTTGCGCCACGTGCCCTCCCGTCGGCCGCGGTTTCGAACGGCCTCGCTGTCGAAGAACGGCTGGTCCTCGGCGTACGGAGCCATCGGGGCACGGTCCGCCCAGGTCAGCGGGGTGCGTTTTCCAGCCACTCGGCCTCGAACCCGCCCTCGGCGACGATCACGGCGGGGCCCGTCATCTCGATCTCACCATCCGGTCGTTCGGTGATGACCAGCCGCCCGCCGGGCACGTCCACGGTGTACGTCGCCGGGGTTCCGGTGACGGCAGGGTCGGCGCCGTCGCGCCGGGCGGCGGCCACGGCGACGGCGCACGCGCCCGTGCCGCACGAACGGGTCTCCCCGGAGCCGCGCTCGTGCACACGCATGGCGACGTGGCCGGGGGCCCGGTCGACGACGAACTCCACGTTGACGCCGTCCGGGTAGGCGCCGGCCGGCCCGACCTGCGGCGCGGTGTACAGGTCGCCGGCGTGCGCGAGGTCGTCCACGAAGGCGACGGCGTGCGGGTTGCCCATGTTCACGTTCCGCGCGGGCCAGCTCCGCGCACCGACGCCGACCGTGACCTCGGCCTCGGGCAGCCGGGCCCGGCCCATGCCGACGGTGACGTCTCCGGCGCCGGCGTCGTCCTTGGCGATGTGGACGCGCTTAACGCCCGCGCGCGTGGCGATGGTGAGGTCGCCTTCGCCCACGTGTCCGGCGTGCTGGAGGTAGCGCGCGAACACCCGCACCCCGTTGCCGCACATCTCGGCGACCGAGCCGTCCCCGTTGCGGTAGTCCATGAACCACTCGGCCTCGCCGGCCATGTCGCGGGCCTCGGGGTGCGCGGCGGAGCGCACCACGTGCAGCACCCCGTCGCCGCCGATGCCGGCCCGGCGGTCGCAGAGCGCGGCCACGGCGGCGGGCGTCAGGTCGAGGGCGTTCTCCGGGTCGGGCACGATCACGAAGTCGTTCTCGGTGCCGTGCCCCTTGAGGAATGCGATCCGCGTGCTCATCCCTCGATCGTACGGGGTGTCCCGGACACCGTCCGAGGACGGCCGGGGGCGCTAGCGCAGGCGGGCGACCCGCCATACGGCGAGGACCGCGACGACGCCCACGAGCAGCGCGTAGGAGAGGGCGACGCGCCAGTCGGCGCGGCGGCCGGAGCCGCGCGGGGGCAGGCCGGGCCAGGTGTAGCCGACGCGGCGGGCGGCCATCATGCCCCAGCCGGCGGCACAGGAGCAGATGAGCAGTCCCAGCATGGCGATGACCGCGCCGCTGTCGCCGAAGTCGAAGGCGAGCGGGAAGGCGAACATCAGCGAGCCGAGCGCGGCCAGGCCCACGATGGGCGCCAGCTGCCAGATGCGCAGCCGCCGCTGGGGGCGCAGTTCGACCTCGACCTCGGGGCCGCCCGCGAACATCTCCTCGGGCGTGGGTCCGTCGGCGACGACCACGATCGGGATGTCGTCCGGGCCGTCGTCGGTCAGACGGTCCTCGACGCCGGGCTCGTCACCGTCGGTGGTGAGGTGCTCGGTGCCTGCTGCGGTGTCACGAGGGCCGGCCTCCATCGCCACGCGCCCTCCCAACTAGGACTTCACTGGTCGATCGAAGCTCGATGATGGCACGGCGCCGGAGGCCGGGCTGACCGGTGGCGCATCCCGATGCCAGGACGTGATCAGGCTGTGACCGGTCGTTCGACCAACGTCAACGCCCGCCCCGGAAGTTCCCCTCGGTCCGCCGCGGCCCCGCTGAGCCAGTGGACCCTGGGGTCGCGCCGGAACCAGGTGTCCTGGCGGCGCGCGAAGCGCTTGGTGGTGCGCACGGTCTCCACGCGCGCCTCCTCCTCGGTGCACTGGCCGGCGAGCGCGTTGAGCACCTGCTGGTACCCGAGGGCGCGGGACGCGGTGCGGCCCTCGCGCAGCCCCTGGGCCTCCAGCGCGCGTACCTCGTCCACGAGCCCGGCCTCCCACATGAGGTCGACGCGGCGGGCGATGCGCTCGTCCAGTTCGGGGCGGGCGACGTCGACGCCGATCTGGAGGGTGTCGTAGACCGAGTCGTGGCCGGGGAGGTTGGCGGTGAAGGGGCGCCCGGTGATCTCGATGACCTCCAGGGCGCGGACGATGCGGCGGCCGTTGCTGGGCAGGATGGCGCGCGCGGCCTCGGGGTCGGCGGCGGCCAGGCGGGCGTGCAGGGCGCCGGGGCCGCGCAGGGCCAGCTCGTCCTCCAGGCGGGCCCGGACCTCGGGGTCGGTGCCGGGGAACTCCAGGTTGTCGACGGCGCCGCGCACGTACAGTCCGGAGCCGCCGACCAGGATCGGCCAGCGGCCCTCCGCGAGGAGGGCGTCGATGCGGGCGCGGGCCAGCTTCTGGTACTCGGCGACGGAGGCGGCGACCGTCACGTCCCAGATGTCGAGCAGATGGTGCGGGACCCCGCCGCGTTCTTCGGGGGTGAGTTTGGCGGTGCCGATGTCCATGCCCCGGTAGAGCTGCATCGAGTCGGCGTTGATGACCTCGCCGCCGAGCTGCTGGGCCAGGAAGACACCGAGGTCGGACTTTCCGGCCGCGGTGGGGCCGACGACGGCGATGACACGGGGGGCGGGGGATGCACTGCTCACCGCACCAGTCTCGCAAACCTCGCGGCCGCGCCGGTGGCCGACGGTCGATGACGCGCGGCCGCACGGGCAGGGGTTACGGGTGTGGTCCGGGTGATCGCGTGGTGTCACGCCCCCTGGGAAGGGGTAGCGTCGCACACAAACGTCGCATCACGCGTATGTGGGTTGTTCCGGAAGGTGGATCATGGGTCTGTTCGACGATGTGAAGGCCGCGCTCGGCCCGGCCAAGGACAAGGTGACGGACCTGGCCCGGCAGCACGGCGACGCGGTGCAGGACGGTCTCGACAAGGCCGCGCAGTTGGTCGACGAGCGGACCAAGGGCAAGTACACCGACAAGATCCACGCCGGTACGGACAAGGCGAAGGAAGCGGTGGACCGTCTCGGCCAGGAGGGCCGCAAGCCCACGGAGGGCCCGCAGACCCCGCCCCGGACGACGCCGAAGGGCTAGCTCCAGGCGGCGACGAGGTAGCCGACGCCGTACGGCGCCTCGTCGTACAGCAGGGTGCCGTCCAGGCCCGCGCCCTCGGCCGCCGCGGCGAGGACCTGCCAGGGGGCTCGGCCGGACGCATGGAGTTCGCGGGCCAGGCCGGTGTCGAGTGCGGCGAGGGCCGCGAGGTCGGCAGCGCCCAGGGCGCGGGCGGCCTCGGCGTCGAGGGGGGCCGCGCGGTCGTCGAGGTAGCCGGGGGCCTTGAGCGTGCGGGAGGCGCTGCCGTCGCCCATCACGAACAGGGCGGTCCGGTCGTTCCCGCCGGCGATCTCCGCGCCGAGTCCGGCGCACTGTCCAGGGGGGAGATCGGCGGCCACGGCCACTCCCTCGACCGGTACGTCCGTCCAGCCGGTCCAGGCGAGCAGCCAGGCGGCGACGGCCAGGGAGGCGGGCAGCTCCGGACCGGGCGCGCCCTCGGGGCCGAGCCGCACAGCCAGATCGACGCCGAAGTCCCGGAAGGAACCCCGGGTGCCCTGCGGGTAGTGCCCGCCCTCCTCGGCGGGGCCGAGGACCACCAGGCGGTCGGGGCGGGCGGCGGCGAGCACACCGAGCGCGTCCGCGCAGGCGGCTCGGGCGGCGTCCAGTTCGGGCGCGGCGCCCGCGGCGACCTCGGGGACCAGCAGCGGTGGACAGGGGCAGACGGCGGCTGCGACAAGCATGATCGGCAGCGTAACCCGCCTCACCCCCGGCCCGCGCACGCCGTGGACCGGGGGTGAGGCGCGGTACGGGTCAGTCGCAGCCGCAGCCGCTCGTGGCGGCCGGCAGCGGCGCGGGGACACCGATCTTCGGCAGGCCGAGCATGACGCCGGCCTTCTCGGCGGTCTCGGCCGCGTTGCGCTTCTGCCAGGCGTCGCCCGCGCGCGTGCGGCGCACGGCGAGGACGGGGCCTTCGGCGAGCAGGTGGTGCGGGGCCGCGTAGGTCACCTCGACGGTGACGACGTCGCCGGGGCGCACCTCCTCGTCCGGCTTGGTGAAGTGGACCAGGCGGTTGTCGGGGGCGCGGCCGGAGAGGCGGTGGGTGGCGCCGTCCTTGCGGCCCTCGCCCTCGGCGACCATCAGCTCCAGCGTGCGGCCGACCTGCTTCTTGTTCTCCTCCCAGGAGATCTCCTCCTGGAGGGCGACGAGGCGCTCGTAGCGCGCCTGCACGACCTCCTTGGGGATCTGGCCCTCCATGGTCGCGGCGGGGGTGCCGGGACGCTTGGAGTACTGGAAGGTGAACGCCTGGGCGAAGCGGGCCTCGCGGGCCACCTGCATGGTCTGCTCGAAGTCCTCCTCGGTCTCGCCGGGGAAGCCCACGATGATGTCGGTGGTGATGGCCGCGTGCGGGATGGCGGCGCGGACCTTCTCGATGATGCCGAGGTAGCGCTCCTGCCGGTACGAGCGGCGCATCGCCTTCAGGACGGTGTCCGAGCCGGACTGGAGCGGCATGTGGAGCTGCGGCATCACGTTCGGCGTCTCCGCCATGGCGGCGATCACGTCGTCGGTGAAGTCGCGGGGGTGCGGGGAGGTGAAGCGGACGCGCTCCAGGCCCTCGATCTTTCCGCAGGCCCGCAGCAGCTTGCTGAACGCCTCGCGGTCACCGATGTCGGAGCCGTAGGCGTTGACGTTCTGCCCGAGCAGCGTGATCTCGCTGACGCCCTCGGCGACCAGCGCCTCGATCTCGGCGAGGATGTCGCCGGTCCTGCGGTCCTTCTCCTTGCCGCGCAGCGCCGGGACGATGCAGAAGGTGCAGGTGTTGTTGCAGCCGACGGAGATGGACACCCAGGCCGCGTACGCGCTCTCGCGCCGGGTGGGCAGGGTGGAGGGGAACGCCTCCAGCGACTCGGCGATCTCGACCTGCGCCTCCTCCTGGACGCGGGCGCGCTCCAGCAGGACGGGCAGCTTGCCGATGTTGTGCGTACCGAAGACGACGTCGACCCAGGGCGCCCGCTTCACGATGGTGTCGCGGTCCTTCTGCGCGAGACAGCCGCCGACCGCGATCTGCATCCCGGGGCGCGACACCTTGCGGGGCGCGAGCCGGCCGAGGTTGCCGTAGAGCCGGTTGTCCGCGTTCTCGCGGACCGCGCACGTGTTGAACACGACCACGTCGGCATCCCCGTCCGAACCCTCGGGCGCCCGTACGTAACCGGCGTCCTCGAGCAGCCCGGACAATCGCTCGGAGTCGTGGACGTTCATCTGGCACCCGTAGGTGCGCACCTCGTACGTCTTGGCTTCTCGAACGTCCACTGCCGGGCTCCGGTCGCTGCTGGTGGTCATGGGTCAAGGGTAGGCGGTCCCCGGAGGCCCTCCGTCCCCGCTCCCGGCGGCCCGTGACCGGGGACACAGCCGGGCCGTCAGCGCTCGGCCGGGGTCCATCCCTGGCGGCGCAGCACCGCCGACACGTCGGGTGCCCGGTAGTGGTCGCCCTTGAGGACCTTGCCGTCCTCGCGGCGGCTGATCTCGCCCGAGGGGCCCACCTTGCTCATGTTGGCGCGATGGATCTCGGCGATGACCTCGTCGAGGTCGATGCCGTGGACCAGCGCGGTGCCGTAGGCGACGTAGACCACGTCGGCCAGTTCCTGCGCGAGGTGGTCGAGCGGGCCGGTGACCGAGACCTCGGCCACCTCCGCGGCCTCCTCGGCGAGCAGTTCCCCCCGGTGTGCGGCGAGTTCGGGACTGATCTCGGTGGGTACGGCGCGGGCGTCGAGACCGAAGGCGCGGTGGAACTCGCTGACGAGACGGGCGGGAGAAGTGCTCATGCGGCGACTGTAACCGCCGCCTCCGACACCCCCGCCGGTTGTCCACAGGCGGCCGGAGAGACGGTCGTGCGGTTGTCCACAGCCCTGGTCCGGCCGCTTCCGGCCTGGCAGGATCGCCCGCATGTCCAAGGTGTTCCCGTTCGCCGAGATCTCCGCCCGGCTGCCCGGCCGGCGCCGCCTGCTGTGGGCGTCGGGCGTGGGAGTCGTGGTGCTCGGCCTGCTGCTCTGGTGGCTGGCACCGCTCGGCGAGAAGCCGCCGAGCGGGACGATCGTGTTCAGCACCGGCACCACCCGCGGGGTGTACGAGGAGTACGGCCGCCGTCTGCGCAACGAGTTGGCGAGGGACATGCCGGGTCTGACGGTGAAGCTCACCAGCAGCGCCGGCTCGCAGGAGAACGTGCAGCGGGTGGCGTCCGGCAAGGCCGACTTCACCATCGCGGCGGCCGACGCGGTGCAGACGTACGAGCAGGCGCACCCCGCCGAGCACCGGCTGCGGGGGGTGGCCCGGCTCTACGACGACTATGTGCAGCTCATCGTGGCGCCCGGCGCCAAGATCGACAGCGTCGCCGACCTCCGGGACAAGCGGGTGGCCACCGGCCTGCCCAACTCCGGTGTGCGGCTGATCGCGAACGGGGTGCTGAAAGCCGCCGGGATCGACCCCGAGAAGGACATCGTCCCGGTGTCCGCGGGGATCGACACCGGTCCGGACATGCTGGCGGACCACGACATCGACGCGTTCTTCTGGTCCGGCGGCCTGCCCACCGGCGGGCTGACCGAGCTGGCGGACAAGTCGGGGTTCCGGTTCATACCGATAGAGGGGAAGCTCGTCTCCCAATTGCACGCCGAGGGCGAGCCGGCCCGCTACTACCGCGCCACCAACATGCCCGAATCGGCGTATCCGCTCGTCCAGGGCGGCTCCACGGTGGCCACCATCGCGGTGTCCAACCTGCTGTTGACGCGCTCGGACCTGGACCCGAGGCTCACGGAGTGGATCACCCGCATCGTGATCAAGAGCCGGGACGACATAGGCAAGCACGTGCACTCCGCACAGCGCGTGGACCTGCGCACCGCCATCTACACCGACCCGCTCCCCCTGCACACCGGCGCCAGGCGCTACTACCGCTCCGTCAAGCCCTGACGGGGACCGGGCACGGCGGCGTACCGGGGCAGGGTGACGGTGACCCGCAGACCCCCGGGCTCGTGGTGGCCGTAGGCGATCGAGCAGCCCGTCGCGGCGAGCAGGGCGCGGGTGATGGACAGGCCCAGTCCTGAGCCCTTGATGTTCTGATGCCGTCCGCTGCGCCAGAACCGGTCCCCCACGCGCTCGAGTTCCTCGTCGGTCAGGCCCGGCCCGGTGTCGGTGACCTGGACGGTGGTGGTGTCACCGCTCGCGAGGACACCGACCTCGACCGTGCCGTGCTCGGGGGTGAACTTGACGGCGTTGTCGATCACCGCGTCCAGCGCGCTGGACAGGGAGATCGCGTCGGCCCAGGCAGTCGTGGGCGGGCAGTCGCCGACCAGCCGGACGCCCTTGGCCTCGGCGGTCGGTGTCCAGGCGGCGACCCGTTCCCCGGCCAGCGCGCCGATGTCGGTCAGCCGGGCCTCGGTCTCGGCGTGCTCGGCCAGCGCCAGGTCGAGCAGGTCGTCCAGCACCTGGGCCAGCCGCTTGCCCTCGGTGCGCACGGAGGCGATCTCCTCGTTGCCCTCGGGGAGTTCGAGAGAGAGCAGTTCGATCCGCAGCAACAGAGCCGAAAGGGGGTTGCGCAGTTGATGGGAGGCATCCGCGACAAAGGCGCGCTGCTGCTCCAGCACGTCCTCGACGTTGTCCGCCATCTCGTTGAACGACCGTGCCAGCCGTCGCAGTTCGGGCGGCCCGCCGCCGACCGCGACGCGGGACTTCAGGCGTCCGGTGGCGATGTCGTGGGTGGTGGCGTCCAGGACCCGCACCGGCCGGAGCACCCAGCCGGTCAGCCGCAGCGCCGCGCCCACCGCGAGCAGCATCGCCGCGATCTCCCCGGCCGCGATCAGCGCCCAGCCGCGCAGCACCCGCCACCGCATCTGCTCGGTGGGCGAGTCGGTGACGACGACCGCCACCACGTCCCCGTCCCGGATGACCGGCGAGGCGACCACGAGCCGGGTCCGCTGCCAGGGCCACACCTGTCCGGGGTCGTGGCTGCGGCGGCTGAGCAGCGCCTCATCGAAGGCCGCCCGGACCGCCCCCTCCTGCGGTACGAACCAGTCGCCGGGTGCGTTGACCATGGCGGACCGGTCGCTGTAGAAGACACCGGCACGGATGTCGTAGACGCCGTGGTAGCTCTCCAGCTCGCGGTGGAGGGTCTGGAGGCGCTCGTCGGGGGCGGTGGAGCGGCTGCCGCTCGGGGTGTCGGTGACGAACTGGGCGAGCGCGGCGAAGCGCGCGGTGTCGTCTATCCGGTCCACGATGACGCGCTGCTGCTCGGCCGCGGCCACGCTGACGGCGAGCGGTACGCCGAGCGCGAGGAGGACGGCCGCCATCAGCACGATGAGCAGCGGCAGGAGCCGAGTGCGCACCCGGCCCCGCTATCCGGCCGGGGCGACGAGCCGGTAACCGACCCCGCGCACGGTCTCGATCAGCGCGGGCATGCGCAGCTTGGCGCGCAGCGACGCCACGTGCACCTCCAGCGTGCGCCCGGTCCCTTCCCAACTGGTGCGCCACACCTCGCTGATGATCTGCTCGCGCCGGAACACCACGCCGGGCCGCTGGGCGAGCAGCGCGAGCAGGTCGAACTCCTTGCGGGTCAGCGCGACGGTGGCGCCGGCCACGCTGACCTGCCGGGTGGGCAGTTCGATGCGGACCGTGCCGAGCAGCAGGGCGGCGCTGTCGTCACCGGTCACGGCGTCCTCGGGGACGGTGCGGCGGCTCACCGCGTGGATGCGGGCGAGGAGTTCACCGGTGTCGTACGGCTTCACCACGTAGTCGTCGGCGCCCAGGTTGAGCCCGTGGATGCGGGAGCGGATGTCGGAGCGGGCGGTGACCATGATGACCGGGGTGCCGGTGCGCTTGCGGATCTTGCCGCAGACCTCGTAGCCGTCCTGGTCGGGCAGGCCGAGGTCGAGAAGGATCACGCCGAAGCCGGGGCCCTCGGGGACGAGCGCCTGGAGTGCCTCCTCGCCGCTGCGGGCGTGGGTGACGTCGAAGCCGTGCCGGGCGAGGACCGCGGAGAGGGCCGCGGCGACGTGGTTGTCGTCCTCGACGAGCAGCAGTCTCATCCCGGCCCCCTTCAGTTCGTCGTGCGTACCGTCCGGGTTCTTCTCGGACGCGTACCGATGGTGCGCGCGTGTGCACCATGCAGTGACGCCGATGAAGGACGACGCAGTCAAGAGCGTTCCGGTTGCCCAGGACTTCCGTTATCCGGCCGATACGCGCACAGAACGCAAGTGCTACGACACGTGTCCGATTGCTATCGGATCGTGATGCTCAGATTCACCTCAGATGTGGTGACGCCGAGGCGTGGTCGTCACTACTGTCCACCGAAACCGAGGAGGACGGAGCCCGAGAGCGATGACCGAAGTAGCGGTGGCCAAGGAAGACGTGGCCGCGTCCGACGACCTGGTCGTCCTGAAGAGCGTCAACAAGCACTTCGGCGCGTTGCATGTGCTCCAGGAGATCGACCTGACGATCGGCCGTGGTGAGGTCGTCGTGGTCATCGGGCCGTCCGGGTCCGGCAAGTCGACTCTGTGCCGCACCATCAACCGTCTGGAGACGATCGACTCCGGCAGCATCACCATCGACGGCAAGCCGCTGCCCCAGGAGGGCAAGGCGCTGGCCCGGCTGCGGGCGGACGTCGGGATGGTGTTCCAGTCCTTCAACCTCTTCGCGCACAAGACCGTGCTCGAGAACGTGATGCTGGGCCAGCTCAAGGTCCGCAAGACGGACAAGAAGAAGGCCGAGGAGCAGGCACGCGCCCTGCTCGACCGGGTCGGCGTCGGCAGCCAGGCCGACAAGTACCCGGCGCAGCTGTCCGGCGGCCAGCAGCAGCGTGTGGCCATCGCGCGGGCGCTGGCGATGGGCCCGAAGGTGATGCTCTTCGACGAGCCCACGTCGGCCCTCGACCCCGAGATGATCAACGAAGTCCTCGAGGTCATGCAGCAGTTGGCCCGTGAGGGCATGACGATGGTCGTCGTCACCCACGAGATGGGCTTCGCCCGCTCGGCCGCCAACCGCGTGGTCTTCATGGCGGACGGCCGGATCATCGAACAGGCCGCCCCCGAGCAGTTCTTCAGCAATCCGCGCAGCGACCGGGCCAAGGACTTCCTGTCCAAGATCCTGCACCACTGAGCCCCGGGCCGGGTCCCCGCACCGACCGTGCCGTCCCGGCCGCCCGGATCTCCGGGCGGCCCGGTGCCGTCCGCGCGGCGGCCCGCGTCCTCGCGCTCCCTCTCACGTTCGCTCCGTCACGCATCACGCAAAGGATGTCCACCATGAAGCTCCGCAAGGTCACCGCCGCCTCCGCCGTCGTGCTGGCGCTCGCCGTGTCCGTCACCGCGTGCGGCGGCGACAAGAAGGACGACGCCTCGGGCGGCAAGAAGATCAAGATCGGTATCAAGTTCGACCAGCCGGGTCTCGGTCTGAAGCAGCCCGACGGCTCCTTCTCCGGCTTCGACGTGGACGTGGCCACCTACGTCGCCAAGCAGCTCGGTTACCAGCCGAACCAGATCGAGTGGGTCGAGACCAAGAGCGCCGACCGCGAGAACGCCCTCCAGCGCGGCGACGTGAAGTTCATCGCGGCCACCTACTCCATCACGGACGAGCGCAAGCAGAAGGTGGACTTCGCCGGCCCGTACCTGCTGGCCCACCAGGACCTGCTGGTGAAGAAGGGCTCCGACATCACCAAGGGCACGGACCTCAACAGCAAGAAGCTGTGTTCCGTGACCGGTTCGACCTCGGCGCAGAACGTCCAGAAGACGATCGCCCCGAAGGCCAACCTGCGTCCCCTGTCCGGCTACTCGGAGTGCGTCGCCGGCCTGCAGAGCGGCGCCGTGGACGCACTGACCACGGACGACTCGATCCTCGCGGGCTTCGCCGCGCAGGACAAGTACAAGGGCCAGTTCCAGCTCGCGGGCCTGAAGCTCAGCAACGAGAACTACGGCATCGGCGTCAAGAAGGGCGACTCCGCGACCGTCGACAAGATCAACAAGGCGCTGGAGAAGATGGTCTCCGACAAGTCGTGGGACAAGGCCGTCGCGAAGAACTTCGGGCCGGCCCACTACAAGAACGAGCCCGCCCCGAAGATCGGCGACATCGTCAAGTAGTCCCGGCACCACGACGCGAGGACCTGGCGGGCTCCGCACGGTCCACGGTCCCCGGCCCGCGCCGCCGTCCACCGCTTCCCGGACGGCGGCGCGCCCCGACCACCCCGTAGGCCACACACCCGGAAGCGCGGGAGAACGTGTTCGACTTTCTTGAAGGCTACGACGTCCTGGGGGCGTTCTGGACGACGGTGCAGCTCACCGTCTTCTCCGGCGTCGGCTCCCTCGTCTGGGGCATCCTGCTGGCAGGCATGCGGGTCAGCCCTGTCCCGCTGATGCGCGGGTTCGGCACCGCCTACGTCAACATCGTGCGGAACATCCCGCTGACGATCATCATCCTGTTCACCTCACTCGGCCTCGCCGACATCTTCGGCGTCACCATGGGCGCCGAGGACTTCAAGATCCAGGGCTTCCGGCTCGCGGTCCTCGGACTGATCGCCTACACGGCGGCGTTCGTGTGCGAGGCGATCCGCTCCGGCATCAACACGGTGCCGCTCGGGCAGGCCGAGGCGGCCCGCGCCATCGGGCTGAGCTTCTCCCAGACGCTGCGGCTGATCGTGCTCCCGCAGGCGTTCCGCGCGGTCATCGGCCCGCTGGCCAACGTCCTGATCGCCCTGACCAAGAACACCACGGTGGCGGCCGCCATCGGCGTGGCCGAAGCCGCCACCCTGATGAAGACGATGATCGAGAACGAGGCCCAGACCCTCGCCATCGGCACCGTCTTCGCCCTCGGCTTCGTGGTACTGACCCTGCCGACCGGTCTCCTCCTGGGCTGGCTCGGCAAGCGACTGGCGGTGAAGCGATGAGTTCCGTCCTCTACGACACGCCCGGCCCCCGCGCCCGGGCGCGCAACGTCGTCCTGTCGGTCGTCTTCTTCGTCCTGCTCGGCCTGGTGCTGTGGTGGGCCGCGTTGAAGCTGGACGACAAGGGCCAGTTGGCGTGGGCGCTGTGGAAGCCCTTCACCACCAGCGAGGCCTGGACCACCTACCTGCTCCCCGGCCTCGGCAACACCCTGAAGGCCGCCGCGCTGTCCATGGTGATCGCGCTGCCCCTGGGCGCGATATTCGGCATAGCCCGGATGTCCGACCACCGCTGGGTGCGCATACCGGCGGGCGTGGTCGTGGAGTTCTTCCGCGCCATCCCGGTGCTGCTGCTGATGCTGTTCGCCGGCGAGTTCTACGTCCGCTCCACCGACATCCCCAGTGACTCCCGGCCGCTGTACGCCGTGATCACCGGCCTGGTGCTGTACAACGCCTCGGTGCTGGCCGAGGTGGTCCGGGCGGGCATCCTCTCGCTGCCGAAGGGGCAGACGGAGGCCGCGTACGCCATCGGTCTGCGCAAGGGCCAGACGATGGCGGGCATCCTGCTGCCGCAGGCCGTCACCGCGATGCTCCCGGCCATCGTCAGCCAGCTCGTGGTGATCGTGAAGGACACGGCGCTCGGCGGGGTCATGCTCCAGTTCACCGACCTGCTCAACGCCCGCAGCACCCTGGCGGCCAACTACGCCAACGTCATCCAGAGCTTCGCCGTGGTGGCGGTCCTCTACATCGTGCTGAACTTCCTGCTCACCTCCTTCGCCTCCTGGCTGGAGGGGCGGCTGCGCCGCAGCACGCGCGGTACCGGCGCGGTGCTCGGGGCCGGCACGGTCGAGGACCTCAACGCGGGCGACGCCGGCGGTGCGGTGCCCGTCTGACACCTGCTCAGGCAGACCTCCGGGGGCCGGGACGGCGCGTACACGCCGTCCCGGCCCCCCATTGCGGTCCTGGGTTCCGTGCCCGATCCTGGTCGGGTGATCGCCACGGGCCCCGGTCACTTGACGCATACTCTGCCAATGGGTTGCATACGTTCTGTGATCGTGCACCCCGCTTCACCTTCCTGTTCCCGCGTGTTCGTCGAGGCATCGTCATGGGCAGGGGGCGCCACACCGTGGACCCGGTGATCATCGTCGGAGCGGGGCCCGTCGGGCTCACGCTCGCCCTGGCCCTGGCCCGCCAGGAGGTGCCGTCCGTCGTCCTCGACGAGACCGGCGGCAAGGACGAGCCCCGACCGGCGCGCACCGTCGTCCTGCGCGAGGACACCGCGGCACTCCTGGAGCGGCTGACCGCGGTCCGGGCGGGTGACCTGGGGCTGCGCTGGAGCGGCTGGCGCTCGCAGCGGCGCAGGCAGGTGGTGGGCGAGATCGCCTTCGCGGCCGGGGACCCCGCGCCGCTCCACATCGAACAGCACGTCCTCACCGCCGCTCTGCGCGCGGCCGCCGACGCGGAACCGCTGGTCGAGGTCGCCCAGGACAGCCGTCTCGACTCCCTCGAACAGGAGCGCTCCGGCGTCACCGCGCACACCCGCGGCCCGCGAGGCACCTGGTGGCGGGGCAGTCATCTGGTCGGCTGCGACGGCCCCCGCTCCACGGTCCGCAAGCTGATGGACATCCGCTTCCCCGGCCGAACGGCGGTGGAGCGGCACGCCGTCGCCACCCTGCGCGTCGAACTCCCATGGGAGGGCAGCGCGTTGCTGCACCGGATGCCTCCGTGGCGGTCCTCCGGTCATCCCTCCACGGAGGTCAGCGCCCGGCCGCTGCCGGACAGCACCTGGCGCCTGGACTGGCTGCTGCCGGCCGGCCGGGACCTGATCACGCCCGAGTTCCTGGTGAGCAACATCCGCAAGACCCTCGCGGGCTGGTCCGGGGGCGCGGTCCCGGCCTACGACCTCCTCGACACCGGTGTGCACGCCGTCCACCACCGGCTGGCCCGCCGCTGGCGCTCCGGCCGGGTCTTCCTCGCCGGGGACGCCGCCCACCTGCTGGGCGCGCTCGGCACCCAGGGCCTCGACGAGGGGCTGCGGGACGCCGACAACCTCGCCTGGAAGCTGGCCGTCGCCTGGCACCACGGCGCGCACGAGGCGCTGCTCGACAGCTACCAGGCCGAGCGGCGCGCGGTGGTCGCCGCCCGGCTGCGCGCCGCCGACCAACTGCTCCCGGTGCTGCGCGGCAGCGGCGGACTGCGGGGTTACGTGCCCGGTGCGTCCCGCAACCAGGACACCCTGGTGACGGACGGTCACCTGGGGCGCGGTGCGCTCGGCGAGCCGGGGGCGTACGCCGCCTCGCCGCTCGCGCCCCGCTATCTGGAGGGCGAGATCCCGGTCGACACCGAGCCGGGCGCGCCTGTCACGGATGTACGGGTGACGGCGGAGGACGGTTCCTTCGTACGGCTGCGCGACCGGCTGGGCCGGGGGGCGCTGCTCGTCGTCCTGATCGCGCCGGGTACGGGGGTGTGGGACCGCAAGCACTGGATGTCCGCGGGGGTCATGCCCCGGCTGGCGGCCGCGGTGACCGCGCTGCCGCACCGGGCGGAGCTGCTGGTGGCCGAGAGCTATCCGGGAGCCCCGGCCCACAGCGTGCTCCTGATCCGGCCGGACGGCCATCTGGTCACCGCGCTCAGCGGGGTACGGCCCGCCGATCTGTACGCGGCGGCGGAGGCCGCGCTCGGGGGCGCGGTGCCGCTGGAGGACGCCCTGAAGGAGGAGGCGGAGGCCGGTTCGGGGGCGCGCTGACCTCGGGCGCGGCCCCTCGCTGTCCACATGATGACGACCGATTGACCGGAGTGCGGCGGCATGCTGTACTCCGAATCGTGACCGACACCCATGTATGCCTGTGGCGGAGGGTCCATATGGACCTGCTCCGCTACGCGGGCTGCGTGTGTCGCCCGTCCTGCTGAATTCGCATCCCTTCTCCGGGCGCCGTCGCGCGCCCGTTCGGCGAACCCTCTTCAGGACGGTGCACGTGTCTGTCTCCCCCCTCACCTCCCCCGCGCCCGCCTCGGCACCCAGCCAGGCCGAGCTGCTCGACTTCGTCCGGCGCACCGCCGCCGACGCGGAACTGATCGCCTCCCTCCCCCTCGACCCCGAGGGCCGCACCTGGCTGCGGCTGGAGGGACCGGGCGGCAGCGAGGCGTGGTTGATCGGCTGGCCACCCGGCACCGGAACCGGCTGGCACGACCACGCGGACTCGGTCGGCGCCTTCCTCACCGCGTCCGGCGAGCTGCACGAGAACTCGCTGGCCGCCCGGCTGCCCACGGACGGCTGGCGGACCCTGGAACTCACCGGGGACGTGGACCGCGAACGCCGCCTCGGCGCCGGCCATGGCCGCACGTTCGGCCGGGACCATGTGCACGAGGTGTTCAACGACTCCCCCGACCGGCACGCGGTCTCGGTCCACGCCTACTACCCGCCGCTGCCGCGCATCCGGCGCTACAGCCGCACCGGTCAGACGCTCCGGCTGGAGCAGGTCGAGCGCCCCGAGGACTGGCAGTGAGCGGCGACGGCGACGCGCTGCGTCCGGTCGGGATCGACGAGTTGCTGGAGCGGGTCCGCTCCGGCTACCGGCGCATCGAGCCCCGAGCGGCGCACGAGGCGGCCCGTGACGGCGAGGCCCTGCTGGTCGACATCCGGTACGCGGCACTGCGCGACCGGGACGGACTGATCCCCGGTGCCCTGGTGATCGAGCGCAACGAGCTGGAGTGGCGCCTCGATCCGCAGGGCAGCCACCGGGTGCCGGAGGCCACGGGACACGATCTGCGGGTCGTGATCATCTGCAACGAGGGTTACGCGTCCAGCCTCGCGGCTGCCTCCCTGCACCAGCTCGGCCTGCGCCGCGCGACCGACCTGGCGGGCGGCTTCCAGGCGTGGCGCGCGGCGGGGCTGCCGGTGGAGCCGGCGGCCTGAGCGGTACGTCCGCTCGGGGCCCGGTGCCCTGAGCGGACCTTCCTGTCCGCCCGTCAGAAATCGCCCTCCGCCAGAAACTCCGTGTCCTCGCCCTCTTCCTCCAGCGCCTGACGGACGACGCGGAGGGCCATGCCCTCGGGATACCCCTTGCGGGCGAGCATCCCGGCGAGGCGGCGGAGCCGTTTGTCCCGGTCGAGCCCACGGGTGGCACGCAGCTTGCGGTCCACCAGCTCGCGGGCGGTCGACTCCTCCTGCTCGGAGTCGAGCTGTCCCACCGCCTCGTCGATCAGCGCCGAGTCGACGCCCTTGGTGCGCAGCTCACGGGCGAGGGCGCGACGGGCCAGCCCCCGGCCGTGGTGCCGCGACTCCACCCAGGCGTCCGCGAAGGCGCTGTCATTGATCAGTCCGACCTCCTCGAACCGCGACAGCACCTCCTCGGCGACCTCGTCCGGGATCTCCCGCTTGCGCAGAGCGTCCGCGAGCTGCTTGCGGGTGCGCGGGGTTCCGGTGAGCAGGCGCAGACAGATGTTCCGCGCCTTCTCGGCCGGGTCCGCCTCCGTGGAGGACACCCCTTGCCCGGCCCTCGACGAGCGCGGGGTGTCCTCGTCCGTGCCGGCGGGCTCCCCGAAGCCGCGCCGCCGACGGCCGCGCCGGGAGGAACCGCCCCCGTGGGGCCCCTCCGAGCCTGTGCCGTCCCACCCGGACCGGCGTGGTGCCGGGTGGCTGTCCTCGAGTCCGTCCGCGTCGTCACCGGGCGCGGCCGTGGCCGGATCGCGGCCGATGCCCCTCCCCCGTGGGGCACCGGACGCGGAGTGGTCGTACTCGGCCCAGTCGGTTCGTCGCGTCACGGGTCAGCTCTTGGCTGCGGCGGCCTTGGGCTTGGTGGCCTTGGCCGGGGCGGGGACCGCCTTGGCGTCCGTGGCCTTCTCGCCGGCGCCCGGTGCGGTGACCGCGGCGGCGTCCGTGCCCGGCTCGACGGCGGGCTTCTCGGGACGCACTCCGACGCCCAGCTTCTCCTTGATCTTCTTCTCGATCTCGTTGGCGAGGTCGGGGTTGTCCTTGAGGAAGTTGCGGGCGTTCTCCTTGCCCTGCCCGAGCTGGTCGCCCTCGTACGTGTACCAGGCACCGGCCTTGCGGACGAAGCCGTGCTCCACGCCCATGTCGATCAGACCGCCCTCGCGGCTGATGCCCTGGCCATAGAGGATGTCGAACTCGGCCTGCTTGAACGGCGGGGCGACCTTGTTCTTGACGACCTTGCAGCGGGTGCGGTTGCCGACCGCGTCCGTGCCGTCCTTCAGGGTCTCGATGCGGCGGATGTCGATGCGCACCGAGGCGTAGAACTTCAGCGCGCGGCCACCGGTCGTGGTCTCCGGCGAGCCGAACATGACGCCGATCTTCTCGCGGAGCTGGTTGATGAAGATCGCGGTCGTCTTGGACTGGTTGAGCGCGCTGGTGATCTTCCGCAGGGCCTGGCTCATCAGGCGGGCCTGGAGACCCACGTGGCTGTCGCCCATCTCGCCCTCGATCTCCGCGCGCGGGACGAGCGCGGCGACGGAGTCGATGACGATGAGGTCGAGCGCGCCGGAGCGGACCAGCATGTCCACGATCTCCAGCGCCTGCTCGCCGTTGTCCGGCTGGGACAGGATCAGGTTGTCGATGTCGACGCCGAGCTTCTTCGCGTACTCGGGGTCGAGGGCGTGCTCCGCGTCGATGAAGGCGACCTGGCCGCCGGCCTTCTGCGCGTTGGCCACGGCGTGCAGGGTGAGGGTCGTCTTACCGGAGGACTCCGGGCCGTAGATCTCCACGACACGGCCGCGCGGCAGACCACCGACGCCGAGAGCCACGTCGAGGGCGGTCGAGCCGGTCGGGATGACCTCGATGGGCTCCATCGACCGCTCGCCCATGCGCATCACTGCGCCCTTGCCGAATTGTCGTTCAATCTGTGCGAGCGCGGCGTCGAGCGCCTTCTCGCGGTCGGTTCCTGCCATGGGTTCCACCCGGTTTGCTTGAGTCGATCGCTTCACGTCAAAGACGCTAACGCCTGCCACTGACAACGCGCCCCGACGCCGGCCCGGCCTGTGGATAACTGGGGTACATCCCTACCCGAACCGTACGTAAATGCCTGCCGTCGGCCTCGCCTGCGCTTCCATGAGAATGGATGTTCGATTTCCATGTCAAGCACGTCGGACCCCGGCGAGTCCGGTGCGGTCGAGGGCGCTCAGCCCGGCTGCCGAAGGCACTGCGGGAGCCCTACACCCGCCCCGAGCGCCTGAGGCAGGCCACAGCGGCAACCCCCGCGGCCAGCAGCAGAGCACCCGGCAGAGAACGCGCCGCGAGCGGCCCCGCGAGCGCGGCTCCCACGGCGAAGCCAGTGATCTTCACACTCGCCCCCGTCGTGAAGATCTGGCCGCGCAGACGGTCAGGGGACTCGCGGTGGCGGACGGCGAACAAGGCGGTCAGCTGCGGGCCCTCGCCGGCGCCGATCAGCAGCGCGGCCCCGACGAGCACGGCCGGCCGGCCCGCTGTCGCCGCCAGCGCCAACCCGGCGGCCTGCACCACCGCACCCAACCGGATCACGGCATCCGGCGCCATCACCAGGCGGGGCGGCACCGCGTTGGCCACCAGCCCCGCCCCCGCCGCGCACGACAGCAACACCGCCCCGCGCGCGGCCCCGCCCAGCACCCGCTCCCCCAGCAGGGGAACGCAGGCCGTCAGCACCCCCTGCGCCACACAGCAGCTCACCGAAGTGAAGGTCGCCCGCGTCAGAGCGGGATTCCCCAGTACGAACCGCACCCCAGCGGCAAAGCCCCCGCCGGCCGCCTCCCGGCCGGCCGACGCCCTGGGCAACCCCAACGCCACAGGCACGGCCGCCCAGATCAGCACCTCGGCGACCACCACAGCACCAGCGGCCCCCATGCCCTGCGCCACACCCCCCGCCAGCGCGGAACCGGCCAGGCTCGCCGCCCCGAACGTCATGGCATCAAGGGCAATCGCCCGCCCCGGCACCCCACCGGGCACCACTCGGGGCAACTGCGCCGTCCACCCACCCGCGACAGCCGGTCCCGTCACCCCGGCCACCACGGCCAGCCCCAGCACCACGGCGAAGGGAACCCGGCCGAGCCCGAGCAGCACCAGTGCCAATCCTCCGCCGTGAAGACAGAGCGCCCCCGCCAGCAACCACCCCGGCCGCTCCACCCGATCGAGCGCCAGCCCCAGTACCGGCCCACCCACCACAGCGGCGATCGTGACCCCCGCGAGCAGCGCCGATCCCGCAGCGGCCGAACCCGTAACCGCGAACCCGGCCAGCATCAGCGCGGGCCCCGACATCTCGTCCCCCACGCGAGCGGCCACCGCGCCCGCAAGGTAAGCGGCAAGCCCGTAACGCTTTTTCACCGCACCGACGTTACGGAGGTAACTCAAATCTCCGCAATATGCGTTACATTCGCCCCGTGTCCTCCAGCCCCGCCCCCGACGACTGGTCCACCCGCCACTCGGTGCTGACGACGGCCCAGCGCACCGCCGACCTGATCAACGCCCTCGCCGACGACGACTCGGCCCCGGCAGGCGTAACAGCCGTCCTGCGCGCATACGGCGAGGCGGACGTCGACCTCTCCTCGCGCGAGGTCGCCGAGATGCGCGTAGCCGCGGCCCGGCTGCGCGAGGTCTTCGCCGCCGAGGACACCGGCACCGCCGCCGCGACCCTCGACCGCCTGCTGCACGCGCACACAGGCCGCCTCAGGCTCTCCTCCCACGACGGCACCACCCCCTGGCACCCTCACCTTGACCGCACCGACGACGCCCCCTGGGCCGAGTGGCTGCTGGCCTCCTCCTGCCTGGCCCTCACCGTCCTGCTCTGGGACCGCCAGCGCCCGCCGGGCGGCACCTGCGCCTCTCCGAGCTGCGACAACGTCTACGTCACCCAGGGCAGCGGCCCGCCCCGCCGCTACTGCTCGCGCCGGTGCGCCACCCGGGAGCGCGTGGCGGCCCACCGCCGCGCCCGCGCCGAGCGGGAAGACCCTTAGGGGGTGCTCCCCGAGCCGGGCGCCCCCCGAACTTCGCGGACCGGGAAACACACCCCTAGTCCCCGAGGCCCTCCGAGTCCCGCTCCGCAGAGCGCGGGCGCCCCAGGCGGAGGCGGAGGAAGGAGTCCGGGCGGCCCTGCCGGCGCAGGCGGTGGCCGTGCACGCGCGGGTCGTCCGTCACGGCGTACCGCTTGACGTACGCCCCCAGGAACGCCTGGAGCGTGGCGACCGCGGGGATGGCGATCAGGGCACCCACCGCGCCGAGCAGGGCGGTGCCCACGATGACCGAGCCGAAGGCCACGGCCGGGTGGATGTCGACGGTCTTGGAGGTCAGCTTGGGCTGCAGCATGTAGTTCTCGAACTGCTGGTAGACCACGACGAAGACCAGCACCCAGACCGCGTACCAGGGCGCCACGGTGAACGCGATCAGCATCGGCAGCGCGCCCGCGAGGTAGGTGCCGATGGTCGGTACGAACTGCGAGACCAGGCCGACCCAGACGCCGAGCACGGGCGCGTAGGGCACGCCGAGGGCCTGGAGCAGGATGTAGTGCGCGACGCCGGAGATGAGGGCCATCAGGCCGCGCGAGTAGATGTAGCCGCCGGTCTTGTCGACGGCGATCTCCCAGGCGCGCAGCACCTCCGCCTGCCGCGCGGGCGGCAGCACCGAGCACAGGGCGCGGCGCAGCCGGGGGCCGTCGGCGGCGAAGTAGAACGAGAACAGGCCGACGGTGAGGATCCGGAAGAGGCCGCCGAGCACCTGCGCGGACACGTCGAGGACGCCGGCCGCGCTGTTCTGCGCGTACTTGCGCAGCCAGTCGGAGTGGAGCAGGCCCTCCTGGACGTCGACCCGGCGGATCTCCGTGTGGAAGGTCTGGTTCACCCAGTTGATGACCGAGTCCAGGTACTCGGGGAAGCCCTCGATCATCTTGATGATCTGGCCCGCGAGCATCGAGCCGAGCAGGGTGAAGAAGCCCGCGGTGACGACGGCCAGTCCGAGGAAGACCAGGAAGGTGGCGAGCCCCCGGCGCATCCCGCGCGCGGACATACGGCTGACGGCGGGCTCGATGGCGAGCGCCAGGAAGAACGCGATCAGGATGTTGAGGAGGAGCCCGGTCAGCTCGTGGAAGGCCCAGCTCCCCAGCTGGAACAGGGCGACCAGCGAGAGCGCGAGCACCAGGGCGCGCGGCAGCCAGCGCGGCATCCGGGCACTCGTGAAGGCACCGGCCGCGGGCTCACTCGGCGGCGTGCCGGCGGCACAGGCGGCCGTCCCGGCCGGAGGTGCCGTCTGCGGATCGGTCGGCTCGATGTCGTCGATGCGTGCCACGGGCCAAGTCTCGCCCACGCCACCGACAGCGCGGACCGTATGAGGGCCCGGGTGACCTACTCGGTATGTGGCCGTCAACACACCCGTCGGGGCGTCCGTCGACCGGGGGACCGGCGATGCGCGTATTTCGCCCCCGTCTTTCGGCCGATGTCGCCCGGCACCGGGCGACGACCGCGGCTCAGCGCTTGTCCCCCGGCACGTCCATCACCGTGCACACCACGCGCCACACGTCCTTGGCGTCCCAGCCTGCGTCGAGTGCCTGGTGCACCGTCCGTCCGCCCAGCTCGGACATGATGTGATCGCGCGCGAAGGAGTCGGCGTACCCCGCACCGAAGTGCTCCGCCATCCGCTGCCAGAAGACCGTCAACCGCATGCCTCAAGTATCCCGCCTCGGGGGGTGGGAGTGTCCGGGACCGTTCTCGGCGGGGTCGGGGGGCTCTACGGTCTGCTCCATGGCCGAATCAGGTGGTCCCTCACTCCCCTCCGCGCGCCCGGCGCACACCCCGCTCCTCCGCGCGGAGCGCTTCGTCTGGCTCACCGCGCGCGTGCTGGAGCAGCGGCTCTTCTCGTACCGCTTCCTGAAGGGCGGCGCGGACCCGGTGGAGCGGGCCCTGGACGCCTATCGCAACGAGGACGGCGGTTACGGCCACGCTCTGGAGCCCGACCTGCGCGGCCCGGTGAGCCAGCCGCTGCACACCGCCCGCGCGCTGCGCGTCCTGGACGCGGTGGGCCGGTGCGGCGGGCAGCGGGTGGAGCGCGTGTGCCGCTATCTGACCTCGGTGTCCACCGCGGACGGCGCCCTGCCGGCGGTCTGTCCGAGCCAGCGCGGCTATCCGGCGGCCCCCTTCGTGCCGGTGGTGGACGACCCGCCGAGCGAGCTGCTGGCGACGGGGCCGGTGGTGGGCCTGCTGCACCGCAACGAGGTGTGGCACGCGTGGCTGTTCCGGGCCACCGACTTCTGCTGGCAGGCCGTGGACGCCCTGGAGGCGTCGCACCCGCATGAGATCGGGGCCGCCGTGGCCTTCCTGGACGCCGCTCCCGACCGTGCCCGCGCGGAGGCGGCCGCCGACCGGCTCGGCCGGCTGGTGCGCGAGCGGCGGCTCGCGGCGCTGGACCCGGACCGTCTCGACACGTATCCCGCCGCCCCTGGCCACGCGCCAACCGAGCACCACTTCCCGCACGACTTCGCGCGCAGCCCCGACTCGCTCGCGCGCGCGTGGTTCACGGACGAGGAGATGGCGCGTTCGCTGGACTTCCTCGCCGCCGGGCAGGAGGAGGACGGCGGCTGGCCCGTTCGCCGGCGCCGGTGGGCACCGGCTCCCGCTCTGGAGGCGCGCGCCGGGGTGACCATCGAGGCGCTGCGCACTCTCCGGGCGTACGGCCGCTACGTCGGCTGACCCGGCGCTCAGCCGGTCAGGGCGCGTACGCCGGCGGTCACCACCACGGCCACCGCGACGACCGCCAGGAACGGCGCCCGGAGCAGCAGCGCCACGGCCGCCGCGGCCACCCCCGCGGCCCGCGCGTCCAGAACGAGGGTGTGGCCGTCGGCGAAGGTCTGCTGGGCGGTGAGCGCGGCCAGCAGGGCGACCGGCAGGAGCGCGGCGAGCTTCTTGACCAGGGGCCGTTCCACGGCGCTCGCGGGGACGAGCAGCCCGGCGAGTTTTACGGCGTAGCAGCCGAGCGCGGTGACGCCGATGGCGAGCCAGGTGTTCAAAGGTCCTCCTCGGGGGCGTCCGGCCGCCGGGCGGAGCGGGCCCGCAGACCTTGGACGAACAGGGCGAGCGGCGCCGCCAGGGCCGCCACCAGGACGGGCGCCCCGGCGGGCAGCACGGGCAGCAGGCCGAGGCCCAGGACAACCGCGAGGGCGGCGACCGCACGTTCGGTGAAGGTCGTCAGCATGGGGGCGAGCAGCGCCAGGAAGACGGCGGGTCCGGCCGCGTCCAGCCCCCAGGCGTCGGTGTCCCCGAGGGCCTGCGCACCGAGGGCGCCCAGCAGGGTGGTGAGGTTCCACAGCACGTAGAGGCTGAGCCCGGTGACGGTGAAACCGAGCCGCGCGGAGCGGCGGTCCGGCTGGGCCACGGTGACGGCGGTGGTCTCGTCGATCACCCATTGGGCGGCGAACGGCCGCAGCGCGCGCGGGAGGGCGAGCAACTGGGAGAGCCGCAGCCCGTAGAACGCGTTGCGTACGCCGAGGAAGAACGCGCCCGCCGCGGCCGTGAACGGGTTCCCCCCGGCCGCGAGCGCCCCCACCAGGGCGAACTGGGAGGCGCCGGTGAAGACCAGCAGGCTGAGTGCGCAGGTCTGGAGGAGGCCGAGTCCGCTGCCGGCCGAGGTGACCCCGAAGGCGAAGCCGGAGAGCCCTACGGCGACGCCGACCCCGAGGGCGTCCCGTACGACGGCGCTGTCCGGCTTTCCCACGTCTTCGGCGGCCCTGTCCGCGAGTGCTGTCTGTCGCTGTGCCACGCCCCGGACGCTACGGCCGCCCGCCCGGCCCCGTCTTGTACGTTCTTGCGCCCGCCCACGTTCTCGCGTTCGCGCTGGTAGGCGCCCGGCGGCACGCCGACGATGCGGGCGAAGTGGCGGTTGAGGTGGGGCTGGTCGGTGAAACCGACCAGCGCGGCGGCCTCGGCGGGCGGGGTGCCGGTGTCCAGCAGGAGCCGGGCGCGGCGCACCCGCGCGTCGGTGAGCCAGGTGTGCGGGGGCATGCCGTAGGCGTCCCGGAAGGCGCGCAGCAGGGCGAAGCGGCTGGTGCCGAGGTCGGTGGCGAGGCGCTCCAGGCCGGGCGGCTGGGCCATCCGCTCCTCCAGCACGGCACGCGCGCGTGCGGCGATCCCGGCGCCGGCCGAGCGGGTGCGGCGCTCGGGCAGCGGGCCGCCGTTGAGCCGCAGCAGCCGGGTCACCGCGACGCTCAGCAGGGTGTCGGCGGCCAGGGCGTTGCCCTCCTCGGCGGCGCGCAGCACCTGGTGGACGAGGCGGACGGTGTACGGGTCGTCCACCATCGGCGCGGCGAAGCCGGGCGTGCCCCGGATGGTGGTCGTCTCGGCCGCTATCCGGGCCACCACCTCGGGCGAGGGGTAGACCGCGCCGTACCGCCAGCCCTCGGGGACGCCCGCGCGGCCGGTGTGCGGGGTGTCCGGGTTGACCAGGGCGAGGGCGCCCGCGCCCACGGAGACGTCGGCGCCCCGGTGGTGGAAGACCTCGACGCCGTCCGCGATGGCCGCGATCACGAAGTTCTCGTGGGTGTGGCGGACGAAGGTCTTGCGGATGTAGCGGGCGCGGAGCAGGTCGACGCCGGGCAGCTCCGCGTACCGCCAGTGCCGTGCCCGCTCCCCTGAACCCGCCATACGCCCATTGTCGGCCACGCGCACCGGTCGCGGCACGCCCTGATCCGTCCCGTTTGCCCAGGTCAGCCCGATTGTCAGTGGGCGGGTGCACGATAGAGGCATGGTCAGTCCCGCCCACCCGGCCCTCGAAGGCTTCTCCCCCGCGACCCGCGAATGGTTCACGGGGGCGTTCCACGCGCCCACCGAGGCCCAGGCGGGCGCCTGGAAGGCCATCAACGAGGGGTCGGACGCGCTGGTGGTGGCGCCGACCGGCTCGGGCAAGACGCTGGCCGCCTTCCTCGCCGCACTGGACCAGCTGGCCTCCACCCCGCCCCCGGCCGACCCCAAGAAGCGCTGCCGGGTGCTGTACGTGTCCCCGCTGAAGGCGCTCGCCGTCGACGTGGAGCGCAATCTGCGCAGCCCGCTGACCGGCATCCGCCAGGAGTCCGTGCGCCTGGGCCTGCCCGAGCCCGAGGTCAAGGTGGGCATCCGCTCCGGCGACACCCCGCCCGCCGAGCGGCGCGCCCTGGTGACCCGCCCGCCGGACATCCTGATCACCACCCCCGAGTCGCTGTTCCTGATGCTGACCTCGTCCGCCCGGGACGCCCTCACCGGCATCGAGACCGTGATCCTGGATGAGGTGCACGCGGTCGCGGGCACCAAGCGCGGCGCGCACCTCGCGCTGTCCCTGGAGCGGCTGGACGAACTGCTGCCCAAGCCCGCCCGCCGGATCGGCCTGTCGGCGACCGTACGGCCGGTGGACGAGGTGGCCCGCTATCTCTCGCCCCGGGGCAAGGTGGAGATCGTCCAGCCGGAGTCGGGCAAGGAGTTCGACCTGTCGGTGGTCGTACCCGTGGAGGACATGGGCGAGCTGGGCGGCTCCCCCGCGGCCGACGGCGACGACAAGGCGGAGAAGCCCTCGATCTGGCCGCACGTCGAGGAGAAGATCGCCGACCTGGTCCAGTCGCACCGCTCGACCATCGTGTTCGCCAACTCCCGCCGTCTGGCGGAGCGGCTCTGCAACCGGCTCAACGAGATCGCCTACGAGCGCGCCACCGGCGAGAAGCTGGACGAGCACCACTCCCCGGCCGAGCTGATGGGCGGCTCGGGCGCGGCCCAGGGAGCCCCGCAGGTGATCGCCCGCGCGCACCACGGCTCGGTCTCCAAGGAGCAGCGCGCGCTCGTCGAGGAGGACCTGAAGGCCGGGCGGCTGCCCGCCGTGGTGGCCACCTCCAGCCTGGAGCTGGGCATCGACATGGGCGCCGTCGACCTGGTCGTCCAGGTCGAGTCCCCGCCCTCGGTCGCCTCCGGCCTCCAGCGCGTGGGCCGCGCCGGGCACCAGGTGGGCGCCGTCTCCACGGGCGTGGTCTTCCCCAAGTACCGGGGCGACCTGGTTCAGGCGGCCGTGGTCACCGAGCGGATGCGCTCGGGCGGAATCGAGTCGCTGCGGGTGCCGTCCAACCCGCTGGACGTACTGGCCCAGCAGATCGTCGCCATGACGGCGCTGGACACCTGGCAGTTCGACGACCTGCTGGCCACCGTGCGGCGCGCGGCCCCCTTCGCCTCGCTCCCCGAGTCCGCGTTCACCGCCACCCTGGACATGCTCGCGGGCCGCTACCCCTCGGACGCGTTCGCGGAACTGCGCCCCCGTGTGGTGTGGGACCGCGTGGCCGGGACCATCAGCGGCAGGCCCGGCGCCCAGCGGCTCGCCGTCACCTCCGGCGGCACCATCCCCGACCGGGGCCTGTTCGGCGTCTTCCTCGCCGGTTCCGACCCCAAGAAGGGCGGCGGCCGGGTCGGCGAGCTGGACGAGGAGATGGTGTACGAGTCCCGCGTGGGCGATGTCTTCACACTGGGCACGAGTTCCTGGCGCATCGAGGACATCACCCGCGACCGGGTGCTGGTCTCCCCCGCGCCCGGTGTACCGGGCCGTCTGCCGTTCTGGAAGGGCGACCAGCTCGGCCGCCCGCTCGAACTGGGCCGCGCGCTCGGCGCGTTCCTGCGCGAGGTCGGCGCGCTGTCCGAGGAGGACGCCCGGCTGCGTCTGCTCACCGCGGGCCTGGACGCGTGGGCGGCGGACAACGTCATCTCCTACCTGGCCGAGCAGCGCGAGGCGTGCGGGCACGTCCCGGACGACCGCACCATCGTCGTGGAGCGCTTCCGGGACGAGCTGGGCGACTGGCGGGTAGTGATCCACTCACCCTTCGGCGCCCAGGTCCACGCCCCCTGGGCGCTCGCGCTGGGCGCCCGCCTCTCCGAGCGGTACGGCATGGACGCCCAGGTCATGCACGCCGACGACGGCATCGTGCTGCGCCTGCCCGACGCCGACCTGATGGGCCTGGACCTGCTGGACCAGAGCCCCGGCAAGGTCGGCATGGACTATGACGGCGAACAGGCCCCGGTCGGCGCGGCGGACGTCGCCTTCGACAAGAGCGAGGTCAACCAGGTCGTCACCGACCAGGTCGGCGGCTCGGCCCTGTTCGCCTCCCGCTTCCGGGAGTGTGCCGCCCGCGCGCTGCTGCTGCCGCGCCGCAACCCCGGCAAGCGCACCCCGCTGTGGCAGCAGCGCCAGCGTGCCGCTCAGCTGCTGGAGGTGGCGAGCGAGTTCGGGTCCTTCCCGATCGTCCTGGAGGCGATCCGCGAGTGCCTTCAGGACGTGTTCGACGTGCCCGGCCTGGTCGAGCTGATGGGCGACATCGAGTCCCGCAAGGTCAGCCTGGTCGAGGTCACCACCCCCGAACCGTCCCCGTTCGCCCGCTCCCTGCTGTTCGGTTACGTCGCCCAGTTCCTCTACGAGGGCGACTCCCCGCTCGCCGAGCGCCGTGCCGCCGCGCTCTCCCTGGACTCCCGGCTGCTGGCCGAGCTGCTCGGCCAGGCGGAGCTGCGGGAGCTGCTCGACGCCGAGGTACTGACCGAGCTGGAGCGCGAACTCCAGTGGCTCACCGAGGACCGGCGCGCCAAGGACCCGGAGAGCGTCGCGGACCTGCTCCGGCTGCTGGGCCCGCTGACCGACGCCGAGCTGGCCGAGCGGGGCGCCGAGCCGGAGTGGGCGCGTGAACTGGCCGCCGCCCGCCGGGTCATCAAGGTGCGCGTCGCGGGCGCCGACCACTGGGCGGCCGTCGAGGACGCGGGCCGCCTGCGCGACGCGCTCGGCACCGCACTGCCGGTCGGTGTCCCCGAGGCGTTCACCGAGCCGGTGAAGGACCCGCTCGGCGACCTCCTGGCCCGCTACGCCCGTACCCACGGCCCCTTCACCTCGGCCGCCGCCGCCGCGCGCTTCGGTCTGGGCGTCGCGGTCACCGAGGGCGCCCTCCAGCGGCTGGCCGCCGGCGGCCGGATCGTGCAGGGCGAGTTCCATCCGGCGGGCATCGGCCAGGAGTGGTGCGACGCCACGGTGCTGCGCCGGCTGCGCCGCCGTTCGCTGGCCGCGCTGCGGCACGAGCTGGAGCCGGTGCCGCCCGCCGCGCTCGCCCAGTTCCTCCCGCAGTGGCAGCACATCGGCAAGGGCCATACGCTGCGCGGCACCGACGGACTGGTGCGCGCCGTCGAGCAGTTGCAGGGCGCCTCGGTGCCCGCCTCCGCGCTGGAGAAGCTGGTCCTGCCGTCCCGTGTGGCGGACTACAGGCCGTCGATGCTGGACGAGCTCACCTCGGCGGGTGAGGTCGTGTGGGCCGGGGCGGGCTCGCTGCCCGGCAAGGACGGCTGGGTCTCGCTCTACCTCGCGGACACCGCGCCCCTGTTGCTGCCGCCCCCGCACCCCCTGGAGCTGAGCCCGCTCCACCAGTCGATCCTGGACACGCTCTCCGGTGGGTACGGCCTGTTCTTCCGTCAGATCGCCGACCAGGTCCGCGCCACCACGCACCCCGAGGCGAGCGACGCCCACCTGGCCGACGCCCTGTGGGACCTGGCCTGGTCGGGCCGGCTCACCAACGACACCCTGGCCCCGATGCGCGCCCTGCTGGGCTCGGGCCGTACGGCGGGCGCCACGGCCCACCGCGCCAAACGCAACGTCCCGCGCGGGCGTTACGGCTCCCTGACCGCCGCCGCCCGCGCCACCTCGAGGTCCGGGCCGCCGACCGTGGGCGGCCGCTGGTCGCTGTTGCCGGTGCCCGAGCCGGACGCCACCGTGCGCGCCCACGCGCGTGCGCGTGCCCTGCTGGACCGGCACGGGGTGGTGACGCGCGGTGCCGTGGGCGCGGAGGGCGTCGAGGGCGGCTTCTCCGCGGTGTACCGGGTGCTGTCCGCGTTCGAGGAGAGCGGCCAGGCCCGGCGCGGCTACGTGGTCGAGGGCCTCGGTGCCGCCCAGTTCGCCATGGACGGCGCGGTGGACCGCCTCCGGGCGGTGTCCAACGCCCGCGACCGGGGCGAGCGCGTCGTGCCCGTCCCGACACCCGCGGGCAACGGCGCTCTCCCGCCCTTCCCCGGCGACGGCCACGCGGCGTCCGACGCCTTCGACCCATCCTCCGGCGGCTTCGGACACCCGGGCCTCGACAGCGACTTCGCCTGGCCGCCCCGGGGCGGGGACGACGGCGGTCTCCCGCGCCCCTTCGGCCCGGCGGCCATCCCCGACCCGTACGCCTCCCCCGGCCAGGGCGGCCCGCGCGGCGGCTCGGGCTACGGCTCCCTCGCGAGCCGGAGCTACGGCCCCCGCGTACGGGACACCGCCCCCGACTCCAAGGCGGTGGTCCTCGCCGCCGCCGACCCCGCCAACGCGTACGGCGCCGCGCTGCCGTGGCCCGAACCCCCGACCGGTGCGGGCCACAAGCCGGGCCGCAAGGCGGGCTCACTCGTCGTCCTGGTGGAGGGCGAGCTGACCCTCTACATGGAGCGCGGCGGCAAGACCCTGCTGGCCTGGCCCACCGACCCGGATTCCACGGCGGCCGACGACCCCCGCCTGCGCGCGGCGGCGGAGGCTCTGGCGGCGGCCGCCCGCGCGGGCTCCCTGGGCACGGTCACCGTGGAGCGGATCAACGGCACCGCGGCCCTGACCTCGACCCTGGGCCCCCTGCTGGAAGGCGCCGGCTTCGTGGCGACCCCACGCGGCCTGCGCCTGCGCGCGTGAGCCAGGAGGCCGGAGCAGGCCCACGCGCCGTGGCACCCTGGACGCATGCCCGAAGGTGACACGGTGTGGCAGACCGCGAAGCGCCTGCACGACGCGCTCGCGGGCAGGGTGCTGACCCACAGCGACTTCCGGGTGCCGCAGTACGCCACGGTCGACCTGACCGGCCGCACCGTGCTCAACACCGCCCCGCGCGGCAAACACCTGCTCACCCGCTTCGAGGGCGGCCTCACCCTGCACACGCACCTGCGGATGGAGGGCGCCTGGAAGGTGTACGGCACGGGCCATGCCTGGCGGGGCGGCGCCGGACACCAGATCCGCATCGTCCTGGGCGCCGACGACCGCATGGCCGTGGGCTACCGCCTCTCGGTGCTGGAGCTGCTGCGCACCGAGGACGAGGAGCGTGTCGTAGGCCATCTGGGGCCCGACCTCCTCGGCCCCGACTGGGACCCGGAGCTCGCCCTGGCCAACCTGTACGCCGATCCGGACCGCGCCCTCGGCGAGGCCCTGCTGGACCAGCGCAATCTCGCCGGGATCGGCAACGTCTACAAGAGCGAGCTGTGCTTCCTGCTCGGCGTGACCCCCTGGCTCCCCGTCGGCTCACTCCCCGAGGACCGCGCCGCCCGGCTTCCCGGCATGGCCCAGCGCCTGCTGGAGGTCAACCGGGCCCGCCCGGTCCGCCAGACCACCGGCCTGCCCCGGAACGACCTCTACGTCTACGGCCGCGCCTCCCGCCCCTGCCTGCGCTGCCGCACCCGCGTACGAGTGGCCGACCAGGGGGACGGGACCCAGGAACGCCCCACCTACTGGTGCCCCACCTGCCAGAGCGGCCCGACCCCGGCACCCGGCACCGCCCAGCGCTGGCGGGAGCGCTACCCGCGCCCCGCGCGCTGACTCCCCGCTGACTCCCCGCTGACCGAACGCGAGGCGAACCCGAGCCCCGCTCGGCCCCCCACGCAAGCCCGCCCGAAGCAGCCCCCGCTCAGCCCGCCCCCGATTCACCCGAACGAGTTACCCCCGCACTCGCTTCCGCGCCCGATTCCTCCCCCGTGGTCCGCCAGGCCTCCCGCCACCGCCCGGTCCGCACCGCCCCCTCGGCCCGGTCCTTGGCGACACAGTGCACCGGCAGCACACCCAGACCCCACCCCCCGAGCACCACGGACCCTTCCAGCACTCCCGCGCCGTCCCCCAGGGTCAGCCGCAGCACCGCCCACCACCACACCGCGCCGAACCCCAGAGCTGCCCCCCAGCGCACTATTCGCCCGTCCATGGACCCGCCACCTCCAGCCGGAGAAGCTAGAACACCGCCTGCCACCTGCGGGAGGCGCACCGAAGGGCTCACCGGAGCAGCACCGGGCAGACGCCCGGAACGGCCGGCCCGGAAGCCCCGTTCCGCTATGCGCTCTCGGCCTGGAACATCCAATGGTGCTTCTCGAGGTCGCCCGTGATCTGGATGAACAGGTCCTGGGTCACCGGGTCGGCGTCGCCGGTGGCGTTCACCCGCTCCCGCATCCGGCCGATGACCGCGCCGAGGGCGGCGACCATCCCGGCGACCGCGTCCGTGTCCTTGATCCAGCCGGCCGGCGGGACCTTGATCCCGGTGCCGGAGGCGACCGTGGAGGCCCGCCCGTCCGGCGGGACGCCCAGCGCCGAGGAGCGTTCGGCCACCTGGTCGGAGGCGGTGCGCGCGGACAGGACCACCTCGTCGAGCTGGAGGTGGATGGACCGGAAGCGCGGCCCGACGACGTTCCAGTGGATCTGCTTGGCGACCAGCGAGAGGTCGACCAGGTCCACGAGCGCCCCCTGCAGCGCCTCGGAGACGGTCTTCAGCTCGGCCTCGGGAAGGGAACTCTTCACCACGTACATCCGCTGTCCTCGGGTCCTCGGGGGGCTTGGGGTCCCTCCCACCATGACCGGGCCGCCCGTACCGGGCAAACGGAGCAAGGAACCCCCGAGGGGACCTGGACAGGCGCATGAGAAAGCCCCGGCCGCGCCTCACCTGAAAGATCCAGGGAGGCCCGGCCGGGGCTCACACGTATCGGGCGCTAGGCCGCGTGCGCGCAGGTCACGCGGCGACCACGTCCACCGCTTCGGCAGGTGCCTTGATGGTCACCCGTTCCGGTGGCACACCGGTCACCGACACGGAACCCAGCATCGGCCGGACCGGTGCCGGTACGCCGTCGGTGGCGGCGGCGGACTGGGCCAGCTCGGCGAGTGCGAGTTCGTCACTCACCTCACGCATGAGTTCCGACATCCGTACGTCCAGCGCGTCGCAGATCGCGGAGAGCAGCTCGGAGGAAGCCTCCTTCTGCCCCCGCTCCACCTCGGAGAGATAGCCGAGTGAGACCCGGGCAGACGAGGAGACTTCGCGCAGAGTACGGCCCTGGCGCTGGCGCTGCCGACGCAGCACGTCACCCAGCAGGCGACGGAGCAGAATCATCGGTGGCTCCCTCCTCGGACCGCGTAGCCGCATCCTTCTCGCCCCACCGTACCGCCTCGCGCCGCGGCCGTGCGGGGAGCGATGTCGTGTTCACTCAGGGCTGCAAACATCAAAACCCCCCGTTCCGTTCCGTATCCTGTGCCCGCTCATTTCCGGTCTGTTCGCCCGCAAGCTCCGCAAGAAGCAGTGCGAGTACGCTCCGTACACTCTCCATACGAATTTCCGTACGGCCGCCGTTCAACCGCAGGGCCTCCACTTTTCCGCCGGAGGCGGAAGGCGGGCCCGGTCGGGGAGGTCCGTCGACGGCCACGTACACCGTGCCGACCGGCTTCCCGTCCTGCGGCTCGGGGCCGGCGACGCCGGTGGTGGCGATGCCCCAGTCGGCACCGAGGGCCTCCCGCACACCGGCAGCCATCTGGGCCGCGACCTGCGGGTCCACCGCGCCGGACCGCTCCAGCAGACCGGCGTCGACGCCGAGGAGCCGGTGCTTGAGCTCGGTGGCGTAGGCGGTGACCGAACCCCGGAACACCTGGGAGGCGCCGGGGACCGAGGTGATCTCGGCGGCGACCAGACCACCGGTCAGCGACTCGGCCACGGCGAGCGTCTCGCCGTTCACCGTGAGTAGCCGCACCAACTCGGTGGCCGTGGGGTTCACGCTTCTCGCTCTTCCAACGCCGCTGCCCGCTCCGCGATTCCCCGGCGGCGCAGCACCATGGCCTGTCTCACATAGTCGAGGCCGGTGACCACGGTGAGGACGACCGCGGCCGCCATCACCCAGAAGCGCAGGGTGGCGAGCCAGCCGGTCAGCGCGAGCACGTACATGCCGACCGCGACGCCCTGGGTGAGCGTCTTCAGCTTGCCGCCCCGGCTGGCCGGGATGACGCCGTACCGGATGACCACGAAACGCAGCAGGGTGATGCCGAGTTCCCGGCCCAGGATGACCACCGTCACCCACCAGGGCAGGTCGCCCAGGGAGGACAGGCAGATCAGCGCCGCGCCCATGATCGCCTTGTCCGCTATCGGGTCAGCGATCTTCCCGAAGTCGGTGACCAGGTTGTAGGTGCGCGCCAGATGCCCGTCGAACAGGTCGGTGATCATGGCGACCGCGAAGGCCGCCCAGGCGAAGGACCGCCAGGCCGGGTCGTAGCCGCCGTCCGCGAGCATCAGCGCCACGAAGCCCGGCACCAGGAGCAGGCGGAGCATGGTGAGCAGATTGGCGACGTTCCAGACGCTGGCCTGGTTGACGGCCGCAGCCGCGAGCTTGCCGCCGCGCGGGTGCCTGGCCTCCATCGCGACGGCCGGGTCGGAGACCTCCGGAGCACCGTCGACGGCCTGGCCGGTCGCGCCGCGCGCGCCGGAGGAGCCGCCCGAGGCGGATGCCGGGACTCCGGTCATCTGGCCGCCTCCTCGCTACACACCGACGAGCCCGGAAGCGGCTCGGCCACCAGGTCGACCCCCTCGGTGCCGACCACCTTCGCCTCGACCATACGTCCCACGGCGAGACCCTCGCCGCTCGTGAGCAGCACCTGGCCGTCCGTCTCCGGGGCCTGGTGCGCGGCGCGGCCGTACACGCCGTCCTCACCGTCGACGGACTCCACCAGGACGCGCACGGTTTCCCCGAGGCGCTCCTCGGCGCGCTGCGAGACGAGTTCCTCGGCGAGCCGGGAGATGTGGGCGAGGCGCTCGGCCACCACGTCCTCGTCGAGCTTGGTGTCGTACGTGGCCGCCTCCGTGCCCTCCTCGTCGGAGTAGCCGAAGACGCCGATGGCGTCCAGGCGGGCGCCGGTCAGGAAGCGCTCCAGCTCGGCGAGGTCGCCCTCGGACTCGCCGGGGAAGCCGACGATGAAGTTGGAGCGGACGCCGGCCTCGGGGGCCTTGTTCCGGATGGTGTCCAGCAGCTCCAGGAAGCGGTCGGTGTCGCCGAAGCGGCGCATGGCGCGCAGCACGTTCGGCGCGGAGTGCTGGAAGGACAGGTCGAAGTACGGCACGACCTTCGGGGTGGAGGTCAGGACGTCGATCAGGCCGGGGCGCATCTCGGCCGGCTGGAGGTAGCTGACGCGCACCCGCTCGATGCCGTCGACCTCGGCCAGCTCGGGCAGCAGGGACTCCAGCAGGCGGATGTCGCCCAGGTCCTTGCCGTAGGAGGTGTTGTTCTCGGAGACCAGCATGACCTCCTTCACACCCTGCTCGGCCAGCCAGCGCGTCTCGTTGAGGACGTCGCTGGGGCGGCGGGAGATGAAGGAGCCGCGGAAGGACGGGATGGCGCAGAAGGAGCAGCGCCGGTCGCAGCCCGAGGCGAGCTTGACCGAGGCGACCGGGGAGCCGTCGAGGCGGCGGCGCAGGGGCGCGCGCGGGCCGGAGGCGGGCGCGAGGCCGTCCGGAAGGTCGGTGGGGCCGTGGCCGGGCAGGGCGACGGCGGCCGCGGACTCCTGGCGCTCGGCCGGGCTGATCGGCAGCAGCTTGCGGCGGTCGCGCGGGGTGTGGGCGGCGTGGACCCCGCCGGACAGGATGGTCTGGAGGCGGTCGGAGATGTCGGCGTAGTCGTCGAAGCCGAGCACGCCGTCGGCCTCGGGCAGCGCCTGGGCCAGTTCCTTGCCGTAACGCTCGGCCATGCAGCCCACCGCCACGACGGCCTGGGTTCTGCCGTGGTCCTTGAGGTCGTTGGCCTCCAGGAGGGCGTCGACCGAGTCCTTCTTGGCGGCTTCGACGAACCCACAGGTGTTGACCACGGCGACATCGGCGTCCGCGGCGTCCTCGACGAGCTGCCAGCCGTCCGCCTCCAAACGGCCTGCGAGCTCCTCCGAGTCCACCTCGTTACGGGCGCAGCCGAGAGTGACTAGTGCGACGGTACGGCGTTCAGGCATGGGCTCAAGACTACTTTGTCTGTCCCGCACCCCATGTCGACGGGGTTGGCCGTGGCCGGCCAACCCCGTCTTCGTCCGCTCGCTCCGGGCGCCCGGAAGGCCTCAGCCGACCTCGGGGTCGCCCTTGGTGTAGGTCAGCCGCTCCACGGCACCGGGCCGGAAGTCGTCGTCGATCTTCTTGCCGTTGACGTACAGCTCGATCGCCCCGGCGTCACCCAGAATCAGGTTGATCTTGGTGCTGTCCTGGAAGGTCTTGGACTCGCCCTTGTTGAGCAGCCCGTCGAACAGCATGCGCCCGTTGTGGTCCTTCGCGGAGATCCAGCTCCGCCCGCCCGGCGCCGTGACCCGGACGGTCACCTTGTCCTGCGGGGCGGCCGCGATGGCGCTGTCGGAGGGGTCGGACTTCGGCGTGGCGGACTGCCCCGTCTTCGGGGTGGGCGCGGCCGACTTGGTGACGGACGGCGAGGCTTTGCCCTCGACGGCCTGGGTGTCCTTGTCGCCGCCGGTCTGCGACTTGACGGCGGTGAAACCGACGAAGCCGATCACGACGACGATCGCCGCGACCATGGCCGCGGTCCAGTTGGGGCCCCGGCGCTCGGGACGGATGCGCTCCGCCTCGAACAGGGGGGCCGCAGGGGTGGGCGCGGGCCGGCCGCCGTGCTCGGCGTCGAACCGCGCGATGAGCGGGGCGGGGTCGAGGCGGACCGCCTTGGCCAGGTTGCGGATGTGGCCGCGCGCGTACACGTCGCCGCCGCAGGAGGAGAAGTCGTCCTCCTCGATGGCGTGCACCATGGCGAGGCGGACGCGGGTGGCGTTGCTGACGTCTTCCGCGCTCAGCCCGGCCGCGACGCGGGCCTGGCGCAGGGCGGTGCCGACGGAGGGACCGTCGGCCTCGGGGGCGTCGGTGAACGGGGGCTCGTCTTCGGGGGAGTTGCTGCCGATGGACACGGGGGCGCCTTTCGAGCGTGTGAGCCACCTGTGCTGAGCGTTCAGTCTAGGCGGGGTACGAAAGGGTGGGGCAAGCGGGCGAACGGACTTGTACGCCATCGGAATGGCCGGTCAGCCCGACGGCGGACGGGTGCGGGAGGCCCAGGCCGGTACCTGGGCCCCTGCTCTCGCTCAACTTGACGTACTGCGAAGGGAAACGGTTGCCCGCCGATGTTTAACGGGTGGATCACGGTGGTGCCGCCACCCGGCGCAGTCCCGACACGCCGGACGGCCCGAAGCCCTAACCGTCAGACTCCCCGCGAATCACGGCGAGCACGCCGTCCAGTTCGTCAGGCTTCACAAGAACGTCACGAGCCTTGGAACCCTCGCTCGGTCCGACGATGTTCCGGGACTCCATGAGGTCCATCAGCCGGCCCGCCTTGGCGAAGCCGACCCGCAGCTTGCGCTGGAGCATGGACGTCGACCCGAACTGTGTGGAGACCACCAGCTCGGCCGCCTGGCACAGCAGGTCGAGGTCGTCGCCGATGTCCTCGTCGATCTCCTTCTTCTGCTTGGTGCCCACGGTGACGTCGTCCCGGAAGACCGGCGCCATCTGGTCCTTGCAGTGCTGGACGACGACCGCGACCTCTTCCTCCGTCACGAACGCGCCCTGCATACGGGTCGGCTTGCTGGCGCCCATGGGCAGGAACAGCCCGTCGCCCTTGCCGATCAGCTTCTCCGCGCCGGGCTGGTCGAGGATGACCCGGGAGTCGGCCAGCGAGGAGGTGGCGAAGGCCAGCCGGGAGGGCACGTTGGCCTTGATGAGACCGGTGACCACGTCCACCGAGGGCCGCTGGGTGGCCAGGACCAGGTGGATGCCGGCGGCGCGGGCGAGCTGGGTGATGCGGACGATCGCGTCCTCGACGTCACGCGGGGCGACCATCATCAGGTCGGCCAGCTCGTCCACGATCACCAGCAGATACGGGTACGGCTGCAACTCGCGCTCGCTGCCCAGGGGCGGGGTGACCTTGCCCTCGCGGACGGCACGGTTGAAGTCGTCGATGTGCCGGAAGCCGTAGGCGGCGAGGTCGTCATAGCGCAGGTCCATCTCGCGCACCACCCACTGCAGGGCCTCGGCGGCCCGCTTGGGGTTGGTGATGATCGGCGTGATCAGGTGCGGGATGCCCTCGTAGGCGGTCAGCTCGACCCGCTTGGGGTCGACCAGGATCATCCGGACGTCCTCGGGGGTCGCCCGCATCATGATCGAGGTGATCAGGCAGTTGATGCAGGACGACTTGCCGGAGCCGGTGGCGCCGGCGACCAGCATGTGCGGCATCTTGGCCAGCGAGTGCATCACGTAGCCGCCTTCGACGTCCTTGCCGAACGCGACGAGCATCGGGTCGTCGTCCTCGGCTGACTGCGCGAGCCGCAGCACGTCACCGAGGTTGACCATCTCCCGGTCGGTGTTGGGGATCTCGATGCCGACGGCCGACTTGCCGGGGATCGGGCTGATGATCCGCACGTCCGGACTGGCGACGGCGTACGCGATGTTCTTGGCGAGCGCCGTGATCCGCTCGACCTTCACGGCCGGGCCGAGCTGGACCTCGTAACGGGTGACCGTCGGGCCCCGGGTGAAGCCGGTGACGGCGGCGTCCACCTTGAACTCGGAGAACACCGTGCGCAGGGAGTCCACGATGGCGTCGTTGGCCGCGCTGCGCGCCTTGCCGGGGCCGCCCCGGGTCAGCAGGTCCAGCGAGGGCAGCGAGTAGGTGATGTCCCCGGAGAGCTGGAGCTGCTCCGCGCGGGCGGGCATTTCGCGGGGCACCTCGGGGGGTGCCTTGGTGAGGTCGAGGACGCCGGAGTCGGTGTTCCTCCTGCCCGGCACGGGCTTGGACGAGGACGCCGGAGACGGCACGGGGACCGGGGTGGTCTCCTCGCGGTCCCCCACGCTCACGCCCTGGGTGAGGTCGGCGACGACCGGGGACGGCGGCATGCCGTGCTGCACCGCGCCGTCGAGCGCGGCGGTGGCCGCCGAGGCCACGTCGATCGCGTCCATCTCGCGCGGCTCGGACCGAGCGGCCCTGCGGGGGCGGCGGCGCCGGGTGAGCGCCTCGTCCTCGGCGGCGTCGGGGTCGTGGTCCTGCGGGCCGCCCCGGCGGCTCCGGGGGCGGGCCGGCGGTTCGTCGCGCCACCGCTCGTCGTAGCCCTCGACGTCGTCCAGGTCGGCCGCGTAGTCGTGCAGCACACCGAGGCGGATGCCGAGGGCGCGCAGCCGGCGCGGGATGTGGTTGACCGGGGTGGCGGTGACCACGAGCAGCCCGAACACGGTGAGCAGCACCAGCAGGGGTACCGCGAGCACCTCGCTCATCGTGTACGTCAGCGGGGTGGCGGCCGCCCAGCCGATGAGGCCGCCGGCGTCCCTTATGGCCCGCATGCCGTCGTCCCGCGCGGGCGAGCCGCAGGCGATGTGCACCTGGCCGAGCACGCCGACGACGAGCGCGGACAGGCCGATGACGATCCGGCCGTTGGCCTCGGGCTGCTCGGGGTGCCGGATGAACCGGACGGCGATGACCGCGAACAGTATCGGCACCAGCAGGTCGAGGCGGCCGAAGGAGCCGGTGACCAGGATCTCCACCAGGTCACCGACGGGTCCGCTCAGATCGGCCCAGGTGCCGGCGGCGACGATCAGCGCGACGGCGAACAGCAGCAGTGCGATCCCGTCCTTGCGGTGGGCCGGGTCGAGGTTGCGCGCGCCCTGCCCTATGCCCCGGAAGACGGCGCCGACGGCGTGCGCCATGCCGAGCCAGACGGCACGGACGAGCCGGTACAGGCCCCCGGTGGGGCTCGGCGCGGGCTTGGGCGGTGCCTTGCGGACCGGAGCCCGGCGGGCCGGCGCCTTCTTGGCCGGGGCCTTCTTGGCGACCGCCTTCCTCGCCGGAGCCTTCGCGGGAGCGGCCGCCTTCTTGGCGGGCGGCTTCTTGGCTGCGGAGGGACGTGAGGCCATGGGACCGAGGTTACCGGGGGAGACGACAGCGGACACGTGTGCCCACTGCTTCACCCGTTCGTGTCGCCCTTGGCAGGGCGTCGAATTGACGCCCGCTCATGGGTGGCCGGAGATCCGGCGGGGCGTCAACTCTGCGGAGGGAGTGGGGCGGAGCCGTCGGCGCCCGGCTCCAGGGCGTCCAGCGCCCGGCGCAGACCGGTGAGCTTTCGCTCCAGATGCGCGGCCGTGGCCACCGCGGCCGCGTCGGCTGACTCGTCGTCCAGCTGCTTGGAAAGCGCCTCGGCCTGCTCCTCGACGGCCGCGAGCCGGGCGGACAGCTCCGCGAGCAGCCCGGCGGGCTCCTTGCTGTCGACGGTGTCCTTCTGCCCGCCCTCCAGCTGGAGCCGCAGCAGCGCCGCCTGCTCGCGCAGCTGGCAGTTCTTCATGTACAGCTCGACGAACACCGAGACCTTGGCGCGCAGCACCCACGGGTCGAACGGCTTGGAGATGTAGTCGACCGCGCCCGCCGCGTAACCCCGGAAGGTGTGGTGCGGGCCGTGGTTGATCGCGGTGAGGAAGATGATCGGGATGTCCCGGGTCCGCTCCCGCCGCTTGATGTGCGCGGCCGTCTCGAAGCCGTCCATACCCGGCATCTGGACATCCAGCAGGATGACCGCGAAATCGTCCGTGAGCAGTGCTTTGAGCGCTTCCTCCCCGGAAGATGCCCGCACCAGCGTCTGATCGAGCGCGGAGAGGATGGCCTCCAGCGCGAGCAGATTCTCCGGCCGGTCATCGACCAGGAGGATCTTGGCCTTCTGCACCATGGCCCGCCCTCCTCGCCCCGGCGGTACACCGGGCGCCGCCCCAGAGGACGACTCCCTTTCGCCGCCCGTCCTTGTGCCGGTCATCGTAGCCGCACCCCGCCCGTCGCCACACCCTGTCACCGCGATGTCACGGTGCACACGGTTCAAACGCGGGCAGAGCCTGGAAGGTTCCCGGAATCCGAGGTTCCCACACCTGGCCCGCGCCGCGCACCGCGCCCCCGTGACCGGTCCTGTCGCGCCGTCACTCCGGCCGCATCCACTGGCGCATGACGCCCAGCAGGTGATCGGGGTCGACCGGCTTGGTGACGTAGTCGGAGGCGCCCGACTGGAGCGCCTTCTCCCGGTCGCCCTTCATCGCCTTCGCGGTCAGCGCGATGATCGGCAGTCCCGCGAACTGCGGCATCCTGCGGATCGCGGTGGTGGTCGCGTACCCGTCCATCTCGGGCATCATGATGTCCATCAGCACCACGGCCACGTCGTCGTGCTGCTCCAGGACCTCGATGCCCTCGCGGCCGTTCTCGGCGTACAGCACCGACAGGCCCTGCTGCTCCAGCACGCTGGTGAGCGCGAAGACGTTGCGGATGTCGTCGTCGACGATGAGCACCTTCTCGCCGCCGAACCGCACCGCGCGCACCGGCCGCCCGGTGTCCTCCGGCTGCTCGACGGTGATCGACTGCTCCGGCCGCGGCTCGGCCTCGGACAGGCTCCGGCGCCGCCGCCGGAACAGGGCGGCGGGCCCGTTCTGCGTCTCCCGGTACGACTTCACCTCGGCCGGCGTCTCTGCCCGGGGCTCCGTGAGCCTGGCGGACAGATGCGCCTCGGAGGCGACCAGCTCACCGGCCTCCAGCGGGGGCACGGACTGCTGGTAGCCCTGCGGCGGCAGCTCGCTCGGGTGCAGCGGCAGGTACAGCGTGAAGGTGGACCCGCGGCCCGGCTCGCTCTGCGCGTGGATCTCACCGCCGAGCAACTGGGCGATCTCCCGCGAGATCGACAGCCCGAGGCCGGTGCCGCCGTACTTGCGGCTGGTCGTGCCGTCGGCCTGCTTGAACGCCTCGAAGATCACCCGCATCTTGCTGGCCGCGATGCCGATACCGGTGTCGGTGACCGAGAACGCGATCAGGTCGGCGTCCGGATCGGTGAGCGCCCCGGCCTCCAGCAACTGCTCCCGGATGGTCTGCGGCACATCCGTGCCGGCGGGCCGGATCACCAGCTCGACCGAGCCGGAGTCGGTGAACTTCACCGCGTTGGACAGCAGGTTGCGCAGCACCTGGAGGAGGCGCTGTTCATCGGTGTGCAGGGTCGCGGGCAGCTCCGGCGAGACCCGCACCGAGAGGTCCAGGCCCTTCTCGGCGGTCAGCGGGCGGAAGGTCGCCTCCACGTAGTCCACGAGCTGGACCAGCGCGATCCGGGTCGGGGAGACGTCCATCTTGCCCGCCTCGACCTTGGACAGGTCCAGGATGTCGTTGATGAGCTGGAGCAGGTCGGACCCGGCACCGTGGATGGTCTCGGCGAACTCGACCTGCTTCGGGGACAGGTTGCTCTCCGCGTTGTCGGCGAGCAGCTTGGCCAGGATCAGCAGCGAGTTGAGCGGCGTACGCAGCTCGTGCGACATGTTGGCGAGGAACTCGCTCTTGTAGCGCATCGACACGGCGAGTTGCTCGGCGCGTTCCTCCAGGACCTGCCGGGCCTCCTCGATCTCGGTGTTCTTCACCTCGATGTCCCGGTTCTGCCGGGCCAGCAGCTCGGCCTTCTCCTCCAGTTCGGCGTTGGAGGACTGCAGCGCCTTCTGCCGGTTCTCCAGCTCCGCCGAGCGCTCCCGGAGCTGCTCGGTCAGCAACTGGGACTGCTTGAGCAACTGCTCGGTCTTGGTGTTGACGGAGATCGTGTTGACGCTGGTGGCGATCATCTCCGCGATCTGGTTGAGGAAGTCCCGCTGGATGTGCGTGAACGGCGTGAAGGACGCCAGCTCGATCACCCCGAGCACATTGCCCTCGAACACCACCGGCAACACGATGACCTGCGCCGGCGGGGCCTCCCCAAGCCCCGAGGAGATCTTCAGATAGCCGCTCGGCACGTCCCTGACCAGGATCGTCCGCTTCTCCTGCGCGGCCGTCCCGATCAGCCCCTCACCGGGCCGGAACGAGGTCGGCATGGCGCCCGTGGAGCAGCCGTAGGAGCCGAGCATGCGCAGCTCGTACTCCTCCTCGCCGTCCCCGGCGAGATCCTGGCCGTCCAGCAGCGGCATGGTCAGGAAGAACGCGCCGTGCTGCGCGGAGACCACCGGGGTCAGCTCGCTCATGATCAGCGAGGCGACGTCCTCCAGGTCCCGGCGGCCCTGCATCAGCGCCGAGATCCGGGCGAGGTTGCCCTTGAGCCAGTCCTGCTCCTTGTTGGCGATCGTGGTGTCGCGCAGGTTGGCGATCATCTTGTTGATGTAGTCCTGGAGCTCCTGGATCTCCCCGGACGCGTCCACGTCGATCTTCAGGTTCAGGTCGCCGCGGGTCACCGCCGTCGCCACCTTGGCGATGGCACGCACCTGCCGGGTCAGGTTCCCGGCCATCTCGTTCACCGACTCGGTCAGGTCGCGCCAGGTGCCGTCCACGTCGAGCACCCGGGCCTGGCCGCCGAGCTGGCCCTCGGTGCCCACCTCGCGGGCGACGCGGGTGACCTCCTCGGCGAAGCTGGAGAGCTGGTCGACCATCGTGTTGATCGTCGTCTTCAGCTCCAGGATCTCGCCCCGCGCGTCGATGTCGATCTTCTTGGTCAGGTCGCCCTTGGCGATCGCCGTCGTGACCATGGCGATGTTGCGCACCTGGCCGGTCAGGTTGGACGCCATCCCGTTCACCGACTCGGTGAGGTCCTTCCAGGTACCCGCGACACCGGGCACGTGCGCCTGGCCGCCCAGGATGCCGTCCGTACCCACCTCACGGGCCACCTTGGTGACCTGGTCGGCGAACGAACTCAGCGTCTTCACCATGGTGTTGATGGTGTCGGCGAGCTGCGCCACCTCACCGCGCGCCTCGATGGTCACCTGGCGCGTCAGGTCGCCGTTGGCCACCGCGGACGCCACCTGGGAGATGTTCCGCACCTGCATGGTCAGGTTGTTGGCCATCAGGTTGACGTTGTTGCTCAGGTCCTTCCAGATGCCCGTGACACCCGGTACGTGCGCCTGCCCGCCCAGGATGCCCTCGGTGCCCACCTCACGGGCCACCCGCGTCACCTGCTCGGCGAAGCTGGAGAGCTGGTCGACCATGGTGTTGACCGTGGTGACCAGCTCGAGGATCTCGCCCTTGGCGTCGACCGTGATCTTCTTCGACAGGTCGCCCTTGGCCACGGCCGTCGTGACCTCGGCGATGTTGCGCACCTGGATCGTCAGGTTGTTGGCCATGAAGTTCACGGACTGCGTGAGGTCCTTCCAGGTGCCGGAGACACCCTGCACCTCGGCCTGACCGCCGAGCATGCCCTCCGTACCCACCTCACGGGCCACCCTGGTGACCTCCTGCGCGAACGACGAGAGCTGGTCCACCATCGTGTTCAGCGTGTTCTTCAGCTCCAGGATCTCCCCGCGCGCGTCCACGGTGATCTTCTGGGAGAGGTCACCGCGTGCCACAGCGGTCGCGACCTGGGCGATGTTGCGGACCTGGGCGGTGAGGTTCCCCGCCATGCCGTTCACCGAATCGGTGAGGTCACGCCACACCCCGGCCACACCCGGTACCTGCGCCTGACCGCCGAGCCGACCCTCGGTGCCCACGTCACGGGCCACCCGGGTCACCTGGTCGGCGAAGGCGGAGAGCTGGTCCACCATCGTGTTGATGGTGTTCTTCAGCTCCAGGATCTCGCCGCGCGCGTCCACGTCGATCTTCTGCGAGAGGTCGCCGTTGGCCACCGCCGTCGTCACCTGGGCGATGTTGCGCACCTGGGAGGTGAGGTTCCCGGCCATGAAGTTGACGGAGTCCGTCAGCTCCTTCCAGGTACCCGACACCCCGTCCACCCGCGCCTGACCGCCGAGCCGACCCTCGGTGCCCACGTCACGGGCCATCCGCGTCACCTGGTCGGCGAAGCTGGAGAGCTGGTCCACCATCGTGTTCACGGTGTTCTTCAGCTGGAGCATCTCACCGGAGACGTCCACGGTGACCTTCTGCGACAGGTCGCCGTTGGCCACCGCCGTCGTCACCTGGGCGATGTTGCGCACCTGACCGGTGAGGTTCCGGAACGCGGTGTTGACCGAGTCCGTCAGGTCCTTCCAGGTACCGGCCGCACCCGACACCTGCGCCTGGCCGCCCAGCTCACCCTCGACACCGATCTCCCGCGCGACCCGCGTCACCTCGGCACCGAACGCCGAGAGCTGGTCCACCATCCCGTTGACGGTGTTCTTCAGCTCCAGCATCTCGCCCGCCACGTCGACGGTGACCTTCTGCGACAGGTCACCGCTGGCCACGGCCGTCGTCACGGCGGCGATGTCCCGCACCTGAGTCGTGAGATTCCGGAACACCGTGTTCACGGAGTCCGTCAGGTCCTTCCACGTCCCCGCCGCACCCGGCACGTTCGCCTGCCCGCCGAGCCGCCCCTCGGCACCGACCTCGTTGGCCACCCGCGTGACCTCGTCCGCGAAGATCCGCAGCGTCTCGGTCATCTGGTTGATGGTCTCGGCGAGCTGCGCCACCTCGCCCCGCGCGGGCACGGTCACCTTCTGCGACAGGTCACCGTTGGCCACGGCCGTCGTCACCTGGGAGATCCCGCGCACCTGAAGGGTCAGGTTGCCGGCCATCGTGTTGACGGAGTCGGTCAGCTCCTTCCACACCCCGGCCACGCCCGGCACCTGCGCCTGACCGCCCAGGATGCCCTCGGTACCCACCTCGCGGGCCACCCGCGTCACCTCGGACGAGAACGAGGAGAGCTGCTCCACCATCGTGTTGACGGTGTTCTTCAGCTCCAGCATCTCGCCGGCCACCTGCACGGTGACCTTCCGCGACAGGTCGCCGCCCGCGACCGCCGTGGTCACCAGCGCGATGTCCCGCACCTGCGCGGTGAGCCGGTTCGCCATCGTGTTGACGGACTCCGTCAGGTCCTTCCAGGAACCCGACATGCCCCGCACCTTCGCCTGCCCGCCGAGCTTGCCGTCGGTGCCGACCTCGATGGCCACCCGCGTGACCTCGTCGGTGAAGGTGGAGAGCTGGTCGACCAGGTTGTTGACGGTCCGGCCGACCTTCAGGAACTCGCCCCGCAGCGGATGCCCGGTCCCGTCCGGCGCATCGGTGCGCAGGTCCATGCGCGGCGACAGATCGCCCTCCGCGACCGCCGTCAGCACCCGGCTGACCTCGGACACCGGCCACACCAGGTCGTCGACCAGCGCGTTGGAGTTCTCCACCGCGGCCGCCCAGGAACCCTCGCCGGCGCCCGTCTCCAGCCGCTCGGTGAGCTTGCCCTCCCGGCCGACCGTGCGCCGCACCCGCGCCAGCTCACCGGTCAGGTGCAGATTGCGGTCGGCCACCTCGTTGAAGACGGCCGCGATCTCCGACAGCACCCCGTCGCCGGACACCGTGAGCCGCTTGCGGAAGTTCCCGTCGCGCATGGATTCCAGCGCGGCGAGCAACCGGTGGAGGGCGGCCGTGTCCACCTCGGTGACGCCACCGCTCCTGCGCGGGGACGGCCGGCCCTTCGCGCGCGTCTTATTGCCCCGCGTCGCTGCGCCAGACTCCACTGTGTCCCTCCCGGAGGGGTAGACCGCCACTGCCGTGCCCGGCCGCGTCCTGGGGCTGCTGCCCTTCGCGCACGGAACGCACGCAGCCCGAACCGACCTTCATCAAAATCCTGCCCAGTGTTTCACCCCTGCCGAACCAGGCCATAACAGTTCGACAGCTTCGCACACGGTTCGCACACCGTGGGGGGTGATAACCGGCGACCGGCATCCACTGCGACGGCGAAGGTAAGTAACCTTGCATCCGGCTGTCCAGCCGCACCGGCCCGACCGGCCTGGGCGGCGGCACGAGTAGGACACGGGCATCGGAGGGGCGGCCGCAGAGTGACCACCGGACTGATCTCGGGGGGACCTCCCCCGGAGCCACGGCCGAAGGGCGAGCGGACCCCGCAGCAGCGGTCCGGACCGGCCGGCCCCCCGCTCACGCACGTCGACGACAGAGCAAGGAGTTCCGTGATCACCGCCCGCGCGGCCGCCAGCTTCGAGCCCGTCGGGCGTTCGGTCGCGACCGCCCGCGCCTTCGTCCGCGACACCCTCCAGGGCTGGGGGTTCGCGGACATCGTCGACGACGCCGTGGTGCTCACCAGCGAACTGGTCACCAACGCCGTGGTCCACGCGGGCACCGAGGCCGAGGTCCTGTGCCTGCGCACCGAGCACGGCGCGCGGGTCGAGGTCTCCGACCGCTACCCCGAACGCGAGGTCCCGCTCCAGAGCGCGCACGCCGTCATGGGCAACCCGGACCGCGAGGGCGGCCGCGGCCTGCAACTCTGCGCCGCGCTCGCCACCCGCTGGGGCGTCGAGTACACCCCCACGCACAAGAACGTCTGGTTCCAGCTCGACCTGCCCGAACGCCACGTCGGCACCCGTGCCGCCGGACCGGCCCTTCCGCCCGACCTGCTCCCCCTGGCCGACAGCCGGGTTCGCGTGGCCGTCCTCCAGATCGACCGCAAGGGCTGCATCAGCGCCTGGAACGAGGACGCCGAGGAACTCTTCGGCTACCCGGCGGACGACGTCGTCGGCAAGCCCCTCACCGACCTCGCCGCCTGGCCGCACACCCCCGGCACCGGCACCGGCATCGCCGAGGCCCTCCAGCTCTCCCGCTGGGAGGGCAGCTACGGCGTCCGGGGCGCCGACGGCCGCGTCTCCCCTGTCTACGCCTCCCACCTGCGCGTCCGGGACACCGGTGGCGAGCCCTCCACCGTCTGCCTGCTGGTCCGCGACCACGAACGCGCCGTCCTCCAGACCCCCTCCCGCGTCCCCGCCGGCGACCAGAGCGGCTCCGACGGCCCGAACGCGGACCCCTTCGAGGTCTTCATCGGCTCCCCCGCCCCCGACGACCTGGACGGACTCCTCCAGCGCACCGTCGAGCGCGCCCGCGACATGCTCGACGGCGACTCCGCCTTCCTGCTGCTCGCCACCGACGACGAGACCGAACTCGAGGTCCGCGCCTCCACCGGCCTGCCCTCCACCCGCCAGCGCTTCGCCCGCGTCCCCGTCGAGGCCGGCCCTGGCCGCTACGGCTCCGCGCGCATGCCCGCCGTCCACGACGACCTGAACGCCGTCCCCAGCGCCGCCGTGCCGCTCCTGGCGGGCACCGGGATGCGCTCGGTGGTCACCGTGCCGCTCAAGGTGGAGGGCCGCCTCACCGGCTCCCTCGGCGTGGCGGCCGAGGCGCCGGGCAGGTACTCCAACGAGGAGGCACTGCGCCTCCAGTTCGCCGCGGACCGCATCGCGCTGGCCGTGGAGTCCGCCCGCCTCGGCGAGCTGGAGCGGCTGCGCAGAGGCTCGCTCAGCTTCCTGGTCGAGGCGTCCGACCTGCTCGCCGGCACCCTGGACCGCGACCAGACCCTCGCCCTGATGGCACAGATGACCGTGCCGACCCTGGCCACCTGGTGCGCGGTCTACACGATCAGCGAGCAGTCCGCCGACCCGTACCTGTCGTACGTCCTGCACGAGGACGAGGAGTTCATCGACGGCATCAAGTCCTTGCTGTCGAAGATCCCGCCGCCCGACCCGGTACTGACCCCCGGCGCCCGCGTCTGGCCGCTGCCCGGCGAGGTCGCCCACCAGGCCGCCCTGCGCAGCTCCATGCGCAGCCTCGGGCTCTCCGGCGGCCCCACCCAGCAGCTCGCCTCCAGCATCGGCCCCACCCTGGCGACGGCCTCGGCGGTCGGCGGCGAGACCGTCGTCCTGCCCCTGGTGGCCCGCAACCGCGTCATCGGCATGCTGACCCTCGGCAAGCCCACCGACGAACACTTCCGCCAGGAGATCCTGGAACTGGCCGAGGACCTGTCCCGCCGGGCCGCCCTGGCCCTGGACAACGCCCGCCTGTACTCGGAGCGCACGGCCATCAGCCAGTCCCTCCAGCGCAGCCTCCTGCCGCCCGGCCTCCCGCCCATCGACGGCGTCGAGGTCGACGTCATCTACCGCGCGGCCGGCGAGGGCAACGAGGTCGGCGGCGACTTCTACGACCTCTTCCCCATCGGCGACGGCGCGTACGGCTTCGCCATCGGCGACGTCTGCGGCACCGGCCCCAACGCGGCCGCCGTCACCGGCCTCGCCCGGCACGCCCTGCGTCTGCTGGCCCGCGAGGGCCTCAGCGGCCCGGCGGTCCTGGAGCGTCTGAACTCCGCGATCCTCGACGAGGGCGACCGCAGCCGCTTCCTGACCCTGCTCTACGGCGAGCTGCGCCCCCAGGAGGACGGCGGCGCCGAACTGAAGGTGGTCTGCGCCGGACACCCGCTCCCCCTGCGCCTGCGCCAGGACGGCACGGTCACCGCAGCCGCCGAACCCCAGCCCCTCCTTGGCGTCATCGAGGACCTGGAACTGTACGAGGAGACGGTCACCCTGGACCCCGGCGACGTACTCCTCTGCGTCACGGACGGCGTCACCGAACGCCGCGAGGGCACCCGCATGCTCGGCGACGACGGTCTCGCGGACGTCCTGACGACCTGTACGGGGCTCACGGCCGGCGCGGTCGCGGCGCGCGTGCTGCGCGCGGTGGAGCGCTTCGCCTCCGACGCGCCCTCCGACGACATGGCCATCCTGGCGATGCGGGTTCCGGGGCTTCAGCAGGACTGAGGTCGTCCGGCCCGCCCCGCCGGGGCGGGCCAGCGGACATGCGAAAGGCCCCACCCTGAACGGGTGGGGCCTTTATCGCTGAGCCCCCAAACGGAATCGAACCGTTGACCTTCTCCTTACCATGGAGACGCTCTGCCGACTGAGCTATGGGGGCCTTGTCGCTTTCGAGGTTTCCCTCGCGGCAACAAGAAGATCGTACCCTGAAGGGGCTCGGCTTCCCAAATCCGTTCGCCGCTCGTTCAGAAAGCAGGCTGGAGGAGTCCGCCGAGAGCATTGCAGGCGGCGACGATCCGCTGCATCTCCCGCTTCGTCAGCGCCGGGTCGACGGGCAGCGCGAGCGTCTCGTCCGCGGCCCGCTCGGTCTCCGGCAGCGTCCAGCCGGGACGCCGGAACCCGGGCAGCCGGTGGGCGGGGGTCTGCACGGGAATCCGGCAGGCAACTCCCCTGGCCCGCAGGGCGCGTGCGAACGCGTCCCGGTCGGGCCGCCCGTTCCCCGGCACCCGGACCACGTACTGCTGGTAGGTGTGCCCGTCCCCGCTGTCCGGCGTCCGAACTCCCCTCAGGCGGGCGTCCAGATAAGCGGCCCGCTCCCGGCGCCGCACCAACTCCTCGCCCGGAGCGTCGGCTTCACCTCGCTCCAGCACCAACAGTCCACGCCGGTTCCCCAGTTCACGCAGCGGTCTCACATCAGCCCGCCGGCCGAACCGGTGGACCACGACGACGCCCGCGGTCCGCTCCGTCACAGAGGCCGCGACAGAGACCGCGTCCAGGCAGTAGGTGACCGGATCTATGTCGGCGAACACCGGCCGCGCGCCCACCAGGGCGACCGCTTCGGCGACTTCGGCGTTCCCGAAGGCAGGTACGACGACTTCGTCCCCGGCTCCCACGCCGGCGGCCCTGAGCATTGCTGCAGTACCCATGCGGCACATGGTCGGTGGACGACGTGAACGCCAAGTTACGGACAACAAAAAAGGGTTGGTCCCTGAACCGAAGTTCAGGGACCAACCCTTTTATCAAAATTAGTTCGGCGGCGTCCTACTCTCCCACAGGGTCCCCCCTGCAGTACCATCGGCGCTGTGAGGCTTAGCTTCCGGGTTCGGAATGTAAC
>NZ_SHKU01000006.1:0-601891 GCF_004217355.1 Streptomyces sp. BK022
TCCCTTTCCGGCGGTTCCGACTCTATCAGATCCTTTCGGCGTCTGATTCCCAGTCAGAGGGGGTTGTCTTCCCGGCCCGCTGGGCCGTTCCGACGTCTCAAACCTTAGCGGATCATCCCCGGCAGTTCCTAATCGGGCCGCCGGTTCCCATTCGAATTGAATTCGGACGCGCCGAAAGCAATCCCAGGGGGATGGTCGTACTGGTTGGTTTGGGGTTGCCGCTCCAGGCGGCGAGGTGTTGCGGGGAACCGTTACGGCTCCGTGCAACCCGAAGAACTCTACGGACTCGCCGGGGGCCGGGTCAAGCCCCCCTGTCAAGATTTTTTCCAGCAGCCCTGGTCGGGCCGTCAGTCCAGGTCGGAGAGCCGGCCCTCGGCGTCGGGCTGGGCGTGCTCCACGCGACGGAGGAGCCGGGTGAGGACCTCTCCCAGTACGGAGCGCTCCCCGGAGGTGAGGTCCTGGAGCAGGTCCTCCTCGAAGACGGTCGCCAGGCGCATCGCCTCGAGCCACTTCTCGCGGCCCTCGGTGGTCAGCTCGACGATGACCCGGACGCGGTTGGACTCGTCGCGCTCGCGGGTGACCAGACCCTCGGTGACCATGCGGTCGATCCGGTGGGTCATGGCGGCCGGGGTGAGCCCGAGCCGCTTGGCCAGCTCGCCGGGGCCCATCCGGTACGGGGCGCCGGAGAGCACCAGGGCCTTCAGCACTTCCCACTCCGCGTTGCTGATGCCCAGCTCGGAGGTCTGGCGGCCGTACGCCACGTTCATCCGGCGGTTCAGCCGGGACAGTGCCGACACGATCGCCTCGACCTGGGGGTCGAGGTCCTGGAACTCGCGCTGGTAGGCGGCGATCTGTTCTTCGAGTGTCGGCTCCGGGACGCCGGCGGTGTCGGCCATGCCAAGGAGTATGGCACGGGGAGTCTTTGCTTTGAAGTCCTTCGACATGTACTCTTTAGCTTCGAACTTTAGCTTTGAAGTCTTCACTCCTAACTTGTGGAAGAGGTGAACGTGACCAGGGCGATGGGGGCGGCGATGCCCCGCATCCACGTGGGCAACGCGCTCAGCGCGTTCGGACTCGGCTTCACGGTCCCGTATCTGTACGTCTATGTGGCGCAGGTGCGAGGACTGGGGGCCATGACGGCCGGGCTGGTGCTCGCCGTCTTCGCCGTGGCGGCGCTGATCGCGCTGCCGTTCGCCGGGCGGGCGATCGTCCGGCGCGGTCCGTTGCCCGTCCTGCTCGCTGCCCTGGTCCTGTCCGCGCTCGGCGCCCTGGGCCTGGGGCTGGCGGGCAGTGCGGTGGCCGTACTGCTGACCGCGGCCATGCTCGGTGCCGGGCAGGCGGTGATGCAGCCCGCGCTGGCGACGATGATCGTGGACTGCTCGACCACCGCGACCCGGTCGCGGGCGTTCGCCATGCAGTTCTTCCTCCAGAACCTCGGTCTGGGCGTCGGCGGACTCATAGGCGGCCACCTGGTCGACACGAGCCGCGCCTCCTCCTTCACCGTGCTCTTCACCATCGAGGCCACGATCTTCCTGCTGCTCGCCGTGCTGATGGCGACGGTGCGGATGCCGCGCGCCCCGCGCATCACCGACCTGCCCTCCGGCTCGGGGAAGGGTGGCTGGCGTCAGCTCCTGCAGAACCGGGCGATGGTGCAGCTCTGCCTGCTGGGCTTCGTGCTGTTCTTCGCCTGTTACGGACAGTTCGAGTCCGGTCTGAGCGCCTATGGCGTCGAGGCCGCAGGGATATCCACGTCCACGCTGGGCACCGCGCTCGCGGCCAACACGATGATGATCGTGGTGGCGCAGTTCGCCGTGCTGAAGCTGGTGGAGCGGCGGCGCCGGTCGCGGGTGATCGCGGTGGTCGGTCTGATCTGGACCGTCGCCTGGCTGGCGGCGGGTTACGCCGGCCTCGGACACGGCAGCCAGGAGATGGCCACGGCCGCGTTCGTCTCCACGTACGCGCTGTTCGGGCTCGGTGAGGCGATGCTGTCGCCGACCGTCGCGCCGCTGGTCGCCGATCTGGCGCCGGAGGGCATGGCCGGGCAGTACAACTCCGCCTTCGCGCTGGTCAAGCAGTTGGCGCTGGCGGTCGGGCCGGCCATCGGCGGGCCGCTGGGTGCCTCGCTGCACGCGCCGTACATCGTGACGTTCGCGCTGTTCTCGGTGGCGATCAGCGTGCTGGCGGTGCGGCTGGGCCGGCGTCTCACGCCGGCGCAGGACCACCCGTGGGCCGCGCAGGCGAAGAGCCGGGTCGTGGCGCGGGGCGGTGCTCCGGCGGAGTCGGTCAGCGCATAGGAAGTCCGTACGCGGCGGAAGGGCCGGCAGCACATCGCGTGCTGCCGGCCCTTCCGCGTTCACGCGACGCTAGCGCTTCGGGAGGAGGAACTCGCACCAGACGGCTTTGCCGCCGCCGGGGGTGCGGCGGGAGCCCCAGCTCGAGGCGATGGTGGCGACGATGTCGATGCCGCGCCCGGACTCGTCGGCCGGCTCGGCCCGGCGGCGGCGCGGGAGATGGTCGTCGCCGTCGGTGACCTCGATGATCAGGCGGCGGTCGGTACGGCGCAGTCTCAGCCGCATGGGCGGGGTGCCGTGCTGGAGGGAGTTGGCGACCAGTTCGCTGGTGGCGAGGACGCCGAGGTCGTGCAGCTCGGTGGGGAAGCGCCAGCTCGTGAGCACGCCGGAGGCGAAGGCGCGGGCGCGCGGGGCGGCCTCGACACCGCCGAGGAGGTCCAGGGCCGCGTTGCGGAAGAGGTCGGCGGCCGGGCCGGTGCGGTGGGGGTGCTGGAGGACGAGGACGGCCACGTCGTCGTAGTGGTCGGCGGTGACGCCGGCCGAGCGGACCAGCCGGTCGCAGACGACCTGGGGGGTGCCGGTGGCGCCGGAGAGGGCGCGGGCCAGGGCGGCGATGCCCTCGTCGAGGTCCTGGTCGCGCCGTTCGACCAGGCCGTCCGTGTAGAGGACGGCGGTGGCGCCGGGGCCGAGGGGGACGGAGCCGGAGGAGTGGACCCAGCCGCCGGTGCCCAGCGGGGGGCCGGTGGGCTCGTCGGCGCGCAGGACCTCGCCGTTCTCGTCGCGGACCAGGATGGGCAGGTGGCCTGCGGAGGCGTAGACCAGGCGGCCCTCGCTGGGGTCGTGGACGGCGTAGACGCAGGTGGCGATCTGGTTGGCGTCGATCTCCACGGCGAGGCCGTCGAGGAGCTGGAGGACCTCGTGCGGGGGGAGGTCGAGTCGGGCGTAGGCGCGGACGGCGGTGCGGAGCTGGCCCATGACGGCGGCGGCGCGCACGCCCCGGCCCATGACGTCGCCGATGACGAGGGCGGTGCGGCCGCCGCCGAGGGTGATGACGTCGTACCAGTCGCCGCCGACCGCGGCCTCGGTGCCGCCGGGCTGGTAGGTGGCGGCCACACGCAGGTCGTCGGGTTCCTCCAGGTCCTGCGGGAGCAGGGAGCGCTGGAGGGTGACGGCCGTCTGGCGCTGGGTGCGCTCGCTGGCGCGCAGGCGTTCGGCGGCCTCGGCGTGGTCGGTGACGTCGGTGGCGAAGACGAGGACGCCGGCGTCGCGCTCGCCGTGCCCGGTGACCGGGGTGCAGGTGAACGTGTAGGAGCGGCCGTCGACCGCCTGGCGGGACTTCAGGGTGCGGGGTCTGCCGCTGCGCAGCACCTGGTCGAGGAGGGGCAGGAGGCCCAGCTCGGCGAGTTCGGGGAGGCTGTCGCGCGCCGGGGTGCCGGGGGTGCGGGGGCCGAAGGCGGCGGCGTAGGCGGCGTTGACGTGGGCGAGGCGGTGGTCGGGGCCGTGGACCAGGGCGACGAGGGCCGGAACGCGGTCGAGGACCTCGCGGGCGGGCAGGGCGTCGACGGCGGAGGCGGGGTGTCCGGCGCGGGCGGCGGGCACCGGGCTCTCGCCGCGCCGGTCCGGGGTGACCGTCTGCTCGGTCCGCGCTGCGGCGCGGCGCTGCGTTCCGGGGAGCCGGGCGCTCCAGCGCGTGAAGTTCACAGTGGGGAAAGCCTCGCGTGTACAGAGGGCGGGCTGTTGCCCGTCCGAGGATGTGGAGCAGTCTGGCAGGTGGCCGTCCGCGGCGACATCCGTCAGACGGCCGTACGGGCCGGGGAGTTCCCGGCTCCGGTCAGGACGACCCCTTCGGGGGGTCCGGGTGCCGCCGTGGGGGTTGTCCACCGGCCGCGCGTTCGAACTCGGCCCGCGGGTGTTCGAGGGAGCCGAGGGAGACGATCTCGCGTTTGAAGAGGCCGGCGAGGGTCCATTCGGCGAGCACGCGGGCCTTGCGGTTGAAGGTGGGCAGGCGGCTGAGGTGGTACACCCGGTGCAGAAGCCAGGCGGGACGGCCGGTGAGCCGGCGGCCGTACACCTGGGCGACTCCCTTGTGCAGGCCGAGGGAGGCGACGGAGCCGAGCTGCCGGTGGGTGTAGGTGCGCGGGGGTTCGCCGCGCAGGGTGTGCACGATGTTGTCGCCGAGCACCCTGGCCTGGCGCAGCGCGTGCTGGGCGTTGGGCGCGGTGGTGGCGCCGGACTCGGTGGCGGTGACGTCGGGTACGGCGGCGGCGTCACCGGCGGCCCAGGCGTGCTCGGTGCCCTCGACGGCGAGCTGGGCGGTGCAGCGCAGCCTGCCGCGCGGGTCGAGGGGGAGGTCGGTGGCGGCGAGCACCGGGTGGGGTTTGACGCCGGCGGTCCAGACGACGGTGCGGGTGGGGAAGCGGCGGCCGTCGCTGAGGACGGCGACGCGGTCGGCGCAGGATTCGAGGCGGGTGTTCAGCAGCACCTGGATGTTGCGGCGGCGGAGCTGGGTGACGATGTGGCGGCCCAGTTCGGGGCCGACCTCGGGCAGCACCCGGTCGGTGGCCTCCACCAGGACCCACTTCATGTCCTCGGGCCGGAGGTTGGCGTAGTACCGGGCGGCGTAGCGGGCCATGTCCTCGAGTTCGCCGAGGGCCTCCACCCCGGCGTAGCCGCCTCCGACGAAGACGAAGGTGAGGGCGGCGTCGCGCAGGTCGGGGTCGCGGGTGGAGGAGGCGATGTCCATCTGCTCGATGACGTGGTTGCGCAGCCCGATGGCCTCCTCGACGGTCTTGAAGCCGATGGCGTGCTCGGCGAGGCCGGGGACGGGCAGGGCGCGGGAGACGGAGCCGGGGGCGAGGACGAGTTCGTCGTAGCCGAAGAGCTCGGCGGCGCGGCCGTGCCCCTCGGTGGCGAGGGTGGTGACGGCGGCGGTGCGTGCGGCGTGGTCGACGGCGGTGACCTCGCCGATGACCACGCGGCACTCGGGCAGCACCCGGCGCAGGGGGACGACGACATGGCGCGGGGAGATCGAGCCGGCGGCCGCCTCGGGGAGGAACGGCTGGTACGTCATGTAGGGGTCGGGGCTGACCACGGTGATCTCGACGTCACCGCGTCTGAGCTGCCGTTTCAGTTTCCGCTGGAGACGCAGGGCGGTGTACATGCCGACGTGGCCACCGCCGGCGACCAGAATGCGCGCGCGTTCCTTCACCATCCCATGACGCACCCGGCGCCGTTGTTTGTCCACAGCCTTGGCCATGTGCGTGACCGGCGGCTGGATGTGCGGGAGTGCGAAATCCGGACATAAATGGCTCGTACTCCGATCGAGGGGCGCACTGTGCGGAACCTACCCCTTCTGAATTGACTCCCGCTCAACTATGTTGCTGTGTCGACGGGGTGCGGGAGGGTCGTCGAGGGGGTCGCCGGGTGCGGGCCCGCTCAGGACCGGCGCCAGTTTTCCGCGCCTTCGGAAAATCAGTGGCGGGGAGTCTCCGGGGGGAGACGTCATTACCGGGGGAAGACATGCATGTTCAGGACACGCACTGGTCAGCGGCGCCCCTCGCGTCGGCCGGACGGACCGGCGGCGGGCGCGCGGCGCCGCTGCGGGTGGACGCGCAGCGCAATCTGGAGCACGTGCTGAGGGCGGCGCGTGAGGTGTTCGGCGAGCTGGGCTACGGCGCGCCGATGGAGGACGTGGCGCGGCGGGCGCGGGTCGGTGTGGGCACCGTGTACCGGCGGTTCCCCAGCAAGGACGTGCTGGTGCGGCGGATCGCCGAGGAGGAGACCGCGCGGCTGACCGAGCAGGCGCGGACCGCGCTGGGCCAGGAGGACGAGCCGTGGTCGGCGCTCTCCCGCTTCCTGCGCACCTCGGTGGCGTCCGGCGCGGGCCGGCTGCTGCCGCCGCAGGTGCTGCGGGTGGGGGTCGCCGAGGAGGGCGGCGCTCCGGTGGCCGACGAGGCGCGGGTCCCGCAGCAGCGGTCCCAGGCCGGCGCCGGTGAGCTGCGGCTGGTGGACGGCGGTGGCGAGCCGGGTACGGCGGCGCTGCTGGACGTGGTCGGCCGGCTGGTGGAGCGGGCCCGGGCGGCCGGGGAGCTGCGGGCCGACGTGTCCGTGTCGGACGTGCTCCTGGTGATCGCCACGGCGGCGCCCTCGCTGCCGGACGCGGCGCAGCAGGCGGCCGCCTCCGCGCGGCTGCTGGACATCCTGCTGGAGGGACTGCGGTCCCGGCCCGCGTGACGGCGCGCTGAACCCCCGCGCCGGGGACGCTTGTTCGGAACTCTTTGCGGGTGGTTGGTGAAACTTCCGCTCGGATGAGTGACGGGTCGGACGAGTGGACCGGCGCTGAATACGGCTGTGGCACGCTGAGCCCGTTAAGGATTGGGCTGTGCCGGTGTCGGGGGCTTTACGCGATGGGCGTTGACGGGTGGGACGGCGCGCGCGCCGACGGTAGTGGTGACGCGGAGGCCGGGGGGCTGACCTCGCCGCAGGTACCGAGCCAGGGCGGCCGGGCCGCCGGCGGTGGCGAGCGGACGAGCCTCCCGGCCCAGCGCGAGGGCAGTGCGCTGCCGCCCCCGCCCGACGCGCCCCCGGCCGACGGCGAACTGATCGAGCGGATGCGCGCCGGGGACGACTCGGCCTACGAGGAGCTGTACCGGCGGCACGCGGACGCGGTGCGACGCTACGCGCGTACCTGCTGCCGGGACGGGCACACCGCCGACGACCTCACCGCCGAGGTGTTCGCCCGCATGCTCCAGGCGGTGCGCGGCGGTTCGGGTCCCGAGTACGCGGTGCGCGCCTATCTGCTGACCTCGGTGCGCCGGGTCGCCGCGCACTGGACGCAGTCCGCCAAGCGCGAGCAACTGGTGGACGACTTCGCGGTGTTCGCCCAGCAGGCTTCCAGGGCGGCCGAGGTGGCCGACGACACCGGGCCCCTCGGTGCCTTCGGCGCCGATCTCGGGGCCGACGTACGCGCGATGCACGAGGCCGAACAGACGCTGGCCATGCAGGCGTTCCGCTCGCTGCCCGAACGCTGGCAGGCGGTGCTCTGGCACACCGAGGTGGAGGACGAGTCGCCCAGCGAGGTGGCCGTGCTGTTCGGGCTGGACGCCAACGGCACCCGGGTGCTGGCCAGTCGGGCCCGTGAGGGGCTGAAGCAGGCGTATCTCCAGGCGCACGTCAGCGCGACCCTGGTCAACGACGAGGAGTGCGCGCGCTACGCCGACCAGCTCGGTGGCTACGCGCGTCGGAAGCTGCGCGTCCGGGCCGAGCGCGGGTTGCGCAAGCACCTGGAGGAGTGCGCCAAGTGCCGTCTCGCGGCCGCCCAGATCGAGGAAGTGGCCGGGGGCATCCCGGCCGTCGTCCCGATCGCGGTCATCGGCTGGTTCGGCGCCGCCGGGTACGCCAAGGCGCTCGGTGTCATCGCCGGTGGCGCGGGGGTGGGCGCCGCGGGTGCCGCCGCTGCCGCGACCGGGTCCACCGGCGGCGGGGCGGCGGGCGGGGGCGCGGCCTCGGAAGGGCTCGGCGCGCCGGTGAAGGCGGGCATCGCCACCGGTGTGGTCGCGGTGGCGGCCGCCGCCCTGGCCCTGGCGCTGGTGAACGACAGCCGGCCGGCCAAGGAGATCGCCAAGCCGTCGCCGTCCGCGCCGGTGGTGCGGCAGACCCCGCCGCCCGCGCCGCCTCCGCCCGCGAAGAAGAAGGAGCCCGCGCCGAAGCCGCCCGCTCCCCCAGCCCCCGCACCCGCGGTCCCGGTGGCGGACAGGCCCGCGCCGAAGCCCACTCCGAAGCCGACGCCCAGGCCGACCCCGCCCCCGAAGCCGGCCCCCAGGCCGACCCCGACGCCCACCCCCACCCCCGCGCCCCCGGAACCGCGGCCGAAGCCCACGCCGACGCCCACTCCGACACCGACCCCTCCGCCGCCCCCGCCCCGGTCCTACGAGCTGAGCGAACTCAGCTACGACCTCACCGGCGACGGCACAGAGCCCGAGGTGCGGCTCGGGGACAGCAGCTGGGTGTGGCAGCGGTACGGCATGTCGATCGGTGGCGAGCGCTACTCCCCCGGTGTCACGGTGCGCGGCGACTCCTCGGTGACCATCGACCTCAACCGCGAGTGCGGCGCCTATGACGCGGTGGTCGGGGTGGACGACATGACGCTCGGCCTCGGCAAGGTCGCCTTCGCCGTGTACGCGGACGGCGCCCGCCTCTGGCGGTCCGGCACGGTCTCCGGCGGCGACCCGGCGGTACCGGTCCACGTCGACCTGACCGGGCGGAAGACGGTACGGCTGGTGGTGGAGCCCAGGGGCACGGCCTTCGACCAGGCGGCTCTGGCGGACTGGGCCACGTCGCGGTTCAGCTGCGGTTAGCCCTGCGGCTAGCTGGGCCGGGCTCCCGCCCGCAGAGCGCCTCGCTGGGGGGCGATGCCGGCCGGGACGGCGCGGGCGCGGGCCGGGGTGCCGGTCCAGCAGGTGCCGCGACGGGCCAGGAGGCGGCCGAGCCAGAGTTCCAGGGAGACGAGGTCGGCGAGCCCGTCCAGCGGGAGGGGTTCCCCGGCGGCGGCCTCCCGGAGCGCCTTGCGGACCACGCGGGCCTCGACCAGCCCGGCGTCCGCGAGCAGCGGGGTGTCGAAGAGGCCGACCAGGGAGTCGGCGGCCAGCCGCAGGCCCGTACGGGCGGCGGCGGCCGAGGAGGCGTGGGACGGGGTGCCCCAGCCGGGCGGCAGGTCGGTGACCCCGGCGCCTTCCAGCACCGTGCGCAGTACGGCGGCGCGGGCTCCGGGCTTGACGCGCAGGGCCTCGGGGAGGTCGCGGCAGGCGCGCACGACCTGGTTGTCGAGGAAGGGCGCGTGCAGCCGCTGCGAGCGGACCTCGGCGGCCTGTTCGAGGACGCGGAGATCGGCCGCGTGCCGGGCGAGGACGGTGCGGGCGCGGAACTCGCCGGGTCTCTGTCCGGGCCCGCCGGCCGCCCGGTCGGCCCCGGTCTGCAGGAGAACCGATACTTCGGCCAGTGCTTCCCCGGTGAGCCAACGGGCGGCCGGACCGGGTCTCGCCCAGGTCAGCGCGGCGAGCGAGGCACCGACCGGCCCCTTGGGCTCGTCGAACCGCCGCCGCATCAGCCGCTCGGCCAGCGCCTCCAGACCGGTGCGGTAGGGGGTACGGGAGAGCCGCCGGGCGGCGCCGTACACGCGGGCGGGGACCAGGACCGAGCCGTCGGCACGGGTGAGGGCGGCGACCGGGCGGACCAGATGGCGCCGCTGACGGTCCAGCAGCAGATCGGCCAGCCGGGCCGGGTGGGCGTCGAGCACCTGGCGGGCGCCGTGGCCGGTGAAGTGGTCGGCGCTGCCCGCCGCGAGCCGGGCGCGGTGCCGGGCCGCGGTGACCAGGGAGGGACCGGGCTCGTCGGTGAGGGGGCCGTCGAGGTCGGCGTAGGGGAGGGTGTCCTCGGCGCCGGTGACCACCACGTGGTGCAGGCGGGGGTTGGCGGCGAGGGCTCCGGCGCGCTCGAGCTCGGCCTCGCGACCGCCGACGGCCAGGTCGTTGAAGGTGACGGCGAGGAGGCGCTCGCCCGCGCCGGTGCCGTGTCCGAGGAGGGTGCCGGGTCTGCCGGGGAGCCCGGCGGCGAGCAGGGCCAGGGTGCCGGAGGCGGGGCCGCCGGAGAGGTCGGCGCCGATACCGGGCACCGGCATGCCGCGGGCCGCCCGCCGTTCGGCCGGGCCCATGCCGGGCACCGGGCCGGGATCGAGTCCGGGGACGTGCCGGGGTGCGGCGAGCCGGACCCGTACGGCTTCCACCAGGGCGTCGCGTACGGCGTCCACCGCGCGGTCGGGGTCCGCGGGGGGCGCGGCGACGGCGAGGGAGGCGACCGGCTCGTAGCCGGCGATCTCGCGCGCTCCGGCGCGCAGCACCAGCGCGTGGCCCGGCGCGACGCGGCGTACCCCTTCGTAGGGGGTGGTGTCGCGCAGGGCGGCCGGTACCTCGGGGGCGGCGAGGAGGGCGGCGAGGTGGCCGAAGTCGAGGTTGGCCTCGGTGAGGTCGGCGAGCGGGAGGGCCGCGGTGGCGTAGGCGGTGCCGCCCTCCCAGGGGGCGTGGAAGACCGGGCGGGCGCCCGCGAGGTCGCCGCAGACGGTGATGCGCCGGCCGGCCTGGACGACGGCGGTGTAGCTGCCCGGCCAGGCGGTGAGGTGGCGCAGGGCGCCGCCGCGCGCGGTGAACAGGCCGCGCCGCAGCTCCTCGTCGGAGGCGCCGCAGATGCCGAGGACGGCGATGCGGTTCTGGGCGTCGGCGTGCACCACGCGCACCTCGTCGGGGCGCCAGTCGCCCACGGCCCACAGCGGATCGGGGTCGCCCCACAGCAGGTGGGAGCCGACGGGGCGCAGGGTCTCGCCGTCGTACCCGGTGGCTCCCGCGGTCTCGGCGCCGAGAGCGCGCGCGGCGGTGCTGCTCCAACCCACCAACCACCGCATCGACGCCTCCACAGGCTGTGGACCACCAGTGCACCGCACGAACCGGACCCCATGCTGCCATGAAGAACGCGCCGGGGAAGGGTGGTGGCGCCGCCTTCGATCGAGGGAAATCACCAGGAAACACGGCGGGGCCCGGCGCGCGGCCGGGACACGGCGGGGCGCGGCGGAGAGGATGAACCCGCGTCCCGCCTGCGGAGGTTGGCGGGCGAAGGGGGCGGGGAGAGCGATGCGAATGCGCCCTGGTTCACTCCCCCGGAACGCCCTTCGCGCCCTCAAGTGCCGTGGTGGGAACGGAAATACGGGCGGCGGAACGACGGCTGTTTTCGGCCAATTTGGCGACAGGACACGGGAGGTGAGCACGCTCCGTACAGGCCCTGCGGAGCGCGCGGCGGCCCGGCGGGCGCGCACGGCCCGGGAGGCGGGCGTCGCCTCCCGGACCGGTCCGCCGCCCGCGGGGATGTAGGCGACGGCGTCCCCCAGCCCACTGGACGCAAGTACAGCGGGCCGACCCACGCAGAGCCATGGAACCGCTCCCCCGATGGCCGGACCAGAGCGCACGGACAGGCGCACGGCCACACGCGCGGGGGCACGCCGCGACGGTCCGTGCACGGTGCGTACAGGGCCGTACTCGCGTACGGACCGCAATCACGCCATCCGGAACAATGCCCCTTAACGCTTGGGATGCGGCGAACTACGCTGTGTTTACGAATGCCGCGTGGTTATGCCAGCGGGGCAGCCGTCTGTGTCGAGGGGTGGCGCATGTCCAGGGAGCAACGCGGGCCGAACGAGAAACTCGGCACCGTTCTCGCCCTCGCGGGAATCAGCAACGCGGGCCTCGCCCGCCGGGTCAACGACCTGGGCGCGCAACGGGGTCTGACGCTCCGGTACGACAAGACCTCGGTCGCGCGCTGGGTGTCGAAGGGGATGGTGCCGCAGGGTGCGGCGCCGCATCTGATCGCCGCCGCGATCGGGCAGAAGCTCGGCCGGCCGGTGCCGCTGCACGAGATCGGCCTCGCCGACGCCGACCCCGCGCCCGAGGTGGGCCTCGCCTTCCCGCGCGACGTGGGGCAGGCGGTGCGCTCGGCGACCGACCTGTACCGCCTGGACCTGGCCGGACGCCGTGCCGGGTCGGGCGGGATCTGGCAGTCGCTGGCCGGGTCGTTCGCCGTGAGCGCCTACGCGACGCCCGCCTCCCGATGGCTGATAACCCCCGCCGACAGCTCGGTCGAGCGGGAGGCACACCCCGAGGGGGGCGCCGCCGCACCGATCAAAGTCGGCCACAGCGATGTGCAGAAGCTCCGGGAGGCCGCCGAGGACGCCCGGCGCTGGGACTCGAAGTACGGCGGCGGTGACTGGCGTTCCTCGATGGTGCCGGAGTGCCTCCGGGTGGAGGCGGCCCCGCTGCTGCTCGGCTCCTACTCCGACGAGGTGGGCCGCGCGCTGTTCGGCGCGGGCGCCGAACTGACCCGGCTCGCGGGGTGGATGGCCTTCGACACCGGCCAGCAGGAAGCGGCCCAGCGGTACTACATCCAGGCGCTCCGGCTGGCCCGCGCGGCGGCCGACGTCCCGCTCGGCGGGTACGTGCTCGCCTCCATGTCCCTCCAGGCGACCTACCGGGGCTTCGGCGACGAGGGCGTCGACCTCGCGCAGGCCGCCCTGGAGCGGAACCGGGGGCTGGCCACCGCGCGCACGATGAGCTTCTTCCGGCTGGTCGAGGCGCGGGCCCACGCGCGCGCGGGAGACGCGCACGCGGCCGGGGCCGCCCTGAAGTCGTCCGAGGGCTGGCTGGAGCGGTCCCGCGAGGGCGACAGCGACCCCTCCTGGCTCGGCTTCTACGGCTACGACCGCTTCGCCGCCGACGCCGCCGAGTGCTACCGCGATCTCAAGGCGCCCCGCCAGGTGCGCCGCTTCACCGAGCAGGCGCTGTCCCAGCCGACCGAGGAGTTCGTCCGCTCGCACGGGCTGCGCCTGGTGGTCTCCGCCGTGGCCGAACTGGAGTCGGGCAACCTGGACGCGGCCTGCGAGCAGGGCGTACGCGCGGTCGAGGTGGCCGGCCGCATCTCCTCCGCCCGCACCACCGAGTACGTCAAGGACCTCCTGCACCGCCTGGAGCCCTACGGCGACGAACCCCGGGTGGTGGAACTCCGCGAACGGGCCCGCCCGCTGCTGATGGCTCCCGCCTAGAGCGCACACGGCTTCTGTGGCGCGGTTTGAAGGCGTTGTCAGTGGCGCAGTGCACTATCGAGGCCGGGAGGTGGTGCAGGTGCGGGCGGACGCGTACGACTGCGATGTGCTGGTGGTCGGTGGCGGCATCGTCGGGCTGTCGACGGCGTACGCCCTGACGCGCGCCGCGCCCGGCACGCGGGTCACCGTGCTGGAGAAGGAACCCGGCCCGGCCCGCCACCAGACCGGCCGCAACAGCGGGGTCGTGCACAGCGGCGTCTACTACCGGCCGGGCTCGCTCAAGGCGCGGTACGCGGTGCGCGGCGCCGCCGAGATGATCAAGTTCTGCGCGGAGTACGGCATCGACCACTCCGTCACCGGCAAGCTGATCGTCGCCACCGACCGCGCCGAGCTGCCCCGCCTGCACGCGCTGGTGCAGCGCGGCCGGGAGAACGGCATCCCGGTCCGCGAGCTGGGCGCCACCCAGATCGCCGAGTACGAGCCCGAGGTGCGCGGCCTGGCCGCGATCCACGTCGGCACGACCGGCGTCTGCGACTTCACCGCCGTCGCCCGGCAGCTGGCCCGCGCCTCCGGCGCCGAGATCCGGTACGGCTCCCGGGTCGTCCGGGTGGACCGGCGCCCCGACCGGGGCGTGGCGGTGCTGACCTCGGCCGGCCAGGTGGTCCGCGCCCGCGTCCTGGTCAACTGCGCGGGCCTGTACTGCGACGAGCTGGCCCGCCTCACCGGGGACGAGCCGGGGGTGCGGATCGTGCCGTTCCGGGGCGAGTACTACGAACTGGCCCGCCCGGAGCTGGTGCGCGGCCTGGTCTACCCGGTGCCCGACCCGGCGTTCCCCTTCCTCGGCGTCCACCTGACCAAGGGCCTCGACGGCGGAGTCCACGTCGGCCCCAACGCCGTCCCGGCGCTCGCCCGCGAGGGATACGGCTGGGGCGTCGTCCGCCCGCGCGAGCTGGCCGCCACCGCGGGCTGGCCCGGCACCTGGGCCCTGGCCCGCAGACACTGGCGGTACGGCGCGGGCGAGCTGCACCGCTCCCTCTCCAAGCCCGCCTTCCTGGACGCGGTCCGCCGCCTGGTGCCCGGCGTGGAGGAACGGGACCTGGTCCGCGCCCCGGCCGGCGTCCGCGCCCAGGCGGTCACCCGCGACGGCACCCTGGTGGACGACTTCCTCATCCGCGAGGGCGCCCGCGCGGTGCACGTCCTCAACGCCCCGTCCCCCGCGGCCACGGCGTCCCTGCCGATCGGCCGGGAGGTGAGCCGCCGGACGCTGGAGATGCTGCGGGCGCTGTGAGGCACCGGGCGGCCTGAACGCCGTACGTCAGGCGTCGTGTCCGGCCCCGGCGTGTGCCGGTTCACCGGGGACTACCCGTCGGGAGTGCCGTGACCGACCCCACCCCCGCCGACGCCGTGGGCCCCCTCCTCGGAGCGCCTAAAATCAAAGGCACTGTGTCTGACTCCGTGAACACCCCCGAAGCCATCCGGCCCGCCGAGGCCGGGCCGTCCGCGCGGACCTCGCGGAGCAAGGGCGAGCCCCGGTTCCCGGACGGGCCGCGGCCCGATCCCGCCGGATCGCACTTCGAGCGGCGCATCCGCAGCTTCCAGCCCCGGCGCAGCCGGGTCACCACCGGGCAGGCCGACGCGCTGGCCCGGCTGTGGCCGCAGTGGGGGCTGGACATCGACGGGCAGCGGGTCATCGACCTCGCGGAGCTGTTCGGCAACGCCAACCCCGTCGTGCTGGAGATCGGCTTCGGCATGGGCGAGGCCACCGCGCAGATGGCGGCGGCCGCTCCGGACACCAACATCCTCGCCGTCGACGTGCACACCCCCGGCCAGGGCAATCTGCTGAACCTCGCCGAGCAGGGCGGCCTGACCAACGTCCGGGTCGGCAACGGCGACGCGATCATCCTGCTGCGGGAGATGCTCACCCCCGACTCGCTCGACGGGCTCCGCGTCTACTTCCCCGACCCCTGGCCGAAGAAGCGGCACCACAAGCGGCGGCTGATCCAGCCCGAGTTCCTCACCCTGGCCGCGACCCGGCTGGCACCCGGCGCGACCGTGCACTGCGCGACGGACTGGGAGCCGTACGCCGAGCAGATGCTGGAGGTGCTCGACGCGCACCCCCGCTTCGAGAACACCCGCGCCGAGGGCGGCTACGCCCCGCGTCCCGCGTTCCGCCCGCTGACCCGCTTCGAGGGCCAGGGCCTGGACAAGGGCCACGTGGTGAACGACCTGCTCTTCCGCCGCGTACCGCACACGACCCCGTAACCCGGCGGGGCGTAAAGCCCGAGGCCTGACGGCCCGGTCACGGTTAGGGTCGATGCTGTGGCCATCAGTTCTCCGTACCCGCCCCGCACCGACGGTCCCCGGCCTGTCTGGTGGCGGCGGGAGTGGGTGCGGCACGGGGCGCTGGCCGGACTGCTCGCGCTGTCCGGGCTGGTGATCCTGGCGCTGGTGCGGCGGCAGACCGGCACGGAGGGGTTCCTCGTCGGGCTGGGGCTGGCCGTGGTGCCCGTGCCCTGGCTGATAGCCGCGTTCCGCTGGCTGGACCGGGTACGGCCCGGACCCTGGCGGAACCTGCTGTTCGCCTTCGCGTGGGGGGCGTGCGCGGCGGCGCTGATCGCCATCGTCGCCAACAGCTTCGCCACCCACTGGATCGCCACCGCGACCGCCGACCCCTCCGGCGCGGACACGCTCGGCGCGACGGTGATCGCGCCGGTGGTGGAGGAGTCCGCGAAGGCCGCCGCCGTCCTGCTGGTGTTCGTCTTCCGCAGACGGGACTTCACCGGGCCGGTCGGGGGCGCGGCGATAGCCGGGGTGACCGCGACGGGGTTCGCGTTCACCGAGAACATCCTGTACCTGGGCAACGCCTTCGGCACCGACCAGTCCATCGGCACCTCGGGCATCGTCTCCGTGACCGCCGCGACGTTCTTCGTGCGCGGGGTGATGTCACCGTTCGCGCATCCTCTGTTCACCGTGTTCACCGGCATCGGTGTCGGTCTGGCCGCCCTGCCCCGCGGCCGTCGGCTGCGCTGGCTCCTCCCGGTGGGCGGCCTCCTGCTCGCCATGGGCATGCACGCCCTGTGGAACGGCTCGGCCGCCTTCGGCCAGTTCGGTTTCCTCGTCGTCTACGGCGGCTTCATGGCCCCGGCGTTCGGTCTGCTCGCCTGGCTGCTGATCCGCTCCCGGCAACGCGAACTCCGCGTGGCCCGCGAGGAACTCCCCGTCTACGTCTACGCCGGCTGGCTGGCCCCCGCCGAACCCTTCGCGCTCGGCTCCCTGCGCGCCCGCCGCCTGGCCCGCGACCACGCCCGCCGCTTCCTCGGCGGCCGCCCGGCCGCCCGGGCGGTGGTCCACTACGAGACCACCGCCACAGAGCTGGCCCTGCTCCGCCACCGGGCCCGCGCGGGCCGTGTCGGCCCCGACTTCGCCACACGAGAGCACGCACTCCTGGTCACCCTGTGGCAGCACCGGGCCTCCTCCCGCCCGGCCCTGGAGTACGCGGCCCGGGTGACGGCCCCGCCCCCGTCCCCCGTCACCTACTGGCAGCGCTACGGCCACCCGGCACCGCCGTACGCGGGCTACAACCCGTACCGCACATAGGCGTACCGGGGGCGAGTGCCCACCCAAGGGGCGCGGGGAACTGCGCGACCAGCCACGACGAACCAGCCTTCCAACCGCGCACCCCGCACCCGTAAGACGGCGCAGCCACCCTCAGGCGGAAGCCTCCGTCAGCAACTCCAGCTCCGCCGCCGTCAACCGCAGCTCGGCCACCTCCACCAGCGCCGGAAGCTGGTCCACCGTACGGGCGGAGGCGATGGGGGCTGCCACGGTCGGCTGCGCGGCGAGCCAGGCCAGCGCGACCGTGGCCACGGCGGTGCCGTGCGCCGAGGCCACCTCGTCCAGCGCGGCCAGCACCCTCTGCCCCCGCTCGGAGTCCAGGTACTTGGCGGCGGAACTCGCCCGCGCGCTCTCCACCGTCGCCCCGGGCCGGTACTTGCCCGTCAGGAACCCGGAGGCAAGCGCGAAGTACGGCACGGCCGAAAGCCCCTCACGGGCGGCCACGTCCTGCAGCGGCCCCTCGTAGGTGTCCCGCGAGACGAGGTTGTAGTGCGGCTGGAGCGCGACGTACCGGGCCAGCCCCGCCCGCTCGGAGAACTCCAGCGACTCCTTCAGCCGCTCCGCGCTGATGTTGGAGGCGCCGATGTACCGCACCTTCCCCGCCCGCACCAGCTCGTCCAGCGCCCCGATGATCTCCTCGACGGGCACCTCGGGCTGATCGAAGTGGGTGTAGTAGAGATCGATGTGATCGGTACCGAGACGCCGCAGGGAAGCGTCAGCGGCCGCCTTGATGTTGGCGGCCTTCAGCCCCTTGTACTCGGGATGCTGACTGACCTTCGTGGCGATGACGACCTCGTCGCGGACCCCGCGGGCCCGCGCCCACTCACCGATGATCGTCTCGGACTCGCCGCCCTGGTTGCCCTCGACCCAGGCCGAGTAGGAGTCCGCGGTGTCGATGAAGTTGCCGCCCGCCGCGCGATACGCGTCGAGGACGGCGAAGGACGTGTCCCGGTCGGCGGTCCAGCCGAAGACGTTGCCGCCGAGGGCGAGCGGGAAGACCTCGAGGGAGGAGGAGCCGAGCTTGCGCAGAGAAGCAGTCATGTCTCTTCTCAACGATCACTCGGACCCGTCCATTCCGATTCCGGGGCAAGGACCCGGTCAAGCCCCGGCGGGAGTCCTCAGGGAGTGAGCCCCTTGCCCCGCAGCCACGCGCCGGGGTCGATTCCGGTGGGCTGTCCGCCGGGGTGGACCTCCAGGTGGAGGTGCGGCCCGGTGACGTTGCCGGTGGCGCCGACGCGGCCGATGACCTCGCCGGTGGACACCTTCTGCCCGGCGCTGACGCTGATCGAGGACTGGTGGCAGAACCACAGCTCGGTGCCGTCGTCCAGGGTGAGGATCGTGCGGTAGCCGTACGCCCCGGCCCAGCCGGCCTCGGTGATCGTGCCGCTGTGGATCGCCTTGATCAGCGTGCCGGTGGGCGCGGCGAAGTCCAGACCGGTGTGGTACCCGGAGGACCACATCGAGCCGGCCTGCCCGAAGGTCGAGGTGATCGTGTACGAGGAGGTCGGCAGCGTGTACTGCTTGGCCAGCGCGGCGAGCCGGGCCGCCTCGGCCTTCTTCTCGGCGTCGGCCTCCGCCTTCTCCTTTGCCGCGGCGGCCTTCACGGAGGCTTCCTTCGCGGCCTTGGCGGCGGCCTCGGCGGCCTGCTGGTCGGCCTTGGCGACGGCGGCCGCGGTGGCCCGGCTGTCGGCCTTGCTCTGCTGCCGCTCGGCCTGGGCCATGATCCGGCTGCGCAGCGCCTCGCCCGCGTCGGCGGTGGAGTCGTCACTGGCGGCGGTGGCCGTGGCGGTGGCGACGCCGGCGAGGGAGGCGGCGGGCGTCTCCGTGTGGTGGTGCCCGTCGATCAGGGAGTCCACCGAGGGCAGGTCGGGCAGCGCGAGGGACACGGGCGGCTTGCCGGTGTTGGCGCTCGCCATGCCACCCGCGCCGACGGCCGCGATGACACCGACGCCGAGCACGGTGGAGCTGCGGGCGAGTCCGCCGCCGCGCTGCTTGGCCACCCGGTGGCGGCCGCGTACCGCGGGCAGGGACTCCTCGGTGGGGTTCCACTCCTCCCACGCGCCGTCCTCGGCACGGGGGGCGCCGTAGGCAAAGGGCTCACTCGCGTTTGGCGCGAACGGGGCTTGTGGGGCAGGCCGGTTGGACGCCACGCGGGCGCACTCCTTTCCCTCCTCCGCCTACCGGGTTAGCTGACGGGTTCGGAGCAGGAAGGTCTCCTACGCGCGTAAACCCGGCGTGCTCCGAGGGCGGTGCACAGCGGATCGGGCGCGATTCACCCCAAAGTGGTGGGTCCCCGGTTCCCTCGCGGGATTCGGCGTGTGCGCACGGCGCCGTCTCTGCTGACGGCGGTAACGACCGCGCTGCGTTATCGAACGTTAATAGACACGCACACTGGATTCCAAGCCCGTTCAGCTTGATCGTTTGACGTTCTGGCGGGGGGTGAAACGGTCAGGAACGCCACGAACAGGGCGAGTTGACTGCGCTTCAGGAGTCACAGGAGTTTTGCTGGTGACTCAAAAACACCAGCAGCCCCGGAAAACACTCAGGGCCGGAATCCATTTACTGGATTCCGGCCCTGAGTCTTCAGTAGCGGGGACAGGATTTGAACCTGCGACCTCTGGGTTATGAGCCCAGCGAGCTACCGAGCTGCTCCACCCCGCGTCGTTGTGTCTCAAGCATACGTCATCCGCGGGGTCCGGCGCACACACGCCGCCGTGACGTGGGCCTCAGTGCGGAAGGTGAGCGTTCGGTCGCTGCGCGAGAGCGGCGTACCCGGGCACCGTGACCACCTCCACGCCCCCGGCCGCCAGCACGCCCGCGCCGTCGGCCGCGGCGACGAAGGTGTCCGGCTCGCGCCAGGCGGTGACCACGCGGCGCACCCCCGCTTCGAGGATGAGCCCGGCGCACGGGACGGGCCGGGAGGCTCGGTGGGCGCAGGGCTCCAGGCTGCTGTAGACGGTGGCGCCGGGCAGGCGCGGGTCGTCCCGGTCCAGCTTGGCGAGCGCGGCCTCCTCGGCGTGGACCACCGGGTCGCCGCCCTCGCGGGAGTGGCCGCGCGCCAGCTCGGTGCCGTCCGCCGCGACGATCACCGCGCCCACGCTGAAGGCCGTGTCCGAGGGCGGGCAGAGCGCGGCCAGCTCACAGGCGGTACGCAGCCAGTGCCGGTCGGCGGCGGTCTCCAGCGGGCCGGTGCCGGGGGCGGTGGGCTCGTACCGCATGAGGACCACGTCCTCGATGCGGCGGGTGTCGGTCAGCCGCAGCCGGCCGCCCTGGTAGGCGCCGGGGCCGAAGAGGCGGGGGGCGGCCGGGTCACCGACGAAGAGCGGGGCGAGGACGAGCTGGAGTTCGTCGGCGAGGCCCTGCCGGAGGAGCTGGGTGTGCACGGTGCCGCCGCCCTCCACCATCAGCCGGCGCACCCCGCGCACGTCGTGCAGGTGCGTGAGCAGCGCCCGCCAGTCGAGGCCGGCGCCGAGCGGGACCACGTCGGCGGTGTCCCCGAGGAGGGCCGTGGCCCGCTTCGCCCCCGCGTCGGTGGTGTAGAGGAGCTTCTCGCCGCCGGTGTGCCAGAAGTTGGCGGCCGGGTCGAGATCGCCGGACCCGGAGACGGTCACCTTCAGCGGGTACTCCGCCCGCCCCTCGGCCACCCGCGCGGCGCGCCGCTCGGGCGAGTTGACCAGGAGCCGGGGGTTGTCGGCGCGGATGGTCCCGGCGCCGACGAGGATCGCGTCCACCGAGGCCCGCACCTCGTCCACCCGGTCGAAGTCGGCGGGGCTGGAGAGCAGCAGCCGCTCGGGGCCGGTGTCGTCCAGGTACCCGTCGAGCGAGACGGCGGCGGACAGCAGGACATGGGGGTAGGGCATCGACGTGCTCTCCGGACTTTCGGATCTGCGGACGCTGGGTACTACGGGCGGGCACTCCTTTGTACTCCGTGTCGGGGTGCGCCCTGCCCAGGCGGGGATGGGTACCGCTGCTCGTCCCCGCCGGCCGCTCATGGCCACGGCACCGCTCTGGCCGGGCTCTGCGACGCCGTACCGCCCGGCCGCCTCGCGCGTGCGCCGCGGCGCTGAAACCCATGATCCGGTATGGACCACGGAAAAACCTGTATAAGCCAACGGATGGCATGACCGCATCACTTACGGTGCCCCCTTGGTCATCTTCTTCACCAATTCCCCCTCGGGAGGGGGGAGTCGTGAAGGCTCAGGGCGACCGGTCACCGCAGGGAAAGGCGCCAGAACCGGTATGAGAGCACGTTGGTGGGGGACGGGCGCGGTCGTCGCGGCGGCCGTGTGCGGGACGTTGATCGTCCAGGGGGTGAGCGGCGACTCCGGGCACGACGGGAAGACCGCCGCCCCCGTACGGGACCGGGTACGGTCGGCCGCGCTGGACGTCCGCGGGGACGGGACCGGCGCGACGCTGGCGCGGCGGGACGCCGAGCCGTTCAGCATGCTCGGGGTGAGCTGGGAGAAGCCGTCCGCCAGGCTGGCCGGCAAGGTCGAGGTGCGGTCGCGGGCCGTCGGGTCCGGGAAGTGGTCGGACTGGCTGCCCCTGGACAGCGACCGGGGCGCGGGCGAGCAGCACGCCGCACGCGGCGGCACCGAGCCCGCCTGGGTCGGGCTGTCGGACGGCGTCGAGGCGCGGATCGACGGCAGGACCACCGCGAAGCTGCCCGCCGGGCTGCGGCTCGACATGATCACGGCAGGCGGGAAGAGCGCCGGCGGTGACGCCGAGCCCGCGGCCTATGCCGTGGACGGACCGGACGGCACCGAGGAGCCGGTCGCCACCGACACCCCCACTCCGACGTCCGAGCCGACCGACGCCACCACCACGGACCCCGCCCCGCCGGAGGAGACGACCGCCGAACCGTCGGCCGGTGAATCCACGACGGAGCCCCCGGCCGAGCCCCCCTCGGCATCCGAAAGCACCGGGAGCACCGGACCCACCGGCTCGGCGTCGCCCCCGGACTCCGCCACGCCCTCGCCCTCCCTGTCCGTCCCGGCCGCGCCGCGCTCCACGGTTCCCCGGCCGCCGATCACCCCGCGCTCGGGGTGGCAGGCCGACGAATCCCTCAGCCCCGAGGCGCCGACGTACATCGACGGCAGGATCAAGGCGGTGGTGGTCCACCACACCGCCTCGACCAACGACTACACCTGTGCCGAGGCGCCGTCGATCATCAACGCGGTCTACACGTACGACGTGACGGGGCTCGGCTGGAAGGACCTCGGTTACAACTTCGTCGTCGACAAGTGCGGGACGATCTACGAGGGCCGCAAGGGCGGGGCCGACCTGCCGGTCGTGGGCGCGCACGCGTACGGCTTCAACTCGCAGACGACCGGCATCGCGGTCCTCGGCACGTACGTCGACGCGCCGCCGCCGATGGCCGCGATGGCCTCGGTGGCGCGTCTCGCCGCGTGGAAGCTGGGCCAGTACGGGGTGCAGCCGGACGCGACGGTCACCCTCACCACCGCGCTCAGCGGGCAGAACCTCGCGGGGCGGACCTGGGAGCCGGGCGAGGAGATGACGCTCCCCGCGATCCACGGCCACCGGGACGGCTACAACACGCTGTGCCCCGGTGACGCCTTCTACGCCGCGCTCGGCACCGTCCGCACGCTCGCCGCGGGCCCCGTGACGGGCCTCACCCTCGGTACGGTCACCGGTACGGGGACCGTCGGGACGACCCCGTACACCAACGGCCCGCTCACGGTGAGCTGGTCCACGACGACACCGGCCTCACTGATCTCGTCGTTCAAGGTCCTGGTGGACGGCAGGACGGCGGCGACGGCCGCCGGTTCGGCCACCTCCGCCAAGCTGACGCTGCCGGCGGGGACGCACAAGGTGCAGGTCGAGGCGGTCCACCAGTCGGGCCGTACGGCCACCAGCGGGACGCGGACGGTCGTCGCCGACACCACGGCCCCCGCCTTCACCACCAAGCCGAACCTCTCGCTGCGGACCGGCACGGTCGGCACCACCGCCGTCCCGCTCACCCTCGGCTGGAAGGCCGCGGACAACGTCTCCCTGAAGGAGACCCGCCTCACCGCCCCGCTCGCCAGGACCTACGGCCCGACGGTCACCAGCGCGGCCCAGACCGCGAAGTCCGGTGTGGCCACGACCTGGACGCTTCGGGCTTACGACACCCTCGGCAACTCCGCGAGCGCCTCCGTGCCGGGCACCCCGGTGATCCTCCAGGAGACCTCGGCGACCAGGTCCGGCACCTGGACCACCAAGTCCTCCACCGCCTACCTGGGCGGCAAGTCCCTCGGCAGCAGCACCAAGAACGCCTCGCTGACCTGGACCTTCACAGGGCGCTCGGTCGCGTGGGTGGTCTCCCGCGCGTCGACCTCCGGCCAGGCGGACATCTACGTGGACGGCACCCGGCTCACCACCGCCGACCTGAAGTCCTCGGCCACGGCCTACCGCGACGCCCTGTGGGCGAAGACCTGGCCGACGAGCGCGAAGCACACCCTGAAGATCGTGGTCCGCGGTACGGCCGGCCGCCCGGCCGTCACTACGGACGGGATCGTGTACCTGAAGTGACCCGCGCCTGAGGGCCCGCCGAAGGGCGGGCTCGCTCACTTCAGGCGTCGGCAGACGGGCCGAGCGACGCGCCGGCCCGGCGGTACTCGGCGTTGATCCGCTGGGCTTCCTCGAGCTGGTCCTCGAGGATGATGATCCGGCACGCGGCCTCGATCGGCGTGCCCTGGTCCACGAGTTCACGCGCGCGCGCCGCGATCCGCAGCTGGTAGCGGGAGTAGCGGCGGTGTCCGCCCCCGGAGCGCAGGGGGGTGATCAGTCGTGCTTCGCCGAGGGCACGGAGGAAACCGGGCGTGGTGCCGATCAGTTCGGCGGCCCGGCCCATCGTGTAGGCGGGGTAATCGTCGTCGTCGAGACGGCCCAGCGACTCGTCTGCTGTCATCTCACCTCTCTGTGGAACGCGTGGAGGGGCCTTGGTGCCGTACGGCACCAAGGCCCCGAAGGAACTGCAACCATCTGCCGACCCTAATACCGCGTCGGCCTTCTGTGTCCGCACGGCCGCCCGATACGCCGGGGGTGCGGGGATCGCGGATGCGTGACCGGAGACCACCTGCCTATCGATGTCCTGCGGTAACCCGGAGCCAGGTCCTGCCGGTCCGGGCGATCCTGATGGCGCTCGACTCCTCCGTTCTTTCCCTCGGAACCGATCACTTGCCCTACGTGTACTGCTGCCCGGCAGTTCGTGTCTGCCGGGCCTTGATCGATCTCGGCTACGAGGAAAACCGTAGCCACGTGCCCCGCGAATGTCTACTCCGACGGCGATAGATTTTCGCGTGTCGGACTGAGAGGTATCCGCGTTCGGCGACCTCTGCGACGGCCCCCGCCACCGCGCCGGGCCCGGCGCATAGAATCCGACGTCATGCCGAAGCCTGACGAGCTGATCGTTGACATCGCCGCCCTCGTGGAGTCCGGGCAGAGCAACCAGATGTCCCTCACCGTGGTCACCAGTGGTGCTGTCATCACCGGTCGACTGGCTCCCGAAGCCATGTGGCGGCGCAGGGTGTCGGAGGTGCTGCGGGATTCCACCCATCTGGGCGAGTTCTGCGCCGTCTTCGATGCCCCCGCCGAACGGGACGGGGCCCCCACGCACCTTCACTTCCATGTCGCCCGCATCCTCCAGGGCACCGTGGGCATCCCGATGACGGGCGGGATGTACCGCGTCGCGATCGAGGACGTCACCGCCTGGACGATGGGTGACTTCAGCTACTCCGACAACTGACCCACTGACCCGCCCCGCGCCGGGAGCGGCACGGAACGCGTGAAGGGCCCGACCGGCGCGTGCCGGTCGGGCCCTTCAGTGCTCTCTGCTGTTCTGCTGTACCGCTGTGAAGCTGTTCCGTACCGCTCTGAACCGCTCCGCCGGGCGCGCGTCCGTCCCGCCGGTCAGCCGGTCAGGGAGGGGGAGGTGCCGAGCATCGCGGACGCCCGCTCCAGCGGGGTCTCGACAGGCGCGGGGACGTCCTCGGGGGCCGTACGGCAGGTGAAGCCGAGCCGGGCCATGGCCCGCAGCACCTCACCGGCGCTGAAATCGCGGCGGTCCTGCCGGGTGACGACCTCGCCCACCTGCTTGGCGGGGTAGTGGCGGCGGCCGATGATCACCGACTCGGCGGTGACCGGCTCGGGCTTGACGCCCTTCATCGATTCCAGCACGCCGTTCTTGGTCAGTTCGAACGGAAAGCGTGCGATGACACAGCGCATGATGCCTCACAGGGAGAAGGGAAGACGGGGCGGACCTCGGTGACGTGGTGCGGCACCAGGGTCCTATGCCGCCGTACCGTCGGTCGACTGCCGTCCGGGTGCGCGGCGGGCCGCCGGGGCCTGGTGGCGCCGGCCGCGTGCGGGGGCCCTGCGCCTCTTGGGGCGGTCGGCGACCGGCGCGGTGATGACGACCGGGACGCCGGAAGGGGCCTGAGCACCGGTGATGCGGCTCAGCGCCTGCTCGCCGACGCGGACCGGGGTGGTCTGCGGGACGATGCCGGCCGCAGCCATGAGGCGGTTCATGTCGCGGCGCTGGCTCGGGGTGACCAGGGTGACGACGCTGCCGGACTCGCCCGCACGGGCGGTGCGGCCGCCGCGGTGCAGGTAGTCCTTGTGGTCGGTGGGCGGATCGACGTTGACGACGAGGTCGAGGTTGTCGACGTGGATGCCGCGTGCCGCGACATTGGTCGCCACCAGCACGTTGACATGACCCGTCTTGAACTGCGCCAGGGTCCGGGTGCGCTGCGGCTGCGACTTCCCGCCGTGCAGGGCCGCGGCCCGTACCCCGCTGTTCAGCAGGTGCTCGGTGAGACGGTCGACGGCGTGCTTGGTGTCGAGGAACATGATCACGCGGCCGTCGCGGGCGGCGATCTGGGTGGTGGCGGCGTGCTTGTCGGCGCCGTGGACGTGCAGCACGTGGTGCTCCATCGTCGTGACCGCGCCGGCCGAGGGGTCGACCGAGTGCACCACGGGGTCGCTGAGGTAACGGCGCACCAGCAGGTCGACGTTGCGGTCCAGGGTCGCGGAGAACAGCATGCGCTGGCCCTCCGGACGCACCTGGTCGAGCAGGGCCGTGACCTGCGGCATGAACCCCATGTCGGCCATCTGGTCGGCCTCGTCCAGAACGGTCACCGAAACCTGGTCCAGCCGGCACTCACCCCGGTCGATGAGGTCCTTCAGACGCCCCGGCGTGGCGACGACCACCTCGGCACCCCCGCGCAGCGCACTCGCCTGCCGCCCGATCGACATACCGCCCACCACCGTGGCCAGCCGCAGCCTCACCGAGCGGGCATACGGCGCCAGCGCGTCGGTGACCTGCTGCGCCAGCTCACGCGTCGGTACCAGCACCAGCGCCAGCGGCTGCCGGGCCTCGGCACGCCGCCCGGCCGTACGGGCCAGCAGCGCGAGCCCGAAGGCGAGCGTCTTGCCGGAACCGGTGCGGCCCCTACCCAGCACGTCCCGGCCCGCGAGGGAGTTCGGCAGGGTCGCGGCCTGGATCGGGAACGGCACGCTCACCCCCTGCGCGCCGAGCGCGGCCAGCAGCTCCCCCGGCATGTCGAGATCGGCGAAACCCTCCACCGCGGGAAGCGCGGGAGTCGTCGTCCGGGGAAGCGCGAACTCCCCCTGGACCGCGGGAGCCCGGCGGCCGGAATTGCCGTGACGGCTGCGGGCGAAGCGGTCGTTCGTACGTGTGCGGTTCATGCGGAACCTTCCTTGATTCGGCACATCTCAAGGAATTCCCGCGGTATTGAGCCGCACGGGTAATTGCAAGAATGAGCCGGTGGAGCGCAGCAGAAGAACGCTGCGGAAAATGCGAGTAGCCGGGACCCGCACCCCGAAGGATGCGGGCCCCGGCTACGAAGTGCGCGTGAGCGTCAGGCGACGACGATGTTCTCGGCCGTCGGGCCCTTCTGGCCCTGCGCGATGTCGAAGGACACCTTCTGGCCTTCGAGCAGCTCACGGAAGCCCTGAGCGGCGATGTTGGAGTAGTGGGCGAAGACGTCGGCGCCGCCGCCGTCCTGCTCGATGAAGCCGAAGCCCTTTTCCGCGTTGAACCACTTCACGGTGCCAGTAGCCATGTCAATTCTCCTTCGGGGCAGTGCATCGCGGTACGCACTGTACGAACCGCGTGTCGCCGCGATGATTACCCCGCCCGGAAAAGACCGGAAATACAACTTCGGGAACCACAACTGCAACCGAGATCGACGGTAGCACGCCTCAGCGGCCCACGTCGGGTGAATAACGCCACCTCAGCCATTGCGGTAAATAACCTGTCGGCGCGTCCCATTGAAAACTCAGTTCGCCGGAACAGCTATTGACGCACCGGGAGCACAGGGTTTCGAGGAGGGCGCCGGACGGGCGGCCGCGACCCGGTACCGGGCGAAACGGACACGCCCCCGGCTCAACGGAGCGTCGAGCCGGGGGCGTTCGCGTAGGCCCTGTGGGACTCGAACCCACAACCAATGGATTAAAAGTCCACTGCTCTGCCAATTGAGCTAAGGGCCCGGGGCGATGTTGCCTGTCCGAGCATAGCTGGCGGTGGCCGTGTCTCCGATCGGGTATCGGGGACACGGCCGCGTCGGTCAGTCGCGGAGGAACCAGTGGCGGGCCGAGGCGAGCCACCAGGTGGCCGCGAAGCCGAGGACGACGAGGACGGCGATGGGGGCGTAGTTGAAGGTCTCCCAGGTGACCGGCGAGACCTGGGGCAGCATGAAGAGCACCGTGATCAGGACGACCCAGGCGACCGAGACCACGCCGACGGGGAGCGACCAGCGGCCCAGGTGCCACGGCCCCCGCTGGAAGTCCGCGCCCTTGCGGACACGCAGCAGCGTCGGGATGACGTAGGCGATGTAGAGCCCGATCACCGCGATGGACGTCACGGCCGCGTACGCCGTGGTGTTGATGAGGTACGGCAGGCCGAGGACGAGCGCGCCCAGGGCGGCCAGCCAGACCGCCGCGACCGGGGTCCGGGTGCGCGGGCTGACCGTGTGCCAGACGCGGGAGAAGGGAAGCGCGCCGTCCCGCGAGAAGGCGTAGATCATGCGGCTGTTGGCCGTCACCGAGGCCATCCCGCAGAAGAGCTGGGCGCCGATCACCACGAGCAGGAGCAGCTTGCCGGTCGTGGCGCCGAGCGCGTCCAGGAGGATCTGCGCCGGAGGCGCGCCGGTCGGGGAGTTCAGCGCGCCGTCGTACGACTGGATGGCGAAGGTGAAGCCCAGCAGCAGGACGAAGCCCGCGACCCAGGAGGTCCAGATGGAGCGGACGATGCCCTTCGGGCCGGCGGTCGCCGCGTCGTGGGTCTCCTCGGTCATGTGGGCGGAGGCGTCGTAACCGGTGAAGGTGTACTGCGCCATGAGGAGGCCGAGCAGCACCACGTAGAACCCGCTGCCCCAGCCAGTCTCGTTGACGAAGTGGGTGAAGACGAAGGACGCCGACCGGTGGTGGTCGGGCACGAGGGCCAGCGCGCCGACGATGACGGCGACACCGCCCACGTGCCACCACACGCTCACGCTGTTCAGCAGCGCGACGATCCGCACCCCGAAGGTGTTCAGCAGCCCGTGCAGCAGCAGGATCGCCGCGAAGAGCAGGACCGTACGGCCGGGCGACACCCGGAAGCCGAACTGGAGGTTCAGCCAGGCCCCGAGGAAGGAGGCCGCGCCGAAGTCGATGCCCGCCGTCACCGCCACCTGGCCGAGCACGTTGAACCAGCCGGTGAACCACGCCCAGGCCGCCGCCGAGCGCGGGGGCGCGAGCCGGTGCGCCCAGAAGTACAGCCCGGCCGACGTCGGGTAGGCGGAGCAGATCTCGGCCATCGACAGGCCGACGAACAGCGTCATCAGGCCGACGGCGACCCAGCCCCAGGTGATCACGGCGGGCCCGCCGGTCACCATGCCGAACAGATACAGCGTGAGGCACCCGGACAGCACCGAGATGATCGTGAAGGAGACGGCGTAGTTGGAGAACGCCGACATCCGGCGGGCCAGGACCTGGGTGTAGCCGAGCTGGGCGAGCCGCTCCTCGTCGGACAGGGCCGACTCGGCTCTCGCTTGCGTGTCGTCTGTCATGACCCCAGCAATTCCCTGAGCACCGACGTGACATGCGTCACTCGGCGGCCGAAAATCGCCGGGAAACCCGAAGGGCCCGTACGGAGATCCGTACGGGCCCTTCGTCAGCTCATCGAGTGTCAGCCGTTGCGCTTCCAGCGGGGCTTGTCGTCACGTCGGCCGAAGGAGGACGAGCCGCCGGTGCCGGTGCCGCGGTGCTCGTCACGGCGGCCGTAGGGGCGCTCGTGGCCGCCGGAGCGGAAGCCCGGGCGGTCGTCGCGGCGCTCACGGTTGAACGGACGGTCGCTGCCCCGGTGACCACCACGGTCGTCGCGGCGGAAGCCGCCACGGTCGTCACGGCGCTCGAAGGGGCGGCCACCGCGGTCGTCACGACGCTCGAAACCCCGGTCGCCGCCACGGTCCTGGTTGAACGGACGGCGCTCGTCACGGCGCTCGCCGCCACGGTCGTCACGGCGCTCGAAGGAACGGCCACCGCGGTCGTCACGACGCTCGAAGCCACGGCCACCACGGTCGTCACGACGCTCGAAACCCCGGTCGCCACGGTCCTGGTTGAACGGACGGCGCTCGCCACCGCGGTCGTCGCGGCGGAAGCCGCCACGGTCGTCACGGCGCTCGAAGGAACGGCCGCCACGGTCGTCACGACGCTCGAAGCCACGGCCACCACGGTCGTCACGACGCTCGCCGCGGTCGCGGTCGAAGGAACGGCGGCCCGCCGGGCGCTCGTCGCGCTCGGGCTCGCGGGCGGCCGGACGCTCCGCCTCGACGGTCGCCTCGGCCACGGCCTGCTCGGCGGTCGCCTGCGCCTCGGCCACGGCGGCCTCCGGGTCCTCACCGCGCTCGCGGGCGACCCGCGCCACCAGGCGGTCGGCCTCCTCGCGCAGCTCGCCGGCGCGGCGCTGGGCGCGCTCCAGCTCCTTGACCAGGCCGGCGACCTCGCGCTCGGCCTGCTGCGCGGCGTTGCCCGCGGACTCGGCCTGCACCTCGGTCATGGACCGGGCGCCGGTGATCTCGGCGACCTCGGGCTCGAAGGCGCCGGCCCCCTGGATGATGTGGCGCGCGGCGTCGACGCCCGCGTCCTCCATCAGCCGGAAGATCTGGCGGCGCTGGTGCGGCAGGGACAGCGAGACGACCGTGCCGGAGCGGCCCGCGCGGGCGGTACGGCCGGAGCGGTGCAGGTAGTCCTTGTGGTCGCCCGCCGGGTCGACGTTGAGGACCAGGTCGATGCCGTCGACGTGGATGCCGCGCGCGGCGACGTCGGTGGCGACGAGCGCGTTGACGTAGCCGTCCTTGAAGTCGGCCAGCGTCCGGGTACGGGCGCCCTGGGTCATGCCGCCGTGCAGCGCGTCGGCCTTCACGCCCGACTCGCGGAGCTGCTCGGCGATGCGGTCGGCACCGAGCTGGGTGCGCACGAAGATGATCGTGCGGCCCTTGCGGGAGGCGATCGCGGCGGTGACCGGCGCCTTGTCCTTGGGCTTCACGATGAGGATGTGGTGCGACATGGTCGTGACGTTGCCCTGGGCGCTGTCGACCTCGTGCGTGACCGGGTTGTTCAGGTAGCGCTTGACCAGCGTGGAGATCTCGTTCTCCATGGTCGCGGAGAACAGCATGCGCTGGCCGCCGGCCGGGACCTGGTCGAGCAGCTCGGTGACCTCGGGCAGGAAGCCCAGGTCGGACATCTGGTCGGCCTCGTCGAGGACCGCGATCTGGACGTCCTCCAGCGAGCAGGCGCCGCGGTTGATGATGTCGCGCAGGCGGCCCGGGGTGGCGACGAGGATGTCGACGCCGCGCTCGAGGGCGTAGATCTGGTTGCCCATCGAGGTGCCGCCGCAGACGACCTTCATCTTCAGGCCGAGTACGTCGCCGTAGGGCTGGAGGGCGTCGGCGACCTGCATCGCCAGCTCGCGGGTCGGCGTCAGGATGACGGCGCGCGGGCGCTTCTTCTCGGTGCGGCCGCCGGCCAGCGTGGCCAGGGTGGGCAGACCGAAGGAGAGGGTCTTGCCGGAGCCGGTGCGGCCACGGCCGAGGATGTCCTTGCCGACCAGGGCGTCCGGGATGGTCGCGGCCTGGATCGGGAAGGGGGTGGTGACACCGTTCTGGGCGAGCTTGCGCACGATGCCCTCGGGGAGACCGAGGTCGGCGAAGGTCATCTCGGGGGTGGTGTCGGTGGTGTCGTCGGCCTCGACGACAGCGGTGACCTCGTCCGTCCCGTCGACGGGGGCGTCCCCGTTCTCGGGCGCGACGAACTGGTCAGTACTGGAAACGGACATGCGAATGCGAAACCTTCCGGAGTCTCTCGGCACGCGCCCGTCAACTCCGTGATTCGCACAACACAACCGCCTCAATGCGGTCCGTCACGGCAAAGGAGAGTACGCGCCACACGGCGCGCTCTGCGATGGCGCCGGGCAAATGGGATCAAACGATCTACCACCATACGCACCCCCTACCCCCCAAGGCAAACTGGCTTGTCAGCCCCGGTCCGGCCCCCGCCAGGGACTCACACCGGAACCCGTCCGCCGAGCTGCGGGGCGGGGTCCTCGTGGGCCGAGGACGAGGGTTCGGCCGACGGCGGCTCGGTGTCCGGCGGCGGCGGGGTCGACGCGGGCGGCTCGGGCGGCGCGGAGGTCACCGGGGGCGGCGTCGGCTCCCCCGTCGGCACCGGCTCACCGGGCCGGACCGTCTGACCGGGCCCGGACGGCTCCGCCGAAACCTTCTTGCCGGGCTCCCGCTCGTCCGCCGAGGCCGAGGCCGACTCCCCGTGCTTCCGCTTCTTGCCGCCGTGCCCGTGCTTGCCGTCGCCCTCGTCCTCGCCGTCCGCCTCGGCCCCGCCGCCCCCGGACACCGGCCCGCCCCCGGAGTCCGCGCCCTCCCGCTGGCCGGCGGAGTGCGGGGTCCGGCGGGGGCCCGCGTCGTCACCGACGTGCACACAGCCGGAGGCGGCGGCCACGGCCAGCACCGCGACGACCAGACGGACGGGTACGTACAAGCGGCGCACGACGGCCACCTCCGGCAGCGGGGAATCGACAACGCCCTGCCCAACTCCCGCCGCCCGCGCAAGGACACGCCACCGTCCCGGCCGGCCGAAGCGCGGCGGACCGCGCGTACACGCCCCGCGCCGGGCGCGCTTGGCCGACAATGGCCGTGTGCTGGAGATGACGCGCGACAGGTTCGAAGAACTGGTGAGCGAGGCCCTGGACCGGATCCCGCCGGAACTGACGCGGGTCATGGACAACGTGGCCGTCTTCGTGGAGGACGAACCCTCCGCCGACGACCCCGAACTGCTCGGCCTCTACGAGGGCACCCCGCTCACCGAGCGCGGCGAGTGGTACGCCGGAGTCCTCCCGGACCGCATCAGCATCTACATGGGCCCCACGCTGCGGTACTGCGGGACCCCCGAGGACGTCGTCCACGAGGTGGCCGTCACCGTCGTCCACGAGGTCGCCCACCACTTCGGCATCGAGGACGCCAGGCTGCACGAGCTGGGCTGGGGCTGATCACCCCGCATGTCCGGACGTCCCGACGGGCATACGGCACCAATGCCCACAGTCCTCCTCGCTTCCGCACCGGACCCGCCCCGCGACCGGAAGCGATGGCGGCTGCCGCGCCGGACGGGCGGCGGCCGGTGGCTGAGGGCGTTCGGCCTGACGGGTGTCGTGCTCGTCGGGGCCTGGCTCGGCCTGCTGATCGTCGGCAACGTGCGGACCCCGGTCGGCCCGATGGACACCACCATGGCCCTGCGGCCCTCGCTCAGCGGCGGCACCAAGGTCAACATCTCCCCGCTCGGCGCGCTGACCCTGGACAGCCATGTCGCGCCGGTCCGGCTGGACGTCGACGTGGACCAGCTCGACCCGGGCCGCGCGCAGGCGCTGGTCGACCACCCCGAGCGGCTGTCCGGGCTCCAGGACGAGGTGGCCCGGGACGTCGAGCGCGGCACGCTCGACCTCGCGGTGCGCTCGGGCGTGGCCGTCGTCACCGGCGCGACCGCGCTCGGTCTCGCCGTCTACCGCCGCCCGCGCCCCGCGCTGGCGGCCGGCGGTCTCGCCCTGGCGCTGCTCGCGGCCTCCGGGGTGTCGGCGTGGGCCACCTGGAATCCGAAGTCGGTACTGGAGCCCAGGTTCTCCGGTCTGCTCTCCTCGGCGCCGTCCGTGGTGGGCAACGCCCGCAGCATCGTCACCGACTTCGACGTCTACCAGCAGGAGCTGGCCCGCCTGGTGACCAACGTGACCAAGCTGTACGACGTCGCCTCCACGCTCCCCGCCTACCAGCCCGACCCCACCACCATCCGGGTCCTGCACGTCTCCGACATCCACCTCAACCCGGCCGCGTGGAAGATCATCGGCTCGCTGGTGGACCAGTACAAGGTGGACGTGATCGTCGACTCCGGCGACACCATGGACCACGGCACCTCGGCGGAGAACGGCTTCCTCGACCCGGTGAAGGACCTGGGCGTGCCGTACGTGTGGGTCCGGGGCAACCACGACTCGCGGGCCACCCAGCGCCACCTGGAGGGCATCGAGAACGCGCACGTGCTGGACGAGGGCGCTGCCGAGACGATCGCCGGGGTGCGCTTCGCGGGCACCGGCGACCCCCAGTTCACCCCCGACCGCTCCCGGGCGACCGGCGGTGACGCGGCGGAACGGCTCGCGGGCGCCCGGCTCGCCTCGGCGCTGCGGGACCAGAAGGCCATGGGCACGCCGGTGGACATCGCGGTGGCGCACGAACCGGTGGCCGCCGCCGAGACCGACGGCACGGTGCCGCTCGTGCTCTGCGGGCACCTGCACACCCAGGGCACCAAGGTCCTCCCGCTGGGCACCCGGCTGCGCCGCGAGGGCTCGACCGGCGGCAGCGGACTGCGCGCGGTGGAGGGCCGGTACCCGGCACCGATCGAGGCGTCGGTGCTCTATCTGGACCGGGACACCCGCCGGCTCCAGGCATGGGACGCGATCAGGCTGGGCGGGCTCGGGCGGACCACGGCCGAGGTCAGCCGGCATCTGGTGCAGCGCTGAATCCCCGGCCCGGCGCCCGGACGGCGGCGAAGGGTTTTGCCCATACCGCTCACGATCCCCTATGCTGCACACGTCCCCGACGCGCCGCGATGCGGCGCCCAGGCGGGCCGATAGCCCTCATCGTCTAGCGGCCTAGGACGCCGCCCTTTCAAGGCGGTAGCACGGGTTCGAATCCCGTTGGGGGCACCACAGCGGACTTGTCATGAAAGCCCGCCCTGATCCAGGGCGGGCTTTCATGTTTCCCCACGTCCGGGCCCCGCCCGGTGCCGAAAAGCGAGGTACGGAGCACCGCCCCTGCTCTGATACGCTTCTCCAGCGACGTCAGCCCAGCAGATGCGCACCTCACCCCGGTGGGAAACGCGTTGGGAAGGCCCGCAACCTTGTGCGACACTGTCGTACAGCGCCTGGTCCTGTGGAGCAGTTTGGAGTGCTCGCCACCCTGTCAAGGTGGAGGCCGCGGGTTCAAATCCCGTCAGGACCGCTGAGGTTTCACGTGAAACCTCGTGGCTGGGTAGCTCAGTTGGTACGAGCGATCGCCTGAAAAGCGATAGGTCGCCGGTTCGACCCCGGCCCCAGCCACAACCGCCCGATCCGGGCCGAACCCCCTCCAGTGTCTGGAGGGGGTTCTTGCGTTTCCCGACCCCGGCGAGCGCGGTTGCAGGTGAGTAGTGCGGGACTACAGTGAAAAGCATCCATTCGTGGGGAAATCTTCCAAGGGGGCGTTCCATGCCCGCCACGAACAGAAAACGGACGGCTGCCCTGTGTTCGGTCTTCATGGCCGCCGGTGTCGTCCTCGCTCCGATCGGCTTCGAGCAGGCGGCCTCGGCGGCGCCCGCTCAGTCTCACGCCAGTACGGCGGCCAAGGCGCCCACATCTCAGGGGGACTACCAGCGCGGGTTCCGGGACGGCTTCAAGTCCGGGTTCCGTGACGGCCGGCACTGCCACCACGACGGCGGCCACCGCGACGGCAAGGGCCTCTCCCTGAAGGACCCGCACCGCGACTACCAGCAGGGATTCAAGAACGGCTACAAGTCCGGCTTCCGGCTCGGCCTGAACTCCTGCTGACCCGGCGGCCCCTGCGCGGCGGCCCCCGCGTCAATTCGTTCGCGCGGAATTTCCCCGAGGTGAGATCCTGGATCGCGTATGTCTACGCATCCCGCCCCCGCCTTGGGGTCTCTCGCCTCCCGTCTGACCGAGCTGTCGCTGCGTGACGCGCACCGGCTCGGGCGCAGGCTCGAAGGCGCACGCAAGATCCGTAAGCCGGAGGCGCGTGCCGCCGTGCTGGCCGAGCTGGAGGGGGAGGTCGACAAGGCCGCCTCCCGGATGGCCGAACGGCGCTCCCGTGTGCCCTCGGTCAGCTATCCCCAGCAGCTTCCGGTCAGCCAGAAGAAGGACGAGATCGCGGCCGCCATCCGCGATCACCAGGTCGTCATCGTGGCCGGTGAGACCGGCTCCGGGAAGACCACGCAGATCCCCAAGATCTGCGTGGAGCTGGGCCGGGGCCTGCGCGGGATGATCGGGCACACCCAGCCCCGCCGGATCGCCGCCCGTACCGTCGCCGAGCGCGTCGCCGACGAGCTGCACACCCCGCTCGGCGAGACCGTCGGCTGGAAGGTCCGCTTCACCGACCAGGTGAACCCGGACGCCACCTTCATCAAGCTGATGACCGACGGCATCCTGCTGGCGGAGATCCAGAACGACCGCGAGCTGCGCGCCTACGACACGATCATCATCGACGAGGCCCACGAGCGGTCCCTCAACATCGACTTCCTGCTGGGCTACCTCGCGCAGCTGCTGCCGAAGCGGCCGGACCTGAAGGTCGTCATCACCTCGGCGACCATCGACCCGGAGCGGTTCTCCCGGCACTTCGGGGACGCCCCGATCATCGAGGTCAGCGGACGGACGTACCCGGTGGAGGTGCGCTACCGGCCGCTGCTGGAGGAGGACTCCTCCGACGCCGACCGGGACCAGATCACCGCGATCACCGACGCCGTCGAGGAACTGATGGCCGAGGGTCCCGGCGACATCCTCGTCTTCCTCTCCGGCGAGCGGGAGATCCGGGACACCGCGGACGCGCTGGAGAAGAAGAAGTACCGCTCGACCGAGGTGCTCCCGCTGTACGCGCGGCTCTCGCACGCCGAGCAGCACCGGGTCTTCCAGCAGCACACCGGGCGCCGGATCGTGCTGGCGACCAACGTCGCCGAGACCTCGCTGACCGTGCCCGGCATCAAGTACGTGATCGACCCCGGCTTCGCCCGGATCAGCCGCTACAGCCACCGCACCAAGGTCCAGCGGCTGCCCATCGAGCCGGTCTCGCAGGCCAGCGCCAACCAGCGCAAGGGCCGCTGCGGCCGTACCTCCGACGGCATCTGCGTCCGGCTGTACTCCGAGGACGACTTCCTCGCCCGGCCGGAGTTCACCGACGCCGAGATCCTGCGCACCAACCTCGCCTCCGTCATCCTCCAGATGACCGCGGCCGGCCTCGGCGACATCGAGAAGTTCCCCTTCATCGACCCGCCGGACCACCGCAACATCCGCGACGGCGTCCAGCTGCTCCAGGAGCTGCACGCACTCGACCCGGCGGAGAAGGACCCGCGCAAGCGGCTCACCGACACCGGCCGCAAGCTCGCCCAGCTGCCGGTCGACCCGCGCCTGGCCCGGATGGTGCTGGAGGCCGCGAAGAACGGCTGTGTCCGCGAGGTCATGGTCATCGCCGCGGCCCTGTCCATCCAGGACCCGCGGGAGCGCCCGGCCGACAAGCAGACCCAGGCCGACCAGCAGCACGCTCGCTTCCGCGACGAGACCAGCGACTTCCTGGCCTACCTCAACCTGTGGCGGTACCTGCGCGAGCAGCAGAAGGAGCGCGGCTCCTCCTCGTTCCGCCGGATGTGCAAGCAGGAGTACCTGAACTTCCTGCGGGTGCGCGAGTGGCAGGACATCTACCTCCAGCTCCGCACGGTCGCCAAGCAGATGGACATCCATCTCAACGAGGAGGACGCCCCCGCCGACCGCGTCCATGTCTCCCTCCTCGCGGGCCTGCTCTCCCACGTCGGGATGAAGGACGTGAAGGACGGCAACAAGAACGAGTACCTGGGCGCCCGCAACGCCAAGTTCGCGGTGTTCCCCGGCTCCTCGCTGTTCAAGAAGCAGCCGAAGTTCCTGATGTCGGCCGAGCTGGTGGAGACCTCCCGGCTCTGGGCCCGCGTCAACGCGAAGATCGAACCCGAGTGGGTCGAGCCGCTCGCCGGCCACCTGCTGAAGCGCACGTACAGCGAGCCGCACTGGGAGAAGGACCAGGCGGCCGTGATGGCGTACGAGAAGGTGACGCTGTACGGCGTGCCGATCGTCGCCCAGCGCAAGGTGAACTACGGGCGGATCGACCCGGAGATCTCCCGCGAGCTGTTCATCCGCAACGCCCTGGTCGAGGGCGACTGGCGCACCCACCACAAGTTCTTCGCCGACAACCGCAGGCTGCTCAGCGAGGTCGAGGAGCTGGAGCACCGGGCGCGGCGCCGGGACATCGTCGTGGACGACGAGACGCTGTTCGACTTCTACGACCAGCGGGTGCCCGAACACGTCGTCTCCGGCGCCCACTTCGACTCGTGGTGGAAGCGGAAGCGGCAGGAGCAGCCCGACTACCTGGACTTCGAGCGGGAGATGCTCATCCGGGAGTCGGCGGAGGCGGTCACCAAGGCCGACTATCCCGACAGTTGGCGCCAGGGCGAGCTGAAGTTCCGGGTGACCTACCAGTTCGAGCCGGGCGCGGACGCCGACGGCGTGACCGTGCATATCCCGCTCCAGGTGCTCAACCAGGTCACCGACGAGGGCTTCGACTGGCAGATCCCCGGCCTGCGCGAGGACCTGGTCACCGAGCTGATCCGCTCGCTGCCCAAGCCGATCCGCCGCAACTACGTCCCGGCGCCGAACTACGCCAAGAAGTTCCTGGAGCGGGCGGTCCCCCTCCAGGAGCCGCTGACGACGGCCATGGCACGCGAGCTGAAGCGCATGGTCGGCGTGCCCTTCGACGCCGAGGACTTCGACTGGTCGAGGGTGCCGGACCATCTGAAGGTCACCTTCCGGATCGTGGACGAGCGGCGCCGCAAGCTGGCCGAGGACAAGGACCTGGAGGCGCTCAAGCTCCAGCTCCGTCCAAAGGCCCGCAAGGCGATCTCGCAGGCGGCCGCCGCCACCGCGTCCCGGCAGGGCGGGCCCTCGCTGGAGCGCTCGGGCCTGACCGACTGGTCGATCGGCACCCTGAGCCGGGTCTTCGAGACCCGCCGGGCCGGGCAGCCGGTGAAGGCGTACCCGGCGCTGGTGGACGACGGCGACACCGTCTCGGTCCGCCTCTTCGACACCGAGGAGGAGCAGGCCGAGGCGATGTGGAAGGGCGTGCGCCGGCTGATCCTGCGCAACATCCCCGTGAACCCGGCGAAGTTCGCCTCCGACAAGCTGACCAACGCGCAGAAGCTCGCCCTCTCCGCCAACCCGCACGGCTCGGTGCAGGCGCTGTTCGACGACTGCGCGATGGCGGCGGCCGACAAGCTGATCGCGGACTTCGGCGGTCCGGTGTGGGACGAGGAGTCGTACCGGAAGCTCTACGACAAGGTGCGGGCCGACATCGTGGACACCACCGTGCGTGCGGTGGGCCAGGTGCAGCAGGTGCTGGCCGCCTGGCAGGCGTGCGAACGGCGCCTGAAGGCCGTCTCCAGCCCCGTCCTGCTGGCCAACCTCACCGACGTACGGCAGCAGTTGGACGCGCTGGTGAAGCCCGGCTTCGTGACCTGGGCGGGGATCGCGCGACTGCCCCACCTGATGCGCTACCTGGTGGCCGCCGACCGGCGCCTGCAGCAGATGCCGGGCAACGTCCAGCGGGACACCACCCGGATGCAGAAGGTCCACGAGATGCGGGACGAGTACGCCTGGCTGCTGGAGCAGCTCCCCCCGGGCCGGCCGGTGCCCAGGCAGGTGCTGGACATCCGCTGGATGCTGGAGGAGCTGCGGGTCAGCTATTTCGCCCACGCGCTGGGCACCGCGTACCCCGTCTCCGACAAGCGGATCGTGAAGGCGATCGACGCCGCCGCACCGTAATCACGCGGTCGCACCGGGTGAGTTCGACCCGGGCACCCGGACTCCTGTACAGTCCTTCTCGGAGCGCAACGCAGAAGTGAAGCGCCGCACCAGATGGTCCTGTGGAGCAGTTTGGAGTGCTCGCCACCCTGTCAAGGTGGAGGCCGCGGGTTCAAATCCCGTCAGGACCGCAGCAAAGAGAAGGGCCCCCGGATTTCCGGGGGCCCTTCCGCCGTTCCCGGAGCCCCCACACGCCCCGTGCGGCCCACGCGGGCGGCGCAGGGCGGCCCCGGACCCGGCGCCAGACGCGGGCGCCCCTGAGAGCGTGCCTGGCAGGCGCGTCGCCCGGCCGGCGCCGCAGGGGCCGCTGCCCCAACACCCGTTCCCGCAGGGGGCGGTGAGACGGGAGAGCGCCAATAGCGCACCCGTGCACGGGACAACAAGCCGCTCGGCATGTGACGGGTGTCACGGCATGAGTTTTTGAAACGCAGGTTTTTACCGCTGCCCTACAACAGGTCAATTTAATATGTGCAATTGCACTCTCCCCGAGGGCGGCCCGCCGGGCTCCCGGAGCAGGTGCGGGGGAGTTCCCACAGCCCTCCCCAGACTCCGACAAGGCCGCTCACGGCCGCTCACACGGCGGGCCGGCGGGCGCCCGTGAGCGCACAAAAAAGATCGCGCTGGACCCGGCGGAGTCCAGCGCGACCTATGACGCACTCGGTGCCCGTGCCATTCGGAGTTCGTCCGGCGTGGGCATGGGGCCTGTTGGGGCAGGCCCGCGTCGTTGTGGAGCTAGGGTTCGGGCGCTTCGGCCGGTTGGGGGGCCGGTCGTTTTGCCCGGTTTTTCAGTTGTTATGCCTCGCTGCGCTGCTGCGGGATGCCCGCGAGCAGGGCACGGACCTCCGCCTCGCGGTAGCGACGATGCCCGCCGAGCGTGCGGATCGACGTGAGCTTGCCGGCCTTCGCCCACCGCGTGACCGTCTTGGGGTCGACACGGAACATGGTGGCGACCTCAGCCGGGGTCAGCAGCGGCTCGGCATCAGGGGTGCGAGCGGTCATGAGCGGCCTCCTCGGGAGAACCGAACCTTCTCGGTTCTTTCCTCTAAATTCTGCACCTTGACCCGCGTTGCCCGAAATGGCGGACGCGAGTCGAGTCGGTTATAGGACGAACGGCTTGTCCTCGGCACTACAACTACACCATCTGTCCAGCCGCGTCGGCCAAACCGATGGAATTGCCCTCCCAGGTGTTCATCCACGACGGAAGCCGATGGACCATGCCATAGCGGACAGTCACGCCGACGTGACGATCAGTCACATGGCGCTCGGGAGTCACAGGACCCCCCAAAGCTAGCAATGCGGAGAATCCGCCCATAGTGGAGCACAGATGGACAGACAGAGTCCTCCCCGGACTCCTTGTCCTATTTTGGCACGAGGAGCGGCAAGAGACGCAAGGGCCGTGTAAGTGCCGTCCATCACCCAATGAGGCAAAAGCCCGGTTCGAGGCCAACGCCCCGTCAAACGGTCCAAGTTCCGTAGACCGTACGCTGTTCGAGCCTATTTCGACCGTGACGTGCGTCACCCCGGAGGGGCTCAGTTCGCCGAGCGCAGGTCCCGGATCGACCGCCAGCGGGTCGCGAGACGGGTGTAGGCGTGAGTCGCGGCACTCTCGTCGCCCCGGCGCAGCGCGTCGATCCCGGCGGCCACGTCGGCCGCCGAGTGGTCCTCCTCCAGCGTCCCGCCCGGCACCACGTGCACCAGGCCGCCGTAGTCCAGCTCCACCACCGAACGCGGGTGGAACTCCTCCAGCCAGCGGCCGACGTCCAGCACGCCGTCGATCAGCGGGCTCTCCCGCACCGTGTCCTGGAGCGTGCGCAGCGCCCGCGCCACCCGGCGCCGGGCCTGCACCATCGGCGTGCGGTAGCGCAGCAGGGCCGGGGTCTCGCCGCTGCGCGGCTCGAAGCGGCGCTCCTCGTCGGCGACCAGCACGAACCAGTTCAGCGGGATCTGCCAGGTCGCCCCGCGGATCCAGGGGCGCGCCTCGGGATGGCGCTCCAGCCAGCGCTCGTAGTCCTGGGCCGCCTGGTCGCGCACCAGGGGCGGCAGGACCGCGTCCAGCACCGGGGTGGGCAGCTCCTCGCCCATGCCCGCCAGCGCCTGCCAGCCGCGCAGCCGGGTGCGCCAGGGACAGACGCAGACCACGCCGTCCCGCTCCAGCACGAACGCGTCGGCGCTCTCGTGCACCGGCACCGCGACGGGCGGGGTGGGCAGCAGGTCGGCCAGCGAGCGGCGCAGCTCGTCCTGGTAGGTGGGGCGGTCCGCGCGGCGGGCGTAGCGGGCCCAGTGATCGCGCTCCGGCTCCGGGAAGGCGGCCAGCGGCTCGTAGACGCGCAGGTAGGCGGCATAGGGGACGACCACCGAGGACACCTTGGCCACGCCTGTTCCCTCCCCGTCGGGGTCACCTCGAAACCACTGCAAATCGTGCCACGCCCCGGCCGGGGCGTCGCACCTGCGGGTGATCCTTCGCGGAGGCCGGTCGCGGGCCCGGCACAGGCTCTACCCTCAGCCGTGCGGCCCAACCGCCGCGTGGCAGCACCCCGCCGCCTCCCCCGCCACCAAAAGTGTGGGGGAACCCCCAGGGGCTCCGGCCCCGCCCGCCGCTTCTTCCACAGGAGTCACCACAGTGACCGAGGTAACCGGCGTCACCGCAGATGTCCTGCACACCCTGTTCCACTCGGACCAGGGCGGCCATGAGCAGGTCGTGCTCTGCCAGGACCGCGCCACCGGCCTGAAGGCCGTCATCGCCATCCACTCCACCGCCCTGGGCCCCGCGCTCGGCGGCACCCGCTTCCACCCGTACCCGAACGAGGCGGCGGCCGTGGCCGACGCGCTCCAGCTCGCGCGCGGGATGTCGTACAAGAACGCCATGGCCGGGCTCGACCACGGCGGCGGCAAGGCCGTGATCATCGGCGACCCCGCGCGGGACCGCACGGAGGAGCTGCTGCTCGCCTACGGCCGCATGGTCGCCTCGCTCGGCGGCCGCTACGTCACCGCGTGCGACGTCGGCACCTATGTCGCCGACATGGACGTGGTGGCCCGCGAGTGCCGCTGGACCACCGGCCGCTCCCCCGAGCAGGGCGGCGCCGGCGACTCCTCGGTGCTCACCGCCTTCGGCGTCTACCAGGGCATGCGCGCCTCCGCCCAGCACCTGTGGGGCGACCCCTCGCTGCGGGACCGGCTGGTCGGCATCGCGGGCGTCGGCAAGGTCGGCCGGCATCTGGTCGGGCATCTGCTCGCGGAGGGCGCCCGGGTCGTGGTGACCGACGTCCGCGGCGAGGCCGTGGACCGGATCGTCGAGGCCCACCCCGCCGTGCGCCGGGTCGCGGACACCGAGACGCTGATCCGGCTGGAGGGGCTCGACATCTACGCCCCCTGCGCGCTCGGCGGGGCGCTGGACGACCACACGGTGCCGGCGCTCACCGCCTCCGTGGTGTGCGGCGCCGCCAACAACCAGCTCGCCCACCCCGGCGTGGAGAAGGACCTTGAGGACCGGGGCATCCTCTACGCGCCGGACTACGTGGTGAACGCCGGCGGGGTCATCCAGGTCGCCGACGAGCTGCACGGCTTCGACTTCGAGCGGTGCCGGGCGAAGGCGGCGAAGATCTTCGACACCACGCTGTCGATCTTCGCACGTGCGAAGTCGGACGGGGTCCCGCCCGCCGCGGCGGCCGACCGGATCGCCGAGCAGCGGATGGCCGACGCGCGCGCCTCGCGCTGACCGACACGCCGGGGGAACGCGAACCCGGCGATCTTGTCCCGCCCGCCTGCGGGTGGGCGCCCGAGGCCCCCGGCGGTACCCGCCGGGGGCAACTTGGAGAGAACTGTCACTTCCGTCGGCGGGTCGTACCCCGATAAGTGGTTAAAATCGCCATTGACCAGCGAGGACAGGGCTCCTCGTGGGTCCTGTGCACACGCGCGTGCTGCGGGCGACGTACCGTATGGGCGCGGGCTCAGGTACCGTGGAAGCCCTACGGACCGGCCTCTCTGCGGGGAGTCCGTTTCGGATCATGAACGCGTGTCAGACTCTGGGGCCGTTGAGCCCCGTCACCGAGGGGGTCGAGCCATGGGGCGCGGCCGGGCCAAGGCCAAGCAGACGAAGGTCGCCCGCCAGCTGAAGTACAACAGCGGTGGGACTGATCTGTCGCGTCTGGCCAGTGAACTGGGCGCATCGACTTCGAACCAGCCGCCGAACAGCGAGCCGTTCGAAGACGATGAGGACGATGAGGAAGACCTCTACTCCCGTTACGCCGACCTCTATGAGGACGACGACGAGGACGAGGACGACGGTCCCTCACAGCACCGTCGCGGCGCTTGACCTTGCACTGAGCATGAACAGCGGAAGACCGGTCGGTGGCACTGCCACCGACCGGCTTCTGTGCTGTCCGGAGACCGGCCGGCGGCCGCGCTAGACCGCGTAGTCGCCGACGAGACCGGCGGCGCTCTCCTGCTCGCCGCGCTCCGCGATCGTGCCGGCCACCCACGCCTCGACACCCCGGTCGGCCAGCGTGGTCAGCGCCGCCTCGGCGGACTCCGCGGGGACGACGGCCATCATGCCGACGCCCATGTTCAGCGTCTTCTCCAGCTCCAGCCGGGCCACGTCGCCGCTGCGGCCGACCAGGTCGAAGACCGGGCCCGGCGTCCACGTGGAGCGGTCCACGGTGGCGTACAGCCCGTCCGGGATCACGCGGGCCAGGTTGGCCGCGAGGCCGCCGCCGGTGATGTGCGAGAAGGCGTGCACCTCGGTGGTGCGGGTCAGCGCCAGGCAGTCCAGGGAGTAGATCTTCGTGGGCTCCAGCAGCTCCTCGCCGAGCGTCCGGCCCAGCTCCGCGATCTCGCTCTCCAGCGCCAGCCCGGCCCGCTCCAGCAGGACGTGGCGGACCAGGGAGTACCCGTTGGAGTGAAGCCCGGAGGACGCCATGGCGATCACCACGTCACCGGAGCGGATGCGGTCGGGGCCCAGCAGCCGGTCGGCCTCCACCACGCCGGTGCCGGCGCCGGCCACGTCGAAGTCGTCCGGGCCGAGCAGACCGGGGTGCTCGGCGGTCTCGCCGCCCACCAGGGCGCACCCGGCGAGGACACAGCCCTCCGCGATGCCCTTCACGATCGCGGCGACCCGCTCGGGGTGGACCTTGCCGACACAGATGTAGTCGGTCATGAACAGCGGCTCGGCGCCGCACACCACGATGTCGTCCATGACCATGGCGACCAGGTCGTGTCCGATGGTGTCGTAGACGCCGAGACGGCGGGCGATGTCGACCTTGGTGCCGACCCCGTCCGTGGCGGAGGCCAGCAGCGGGCGCTCGTAGCGCTTGAGGGCGGAGGCGTCGAAGAGGCCGGCGAAGCCGCCGATGCCGCCGAGGACCTCGGGGCGGCGGGTCTTCCTCACCCACTCCTTCATCAGCTCGACGGCGCGGTCGCCCGCCTCGATGTCGACGCCCGCGCTCGCGTAGCTGGCGCCCGTGGTCTCAGAGGACATGCTTGAGAGAACTTTCCTGTCGTACGGCTCGGACGGCGCAGCTCAGGGACGCCGGATGGCGTCGGCCGCGGCAGTGGTGGCGGGCCCGGCCGCCAGCTCGGTCTCCAGCAGCTGCTTGCCGAGCAGCTCGGGGTCGGGCAGGTCCATCGGGTACTCACCGTCGAAACAGGCGCGGCACAGGTCCGGCTTGGCGATGGTGGTCGCCTCGATCATGCCGTCGATGGAGATGTAGGCGAGCGAGTCGGCGCCCAGGCTGGTGCCGATCTCCTCGATCGTCATGCCGTTGGCGATCAGCTCGGCGCGGGTGGCGAAGTCGATGCCGAAGAAGCAGGGCCACTTCACCGGGGGCGAGGAGATCCGGATGTGGACCTCGGCGGCGCCCGCCTCGCGCAGCATGCGGACCAGGGCCCGCTGGGTGTTGCCGCGCACGATGGAGTCGTCCACGACGACCAGGCGCTTGCCCTTGATGACTTCCTTGAGCGGGTTCAGCTTCAGCCGGATGCCGAGCTGGCGGATCGTCTGCGAGGGCTGGATGAAGGTCCGGCCGACGTAGGCGTTCTTCACCAGGCCGTTGCCGAAGGGGATGCCGGACGCCTCGGCGTACCCGATCGCGGCCGGGGTGCCGGACTCCGGCGTCGCTATGACCAGGTCGGCCTCGGCGGGCGCCTCCTTGGCCAGGCGGCGGCCCATCTCGACGCGGGACAGATACACGTTCCGGCCGGCGATGTCGGTGTCCGGGCGGGCCAGGTACACGTACTCGAAGACACAGCCCTTGGGCTTCGCTTCCGCGAAGCGGGAGGTGCGCAGGCCGTTCTCGTCGATGGCGATGAACTCGCCCGGCTCGATCTCCCGGACGTAGGACGCGCCGCAGATGTCGAGCGCGGCGGACTCGGAGGCGACCACCCAGCCGCGCTCCAGCCGGCCGAGGACCAGCGGGCGGATGCCCTGCGGGTCACGGGCGGCGTACAGGGTGTGCTCGTCCATGAAGACGAGGCTGAAGGCGCCCCTGACCTCGGGGAGCACCGCGTGGGCGGCCTCCTCGATGGTCAGCGGCTTGCCGTCCTTGTCGACCTGCGCGGCCAGGAGCGCCGTCAGCAGGTCGGTGTCGTTGGTGGCCGCGACCCGGGTGGAGCGGCCGTTGGTGTCCTTGGGCAGGTCGGCGACCATCTCCGCCAGCTGGGCGGTGTTGACCAGGTTGCCGTTGTGGCCGAGCGCGATCGAACCGTGCGCGGTGGCGCGGAACGTCGGCTGGGCGTTCTCCCACACGGAGGCTCCGGTGGTCGAGTAGCGGGCGTGACCGACCGCGATATGACCCTGGAGCGAACCGAGCGAGGTTTCGTCGAAGACCTGGGAGACCAGGCCCATGTCCTTGAAGACGAGGATCTGGGAGCCATTGCTGACCGCGATTCCCGCGGATTCCTGACCCCGGTGCTGGAGGGCGTAGAGCCCGAAGTACGTGAGCTTTGCGACCTCTTCACCCGGCGCCCAGACACCGAAGACGCCGCAAGCGTCCTGGGGGCCTTTTTCGCCGGGAAGCAGATCGTGATTGAGTCGACCGTCACCACGTGGCACGTTTCCGAGTGTAGGCGAGGCCGACCGCTGGGCCGAATTGGGGATATGTGGCCCCCGCCGAACCCGGACTCGCGATCACTTTGGCGGATTCTACGTTTGCGCAGGTCAGAGAGGTGACCCCGCTCCGGGTCGGGGGTGTCCGCAGCTCAGGTGAGCGCTTCCGGAGCCTCTGGGGGCCGTCCTGAGTGAGTTGTCGCACATCATTCGGACCCGCTCGGCGTGAGCTGGACGCGCTCGCCGCCGCCCGTGGTGAGGGTGAGCGCGCCGTCGTCGGTACGGGCGGTCAGCGCACCGGAGTTGAGGGCGCGGGTCAGCGCGCGTTCGAAGGTCATCCGGGGTGCGTCGCAGGCCATGCGGGTCGTGCGCAGGGTGCCGAAGTCGATCCGGCCCCCGTCGATGGTGGTGGGCGCGGAGAAGGTGTTGCAGCCGAGGTTGCCGGTCGCGCGGCCGTCGTCGTCGATGCGGATGCGGGCGGCCGCGGGGGCGCGGTGCGTGGTGTCGCCCTCGGTGACGCTGTCCACCCGCCAGGCGGTGCCGGCGAGCTTCGGCGCCGGGGCCACCGAGCCGCTGCCGGTGTCGGCGCTGTCGTTCCCACAGGCCACCGCGAGCGGTACGAGCGCGGCGGCCACGGTCAGTGTCATGCGCTGCGTGTGCCGGTCCATACCCCTGCGACGCGCGCGGCGCAGCCAGGGTTCCCCGCTATCCGCCGAGTGGCAGCAGCCCGGAGAGGTCGGCGCGTTCCCCGCTGGCGCTCACCTCGGCCCGCGCGACGGCGTCCGCCCAGGCCAGGCGGCCGGTGGCGAGGCGGACCCAGGTGAGCGGGCCGGTCTCGACCACGTTGGGCGGCGTTCCCCGTGTGTGTCTCGGCCCCTCGACGCACTGCACCACCGCGTACGGCGGCACCCGCACCTCGGTGGAGCCGCCGGGTGCCTTCACGGCGAGGGCGTCGGCGAGCAGCCGGGTCGCCGCGGCCAGGGCGTGCCGGTCCAGCGGAACCTCGAGTCCGGGCACCGCGCCGGACAGGTCGTCGGCGGCGAGGACCAGCTCGACGGCCCGGGTGACCAGGTACTCGTTGAGCGGCAGCACCCCGGCACCGGTGTCCACCAGCGGGCTGCCCGGATGGTCGGCCAGCAGGGCCCGCAGATCGTCCTCGGCGGCGCCGAGATCGAGCGGCACGGGGGTGAAGGCGACGGCCCTGCCGAGCGGCCACTCCGCGAGCGGCAGCGTCTGCTTGAACCGGGCCGGCCGCTCCACCGCCTGCCGCACGGCGACGACGGACGCGGCGACCTGCGCGGCCAGGTCCCGCACGGTCATCCCCTCCCGCCGCGTGGACAGGGCGAGTTCACCGGGATCGAGCCCCTCCACGGCCTCCCGCACCGCGCCGAGCTGCGCGAGCACGGCGGCACGGGTCCGGAGGGGGTCGTACTTGCGGGCACGCTTCTTGGCCGGAGGCATGGAGCGACCCTATGCCGGGACGGCCCCCGCCCGGTTGGGGCGGAGGCCGTCCGCGGTGGTCACGCCAGCAGCGCCGGGATCGTGTTCTCGTGCGCCTCGCGCAGCTCGGCCAGGGAGAGGGTGAACTCGCCCTGGATGTCGATCACCGCGTTCGCGTCGGACTCGGCGCCGTCGACGACACCGATACGCGTGGCCGGGAGGCCCCGCGCGCCGCACATGTCGGTGAAGCGCAGCTCCTCCGAGCGCGGCACGGCGACGAGCGCGCGGCCCGCCGACTCCGACAGGAGGAAGGTGAACGCGTCCAGACCGTCCGGGACGATCAGCCGCGCGCCCTTCTCCCCGAGCAGCGCCGACTCGACCACGGCCTGGATCAGACCGCCGTCGGAGAGGTCGTGCGCGGAGTCGATCATGCCGTCGCGGGAGGCGGAGATCAGGATCTCGGCCAGCAGCCGCTCCCGCTCCAGGTCGACCTTCGGGGGCAGCCCGCCGAGATGGTCGTGGACGACCTGGGACCAGGCCGAGCCGCCGAACTCCTCGGAGGTGTCGCCCAGCAGGTAGAGGAGCTGGCCCTCCTCCTGGAAGGCGACCGGGGTGCGCCGGGCCACGTCGTCGATGACGCCGAGGACCGCGACCACCGGGGTCGGGTGGATGGCGGCCTCACCGGTCTGGTTGTACAGCGAGACGTTGCCGCCGGTCACCGGGGTGCCGAGCTGGAGGCAGCCGTCCGCCAGACCGCGCACGGCCTCCGCGAACTGCCACATCACGGCCGGGTCCTCGGGCGAGCCGAAGTTCAGGCAGTCGGAGACGGCGAGCGGCTTGGCACCGGTCGTCGCCACGTTCCGGTACGCCTCGGCCAGCGCGAGCTGCGCCCCGGTGTAGGGGTCGAGCTTGGCGTAGCGGCCGTTGCCGTCGGTGGCGATCGCGACGCCGAGGCCGGTCTCCTCGTCCACGCGGATCATGCCGGAGTCCTCCGGCTGGGCGAGGACGGTGTTGCCCTGCACGAAGTGGTCGTACTGCGAGGTGATCCACTTCTTCGACGCCTGGTTGGGCGACGCGACCAGCTTCAGGACCTGCTCGCGCAGTTCCCCGGCGGTGGCCGGGCGGGGCAGCTTGTTCGCGTCGTCGGCCTGGAGGGCGTCCTGCCAGTCGGGGCGGGCGTAGGGACGCTCGTAGACCGGGCCGTCGTGGGCGACCGTGCGCGGGTCGACGTCGACGATCTTCTCCCCGTGCCAGAAGATCTCCAGCCGGTCGCCGTCGGTGACCTCACCGATGACGGTGGCGATGACGTCCCACTTCTCGCAGATCTCCAGGAAGCGGTCGACCTTCTCCGGCTCGACCACCGCGCACATGCGTTCCTGCGACTCGCTCATGAGGATCTCCTCGGGCGAGAGCGTGGAGTCGCGCAGCGGTACGTCGTCCAGGGTGACGCTCATGCCTCCGGAGCCGTTGGAGGCCAGCTCGCTCGTCGCGCAGGACAGGCCCGCCGCACCGAGGTCCTGGATGCCGACGACGAGCTTCTCCCGGAACGCCTCCAGGGTGCACTCGATGAGGAGCTTCTCCTGGAAGGGGTCGCCGACCTGCACCGCGGGGCGCTTGGAGGGCTTGGCGTCGTCGAAGGTCTCCGAGGCGAGGATCGACGCGCCGCCGATGCCGTCGCCGCCGGTGCGGGCGCCGTAGAGGATGACCTTGTTGCCGGCGCCGGACGCCTTGGCCAGGTGGATGTCCTCGTGCCGCATGACGCCGATGGCACCGGCGTTGACCAGCGGGTTGCCCTGGTAGCAGGCGTCGAAGACGACCTCACCGCCGATGTTGGGCAGACCCAGGCAGTTGCCGTAGCCGCCGATGCCGGCGACCACGCCGGGCAGCACGCGCTTGGTGTCGGGGTGGTCCGCGGCGCCGAAGCGCAGCGGGTCCACGACCGCGACCGGGCGGGCGCCCATCGCGATGATGTCGCGGACGATGCCGCCGACGCCCGTGGCCGCGCCCTGGTAGGGCTCGACGTAGGAGGGGTGGTTGTGCGACTCGACCTTGAAGGTGACCGCGTAACCCTGGCCGACGTCCACCACACCGGCGTTCTCACCGATGCCGACGAGCATGGCGTCCGAGTGGGGCGCCTTCTCGCCGAACTGGCGCAGGTGGACCTTGGAGGACTTGTACGAGCAGTGCTCGGACCACATGACCGAGTACATGGCGAGTTCGGCGCCGGTCGGGCGGCGGCCGAGGATCTCGACCACGCGCTCGTACTCGTCCTTCTTCAGGCCCAGTTCGGCCCAGGGCAGCTCGACGTCGGGGGTCGCGGCCGCGTTGTCGACCGTGTCCAGAGGCGTCCGGCTCATGCGTTGACCAGCTTCTTCAGGATCGAGGTGAAGAACGGGAGGCCATCGGTGCGGCCGGTTCCGATCAGCGGCTCGACGGCGTGCTCGGGGTGCGGCATGAGGCCGACCACGTTCCCGGCCTCGTTGGTGATGCCGGCGATGTCGCGCAGCGAGCCGTTGGGGTTGACGTCCAGGTAGCGGAAGACGACCCGGCCCTCCGCCTCCAGCTTGTCGAGCGTGTACTCGTCGGCGACGTACCGGCCGTCCATGTTCTTCAGCGGGATGTGGATCTCCTGGCCCTGGCGGTAGTCGCCGGTCCAGGCCGTCCCCGCGTTCTCCACCCGCAGCTTCTGGTCGCGGCAGATGAAGTGGAGGTGGTCGTTGCCGAGCATCCCGCCGGGCAGCAGGTGCGCCTCGGTGAGGACCTGGAAGCCGTTGCAGATACCGAGGACCGGAAGGCCGGCCTTCGCCTGCTCGATGACGGACTCCATCACCGGCGAGAAGCGGGAGATCGCCCCGGCGCGCAGATAGTCGCCGTAGGAGAAACCGCCGGGCAGCACCACGGCGTCGACCTGCCCCAGGTCCTTGTCCTTGTGCCAGAGGGCCACGGGTTCGGCGCCGGCGAGGGTGATCGCGCGCCGGGTGTCACGGTCGTCGAGACTTCCCGGAAATGTGACGACACCAATACGAGCGGTCACTCGGCGGCCCCCGCCACTTCCTCCACCTTCACGGTGAAGTCTTCGATCACGGTGTTGGCGAGGAAGGATTCCGCCAGCTCATGGATGCGGGCGAGCGCGGCCTCGTCGACCGGCCCCTCCACTTCCAGCTCGAATCGCTTTCCCTGACGGACGTCCGAGATCCCCGCGAAACCCAGGCGCGGCAGCGCACGCTGGACCGCCTGGCCCTGGGGGTCGAGGATCTCCGGCTTGAGCATGACGTCGACTACGACGCGTGCCACTGGCACTCCCGGTGTGTGGTGCTGAGCAGGTTCCTTCAGACTACCCGTACAAAATTTCTACGCGGGTAGAGTTGGAGGTTTCTACGTGAGCGGCGTCACGATCGGGTGTCGAAGACCGGCCCCGGCGAAAATTTCTGGGAAAGTTCTGCGGGCCACTGGCGATGCCTATTGAGTCCGGACACGCGGAGGTATTCAGTAGGGCTTCCCATTTCATTGGCGCGCACTGTACAAATGAATTGGCAATAGCCGATACTCGGCACGTCATTGCCGGCTGAAGACCGGTACCGACGTGCCGCACGAAGGGACCGATATCCGTGGCGCAAAAGGTCGTGGTCACGCTCTTCGACGACATCGACGGCTCGGAAGCGGCGGAAACGATCGCCTTCGGACTCGACGGCAAGTCGTACGAGATCGACCTGAACGAAACCAACGCCAAGAAACTGCGCAAGGCGCTCGCGCCCTACGTGGAGGCCGGCCGCAAGCGCGCCCGGTCCGGCAAGGCGTACCGGCAGACCGAGGTCGCCCCCGACCCGTCGGCCATCCGCGCCTGGGCCCAGGCGAACAAGATGGACGTGCCCGCCCGCGGCCGTATCCCCAAGAAGGTCTACGAGGCGTTCAGCGAGGCCCGCTGAGCCCGTAGGGCCTCACCCCCCGGGGCCTGGACCCGGCGCGCTGAGACTCGTTCACCTGCCCCCGCACGGACCCGACTTGCGCAACCCCCCTGCTGATCGGCTAATGTCTGGCTCACGCCGAGGGGCAAGGCCGAGAGGCCGAAACCCACGGAGCGTGCGGGTGTAGTTCAGTAGTAGAACACCCCCCTTCCAGGGGGGAGGCGCAGTGTGCGATTCCTGTCACCCGCTCTGGCACCGGTCATGACCATCCTTTTGGATCAGGTAGGCTGGTGCTCGCACCGATCGGTGGGAGCCGGTCGGGAGCAGTGCGGACGTAGCTCAGTTGGTAGAGCGCAACCTTGCCAAGGTTGAGGTCGCGAGTTCGAGCCTCGTCGTCCGCTCAGCGAAAAGGCCCCGGTCTTCGGACCGGGGCCTTTTGCATGCCGTCGTGAGGCTGACATTTGTCATGCGGGCCGATGACATCGCGCACTGCCCGGCCGCCCGGAACGCCGGGACGCTGAGGTCATGGACAGCAACCCACACGACCCTGTGATCGAGGTCACCGGCCTGCGGCGGGTCTACGGCTCCGGATTCGAGGCCGTACGCGGCATCACCTTCTCCGTGGCCCGCGCCGAGATCTTCGCCCTGCTCGGCACCAACGGTGCGGGGAAGACCTCCACCGTCGAACTGCTGGAGGGCCTCGCGGCACCGGCCGGGGGCCGGGTGCGGGTGCTCGGGCACGATCCCCACGCCGAGCGGGCCGCCGTACGGCCGCGCACCGGCGTCATGCTGCAGGAGGGCGGCTTCCCCTCCGACCTGACCGTCGCCGAGACCGCGCGCATGTGGGCGCGGTGCACCAGCGGTGCCCGACCCGAGGCGGAGGCCCTGGGCCGGGTCGGCCTCACCGGGCGGAGCGGCGTACGCGTCAAGCAGTTGTCCGGTGGTGAGCGGCGGCGGCTTGATCTGGCGCTCGCGCTGCTCGGCGACCCCGAAGTGCTGTTCCTGGACGAGCCGACGACCGGGCTGGACGCCGAAGGGCGACGGGACACCTGGGAGTTGGTGCGCTCGCTGCGCGACGAGGGCACCACCGTGCTGCTCACCACGCACTACCTGGAGGAGGCGGAGGACCTGGCCGACCGGCTGGCGATCCTGCACGAGGGCCGCATCGCCGCCTCCGGCACCCCCGCCGAGGTCACCGCGGACCGCCCGGCCGGCATCTCCTTCCGGCTGCCCACGGGGTACTTCGCCGGCGACCTGCCCCCGCTGGCCGAACTCGGCGTCTGCGCCCACGAGATCAGCGGCCGCACCGTCCGGCTCAGCACCCGCGAGCTCCAGCGGACGGCCACCGGGGTGCTCGCCTGGGCGGAGCGGTCCGGGGTCGAACTGCACGGTCTGGACATGCGGTCGGCATCACTGGAGGAGGCGTTCCTCCAGATCGCCGGGGAGCGGGAGGCGGCGGCATGAGCGCGGTGACCCTGTCGGCGGGAGCGGTGAGCGGATCGCTGCGGCGCCTGAGAGCGCTGGCCCGCGCCGAACTCACCCTGCTCGGGCGGAACAAGGGCGTGATGTTCACGGCGCTGGTCGTGCCGCTCACCCTGCCCTTCACCGCACGGCAGGCCATCGGCAGCCTGGAGCTGGAGAGACTCGGCCTGACCGCCGGTACGGTGATGCTCCCGGCCGCCGTCGGCTTCACCTTCCTCTTCGCCGTGTACACCTCTCTGGTCAACGCCTACGTGGCCCGCCGTGAGGAACTCGTCCTCAAGCGGCTGCGGACCGGCGAACTCTCCGACGCCGAGATCCTCACCGGCACAGCGCTGCCCGCCCTGGCCCTCGGGCTGGCCCAGGCGCTCCTGCTCTGCGGGGGCTGCGCGGCCCTGCTGCACGTCGGGCCTCCCAGGGCACCGCACCTGGCGCTGCTCGGACTGCTCGCCGGGCTGGTCACCAGCGCCGCCCTGGCCGCGCTGACCTCCGCCTTCACCCGGAGCACGGAGAGTGCCCAGGTGACCGCGCTGCCGGTGGTGTTCGCCTCGATGCTCGGCTCCGGCATCATGTTCCCGACCGAGGCCATGCCCGACCGGCTCGCCCGCCTCTGCGAGTTCCTCCCGCTCTCCCCGGCCGTCCGCCTGGTCCGCGGCGGCTGGACCGGCCACCTGAGCGCGTACGAGGCTCTGGGTGCCTCGGCGGCGGCGCTGGCCTGGGCGGCCGTGGCAGTGTTCGCCGCGCGGCGCCGGTTCCGCTGGGAACCGCGCCGCTGACACGGAGGGGGAGCCTGGTGCTGGAGGAGGAGACCGCGAGCCGCGCGGGAACCCGGAGCCGTGGCCTGGGCCGGGTGCGCGCCCTGCGCGAGCGGCACTGGCGGGTGCGGAGCAAGGCGGAGCGGGTCGAGCTGACCACCCTCGGCATGTGGCACGTGACGCCGTGGCTGCTGTCGGTGAGCTGGCTGCTGACGCCCCTGATGGGCGGGGTGCGGCACCGGCCGGTGCCGCTGGCGCTCGGCGCGCTGCTCCTCGTGGTGGGCGCCGCGCAGTGTGCGGCGGCCGACCGGCTGACCCGGCCCGCGCTCGACCAGTACCTCGGCCGGGCCCCGCTGCCCGGCCGGGCGCTCCGGGCCCCGGTGGCGCTCCTGTGTACCGCTCTCGCGCTGATCGTGGCGCTGACCGCGGTGGACGGCGTCGAGAGCTGGACGGCCCGCCTCGCCGTGGGCGCGGTGCTGATGGCGTTCGGGCAGCCCTACGCGCTGCTGGTGCCGATCGCGGTCTATCTGCGCCGGGCCGGGGCGCTCACCGTGGTGCTGGTCGCCGCGCTCGGGCTGGCCCGGCCGGACGACGGTGCCGGGGTCCTGGGCGTCGGGCTCACCGTCGCCTTCGCCGTCGTGCTCGCGCTGGGTGCCGGACGCACCGGCGCGTGGACGCTGTCGGTGCTGTGGGAGGCCGAGCGGGCGCGCGACGTCCAGGCGCGCCTCGCGGTCGCGGAGGAACGGCTGCGGTTCGGGCGGGACCTGCACGACGTCCTGGGCCGGAACCTGTCGGTGATCTCCCTGAAGAGCGAGCTGGCCGTCCAGTTGGCCCGGCGCGGCCGGCCGGAGGCGGTGGAGCAGATGATCGAGGTCCAGCGCATCGCCCAGGAGTCGCAGCGCGAGGTGCGCGAGGTCGTACGCGGCTACCGGGAGGCCGATCTGACCGCCGAACTGGCGGGAGCGAAGGGTGTGTTGGGTGCCGCCGGGATCGAGTGGGCGCTGCGTGCCGAGGACGCGGTGCTGCCGGTGCCGGTGCAGTCCGCGCTGGCGTGGGTGGTACGCGAGGCGGCCACCAACGTGCTGCGGCACGGGGACGCGCGGCACTGCGCGGTGGAACTGGTGACGGGGAAGGACCATGTCGTGCTGACGGTGGAGAACGACGGCGCCGGCGGACCGGGCGGCAGCGGCGGTTCCGGTCTGGCCGGGCTGCGGGAACGGCTGGCCGCTGTCGGGGGCACGCTGACGGCGGGCCCCGCGGGCGAGGACCGGTTCCGGCTCCAGGCGCGGGTACCGATGAGTGAGGTGACCGCGTGAGCGGGCCGGTACGGCTGCTGCTCGCCGACGACGAGCATCTGATCCGGGGCGCGCTGGCCGCCCTGCTCTCCCTGGAGGACGATCTGGCCGTCGTCGCGGAGGCGGCGAGCGGACCCGAGGCGCTGGCGATGGCGCGGGCCCACACCCCGGACGTGGCGGTGTTGGACCTCCAGATGCCGGGCGCCGACGGTGTGAGGGTCGCCACAGCCCTGCGGGCCGAACTGCCCGGCTGCCAGGTGCTGATCGTGACCGGGCACGGGCGGCCGGGCCACCTGAAGCGCGCGCTCGCGGCCGGGGTGCGGGGGTTCGTGCCGAAGACGCTCAGCGCCGGACGCCTCGCCGAGATCATCCGCACCGTGCACGCCGGAAACCGCTACATCGACCCCGAGTTGGCCGCCGACGCGATCTCCGCCGGCGACTCCCCGCTGACCGCGCGGGAGGCCGAGGTGCTGGAACTGGCGGCCGACGGGGCGCCGGTCGCGGAGATCGCCGAGCGGGCCGCGCTCACCCCGGGGACGGTGCGGAACTACCTCTCATCGGCCGTCACCAAGCTGGGCGCGGAGAACCGGCACACCGCGGCGCGTCTCGCACGCGACCGGGGTTGGGTATAGTTGGCTCCGCGCCACGGCGCACTGCGGACGTAGCTCAGTTGGTAGAGCGCAACCTTGCCAAGGTTGAGGTCGCGAGTTCGAGCCTCGTCGTCCGCTCCATGAAGAAGCCCCCCGGTTCTCACCGGGGGGCTTCTTCGTGTCCTAGGACCAGCGAGTGCCGGTCAGGCGCTCGTACGCCTCGATGTACTTGGCGCGGGTGGCCTCCACCACCTGCCCGGGCAGCGCGGGCGGGGGCTGCTCGCTCTTCCGGTCCCAGCCGGACTCGGGGCCGGTCAGCCAGTCCCGCACGAACTGCTTGTCGTACGACGGCTGGGCGTGCCCGGGCTCCCAGGTGTCGGCCGGCCAGAAGCGCGACGAGTCGGGGGTGAGCACCTCGTCGGCGAGGACCAGGGTGCCGTCGTCGAAGCCGAACTCGAACTTGGTGTCCGCCAGCACGATCCCCCGCTCACGGGCGATGTCGCGGGCTCGGCCGTACACCGCGAGGGTGAGCTGGCGGAGCTGGGCGGCGGTCTCCGCGCCGACCTGGCGGGCCACCTCCTCGTAACTCACGTTCTCGTCGTGCTCGCCGACCTCGGCCTTGGTGGCCGGGGTGAAGATCGGGCCGGGCAGCTCCGAGCCGTCCACCAGCCCCTCGGGCAGCGCGAGCCCGCAGACCGTACGCGACTCCCGGTACTCCGCGAGGCCCGAGCCGGTCAGGTAACCGCGCGCCACGGCCTCCACCGGGACCATGTCCAGCGACTTGCAGACCAGGGTGCGGCCCGCCCAGTCGGCCGGGGCGCCCTCGGGCAGCTCGGTGCCGATGACGTGGTTGGGGGCCAGGTCGCGGAGCTGGTCGAACCACCACAGGGACAACTGGGTCAGCACCCGGCCCTTGTCGGGGATCTCGGTGGGCAGCACCCAGTCGTACGCGGAGATGCGGTCGCTGGCGACCATCACGAGGTCGCCCGCCTCGTCGCGGTACAGATCGCGCACCTTGCCGGTGTGCAGGTGCACCAGACCCGGAACCTGGATCGGCTCGGGCTTTTCTACGAATCCGGACACGGTTCCTCCCCGTGGTTCTGTCCAACTGCCTCGATTCTCCCGTATGCCGGAGACCGGGCGCGTGGCAGGGTCAGTCCCGCTTGCAGATACGGTCCAGCAGGTTGGCGGTGGCGCGCTGGACGCGGGCGTCCACATGGCCCGGCCGGTCCAGCGCGGGTGACCAGGCGAAGGTGCCGGAGGCGAAGACCCAGGCGCCGGAGGGGGCGCGGTACAGGGAGGTCTCCTGGTGGCGCCGGACGCCCTCGCCGTCGGTGTAGGGGGAGTGCGCGAGCAGCACGCGCTCCTCGTGCTCGGGCAGGGCGGTGCGCGGGAAGTACCGGTCGGCCTCGCCCGCGACCAGGCCCGCGATCTCGTCGCCCTCCTGGGCGCCGGTGGCGTCCCACAGCCAGTGCCCGGCGTTGCGGACGATCAGCGGATGCGGCTCGGGCACCCGGCCCGCGTACTGGATGCCGATCACCTGCTGTTCGGGGCGGTCGATCTCCCGCCACAGCACCGGCTTTCCGGGGCCCTTGCGCTTGCGGCAGGTCAGCAGCCGGTCCGGCACCCCGGACGCGGAGGGGGACAACTCCACCTGCCAGTACATGGTGTTGGCCGACAGGAAGACCAGCGAGGTCCCCCGGTCGCGGGCCTCCTCCACCGCCCGCCGCATCGGCGCCGACCAGTACTCGTCGTGGCCGGGGAAGACCAGGCCCCGGTACCGGGTGGGGTCGATCCGCCCGGCGTGCAGATCGCGGGCGTCGGCATAGGCGAGGTCGTAGCCGTAGCGCTCGGCCCAGCGGATGAAGTCGTAGGCGTGGCCCACGTGCAGGGGGAGGCCCGCACCGGCGTAGGGGCGGTCGAAGGAGACCGTGGTGGCGGCGTCGGCCTCGCCGAGCAGGGAGCCCTCCTCGTCCCAGGCGTGGTAGAGGCTGGCCCCGGTACGGCCGTCCTCGGGATAGAGGTTGTACGCCTGCCAGGTGACGTCCGGGAGTAGCAGGAGCAGGTCGGCGGGCTCGTCGTCGCGGACCGTGAAGGGCACGTGGGAGCGGTAGCCGTCCGCGGTGGTGAGGACCGCGACGTACGCCCCGACCCGCCACTCGGCGGGCACCTGCAGGCGCCAGGACAGCCACCAGTGGTGGCAGGAGACCGTACGGTCGGCGGCGAGCGGCGCGGACTGGACGATGCCGGAGAGCCGGGGGCTGGTGGTGATCTTCGCGGCGCCGTGCCCGGCGTAGTGGCCGATCCGGTAGATGTCGACGCTGAACTCCTGCGGCGGGTCGACCGTGATGTGGAAGTCGATCGCCTCGCCGGGCGCGACCGCGCCGGTGGACGCGAACCCCTTGATCTGGCGGCCCACGTCGTCGGCCGAGCGCGGGCCGGGGCCGGCCGAACGGGGCGCCGGGACGCGCGCGCCGGGCCGGCGGGACCGGGCGGTGGCCGGCTGGATGGGGTCGACGTACCAGGGCACCACGTGTCCGGTGTCGTCGAAGTAGGTCTCACTGCCGCGCAGCCAGGGCACCGGGCCTAGGCCGAAGGGATCGGTGACGGCGTGCGCGAGCGCTCCGGACTCCCACCGGCGGATGTGCTCCGAGGTCATGGACGCCCCCTCCCTCGTGTCCCCCGTTGCCAAGATGGCGTTGTCTGTGGTGCCAGGACCGGAACCCGGTGTCGTCGCCTGCCGTCTCGGGTGTGCTCGGTGCGCCGGATCGCTCGGCCGTGCGGGCGTGTGTCGTATGCCCGTGCCATGTGCGTGTCGGTCCCAGCACATCACATAACGCACGACTCCGGTCACTGTTCGTTGTGAATTGGCCTGAAGTGGAAGGGGCTGCTCCGTTACACCGGTGGACGGCCGGGACTCCTGGTACCCGGTGACGACTTCTGTGCCGCTTGGCTCAGACCAGCCGGACCGGCTTCTCCGGCCGTATCCCGGACTCGGCCAGCCAGGCGCGGAGCGGGACCGGATCGCCCTCCTCGATCAGGCTGAGCACCTTGGGAGTGAGGTCGGCGGCGCGCTCGCCGTCCAGCAGCAGGGTGGGGCCGTCCAGCCAGTCCAGGCCGGGGGCGGCTCCGGCGGTGTCGACGGCGGCGCAGCAGATCATCGCGGTGATGTGCGCGGCGAGCAGTTCGCGTCCGGTGCGCGGGGGCTGGAGCGGGAACAGCGGCAGGTCGCCGTCCTCCCAGAGCGCGCTGTCGGGGCCCTGGGCCCTCGCGCCCTGCGGTACGGCGCTCTCCTCGCGCTCCTCGCGGGCGAGGGCCGCGCTGAGGCCGGCCGCGAGGAGGGCACTGCGCTCGGTGGCGGGATCGGGGTCGGCGTCCGCGCCGTCGGGGGTGCTTGCGCTCGCTTCGTCGTCTTCGCCGACTTCGCCGTTTTCGTTGTCGAGGGGAGCGGTGGGCGCCGGGACCGTGGGGGCGGTGCCGGCGACGGGCTCGGTGAGGTGGTCCAGGACGCGGGCGAGGGTCGGGCCGCCGGGGTCGGGGGTGGCCGGGTCCAGGCTGGGGCTGACGCCCAGGGAGTCCAGTACCCGGTGCAGCCGGGCCGCCTCCGCGCGCCAGGTGCGGTCCACGACCTCCTCCGGGTACGCCTGCCAGTCCACCGGCGCCCAGCTCGGGCCCGACTCCGCCGGGCCCCCGTGGAAGAGGCGGGCGGTGAGCAGGGAGACCGCCTCGTCCACCACGCCGGGCTCCTCCAGCAGATCGCAGGCCGGGCGCTCGCCGAGCCGGGCGGCGAAGCCGTCGGCCAGCCGGTCGCGCCGGGACAGCTCGGTCAGCGCGGCGGCCACGCCCACGTCCAGCCGGGACGGCCAGCGGCCCATCCGCCAGGCGGGCAGCGCCACCTTGGTCAGCAGCCGGTCCCAGCCCGCGTAGGCCAGGCCCACCTGCTCCTGGGCGGCGATCCGGGGGCCGTAGTCGACCGCCTGGGCGCGCTCGGCGGCGGCCGTGGCGACCCCGCGCTCCATCAGCGCGGCATGCTCACGGCAGCCGCGCAGCAGCAGCCGGGCGACCCGGCCGAGGGCCGCGTACACCCCACGGGTCAGCGGGCCGCGGCCCGGCGCGTCGGCCACGGCCACCGCCGCGTCCAGACCGCGCACGAAGCGGCGGGCGGCGGCTATGTCGGGCTGCGCCGACGGGCCGGTACCGGCGACGACCGGGGCGAGCACCGCGCGCAGTTCCGCGACCCGCATCCACCACAGGAAGGGCGACCCGATCACCAGCACCGGCGCCGGGACGGCAGGACGCCGCTCCGGGCGCGCGCCGGGGACCACCGGCTCGTCATGCGCGCGGGTGACGGGCGGGGCGTGCGCCGGGTGCGTACGGTCCTCGAGCCAGCTGTCGCAGTCCGGGGTGAGCGCTATCGCGGAGGGCGCGGGCACGTCCAGCCGGTCGGCCAGGTCGCGCACCATCCGGTACAGGTCGGGGGCGGAGCGCTCGGACACCGCGACCGTGGGGCTCGCCGCGGGGCGCGCGCGGGCCACGACCAGGGCGATGCCGCCGGCCGCCAGCAGCACCAGCACCGCGAGGACGCCCACCACCCAGCGGGCCGTGTCCCAGCCCTGGCCGGTGAACTGGCCGGTGGCCGCGCCGGTCAGCAGGATCACCTCGGCGGCCGCGGGCAGCAGCGCCACGGCCAGCGCCCTGCTGCGCACCCGCAGCACGGCCAGCGCGCGCGAACGCGCGGCCCTGGCGCCCAGCTCCCCACCGGTTCCGGTCATGCGCGACCCTCACCCCCTGCCTGCCGATCGCGTGCTGTCCTGGCGGTGCCCACTCCCCCACTGTGGCACCCGTCACTGACATCGCAATGCCGGTGGGCCAAGTGCCGGACCGCTTGCGCCGCACCATAGTTGGGGCCCCGGCCCCCGTCAGCCGGATGGCGCATTGCTCACTCGATGGAATGGCCTTGGTCAGAGCTGGGTGACAGACGGCAAAGGTCAGGCCCCGGATTTCGGGGTCCGGGGCCTGGGGTGGGGAAAGGGACTCCTACGCCACGGTCGTGGCCGTCCCGGCCGCCTTCGCCGCGATGTCGGTGCGGTGGTGCGAGCCGTCGAGACCGATCCGGGCCACCGCGCGGTACGCCCGCTCGCGGGCCTCGACGAGGTCCTCACCGGTCGCCGTGACGGACAGCACGCGACCGCCCGCGCTGACGACGGTGTCCGCGTCCTGCCTCGTCCCGGCGTGCAGGACGTAGGCGTGCGGGGCGTCCTCGGCGGCCACCTCGGCCAGGCCGGTGATCGGGTCGCCGGTGCGAGGGGTGCCGGGGTAGTTGTGCGAGGCGACGACCACGGTGACGGCCGCGTCCTCGCTCCAGCGCAGCGGCTCCAGGTCGGCGAGGGTGCCGTTGGCGGAGGCGAGGAGGAGGGAGGCGAGCGGGCTCTTCAGGCGGGCCAGCACGACCTGGGTCTCCGGGTCGCCGAAGCGGGCGTTGAACTCGATGACCCGTACCCCGCGCGAAGTGATCGCGAGCCCCGCGTACAGCAGGCCGGAGAAGGGGGTGCCGCGCCTGCGCAGCTCGTCCACGGTCGGCTGGAGCACGGTGCGCAGCACGTCGTCCACCAGCTCCGGATCGGCCCACGGCAGCGGGGAGTACGCGCCCATGCCACCGGTGTTGGGGCCCTCGTCGCCGTCGAGCGCGCGCTTGAAGTCCTGCGCGGGCTGGAGCGGTACGACCGTCTCGCCGTCCGTCACCGCGAAGAGCGAGACCTCGGGGCCGTCGAGGAACTCCTCGATCACCACCCGCTCGCACCCGGCCGCGTGCGCCTTGGCCTCCTCGACGTCCGAGGTGACGACGACGCCCTTGCCCGCGGCCAGCCCGTCGTCCTTCACGACGTACGGCGCCCCGAAGGCGGCCAGCGCCTCGGCGACCTCGTCGGGGGTGGTGCAGACGTACGAGCGCGCGGTGGGCACGCCGGCCGCGGCCATGACGTCCTTCGCGAACGCCTTGGAGCCTTCCAGCACGGCGGCCTCGCGGGACGGGCCGAACACCGGGAACCCCGCCTCGCGCACGGCGTCGGCGACGCCCGCGACCAGCGGGGCCTCCGGGCCGATCACGACCAGGCCGGCCTCCAGCTCCGTGGCCAGCGCCGCGACAGCCTTGCCGTCGAGCGCGTCCACCTGGTGCTGCCGGGCCACCTCGGCGATGCCCGCGTTCCCGGGCGCGCAGTGCACTTCGGTGACGTCGGGGTCTAGGGACAGAGAGCGGCACAGGGCGTGTTCGCGGGCGCCGCCGCCGATGACGAGGACCTTCACGCGGGTCAGCTTATCGGCTGGGTTGCCGAAGGCTGGGGGGTGGGGAAGTTGTAGGAACCTACGAGGGGGGTGGTGGGGGGCGGGCGCCCTGAGTTGGGGGCGCGGGGGTTCGTTGGCTGGGTGCGGGTGGGTGGTGGCTGGGCGCGCAGTTCCCCGCGCCCCTGGGGTGGGTGCGGTGGGAGCAGGCCGGAAGGCCGGGCCCGCTCACTCGCCGAGGCACGCCTTGAGGGTGGGCGGCCGCGGGTGGGTGGTGCTGGGCGCGCAGTTCCCCGCGCCTCTGGGGTGGCATGGCGGAAGTAGGCGGTGAGGCAGCGGACGGCCCCTCTTGACCTGGCCCGCACCCACCTCAGGGGCGCGGGGAACTGCGCGACCGGCCACGACGGGCCGTCAGCCGCCTCCGCGCCCCGCACAGCCGCGAGGTGCGGAGGCAGGACATCGCAGCCCACTCCAGCCGCACCCACCTCCGTCCGCCGGCCGGATGCGCCGCGCGCACTCGTGCTACTGGTCGTGGGAGAACTCGTCCAGGACCGTGGCGCCCAGTTCGCGGACGATCAGATCGCGGCCGGAGAGAGCGGATTCGTCGAGGTCGGGGTCGTCGTCCTCGGGGGTGTCGTCCTCGAGGGAGACGGAAGGCGGCTCGGGGGCCGGTGGCCTCGGCGCCGGGGCCGGCTGGGAGCTCTGGGACGGGGCACTCTGCTGAGGAGCCGCGGGGCGGGCGGGGGCCGGAGCGCCGTAGCCGCCCGCGCCACCCCCTCCGCCGAAGCCGGGCGCGCCTCCCGAGGGCGGAGGAGCCGAGCCGCCGCCGGACGGGTCGATGACCGCCTCGATCTTCCACTGGACGTTGAACTGCTCGGCCAGCGCCTGCCGGAGTACCTCCTCGCTGCCGCTGGCGGAGAAGTTGTCTCGGGCACCGGCGCTGGCGAAGCCGAGCTGGAGGGTGGTGCCGTCGAAACCGGTCACCTGGGCGTTCTGGCTGAGCAGAATCCAGGTGAAACGGCGACGGTTCTTGACGGCCTCCAGGATGTTCGGCCAGAGCATGCGGGGGTCGAGCCCACCGGAAGGGGTGGGCGCGGGCGCGGGAGCAGCGGGCGCGGGGGCAGCGGGCTGCTGGGGCCGGCTCGGGGCCTGCGGCCGGCTGGGCGGGGTCTGCTGCTGCGGCTGGCTCGGTCCCTGGCCCGCCGGGGTGGCGGTGGGCCACGCGCCGGAGCGCCGGCCGCCACCGGCCGGAGCGGCGGTGGGCCAGGCGCCGGGAGCAGCCGGAGCGGCGGGGGCGGCTTCCGGCGCAGGTGCCGGGGCGGCAGCGGGCGGCGGGGCGGACGCGGGGGCCTGCGCCGCAGGGGCAGGCGCAGGGGCAGGGGCAGGCGTACTGGCAGGGGCAGGCGTAGGGGCAGGCGCTGTGGCCCCGCCGGGTCCCACGGGGTTCCGTACAGCCGCACGCGCGGCAGCCGGGCCCCCGCCGGACGGCGCAGGACTCTCGACCGGAGCCGCCGCACCAGGGTGCGCCTCGGGCCCGGGCACGTACTGCATGGCGGGCGCACCCGTACCCGCCGAGAAGTTCACGCCCCGCTCGATGCGGTCGAGGCGGGCCATGACGGACCGCTCGTCCCCGTACGCGGCGGGAAGCATCACGCGCGCGCAGATGAGTTCGAGCTGGAGACGGGGCGAGTTGGCGCCGCGCATCTCGGTGAGGCCCTGGTTGACGAGGTCGGCGGCGCGGCTCAGCTCGGCGGCGCCGAAGATCTCGGCCTGGGCCTGCATGCGCTCGATCACGTCGGCGGGGGCGTCGATGAGCCCCTTGTCGGCGGCGTCGGGCACGGCGGCGAGGATCACCAGGTCGCGCAGCCGCTCCAGCAGGTCGGCGACGAAGCGGCGGGGGTCGTTGCCACCCTCGATGACATGGTCCACGACCTCGAAGGCCGCGGCCCCGTCCCCCGTGGCGAAGGCTTCGACCACGGAGTCGAGGAGGGACCCGTCGGTGTAGCCGAGCAGGGAGGTGGCCATGGGGTACGTCACACCGTCCGCGGCGGCACCCGCGAGGAGCTGGTCCATGACGGACATGGAGTCACGCACGGACCCCTGGCCCGCGCGCACCACCAGCGGCAGCACGCCCTCCGCGACCGGGATGTCCTCCTTCTGGCACACCTCGCCGAGGTACTCGCGCAGGGTGCCGGGGGGGACGAGCCGGAAGGGATAGTGGTGCGTACGCGAGCGGATGGTCCCGATGACCTTCTCGGGCTCGGTGGTGGCGAAGATGAACTTGAGGTGCTCCGGCGGCTCCTCGACGACCTTCAGCAGCGCGTTGAAGCCCGCCGACGTGACCATGTGGGCCTCGTCGATGATGTAGATCTTGTACCGGCTGCCTGCGGGGCCGAAGAACGCCTTCTCCCGCAGCTCACGGGCGTCGTCCACACCACCGTGGGAGGCGGCGTCGATCTCGATGACGTCGATCGAACCGGGTCCGTTGCGTGCGAGGTCGCGGCAGGACTGGCACTCGCCGCAGGGGGTGGGGGTGGGACCCTGCTCGCAGTTGAGACAACGGGCCAGGATGCGGGCACTGGTCGTCTTGCCGCAGCCGCGCGGCCCGCTGAACAGGTACGCGTGATTGACCCGGTTGTTCCGCAGCGCCTGCTGCAGCGGGTCGGTTACGTGCTCCTGCCCGATGACCTCGGCAAAGGTCTCCGGACGATAGCGGCGGTACAAGGCGAGAGACGACACGCGTACGAGGTTATAGGCGCCCACGGACATCCGGACTCGACGCGGACTCCGGCGCAGGTCAGCGGCCTGGGCATCTCCCGCGCACCCGTAGGTCCACCCGGGGCATCCGGACCGGCCGCGATCCCTCCGCACCCGGAAACGCAAGGGCCCCCCACGCACCCGCCAGAGCCAACCTACCCTTGCTGCCTTCCGGCCCTGGGGGAGTTCAGTCAGATAGCGCCGCGTGAGGGGCTGCGCAAAGAGTACCTGATCCGGGGGCGGGGGGACGAGTTCGCGACCACTCCTTCCGGTCATGTAATGTCTCCCTCGGAGGATTCGCCTAGAGGCCTAGGGCGCACGCTTGGAAAGCGTGTTGGGGGCAACCCCTCACGAGTTCGAATCTCGTATCCTCCGCCAGTGCCTCACCGGGCACGATGTCGATGGGCCTCACTGTTCGCAGTGGGGCCCTTCGACGTGCGTGGTTGCAGTTTTGGTTGCAGTTGGCGTCATCGGCCAGGCGCCAGCATGGCTCCCCCTTCGCGCCTTCACGTTGCACCTAACGAAGGCTGACCGCCACTGCGCGGCGGCGAGCTCGGCACCGCTTCGAGGAGCAGCGCACCAGGAGGCAGCGTCGCTATACTCCGCCGGTAGCGGCGCCTCGTGCGCGCCCGCTTCCGAGCTACAGACGCGCCCACACCGCCAGTAGCGACGAGGACAAGGGTCACCGACTCGCACGAGGTTGTTTGCCCAGGTCAACCGTGGTGCGACGGCGTGTGTGGGGCTCCGTCAGCGAGGACACACGATGACCAGAGACCGCGTCCGCAAGCAGGAAATCCGAGCCCGGATGGCTCAGACAGGCGAGCCGTACAGCGAAGCCCGACGGCAACTGGTTGCAGAGATCACGGCCTATTGCCAACAGTGCGGCCAAGAGGTCGCTTCCGGCGAGGGGGAGCTGTCGCTCAGCAGGGGCGAGCACGCGAGGGCGCAGGAAGCCCGCGAGGCATTCGAGCGCGAGCGGCGGGAGCTGATCGCCGCTGCCAAACCCGACGACTTCAGAGCCCTCAGCATCAATCCACGCGACATTCCACCCCGCGCCCAGTGGGTGGTTCATCACTATCGGTGTCGTCCGGCAGAGCACTGGGACGGATACGGGTTCGAGGTAGGGCGCCTGCGGACCTACCGCGAGCTGATGGGCGTGATCATTCATCTGGCTGACAAGGGCTACTTCGAGCACACCGATCTGCGGACAGTCCTGGCTGAGATGCACTACGCGGAGCCGTGGGGGGCGGATGAGCAGAAACGGCGCTTCCGGTCGGTCCACCCCGCAGAGCTTTGACAGCGAGCCCCACCGACGGTGCCCTCTGATCTTGACGGGCTGGGTGAGGAAGCCTGCGGGCTGAACGTGGAGCGTGGCCGAACCATTCGGTTGGTTCGGCCACGCCCAGGTCACCACTCGTCAGTATCGCCGTACTTCCCCGGGTTCTTGGCGCGATCCACAGCCTGTGCGCAAGCCTCGGCGAAGGCCGATTCCACGGCCGCCTTGTCCGTGCCCCGCACCTGGGCCTCGACCTCCTGGCCTGAACCGGGGCGCCGGGCCGTACGCCAGGCGGAGACTCGATCGGTGTAGGCGCCCGTTTCGAACTCCCAGGCTGGCACAGACCACTGCTCGGGGAGTCCAGCATCCATGCGTTTCCCGCCAGGGAGGAACAGGGCTCGGGCGTGGAAGACGACGGCCCGCTCCGGAATGCAGTCGCGAATGGCGCTCTCGCCGCCGGGCCCCTGGTGCTCCCAGCGCCAGCGGTCCCATTCCTCGACCAATGCGGTGTGATCGGGCCAGTCCTCGCTCCACCGTGCGGCGACCTCGTGGGCGTGCTCGCGGTGGAGGAACGGAACGCGCCGCTCTCCGAGGCGGGCGACGTGTACCACCAGCTCAACGGGGACGGGGCTCTGGTCGGCACTCAGCACAGCACTTCCGGTCTGGTCCGTGCCCCACAGAAGGCCGCCGATCTTGTCGGCGGTGTCCTTGAGGACGCGGCTGGTGAGGTGCTGGTAGCGGCGGCGCATCCGAGCAGACTTGCCGGGCCCCCAGCCCATGACGGCGTCAACAACCGCGTCGGCGACGCCGAGGATAAGCAGGACGGTAGCCGCGGTGTGGCGAGCGTCGTGGAGTCGGGCGTCGCGGACGCCTGCGGCCTTCAGCAGCTCCTTCCACTTGTGGTAGTCGGTGTTCGGGTTCAGGGGCTCGCCGGTAGGTGAGGTGAACACGTACCCCTTCTCGGTCCACAGGTCTCGGGCGACGGTGCGCTCGCGGGCCTGCTCCTGCTTGTGCTGCCGCAGCAGCTGGAGGAGTTCATCAGGGACACCGATGGGCCGCTGACCGGCGCGAGACTTGGCACTCTTCGTCTCGCGACGGGTGTTGATCTTCTGAGGGCAGTAGCCGGGCTTGCGGCCACAACGATCGCCGCAGCCGTGTTTGTAGCGAGGCCGCAGCCGGCCGCGCCGTACGCGGATGACCCCGAGCTCGAAGTCGACGTCGTCCCACTGCATGCCAAGCACCTCGCCCTGGCGGAGGCCAAGCGCGAGCGCGATAACCCAGCGGGCGGTGTTGCGATGCTTGACCGCTTCGGCAAGGAGGCTCTGCACCTCTTCGACCGTGTACGGCTCGACCTCCTCCTCTTCAATTTTGGGGGCCTTGGCGATGGAGGCCGGGTTCGAGGTGAGGTGCTGACGGCGTACGGCCTCGTTGAGGGCAGTGCGGGCCGTACGGTGCGCCTGGTGTGCGGTACCGGCCGCGCTGCCGTTCTCCTGCATCTTCTTGTAGAAGCGCTCCAGGTGTTCAGGTTGCAGCTTCTCCAGGCGATGGGCGCCCAGGCCGGGTATGAGGTGGTGATAGACCGCCACGCGGTAGCCGTCGATCGTGTTTTCCGAGACATGCACGGCGGCGATGTTCTCGACCCAGTGGGTGAGCCACGTCGTCACGGTCCACGACTGACCGGCCTTGCGTACGGTGCCCTTGTCGCGCTGGCGCTCCAGCTCCCGAACAGCCTTGGTGACTTCAGCACGAGTCTTGCGGCCGACGTGGCGGCGGTCGGGGCGACCGTTGTCCTTGACGCCGACGGTGACGTAACCGTGCCATCGGCCGTCCTTCCCTTGGAAGATCGAGGAGGCGCCGTTGGGTTGACGGGTCTTCGCAGTACGAGGCTCGGTCACGCGGCGGTCCCGAAGTCCGACGCGTCAAGACGGCGGGTCAGGAAGTCGTTCACCGCCTCCGCTGGGATTCGTCGGAGACTGCCGATCTTGACCGAGGCGATCTCGCCGGAAGAGACGTACTCGTACAGCTTGGTCCGGCCGATGCCGATCCGGCGGGCGGCCTCGGAGACCGTGAGGGCGACCAGGGTCGCGTCGCCAGCGGATCGCCGCTCGGCCATCAGGGTGCGCAGGGCATCTTCAGGGACGTCCAGGAACTGGGCTATCTGGGAAATGGGCAGCGCGGGCTGCGGCATGGGGATACTCCTCCCGCCGGCATCGCGGCGTCGCGGGAGCGGCAACTCCCGTCGGCCCGGCCGGTGGTGTCGTTCAGGGATGGATGGGTGGGTGGTGATCGTCGGCGGTGGAGACCGCCGTGCGTGAGGTTTCTCGGCGTTCGTAGCGCCGTGGACGAGGCAGCGGCTGGCTATTCGCCAGCGGGGGGCTGCCCCTGGTTTCGCAGGTGCGCCCGGGACGGGTGCAGGTTTCTCTGCAGGGCACGTTCTTCGAGCCGGAGGAGCTCGTCGACCTGCCCCCTCTGCTCAGGCCCCTTGTCCCCGTAGGCGTCGAGTTCCCTCTGGAGCTCGCCCAGTTGCATCTGGTTCTGGTCGATCGCGGCTCGCAGTTGGCGGTACTCCCGCGTCATCTGGACGTACTCGCGGGCGAGCTGGCGGATACGGGGTGTGGCCAGCTCACCTGGCGGTCCGGTCAGGTCCTGCATGGTGACGTCGAAGACCTTGCAGAAGCCGAGCGCCTCGTCGAGGTTGACCCTGCGACGGGGTTTGCCGCTCTCGATGCGCCAGATCGCTGACTGGTTGATCGGATGGCCGGCAGCGGCCATCTCTTCGGCCAGCTTCACGGTGCTCCAACCGCGGACCTCTCGCTCCAGTTTGATGCGTGCGGCGACGTGGTCCTCCGGCACCGGCCGACCAGGGCCGGAGCGCTCCGCGCCTTCCTCACCGCTCATGCGCACCTCCCTTCACACGACAACCGGGTCCATTGGGGCCAGCGTCCACAACTAAACCTCGTTGCGGAATGAAATGCAAGGCGTTGCGTTGCCGAAATTCTCGGCTATGGTCGTAGTCCGCCGTACAGCGGTGGACGGATCCGCACACGCAAGCGGCCCCGGTGCTACGAACACCGGGGCCGAAGTAGAGGCTCCACCGCACAACCATCCATCCCTGAACGATCGAAACCGGAGGCCGGGGTTGCCGCCCCGTAATGGCCTGCCGGGTGAGGAGCTCTATGCCTCAGGGTACGACCCTGCCGACCCAGACGCCATCCCGCTTCGACGATGACCCCACGTCGATGGAGCCGCCCTACAGCGTGGAAGCCGAGTGCGCGGTGCTCGGCGCCTGCATGCTCTACAGCGACGTAATCGACACCGTCCGACCGGTCCTGGGCGATGACGCCTTCTACCGGCCCGCGCACGAAACGATCTGGCGTGCGCTGCTCGCCCTGCACCGAGAGGGCAGGCCGACCGACCCGATCGTCCTGACCGAACTGCTCACGGGCCAGGGGGACCTGAAACGTGTCGGCGGCGCCGTCTACCTGCACGAGCTCGCTCGCATGCTCTACGACGCCGGCAGCGCGGAGTACCACGCGGAGATCGTCCGCAAGAAGGCCGACCTACGCCGTCTGCTCGCCTCCGCCGTACGTGCCGTACAACGGGCCCAGGAGCCGGGCGCCGACCCCGAGGCGATACGCAGCGAGGTCGAAGCGGAGGTACGCGCCGAACGCGAGCGCGCGCTCGCCTCAGGACAGGGGCGGTTGTCCCGCTTCGCCACTGACGGGTGGTCGTTCGTCAAAGAGAGCGGCGCAGACGCCGAGCCCCTGTGGGGCACCCGCGAGAAGACCGTCTGGGCCCCCGGCGAGAGCCTGATGATCGTCGGGGCTCCGGGCGTCGGCAAGACCACCCTGGCCCACCAGGTGATCTTCGCTCGCCTCGGCTTGCAGGAGACGGTCCTGGAGATGCCCGTCGCCCCCAGCAGGCGCGTGCTCTACCTGGCCATGGACCGTCCCAAGCAGATCGCCAAGGCCATGGCCCGCCGCGTCTTCCCCACGGACGAGAAGATCCTGCGCGAGCGGCTCGTGGTCTGGGAAGGTCCGCTGCCCGCCACGCTCGACAAGGAACCCGACCTCCTCGCCGACCTCGCCGCCGCCCACCAGGCCGACACCATCGTGATCGACAGCCTCAAGGACGCGGTCAGCACGATGGTCGACGACAGCCTCGCGGTCGCCTTCCACAACGCCCGCATGCGCGCCCTGCGCAACGGTGTGGAGATCATGGAGCTGCACCACCAGCGCAAGGCCACCGCCGACGCGCCGCGCGGGCAGCGTCCCAGCCTGGACCAGGTCTATGGCTCCACCTGGATCACCGCCGGCGCGGGCAGCGTCCTGTTCGTCACCGGCCGGGCAGGCGACCCCGCCGTCACCCTGCACCACCTCAAGACCCCCACCGGTGAAGTCGGCCCTCTGGACGTCACACACGACCATGTGCGCGGCACCACGACCGTCGACCCCACCAAGGACCCCGCTGTCCTGCTACGCAACGCCCCCAACGGGCTGACCGCACGCGACCTGGCGACCGTCCTCATCGGCGGGGGCGACCCCGAACGTGCCGACATCGAGAAGGCGCGACGCCACCTCGGCCGCCTCGTCGACAGCGGTCTGGCCACCAAGGCCGACGGCATCGCAGGAGGGGCCGGAGGCGGCCAGCAGGCCCGCTACTACGCCTCCGCCCGCCACCTCACCGCCGTCGGCTGAACCCTCTACCAGCCCCCGGCGGAGCGTTCACGCGACCGTACACGCGGACCCTGCGCCCGCACACAGCCGTGAACCGCTCACAGCGCACACGCTCACCGCAAAACCGCAGGTAGAGCGATCACACGAGCGTCCACGCCGTACACGCACCCAAGCGATCACGCGCGGGGCCCCCTTTTAGAAGGGGGCCCGCGTGTACGCCCCCTCCGTGAACGCCGTGATCGCCTCCCCACCCTCCCTCGGAGTAGCCCCGTACATGCCGCCCGCGATAACCGGCACGCTCGCCACCATTTGGCTCCCCTCCCTCAACAGTCCGCTCCTGCCTGTGGCCGTCTTGGCCATCGCCGCCGGCGGGCTGCTTGCGGGCCTGATCGCCCGACGTAGGCAACACCGCCCCCACGATCGAAAGCCCCGCATCTCGGCCGCAGTCGTCACCGCTGCCGTGGCAGCGCTCGTGTGCACCGCCTATAGCGCGGACACCAGCTGGCGGTTCGCCGCCCACTACCTCGACATGCGCAACACCGCGGAACGCACCGCGATGTTCGCCGCCGCCGAACTCGCCCTGTTCTCGATGGCACTGATGGCCCGCCAAAACCTGCACGGGCCGAAGCAAGAGGCCGGCCTACCCGGAGTCCTGGTCTGGGTGCTCACCGCCATGCAGACCATCCCTGCCTACGCCGAGTCCGGCCCGGTCGGCGGCACCATGCGCGCCTTCACCGGCCCGGTAATGGCGGCCGTGCTGTGGCATCTGGCCATGGGCATCGAACTGCGCCAGCGCACCCCCGAAGCCGCATCCCGCGGACTCGCCGCGGTCCTCACACGGCAGGCCCGCGAACGGCTGCTCGCCCGTCTGGGAATTGTCGAGCAGGACCGGGAAGCCGCCCAGATCATCCACGACCGGGCCATGCACCGGGCCGTCGCCCTGGCCGCCCGCCTCGCCGAGATGGCACCGGAGCAGCGCACCGGGCGGGCAGGCAGGCGCACTGTGCGCCGCCTGTCCAAGGCCCTCGCTCGCTCGGGCATCGACGCCGACCCGCGCCGCAACGAGCAGCTGCTACGTCAGCTCGCCACCCGCCGCCAAGCAGCCGCTCTGGCCACCGTCGACATGCCCGGGCGCTGGACGACGCCCGCCGAGCAGCCCACCAGCCCGCCCGCAGCACCGTGCGACCACTCCCGGGCGGACGCCGACGAGCGGGCGGAAGGCGACGGGCGGGCGGAAGGCGACGGGCGGGCGGCAGACCGACCCCGCCCGCACCCATCGGATCCGGGCGACGAGGAACCCCTTCCGGGCGCCCGTTCTCGCCCGGAAACAACAGCCAGCCCGCAGGAGGCAGCTCCGCCGCCCACGGGCAGCGGCTCACCTACCCCGCCGGCCCAGAGCTCTACGCCGAATCCGAAGCGCTCGGGCCGCAAACCCCGCGCTTCCGACGAGATCCTTCGCGGCTACGCCCACCGTCTCCATGACGAGCACGGTCGCCTGTCCCGTGACTTCCTGGAACAGGTCGTACGCGGCGACGGATACAGCGTCGCCAGCGACCACGCCGGCGAAATCGTCCGCGCGGTCAAGGCCGAACTGAGCACCGCCCGCCAAGGCTGACGACCACCTCGCCCATCCTCCCGCCCCTCACGGAGAACCCGATCGTGACGCACGACCCCCACCACACCGATCACAACCCCGACGTACTGCTGCCTCAGGCGCAGTCGCCTACGCTGCTGGGACGTTTGCGGCGTGCGTTCGGACGGGCTGCTCCTGGCGGAGCCAGTAGTACCCCGAGTCCGACTCAAGGCCGGTCTTCGGGGGTCTCCGCCCCGGGGGTGGCGGAGACGGCCCAGCGCCAGGGGGCGCCGGACCAGGTAGCCGGGACCGAGGGCGGCCCCGACTCGGAAGAGCTTCACGCCGTCCAGCAGCAGATCCTGCACCCCGCACCTGCCGCCGAGCCGACGGCCGGCGAGCGAGCGGCGCAGAGCATCCAGCCAACGATCCGCCGTTTCACCGGCACCAAGCGGACCGTACGCGTCGGCCCGCTGCGCTTCACGAGCGACGAGCACGCCGACCTCCACGAGGCTGCCGCCGAGCACGGATACAAGGGCGAATCCGGCTTCGCCGCCGACATCGTCCTCGCCTTCGTATCCGGTCGGTTCACCGCGAACCTGCCGCTGTCCGAGGACCGCCGCCGCACCCACATGTTCCGCGCCCAGGTGCTGCGCGAGCTCAACCGCATCGGCGTCAACGTCAACCAGATCGCCCGCGCCCTCAACAGCGACCTCACCCCGCCCGGCATCCGCCACCGACTCGACGAGCTGCACCGCCTGCTGGAGCTGATCGCCGAGGCCCTGCGCGAACCGGCAGACTCCAGGAAGGACCAGGCCGCGTGATCGCCGCCATCAAACAGGCTGGGTCCAACACCCGTGGTCTGCTCGCCTACCTCTACGGCCCCGGCCAGCACGACGAGCACAACGACCCGCACATCGTCGCCGGCTTCGCCATGCTCGGCATGCCCGACCCTGGCCGCGACCAAGACGCCACCCTGACCCAGCTCGCCCACCACCTCGACGAGCCCGTTCATCTCCGGAACAGCGAGTTCGGAAGGAAGATCACCGACCACGTCTGGCACTGCCCCGTCCGCACCGCACCCGAGGACCGTCACCTCTCCGACGCCGAATGGGCCGACATCGCCCAGCGCATCGTCGAAGCAGCCGGCATCGCCCCGCCCGGAGACGACCTGGCCTGCCGCTGGATCGCCGTACGTCACGCAGACGACCACATCCACATCCTCGCCACCACCGTCCGCGAAGACGGCCGCCGCCCCAAGCTCCATGACAGCGGCATCCGCGTCGGCGACGCCTGCCGCCAGATCGAGAAGGACTACAGCCTGCGCCAACTGAAGAAGGGAGACCGCACCGCCGAAGGCCGACCCACCCAGGCCGAGATGCACAAGGCCCAACGCCTCGGCTGGGAGCAAACCAGCCGCGCATGGCTCCAGGACCGCATCCGCGCCGCCATCCCCCACGCCAGCAGCGCTGAAGAACTCCTCGCCTACCTCCAAGCCGACGGCATCGCGGTCAAACCTCGCCGCGGACCGTCCGGCGACCTCCTCGGCTACGCCGTCGGCCGCCCCGGCGACCTCAACAAGGACGGCGAACAGATCTTCCACCCCGGCGGAAAGATCGCCCCCGACCTCACCCTCCCCAAGCTCAAGGCCCGCCTCGAAACCGCAGCGCCAGAGGAACATCCCACCGCCCGCCGCAACCGGCCCAGCACCCCCTGGCACCAGGCCACCGATGCCCTCGACACCTTCCACGCCGGCATGGCCGACGACACCCACGTCCAGGCCCACATCACCGCGCTCGGTGAACTCATCGAAGCCACCGCCCAGAAAGCCCCCGCCCACCTCCAAGCCGAACTACGAGCAGCATCAAAGGCATTCGCCCGCGCACAACGCTCACAGATCCGCGCCGAGAACCAGGCCGCCCACACCCTGCGCAAAGCCGCCCGCGACATCGCCCACACCGCCACCGGCCCCGACGGCAGCGCCCTGGCCGCCCTGCTCACCGCCCTCGTCTGGGCCACGATCATCGCCGCCCGCTGGCACGAGGCGAAGAACCACGCCCACCAGGCCGAAGCCGCCCGCCAGACCCTCCACCACCTGAAGACTGCCGCCGATGACGCCCTCGCGCCCGTCGTCGACAACCTCGCGGCCCGTCAGCCGAGCGACCAGGCGCACCGGACCCTAACCCACGACGTCCGCGCCGCCATCCCCGACCACGCCGACCGCATCCTGACCGACCCCGCCTGGCCGGCCCTCGCCACCGTCCTGGCTGATGCCGAGGCCGGCGGCCACAAACCCCACCAGCTCCTCAAGGAGGCCGCCGCCCAGCGTGAACTCACCACCGCCCGCCAACCCGCCCGCGTGCTGATCACCCGCATCCAGCACACCAGCCGCAACCCCGCCCCTAACCCCCGCGCTGAAGCCGCCCGGCTACGCACCACCACTCGAACGCATGCGACCGGCCTCGGGACGTACGCGACACAGCCAGCCTCGACTCCTGTAACCGTGAATCCGATCAACCGTCCACGGATGTAAGGAGGTCGGCCCGACGCCACCCGGGGCCGGTACGCAAAAATCCCCCGACGGTCACACTTGGGCTTCTCGCGGCATCTCGCCACAGAAACCGCAAGATCGTCGACCAAGACCGTTCTCCTTCACGGCTGGGCGGTATGCCGTTACTACGGTGCCGGTCATGCGAGAAGTCGAATACCGGAGCAGTGGCGTTCCGTTGGAGGAATACGCACTTACCCGCAGGGACCACCGCCGTCAGAATCAGAGCGAGGAGACCGGCGAGTCGATTCGGCTTCAGGTCGAGGAGGACAACGCCAAATGCCGGGCAGACCCGGCGAGGGCGGAGCGCCGCCGCCAGGCGTTCGAGGCAGCCGCCAAACTGATGCAGTCCTTCAAGAAGCAGGACCACGAGATCATGCGGTGGCGTGTCCGTCTGTACTGCGGCCACATCATCGAGATTGCAGCCCACTACACGTACACCGACCCCATCTCCGCTGGGGCATACAGCAAGCGATGCCCTGAGTGCGGGGAAGACGAGCAAACGATCGTGGCCTTCGAACCCATCGGACTGCGCGCCGAGCCACCGGAACCAACGGAACCCACGCCTCCGCCACCTCCGAAGAAGCCGACACGAGCCCAGCTCGAACGACGCCTCAAGGCTCTGGAAGAGGAGAACGAACGTCTTCGCGGGAAGCTCACCGGGTGAAAGCGGACCCGCGCCAAGTCAACTGGTTCCTAGCGATCCATGGCCTTCTTCGGCGTATCCCAGGACCGCGATACGAACATGGCCTGACCCCAGGGCCAATCAGGAGATAAGAACCGAGTCCAGGTACTCCTGTACCGGCTCGAACAGTCCGTACGGCACGTACTGCGGGATCTCGCCGTGGGCGACCCAGGCCAGTTCGGCCAGTTCCTCGGTGTCCGCGACGTACGCGGTTCCGCCCAACACGTCACAGGCCGTGTACGACATCAGCCGGCCCGTCTTCGGGTGAACGCGCTCGCCGAGCAGCTTCACAGCGGCCACGGTCAGCCCAGTCTCCTCCCGGGCCTCCCGCACAGCGGCGTCCTCGAGGGCCTCGCCAGGCTCGACCTCACCAGCCGGGAACTGCCAGGAGAGCTGTCCCTCGCTGACGCGGCGGCGCACCATCAGCACGCGCCCCTCATGGACGACGATGGCTGCGGCGATGGGCCGCTGGCCCCCTTCCCTCATCTGCGGACCTCTTCCTCGATGGCACAAGCAATATGCGGCCACGGAGCACGTAGGGCACCGAAGAGTGACCAGTAGCCGTGCGCCTCGCGAACTACGGCGCTGACACCTAGGCGTACCGCTTCGGGGTCGATCGTGCCTATGACCCGCCGGGCGATACCCCCGGCCCCACGAGGTGCGGGGTTGATCCCGCTGCCCAAGAGGAGCGTGGCCGTACGGATGGCGTCCAGTGTGGTGGGCGGTGCCGAGCCGGCGAAGTCTCCGTAGACCAGGTCGCGCCAGCGCTGCTGGGTGCGTGCCCAGGCGAGACGTTCCAGTCCGGTTCCCAGATCGACGGCCATGTGGGTCGGGTCATTGGCATTCCACAGCAGGACGATGTCGCCGAGATCGAGCCCGAGGTGGCGGAAGTGCAGTGTGATGCCCGCGACCTCGCGCCGGCGCCAGGGTGTCAAGGTCCCGTGGATGCTCAGGTGGCGGGCGTGGAAGCCGAGTTGGGAGAGGACGGAGAACCAGCCGTCGAGAATCGCGCCGTACTCGTCGAGCCCTTCGACCGGTTGGACGCGGGAGATGTTGACGAAGGAAGTCAGGAAGCCGTCGCAGAGGTCGCCGGAGGTATCGCGTTCACCGGTGAAGCGGACGACGGGCTGGGGGAGGAAGCCCCTTCGGTAGGTCTGGGGTCTTCCGTCCTTGAGGAGCGGGTCGAGGGCCTGGATCGCCGAGATGGTCAGCTCCGTGTCGCGCCCCCAGCGGAGCGGGAGACAGTCATCGCGTGGAGCGCCGACGTGGGCGAAGGCGGTCTCCACGCTGCGGAGGAACTCCCTCCACGAGGATGGCTGGCGCGGTGGGCGGTAAGGGGTGTCTCGCCGCTGGTGTCGGATGGCGACGTGGGGACCGTCGATGGTGAACTCCCACTGAGGGTGGGATAACGCCTCACGGAGTACAGAGGGTATCCGCGAGGCCAGCGCGTCTCCGGTCGTACGAGCTGTGCTGGTCAGCACGACCGCGACGCCATCGCCAGGAAGTGCCGGGCTGGGTCGAAGCGGTGTTGGCCGATCTCCTGGACCCGCCGGTGGTCGAGGGTCTCCGCCTGCTCGATGGCGAGCGCGAGCCGCTGGGCCGCGGTCTCGGCGTCCTCGTCCGGGTCGGCCACGGTGATGGCGCCCGTCTGCTCGCAGAGGGCCGCCTCGGCACAGGTGCCCGTACGCCAGGTGAGCGCGGCCATGGGAGTGCCGGCACGGAGGGACTCGCCGAAGACGGCGGCGCCGGCTTCCACGTACGACCGGGCGTACGTGTAGACGAAGACGGACGCCTCGGCGATGGCGGCGGTCTTGGCGGGGCCGCCGAGTTCGCCACCCCACTTCACGTGGTTGGCGGTGAGGAGGCGCTCGTGGCGACGAACGTACGTCTCGTCGAAGACGGGGCCGACGATCTGGAGGCGCCGACCGAGGATCTGCGCTGCGCGGGCGGCGATGTGTGGTGCCTTGTCCTCGTCGATCCGGCCGAGCCAGACGAGGTCGCGTCCGGCGGTCGCCGGCGGTTCCTCCTCATCGAGGCCGAGGTGTACGGCCAGCTCGGGGATCGGCCGGTGGTCCGCGTACCGCTCGATCATCTCGGGCGAGTAGCAGTACAGCCGGGAGCGTCTGCCGTCGAAGGTGGTGGGGGTGTGCTGGAAGACCGGGGAGTGCTGGAAGGTGGCGACGTCGCAGTCCAGCGCGTTCCAGGTGCGGGTCCAGGCGGGCAGCGAGGGGTACTCGTGCCCGACGATCAGGAGGTCGTACTTGGTGTCGCGGACGTCGCGCTCGGCGAGCGATCCGGGGGTGATGTCCTCCAGGCGGACCGGCTTGCGGACCCAGTCGTTCTCCAGGTCCGTGAGCCAGCCCGGCCCGAGGAGGTGTACGTCGGCGCCTGCGGCCCGGGCGCCTACGGCGACCGCCCACAGCCATCGTTCGATCCCGCCGTAGCCGGCGGGCGGAAAGGCGTAGCTACCAGGGAAATCGCAGACGCCGACGAGCACGCTATGCCTCCGGTGTTCCGTCCGCCTTGATCCGGCGGAAGCCGAGGTACGGGAAGAGGGATTCGGGCAGGACGAGCGAGCCGTCCTCCTGCTGGCACTGTTCGAGGAGCGCGGCCAGCGTGCGTCCGACGGGCAGGCCGGAGCCGTTGAGGGTGGCGACGAGCTTGGGCTTGCCGTCCTCGCCTCGGGTCCGGATGTTGGCGCGGCGGGCCTGGAAGGTGCCGAAGTTGGAGACCGAGGAGATCTCCCGGTACGTGTTCTGGCTCGGGATCCAGACCTCGATGTCGTACGTGAGCTGGGCGGAGAAGCCGGTGTCACCGGCGGGCAGCTCGATGACCCGGTAGGCGAGGCCGAGTTCCTTCAGGCATGCCTCGGCGTGACCGACCATCGTCTCCAGCTCGGCGTCCGCCGTCTCCGGGTCGACGATCTTGACCATCTCGACCTTGGCGAACTGGTGCTGGCGGATCAGACCGCGGGTGTCCCGGCCGTAGGAGCCGGCCTCGGAGCGGAAGCACGGGGTGTGGGCGGTCATGGCCAGCGGCAGCTCGGCCGGCGGGATGATCTCGTCGGCGTAGAGGTTGGTCAGCGGGACCTCAGCCGTCGGGATCAGGAAGAGCTCGCGGTCGGCGACGCCGGTCTTGAACAGGTCCTCCTCGAACTTCGGGAGCTGGCCGGTACCGGTCATCGTCTTGCGGGTGACCAGGTAGGGGACCGCGTACTCGGTGTACCCGTGGCGACGGGTATGAAGGTCGAGGAAGAGCGTGGCCAGCGCCCGCTCCAGGGCGGCACCGGCACCGCGGGAGACCGCGAAACGCGGCCCGGAGAGCTTCGTCGCCCTGCCGAAGTCAAGGATGCCGGTGGCCTCGCCGAGGTCGACGTGGTCCTTCGGCTCGAAGGTGAACGCGGGGGGCGTACCGACGCGGCGTACCTCGATGGCGAACTCCTCGGAGTCGCCGTCCGGGGCGGAATCGTCCGGCAGGTTCGGGATGCTCAGGAGCAGGTCACGGAGCTGGGCCTCGATCCCCTCCTGCTCGGCCTCGATGTCGCGGATCTGGTCCTTCAGCTCGCGGGCGCGCTCCTTCAGCTTGCCGATGTCCCCGCCCTGCTTCGCGGTCTGCTGGACCTCGCTCGCCACCCGCTTGGACTCCGCCCGCAGCTCGTCGGCAGAGCGGATGTTCTGGTTGCGCCGGGACTGGAGGGACTCCAGCTCGGGCAGGTCCAGGGAGTAGCCGCGACGAGCGAGCCGACGAACAGCTTCGGCACCCATTTCGATCAGGGCGCGGGCGTCATGCATGAGGAAGATCCTTTTTATCCAGCGAATGGGATGGGGATACCGAATCGACGGTAGCAACCGCCGGCCCCTCGCTGATCCGGAATATGGCCGTGCCACCGGCGCCGCTGATCTTTTCGCACATGCTCGAATCAAGATCATCCAGGAGGGTGGTGATCAGAACGGGCAGCTCATCGTCGGGAATGGCGATCGGTTCGACGTACGGGGCCTCGGGAAGGAACAGCGGCATGGGCTCCCCCTCGCCGCGCTCGCGGTACCAGAGGAGGACGGAGACCATGAGGCCGTGGCCGACGAGCACCCTGGGACCGGGGTGCTCACAGGCGGAGAGCAACCCGGTGAGCATCCGCCGGATGCCCTCGCGCTGGGACTCGGACGCGTCGGGCGGACGCTCGTCGGCTCCGTGGGCGTCGAGCCAGACGGCATAGTCGAGGAAAGGGCCGTCCTCGAATTGCCCGTAGTCGAGTTCGTTGAGCCGCGCGTCGACGACGAGCCCGGCGGACGGAACGCCCATCAACAGCGACGTGGTCTGCCGCGCCCGGGGGAATTCACTGGTCAGCCAGGTGGCCACGGAGTGCAGGGGGAGCGTGGTCCAGGCGTGGCTCAGGGACGCCCGGCCTTCCTCATCGAGGTGGATGCCCTTCTCCGGGTCGCCGTTGACGAGGTAGCGCTTGCTGTAGTTCGTCTGGCCGTGGCGAAGGATGTACGTCGTCATCGGTCCCGCCCCGTCCCGAACGTCGCCGTCCCGACTGCCATCAGAGAGGACAACACCGCCGCGATCTTCGGCCTCGCGGGGTCGCCGATCTCCGTGTAGTAGAGAAGCCCGTCGAGCGCGAGCGCCCTGCACCAGGGCGTGATCTCCGGTACGGGGATGCGGGAGATCCGGGCGGCCGTGGCGAGCCGATCGGCCATCCCTTGTTCGAGGTCGTAGTAGACGCTCCAGAAGGCCCAGTCGAAGACCGCGTCACCCTCCACAGGGTGGGGATCGATCAGATGAGGGCGCTGCTCCACGTCAAAGATCACGTTCTCCGTGTACAGGTCGGCGTGCAGGACCGTCGTCCGGGTGGGGACCTCGCGCAGGCCGGCGAGCTCGTGGCATACCTGCCTCGCGATTCCTCCGTGGGAGCCGAGGTCGAGGACGCGCATCCGTCGGTGGACGCGCGGTAGGACGACCTCGTGAAGGAAGTCATCCAGGCTGGGCACGCCCGGTCCGGGCGTACGCCGGCCGAGCGTGTGAAGCCTGTGGATCGCGGCGGCCACCGCCTGTGTCTCGCGTACGGGACGGACATCGCCCCCAGGCTGCCCGCCGACAAGCTCAAGGGCAGCCACCGACAGGTCATCCCCGGCGTGGACAACGTTCGCGGTCGGGCCACCGGCCCACACCCGCAAGGCGGCCGTCTCTTGGCGGTAGCGGGCGGGCTCCACCCACGCCTTCAGCACCAAGCGGCTCCGATCAGGGGCCACGGCGAGCGCGACCGCCGAGGCGTGTCCCGCGTCGTGGTAGCTCCTCAGCGAGAGGTTCCACCGCCTGGCCGCCTGGGCCAGGCGGCCAGGGGCAGTGTCCAGCCACTCTTCGACCGAAGGGCCGTAGTGCGTGAGCAACCGCTCCCGACACCCCGACGGCACATCTCCGAGCGTGCGCCTGGCCATCAGCTCAGCACGATCCCGTCGGAGACCAGCTCGTCCGTGAGGGCGGGGAATCCCTCCAGGGTCTCGGCGACGATGGCCTGGACCTTGTCGGTCTCGACGTGCGGAGAGGAGAGCCGGATCAGAATGCGCCATGGCTGGTCGAGACGCTTGCCGGTGGTGCTGACCAGGTGGACCTCGGCGTGGCCGTCGGTAGCTTCGTGCAGCCGCTGGGCCAGGCGCTGGGCGGCTATGTTGTAGAGCTTGCCGACGTGATAGACGGGGTTCTTGCCATTGGCGCCCTCCAGGTTCATCGGCCGCAGGGGCGTGATGAGCCCGTTGACGCGGTTACCGCGACCGACGACGCCCTCGTCTCCGGACTCGATCGAGCTGCCGGTGTAGGTGAGGTACAGCTCGTCCTTCTCCGGGACGTCGCGGGCGTTGAGCCGGAAGCGGGCGTCGGCGCCGGGAAGCCTGAGGCCGGCGAGCCGGTAACACTCGGCGAGGACGCTCTCGGCGTTCCGGACGTACTCGGTGCGGCTGTCGACGTGGCGCGACTTCTGCGGCACGCACAGGACGACATCGGCCTGGTCACCGTCCCAGTAGCCCATGAGCTTGACGTCCGAGCCGCACCAGGCGTGGGAAAGCGTGAACTCGCTCTCGCCGGAGAAGTGGTTCACCAGTTCGCGGACGAACGACTCGAAGGTGTTCTCCGGAGCCCATCCGGTCCCGAGCGAGGTGTCGTTCGACAGCCGGACCCGCCGCTCGCGCAGGTCGTCAATGGAGCGGGGGTTGAACCAGCGGGTGCGGTCCGGGACCTCGTCGCCGGTGAGGACGGCGCCGGGGCTGGAATTGCTGGTGATGTTGAACTTGATGTCGAGATGGTCCGAGACCTCGCGAAGCCTCTCGGCGAAGAACGCGCGGACCTCGGCCTCGACGATCTCCTCGACGGGGATCTTCTCACCCCCGCACATGGGCGCGGCCCGCCCGTTGACCAGGACGCGAACCGGGTCCGTGATCCGGCCGGCTCCGTATCGGACCTCGCTGGCCCCGCCGAGGAGGGCGAGCTTGTCGAAGTTGTGGTGCAGCACGGCGCCGAAACGCTGGACGGTGTAGTGGCTGTACGCGCGGGACAGCCGCTCGGCGAGGTGATCGGCCAGGGTGTCCGGGTGGCCGAGGCCCTTGCGCTCCACGATGGTCGTCGCGTCCGGCGTGGCCGAGCCGGTGTCGATGACGAGGTGGCTGTGGTTGATGGTCGTGCTCGTACGAGGCATCACGAACTCCCGTTCACCGGAGGACAGGACAGGGACGAGCGCTACTGAGACTTGCGGAGATGGCAACTATCCGGGCCCTACGAGTCCCATTCGAGGGCTCTGACAGGACATCAAAAGGACTTCCAAAGGGCGTTGTTGACTTCTCGTGGATGATTTTGCGCCGCGATGGGGACACCGCGTGTCACTCTCAGACGAGAGTTCGTCCCGGAGGAGATTCATGTCCCGTCCCGCAGGCAACACCCGACTCAAGTCCGCTCGCCTGGCTGCCGGATACAACTCGCAACAGGCCCTGGCCGACGCCATCACCAAGGCAGCACCCAAGTTGGGCATCAGGGGGCTCGCTGTCGGCGTCCGCCAGATCCGGCGTTGGGAGTCCGCCACACCGCCCTGGCCACAGCCTGACGTCCACCGAGTTCTGACCCATCTCCTGGGTCAGAGCATGGAGGACTTGGGATTCACCCCGCCCTGGGGAACCGAGAGCCGCCCTGCCGGCTCGACGGTCCGCAGCACGCCTCGTACCCCCCTGACGGGTGCACGGCTAGCCAGCGTCCCCGCGCAGACGGGCATCACAAGGCAGCCGGTCACGGTAGGCAGGGACTTCGAGGCCGTCACCCGTTCCCATCGGCACCTCTACTGGTCCGTGGCCCCGGCCGTACTTCACCCCGCGATTTTGGAGCACGCCCGTCTGGGATGCGCTCTCCTGCCCGAGACGCCGAACCCTGCTCGTCAGACCCTCGCCGGCGCACTCGCCGAGTCCTATCTTCTGGCCGGCCGCATCGAGTTCTTCGACCTACGCCAGTCCGAGCAATCCTCGGAAACCCTCTTGCGTGCCCTGCAGGCGGCGGGTGAAGCGGACGATCCTCTTCTCGGATCGGCCATCCTCGCGCACATGGCCTTCGCCCCCGGCTGGGCCGATGACCGCGAAACGGCGATCGAGCGCATGGTGGCGGCCCGCACTTACGCTCGACGTGGAGACGCCTCCGCGGAGCTCTGGGCATGGCTGGACGCGGTGGAGGCGGAATGCGAGACCCGATGCGGCGACCCTCGTGCGGCGCTCCGCCTGATCCATCACGCCGAGGACGTCCTTTCCTCGGGTCCGGAGCACCCCACTCCTGACTGGCTGGACTGGTTCAGCCGGGTGCGCCTGTCCGCGTTCAAGGGGAACACGCAGCTGAAGGCCGGCCACCTGCCGCAGGCCCGCCAGACCCTTCAGGAGGTTCTCGACGACCTGCCACCCGAGTCGGACAAGCAGCGCACGGTCATCCTCGGTGATCTCGCCGCGGTCGAGGCCGCGGACCGCCACCCGGAGGCGGCATGCCAGTACGCCGTCCAAGCCCTCGACCAGCTCGCCATCACCTGGTACGCGACGGGCATGGAGCGGATCCGCGAAGTCCGACGCACGCTCGCCCCATGGCAGAACGAGCAGTGCGTCCGAGACCTTGACGATCGTCTCTACGACTGGGGTACGACAGTCAGCGCTCTCCAGCGTTGAACTTGGCGATCTTCTCAGGCAGCTCCGCGAGCGAGTCGATGCGCATCGTGGTGATCGAGTCCGCATCCGGGTCACGCTGCTGAATCGTGCCCCATGGCCCACGCCGAATCAGAGCTGTCAGAAGCCCCGCACGCACGGCCGGGCGAATGTCGTTGTCGAGCCGGTCGCCGACGTACAGGATCTCGCCCGCCTCGGCAGGCGCCGCCTCGATGACGTGGTCGAAGAACTTCACGTCCGGCTTCGACGCCCCCCAGTCATCACTGGTGGCGATCAGGTCGGACGGAAGGTCCAGCCCGCGCAGTAGGCCACCGGCCCGCACGGTCTGGTTTCCCGCGATGCCCACCCACAGGCCGGCCTCCCGCAGCGTGGCCAGCGTGGGGCGCACGTCGGAGTAGAGGTCGTCCTCGCCGAACCACTCCGGCTTCCCGGCCGCTGCGCGCTTCTCGCGCTCCTCGGTCAGATCGAACCCCGGCCGGAACTCCTGAAACGTCTCGCGGTAGTCACGCCCCTGCGCGATGACCGCCCCGAACATCGCCGCGAACGTATGACGCGGCACTCCCAGCCAGTCCGCCCAGGTCCCGTACTCCCGGGTCTCGTCGACAAGACACTCACCCACGTCGAACACCACCGCACGAATCATGCTCCGCAGGTTAGACGGTGCGACGCGGGGAGAGGGCAGCCCCTTCAGACTGCGGCTGAATACCCGCCCCGTCTCTGCCCTGATCATGCGAGATAACTGGTGGCTTCGCCGCCCCTGCGGCAAGCGGAAGCGGGAACCTCACCCTTCTGCTTGTGTGCGGCTTGTCGAGCCCGGTACGACAGTCACCATGCACCGATGGTCGCCGCTCAACGATCGCCAGCTGACCTTGCTCACCCGCATCAGAGAGGGAACGGATCCTGTTACCTCGGCTAGCCCGGAACTTGCCCACACCGCCCGTGCCCTGAAGGGCCGGGGCCTCATCACCATGCCCAGGCGTGGCGGGAAGTGGCAGGCGGAGATCACCGATGACGGTCGCTTCTACCTGGAACACGGCCACCACCCGGACCGGCCTGAACCGACCCCGCGCAAGCAACGTCAGGTAGGCGACGAGCCGAAGCCGGAGGCTGCGAAACCTCCCCGCCGGGGGACGACACGCCCACCCGAGGCGAAGCCGCCGCCAGCGCGTCCCACGCAGCCGCCACGGCAGTCGCCCGCAGAAATCGGCGCGGCCTTGATCGCGGAGGTGCAGAAGGCCGGTCGGTTCCTTCGGATCCCGGACCCTAGCGCCGAGGAGAGGGGCCGCTATCGCCGGGCGTTCGACGCCGCCCGGCAGTGCGCCCCGGAGGGCTACCACCTGAAGTACAGCGGCCGGGCGAAGGGAGACTTCTTCCTCGGTCTGCTCCGGGTGACGGGCGAAGACGATACTGAGTGGAACCGAATCCGCCTGGCACGCAGCCGAGTGATCACCGATGTCGATGACGTGATCGCGGCGGTCACCGCGGACCACAGCGCCTTCGAGATCTCGGACGAGGTACTCCCACGGGTGCTTTCGCTCCTTCGGCTCCTCGCCGAACAGGCCCTCGCACGGCACGGCGATATCGCGGTGTCGAAGAAACGCAGACAGCCGAGACCGCTGCTCACAGTCCACGGCAGGACGTACGAGATCAGCTTCAAAGAGCGGCAGAAGCAGGTCCGTTACGTGCCCACGCAACCGGGACGGCGGACGTACGACTGGCAGCGAGTCAACCCTGCAAACCGGCTTGAACCGTCCGGCGAACTGGAACTTGCCCTGAGCCAGGGCTCGGGCTACAGCTACCGCCACAGCTGGAAGCAGGAGTGGGCCGACACCGCCAAGAAGCCCTTGGAGGGCCAGATCGACTCCGTCTTCCGAGCTCTGAAAGCGAACGCGGAGGCAGAGGAGAAGGCTCGGCTGGCACGTGAGGCGGAGCAGCAACGTCAGCGTGAGGAGCGAGAACGACAGGAAGAAGAACGTCACCGGCGGGAAGTCAAGGAACAAGAGGAGCGTCGTCAGCAGGAAGCGGAGGAGAAGGAACGCACGCGGCGGGAGTGGGAAGCAGCGATCAGCGTCGCAACGATCAAGGCAGTGGATGCCGCGCGGGTTGATCGATTCGGTACCGCCTTGGCGCAGTGGCGAGCCGCAGGGGAGATGCGGGCCTTCTGCGCCGCGCTCGACGAGGCTGCCTCCGTCTCGGACGACACCCACGAAGTCGAGCGGCTGCGCGAGTGGTCCGCGTGGGGGAAGGCCGAGGCGAACAGACTCGATCCGACCGCGCCCGGCAGGGGCCTTACCGACCACAACTTCCATGTCGAGCCCACAGGCGACCAGCTACGGCCGTTCCTCGACGGATGGCATCCGCAGCGGCCAAAAAAGGAGCAGCCTCCGAAGAGGGAAGAGCCTGAGGCGGAAGCCGAACCGCCCCGACCTGAACCGGAGCGGTGGCGCAACTTCACCGACGAACGTCTGGACCAAGGCTGGAGATTTGGACCCCGAGGTCGCGCTCAATGGTGGAGGCGATGACGCCGTGTCCGCGGTCACGTAGCGCCTTCACCGATCTCTCCACGAGTTTCCCGAGCCGGACGACCTCATCCCGCAGGGCGATCAACTCGTCGTATCGCTCGGCCTTGTCCTGGCCGCACCACTCCCGGACGGTCCGCAGAACCGCTGCTTCCGCGTCCAGCTTGCGGTCGTCCCGGCGGCGGTAGGAATACCAGGACGACTGCGTGCGCTCCTGCTCGACTGCCTGCTGCTTGCGGTCCACCTCCGGAAGGATGTCGTCGGCGAGACGGCCGGCCACGTGACGCGCGATGCGCTCAGTGACCGGCCACCCGGCCAGACACAGACCGTCGCGGTTCTCGTAGACCATCGGGTCGCCTCGCAGGTCCGCAACATCCATCCCAACAAGCCGGGCCCCCTCTTCGAGGCGGCTCAGCTCCAGGATCCCGGCGTCCGCGACGCCTCGACGCAGTCGCAGCTTGCTCTTCGGACGGACGAATCCGAGGATCATCCGCGCAGCCTCGAAGTCCGCGGTCCCCCGTACCTCCCGCGATGCCTCGGCCATCGCGAGCTCGCTCGCATCGTCCTTGCGAAATGTCTCAACGCCCTCCCAGCGGGACACAAGGCAGCTTGAGTTGACCCACTCCTGTAGTCCCGCATCATCGCCTTCGAGGAACCGAACGTGGAGCCACCCAGTCCTGCCACGCCCGCCCACACGCACGATCTCGACCCGGCGAACCGCGCCACCCAGCTCCTTCGGCCTCGCTCGGTACGCCCAGTGCTCACCCATCTCCATGTGTCTATTGAGCCAGCTCTGTTGTTCCCGTCACCACCTCATGGGAAAAGAGCAGCCACAGGCTCACCTTGTGGTCGCAGATGGTGTCCGCTCGTTCTCAAAGAGGCCGTGGCTGATTCCAGTCGTGCGCCCCCTGGTGCGTACTTGTTGCGCTCCCCGCCACGTTTCTAGCGTCCAACGGCTCACACCACACGGCAACGACAGAGGGGGCGCTGGTGAACGAGGACGGAACCAAGACCATCACCGAGATCCTGGACGAACTGAGCGCCACCTCCAACATTCAGGTCCGCTCGTCCCATGAACTCGCTGCCGAGGTCAGCAAGGCGGCTTCAGACGAAGACAAGAAGCGCGCGGAGGATGGTCGGGGCCCGCTGCGCAGGCGCACTGACTACAGGGCCGTTCGGAAAGCTCCGCGATCGCTGTCACTCACCCCTTGGCAAGTCCTGCACGCCATCGGCCTCGGCGCTGCTGCGGCCCGTCAGGGAGCCGGCCGAGGACTCGCCGAGCACTGGGGCAGCCTGCGCTACAGCCAGGCACTGGAAGCGGACCGAGGGCGTTTCCTGCAGTTGTCGTCCGAGGGGCGCGAGCTCCTGCGCTTCTACAAGGCCACGCAGTCCGGAGAGATCGGCACCGGCTTCGCCTCGCTGCTGGCCGAGCACATAGTCAGGTCCCGGTACCCCGACCACTCGGTTTCCGTGATCCCGGCGGACATCGCCCTGAAAGCCGGCTGGACCCTGCGCAGCGCTGGCACCGGGCCTCGCCCGGAGCCGTTGCAGCGACGCCCCCACTTCTTCGTCGAAGCCTGGCAGCCCGGACAGCCGTCCAAGATCTTCCTGGTGTCCTCGAAGGGGACGCACAGCAGCGTTCACCAGGTGTACAAGCAACTCAGCACCGCCAGTGCCCACGTGGAGTCAGTCCACATCGGCCCCTACGGCACTGTCCCCTACCTCCTCATAGGCACCGAGATCCCCGCCAAGGAGAGTCTCGCCCTGCATGTTCTGGAAGCGCCGGGCACGACACTGCTCCGCCCGCCCGGCGAGAAACCAGGAATCGACCTCGACCTCGCACTCGCGCAAAAAGAGTTCATGCCCGATGTCGAGCTGCCCACCGATGGCGACAGGGCGACCATTCCCGGATTCCAGGTACTACCCGAATCCTTCGCCTGGTTCAGCGTCGTGCTGGCCCGGACGGAAGCAGCCGCACTCACCGCCTTCACCGGCGGTGGCAAACCCACCGCCCAGTTCCTGACCAAGGAACAAGGGCGACGACACTTCCAGCACGACACCCACGCCGGCACGGACAGGCTGCGAGACGCGGAGCACCGCATCCACGACATCGACTTCGTCGGCACTGATCACATCTACCGTCTCAACGGCACCCGGGTAGAAGCGTTCTCCGGGCTCGAGAGAAGTCTCTACACGCATCTCCACCACGGGCACGTCAACGAGTACCGTCGCCAGGTACACGACCTGCGAGGCCAGTGGCCACCGCGCAGCACATCGAAGTACTGGAACACGGTGTCGATCCGAGCCGACGGGACAGTGCTGGCTATCCGCCTCCAGGACGAGTGACCCAGGAGCCTGCGACAGCACCTGATCCACGCCGGCGGGCTGTCGCCGCGGGTGCGCACAGCGCCGCGCAGGCGTGAGCCGCCTCCTCGACACGACTCTCATTGGTCTCAGTTCTGGTCTCATTCACCCCGGTCCGACCCCGTCCGCACGCAGTCGCTCCAGAGGCTCCGCCACAGGTCAGGACGCCCACGACCCCCGCCGGACCCCCATACGAACATTTGGAAAGCGTGTTGGGGGCAACCCCTCACGAGTTCGAATCTCGTATCCTCCGCCAGTGCCTCACCGGGCACTAACGTCGAAGGGCCCCGCTGCTTGCAGCGGGGCCCTTCGACGTTGTCCGTCCCGGTCGGCTTCCTCCGGCTGCGCCGACGGGTCAGCTGACCGGAGCGATCTCGTCGACCAGGCCGCGTACGCGCTTCTCGATCTCGTCGCGGATCGGGCGAACCGCTGCGACGCCCTGCCCGGCCGGGTCGGGGAGCTCCCAGTCGAGGTAGCGCTTCCCGGGGAAGACGGGGCAGGTGTCACCGCAGCCCATCGTGATCACGATGTCGGATGCCTGGACCGCTCTCACCGTGAGCACCTTGGGCACCTCGGCGGTGATGTCGATGCCCGCCTCCGCCATGGCCTCGACGACGGCCGGGTTGACGGTGTCGGCGGGCGCGGAGCCGGCCGAACGCACCTGTACGCGGTCGCCCGCGAAGTGGGTGAGGAAGGCAGCTGCCATCTGCGAGCGTCCGGCGTTGTGGACGCACACGAACAGGACGGACGGGGCGGCGGTGTCAGACATGGGCTGGATCTTCCTGAGGTGTGGGGACGGCGGCCGGCGCGGGGAAGCAGCGGCGCGCGTACAGGGCGACGTACACGAGGCCGATCAGAGCGGGCACCTCGATGAGGGGGCCGACGACGCCCGCGAGGGCCTGGCCGGAGGTGGCGCCGAAGGTGGCGATGGCGACGGCGATGGCCAGCTCGAAGTTGTTGCCCGCGGCGGTGAACGCCAGCGTCGTGGTCCGCGGGTAGTCGAGGCCGACCGCGCGGCCCAGGGCCATGGACCCGGCCCACATGACGGCGAAGTAGACCAGCAGCGGCAGGGCGATGCGGGCGACGTCCAGCGGCTGTGAGGTGATCGCGTCACCTTGCAGGGCGAAGAGGATGACGATCGTGAACAGCAGCCCGTACAGGGCGAAGGGGCCGATGCGCGGAATGAGCTTGGCCTCGTACCAGGCGCGGCCCTTGGCCTTCTCACCGATGCGGCGGGTGAGGTAGCCGGCCGCGAGGGGGATGCCGAGGAAGATGAGCACGCTGCGGGCGATCTCCCAGACGGACACGTCCAGCGCGGTCCGCTCCAGGCCGAGCCAGCCGGGCAGGACGGAGAGGTAGAACCAGCCCAGCGCCGAGAACGCGATGACTTGGAAGACGGAGTTCAGGGCGACCAGGACGGCGGCGGCCTCCCGGTGGCCGCACGCGAGGTCGTTCCAGATGATGACCATGGCGATGCAGCGGGCCAGGCCCACGATGATCAGGCCGGTGCGGTAGGCGGGCAGGTCCGGCAGGAACAGCCAGGCCAGGGCGAACATGAGCGCCGGGCCGACCACCCAGTTCAGCAGCAGGGACGGCAGCAGCAGGCGGCGGTCGCGGGTGACGGTGTCGAGGCGGTCGTAACGGACCTTGGCCAGCACCGGGTACATCATCACCAGCAGGCCCAGGGCGATCGGCAGGGACACTCCCGTCACGGTCACCTTGGCCAGTGCGTCACCCAGGCCGGGGGCCAGGCGGCCCAGTCCGAGTCCTACGGCCATGGCCGCGAGAATCCAGACGGCCAGGTAGCGGTCGACGAAGGACAGGCGTCCGGCCACGTCGCCTTCGGGTGCGGCAGTGCTCACGAGGCAGCTCCCGCCGGGGCGGTGCGCTCGGGCCGGGACTCATCCGCGGGACGCGTGAGGATGCCGGCGAGACGGTCGGTCATCTCCGGAACGAGCCAGTAGTAGACCCAGGTGCCGCGTCGCTCGCAGTCGATCAGGCCTGCCTGCCGCAGCAGTTTCAGGTGGTGCGAGATCGTCGGCTGGGACAACTCGAACGCCGGGGTCAGGTCGCAGACGCACACCTCACCGCCGGCCCGCGAGGCGATCATCGACAGCAGGCGCAGCCGCACGGGATCGCCCAGCGCCTTGAACACCTTCGCCAGCTCCACGGCCTGGTCCTCATCCAGGGGAGCGGTCAGCAACCCAGGGCAGCACGCTCCGGCGTCATCGCTCTGGCCGAGCACCACCAGCTCTTGATTCGACATGCCTCTATGTTGACAGCTGTCGATCCAACACACAATCTTGCATCGACGGATATCAATGCAACCCGACGGGAGTCGTGCCATGTCCCGCGCTCAGCTCGCCCTGCGTGTCAGTGACCTGGAAGCGTCGATCACCTTCTACTCGAAGCTGTTCGGCACCGAACCGGCCAAGCGGCGCGAGGGCTACGCCAACTTCGCACTCACCGAACCCCCGCTCAAGCTCGTACTGATCGAGGGGGAGCCCGGCGAGGAGACCCGCCTGGACCACCTGGGCGTCGAGGTCGAGTCCACCGACCAGGTCAACGCCGCTGCCGACCGCCTCAAGGGCGCCGGCCTGGCGACCTTCGAGGAGAACGACACCTCCTGCTGCTACGCCCTCCAGGACAAGGTCTGGGTCCACGGCCCCGGCAAGGAGCCCTGGGAGGTCTACGTCGTGAAGGCCGACGCCGGCACCCTCGGCAAGAGCGCCGACCCCCACGCCACCGGCGGCCGCACCGGCCAGGCCGCCGAGGAGAGCCCGGCAGCGGCAGGACGCACCTGCTGCTAGCGACCAACGGCCCCTGATCAGCCCGCGTCCCTCCGTCCCAGTTTCCGTCTCATCCAGCGACGGTCACTGTCGTTCAGGCGGTTCCTGCCGACGACTTCCGCTGCGCATGCGGACGGGCGTGAAACCCGGTGAACGCGCGGGGATGCTGCCGCTGGACCACCAACGGACTGGACGAACCGCGCTTCGCCGACGCGCGCCCACACGTAGATAAGGCCAGAGGCCATGGGGCCAAGCACCGCAGAGAGCGGCCCGCAGTCAAGGCAATGCCTTCGACGGGGGATCGGTCGGCACCGGGAGGGAGGGGCCGTCGCCGACTGCGGGCGTACAGGGGCGTGCGCGGGGAGCCCCCGATGGAGACAGTGCACGAGATCGCTGCTCTTGGTGGTGGATGCCGGATACGCCCCCTTCTGCCTCGCTCCTAGAGGTGCCAGTCTTTGTTCATGACGGCACCGGACAACGTGGAGAGCGGCGCCCGAGAGTACTTCGAGACCATGCGCGATACCGCCGCGGCGAAGGCCAAGGGTGCAGAGCAGCGTCTGCGGTTCTGGAACTTCGCACACGTGGCGCTTGGCAGTGCTGCCGCCATGGCCGCAGCGGCGGCAGGCGGCACAGGACTCGCAGAAGCGGGCTTGAGAGTCCTTGCTGGCGTTCTGGCCCTCGTATCCGCGTCCCTGACCGCGGCATTGGGGTTCGTCAGGCCGGACCAGAGAATCGCCAACAACAAGCGAGCACACAAGGCTTGGTCCGACATCGAGCGCGCGGCTCGTGCTGAGCTGGTCATGCTGTCCGTGCTGTCGCATGAGGAAACCCGAGCCGCGCTGGACAGGATGCGCGCAGACGCCAAGTCCGCTTACGACGCATACGGCACGACGGTTCCGCAACCCTAGGTACAACTGCCACAGCACATCCTCCGTGGTCCACATCCGAAGGTCGTGAGCAGGGTGCGTCGGGGGGTCACCGGTGACTTCCCTCTCTTTCCATCAGCGTCCGTACCACCGCCTCTAGCGCGTCCACGACGACCCGCGGCGGGACCTCCGGCTCCGTCCGCACGGGGTGGGTCGTGCGGGCCCGCACCGGGAGTTCCAGTTGGACTCCGCCGTCACGGGTCCGGTTCACCGGGTTGTCCGGGTGGAGGCCCCGCAGGGGGTGGGGGATGCCGGACAGGGTGGTGACCGGGGTGAAGGGCGAGTCGGCCAGGGCGGTGGCCAGGAGCCGGGCCGCCGGGCGGTTGGAGCCCCCCACGTAGATCGTTCGGGGGGCGGAGCGGCGGTTGTGGCCGTGGAGGGAGACCGTCAGGGTCGTGTGGGTGAGGAAGGCGGTCAGGGGGGCGCAGGGGGACATGCGGGTGGAGGGGATGTGTCTCGGGGGACCCGTCGGCTGCGTGAAGGTCAGCAGGGTGGCTCCGGTGCGGGCCGCCACCTCCCTCGCCAGTTCCGCCGTGCCGCCCTCCACCGAACCGTGCAGGGCCAGCAGGCCGATGGGGCCTGCCAGGTGCAGCGTGGTCAGGAAGGCCGCGCCCTCGATCGTCACTCGCTCCGTGTGCATCGCCCCTCAGCGTGCCACCCGTACCCGGCGGGAGACCGTCACCTGGTCCAGGTCGGAGACGCGGACCGTCACCTTCATGGTCCAGGTGCCGGGGATCGGGAGGTTGAAGGAGTTCGTGGCCCAGTAGCCGCCCCGGTCGGTGATCCCCGTGTCGAGGGGCCCCAGGCGCTGGGCCGGCAGGGTCATGGTGATGCGGAGTTCGGGCACGGCCGCCAGGGCTCCGTTCGCGCCGTAGACCACGGCCTGGACGGAATTCGGGCCCACTCGGCCGGGGTCGAAGGTGATCTGGACCTTGCCGCGGCCGTTCTCGCCCACCGTGAACGGGACCGTCGTGACCGAGGCCGCCGGGATGCCCGTCTCCGCGGTGGCCGCCTCCTCGGCCGCGCGGCCCGGAAGCGTACTGGTCAGGAGGGTCGTCAGGACCAGGACGACCACGCCCACGGCCGCCTCCGCGAGGACGGGGCGGCGCAGGTGCCGGAGCGGGAGGCCCGTCTCGGGGGCGGGTGGTTCCGGGAGGAGGGCCGGGCCCCCCGCCGGCACCGGCACCGGCACCGCCGCCTCCGTCGTCTTCGCCAGCCGTCCCGTCCACCTCCGCGACCACGCCGCCGCCCCCAGCAGCACCCCGACCGCCACCAGTTTCGCCAGCAGTACCCGCCCGTACGTCGTGTCCGTCAGCGCCTGCCACGAGCCGAGGCCGCGCCAGGACTGGTAGACGCCGGTCACGACCAGGACGATCACCGAGGTCAGGGCGAGGCGCGAGAAGCGGGTCACCACCTGCGGGGGGACGGCCGCGGCTCGCAGGGTCACGAGCAGGGCCGCCAGGCCGCCCAACCAGGACGCCATGGCCAGGAGGTGGAGGGTGGTGGAGGCGATGGCGAGGGGGACCTGGATGCCGGCCGAGGCGTGTTCGGCGGCCGACCAGGTCAGGGCGAGGGCCACGGCCAGGGTCGCGCCCGCCGTCAGGGCGGCCCGGCGCGGTACGGGCCGGCGGCGCAGGACCAGCGCGCCGGCCACCGCCGACAGCAGCAACGCCAGCCGGACGAGCAGAAGTTCACCGGGCCGTGTGGTCAGGGTGCGGCCGAGCGCGGTGAACGCCGGTGCCGTGCCCTCCTCGTACGGACCGCGCAGCAGGAGCAGGGCCAGCGTGGAGACGAGCAGCGCGGCGGTGCCGAAGACGAACAGGGGGCGCAGGGCGGCCCGATGAGGCGGGCGGCAGTACGCGACGAACGCGGCCGCCCCCAGCACCAGCGCCACCGCGAGGTACGCCAGGTAGCGGGCGATGTTGTACAGGCTGGTGGTCGTGCCGTTCTCCGCCGCGCCGGGAGCCGTCGCCGTCGTCACCGTCCGCTCGCCCACCGAGAAGGTGAGCGCGCCGGAGACGGGGTGGCTGTCGGCGGAGACCACGCGCCAGGCCACCACGTACGTGCCCTTCGCCATCCGCGCCGGCAGCGGGACGCGTACCGTGTCCGCCCGGCCGGGGGCGTGGTCGGCCTGGCCGGTGCGCAGGCGGTGGTTCTCGGGATCGTAGACCCGGAACGAGTCGGTGAGCAGGCCGACCGACTCGGTGTACGTCAGGGTCAGCGCGCGCGGGGCGCGCTGGAGAATCGTTCCGTCCTCGGGGTCGGTCGCGCGCAGGGCGGCGTGCGCGGAGGCGGGGGACGCGGTGCCGAGGACGAGCAGGAGCAGGCTCGCGGCCGCCAGCAGCACGCGCCTCAGCGCTCTTTCACGGTCGCGCACGTCGTCCCGCCTCCGTCTTCGACCCCGCCCCTGTCCCCCGCCTGTACGGATGCCGGCGGCGGGGCGCTCAAACCGTACCGGTGGCCTCCGTGAAGGCGGTCTCGCGGGTGAGGAAGGCGAGCCGGGCGCGCTTCTCCGGCAGGTACACGTCCGGCAGGTCGATCTCGGGGAGGACGACCTCGGGTCCCGCTTCGAAGCCCTGGCGTTCGAAGCGGGTGACGGCCTTGGTGTTGCGCACGTCCGGGTCCACCACGACGCGGCTGCGGTCCAGTACGCGCAGGACGTACTCCGCGACCACGGTCAGCAGGGCCGAGGTCCAGCCGGGGCGGTGGGCGTCGGGGGCGGCGGGGGCGACGAGAAGGTGGACGCCGATGTCTCCCGGGCGGACCTCGTAGCACTCGCTCACCCGGTCGGCGGCGGGGTCGTAGGTCTGGAGCAGGGCCACGGGCTCGCCGTCCTTGGTGACGAGGTGGGCGTGGTGGGTGTCGAGGGTGGCCATGTGGGCGTAGATCTCGCTCACTTGGGCCTCGGTGAGGTGCGTCATGCCCCAGAAGGCGGCTCTTTCCTGACGGACCCAGGTGTGGATCACCGCGGCGTCCGCCCCGGGGTCCAGGGGGCGGATGCCCACGGTGCCGTAGTCGGGGACGTGCTGTTCGTGGCGGGGGGTCTCAGGCATGGGATTCCTCGGGGGTGTCGGTGTGTTCGAGGGTGAGCCGGGTCCAGTCGGTGACGACCTGGGCGAGATCTCCCCCCAGCCACAGCGGGAGTTGGTCGCGGTGATGGGGGTTGCCGGGTACGCCGTCCGCGCCGAAGGGGACGATCCAGCGGCTGTTCTCGCGGTCGTCGAGGTCCCAGACGTAGCGGGCGGCGGGGCCTCGGGCCGCCAGGTCGGTGATGCCGGGGACCGCGGTGGTGCAGTTGACGCAGTCGTGGTCGCCGGCCAGGCCCGGTTCCGTGTAGGGAGGTTCGGGCAGCGCGCGCCAGGGGGCCACTCGGTGGGCGTCGGACCACGGGGTGGCCGGGGGCGCCTCCGCGATCTCCTCCAGGGCTCCGCGCACGGTCTCGCTGCGGTCTATGCCGTACAACTCCTCCGCTGCCAGGAGGTGTTCGAGAGCGAAGCCGACGCGGGCCGTGAGGGACATCCAGGGGAGGAGGACCTCCGGGTAGGCCGGGGGTTCCGTGAGGGCCGCGAATGCCGGGTGGGCGGCGAGGCGGCGGACCACTGCGGTGCGGAGGGCCGCGTACACGGCGGCCTCGGTGCTGTCGGCGTCCATGTGGCGGTTCCAGGACAGCAGCCGGTCGCGCAGGCGGGCGGCTTCCGGGGTGAGGGCGGTCAGGGTCGCGAGCCGGGCCAGGAGGGGGGCGGCCGAGGCCAGGTGGGTGTCGGTGTGGATGGCGGGGAGGTCGGTGGCGGACCAGGCGGGGCGTTGTCCGAGGAGGGTGCGGATGCGGGTGGCCCGGTGGGGCGGGGCGAACTCGACGCCGAGGGGGCCGGCGGGGCCGCGCTGGTTCGCCATCACGGCCATGCCGTCGTCCACGGCGGCGTGCGGGGGTGTGTGCCACCCCTGCCATGCGTGGCCCTTCTCCCAGGCGGGGACCACGCGAAGGCTGTTGCCACGGGCGCGTACGGGGACTCGGCCGGCGACCCTGTGGAGCACGGCGCCCGTGGTGTCGGCGGCCTGTACGACGTTGACGGGCTCGGCCCAGGCGTCCAGGGCCCTGTCCACGTCGGCGACCGTGCGGGCCCTGAGCAGGGGGAGGAGGGCGCTGAAGCCGAGGTCCTCGGTCACTCGGGGCGGGTAGCGGAGGGCGATGGCCGTGGCGTCGACGTCACCTGGACGCCCTGAGGGGACCCGCGTCCCTTCCAGCCCGCCGAGCCCCTCCGGGCCCCCCGCGATCACCGGTCCCCGCTCGGTCTCGATGACCTCGACCTCCACCGCCGGCTCGCCCGCGACCTCGACGACCTCCACCCGGCGGACGGCCCGCTGCCAGACCCCCTCGGGGGAGAGGGCCTCGACCCCCGCCCCCGTGCGGCGCAGGCGCTCCCGGTAGAGGTCCTGGTAGTCGGCCATGGCGTTGGTGATGGACCAGGCGACGGGGCCGGTGTGGGCGAAGTGGGCTGTGCCGGGGACGCCGGGGACGGCGAGGCCGACGACGTCGAACTCGGGGCAGGACAGGCGGATCTGCTGGTAGACGCCGGGTTCCTCCAGGAAGCGGTGGGGGTCGCCGGCGAGGAGGGGGAGGCCGGTGGTGGTGCGGGTGCCGGAGAGGAGCCAGCCGTTGCTGCCCGCGGTGCCGGGGCCGTCCGTGGCGAAGAGGCCGACCGCGTCGGGACCGAGGTGCCGTATCGCCTCCTCGCGCCACAGCTTGGCCGGGAACCCGGCGAACAGGATGTGCGTGCCCAGCCAGACGCCGAGCGGGGTCCACGGCTCCCAGCGACCGGGAGCCAGGCCCACCCGCCTGAACTCCGGTGTGCGCGCGGCCCCTTCGGCAAGGCCCGCGTTGACGCCGTCGGCGTAGGCGCGGACCCAGTCCGCCGTCTCCGGGTCCCGCCTCTCCAGGGCGGCGAAGCACCGTCTCGCCGTGTCGTCGAGGCGGGCACGGCGGGCGAAGACGTCCCAGGGGAGCGCGGAGGCGCCGAGGAAGGAGGCCGAGGTGCCCCGCGCGCGGTGCCGTTCGACCTCCAGTTGCCAGGCGCGGTCGACGGCGGTCACCCGTCCCTGGGCGCGGGCGAGTTCGCGGGCGCTGGGGGCGCGCAGATGGGGAATGCCCCAGGCGTCGCGGTAGGTCTCGGTGGTCACCCTGGAGCACCCTTCCCTTTTAGGTTAGCCTTGCCTAACTTCACAGTCAGGTGAGGGAATCGTACGCGAGGGGCGGGGACACGATGGGTCAGGGCCGGGGCTGGGAGGGCGCGGTACTCAGACTGCTGCGGGCGAGGGACTTCACGTTCACGGTGACCGGCACCGAGGACGTCACCCCGCACTACCGCCGGCTGCGGATGACCGACGGCGGACTGCTCGCGGCGACCGGCGTGCACCCCACGATGTGGGCCCGCCTGTGGTTCTCCGCCGGCGGCCGCCCCCACCAGCGCGCGTACACCCTGGTCGACCCCGATCCCGGGACCGGCACCTTCGCCCTGGAGTTCGCCCTGCACGAGGGGTGCGCCTCGGACTGGGCCCGCGCGGCCAAGGAGGGCGACACCGTCGAGGCGACCGTCCAGGGCACCGGCTTCCAGCGCCCCGACCCCGACCCCTCGCACATCCTGGCGGTCGGCGACACCGCCTCGCTTCCCGCGATCAACTCCCTTCTCACTGCGCTGGGTTCGGCCCCGGCGACCGTCTGGTTCGAGGGCACCCTCGACGGACTCCCGTCCGTCGCCGATCCCGAACGGCACGAGATCCGCGAGGTACCGCGCCAGGAGGCCGGAAGGCACCTGGTCGAGCGGGTCCGCGCCGAGCTGCCCGAGATCCTGTCCGGCACCGAGCACCCGTACGTCTGGATCGCCTGCGACACCGCGACCACCCGCGCGCTCGGTTCGTACGTCCGCAGGGAACTCGGCGTGCCCAGGCAGCGGGTGCACGCGCAGGGGTACTGGCGGGCGGACTGAACCCGCGCGCGGGATCATGGCCGCATGGACGTGACCCTGCACCTCGCCCAGGACCCCGACGCCGACGCGCTGCTCGGCCGCAGCCCGCTCGCCGCGCTCACCGGGATGCTGCTGGACCAGCAGATCCCGATGGAGTGGGCCTTCAAGGGCCCGGAGACGATCGCGCGCCGCATGGGCGCCGACGACCTGGACGCGCACGACATCGCCGCCCGCGACCCCGAGGAGTTCGCCGCGCTGCTCTCCGAGAAGCCGGCCGTGCACCGCTATCCGGGGTCGATGGCCAAGCGGGTGCAGGCGCTGTGCCAGTACCTGGTCGAGCACTACGACGGTGACGCCGAGGCGGTGTGGCGGGACGCCGGCAGCGGGGCCGAGCTGCTCAGGCGCCTGGAGGCGCTGCCGGGGTTCGGCAGGCAGAAGGCGCAGATCTTCCTCGCCCTGCTCGGCAAGCAGCTCGGCGTGACGCCGAAGGGGTGGCGGGAGGCGGCCGGGGCGTACGGCGAGACGAGGTCGTACCGCTCCGTCGCCGACATCACCGGGCCGGAGTCGCTGGCCAAGGTGCGGGCGCACAAGCAGGAGATGAAGGCGGCGGCCAAGGCGGCGAAGGCGGCCAGGCCCGCGGAGTAACACCCGCCGGGCGCCCCCCGAGTGGCGGAATGTCCCCGTTCGGTCCAAGCATGGAATATGACCGAGCCTCCCATCGGCGGCCCCACGCAGGGCGGCCCGTACGAACCGAACGCCGGCCCGGGCCAGGCCCAGCCCGGTACCGCTCCCGGCCCCGACGCGGTCCGGATGGACAAGGACCGTGAGCGCGCGGAGCGGGAGCGCCACGACCAGGAGGAGCCGTTCGAGGGACCGCTGCACATGCTGTCCCAGGCGGCCTGGCAGGTCGTGCTGCTCACCGGTATCGCGTCGCTGATCCTCGGCATCCTGGTGCTGGTCTGGCCGGGCGCCACGCTGGTCGCGGTCGGCGTGCTGTTCGGCCTCTATCTGCTGGTCAGCGGCGTCTTCCAGCTGGTCTCCGCCTTCGGTACGCACAAGAAGACCTCGCTGCGGGTGCTGGCCTTCCTCAGCGGCGGGCTGTCGATCCTGCTGGGCCTGCTCTGCTTCAGAGGGCCGATGCAGTCGATCCTGCTGCTGGCGCTGTGGATCGGCATCGGCTGGCTGATCCGGGGTGTCACGCAGACCATGGCCGCCGTCTCCGACAAGGGGATGCCGGCGCGCGGCTGGCACATCTTCCTCGGCGTCGTCACCTTCATCGCCGGCATCGTGCTGATCGACTCCCCCTTCGAGTCGATCGCCGTGCTGACCCTGGTCGGCGGCTGGTGGCTGATCGTCGTCGGCATCGTCGAGATCATCACCTCCATCCGGATCAAGGGCCGCGCCAAGGACATCCCGCAGACGGTCTGATCCCGGGTTCCCTCCGCTCCGTCTCCGGTCGTCAACCTCCCGCCGTCGTCGTACGCCGTGCGGGCGGACTTGGGCGGCCGGAGGCGGAGCGGGGGGTTCCGGCGGGCAGAAATCCCGCGTGAGCACCGCGCGTCCTCGTGCCTCGCGCGCCCGGAGCTGGTTCCGGGCGCTCGTGCTGCTGCTCGCCCTGTCGGTGTCCGGCGGCCATGTGGCCCTCGCGCAGACCGGCCCGGTGCCGGGCATGGCCCAGGAGCACGAGCACGACGTGCACGCCACCCCGGCCCGCCCCGGCGCCCGCCCCCGGCACCACGCCGACGCCCCCGACCGCACCGCTCCCCCGCCCGCCCCCGCGTCCGCCTCGGCCGGCGCGGCACCGGGCCCGGAGCGCACGCGGCCCCCGTACACCACCCCCCTCCTGAGCACGGTCGTCCTGCGCTGCTGAGCGGGCCGAGCAGTCGGCACCGCCCATGTCAGCTCCGAAACAGGAGGACCACAGCCATGCCCACCGACCCTTACGCGGTCCTGCGCGCCCTGCTGCGCGCCGAGGCCCGGCGCAACGCGCCCCACCACCGGGACGAGACGGCCCAGCGTCAGCGGCCGACCGAGGAAAAGCACCGCTGACGCACCGGCGGGGGCGGCTCACCTCCCCCGCCGTGCCGTGCCGAAGAGCGAGCGGGTGATCTCCCGGCCGAGCTGCGTGCCCACCGAGCGCGCCAGCGACCTGAACATCCCGCTGCCGACGACCTGTTCCACCAGCGAGGGTTCCTCGGCCGGAGCCTTCTCCCGCCTGGTCCCGGGTGCCTCGGCGGAGGCGGGAGGCCGGGCCTGGGCCGCCGTCAGCTTCTCGTACGCCGACTCGCGGTCCACAGCCTGTGCATAACGTCCGTGCAGCGGCGATTCCCGCACCGCCCGGTCGAGCTCGGCCGCGTCCACCGGGCCCATCAGGGACTCCGGGGCGAAGAGCCGGGTGGCGGCGACCGGGGTGGGGGCGCCGTTCTCGCTGAGCACGGTGATCACGGCTTCGCCGGTGCCGAGCCCGGTGAGCAGTTCCTCCAGGTCGTAGGGGGAGTCGGGGAAGGTCCTCACGGTCGCCTTCAGCGCCTTCTGGTCGTCCGGGGTGAAGGCGCGCAGGGCGTGCTGGACGCGGTTGCCGAGCTGGCCGAGCACGTCGGAGGGGACGTCCTTGGGGGTCTGGGTCACGAAGAAGACGCCGACGCCCTTGGACCGGATCAGCCGCACGGTCTGCGTGATGGCGTCCAGGAACGCGGCCGAGGCGTCGTGGAAGAGCAGATGCGCCTCGTCGAAGAAGAACACCAGCTTCGGCTTGTCGGCGTCCCCCACCTCGGGCAGGTCGTGGAAGAGGTCGGCCAGCAGCCACATCAGGAACGTCGAGAACAACTGCGGCTTGTCCTGCACCGCGGGCAGCTCCAGTACGGAGACCAGGCCCCGCCCGTCCGGGGCGAGGCGCAGCAGGTCGGCGGTGTCGAACTCGGGCTCGCCGAAGAAGTCCGCCATGCCCTGCGCCTCGAACGCGGTCAGCGAACGCAGGATCACCCCGGCCGTGGCCGTGGACAGGCCGCCGATGCCCCTCAGTTCGGGCCTGCCCTCGTCGGAGGTGAGGAAGGCGACGACCGCGCGGAGGTCCTTGAGGTCGATCAGCTCCAGGCCCTTGGTGTCGGCGTAGTGGAAGATCAGGCCGAGGGACTGCTCCTGAGTACGGTTCAGGCCCAGCACCTTGGAGAGCAGGACGGGCCCGAAGCTGGTGACGGTGGCCCGCACCGGGATGCCGTGGCCGATCCCGCCGAGCGCCAGGAACTCCACCGGGAAGCCCTCGGCCGACCAGCTCTGCCCGGTCTGAGCCGCGCGCGTGCTCACCCGGTCCCCGCCCTGGCCGGGCCGGGCGATACCGGAGAGGTCGCCCTTGACGTCCGCGAGGAACACCGGGACGCCCTGGGCGGAGAGCTGCTCGGCGACGAGCTGGAGCGTCTTGGTCTTGCCGGTGCCGGTGGCGCCCGCGACCAGGCCGTGCCGGTTCAGCATCGGCAGGGGCACCCGTACGCGCGCCTCCGGGTGGCACACCCCGTCCCACAGCAGCGCGCCGAGGTCCAGCGCGGGGCCCGTGAAGGCGTAGCCGGCCGCGATCGGGCGTGCCGCGTCGGGCAGTTGTGCCGGGCCGGGACCGCCGGGGGCGGGCGTGGTCGCGCGGTCGCTCATCTCAAGGCCCCTCGTCCCGGCGACGGCTACTGCCGGTAGTCGCCGTAATGCCCGCTTTGCCGTGTCTTTTTCAGCGTCGCACTCCGCCGCCATGGCTGCGCCCGGAACGTCTGGGCCGGTAGGCTTTCCGTGTGATCTTCAAGCGCATCGGAAACGGCCGGCCGTACCCCGACCACGGCCGGGAGAGCACCCGGCAGTGGGCGGATGTCGCGCCGCGCCCGGTCCGCCTCGATCAGCTCGTGACCACCAAGCAGCAGCTCGACCTGGAGACGCTGCTCGCCGAGGACTCCACGTTCTACGGCGACCTCTTCGCCCACGTCGTGAAGTGGCAGGGCGACCTCTATCTGGAGGACGGGCTGCACCGCGCGGTCCGCGCCGCGCTCCAGCAGCGCCAGGTGCTGCACGCCCGCGTCCTCGAACTGGGCTGACGGGCCTTCCGGGCAAGCCCGACTGGCCCGTACGGACCGCCGGTTACCCCTTTCGGGTGCGGCTACGCCGGATGGACTGATCATCTAATAGGCATCGCGGCCTCGGCGCACTACGCTGCGCTCATGAGCATGCTGACTCCCCCCGGCATGGGCGGTAAATACCGGATCACAGGGGACACCTACCCTCGGATGCGCCCGCCCCGGCGACGCGGCAGGCTCGTCGCCGCCGTCGTGGCCTCCGTGGCCGCGCTGGGCGTCGCCGGCTGGGGCACGCTGCAGCTCATCGACGTCTTCACCGGCGGCGACGGCTCGGTGTCCGGTCACGCGGCGGACTGCCGCACCAAGGTCGCCAAGGCGGCTCCGGTCAAGGCCCTGCCCAAGCCCGGCACCATCACCGTGAACGTCTACAACGCCACCACGCGCTCCGGGCTCGCCAAGCAGACGGCGGACGAGCTGAAGAAGCGCGGCTTCAAGATCGGCGACGTGGGCAACGCGGACAAGCAGTTCGACAAGAAGGTCAAGGGCACCGGGATGCTCATCGGTCCCGCCACCGCCCTCGACACCACGCTGCCGGTACTGAGCACCCAGCTCACCGACGCCGAGCGGCGGACCGACGCGGCCCGCAAGGGCGCGGTGCTCGACCTGGTGATCGGGGACAGGTTCACGTCCCTGACCCAGCGGCCGGCGGCCGACAGCGCGGTGACCAAGCTGACCGCGCCGGAGCAGGTGGCCGCGGCCACGACCGCCAAGAAGAAGACCTGCTGAACCCGGAAGCACGAAGAAGGGGGGCCACCCGGCCGGGCGGCCCCCCTTCCGGTGTCCTCGTACCTACTCGGCCGCGCCGTACAGGCGGTCGCCGGCGTCGCCCAGGCCCGGCACGATGTAGCCCTGCTCGTTCAGGCGCTCGTCCACCGCGGCGGTGACCACGGTGACCGGGCTGCCGGCCAGCTCGCGCTCCAGGATCTCCACGCCCTCGGGGGAGGCCAGCAGGACCACGGCGGTCACGTCGTCCGCGCCGCGGCCGATCAGCTCGCGGATGGCCGCGACGAGGGTGCCGCCCGTGGCCAGCATCGGGTCCAGGACGTACACCTGGCGGCCGGAGAGGTCGTCCGGCATGCGGGAGGCGTAGGTCTCCGCCTGGAGCGTCTCCTCGTTGCGGATCATGCCGAGGAAGCCCACCTCGGCGGTCGGCAGCAGCCGGACCATGCCGTCCAGCATGCCGAGGCCGGCGCGCAGGATCGGCACCACCAGCGGGCGCGGGCGGGCGAGCTTGACGCCGGTGGTCCGGGCGACCGGGGTCTGGATGTCGACGGCCTCGGTGCGCACGTCGCGCGTGGCCTCGTAGGCGAGCAGGGTGACCAGCTCGTCGGCGAGACGACGGAAGGTCGCGGAGTCGGTGCGCTGGTCGCGCAGCGTGGTGAGCTTGTGAGCGACCAGGGGGTGGTCGACGACGTGGAGACGCATGCCTTCAACAGTAACCGTGCCCGCCCTGTGCCCCGTCTCGGCATCAAAACGCCCGTCCGGGGGAATGCGCACAGGACCGACCGGGGTGGTGAAACCGTGGCTGACCTGCCGAACCTGCCGAACAACGGCCCGGCGACGACCGGGGAGATCGGGCCCTTTCGGCCCCCACGGCCCGAGACGGAGGCCGAACGCAGGCGCCGCCGGGCCCAGTTCCTCCGTGACCTGGCCGAGGCCCGGCAACTGCGCGACCGGATCCAGCCGCGCCGCGCCAAGGCGGCCCGGCTGCGCCACGCCATGCGCATGCGAACGTTCCGCTGGTAGCCCCGGCCGTCGTACGGTCTCGTCAGCAGGCACCGGGCAAAGCTCCCGGCGAGGATGATCGGCGCTCGCGACGCCGCGTACGATCCGCAGGTGGCGGCAACGGGTGCGCTGGTGAGCCCTTCACGGACCCACGGTCGGCCGGTTTGGTGACGGCCGGCCGAAACAGCCGGACACAGGGAGCCGAAGACGTCCCCTGAACGACTTGTTTCTGCCACGATTCCCAGTGGGCGGACCCCGGAGTGCAGCTGCTCCCCCGCCCGGACCTCCGCCGGGGGGACCCCCCGACCGGCACACCTATGACCAGTGGGAGAGTCACGGTGTACTTCGCCGCACTGCTCGCGCGCACCGAAGACGGGTGGGAAGCGAGCGACACGGAGCTTGACGACGTGGAGACCCTGTCCGATCTGGCCGACCTCGCCCGCGAGGCGTCGCCGGAGGAGGACACGGTGCTCGTCCTGATCGAGCAGGAGGACTCCTGGTTCGGGGTCGTCCGGGTGGACGGGGAGGAGGACCCCCGCATCTACGTCTCCGACGCGGCCGCTGCCGCCCGCAGCGCCTACGGGGAGCTGCTCCTCACCGACGAGCTGCTGGGCCGGGAGCCCGGCGCGGACGACGGGCCCGACCTGGACTCCCTGGACCTCGACGGCACCGAGGACGGCGAGTCCGGGGAGGCCGAGGAGGGCGAGGACTCCCCGGACACCGACGCCGTCCCGCACAGCCCGGTCGGCGACCGCGAGATCCTCGGCGATCTCGGGATCGGCGAGAAGGAGCTGCGCGCCCTGGACGCGAACGACGCCCTGGGCACGATCGCCGAGGTGCTGGGCGCCTCGGAAGTACTGGAGACCGTCCGCTGACCGCGCCGCACGAGACCCGAGGAACCGTGGACCCGGTGCGCGACCCCTGGCGTCCCGCGATGCGGCTCGCCCTGGCCGAGGCCGGGCGGGCCGCGCTCGGCGGCGACGTCCCGGTGGGCGCCGTCGTGCTCGGCCCGGACGGCACCACCGTGCTGGGCGCCGGGCACAACGAGCGTGAGGCGACCGGCGATCCGACCGCCCACGCCGAGGTGCTGGCGCTGCGCCGGGCCGCCGCCGCGCTCGGCGAGTGGCGGCTGACCGGCTGCACGCTGGTGGTGACGCTGGAGCCGTGCACGATGTGCGCGGGCGCCCTGGTCCAGTCCCGCGTCGAACGGGTCGTCTACGGCGCCCGCGACGACAAGGCGGGCGCGGCCGGCTCGCTCTGGGACGTCGTGCGCGACCGGCGGCTCAACCACCGGCCGGAGGTCGTGGAGGGCGTGCTCGCCGAGGAGTGCGCCCGGCCGCTGACGGAGTTCTTCAGAGGGCGCTGAGAGACCCTGAAAGCCCTGCCGGGAGGGGCTCCGGCCATCGATTTCTGCCGATGGGGCACCTTGCTGTAAGGTCTCCCTCGGTAGCGTGTCCGAGCGGCCGAAGGAGCTCGCCTCGAAAGCGAGTGTGGCGCAAGTCACCGAGGGTTCAAATCCCTCCGCTACCGCTTGAGAAGGGCCCCGTCTTCGGACGGGGCCCTTCGTGCGTCCCGGCCGCGTCCCGGCTCGGGGCTCCCAATCGACAATCGTGGCCGTCCTGTTGGGTGCGCGAAGGCCCGTGGCGGTTACACTCGCCGCCGCAGGCAGGTCAGTGGGGCCGATGGGACAGGGGAGGCCGCGGTGGCGGTGAACGCCAAGAAGATCGTCGTGTTCGCGCTCGTGGTCTTCGCCATGTACGTGATCATCACCGACCCGGCCAAGGCGGCCGACTACGTCCAGATAGCCTTCGAGGGCATATCGGACGCCGCCGGGGCCATCGGGGACTTCATGACCTGGGTCGTGGGCGGCGCGAAGAACTGACCGGCCGAAAGAGCAAGAGGTACGCCGCATGATCCGGCACCTGGTCCTGTTCAAGCTCGACGAGGGCGTCGAGCGCGACGACCCGCGCGTCCAGGAGGGCGTGGCCGCCTTCCGCGCGCTCGGCGGCCAGATCGACGAGCTGCGCTCCTGGGAGTGCGGCTGGAACGTCACCGACCGCCCCATCGCCTACGACTTCGCCATCAACTCCTCCGTCGAGGACGCCGCCGCCCTCCAGCGCTACCTGGACCACCCCGCCCATCAGGCGGGCGTCGCGCTGTGGCGGGAGTTCGCCACGTGGGTGATCGCCGACTACGAGTTCTGAGGGCCCGGCGGCCCCGGAACGAGAAGCCCTCCGCCGTTACGGCGGGGGGCTTTTTCCTGTCCGGCGATCCATCCATTGGCGTCGTTTGAGGGCCAACACGGCGTTATGCGGTGCTTGCACACAGTGCACATGTCTTGTGATGCTATGACCGCTTTTGACGGATGATTGACCGATGAAGAGGTGGCGTTGACCGTGTCGGCCAGTACTGCGCCGCCCCAGGCGGAGGCGCCCGCGACCCTCCCCGAGCCCTCCGCCGAACCCTCCGCCGCACCCCCTCCCGAGAAGCGCCGGGGCGCCGACACCCGCGCCCTGACCCAGGTGCTCTTCGGTGAGCTGAAGAACCTGACACCGGGCACCCCGGAGCACCACCGGGTCCGCGGGGCGCTCATCGAGGCCAACCTCCCGCTGGTGCGCTACGCCGCCGCACGCTTCCGCTCCCGCAACGAGCCGATGGAGGACGTGGTCCAGGTCGGCACCATCGGGCTGATCAACGCCATCGACCGCTTCGACCCCGACCGGGGCGTGCAGTTCCCGACCTTCGCCATGCCGACCGTGGTCGGCGAGATCAAGCGGTACTTCCGGGACAACGTCCGCACCGTGCACGTACCGCGCCGGCTGCACGAGCTGTGGGTGCAGGTGAACGGGGCCACCGAGGACCTCACCACCGCGCTCGGCAGATCGCCCTCCACCGCCGAGATCGCCGAGCGCCTCAGGATCAGCGAGGAGGAGGTGCTGTCCTGCATCGAGGCGGGCCGCTCGTACCACGCCACCTCGCTGGAGGCCGCGCAGGAGGGCGACGGGCTGCCCGGACTGCTGGACCGCATCGGGTACGAGGACCCGGCGCTGGACGGCGTCGAACACCGCGACCTCGTCCGGCACCTGCTGGTCCAGCTTCCCGAGCGTGAGCAGCGCATCCTGCTGCTCCGCTACTACAGCAACCTGACCCAGTCGCAGATCAGCGCCGAACTCGGCGTCTCCCAGATGCACGTCTCCCGGCTGCTCGCCCGGAGCTTCCAGCGCCTCAGATCGGCCAACCGGATCGAGGCATGACCGGCGCACGGGAGCACGGAACGGAAAACAGCAGGTAGCAGCCGTTCGCATGCGGGATCGAATGATCACCGCCAGGAGCGAATCACGGCACGTCGGCAGTGTCGGCAATTGTGCGCCGAAAGCCCGTCAGACCCCGTTCTGCCAGGGCTTTTTGGCGTCTCACGTGTCGACATGTCACTACAGCGCGTTGCCGACATGTGACATTCTGCGGGAAGCGCGTTTGCCGGAGCTTCGGCGCCGGTATTCAGGTGAAGGCCGCGCTGTCCGATCAGGGCAGTGCGCCGCGACCGTCCCGCGACCCAAAGGGGGTGGCATGTCCGCAGAACAGGGCAGCTCGAAGGTGCTCACGAAGACCGTGGCAGCGCCGCAGAAGCTCGACGCTCTCGACGTCCTCGACGGCTTCGAGGGCGCTCAGGCCCTCGACGCCGCGCCCGCCCCCGCCGTCCCGGCACCGGCGCCCGACGCGGCCCCGGCCGCCGAGGAGGCCGTGCAACTGCCGGTGCCCTCGGGGGACATCGACACCCGCACCCTGTCCCGTTCCCTGTTCCTGCGGCTCGCCGCGCTCGGCGAGGACAGCCCGGAGCGGGGCTACGTCCGGGACACCCTGATCGAGCTGAACCTCCCGCTGGTGCGGTACGCCGCGGCCCGCTTCCGCTCGCGCAACGAGCCGATGGAGGACATCGTCCAGGTCGGCACCATCGGGCTGATCAAGGCGATCGACCGCTTCGACTGCGAACGGGGCGTGGAGTTCCCGACGTTCGCCATGCCGACGGTCGTGGGCGAGATCAAGCGGTTCTTCCGCGACACCTCGTGGTCGGTGCGGGTGCCGCGCCGGCTGCAGGAGCTGCGCCTGGCGCTGACCAAGGCGAGCGACGAGCTGTCCCAGCGGCTCGACCGCTCCCCGACCGTGCCGGAGCTCGCGGCCGCGCTCGGTGTCTCCGAGGAGGACGTGGTCGACGGTCTGGCGGTGGGCAACGCCTACACCGCCTCCTCGCTCGACTCCCCGGCCCCCGAGGACGACGGCGGCGAGGGCTCGCTGGCCGACCGCCTCGGCTACGAGGACACGGCGCTGGAGGGCGTGGAGTACCGGGAGTCGCTCAAGCCGCTGCTGGCCAAGCTGCCGCCGCGCGAGCGCCGGATCATCATGCTGCGCTTCTTCGCCAACATGACCCAGTCGCAGATCGGCGAGGAGGTCGGCATCTCGCAGATGCACGTCTCGCGGCTGCTGACCCGCACGCTGTCCCAGCTCCGCGAGGGTCTCGTCTCGGACTGACGGACCCGCAGACCGACGGGCCGAAAGGCCCGCCCGGCCCGTGTCGCGCGCTTCGGCGCGGACGCGGGCCGCGGCCTTTTCACAGGGCTCCCGGAGGGAGCCGGAGGGTCACTTCAGCGCGAGCCAGGCGACGGCCGCGACGACGGTCACGGCCACGATGACGCCGATGATCAGGCCGACGCGAGGACCGGAGGAAGCCGCCTCCTGCTGGCGAGCCGGGGGAGTCTCGTCGACGAACGCGCGGAACATCTGAGTGCTGCCTGCGGGGTCGTAATTGCCCTGGGGGCCCTGGGTGTTAGCCATGGGCCGAGACACTAGCGAATCCGGGTGCCCACCCCAAGTGCGGGGCCATGGGGACAGAGGCGGGCAGGTCACCCGCGTTCACCTGCACATTTACGATCGCAATACTTGTCTTTGCCAAGTTTTTGCGCCGCCGGCCACTGATCTATTTGCCTACAGCAACCAAGTATCCCTATGGTTGCCCAAAGCAACGAATACGGGAGGTGTGATGGCCGAGCAGGCGCAGTTCGAGGAGCTGGCACGTCAGCTCAGTGCCGTCGGCGCCGTGAAGCGCGACATCGGGCGGATACTCCCGCCCGACTGCCCGGCCGGTTCGGCCGCCGTGCTGACCCTGCTCGGCCGCCACGAGGAGATGCGCATGAGCAAGCTCGCCGAGCTGCTCGCCGTCGACATGTCGGTGACCAGCAGGCATGTCGCCCACGTGGCCGCGCGCGGCTGGATCGAGCGGTCGCCGGACCCGGCGGACAAGCGCTCGCGCATCCTGCGCCTGACGCCCGCGGGCAACGACCAGCTCGTGGAGCTGTCGCTGCGCACCAGCCGGCTGCTCGCCGAGCGGCTGAGCGACTGGACCGACGACGAGGTCGCCCAGCTCATCCAGCTCATGACCCGGCTGCGCGCGTCGTTCGGCGACTGCCGCTCCGGTGTGCCGAGACCGGCCGCCCCCGTTTCCGCAGAAACCCGTACACCCGCGATCACGTAAGTAAAGGAAGCCCATGGCAACGACCACACCATCCGGTGTGCGGGCTCACGCCAAGCACGGGGGCGGGGCCGACGAGGCCCCGATGACCCACCGGCAGATCATGGAGGCGCTCTCCGGGCTGCTGCTCGGCATGTTCGTGGCGATCCTGTCGTCCACGATCGTCTCCAACGCGCTCCCGCACATCATCGGTGACCTCGGCGGCGGCCAGTCCGCCTACACCTGGGTCGTCACCGCGGCCCTGCTGTCCATGACGGCCGCCACCCCCCTGTGGGGCAAGCTCGCCGACCTGTACAGCAAGAAGGCGCTCGTCCAGATAGCCCTGGTGATCTACGTCGTCGGCTCGATGGCGGCCGGTCTGTCGCAGAACCCCGGCATGCTGATCGCCTGCCGCGTCGTCCAGGGCATCGGCGTCGGCGGTCTGTCCGCCTTGGCGCAGATCGTCATGGCGGCGATGATCTCCCCGCGTGAGCGCGGCCGTTACTCCGGCTACCTCGGCGCGACCTTCGCCGTCGCCACCGTCGGCGGCCCGCTGCTCGGCGGCGTCATCACCGACACCTCGTGGCTCGGCTGGCGCTGGTGCTTCTACGTCGGCGTCCCCTTCGCGGTCCTCGCGCTGATCGTGCTCCAGAAGACCCTGCACCTGCCCGTGGTCAAGCGCGAGGTCAAGGTCGACTGGGGCGGCGCCGCGCTGATCTCCGCGGCCGTCTCGCTGCTGCTGGTCTGGGTCACCTTCGCCGGTGACAAGTACGACTGGCTGTCCTGGCAGACCTACGCGATGGTGGCCGGGTCGATCGTGCTCGGCGCGCTGTTCGTGCTCGTCGAGGCCAAGGCCAGCGAGCCGATCATCCCGCTGCGCCTGTTCAAGAACCGCACCATCACGCTGGCCTCGCTCGCCTCGCTGTTCGTCGGCGTCGCCATGTTCAGCGGCACCGTGTTCTTCAGCCAGTACTTCCAGCTCGCCCGCGACAAGTCCCCGACGATGTCCGGCGTCCTGACCATCCCGATGATCGGTGGTCTGTTCATCTCCTCGACCGTCTCGGGCCAGTTCATCACCCGTACCGGCCGCTGGAAGGCGTGGCTGGTCAGCGGTGGCGTCCTGGTCACCGCCGGACTGCTCCTGCTGGGCGGCATCCGGTACGACACGGACTACTGGAAGATGGCCATCTTCATGGCCCTGCTGGGTCTCGGCATCGGCATGATGATGCAGAACCTGGTGCTCGCCACGCAGAACCAGGTGGCGCCCTCCGACCTCGGCTCGGCCAGCTCCACGGTCACCTTCTTCCGCTCCCTGGGCGGCGCGGTGGGCGTCTCGGCGCTCGGCGCGGTGATGGCCCACCGGATCACGCACTACGTCACGGACGGCATCGGTTCGCTGAGCCCGAAGTACCAGGCCGCGATGGCGCAGTCCGGCTCGACCGACACCATCCCGGACATGAACACGCTGCCGGGTCCGATCCGGAACCTGCTGGAGAGCGCCTACGGCCACGGCATCGCCGATGTCTTCCTCATCGCGGGCTGCCTCGCCGCCGTCGCCTTCCTGATCACGCTGTTCATCAAGGAGGTCCCGCTGAAGACGAAGGGCGCGCTCGCGCAGTCCTCCGAGTCCGAGGCCCCCGTCACGGACCCGGCCGCCGCCCCCGCGGTCGCCGAGGCCCAGCAGGTCCCGGCGATGGCCTTCGCCACCACCGAGGGCGCCCCCTCGGCCGACGGCACGGCCGCCACGGCCGCGACCGCCCCGCAGGTGACGGCCGTCGCCATGGCCGGTGAGACCGCTCCGGCCGGCGGCACCCCGCTGCACGGCTTCGTGCGCGGCGCCGAGAGCGCCCCGGTCCCGGGAGCGGCGGTCACGCTGATCTCGCTGGCCGGCCGCCAGCTCGGCCGCGCGGTCGCCCAGGCCGACGGCTCCTACGCGCTGGCCGCCCCCGGCACCGGCTCGTACGTGCTGATCGCCTCCGCGGACGGCTTCCAGCCGCAGGCGTCCACCGTCGTGGTGGGCGAGGAGCCGCTGTCGTACGACATCCTGCTCAGCGGCACCAGCGGGCTGACCGGTGTGGTCCGGGCGGCCGGCAACGCGCTGCCGGTGAAGGACGCGATGGTCGTCGTCACCGATGTGCGCGGTGATCTGCTGGCCGCCGCGCAGACCGGCGAGCAGGGCGAGTTCGGGTTCACCGAGCTGGTGCCCGGCACCGTGACGATCGCGGTCAACGCCGCCGGCTACCGGCCGCGCGCGCTGCCCGTGGAGGTCGCCACCACCGGGGTCACCCGGGTGGAGGTCGACCTGGACACCGGCGCGCTGCTCAGCGGTGTCGTCCGGGCCCCGCACGGTCCGCTGGCCGACGCCCGCGTCACCCTGGTCGACCAGGCGGGCAACGTGGTCGGCACCGCCACCACCGGTGCGGACGGCGCGTACGCCTTCACCGACCTGGACGGCGGCGAGTACACCGTGATCGCCACGGGTTACCCGCCGGTGGCCACCGCGCTGACCGTCGCCGGTACCGGCACGGACGGCCACGACATCGAACTCGCCCACCCCGGCGAGTAGTTCCCCCGACCGGCCCGTGGCCCGCCCTTGAGAGCGGGTCACGGGCCGGTCCCCTGATCTACGCGCGCTCAGCCGCGCAGGGAGAAGAACGCCATGGCACTGACCGCGAGGATCCGCACCCGTGACGGCTGGGCCGTCTCGCACGCGGTGGTCACGGTGGCCGACATGACCGGTACGCAGGTGCTGCGGGCCGAGGCCGACGCCGAGGGCGTGGTGCGCGACGACACCGCGCTGGCTCCGGGGGCGTACACGGTGATCGTGACCGCCGTCGGGTACGCGCCCGTCGCCTCCAGCGCGCTGGTCACCGCGAGCGGCCGGGCCGAGGTCGGCGCGGTCACCCTGGCCCGGCAGGGCGGCAGCGAGCTGCCCCCGCCCGGCCCGTGGACCATCGATCCCGTGCACTCCTCGGTCGGCGCGGTCGCGCAGCACCTGGGCATCTCCAGCGTGCGGGGCCGGTTCACCGAGTTCGGCGGGAGCATCGAGATCGCGCCCGACGACATCACCAAGTCCCGCGTGGAGGCGGTCATCCGGGCCGAGTCCATCGACACCGGCAACGGGATGCGGGACACCCACCTGCGCTCGGCCGACTTCCTGGACGTGGCGACGTACCCGGAGCTGGCCTACCGCTCGGCCGGGCTGACCCAGGCCGGCCCCGACCGGTGGACCGTGCACGGCGAGCTGTCGATGCGCGGGATCGTCCGCCCGGTCGACCTGGACCTCGCCTACCTCGGCACCGGCGCCGACCCCTGGGGCGGCACGCGGGCCGCGTTCCGGGCGACGGCCGAGCTGCACCGGGACGACTTCGCCATGAACTACAACCAGGTCCTCCAGGCCGGCATCGCCGCCATCGGCACCACCCTGCGGATCGAGCTGGACATCCAGGCGGTCCAGGGCGACACGCTGCCGTCGCTCTGACAGGACACGCCCTAGGCTCGGCGGTATGGCACCCAACATCGCTACGAACACCCAAGTGACCCTGCCGGAACTGCTGGACTTCGTACGCCCCCGCCATCGCGCCATCCTGCTGACCCGGCGCTCCGACGGCTCCCCGCAAGGCTCCCCGCTGACCTGCGGGGTGGACGACTCCGGCCGGATCGTGGCCTCCACGTATCCGGAGCGGGCCAAGACCCGGAACGCCAGGCGGGACGAGCGGGTCAGCCTGATCGTGCTGAGCGACGAGTGGAACGGGCCCTGGGTCCAGATCGACGGCACGGCCGAGGTGCTCGACACGCCGGACTCCGTCGAGCCGCTGGTCGAGTACTACCGGAACATCGCCGGTGAGCACCCGGACTGGGACGAGTACCGCACGGCCATGGCCGAGCAGGGCAAGTCCATCATCCGCATCACACCGCAGCGGTGGGGGCCGGTGGCGACGGGCGGGTTCCCGGCGCGGCCGGCGTCCGACTCGTAGAGCAGCGTCGTGGTGGCCCGTGGCCGACCCTGGACGGGGTCAGCCGCGGGCCACCATCGCGTCGATGCCCGCGATCAGCAGCTCCAGCGCGAAGTCGAAGTCCCGGTCGAGCATCTCCTGCACCGTGTCCCCGCCGCGCGCGTCCATCAGGGCGCGGGACTCCCGCATGACCTCGGAGGTGCCGGCCACCTCGGAGGCGACGGTGAGGGACTGCTGGAAGTACTCGTCCACGCTCAGCCCGGTGTCCGCGATCCGGGCGTGGAAGTGGCCCTCGATCGTGCCGTAGCCGTACACGAACTGGAAGACGGCCGAGATCGCGCCCGTCACCCCGTGCGCGGGCAGCCCCGCCCGGCCGACCACCCGCTGCACCGTGCGGGAGAAGACCAGGGAGTTCGGGCCGATGTTGAGGAAGCGGCCCGCGATCGGGGAGAGCCAGGGGTGGCGGACCATCATCGCCCGGTACTCGGTCGCCAGGGTGCGCAACTGCTCACGCCAGTCGGCCTCCGTGTCCTGCGCGTCGGGCAGCGCGAGCTCGCCGAAGGCGGTGTCCAGGGCGAGTTCGAGCAGGTCGTCCTTGGTGTCGACGTACCAGTACAGGGACATCGCGGTCACGTTCAGCTCGCCCGCCAGGCGGCGCATGGAGAAGCGGTCCAGGCCGTCGGCGTCCAGCAGGGCGACCGAGGTCGCGGTGATCCGGTCCCGGTCGAGGCCGGAGGGCTGGCCGCCCCGGCCGCGCCGCTCCTTGCCGCTCACCCAGACGCTGCCGCGCCGCTCGGCCCTGGGGCGGTCCTCGTGGAGGCCGTCTTCCTTCACCACCGGGTTCCCCTCCGTGGGCCGTCGCTCACCGCACACCTTGCCAGGTCCGGGCGGCCCGGCCACCCCGGCTCAGACGGCATCGCGCTGGGCCCGCTTGAGCAGGGCCGCCGCGACCAGGCCACCGGCCAGCACGGAGACGGCGCCGACCAGCTGTCCGGCGCTGAGCCCGGCCGACAGGGTGCGGCCGTCGGCCAGGAAGGAGCTGAGCACCGCGCCGAGCACGGCCACCCCGAGACCGTTGCCGAACTCGGCCAGCGTGCCGTTGATCCCGGCACCGACCCCGGCCTTCTCCGGCGGGATGGCGCTCATGATCGCGTGCGCCATGGCGGGGTTGGCCAGCGCGCACCCGGCGCCGATCAGCACCAGCCCGAGCAGCGTCCCCGCGTACCCGGAGGAGGCCAGCTCGGCGATGGAGACCAGGCCGCCCGCCATCAGCGCCATGCCCAGCGCGATCGCCAACGGCGTGCCCAGCCGGGCCGCCCACTTGGCGGAGAGCCCGCTGAAGTTGAGCAGGACCACGGTGAGCGCCAGCGGCGCGGTGCGCGCGCCCGCCTCCAGGGGGCCGTAGCCGAGGACCAGCTGGAGGTGCTGGGTGAGCAGGAACAGCGCGCCGCCCATGCCGAAGGTGATGAGCACCGCGCCCGCGACCGCGCCGGTGAACCGGCGGTCCCGGAAGAACGCGAGGTCGAGCATCGGCTCCTCGACCCGGCTCTCCCAGTACGCGAACACCGCCAGCACGGCCACCGCCACGGCCGCCGAACCGAGCACGCGCGCCGAGGTCCAGCCGTGGTGCGGGCCGGAGATGACCGCGAAGACCAGGGCGGTCATGCCGATCGTGGAGAGCAGCGCGCCCAGGAGGTCGGGGCGGGCGGGCAGACCCGCGGCACCGACGGCACGGGTCGCCTTGGACTCGGGGACGAGGGCCACCACGGCGACCAGGCCCAGGGCGGCCACGGGGAGGTTGATCAGGAAGATCGCGCCCCACCAGAAGTGGTCGAGCACGAAGCCGCCGATCAGCGGGCCGGCCGCGAAGCCGAGCGAGTTGACCGCGGCCCAGATGCCGATCGCCTTCGGCTGCTCCTCGGGCGCGAAGATCTGCATGGCGACGGCGAGCGTGGTGGTCAGCAGCAGCGCGCCGCCGATGCCCATCCCCGCGCGGGCGGCGATCAACTGCCCCGTGGTGGTGGAGAGTCCGGCGGCCAGCGAGCCGAGCCCGAACACCGAGAGGCCCGCGATCAGCATCTTCTTGCGGCCGTACCGGTCGGCGGCGCTGCCCGCGGTGAGCAGCAGGCCGGACTGGACCAGCGAGTACGCGTTGATCATCCACTGGATGTCGGAGGTGGCCGCGTGCAGCCGGTGGGTGAGCGAGGGGATCGCCACGTTCAGCACGGTGTTGTCGAGCAGCACGGTGAGCTGGGCGAGGCAGATCACGCCGAGGATCAGCCAGCGGCGGGGGTGGCCCTCTGGGGCCTTCGGGAGCGGTGGTGCCGAGACGTCGGGAGCGGACATGCCGTACACCGTATAGCGATTTCCCTATACGGTGTACGGCATTATCGGCCGAGGGTGCTTCCGGTCAGCTCGCCTTCTTCCGGGTGAGGTCGTAGAAGGTGGCCGAACCGACCGTCACCTTCTGGAAGTTGGCCTCGACCCAGGTGCTGATGGCGGAGGCGGTGCCACTGGCGCCGCCCATACCGCCCCGGGCCTCGCCGGTGCGGCCCATGCCGCCGCCCATGCCCATGCCGCCGCCCGCGATGTAGTAGTGGATCTCACCCTGGGCGACGTACCGCTTGAACTGGGCGAGGGTCGGGGACGGGTCGGTGCCGTTGAAGCCGCCGATCGCCATCACCGCCTTCTCGGTGGCGAGTTGGTAGCCGGCCGCGTTCTGCGAGCCGGTGGAGGCGGCTACCCAGGTGTAGGAGCCGGCGTCGGCCAGGAGGAGCTTCCGGGCCTGGGCGGAGACGGTGGCGGCGTCGAGGAGGCCGCCCGCGCCGCCGGGGGCGCCCATGCGGCCGGATTCGCCGGTGCCGCCGGGGAAGCCCTGACCGCCCGAGAAGCCGCCACCGGGGAAGCCCTGGCCGTTCTGCCCGCCTTGGCCCTTGCTCTGGCCGTTGCCCTGACCGCCCTGGCCGGGGAAGCCACCGCCGGGGAAGCCCTGGCCCGCCGCACCACCGGGCGGGGTCCGGCCCTGACCCCGCCCGCCCGGCATCCCGCCGGGGAAGCCGCCGCGCGTTCCCTCGCCCCGGCCGCCCGGACGGCCGAAGCCCATCATGCTCGCGCCCGCCGGTCCGGCTGTCGGAATCGACCCGGTGTGAGCGGAGTTCACCGTGCTCAGCGTGTACGCCGCCGGCCCCGCCAGCGCCGCGGCCAGGCCCAGCGCGGCCGCGCCGAGCGCCAGGTTCCGGGGCGCGCGCCCGAGGAACAGCAACCCGAGCGCGGCGAGCAGCCCGCCGACCAGCACCAGCCACTTCAGCCAGGGCAGGTAGTCGGAGGTGCGGTTGAGCAGCACGTACCCCCAGGCGCCCGAGGCCACCGACGCGGTCGCCAGCGCCCAGCGCGCCCAGGTCTCCTCGCGGCGCTCCCACAGCAGCCCGGCGCCCATACCCGTCACGGCGGCGAGGTACGGGGCGAGAGCGACCGTGTAGTACTGGTGGAAGATGCCGGCCATGTAGCTGAAGACCGCCATGGTGATCAGCAGCGAGCCGCCCCAGACCAGGAACGACGCGCGGGTGACCGAGGTGCGGCCCAGCCTGCGGGTGGCCCACAGGCCGGCGGCGAGCAGGACCAGCGCGGCCGGGAGCAGCCAGGAGACCTGGCCGCCGACCTCGGCCCCGAACATCCGGTCCCAGCCGGTCGAGCCCCAGCGGCCACCGCCGCCCATGCCGCCGCCTCCGCCGCCGACGCTGCCGGTCTCGTCGCCGTTGATCCGGCCGAGCCCGTTGTAGCCGAAGGTCAGCTCCAGGAAGCTGTTGTGCTGCGAGCCGCCGATGTACGGGCGGGAGGAGGCCGGCCACAGCTCGACCACCGCGACCCACCAGCCGCCGGACACCACCAGCGCGAGCGTGGCCAGCCCGAGTTGCGCCAGCCGCTTGCCGACCCGCACCGGCGCGCAGACCGCGTGGACGATGGCCAGCGGAGGCAGGATCAGGAAGGCCTGGAGGGTCTTGGCGAGGAAGGCGAAGCCGATGGCCACGCCCGCCCAGACCAGCCAGCGGGTCCGGCCGTCCTCGACGGCACGGACGGTGAAGTAGCAGGCCAGCGTCATCAGCAGGGCCAGCATCGCGTCCGGGTTGTTGAACCGGAACATCATCGCCGCGACCGGGGTCAGCGCCAGCACCGCGCCCGCGACCAGACCGGCCACCGCGCCGGACCGGCGCCGTACGGCCGCGTACACGACCGCCACCGAGGCGACGCCCATGAGGACCTGGGGGACCAGGACCGCCCAGGAGTTCAGGCCGAAGGTCCGGACCGACAGCTCCATGGGCCACAGGAACGCCGAGGGCTTGTCGACGGTGATGGCGTTGCCGCCGTCCAGCGAGCCGAAGAAGAAGGCCTTCCACGAGGTGCTGCCCGCCTGGACGGCCGCCGAGTAGAAGGAGTTGGCGAAGCCGGAGGCGCTCAGGTCCCAGAGGTACAGCACGAAGGTCGCGGCGAGCAGCGCCCAGAGGGCGGGACGGGCCCAGCCCGGGTCCTCGGGACGGCCGCGCCACAGACGGCGGCCGAAGGGGGTCTTGGGACCGGCGCCCGGTGCGGGGGGCGTCCCGGCGGTCCGCGGGGGCCGGTCGTACTGGGTGGTCATCGGGGGTCCCCCGTGGAGATGGTGGTGGGTTCGGAGCCGGCGGCGGGTACGGCCGGGGCGGGTACGGACGCGGGGGCGGGGTCGCGGCGCTCCGGGAAGACCCAGGCGCGGAAGAGGAGGAAGCGCAGGACGGTCGCGGCGAGGTTGGCGACGACCAGGACCGCGATCTCGGTGCTGTGCGCGGGGCCGGCGGTGGCCGCGTTCAGCGCGGCCAGCGAACCACTCGTCAGAGCGAGGCCGATGGCGAAGACGACCAGCCCCTGCGCCTGGTGCCGTACCGCTCCGCCCCGGCCCCGCACCCCGAAGGTGAGGCGCCGGTTGGCGGCCGTGTTGGCGAGCGCGGAGAGCAGCAGGGCGAGCGCGTTGGCCGCCTGCGAGCCGCCGGACTGCCGGAAGAGGCTGTAGAGCAGCAGGTAGAAGAGGGTGGAGAGGCCGCCGACCACGCAGAACCCGACGAGCTGGCGGGCCAGACCCCTGGGCACGTCGGTGATCTCACGGTCGCGGGGGTCGTCGCCGAACGGCCGGGCCAGCCGGTCCAGTGGCAGCGATCCGGTGGTCAGCGCGCGCCCCACCCGCCACACGCCCTTCAGGTCGTCGGTCGCGGTGCGCACGATGCGCACGGTGGAGTCCGGGTCGTCGACCCAGTCGACCGGCACCTCGTGGATGCGCAGCCCCGCCCGCTCGGCCAGCACCAGCATCTCGGTGTCGAAGAACCACCCGGTGTCCTCCACCAGCGGCAGCAGCGCCTGGGCCACCTCGCGGCGGATCGCCTTGAAACCGCACTGGGCGTCGGAGAACCGCGCCTGGAGCGAGCCGCGCAGGATCAGGTTGTAGACCCGGCTGATGAACTCCCGCTTCGGGCCGCGCACCACCCGCGAGGTCCGGCTGAGCCGGGAGCCGATCGCCAGGTCGGAGTGGCCCGAGATCAGCGGGGCGACCAGCGGAAGCAGGGCGTTGAGGTCGGTGGAGAGGTCGACGTCCATGTACGCGAGGACCGGCGCGTCGGAGGCGGACCACACCGTGCGCAGGGCGCGTCCCCGGCCCTTGCGCTCCAGCCGGACGCTGGTCACGTCCGGGTGGCGGGCGGCGAGGTCGGCGGCGATGAGCGGGGTGCCGTCGGTGGAGGCGTTGTCCGCGATGGTGACCCGGAAGGCGTAGGGGAAGGTGCGCGCCAGGTGCTCCCGCAGTCCGAGCACACACCGGCGCAGGTCCTTCTCCTCGTTGTGGACGGGGATGACCACGTCCAGCACCGGGGTGCCGGCGGCCGTGGCCAAAAGGTGCTCCCGTGCCGGAAGGGTGCCGGGAGAAGAGTCGGTTCGCATGGGACCGACCCTTCTCAACTCCCCTGTCGTGCCCGTGTGGTGAGGCTGTGGTCCGGCTGTGAGTGGGTCGGCGGCTCGGTCCCGGCGGCGGGCAGCCGTACGGTGAACACGGTCCGGCCGGGCCGGCTCTCGACGTCCACGGTGCCGCCGTGCGCGGTGACCACGGCCCGCACGATGGCGAGGCCGAGCCCGGTGGAGCCGGTGGCGCGGGTGCGGGCGGAGTCGCCGCGCGCGAACCGCTCGAAGACATGCGGCAGCAGCGCGGGCGGGATGCCCGGACCGTCGTCCGCGACCTGGACGCACATCCGGTCGCCCTGACCGCGCACCCGCGCGGTCACCGTGGTTCCCGGCGGGGTGTGGCTGCGGGCGTTGCCCAGCAGGTTGACCAGGATCTGCTGGAGGCGCGCCGCGTCGGCGGTCACCGGCGCCGGTTCGTCGGGCAGGTCGAGCCGCCAGATGTGGTCGAGCCCGGCCGCGCGGGCGTCGCTGACCGTGTCCACGACCAGCGGGACCAGGTCGGTGCGGTGGAACTGGAGCGGACGGCCGGCGTCCAGCCGCGCGAGCAGCAGCAGGTCCTCCACCAGGAGGGTCATCCGGCCCGCCTCGGACTCGATCCGCGCCAGCGCGTGCCGGGTGTCCGGGCCGACCTGCTCCCCGCCGCGCCGGGTCAGCTCGGCGTAGCCGCGTATCGAGGCGAGCGGGGTGCGCAGCTCGTGGCTGGCGTCGGCGACGAAGCGCCGGACGCGGGTCTCGCTCTCCTGGCGGGCGCGCAGGGCGCCGTTGACGTGGTCGAGCATCCGGTTGAGCGCGGCGCCGACCCGGCCGACCTCGGTGTGCGGGTCGCACTCGGACTCCGGGACCCGCTCGCTGAGGTTCACCTCGCCGGAGTGCAGCGGGAGTTCGGAGACCCGGGTGGCGGTGCGGGCGACCCGGCGCAGGGGGCGGGTGGCGACACCGACGATGACCGTGCCGGCCAGCGAGGCCGCGACGAGCCCGGCGAGGGTGACGCAGACCTCGACCAGGATCAGGGTGTCGACGACGCCGTCCATGTCGGCGGTGGGGAGGGCGACGTAGTACCGGTCGGCGCTGTCGTGGCTCGCCGCGTACCGGACGAGGTAGTCGCCGAGGCCAGGGAGGTGGGCGGTGTGGGAGCCACCGTCCTGGGGGACGGTGGCGAGGGCCTCGGTCTGGGCCTGGCTGAGCCGGGCCGCGCGCATGCGCCGGAACACGCCGCTGCCGTCCTTCTGCTCGTCGGAGACGGCCCCGGAGACGATCGAGCCGTCGCGCACGTACGCGGCGACGGTCTGCTTCTGAACAGGTCCACGGGTGAGCAGGGTGGTGACCCGTTCGGCGGGGCTCTCGGCGGCCGCCGCCGAGGCGAGCGCGGCGGCGGCCGGGTCCAGCGGGCCGGGGCCGGCATGCGGGCGGCCGACCGCACGCTCGGCCATCTCCCGCACCTTGCCGTCGAGTTGCTGGTACAGGTGCTCATGGAGGGCCAGCGTGGTCACCGTACCGATCACCGCGCACACCACGGCGATCAGCACGACGGACGCGACGACCAGTCGCGTCCGCAGGGTGCGTGAGGTGCCCGCGCGGCGGACGAGCCTCACGACACGACGGGCTTGATCAGGTAGCCCGCCCCCCGACGGGTGTGGATCATCGGCTCACGGCCCGCGTCGATCTTCCGGCGCAGATAGGAGATGTACAGCTCCACGACGTTCGCCTGCCCGCCGAAGTCGTACGACCAGACCCGGTCCAGTATCTGCGCCTTGCTCAGCACCCGGCGCGGGTTGCGCATCAGGAAGCGGAGCAGCTCGAACTCGGTGGCGGTCAGATGGATGGACTCCTCGCCCCGCCAGACCTCGTGGCTGTCCTCGTCCAAGCTGAGGTCGCCCACCACCAGCACGGAGTCCGGGCGCCGGTCGCTGGCACCGGAGCGCCGGATCAGCCCGCGCAGCCGGGCCACGACCTCCTCCAGGCTGAACGGCTTGGTGACGTAGTCGTCCCCGCCCGCCGTGAGCCCGGCGACACGGTCCTCCACCGCGTCCTTGGCGGTGAGGAACAGCACCGGTACGTCCGGGAGTTCGCGGCGCAGCCGGCTCAGTACGGTCAGCCCGTCCATGTCCGGCAGCATCATGTCCAGGACCACCGCGTCGGGCCGGAACTCACGCGCCGCGCGCAGGGCGCCCTGCCCGTCCCCCGCGCTCCTTATCCGCCAGCCCTCGTAACGCAGCGCCATGCTCAGCAGTTCGGTGATCGACAGCTCGTCGTCCACCACCAGCACGCGGACGGGACTGCCGTCCGGCCTCAGCAGTTCGGTGCGCCCCTGGGGCGAGGTCGTGGTCATGGTGAGACCTTGTCCGCACCCTCTGAGAGAGCCCTTTCGCCAGTCTGTGATTTCGCTGAGAAAGGAGTGAGAGTCAGAAGAGCCCGTCCTGACGCGCGGCGAAGTCCTTTACGGGCAGCGAGATTTCGTCAACCTGCTGAGCCCGGGTCAGCTCCCAGCCGGGGAGCAGACGGGTGTCGAGCACGAGTACGCCTGCGGGTCCGCCCGTGTCCAGGTGCAGGTCGGGTCCGGCGGCGGCGACGAGTTCACCGGCCACGTGTCCTCCGGCGACCAGCTCGGTCACCGCGCCGGTGGCGGGCTCCGCGTGCTGGAGATGGAAGGCGGCCAGGTGGTCCGTGACCTGGCACGACTCCCGTACGACGGACTCCGGCCAGTTCCCGAGGGAGACGGCCCGCGCGTGCAGCTCCCGCACCTGTGCCGCCCGCTCCTCGGCTCCGGCCGGCAGGGCGGCGCGTACGGTGCGCTTCCGGGCGTACGGAATCCGGTCGGGGACGCCGAGGGCGGCCCGCAGCAGCTCCTCGGTGCGCCGGGCGGCCATCAGCGGGCCGGTGCCGAGCCAGCTGAAGCAGACAGCACCCTGCTCCAGCAGCCGTGCCGGCCCGCGTTCCACGGCGGTGATGCCGACCTTGACCATGCCGGGGCCGAACCAGGCGAGGTAGACGCGGTACGGACGGGGGTCGTCGGCGATCGTGTCGGCGGCCACGGAGTGCGCGCGGTCCAGGCGGGCGCAGTCGTCACAGCGGGCGCCGGTGCTGCGCGCGGGGACGGGGGCGGCGGTGGGGCACGCGTTCCCCCGCGCGCCGACGCAGCGCCGCACGGTCTCCGCCCGTACGCCGAAGGCGACCCGCTTCCCCCACGTCAGCGCGCTGCGCCGGCCGCCGGACCAGACCAGCTCCGGCCCTTCGGGGGACCAGCGCAGTCCCGTACACGTCCACATCTGTGCCGCCATCACTCGTGAGGGTAGGAGATGCCACCGACAGCGCCCCGCCGGCGGAACCGCTGGGCCCGTACCCGAGGGGCTCACGGACGTCCACGGTGCGGAACCAGTGCGAGGGTCCCGATCAGCGACTACGGGCTGTGCGGGGGAACGTTCACTCGGCAGGAGACAGAGGTACCGGTTCGGCACGGGTGGCCACGGGCGCCGAGGCGGGACGACGCCCCGCCAGCGCACAGCCCACGCATCCCGGGTGCCCACCGCGGGCCTGCGTGTCCCGCGTCCGCATCCCCCACTCCTCCCGCGGCCGGACGCCCGGCGGCTTCCCCCACCCGCTGAGATGCAGCGCCCAGGTGACCAGCACGCTGACCGCGACGAGCACCCCGCCGCCCACGAGAGCCGCACTGGACCCGGTGCACACTCCCGCGCCCACGACACCACTGCCGAGGGTGGCAATGGCGCACCCGGTCCACCCGGCGATCGTGTGACCCTCGTCGTACAGACTCATGGAACGGCCTCCTACATATCTCTCACGTTCTAAGAGATTTACCTCTCGAATATCTCACAAACTAAGGAAACAAGGAAGATGGACGGCAAGTCCCGCCCGCCCGCGACCCCCGCGCAGGCGCTGACCGCGATGGACGACCTCATCGCCGCGCACCTGATCGGCCAGCAGGAGATGGCCCGGCGGCTGAACCTGACCGTCACGGACCTCACCTGCTTCGGCTACGTCCTCCAGGCGGGCCCCGACCTCCTGACCGCCGGCGACCTCGCGTCCCGCATCCAGGTCACGACGGGCGCGGTGACCGGCATCCTGAACCGCCTGGAACGCGCCGGCTTCGTCACCCGCCGCCCGGACCCCACGGACCGCCGCAGGGTCCGAGTGGCGGCGGTCCCTTCGGCGGTCGCCCGCGTGGAGGCGGCCTACGGCCCCCACTACGCCCGTCTGATGACCCTGTTCGCGGACTACACCCCGGCCGAACTGGCGGTCATCACCGACTGGTTCACCCGGGCGACGGCACTGGCCCACGAGTCCCGAGTGGAACTGTCGGCGGAGAAGTCCGACTGACCTCTCGGAGCAGTCGTCCGGAAGGCGGCATGGGGTCGGCGTTTCAGCGGGGGCCATGCCGTGGTGGCCGGAGCAGAGCCCAGATGGCGACCACGCCCAGATGACGGCTCACTCGGTCCCTGAGCCGTTGGACCGTGGAGCGGCGCAGGGAGCACAGCCATACGTAACCGCTCAGGGAAACGCAGAGACAACACCAGCTCTGCCACCAGAAGTCCCACGCCGACGGCTGCCGTTCAACGCACCAGTGGAGTGCGCAGACGGCAGAGGTGGCCAGCGCGAACGCAACCGAGCCGGCCTTGAGCACCTGTCCGCGAGCCGCCCAGCGGGAGGCGAGGATGCCGGACGGCACCTGGATGAGCACATGGAGCACCAGGGTCCAGGCGAACAGACCGAACACCTGGCCGTAGGTCATCGGGGACACGGCCGGAACCCAGCCCAGAGCGACGAACAGCAGGGCGCCGCTCAGATGCATGGCCGCGACGTTCAGCAGTACGAGCCACGCACCGGTCTGCCGAGGTTCCCTGCTCCCCCGAGGAAGCGGCCTCACGTGACGGCGTCCTCCGGCAGACCGGTGACGCGCCGGGCGGTCACCAGGTAGCCCGCGAAGGACACGTCCGGCCGGGGCCGGGCCCATCCGTCCGCCCTGCCGACAGGAACCAGGACGGTCGTGTCCCGGACGGGAACGTGCAGCCGGTCCGTGGCGCCTGCGGGTATCTCGTAACGGCAGTGCACCTCATCGATCGACAGCACCTCCACCGAGGCGGCCGCACACTCCCCCGCCCCGCCGTGATGCTCCTCGCGGAAGCCGATCCCCTCCGCGCGCTTCTCCCCGACGACGTCTGCGTAGTCCTCCGGATCGGCCTCGATCAGCGTCCACGAGACGACGTCCCCGACAGCGAAGTCCTCGCCGCAGCACTGCATTTGCCAGTCATCGACCCAGACAGTCAGCATCACGACGCCATTGTCTGCCGCAGGAGCCGGGGCCCGCCAGGGACTTCTCACGCCGGTGCAGCTCACCGCCGCGGACGGTCACCTCTGAGCTGACAGGTTCCGGACGTGGGCCTCGCGGCGCAGTCGGCGCTCGTAGTCGGCGATCTGGCGGGCCACAGGGGTGCAGGTGGGCAGACCGATCAGTCGCTCGTTCTCACGGTCGACCAGGATGGGGCCGTTACCCCCCAGCGGAGGGCGCTGCCCGCGCCGACCGTCCCGGACCGCGCCCCAGTAGAAGATCCAACCGAAGGGCAGTGCCTCCACCCGCTGGATCTCGAGGTCGTACTCCAGGCGGCGCCGTACGGCGTCGATCTCTGCTAGCACCAGTCGGCGCGCGTCCTCTTCGGTCAGCATCGGCCCATGCTGACACCGACCCGACGGATTCGCCCAGCCTCACTTCTCACCGCAAACGCAAGAGGCCCCGGATTTCTCCGGGGCCTCTTTACTGTGCACTCGGCAGGATTCGAACCTGCAACCTTCTGATCCGTAGTCAGATGCTCTATCCGTTAAGCTACGAGTGCTTGTTCTTTTGTTTTTGTCTCCGTTTCCCTGGCCTTTCGGCCCGTCCCGGCGACAGGAAGAACATTACATGACTGCCGCCGTCATGTGAAATCCGTTCCCCGCACCCTGCCTGACCTGCGGAAACGTCGAAACCTAGATCGAACACAGGGGGCTCTCGACGAGCCCGGCAACGCCGAAGCCCCGGTCCAGATGGACCGGGGCTTCGGATCAGGGCGGAGGCGGAGGGATTTGAACCCTCGATGGGCTTTAAGACCCAAACCGCATTAGCAGTGCGGCGCCATAGACCGGACTAGGCGACGCCTCCAGCACAACCAGTCCCGCGAGCGCGCGAATGGTGCGTGCAGATGATGACACAGGCAAGCGCCATGTCACCAATCGCCCCCCACGGTACTAGGCACCCGGCCCGCAGGGCAAAGGGCTTTTCCCGGCGAGGCGCGCGCCGCTTCGGCGGGCGGTGTCGCAGGTGGGGCGCAACGTCCGGCGGGGGTGCGCGTTGGGGTGGGTATGAGTGCTCTCCCGCGGCGCGGCATCGCGTCCTTCGCCGTCTCCCTCCTCTGCGGCCTCGCCGCCGGCCCGGCCTACGCGGCCCCCCTCCTCCCCCCGCCCCCGCTCCCCGACGACCGCACCGGCGACCACCTCACCCTCGTCGTCCAGGGCGCCGGCCCCGGCCGGGACGGTGTGCGGCAGCTCTTCTGCCATCCCGAGGGTGGTGATCATCCCGACCCCGCCGCCGCCTGTCGCGTGCTCGACGAGAACACCCGCTGGGGTCAGGACACCTTCGCCCCCGTCCCCCCGGACGGCATCTGCACGATGATCGACGGCGGACCCGCCACCGCCCATGTCACCGGGTACTGGGCCGGCCGCCCCGTGGACGCCGACTTCAGCCGGCGCAACGGGTGCGAGATCGCCCGCTGGGACCGGCTGGTGCCGTTCCTGCCGGGTGCCGGGGCGGAGAAATCCCCGTAAAGGTCCCGCGAAGGTCTCGGGGAGTGGTCGGGCGGCCGGGGAGGGCCGGTGACGGGGGCCGGAGGGAGGGGGCGACAGCGGGCCGGGGCGCATGTCAGGGGCAAGTCGCGTACCCCGGAAGGCGACCCGTGGCGGGATGCGGGCATATGTTCGGCGTCACTTCGTCGTGGTACCTCCCTCCCATCCGGCGCCGTGCGCGCGGGCGGAGCCCTTAGACTCCCTCGCGTGACACCCCGCGGGCCGCTTGGCAAGATGGCCCGAGCGGTCGGCAAGGTGCGGTGACAGGGAGGAAGCGTCTCGTGAGCAGCAGGCCATCCCGAGGCGCTGCTCGCCTCGCAGCCATACTCGACGCCCTGCCCGACGCGTTGCTCCTGGTCAACGCCAACGGCACGGTCGTCAACGCCAACACCATCGCCCTCGAGGCGTTCGAGGCACCCGGTACGGCGCTCGTGGGGCGGGGCCTGCTCGATCTGCTGCCGCAGTTCGACTCCAAGCTGATCCCCGGCTCGATGCGCCGCCCCGACCACATGGACCCGGCCGGCCGCACCAAGCCGACGCGGATGGTGGCCCGGCGCACCGACGGCACCGAGTTCCCGGTCGAGGTCACCAGCGCCAACCTGGAGAACCCCCAGCAGGCGTACGACGGTTCGTCCTACACCGGCGACGAGCTGCTGATGCTCGTCGTGCGGGACCTCTCCGGCACCGTCGACACCGAGGCCGAACTCGCCCGTTCGCAGCGGCAGACCGAGATGATCCTGCGCGCCGCCTCCGAGGGCGTCGTCGGCACGGACACCGACGGCCGGATCGTGCTGGTCAATCCCGCCGCCGCGCAGATCCTCGGCTACCGCGCCGGTGAGCTGGGCGGCCGCGAGCTGCACACCCTCGTCCTGCACTCCCGCGCCGACGGCTCCCCCTTCCCGTACGACGAGTCGCCGCTCGCCGACACCCTGCGCTCCGGGCGCAAGCACCGGGTGCGCGGGCAGGTGCTGTGGTCCAAGAGCGGGGACGAGGTCTCCGTCGACCTCACCACCGCCCCGGTGCGCGACGGCGACCAGCTCGTCGGCGCCGTCATGACCTTCACCGACCGGCGTCCCTACCAGTCCCTCGCCGACGAGAAGGAGGCGCTGGAGAAGGCGCACGCCGAGGAGCTGGAGCGGCTCGCCGAGGAGCACGCCGCCGACCTCACCGCGCTGCGCCACAAGCACGCCACCGAGGTCGAGGAGCTGACCGAGCGCGGCGCCGCCGAGCTGACCGGGCTGCGCGAGAAGCTCCAGGAGGAACTGGCCGCGGGCGAGGAGCGCTACGCCGCCCTCGGCGAGCGCGAGAAGGACCGGTACGACGCCCTAGCCGCGCGGTACGAGCAGCTGCTCACCCTCCTCGCCTCCTCCCTGCGCGGCCCGCTGGACGAGCTGCGCCGCGAACTGGCCGCCCTCGCCGCCGACGACGCGGGCCAGCTCTGGCCCGAGGCCAACCAGGTGCTGCACCACCTGTCGGCCGGGTACGCCCGCATCACCGCCCTCATCGACAACGTCCTCGGCTACCAGCGCCTGGACTCCGGCACCGAGGACATCGCTCGTACCAAGGTGATGCTGGACGCGGTCGTCGCGGCCGGTGTCGACGGTGCCGTGGAGCTGATCGGGCCGGGACGCGTGCAGTTCGCCGTGCACGCGCCGCCCATCGAGGCCGAGGTCGACCCGCAGCGGCTCGCCACGGCGCTGGCCCACCTCGTGGCGGACGTCGCGGGCGTGGACGCCACCGGCAACGCCCCTGTCTCCTCGGCCGGTTACCTGGACAACACCGTGGTGGTCGCGGCCGCGCAGCGCGGCGAGGTCGCGCGCATCGAGGTGCGCGGCCCGTACGCCGGGGGCGACCCGGTGCACGAGCCGATCGTGCGGGGCATCGTCCGGGCGCACGGAGGTGTGCTCCAGACCCATGAGGTGCCGGGCATGAGCGGGCGCGCCTATGTCCTCGAAGTACCCCTGGGCGGTGGCGCCGGTACGGTCGCCGCGCGCGTCCCGGACCCGCGCGAGGCCGTGTCGACCGGCGCCGAGGTCGCCCTCGTGGGCGACGCCGGCGAGCAGGGCGGCCGGCGGCGGGCGCGGCGGCCGTCGACCGACGCGTTCCTGGAGAGCGAGGTCGCGGGCGCCGAGGCGGCCGACGGTACGGGCACTCAGACGCCCACCGGGCGGCGCCGCAGGCGCGGTGCCCCGGCGGCCGAGGAGCTGGCCCCGGCCGCGATCGAGAGCGCGGAGGCGGCTTCCAGCGGCACCGGCCGGCGACGGGGTCGTCCCGCCGAGGTCGGGGACGGGGTCGCGGCGGAGGGCGCCGTGCTGACGGCGGCCGAGCATGCCGCCGGAACCGCCGCCTCGAATACGGGACTTGGCGGCGCGGTGCCGCCGCAGGGCGTACCGGTGCCGGCCGGGCAGCGGGCGCCGCAGGGCCCCGGTGAGCAGGCGGCGCTACCGCCCGCGCTTCCCGCGCCGAGCGCGGAGGGCGCACCGCCCGAGGACGCCCAGCCGACCGGGCGGCGCCGCCGTGCACTGGCCGCCGCCGCCGAGCGCGCGGCCGCGCAGGACACGGGGGAGCGCACGGTCTTCGCCCTGCCGCCCGCCGAGGCGGACCGGACGCCGGAGGCGGAGACGCCCGGTGTGCGGGTGGGTCCGCTGGCGGGGGCTCCGGTTCCCGGTGCGGGTACGGCCGCGGGGGCCGGGATCGCTCCGGGGATGGCGGTGAACGCCGGTCCGGCGGTCGGTCCGGTTCCGGTGCGGGGGATCGGTCAGGGCGCGGGACCGGTTCCGGCGCAGGGTGCCGCTCCCGCTCCGATGCCGGGTGGCGCCGCGGGCGTCGGTCCGGTGCCCGTGCAGGGGCTTGCTCCCGGTGCGAGGGCCGTCCCGGCGCAGGGTACGGCTCCGGTGCCGGGTACGGCTCCGGGCGTGGGCCCCGTCCCGGCACAGGGCCCCGCCCCCACCACCGGTACCGCTCCGGGCACGGCGCCCGCCGCGGCCCAGCCCCCCGCACCGGCGGCCCCGGCCCCGTCCGCCCCCGTACCGCCGCGGCTCCCCGCCGAGGGTGACCCGGCCGACGGTGGGCGGCACGACGCGGTGCCCGTGGACCAGTCCGAGGACCACACGCCGCCGCAGCCGCACCCGACCACCGCGCCCACCGGCAGGCGCCGCCGGGCCGTGGCCCAGCCGGCGCAGCAGGAGGCGGCGATCCCGGCACAGGCCGCGCCCCCCGCCCAGCCGCTCCCCGTACCGGCGCAGGCGACCGCCCCCGAGGCGGCCGCATCCGCGCAACCGCTGCCCGCCGAGGCCGCGGCCGCGCCCGCCGCCCCGGCACCCGTTCCGCAGCCGTGGCCCGATGACGAGGACGACGACACGGCGGGCGCGGGACTGCCCGGCGCCTCGTTGCCGCCGCAGTTCACGCCGCAGCCGAGGGCCGCGCAGCCCCTCCCCGCCGAGGCGCCCGACGCCACCCAGGGCCGCGCCATCAGCGTGCGCACGCTGGGCCAGGGCGTGCCGTTCGTCCGGCAGGCCGCGCAGGTGCAGCAGCCGACCGCGACCCCGCCCCCGCACGCGACCAACGGCGGCGGGCGGCGCCGCAAGCTGGGCACCCCGCCCCCGCGCCCGGAGGCGCAGCCCGAGGCGGGCGCCCGTCCGCACCCCGAGGCACCCGCGCAGTCGCGCCGGGCTCCGGGCACCGAGGGCGTGGGCCGGTCGTACGCCATAGGGGCACCGGACGCCAACGCCGCCGAGGGGCCCGAGCCGCTGGACGGTCCCGGTGGCGCGGTGGAGGTCGCGGACACCCCGCGTCCGCAGCCGATGGACGACGAGCTGCCCCCGGAGCCGCTGGACAACCCTCGCCGGCTGCTGGTGTGGCCCGCGCCGGACGTGACGACCTCGGAGGCGCTGAGCACCCGCGGCTACCGGCCGGTGGTCGTGCACTCGCGCGAGGAGGTCGACGCGCAGATCGCCGCCTTCCCCGCCGCGCTGTTCGTGGACCCGCTGACCGGCCCGATCACCCGGACCGCGCTCCAGTCGCTGCGGCAGGCGGCGGTGGCCGCCGAGGTGCCGGTGCTGGTGACGGCCGGCCTCGGCCAGGCGAGCCGCGAGGCGGCGTACGGCGCCGACCCGGCCGTCCTGCTCAAGGCGCTGGCCCCGCGCGACAGCGAGCAGCATCCGCCCCGGGTGCTGCTGATCGAGGAGCACGCGGAGATCGCGCTGGCGCTCACCGCGACGCTGGAGCGGCGCGGGATGCAGGTGGCGCGGGCCGCGAGCGACACCGACGCGGTGACGCTGGCCGGGCAGTTCCGGCCGAACCTCGTGGTGATGGACCTGATGCAGACCAAGCAGCGCCAGGCGGGGATCGTGGACTGGCTGCGCGCCAACGGGCAGCTCGACCGGACCCCGCTGGTCGTCTACACGGCGGCGGTCGAGCAGGCGGACCTGCCGAAGCTGGCGTCGGGCGAGACGGTGCTGTTCCTCGCGGAGCGGTCCACCAGCGACGAGGTGCAGGGGCGGATCGTGGACCTGCTGGCCCGGATCGGCACCAACTGACAAAGGGGCCGGGGGCGTTCACGCCCCCGGCCCACTGTCGGCGAGGAAGGCTCAGAGACGCGTGACGTCCAGCTCACCGTCCGCGTACCGCCTGCGCAGCACCTTCTTGTCGAACTTGCCGACGCTGGTCTTCGGGACCGTCTCGACGATCGTCCAGCGCTCGGGGAGCTGCCAGCGGGCGATCCCGCACTCCTCGGCGAGGAAGACCCGCAGCGCCTCGAAGCCGATGTCCGCGCCCTCCTTCAACACCACGGTGGCCAGGGGGCGTTCGTCCCACTTCTCGTCCGGCACGGCGACCACGGCGGCCTCGGCGACGTCCGGGTGGGCCATCAGGGCGTTCTCCAGCGCGACCGAGGAGATCCACTCGCCGCCCGACTTGATGACGTCCTTGGCGCGGTCGGTCAGGGTGAGGTAGCCGTCCGGGGAGATGGTGCCGACGTCGCCGGTCTTCAGCCAGCCGTCCGCGCTGAACTTGTCGTCGGGACGCAGGGGTTCGGCGCCGGGGCCGTTGTAGTAGGCGCCCGCGATCCAGGGGCCGCGCACCTCCAGCTCGCCCGCCGACTCGCCGTCCCAGGGCAGGCGTTCGCCGCCGGGGCCGGTGAGGCGGGCCTCGACGGAGGTGGGGAAGCGGCCCTGGGTGAGCCGGTAGGCGAACTCCTTGTCGGTGCCGACCGCGTGGGCGGGCGGCCGGGCGACCGTGCCGAGCGGGGAGGTCTCCGTCATGCCCCAGGCGTGGCAGACCCGCATGCCGAGCGCGTCGAACGCCTCCATCAGGGAGGGCGGACAGGCCGCGCCGCCGATGGTGACCTGGACGAGGGAGGAGACGTCTCGGGGGTTGGCACCGAGTTCGGCGAGCAGGCCCTGCCAGATGGTGGGTACGGCGGCCGCGTGCGTCGGGCGCTCGGCCGCGATCATCTCGGCGAGCGGCGCCGGCTGGAGGAACCGGTCCGGCATCAGCAGGTTGACCCCGGTCATGAACGCGGCGTCCGGCAGGCCCCAGGCGTTGACGTGGAACTGCGGGACGACCACCAGCGAGGTGTCCTGGTCGGTCAGGCCCATCGACTGGGTCATGTTGACCTGCATGGAGTGCAGATAGACCGAACGGTGGCTGTACACCACGCCCTTGGGGTCGCCGGTGGTGCCGGAGGTGTAGCACATGGCGGCGGCCCGGCGTTCGTCCAGCTCGGGCCAGTCGTACGTCTCCGGGTGGCCGGCGAGCAGTTCCTCGTACTCGTGGAGCCGGGCGGTGCCGCCCGCGAGCGGGGCGCGGTCGCCGGGGCCGGACACCACGATGTGCTCGACGGTGGGCAGCTGCGGCAGCAGGGGCGCGAGGAGCGGGATCAGCGAGCCGTTGACGATGATCACGCGGTCGGCCGCGTGGTTGATGATCCAGGCGAGCTGCTCGGCGGGCAGCCGCAGGTTGAGCGTGTGCAGCACGGCGCCCATGGACGGGATGGCGAAGTACGCCTCCACGTGCTCGGCGTTGTTCCACATCAGGGTCGCGACCCGGTCGTCGTCCCGCACTCCGAGGCCGGCCAGGGCGTGCGCGAGCTGGGCGGAGCGGGTGCCGATCCCGGCGAAGGTGCGCCGGTGCGGCTCGGCCTCGCCGGTCCAGGTGGTGATCAGAGACGACCCGTGCACCGTGGAGCCGTGGGTCAGAATCCTCGAGATCAGCAGCGGTACGTCCTGCATGGTGCTCAGCACAGCGGGCGTCCTCCCCGGCAGCGTTGCCTGTACGGAAGTAGAGTCGCGCTGATTCTGCGCACATACCGCGCGGTATGTCACTAGGGGCAGGGAAAGTCGCGCTGTGCGCTGCGCCTCGCGGCGGCGCTTTGGCTTCTCAGCGGGCGGGACCGAGTTCCGGGTCCTCGCGGAGTTTGCCGAGGGCGCGGGAGACGGCGGACTTCACGGTGCCGACCGAGACCCCGAGCAGCTCGGCGGTCTGGACCTCGCTGAGGTCCTCGTAGTAGCGCAGGACGACCATCGCCCGCTGGCGCGCGGGCAGGCGCAGGATCGCCCGCCACATCGCGTCGCGCAGCGCCTGCCGTTCGGCCGGGTCGTCGGCGCCGGGGCGCGGCTCGGGCTCGGGCAGCTCGTCGCAGGCGAACTCGTCCACCCGTCGTCTGCGCCACTGCGAGGTACGGGTGTTGAGCAGGGCGCGGCGCACATAGCCGTCCAGCGCCCGGTGGTCCTCGATGCGCTCCCAGGCGACATACGTCTTGGCCAGCGCGGTCTGCAGCAGGTCCTCGGCGTCGCTCGGGTTGGCGGTGAGCGAGCGGGCGGTGCGCAGCAGGGCGGGGTGGCGGGCGCGGACGTAGGAGGCGAAGGAGGGGTACAGCGACGTCGCCTCCGGGGCGAGCCGGGGGTGGGGGAGAGTCCGCCGCGCCGGTGCGGCGGCGGCCGAGGCGCTGGTGCAGACGGGTGCGGTCATGTCTCCACGCTAGGAGCGGGTACGGCGCCGGGGATCGGCCGGAGGTCCCGAAGCCGGGTCCGCCTCAGGTTGTAGGGGTGGGGTGCGCCGGACCTCCTGAAGGTGGAGTGGACCTCCACCCGGCCTGCGGGTTGTCCCGGAGGGGTCGCCGGGGGCGGAGCGCGGTACGCGTACGGGCCGGGCGGGGCCGGGCGTACGACAGCGGCGCGGCGGGCACCGAAGTGCCGGCCGCGCCGCTGTCATGACCCCGAAGCACACCCCGGCGGAGTCCCTCCCCAGGGACCCCGCCCCCGGCTCACCGGAGAGGTCCGCGGTGACTGCTGTCCATCTCTTCCTCCAGACCCGACTACGGCTTGAGTCAGGAAGGCCGGCCGACCGTCCCGACCCGTCCTCTCTCTGCGGCGTCGCACCGGAGTACTGCCCGCCCGGATCGGCCCCAATCTCCTCAAGGGGCATGGTTCCCACGCAAGCGTGATGACAAGTCGATAAACCCCCATCGCCACACTTCTTCGCCCTGTGCCGCAGACCGGACATCCCGGCCCACTTCCCCTACTCGAATGTGCGTACGACCATGGAGTCATGGCCACCTCCGACCGGCGGGCCACGCCGCCGGCCCTCGCCCACGCGCTGTCGGCCGCCGAGCGCGGGCTGGCCGTCATCCCGCTGTCCCGGCAGAAGCTCCCGGCACTGCGTTCCCCGCATCACGCCGACCCCGCGCACCCGCCCTGCCACGGCGAGTGCGGACGGCTCGGGCACGGGGTGCACGACGCCTCCGCCGACCCCGCGCGCGTGCGCGCCCTGTTCGCCGCCGCGCCCTGGGCCACCGGGTACGGCATCGCCTGCGGGCTGCCCCCGCACCATCTGATCGGCGTCGACCTGGACACCAAGCCCGGCACGGACTCCCCGGCCGCGCTGCGCGCCCTCGCGGTACGGCACCGGTTCACGATCCCCGAGACGGTCGTCGTCCTCACCCCGAGCGGCGGCCGCCATCTCTGGCTCACCGGGCCGCCGGACGTGGCGGTCCCCAACTCGGCGAGCCGGCTGGCCCCCGGCATCGACATCCGGGGCGCGGGCGGCTACCTGGTCGGCCCCGGCTCCCGGGGCACCCGCGGTACGTACGCCACGGCACCGGGCACCGCCCACCTCCGCCCGGCGCCCTGTCCCCCGCCCCTGCTGCACCTCCTCCTGCCCCCGCCACCCCGGCCTTCGCGGGCGCACCCGGCGGACGGGGGCGCGGCCCTGGTCCACTTCGTCCGCACCGCGCACGAGGGCGAGCGCAACTCCCGCCTCTTCTGGGCGGCGTGCCGGGCCTGGGAACAGGGACTGGGCGCCGCGCTGGCGGGCCCGCTCCTGGACGCGGCCCTGGACACCGGCCTGCCGGAGGCGGAGGCCCGGGCCACGCTGGGGTCGGCGGCACGGCGGGCGGGGGGATCTTGAAGAAGTCCCGGCTCCGGTGGATCGTGGAACCGTCCCCGACAGCCTCTGGAGGCACAGTGCCCGCCCTGCGCGTCAAAGCGTTCGATCACCTGGTCCTCAAGGTCGCCGACGTCGAGCGCTCCCTCGGCTTCTACACCACGCTCCTCGGCCTCCAGCCGGAGAACGTCGACGAATGGCGGGCCGGCAAGGCCCCCTTCCCCTCCGTCCGCATCACCCCGGACACGATCATCGACATCGTCGAGGGCCCCCGCTCCGACTCCAACGTCGACCACTTCTGCCTCGTCGTGGACCCCCTGGACTGGGCCGAGATCATCGCCGCCGGCCACTTCACCGTCCTGGAGGGCCCGGTCCAACGCTCGGGCGCGCGGGGCGAGGCGACGTCGGTCTACGTCCAGGACCCGGACGGCAACACGATCGAGCTGCGGTGGTACCCGGAGGACAAGGGGGCGTGACGTCGGACGGGGGCGGGGTCAGGAAGGACGAGGGCGGCGCGCTGGCCGGAGGCCTGGCCAACGCGGGGGCGGTCTTCCGGCGGGGTGAGCTGGTGGAGCGTCCGGCGCCGCCCAGCGCGGGCGCCCTGCACCCCTACCTCCTGGCGCTGAGAGAACACGGCTTCGACGCCGCTCCAGTGCCCGTCGGCCTCCCCGTGGGCGGTCGTGAGCGACTGACCTTCGTCCCGGGTGACGTGGCCCTGCCGCCGTTCCCGGACCAGGTCATGACGAAGGCCGCCCTCCACTCGGTGGGGAGCCTGGTGCGGCGCCTGCACGAGGCCGGCGCGGCCGTCGCGGTCGACACCGGTGCCGGATGGCCCCGGGACCTGGCCGACCCGGCAGGGGGGACGACGCTGTGCCACAACGACGTCTGCCCGGAGAACGTCGTCTTCCGCGAGGGGCGTGCCGCCGCCCTGATCGATTTCGACATGGCGGCCCCGGGACGTCCCCTCTGGGACGTGGCCATGACCGCCCGCTACTGGGTGCCCATGCTCGATCCGGCGTCCGCGGCGGCCCTGTATCCCGCCGGCCTGGACGCACCCGCGCGGTTGCGGGTCCTTGCCGACGGCTACGGGCTTTCGGCCCGGGAGCGCGCCGAGCTGCCCGGCGTCGTCGAACAGGCCACGGAGGTCTGCCGCGCCTTCGTCACCCGCCGCGTGGCCGAGGGCGACCCCGTCTACCTCCGGGCACTGGCCGAGCATGGCGGCTGGGAGCGCTGGGACCGCGTCCGGGCCTGGCTGGCGGAGCACCGCGAGACGTTCACGGCAGCGCTGCTGAACTGACCGGCCGGGGTACGCAACACGGAAGGGGCGCCCCCCTGACGAGGGGCGCCCCTTCTGCTTCCTGCCTCTGCGGAGGCGGTGGGATTTGAACCCACGGTGACATCGCTGCCACGACGGTTTTCAAGACCGTTCCCTTAGGCCGCTCGGGCACACCTCCCTGCTTCGCCCACCTGGGGCGGAGCGGGGTACAGCGTACCGGGAGCGCGGGCCGGGCGGGGGACCTGGCTCAGCTGTCGCCGACTCGGGAGCCGAGGGTGAGGTCGACGGTGTGCTGGTCGCCGCCCCGGGTGTAGGTGACCTTGACCTTGTCGCCGGGCTTGTGGGTCCAGATCTCGCCGATCAGGGTGGGACCGCTGTCGATGACGGAGTCGTCCAGCTTGGTGATGACATCGCCCGGCTTGAGGCCGGCCTTGGCGGCGGGGCCGCCCGACTCGACCGCGTCCGCGCCGCCCGCGCCCTGGTCGGTGATCTTCGCGCCGTCGGTGGACTCCTCCAGGGAGACCGAGGCGCCGATCTTGGCGTACACCGGCTTGCCGGACTTGATGAGCTGCTGGGCGACGTACTTGGCCTGGTTGATCGGGATGGCGAAGCCGAGGCCGATCGAGCCGGACTGGCCGGAGCCGAAGCTGCCGCCGCTGGTGGACTGGATCGCGGAGTTGATGCCGATCACCGCGCCGGAGGCGTTGAGCAGCGGGCCGCCGGAGTTGCCCGGGTTGATCGACGCGTCGGTCTGCAGGGCGCTCATGTAGGACGCCTTGCTGCTGGAGCTGCCGTCACTGGAGGCCACCGGGCGGTTCTTGGCGCTGATGATGCCGGTCGTCACGGTGTTGGACAGCCCGAAGGGGGCGCCGATGGCGATCGTCTCGTCGCCCACCGCGACCTGGTCGGAGTTGCCGAGGGAGAGCGGCTTGAGATCCGAGGGCGCGTTCTTCAGCTTGATGACGGCCACGTCGTAGCCCTGGGCGTGTCCCACGACCTCGGCGGCGTACTTGCGGCCGTCCGGGAAGGTGGCGGACAGCTTGCCGCCCTCGACCGCCTCGGCGACCACGTGGTTGTTGGTGACGATGTGACCCTGGGTGTCGAAGACGAACCCGGTGCCGGTGCCGCCCTCCCCGCTGTTGCTCTCCGCCTCGATGGTCACCGTGCTGGGCAGCGCCTTGGAGGCCACGCCCGCGATGGTGCCCGGCGCCCGCTTGACCTGCGAGGCGCCGTTGTCCGCGGCGGAGACGGTGGTGGAGCCCTGGCCGTCGTTGTCCTTGGCCAGGGTGTAGCCGAGGCCGCCGCCCAGACCGCCCGCGACCAGCGCGGCCACCAGCACCGCCGCGATCAGCCCGCCGCGCCCGCCACCGGCCGGCTTCGGCGCCGGCTGCTGGTACGAGGCACCCCAGCCGCCGCCCGCGCCGCCCGCGCCCGCCTCGCCGTAACCCGGTGCGCCCGGGGGCGGCGGGGGCGGCCAGGAGCCCTCGGGGGCGCCGTAGGACTGGGTGGGGCCGGGCCCGTACGGGTGCTGCTCCGGCGGGCCGGACGGCACCGGCGGAAGCTGAGCCGTCGCACCCGCGTCACCCTGCGGGGGAGCGGGAGATGCCACCGGCACAGGAGGTGCGGACGGGGCCGGGGGTACCGCGTTGCCCTCGTTCTCGGTGCTCACAGCTCTTCTCTCCTCGATCCACGGCTGTTGTCGTCGGTCGCGCTCGGTCTTTATCGATCATGCTCGGTCGCCACCGGTCGCGCCACGTCGTACACGGGTCGCGTACGGTCGCGCTGGTCCATGGTCGGTCATGTCCGTGGCCGTGCGCACGCCCGTCACCCAAGACGCGCGGACCGGCGCGACAGGGCCGCACATGGTCCCTACCTGTTCCTGTTGTACGCACTCAGCTTTTCCCACGGGCCGTCAGGGCACCGTAAGCGGTCCCTGTGGGATCGTGGGGACCCTTTATATAAGACTTCTCGGGCATAAGTGAGATAAGTATGGCCGGGGCCCGCGCGGTGGTGTACCGCTCCCGGTCGCCTGCCCGCTCGCGCGCCCCGCACCACCCCCGGTCGGTGGCACCATGACGCGGTGACCCACGCACCACACCACACGATCCAGGTCGTCGCCCACCGTGGAGCCTCCGAGGACGCGCCCGAACACACCCTCGCCGCCTACCGCAAGGCGATCGAGGACGGCGCGGACGCCCTGGAGTGCGATGTACGGCTCACCGCCGACGGACACCTGGTCTGTGTCCACGACCGCCGGGTGAACCGCACCTCCAACGGCCGGGGCGCCGTCTCCGCCCTGGAGCTGTCCGACCTCTCGGCCCTCGACTTCGGCTCCTGGAAGGGCCGCACGGGCCGGGACGAGGAGCCCGACTGGGAGCACCGGCCCGAGGACCGCGAGGAGACCTCGGTCCTGACCCTGGAGCGCCTGCTCCAACTCGTCGCCGACGCGGGGCGCCCGGTCGAGCTGGCCATCGAGACCAAGCACCCCACCCGCTGGGCCGGCCAGGTCGAGGAGCGCCTGCTCGCCCTGCTGCGCCGGTACGGACTGCACGCCCCCGTCTCCCCCGACGTCTCCCCGGTGCGCGTGATGAGCTTCTCCGCCCGTTCCCTGCACCGGGTGCACGCCGCGGCCCCGACCCTGCCCCTGGTGCTGCTCGCCCAGTTCGCCACCCCGCGCCTGCGCGACGGACGCCTCCCCGAGGGCGTCACCGTCGCGGGCCCCTCCCTCCGCATCGCCCGCGGTCACCCGGCGTACGTACGACGGCTCAAGGAAGCCGGCCACCAGGTGCACGTGTGGACGGTGAACGAGCCCGCCGACGTGGACCTCTGCGTGGAACTCGGCGTCGACGCCATCATCACCAACCGCCCGCGCGAGGTGCTCGGCCGCCTCGGCCGCTGACCCCTCCCCCTCGGTCGAGGAGTGCTCCGGCGCGTTCGCCTCCCGCGCGGAGGTTGCGAATGCGTCGCCGGAACGAGACTGGCCGGTTTCCGGTTCAGGCCAATGGGGCATCCACACCGTGGCGTGGGGCGAAGGAGGTCTCGGGGGTGGCGTTGGTGGTGGCACAGGAAGTGCCCGCGTCGTCGAGCATGGCCGTACCTCACGGCCCTGCCGGCGTGGGGAAGGCGAGGCACCGGATGCGCGCGCAACTGCGCGGCGGCGGGGTCCCGGAACCGGTCGTGGACGACGCCGTGCTGATTCTGTCGGAGCTGCTGAGCAACGCGTACCGGCACGGACGTCCGCTGGGCGGCGCCCGGGCCGGGGACGGCGCGGTGCGCGCGGACTGGCGGATCGACCCGCGTGGACGGCTCATCGTGGAGGTCACCGACGGCGGCGGTCCGACCCGCCCCGCCCCGGCCACCCCCTCGGTCACCGCGCACGGCGGCCGGGGCCTGAGCATCATCGACGCGCTCGCCGACGACTGGGGGGTACGGGACGACGTGCCGGGCGAGGTGACGGTCTGGGTGGTGGTCCACGGGGACGTGCACGACCCCGATGCCGGCGCCCCGCTCGAATCTTTCGCTACGCGCGTCACCACCCCCGCGCCGGTCGCCGCGCTGGCCGAACTCGGCTTCACGGAGGCGTTCGAGAGCCTGGACTGAACGGGCTTCGGGGAAGCGGTGGTCGTCCACCGGCACGGCCCGCCCCCGCCCGCGCCGTCCACAGGTTCCCGTGGCGCCTGGCCCGAACGACTAGGCTCCCGCCCGTACGAGACCAGCCGTTACCGGGAGACAGCCACGATGGCCAAGAAGCGACCCCAGACCAAGGGCAGCCGCCCGCAGCCGCACGGGGCCGGGGGCGAGGTTCCGGTCGTCGGTGCCCGCGAGGCGTGCCCCTGCGGCAGCGGCCGCCGCTACAAGGCGTGCCACGGCCGCGCGGCCGCGCACTCGGTGACCGAGCTGGTGCAGCGCCCCTTCGAGGACCTGCCGGGCGAGTGCGACTGGGTGGCGCTGCGCGAGCTGGTCCCGGCGGCCACCGTCGAACTCACCCTGAAGGACGGCCTGCCCGAGGGCGTCCCCTCGGTCACGCTGGCCACGGTGCTGCCCATGGCGTGGCCCGCGCTGCGCCGCGACGACGGCTCGGTGCTGCTGGGCCTGCAGAACGACACCGCCTCCGGCGACATCAGCCGCGACCTGGCCGACACCCTCCAGCGGGCCCTGGTGGCCGAGCCGGGCACCCCGGTGGAGGGCCGCCGCGCCCCCTCCGACGCGCCCCGCCTCCAGGACCTGCTGGCCGCCGAGGGCCCCTTCGAGCCGGTCGTGCACAGCGGGTTCGAGTTCTGGGTGCCGGACGCGCAGAACGCGACGCCCGAGGTGGCCGCCTCCCTGGAGCGGGCCAACTCCGCCGCGATCCCCACGGTCAAGCTGACCGGGGTGGACGCCGCGTACTGGTGCGAGACCCCGGAGAAGAACCACCTGCGCTGGGTCATGCCGCACGAGGAGGAGCACCTGCTGGACGCGCTGGCCCGGCTGCACGCCGCGGGCACGTCCAGCCTGGGCGAGGGCACCCGTCTGGTCGGCTCGTTCCGCGCGCACGGACTGACCGTGCCGGTGTGGGACCTGCCGAGCGGGGTCGGCGCCGAGGAGATCGAGAAGCCGGCCGCCGAGTTCGCCGAGCGGCTGGCCGCGGCCCTCGCGGTGACCGAGCCGCTCACCCCGGAGGAGCGCCGGGCGCGCGGCGGCCTCACCAACCGGCAGGTCACCCTGAGCTGACCCCCGGGCAGGGCCTGGAGCAAGGGGAACGGACGGGCCCTGTCAGGAGCAGGTGACTCCTGTCACAACTCCTCGGTGTGACAAGCGAATCGGTGTCCGAATGAGCCGGACCGAATTTGCGAACCGCCGATCTCTTGTTACCGTTCCAGTAGCCCGGTTGCTGGTGCATCCCCCGTCGCCAGCAACCGGGCCTTTTCATGCCCGCGCCCGGCCAGGTCGACGGCGGAGCCGCTCAACTTCCGTTTTCATCAACGGAGTTGCTGGCGGAACGGAGCAGCAGCGGCTCCTCGGCGCCGCGCGCGAACTCGGAGACGGCCGTGTACGCGGCCCCCGCGCCCCGCGTGCGCTCGCGCGGGGTCTCACAGGTGGCGGGCGCGTCGTCCGCGCCGGTGTCACACGTCGTACGCACCGCCCGGCCGTCCGGGCCCAGCAGGCTCAGGCCGGCGTCCAGGGCGTCGCCGGTGGTGTTGCGGTAGTACACCCGTGCCCAGGTGTCGCCGCCCAACGTCAGGACACAGGTCTGCGCCTCCAGCCCTTCGGGCGAGGCGAGTTCGGGTCCGCAGCGGGTGAGAGCGGTCCGGCCCGGCGCAGCGGGCACAGAAGCCGAGGCCGTACCGCCGTCCCCGTCCGCCTCCTGTTCCGCCGACGCCCCGCCCAGCGGCAGCAGGAGCGCCGCCACGACGAGACCCGCCAGGGCGGAGGTACGGAGCGGACCGGCTCCCGGCCCGCCCGCGCGGGACCGGTGATTTCGCAGCATGGGCGGAACATAACGAGCGCGCGCGACCCGAAGGCCCCGCGCGCCCCCGACACCCCTACAACTCGGGCGCGCTCACACCCGTACGAGTGAGGGCCTCGACCACCGCGTCCACCACGGCCTCCACGTCGGGCAGCCACGGGGAGGCGGAGCCGGGCAGCGGGGCGCGCTCCCAGTGGACCTCGCCCTGACCGGTGGTGGAGGGCGGGAGGGCGAGGTAGCCGCCCTCGCCGTGGAAACGGAGCGAGCCGGGGACGAAGTCCTTGGCGTACAGCAGTTCGCCGAGCTGCTCCATGGAGTAGGGCTTCACGAGGATCGCCCAGCGGTGCGGGCCCGCGACGACCGGGCCGAGCCGCATGCCGCGCCGGTCCAGCAGCGCCAGCGCGCGGGCGCCGGCCGCCGCGGGGAGGCTGACGGCGCAGGGGGCCTGGCCGCCGGTGGCGAGGACGATCGGCGCGTCCGGCCGGCTGGTCCACCACCAACGCACCATGCGGGCGTCGGTGGTAGCCGCCAGCAGATCGGGGTCACCGGGGTGGGCGCCGGGCACCGTGCAGGCCGGGTCGGGGCAGGAGCAGCCGGCCGGACCCCGCGCATCCGGGGCGGTGCCCGGCAGTACGGGCCACCGCCACGTCACCGCGAAGGTCGTGGCCGCGTCGATCAGCGCCGGGCCGTCGTCGCCCCGCCGGGGCGGAAGGCCGCTTCGGCTTCCGAGGATCTCGCGCATGAGCGCTCGTTCCTTTCCGTTGCACCGCTGGCAACACCGTGGACATCACAACATGTGTGGATCACTTCACTGTGCGTACCTGTTGGCGCATCACGCCCCCGCGTACGGCGGGGGAACCCCCAGGGATGGAACAACGGCCGCGTCCGACGTGCGGTTCTTCAGACGTGCCGGTTCTTCAGGAGCACGGACACGGCACGGGGGTGGCGAAGTCTGGCGTTTTGCCGTCGCGCGTGTTTCTCTCCGCCTCCGCCACGGGAGGATGGGGCTCGGTCGTCGGTGGTTATGACGTCCGGGTCCTTCGCCAGGTTCCGGGCGGCCTGTGGCCACCCCTGGGCTTCTCTCGAGTACGTACCCCGCACGACCGTGGTGACGCTCCGTCGAGCAGGGCCAGTCGACCGCAATGACGCTCCACCCGAGGCAGTTTCCAGCCAACTTGCCAGTAGGGCAAGGGGTTCCGGGAGATCCCTCCCGCACCCCACCAACACCAGGAATCCCCGCAGGACAATGCTGGACATCCCCTCACGAGTGCGTGTACATGTGGAGACACTGCTGGCGGCGCAGAATCACATGGGGGTTTGCGATGCTTTTCAGCAAGACGCACCGGTCCGAGAGCCGGACGCCATGAACGCCCCTCACCCTCCGAAAGTGGCCGGAATCGATCCCACGGTTCCCACTCCCGCCCACACTGTCGCGCCCGCACCCCCCGCCCCGGAAGCCGGTCCCGCACCGGACGCCCCGGGAGGCACACCGCCCCCCGTCGCCGTCCCGGAGGCCCCCGGCAGCCTGCTCCAGGACCGGCTGGCCGGCTGGGTCTCCGACCTCACCACCCTCCATGAGCTGACCGAACGGATGTGCCGAACATCCGCCCTGCCAGCCGCACTTGAGGAACTGCTGCGCGCCGGTGCCGCCCTGGTGGGCGCCCGGCGCGGTCTCGTCGTGCTGGAACCCGGCGACGGGCTCGGCCCCCGCACCACCGTCGGCCTCGGCCTCGGCCGCGCCGATCTCGGCCATATCGAGACCGTCCCGCGCGAGGCGTTGCTGACCGGTACCGCCGACCTCCTCGCCGAGCCCGGCCTCGACCCCCGCCACCGCGAGGTCGCCGCCCGCCTCGGCTACGCCGCCAGCCACGCCCTCCCGCTGGCCGCCGAACGCACCCACCTCGGCGCCGCCGTCTGGCTCTACGACGAACCGGCCGCCCCCGACGAACACCACAGACATCTCGTCGCGCTCTACCTCCGCCAGGCCACCGAGCACCTCGCCCTGCTGCTGGAGGTGGAGCGCGCCCGGCTGAACACCGCGGCCCTCACCGAGGAACTGCTCCCCTCCCGGCTCCCCCGCGTCCCCGGTGTCCAGCTCGCCGTCCGGCATCGCACCGGCCCGCGCGGCGGCGACTGGTACGACGCGCTGCCGCTGCCCGACGCCGCCCTCGGCCTCTCCGTCGGCTCCGTCACCGGCAGCGGGCCGGGCGCCGTCGCCGCGACGGGCCGGCTCCGCGCCTCCCTGCGGGCCTACGCCGTGATGGAGGGCGAGGACCCGGTCGCCGTCCTCTCCGACCTGGAGCTCCTGCTCAGGCTGACCGAGCCCGCCCGCTCGGCCACCGCCCTGTTCGCCTACTGCGAGCCCGCCGTGCGCCGGGTCACCCTGGCCGGTGCCGGGCACAGCCCGCCGCTGCTGACCGGGGAGCGCCGCACCGAGTACGTCGAGACCTCCCTGTCCGCCCCGCTCGGCATGCTCGCCTGCTGGGAGGCGCCCAGCGTGGAGTTCGGCGTCCAGCCCGGAGAGACGGTTCTCCTCTACACCGACGGGCTGCTCCGCCGTACCGGCGAGGCCATGGACCGGGCCTTCGCCCGGCTGCACGCGGCCGCGGCCGGCGTGCCGCGCGTCCTGCGCGCCGACCCCGGCGCCGTCGCCGATCACGTCCTCGCCACCCTGCTGCCGGAGGAGGACACCGCCGGCGACGAGGACGTGGTGCTCCTGGCGGCCCGCTTCGACTGAGCGGAGACAGGCCCGACCGGTCCGGTTTCGGTACGAACGTACGATGATGGAGGCACCCTCGCTCGGGCGTGGACGCGAGCGCCGCGTGCCCCCGGGGGGAGACCACACGCCGTACCGAGGAGGATCAGTGTCCGACGAGCTCAACCCGGCCGTTAACGACGAGGCCACCGAGGCCGAGGAGCCCATCAAGCAGCGCAAGAACGGCCTCTACCCCGGTGTCTCCGACGAGCTGGCGGAGAACATGCGCTCCGGCTGGGCCGACACCGAGCTGCGTGACCTGGAGCCGATCCCGCAGGCCGCCGACACCGCGCGCCGCCGCGCCGCGCTGTCCGCCCGCTTCCCCGGCGAGCGCCTGGTGATCCCGGCGGGCAACCTGAAGACCCGCTCGAACGACACCGAGTACGCCTTCCGCGCCGCCACCGAGTACGCCTACCTCACCGGCGACCAGACCGAGGACGGCGTCCTGGTCCTGGAGCCCACCGCCGACGGCCACCGCGCCACCGTCTACCTGCTGCCGCGTTCCGACCGCGAGAACGGCGAGTTCTGGCTCTCCGGCCAGGGCGAGCTGTGGGTCGGCCGCCGCCACTCGCTGACCGAGTCCGAGGCGCTCTACGGCATCCCGGCCGCCGACGTGCGCGAGCTGGCCGACGCGCTGCGCGAGGCCACCGGCCCGGTGCGCGTGGTGCGCGGTCACGACGCCGCGATCGAGGCGGCTCTGACCGACAAGGTCACCGCCGAGCGCGACGAGGAGCTGCGCGTCTTCCTCTCCGAGGCCCGCCTGGTCAAGGACGAGTTCGAGATCGGCGAGCTGCAGAAGGCCGTCGACTCCACCGTGCGCGGCTTCGAGGACGTGGTGAAGGTCCTCGACAAGGCCGAGGCCACCTCGGAGCGCTACATCGAGGGCACCTTCTTCCTCCGCGCGCGCGTGGAGGGCAACGACATCGGCTACGGCTCCATCTGCGCCTCCGGCCCGCACGCCTGCACCCTGCACTGGGTGCGCAACGACGGCCCGGTCCGCTCCGGCGACCTGCTGCTGCTGGACGCCGGCGTGGAGACCCACACCCTCTACACCGCCGACGTCACCCGCACCCTCCCCGTCGACGGCACCTACACCGACCTCCAGCGCAAGATCTACGACGCGGTGTACGAGGCCCAGGAGGCCGGCATCGCGGCGGTGCGGCCCGGCGCCAAGTTCCGCGACTTCCACGACGCCGCGCAGCGCGTGCTCACCGAGAAGCTGGTCGAGTGGGGCCTGGTCGAGGGCCCGGTCGAGCGCGTCCTGGAGCTGGGCCTGCAGCGCCGCTGGACCCTGCACGGCACCGGTCACATGCTCGGCATGGACGTCCACGACTGCGCGGTCGCCCGCACCGAGGCCTACGTCGACGGCACGCTGGAGCCCGGCATGGTCCTCACCGTCGAGCCCGGCCTGTACTTCCAGGCCGACGACCTGACGGTGCCGGAGGAGTACCGGGGCATCGGCGTCCGGATCGAGGACGACATCCTCGTCACCGCCGAGGGCAACCGGAACCTGTCGGCGGGGCTGCCGCGCCGCTCCGACGAGGTCGAGGCGTGGATGGCGTCGCTCAAGGGCTGACGACACGGCGAAGGCCGGGCGCCGGTGCCCGGCCCGCTGGTGAAGGACCCCTCACGCCGTGAGCAGTGAGGGGTCCTTCTTCCACTTCAGGATCTTGTCGAAGCTGACCACGGTGCCCGTGCGCCCCGGCCGGGCGCCGATGTGGACGTGGTCGGCGAGCTCCCTGATCAGACACAGGCCCCGGCCGTCCTCGGCGTCCACGCGGGCCATCCGGATGCCCAGGGCCGGGGCGGACGCGACACCGGGGCCGGAGTCGGCCACCTCGATGCGGCACTTCTCGCCGTCCAGATAGGCCGTCACCCGGTACGCCTCCGCATGCTCCCCGTGCGCGGTCCCGCCGTGCTCGACGGCGTTGGCGCACGCCTCGGTGAGGGCCACGGAGATGTCGTAGGAGACGTCGGGGTCGACGCCGGCCGTCTCCATGGTGCCGATCAGCAGCCGCCGGGCGAGCGGGACGCTCGCGGCATCGCGGCGCAGATGGAGTGACCACCAGATGCTCATGCTCCAGCCTCCTGGCCGCGGCTCGACATACCGTTACCTATTGCCGCGCGCGAGCGCCCGTAAGCCCGCAAGTGACGTGATGCCGCCCATATGGTCGATGTGCGCCGAGACGAATCGGGGTATGAGGTACGGCCGCCGCCGCGGCGCGCGTCCGGCGGTGGCGTGATCCGGCGGCCCTGCCTCGGGTGTGCGGCGGGCGCAGTGCGATGATGAGCCCCGCCATGAGTGCCCCTCGTCCGCGCACGGCGCGACCCGGACCCCGTGTCCGGCTGCTGCGGGCCGCGGTCTTCGCCGCGGTCTGTGTCGTGCTGGCCGCCGCCGGGCACACCGCTGCCTCCTGCGCGAGCGTCCCGCTGTGGACGCTGGGCGCCGGGTTCGCGGGCTCCCTGCTGGTCATGGCGCCGCTCGCCGGACGGGCCCGTTCGGTGCCCGCCATCGCCGCCCTCCTCGCCCTCGGCCAGGTGGCCCTGCACACGCTGTTCGGCCTCGGCCAGCACACCGCGCAGCCCATGGCGTCCATGGGCACCGCACACTCCGGCGCGGCCGACGACGAGATGGTGCAGCGGGCCGCGCGACTGCTGTGCGGGTCCGGCCCGGCCACCCTCACCCCCGGCCACGCCTACCGCCTGCTGCTCGACGCCCGCCTCATCGACGCCTCGGGCCGCTTCACCAACCACGCGGCGACCGGCGGGCACGCCTCCGGCACGGCCGGCTCCCCGGCGGGCTCGGCGTCGTCGGCGCTCTCCCTGCTCTCGCTGCCGATGCTTCTCGGCCACCTCCTCGCGGCGCTCGCCCTGGGCTGGCTGCTGCGCCGGGGCGACCTGGCCGTGCTGCGGCTGGTCGAGCTGTCGACGCACGGGGTCGCGGAGGGCGCGCTCGTTGGCGCCCTGCGCGCCGCGCTCGCGCTGACCCGCGCCCTGTACGCGGGGCTGCTGCCCACGACCGGGCCCGCCCCGCGCCTCGCCCGCACCGAGCGGGACGAGGCGCCGGTACCGCAGGCCGCCGCGCTCCAGCACTCGGTGATCCGGCGCGGCCCGCCCGCCGACGCGTTCCGTCTCGCCGCCTGACGCGACCACCGCTCCCGTACGTACGAGGAGGGGAGGGGCCGTCGTCGCGCGGCACGCGCGCGTGCGTCTCTCACCGGCGCCCCGCGCACCCTCACCGTCACCGGGCTCAGCACCGGATCTCGCTCAAGAGCGGAGTTTCCCCAGCATGCAGATCTCCCGTACCGCCTCCCGTGTCACCGCCGCCGTCGCCGTGGCCGGCGCGACCGTCCTCGCCGTGTCGGTCCCCGCCTTCGCGCACGTCTCCGTGCAGCCGGAGGGCGTGGCGGCCAAGGGCGGCTACGCCACCGTCGACTTCAAGGTGCCCAACGAGCGCGACGACGCCTCCACCACCAAGATCGAGGTCAACCTCCCCGCCGACCACCCGCTGGCCTCCGTCATGCCGCAGCCGGTGCCCGGCTGGAGCGTGAAGGTGACCAAGTCCAAGCTGGACAAGCCGCTGACCATGCACGGCGAGAAGATCGGCGAGGCCGTCACCAAGGTCACCTGGACCGCGGACGGCAAGGGCATCCAGCCCGGCTACTTCCAGAAGTTCCCGCTCTCGCTGGGCGCGCTGCCCGAGGACACCGACCAGCTCGTCTTCAAGGCGATCCAGACGTACTCCGACAAGGAGGTCGTCCGCTGGATCGAGGTGCCGCAGGAGGGCCAGGACGAGCCGGAGAACCCGGCCCCGACGCTGGCGCTGTCCGCCGCGACCGACGACCACCACGGCACGGCCGCCGCCGCCGGTGACGACGACGCCAAGGGCGGCGACAAGGACGACGCCCACCAGGAGGCGGCCGCCGACTCCGAGAGCGGCACCGACACCACCGCCCGCGTGCTCGGCGTCGTCGGCATCGTGATCGGCGTCGCGGGCGTGGCCTACGGCGTCCTCGCGGGCCGCCGCCGCACCGCCTGACCCTCATCTGATCCGCGCGCACCGGGCCCGTGCCCGCCCGGTACGGCCCCGGTGCGCGCGGGAGTTCTCGACCCCCTGGGACATCTCTCCATGCTCTCTCCGCTTTCTCCGCGCAAGAAGACCCTGGCCGCGGCCGCGCTGCTGGCAGCCGCCGCCTTCACCCTGTCCGCCTGCGGCAGCGGCGACGACTCCGCCTCGCCCGTCTCCGTGGTCTCCGAGGAGGGCGGCTCCGACAAGGCCGCCACCGTCCTCGACCAGCCCTTCGCCAAGCCCGACCTGGTCCTCACCGACACCCACGGCAAGAAGTACGACCTGCGGGCCGAGACCAAGGGCCACCCGACGCTCGTCTACTTCGGGTACACCCACTGCCCCGACGTGTGCCCCACGACGATGAGCAACATCGCCGTCGCCACGAAGGCGCTGCCCAAGGCCGAGCAGGACGACCTGCGCGTCGTCTTCGTCACCACCGACCCCGGCCGCGACACCCCGGCCGAGCTGGGCACCTGGCTCAAGAGCATCGATCCGCGCTTCACCGGCCTGACCGGCGACTTCGCCACCGTCCAGGCGGGCGCCCGCTCGCTCGGCATCTCGGTCGAGCCGACGAGCAAGGACAAGAACGGCAAGACCGTCTCCGTCCACGGCACCCAGGTCATCGCCTTCTCCCCGAAGACGAACGGCGGCTACGTCCTCTACGGCGAGGAGGCCACCGTCGACGACTGGACCAAGGACCTCCCCAAGCTCGTGCGCGGGGCGAAGCCGTGAAGCGGGCCGCACTGCCCGCCGCCGCCCTCGCCGCCGCCCTCGCCCTCGCGGGGTGCGGCTCCGGACAGGGGGCCGGCGAGCCCGAGCTGTCGGTGAGCGCCACCTACATGCCCCAGCCGGTCGCCGCCGACATGGCCGCCGGCTTCCTCACCGTCACCAACAAGGGCGGCGAGCAGGACGAGCTGACCTCGGTCAGCAGCGACATCGGCCGGGTCACCATGCACAGCACCAGCGGCGGAACGATGGCCGAGCGCACCTCCTTCGCGGTGCCCGCGCACGGCCGGCTCGTCTTCCGGAGCGGCGGCAACCACCTGATGTTCGAGCAGCTCAAGCAGAAGCCGCACCAGGGCCAGACCGTCAAGCTCAAGCTGGGCTTCGCCAGGTCCGGTCCGCTGACCGTCGAGATGCCGGTGCGGTCCGCCACGTACAACCCGTCGACCGGACACTGAGGGAGGGACCACCTTGACGCGGACCATCACCCCCCGGCTGCGCACCCTGGTACTGCTGCTCCTCGCCGTCACCGGCGCGCTGTTCGCGGGCGCCGCGCCCGCCTCCGCGCACGCCGCGCTGACCGGCAGCGACCCCGCGCAGGGGGTGGTGGTCGACCGGGCACCCACCCAGATCTCGCTCACCTTCTCCGAGCAGGTGGCGATGGGCGACGACTCGCTGCGCGTGCTCGACCCCAAGGGCAAGCCGGTCCAGTCCGGCAGACCGGCGAACGTCAGCGGCACCACGTACGCGGTCCGGCTGCGCGCCGGGCTGGCGGACGGCACGTACACCGTCGCCTACCAGGTGGTCTCGGCCGACAGCCACCCCGTCGCCGGGGCCTACACCTTCTCCATCGGCGCGCCCTCGCGCACCGTCGTCTCCGACACGGGGGCGGGCGCCGGCGGCGGGGCCGTGGGCGGGCTGTACGCCGTCGGGCGGTACCTGTCCTACGCGGGCTTCATCGTGCTGGCCGGCGGCGCCGCCTTCGTGCTGGCCTGCTGGCGGCAGGGCGCGGGGATACGGGCGCTGCAGCGGCTCGTGGTCGGGGGGTGGCTGACGCTCACCGCGGCCACGCTGGGACTGCTGCTGCTCCGGGGCTCGTACACCTCCTCCGGCAAGCTCGCAGACGTCTTCGACCTCGACCTGCTCGGGCAGGTGCTCCAGACCAAGACCGGGGCCGCGCTGGTCTCCCGGCTGCTGTTGCTCGCCGCCGCCGCGCTGTTCGTCGCGGTGCTCTTCGGGGCGTACGCGCGGCGGGAAGAGGAGGAGGGGGCCGACGAGGACGCGGCGGCCGAGCGGCGTGACCTGGGCTTCGGGCTCGCCATCGGCGGGGTCGTCGTCGGGGCCGGACTCGCGGCGAGCTGGGCGATGGCCGAGCACGCGTCCACCGGGCTCCAGCCGGGTGTCGCCATGCCGGTGGACATCGTGCATCTGCTCGCCGTCGCCTGCTGGTTCGGCGGACTGACCGCGCTGCTCGTCGCCCTGTACCGGGCGCCCGCCGACACCCCGCTCGGCACGGATGCCGTGCGGCGCTTCTCCCGGCTGGCCTTCGGCTCCGTCCTGGCCCTGGTCGCCACCGGTGCCTACCAGTCCTGGCGGCAGCTCGGCTCGTGGTCGGCCTTCACCGACACCCGCTACGGGCAGCTGCTGCTGGTCAAGCTGGGGCTGGTGGCGGTCATGGTCGGGCTGGCGTGGATCTCCCGACGGTGGACGGGGAGGCTCGCGGAAGGAGCTACGGCCGAAGTGGCGTCCGGGGCAGCGGGGGACGCCCCCTCGGCCGAGGCGGAGGTGCGGGCGCCCCTGGCCGCCACCGTGCCGTCCGGTGCTGCCGTCACCGAGGCCGGCGAAGCCGGGCCGGCGGAGGGGGAGACCCCCGCCGACCCCGGCCGCGCCGCTCAGCTCGCCCGGCAGCGGGCCGCCGTGGAGACCGCGCGGCGCAAGCGGGTGCGGGATGCCGACCCGGGCCGCGCCGGGCTGCGCCGGTCGGTGCTGGCGGAGGCCGGCGTCGCCGTCGTGCTGCTCGCGGTGACCACCGCGCTCACCCAGACCGAGCCGGGCCGTACCGAGCAGGAGGCCAGGGCCGCCACCGCCCCGGCCGCGAGTTCCCCGGCCGACACCTCCGGCGCCCTCACCCTGGACATGCCCTTCGACACCGGCGGCAAGAACGGCAAGGGCCTGGTCCGGATCGACCTCGACCCCGCCCGCGTCGGCGCCAACGAGATGCATCTGTACGTCCAGCGGTCCGACGGCCGCCCGTACGACATCCCCGAGGTGAAGGTCGCCCTCACCCTGAAGGCGAAGAAGATCGGCCCGCTCCCGGTGGCCCCGGAACACATCACCACGGGCCACTGGGCGGCCAACGGTGTCCAGGTCCCCATGGCGGGAGACTGGGAGGTCGCCGTCACCGTACGGACCTCCGACATCGACCAGGTGACCGTCTCCAAGAACGCGCAGATCGGCTGAACCGCACCATGCCCGACCCGTCCGTCCCTCAGACCCGTACCCCGGAAGCCGGGCGACCCGCCGCCGAGGCGGGGCGGGGTGTGTCCCGCCGTGCCCTGCTCGGCACCGCCGGGGCCACCGGCCTCGTGCTCGGCGCGGCGGGCGGCGCCCTGGGGTACGCCGCCGCGCCGGCCCCGGCCACACCCCTCACCTCGATCGGTACGGACCGCGCGATGTTTCACGGGAAACATCAGCCCGGCATCACCGACGCACTCCAGGCCCACGGCCATCTCGTCGCCTTCGATCTGAAGCCGGGTGCCGGGCGCAAGGAGGCGGCGGCCCTGCTCCGCCGCTGGTCGGCGGCGGCCGAGCGGCTGATGGCGGGCGAGGCGGCCCCGCACGAGGACACCGATGTGGCCCGCGACGCCGGGCCCTCCTCGCTGACCGTCACCTTCGGCTTCGGGCACAGCTTCTTCGCCCGCACCGGACTGGAGAAGCAGCGGCCGGCCGCGCTGGACCCGCTGCCCGACTTCTCCGCCGACCAGCTCGACAGGAAGCGCTGCGAGGGCGACCTCTGGGTGCAGATCGGCGCCAATGACGCGCTGGTCGCGTTCCACGCGCTGCGGGCGCTGCAGAAGGAGGCGGGCGACGCGGCCCGCGTCCGCTGGCAGATGAACGGCTTCAACCGCTCGCCGGGCACCACCGCGCACGCCCTGACCACGCGCAACCTGATGGGCCAGGTCGACGGCACCCGCAACCCCAAGCCCGCCGAGCCGGACTTCGACCAGCGGATCTTCGTGCCCGCCTCGGGCGAGCCCGCCTGGATGGCGAACGGCTCCTACGCCGTCGTCCGCCGCATCCGCATGCTGCTGGACGACTGGGAGAAGCTGGCGCGCCCGGCGCAGGAGGCGGTGATCGGCCGCCGCAAGTCGGACGGCGCCCCGCTGTCCGGCGGCGGCGAGACCACGCCGATGGACCTGGAGAAGGCGGACGCGCGGGGCGAGTACGTCGTCCCGCTCAACGCGCACGCCCGGATCACCCGGCCCGACCAGAACGGCGGGGCCGCGATGCTGCGCCGCCCCTTCTCCTTCCACGACGGCTACGACGCGGACGGCACCCCCGACGCCGGGCTGCTGTTCATCTGCTGGCAGGCCGACCCGCTGCGCGGCTTCGTACCGGTGCAGCGCAAGCTCGACCGGGGCGACGCGCTGTCGCGGTACCTGCGGCACGAGGCCAGCGGGCTGTTCGCGGTGCCGGGGGGCGCGGCGAAGGGCGAGTACGTGGGACAGCGGCTGCTGGAGGGCTGACCAGGCATCCCGGACGCCCCTTTCGCAGGCGTCCGGGATCGAAACCACCCGGAAGGGTGGCCGGCATGAGACGGTCGGGCCGGGTCGCCGCAGGGCCATTAGGGTGAGGGCATGCCAGCGAGTTACGCGTATCTCGGTCCCGAAGGCACCTTCACCGAAGTCGCCCTCCGTACTCTCCCGGAGGCCGCCACCCGCGAGCTGATCCCGTACGTCTCGGTGCAGTCCGCGCTGGACGCGGTGCGCAGCGGCGAGGCGGAGGCCGCGTTCGTGCCGATCGAGAACTCGGTCGAGGGCGGGATCACCACCACCCTGGACGAGCTGGTCGCCGGCGAGCCGCTCTCGATCTACCGCGAGGTGCTGCTGTCGATCACCTTCGCGCTGCTGGTCCGGCCGGGCACGAAGCTGGCCGACATCAAGACGGTCACCGCCCACCCCGCCGCCCAGCCGCAGGTCCGCAACTGGCTGCGCGCCCACCTCCCCGATGCCCTCTGGGAGTCGGCCGCCTCCAACGCGGACGGCGCCCGCCTCGTCCAGGAGGGCCGCTACGACGCGGCCTTCGCGGGTGAGTTCGCGGCGGCGCGGTACGGCCTGGTGCCGCTGGAGACCGACATCCACGACGCGGAGAACGCGCAGACCCGGTTCGTGCTGGTGGGCAGGCCCGCCCGGCCCGCGGCGCCGACCGGTGCCGACAAGACCTCGGTGGTGCTGTGGCAGCGGGAGGACCACCCCGGCGCCCTGCGTGACCTGATCGACGAGTTCGCCACCCGCGGTATCAACCTGATGCTGCTCCAGTCCCGGCCGACCGGCGAGGGCATCGGAAACTACTGCTTCTGCGTGGACGCCGAGGGGCACATCTCCGACCGGCGGATGGCGGAGGCCCTGATGGGGCTGAAGCGGGTCTGTCTCCAGGTGCGATTCCTGGGTTCCTATCCGCGTGCCGACATCGGGCCGGGCGGGGCGCGGCCCCTTCAGCCGGGCACGTCCGACCAGGAGTTCCTGGCCGCCTCCGACTGGGTGACCCGCTGCCAGGACGGCCGTTTCTAGCGGTCCGCGTTATCCACAGAAGTTATCCACAGGTCCGCTTCTCTACCTGGGGACAAGTCGACAACAAGGCCCATCCGGTCGACAAATCGGCTCACAGTCATCAGCTGCATTCAGCCCAGCCCGGATCACCCTTCGTCCACCCGTTTCCATCGATTCAGCTTTTGGGACGACCACTTTCCACTCGAAAGTGGTTATCCGGGGAGTTTGAACCGGGAATTCCTTGGGAGGCAACTCCCTCGGAATGATCAATTCCGAAATCCACAGTCACTCCACACAGCCTGTGGATAACTTTCCCCAGGGTGTGGATGCGCACGCCCGCCCCCGGTATAGGGGTCCCGGCCGGTCCGCGCGCACCGGTAGCCTTGGGCCTGTGATTGACCTTCGCCTGCTTCGTGAGGACCCTGACCGTGCGCGCGCCTCCCAGCGTGCTCGTGGAGAGGACGTCGCGCTCGTCGACTCCCTCCTGTCTGCCGACGAGCGGCGCAGGTCATCGGGTGTCCGCTTCGACGAGCTGCGCGCCGAGCAGAAGCAGCTCGGCAAGCTGATCCCCAAGGCCACTCCCGAGGAGCGGGCCGAGCTGCTCAGCCGTGCCGAGCAGCTCAAGGCCGACGTCAAGGCGGCCGAGGCCGAGCGCGACGAGGCCGACGCGGAGACCCAGCGCCTGCTGCTCGGGCTCGGCAACCTCGTCCACCCCGCCGTCCCGGTCGGCGGCGAGGAGGACTTCGTCACGCTGGAGACGCACGGCGAGATCCGCGACTTCGACGCCGAGGGCTTCGCGCCCAAGGACCACCTCGAACTCGGCCACATCCTCGGCGCGATCGACACCGAGCGCGGCGCCAAGGTCTCCGGCTCCCGCTTCTACTTCCTCACCGGCGTCGGCGCCCTGCTGGAGCTGGCCCTGGTCAACGCGGCCATCGCGCAGGCCACCGCGGCCGGCTTCACCCCGATGCTGACCCCGGCGCTGGTCCGTCCCCAGTCCATGGCGGGCACCGGCTTCCTCGGCCAGGCCGCGCAGGACGTGTACCACCTCGACAAGGACGACCTCTACCTGGTCGGCACCTCCGAGGTGGCGCTCGCCGCGTACCACATGGACGAGATCATCGACGCGGACCGGCTGCCGCTGCGCTACGCCGGGTTCTCCCCCTGCTTCCGCCGCGAGGCCGGTTCGCACGGCAAGGACACCCGCGGCATCTTCCGGGTCCACCAGTTCGACAAGGTGGAGATGTTCTCCTACGTCGCCCCGGAGGACTCCGAGGCCGAGCACCAGCGCCTGCTGAACTGGGAGAAGCAGTGGCTGACCTCGCTGGAGCTGCCGTTCCGCGTGATCGACGTGGCCACCGGTGACCTGGGCTCCTCCGCCGCCCGCAAGTTCGACTGCGAGGCGTGGATTCCGACCCAGGGCAAGTACCGCGAGCTGACGTCCACCTCGGACTGCACCGAGTACCAGTCCCGCCGGCTGCAGATCCGGATGCGCGACGGCAAGCAGGTCCGCCCGCTGGCCACGCTCAACGGCACGCTGTGCGCCGTACCGCGCACCATCGTGGCGATCCTGGAGAACCACCAGCAGCCCGACGGCTCGGTCCGTGTCCCGGAGGTCCTCCGCCCCTACCTGGGCGGACGGGAATTTCTGGAGCCGGTCGCCAAGTGAGCAACCCCTTCCCGTACGGGCTGGTCGCCACCGATCTGGACGGCACGCTGCTGCGCGGCGACGAGACGATCTCGCCGCGCACCCGTGAGGCGCTCGCCGCCGCCGCGACCGCGGGCGCCGCGCACATCGTCGTCACCGGCCGGGCGGTGCCCTGGACCCGGCACATACTGGACGACCTCGGTTACCGGGGCCTGGCCGTCTGTGGCCAGGGCGCCCAGGTCTACGACGCCGGACAGCACCGGCTGCTGACCTCGGTGACGCTGGACCGGCAGCTGGCGGGCATCGCCCTGGCCAAGATCGAGGCCGAGGTGGGCCCGCTGTACCTGGCGGCGAGCCGGGACGGGCTGGACGGCGAGGTCATGGTGGGCCCCGGCTACGCGGTCGCCGGCCGGCTGCCGGCCAAGGCGTTCACGGACGTGGCCGATCTGTGGGAAGCCCCGCTGAACAAGATCTACATCCAGCATCCGACGCTGTCCACGGACGAGCTGGCGGACGCGGCCTCGCGCGCGGCGGGCGGTTTCGTCACCGTCGTCATGGCGGGCGAGGGCATCGTGGAGCTGCTGCCGCTGGGGCTCTCCAAGGCGACGGGTCTGTCGCTGGCGGCCCGGCGGCTGAAGCTGAGGGCGGCCGACACGATCGCCTTCGGCGACATGCCGAACGACGTGCCGATGTTCGCCTGGGCCGCGCACACCGTGGCCATGGCCAACGCCCACCCGGACCTCAAGGCCGTGGCCGACGAGGTGACCGCCTCCAACGAGGAGGACGGCATCGCGGTGGTGCTGGAGCGACTGCTCGGCTGAGAGGCGGGGCGCGGCGTCGTCCTGCCCCGCCTCCCGGCGGGTTCTCCGGGTGGGCGGCCCACGCGAGAGCGACATCGCGTGCTCGAAGCGGCCGCCCCGGACGGTCCCCGTGCGGGAGCGGGCTCGACGGTGGAGTAACCGCACCGGGGCCCGCCCTGGGACCGTCCTGACGGAAGCCGGACATGACGCCGTCCGGCTCCGCTCCCGGTACGGGGGCGCGCCGGGCTCCCTGAACCCGGCGTCGGCTCCCCCACTGTGCCCCCGCCCGAAAGCCCGGCGCCAGCGAATTAACCCTTGCGCCGGCGCCGGCGCGAACGGCTGAAGAACCACCCCGCGGGCGGCTTGTCGGCCCGCCACGGCTGGGGCTCCGGGCGCTCGGCCCGCCAACGGGCCGTGAGCATGCGGGCCCGGGCGGACGGCTCGGAGGTCTCGGCGGCCCGGACGAAGTCCTCGTCCAGTTCGACGCCGTCCCAGGGATCGGGCGCTGCCTCGCCGTCGCCGGTTGGCTGTTCCTGTGCCATGGCGTCCTCCTCGCCGTACTCCCGTGGCCGCCAGTGTGCCCGGACGGGGACGAGGTCCCCGTCAAGGCGGTCGCTACTCCTCGCCCGCCAGGGTGAGCGCGCGCAGCCGCTGACCCGCGTACCAGGTGGCGGCCACGGTGACCACGATCAGCAGGGCGGTGGCCGCCGGGAGGCCGACGTCGGAGGTGATCAGGTTGCTGCCGACCACCTTGTGGGCGACCGCGAGCGACCACTGCTGGACGCTCAGGGTCCGGGCGCCGGAGACCAGCGAGCCGAACAGCGCCTCCCAGACCAGGGCGTAGACCAGGCCGAAGACCACCGCGTGCCGCGAGACCGTGCCGAGCAGCAGGAACAGCGCCGAGTAGGCGATGGACGCGACGAGCGCGGCGACCGTGTAGGCGACGGCCACCTGCTGACCGTTGCCGTTGAGGATCAGGCCCGCGATCAGGGTGGGCAGCGCGGAGAACACCATGGTCACCGCGATGGCGACGATCAGCTTGGTGAAGATGATCGTGGGCCGCTTCAGCGGCTTGGACAGCAGATACACCACCGAGCCGTCGTCGATCTCCGGCCCGATCGCGCCGGTGCCCGCGATGACGCCGATGATCGGCACCATGGTGGCGAGCGCGAACCCGCCGAGCACGTCGGCGGCGACCTGGTCGTCGGCCCCGGTGAGCAGGCGCACCGCCACCGAGATCACGATGAGCAGCAGGGGCAGGGCGCCGAGGACGAGGGCCCGGCGGCGGCCGAGCAGGGCCCGGTAGGTGAGCCGGGCGACTGTGGGGTCGTACATCTTCGGCCTCCTACGCCGCGACGAGATACGAGAAGACGGACTCCAGGGACTCGTCCGAGGGCGAGACCGTGAGGAGCCGGATGCCCTGGTCGCTGGCGACCTTGGGCAGCAGCGTGGTGAAGCGGCCGAAGTCGACGGCCTGGACGACCAGCCCGCCCTCGACGGCGTCGACCTCGATGCCCGCGGTGGACGGGTCGGCGATCAGCGCGGCCGCGAGGGCGCGGTCGTCGCTGGAGCGGACCTGATAGCGGTGCGGGCGGTCGGTCATCAGGCGGCGGATCTTGCGGAAGTCGCCACTGGCCGCGTGCCGGCCGGCGACGACGACCTCGATGTGCCGGGCGAGCTGCTCGACCTCCTCCAGGATGTGCGAGGAGAACAGCACGGTGCGGCCCTCGTCGCCCATGGCGCGCAGCAGCTCCATCAACTGCAGCCGCTGGCGCGGGTCCATGCCGTTGAAGGGCTCGTCGAGCAGCAGCAGCGAGGGGTCGTGGACGAGCGCGGACGCCATCTTCACGCGCTGGCGCATGCCCTTGGAGTAGGTCGCGATCTTCCGGTCCTGGGCGTACTCCATCTCCACGGTGGCCAGGGCGCGCTGGGCGGCCTTGGCCCCGAGACCGTGCAGCTCGGCGTTGGCGACGACGAACTCGCGGCCGGTGAGGAAGTCGTACATCGCCTCGCGCTCGGGGACGATGCCGATGTGCTTGTACACCGCCTCGTTGCGCCACACCGGCTGCCCGTCGAGGGTGACGGTGCCGGTGGACGGGGCGAGGAAGCCGCCCATCATGTTGATGAGGGTGGACTTGCCGGCGCCGTTGGGGCCGAGGAGGCCCGTGACGCCGGGGCCGATGGTCATGGTGATGTCGTTGACGGCGACCACGTTGCCGAACCAGCGGGAGACGTGGTCGATCTGGAGCGTTGTCACAGGCCCACCTTCTTGTAGCGGCGCAGCAGCAGGCCGTAGCTCGCGGCGATCATGCCGAGGACGACGAGCAGGTAGACGAAGCCCTCGCCGGTGGACGGGCCGACCCCGCCGGGGAACGAGGACGTGCCGCCGAGCAGCGCCGACTGGACGCCGTCGATCAGGGTCACCGGGGAGAACAGCCCGATCCACGGCACCGCGCCGCTGTTGCCCTGGGAGTCCGCGATGGCCTGGAGGGTGGAGACGGCGCCGTAGGAGATGGTCATGACGGCGATGACGGCGGCGATGCCGAAGCCACGGCGCGGCGTGACGGCGGCGACGACCAGGCCGATCCCGGCGAACAGCAGGGAGAGCAGGGCCACGGTGACCAGTCCCTGGCCGAACTTCTCGCTCTGGTGGGCCACGCCCATCTTGGCGAGCAGCGAGCCCACGAAGAGCACGATCAGCGGACCGCCGGTGAGGACGAACAGGGCCGAGGCGAGCGCCGCGAACTTGGCGAGCACGTAGTCGGCGGTCTCGATGGGCCGGGAGAAGTACAGCGGGACCGTCTTGAAGCGCAGGTCGCGCGAGACGGACTGCGGGGCCTGGGAGGCGACGAACAGGCTGATCACGGCCTGCATGATGATCGCGTACCGGCTGTAGGGGACCGGCAGGTCGTGTGCCTTGGTGGTCACCGCGACGGCGACCATGATGGCGGCCGGCACGCACATCACCGCGAACAGCAGCATCGGCAGCACCTTGGACTTGGCCGAACGGCCGAGTCCGTAGGCACCGCGCAGGGACTGCGAGTACAGCGAGCGGCGGGCGTACGCGCGGCCGAGGCGGGGGCCGTCGTAGCCGCGGTAGCCGATGTCGTGGATGCGGGACTGGTCGCCCGAGGGCGCCGGTGCCGTGGGGACGGGCTGGTCAACCGCCATGGCCGACTGCCTCCTTCCGCTGCTCGTCGCGGGTGAACACCTCGGAGATGTGGTGGCGCCGCTGCTCCATCCGGACCAGGCCGAGACCGAGCCCGGCGACGGTGTCGCGCACCAGGTCGTACGTCTCCTCACCCTGCGCGGTGAGCAGCAGGATGTGGCCGGCGCCGGGCAGGCCGCCGCCGTCGTCGTGGGTGTCGATCCCGCGCGCGTGCAGCGCCTCGCGCAGGGCGCGGGTGCCGTCGGGGTGGGTGTCACTGTCGGTGACCTCGACGGCCAGCGTGGTGGTGCTCTGGGTGAAGTCGGTGGTGGAGCTGGACCGCAGCAGCTTGCCGCCGTCCACGACCACGACGTGGTCGCAGGTGCGCTCCAGTTCGCCCAGCAGGTGCGAGGTGACCAGGACCGAGATGCCGAAGTCGGTGTGGATGCGGCGGATCAGGCCGAGCATCTCGTCCCGGCCGACCGGGTCGAGGCCGTTGGTCGGCTCGTCCAGGAAGACCAGCCGGGGGTCGTGCACCAGCGCCTGGGCGAGCTTGACCCGCTGTTTCATGCCGGTCGAGTAGCCGCCGATGGGGCGGTAGCGCTCCTCGTACAGCCCGACGTGGCGCAGGGTGTCGGCGGTGCGCTCGCGGGCGGCGGTGGGCGGCAGGCCGGACATGCGCGCCATGTGCACGACGAACTCGGTGGCCGAGACGTCGGGCGGCAGGCAGTCGTGCTCCGGCATGTAGCCGACGCGCTCGCGGATGGCGGCGCCTTCGGTCGCCACGTCGAGGCCGAGCACGGATGCGCGGCCCTCGGTGGCGGGGGACAGACCCAGCAGGATCTTGATCAGGGTGGACTTGCCGGCGCCGTTGGCACCGACGAGTCCCGTCACACCGGGTCCGATGTCCACGGACAGCCGGTCGAGCGCGGTCACCCGGGGGAACCGCTTGCTCAGGCTCTCGGTCACGATCACAGTCACGCTCCGACGGTAGTGACGAGGGGCACCCGGGTCGTCAGACCTCAGAGCCGTCTTGGGGTCCGCCTCGGGTAGTACGGGGCCCTAGGGGTGATGGGCCCTGGGGGGAGGGGCCCTGGGGGGAGAGGCCCGATCTCCCCTATTGACGCCACCTCTAACAACTGCCACATTCGCTGGACGGAGTCGGACGGATGCGGGCGGAGGACAAGTGACGCTGAAGGACGCGCGTGAGCGGCGGGTGCGCACCGGCGGGGTCGAGCTGTGCGTGGCCGAACTGGGCGACCCGGGACGCCCCACCGTGGTGCTGGTGCACGGCTACCCGGACAGCAAGGAGGTCTGGTCCGAGGTGGCCGCCCGCCTGGCGGACGACTTCCACGTGGTGCTCTACGACGTGCGCGGCCACGGCCGTTCCACCGCGCCGAAGCCCCTGCGCGGCGGCTTCACCCTGGCCAAGCTGACGGACGACTTCCTCGCGGTGGCCGACGCGGTGAGCCCGGACCGGCCGGTGCACCTGGTCGGGCACGACTGGGGCTCGGTGCAGTCCTGGGAGTTCGTGACGGTCGAGCGGACCCGGGGCCGCATCGCCTCCTTCACCTCCATGTCGGGCCCGTCGCTGGACCACTTCGGCCACTGGATCGACGCCCGCGTCAAGCGCCCGACCCCGCGCCGGGTGGGCCAGCTCCTCGGCCAGGGCGCCAAGTCCTGGTACGTGTACCTGCTGCACACGCCGGTGCTGCCGGAGCTGGCCTGGCGCGGCCCGCTGGGCAAGCGGTGGCCCAGGCTGCTGGAGCGGGCCGAGAAGATCCCGGCCGGCGACTACCCGACGGCGACGCTGCCCTCGGACGCCGCCCACGGCGCCTGGCTCTACCGGGACAACGTCCGCCCCCGGCTGCGCCACCCCCGCCCGGACGCCGTCGCGCACGTGCCGGTACAGCTCATCACCCCGCAGGACGACGCGTTCCTCTCGGAGCGGCTCTACGACGACCTGGAGCGGTGGGTGCCGAGGCTGACCCGGCGCACGCTCCCGGCCAAGCACTGGGTGCCGCGGACCCGACCAGACCAACTGGCGCGATGGATCCAGGAGTTCGTGATCTCCGTCGAGCGGGGCGAGCCGTCGCGGGGCGGCGGCGGTCGTCACGCCGACCGTTTCGGCGGCCAGTTGGCGCTGGTCACTGGCGCCGGAAGCGGCATCGGGCGCGCGACGGCGCTGGCTCTCGCGGAGGCGGGGGCACGGGTGGTGGCGGTCGACCGGGACGCCGGTACGGCTGCCCGTACCGCGGAACTGGCCGTGGCCGCAGGAGCGTCGGGGGCCTGGGCGGAGACGGTGGACGTCTCGGACGAGCAGGCCATGGAGAAGCTTGCCGAGCGGGTGCACCGCGAGTACGGCGTGGTGGACGTGCTGGTCAACAACGCGGGCATCGGTGTCTCCGGCTCCTTCTTCACCACGACTCCGGACGACTGGCGCAAGGTGCTGGACGTCAACCTGTGGGGGGTGATCCACGGTTGCCGTCTGTTCGGGGCCCGGATGGCGGAGCGGGGGCAGGGCGGCCACATCGTCAACATCGCCTCCGCGGCTGCCTTCCAGCCCTCGCGGGCGCTTCCGGCGTACAGCACGTCCAAAGCGGCGGTGCTGATGCTGTCGGAGTGCCTGCGCGCCGAACTGGCCGCCGAGGACATCGGGGTCACGGCCATCTGCCCCGGCATCGTCAACACCAACATCACCTCGACGACGCGCTTCACAGGGGTGGACGAGACCGAGGCACGGCGGCGTCAGGAGCGGTCGTCCCGGCTGTACGGGAAGCGCAACTACCCACCGGAGAAGGTCGCCAGGGCGATTCTGGACGCGGTGGCGGAGAACCGGGCGGTGGTGCCGGTGACTCCCGAGGCGCGGGGGGCGTATCTGCTGGCGCGGTTCGTGCCGGGGGCACTGCGCGGACTGGCCCGGGTGGAGCCGAAGTTGTGAGTCAGCCGGTCGGCGGTGAGAGCTCCATCTGCCCTGAAGCACACCGAAGTTGATCAACATGCCTGAAACGGGCGCTGGTTGTCCACAGAATCGTCAAAAAGCCTGTGGATAACAGGCATTGGCTGTGGATCAAACCTGCCCACAAAAATCATGTGCGTGATCCGCGTCTCTCCGGAAGGCTGGGGAGAGGCGGATCATGGGCGGAAAACACGGGGCAGCCCCATGAGAGGACGATACGAAAAGCACCATACGAGAGAAAAAGTATCGTAGGAGAGGAATGGGGTTACCAGAGGCGATGGACGACAGACGCGCCGTGAAGGTGTCCAAGTACCTCTCGAAGCACCTGCGGCACCAGCCCGAGCGCATCGGGATCACCCTGGACCCGGCCGGCTGGGTGGAGATCGACACGCTCCTCGCCGCCGCGGCCGCCCACGGTTTCCCCATCAGCCGCGCGGAGCTGGACCATGTCGTCGCCGTCAACGACAAGCGGCGCTTCGCCGTCGAGGGCGGCAGTATCCGTGCCAGCCAGGGCCACACCGTCGAGGTGGCGCTCGGCCTGCCCCCGGCCACCCCGCCGCCGTACCTCTACCACGGCACCGTCGCCGGCAGCCTGGACGCGATCCGCGCCGAGGGGCTGCGCCCGATGAACCGGCACGACGTCCATCTCTCGGCCGACCGCGAGACCGCGACCCGGGTGGGCGCCCGCCGTGGCCGTCCCGTGGTCCTCGCCGTGGACGCGGGCGCCATGCACCGCGACGGTCATGTCTTCCACGTCAGCGCGAACGGCGTCTGGCTCACCGACGCCGTCCCGCCGCGCTACCTGCGGTTCGCCGAGCCGCGCTGAGATCCGCCGGCCGCTCAGCCGAGCTGGGCGACGGCCTCCATGGCGATCTTCTCGAAGACTGCCTGGTCGGCCGCGAAGTCCGAGTCGGCGATGGGCCAGTGGACGACCAGCTCGGTGATGCCCAGCGCCGCGTACGGGCCGGCGAAGTCCACGAACGCGTCGACGGAGTCCAGCGGCCGGGCGCGGTCGGGGGTGAACCCGGTCAGCATGATCTTGTCCAGGCCGGCCACGTCGCGGCCGGTCTCCGCGCACGCCTCGGTGAGCCGGCCGATCTGCCGCTCCACCGCCAGCACCGACTGCTCCGGCGTACCGGTCTCGAACAGCTTCGGATCGCCCGTGGTCACCCACGCCTGCCCGTACCGCGCCGCCAGCTTCAGTCCGCGCGGGCCCGTCGCCGCCACGGCGAACGGCAGCCGGGGCTCCTGCACGCAGCCCGGAATGTTGCGGGCCTCCACCGCCGAGTAGTTCTCGCCCGTGTACGACACCGCGTCCTCGGTCAGCAGCCGGTCCAGCAGCGTCACGAACTCCGCGAACCGGTCGGCCCGCTCACGCGGCGACCACGCCTCCTGCCCGAGCGCCGTCGCGTCGAACCCGGAGCCGCCCGCACCGATGCCCAGGGTGACCCGGCCGCCGGAGATGTCGTCCAGGGAGATCAGCTCCTTGGCCAGGGTCACCGGGTGCCGGAAGTTCGGCGAGGTCACCAGCGTCCCCAGCCGCAGCCACTCGGTCGCCCCCGCGGCGGCCGTCAGCGTCGGCAGCGCCCCGAACCACGGCCCGTCCCGGAACGAGCGCCACGACAGATGGTCGTAGGTGTACGCGGCGTGGAACCCGAGATCCTCGGCCCGCTGCCATTTCGCCCGACCCCCTTCGCTCCAGCGGTCGACGGGGAGGATCACGGTACTGAGACGAAGTGCCATGCCGACGAGCCTACGACGCCCGGATGGCCGACCAGGACCCGCTCCGGGACGCGTCTGACGTGCACCTGCTCTCATCCGGGCCCCGTGCCGCACAGTCGTGCGCGCATATGCGCGAGAATGCTCGGGTGACCTCAGCGACCAGACAGCCGGGGACCCCGGCCCCCGCACAGCCGTCGGCCCCGTCCGGACGAGGAGGGGGCTCCCTCCCGCCGCGCCTGATCGCCACGGACCTGGACGGCACCCTGCTGCGCGACGACCAGACCGTCTCCCCGCGGACCGTCGCGGCGCTGGCCGCGGCCGAGAAGGCGGGTATCGAGGTCTTCTTCGTCACCGGCCGCCCGGCCCGCTGGATGGACGTCGTCAGCGAGCACGTGCACGGCCACGGCCTGGCGATCTGCGGCAACGGCGCCGCCGTGGTCGACCTGCACGGCGGCGCGGGCGCCCACCGCTTCGTGAAGGTGCGCGAGCTGGCCAGGGAGAACGCCCTGAAGTCGGTCCAGCTGTTGCGCGAGGCGGCCCCCGGCACCCTGTTCGCGGTCGAGCAGACCTACGGTTTCCACCAGGAGCCCGCCTATCCCAAGCTGCACCTGGAGGTCCCGGACACCCTGCGGCCCGCCGAGGAACTCCTCGCACCGGACGGTGTCGCGGCGAGCCAGCCGGTGCTGAAGATCCTGGCCCACCACCCCGACCTCGACCCGGACGCCTTCCTCACCCTCGCCCGGATCGCCGTCGGCGGCCACGCCAACGTCACCCGGTCCAGCCCCAGCGCGCTGCTGGAACTGAGCGGACCCGGCGTCTCCAAGGCCAGCACCCTGGCCCTGTGCTGTGCCGAGCGCGGCATCTCGCAGGAGGAGGTCGTCGCCTTCGGAGACATGCCGAACGACATCGAGATGCTGACCTGGGCGGGACGCTCCTACGCCATGGGCAACGCCCACCCCGACACCCTGGCCGCCGCCACCGGCCGCACTCACGCCAACAACGAGGACGGCGTGGCCCGCGTGATCGAGGACCTCCTCGCCGGACGGGTCTGACCCCCCGCCGGTCACAGCACGACGAGGGCCTCCGCCTCCGCCTCGCGGCGGGCCATCGCGGCCAGCGGGCCGTCCACGGCGAGCAGTTCGGCATAGGGGCCGCGCTGCACCACGCGGCCCGCGTCGAGGACGAGCACCTCGTCCACGGCGGCGAGCCCGGCGAGCCGGTGCGTGATCAGCAGCGTGGTGCGGCCCTCGGTCGCGGCCAGCAGATCGTCGGTGAGGGCGTCCGCCGTGGGCAGGTCCAGGTGCTCGGCGGGCTCGTCCAGCACCAGCACCGGGAAGTCCGCGAGCAGCGCGCGGGCCAGCGCCAGCCGCTGCCGCTGACCGCCGGAGAGCCGGGCGCCGTGCTCGCCGACGTGCGTGTCCAGGCCCTCCGGGAGCCCGTCCACCCAGTCCAGCAGCCGGGCCCGCAGCAGTACGTCCCGCACCTCGGGCTCGGTCGCGTCCTTCCGGGCGAGCAGCAGGTTCTCCCGGACGGTGCTGTCGAAGAGGTGGGCGTCCTGGGCACACAGCCCGACCAGCCGCCGTACGTCGTCGCCGTCCATCTCGGCCGCGGGTACCCCGGCCAGCGTGTACGTGCCCGAGCCGGCGTCCAGGAAGCGGAGCAGCACCTGGGCGAGGGTGGTCTTGCCGGAGCCCGAGGGGCCGACCACGGCGATCCGGCGGCCCCGGTCCAGGGTGAGGTCGAGTCCGTGGAGCGCGTCCCGCTGCTGGTCCGCGTAGCGGGCGGTCAGGTCTCTCAGCACCAGCGGGAACGGCGAGTCGGGGGCTTCGCGCGGCTGCTCGGGCTCCCGCACCGGCACCGGGGCGTCCAGCACCTCGTAGACCCGCTCGGCGCTGCGGGCGACCCGCTGGCGGTAGCGGACGGCCAGCGGGAGGCCGAGCACCGCCTCGAAGGCGGCCAGCGGGGTGAGGACCACCACGGCCACCAGCACGCCGTGGATACGGCCCCCGGCCGCCGCCTGCGCACCGAGCAGCGCGGCGACGGCGACGGTCAGGCCCGAGATCAGCGCGGTCAGGCCGTCGCCGAGCGCGGTGGCCCCGGCGGCGCGGGACGCGATCCGGGTGAGGGTGCCGTCGGCCTTCCGGGTCGCCTCCGTACGCGAGGGCAGCGCCCCGGCGACGGTCAGCTCGGCGGTGCCGGTGAGCAGGTCGGTGACGCGGGTGGCCAGCACGCCCCGGGCGGGCGCCAGCCGTCGTTCGGTCCGCCGGGCGACCGCGGCGGTGATCAGCGGTACGCCGACTCCGGCGAGCAGCAGGCCGGCGGCGAGCGCGGCTCCCGCCTCCGGGAGCAGCCAGGCGGTGAAGCCGACCGAGGCGGCGGAGACGACCACCGCCACGCCGGTGGGCAGCAGCCAGCGCAGCCAGTAGTCCTGGAAGGCGTCCACGTCGGCGACGAGCCGGCTGAGCAGATCGCCGCGCCGGGTGCCGCGCAGCCCGGCCGGGGCCAGCCGCTCGAGCCGCCTGTAGACGGCGACACGGGTGTCGGCCAGCATGCGCAGCACGGCGTCGTGCGACACCAGCCGCTCGCTGTACCGGAAGACCGCGCGGCCGATGCCGAAGAACCGGGTGGCCGTCACCGCGACCAGCAGATAAAGCACCGGCGGCTGCTGCGAGGCGCGGGAGATCAGCCAGCCGGAGGTCGCCATCAGACCGACGGCGCAGCCGAGGGCCAGGCTGCCGAGCAGCAGCGCGAAGAGCAGCCGGCCGCGCCGGGCGGCGGCCACGGAACGGACGCGGGCCAGGATGCCCCGCTCACGGGCCGTCGCCTTCCCGGGCGCCGGTTCCTCCCGATCGTCGTCCGTGTCGTCCGACTCGGGGAAGAAGGCTTCACCGCCGGCGGGGACGCGCACGTGCGCGTCCACCGCGGCGGCGGCGAGTTCGGGAGCGAGTACCTCGGCCGTGACCGGCTCGGGCGCGGCGGCCGGCTCGGACAGCTCCAGCCGCACGACCCGGTCGGCGACCTCCAGCAGGGCGGGCCGGTGCACGACGAGCAGCACCGTGCGGCCGACGGAGAGGCGCCGCACCGCCGCGACGACGTCGGCTTCGGTCGCGCCGTCCAGCGCGGCGGTGGGTTCGTCCAGCAGCAGCACCGGCCGGTCGGCGAGAAACGCGCGGGCCAGGGCGAGCCGCTGCCGCTGGCCCGCGGAGAGCCCGGCCCCGTCCTCACCGAGCACGGTGCCGGCACCCGCGGGGAGCGCGTCCACGAACTCCAGCGCGCCGGCGTCCGCCAGCGCCTGGTGTACGGCGGTGTCGTCCGCGTCGGGGCGGGCAAGGCGTACATTCTCCGCGATGGTCCCCGCGTACAGGTGCGGCCGCTGCGGCACCCAGGCGATCTTGGTGCGCCACTCCTCCAGGTCGAGGCCGGCAAGGTCGGCGCCCCCGACCCGGACCTGTCCATCGGTGGGCCGGACGAAGCCGAGGAGCACGCTGAGCAGGGTGGACTTGCCCGCGCCGCTCGGCCCGATCAGGGCCACGGTCTCGCCGGGTTCCACGGAGAAGGACACGTCGGTGACGGCGTCCGCCGAGCGGCCGGGGTAGCGGACGGTCACGGAGTCGAAGGCCAGGGAGCCGGCCGGGACGGGCGCGGTGCCGGTGGCGGGGACCGGCGTCTCCAGCACGGCGAAGATCTCCTCGGCGGCCGCCAGCCCCTCAGCCGCCGCGTGGTACTGCGCGCCCACCTGGCGCAGCGGGAGATACGCCTCCGGGGCCAGGATGAGGATGACCAGGCCGATGTACAGGTCCATCCCACCGTGCACCAGCCGCATGCCGATGGTGACGGCGACCAGCGCGACGGAGAGGGTGGCCAGCAGTTCCAGCGCGAAGGAGGAGAGGAAGGCGATCCGCAGGGTCCGCATGGTGGCGCGGCGGTACTCGCCGGTGATCTTGCGGATGGACTCGGCCTGCGCCTTGGCCCGGCCGAACACCTTCAGCGTGGGCAGCCCCGCGACCACATCAAGGAAGTGTCCGGAGAGCCGGGACAGCAGCGACCACTGGCGGTCCATCCGGGACTGGGTGGCCCAGCCGATCAGGATCATGAAGACCGGGATGAGGGGGAGGGTGGCGACGATGATCGCCGCCGAGACCCAGTCCTCGGTGACGATCCGCGCCAGCACCGCCACCGGAACGACCAGGGCGAGCCCCATCTGCGGGAGGTACCGCGAGAAGTAGTCGTCCAGGGCGTCGACCCCGCGCGTGGCCAGGGTGACCAGTGAGCCGGTGCGCTGGCCGCTCAGCCAGCCGGGACCCAGCACCGCGGCCCGCTCGACCAGCCGCTCCCGCAGCTCGGATTTCACGGCAGCGCTGGCCTTGTGCGCCGCCAGCTCCGTGAGCCAGGAGACCAGCGCCCGCCCACAGGCCACTCCGGCCAGCAGGGCCAGCGGCGTGACCAGGTCACTTGCCGACTTGCCTTGCTGGAAGGCACCGACCACGACCTCGGCGATCAGCATGGCCTGGGCGATGACCAGGCCGGCGCCGAGCCCGCCCAGGAGGACGACCGCCACGAGGAAGAAGCGCGTGGCACGGGCGTAGCGCAGCAGGCGGGGATCGATCGGTTTCACGTGAAACGTGTCCTTCAGTCCCGAGAGTGTGTTTCACGTGAAACATACCCTTGAGGCGGTCAGTGTGCGGCTTCGGCGATGTGCTGGGTACCGATGCGCTTGCGGAAGACCCAGTAGGTCCACGCCTGGTAGAGCATGACCAGCGGGGCGGCGATGACGGCGCACCAGGTCATGATCCTCAGGGTGTACGGGCTCGACGAGGCGTTGGACACCGTCAGGCTCCAGTCCGCGTCGAGGGTGGACGGCATCACATTCGGGAACAGCGACAGGAAGAGCATCGCCACGGTGGCCGCGATGGTCACCCCGGACAGCGCGAACGCCCATCCCTCCCGCACCCACCAGATGGCGGCCAGTGCGCCGACCAGGGCGAGGGCCGCCACGACGAGGGCGACCAGGCTCGCACCGTCCCCGCTGTGGAGCTGGGTCCAGACCAGGAAGCCGAGCGCCGCCACGACGGTCACCGGGCCGAGGCGCAGGGCCAGGGTCCGGGCCCGCGTGCGGATGTCACCGACGGTCTTGAGCGCCGTGAACACCGTCCCGTGGAAGGTGAACAGGGTGAGCGTCACCGCGCCGCCGAGCAGGGCGTAGGGGTTGAACAGATCGGCCAGCCCGCCGACGTACTCGAAGTGCCGGTCGATCCGCACGCCCCGCACGATGTTCCCGAAGGCCACGCCCCAGAGGAACGCCGGGATGAGCGAGGACCAGAAGATCGCCCACTCCCAGTTGCGCTGCCACTTCTCCTCGGGCCGCTTGGCCCGGTACTCGAAGCCCACACCCCGCACGATCAGGCAGACCAGGATGAGCAGCAGGGGCAGATAGAAGCCGGAGAACAGGGTGGCGTACCACTCCGGGAAGGCGGCGAAGGTCGCACCGCCCGCGGAGAGCAGCCACACCTCGTTGCCGTCCCAGACCGGGCCGATGGTGTTGATCAGCACTCGCCGTTCGGGCCGGTTCCGGGCGAGCAGCCGGGTCAGCACACCGACCCCGAAGTCGAACCCCTCCAGGAAGAAGTAGCCGGTCCACAGCACGGCTATGAGGACGAACCAGACGTCATGCAGTTCCATGGCTGTTCCCCCAGCGCTAGTACGAGAAGGCCATCGGCCGGTCGGCGTCCTGGTGGTCGCCGCCGATCTTCGTGGGCGGGTTGAGGTCGGCCTCGGTCAGTTCCGGGGGCCCAGCCTTGGCGTACTTGACCAGCAGCCGGACCTCGATGACCGCGAGGATCGCGTACAGCGCGGTGAAGACGGCCATGGAGATGGCCACCTCGGTCTGGGAGACACCGGGGGAGACCGCCTGACGGGTCTGGAACAGGCCGTAGACCACCCAGGGCTGGCGGCCCATCTCGGTGAAGATCCAGCCCCAGGAGTTCGCGATCAGCGGGAAGGCCATCGTCCAGGTGGCCACGCGCCAGAACCAGGGGGTGAGCTTCGGGCCCAGCGTCCGCCGCCCGAAGAGCACCAGATGCGGCACCTCGTCGTCGCCGGTGCGCAGGTGCCCGGGGAGCAGGAACTTCTTCCGGGTCAGCCAGAGCCCGAGCGCCCCGAGGGTGAAGGAGGCCATGCCGAACCCGATCATCCAGCGGAAGCCCCAGTAGGCGACCGGGATGTTGGGCCGGTAGTCCCCGGGCCCGAACTTCTCCTGCTCGGCCTTGTTGACGTCGTTGATGCCGGGGACGTAGGACGTGAAGTCGTCGTTCGCCAGGAAGGACAGCAGACCCGGCACCTCGACGGCGACGGTGTTGTGGCCCTTGTCCACGTCGCCGTAGGCGAACACCGAGAAGGGCGCGGGCTTCTGACCGTCCCACAGGGCCTCGGCGGCGGCCATCTTCATCGGCTGCTGCTTGAACATCACCTTGCCGAGGGTGTCGCCGCTGATGGCGGTGAGGAGTCCGGCGATCACCACGGTGACCAGGCCGAGCCGCAGCGAGGTCCGCATCACCGTGATGTGCCGGCGCCGGGCCAGGTGGTAGGCGGCCAGGCCCACCATGAAGGCGCCCCCGGTCAGGAAGGCCGCGGAGAGGGTGTGGAACGCCTGGGCGAGCGCGGTGTTCTGGGTCAGCACGGCCCAGAAGTCGGTCAGTTCGGCGCGCCCCCGCTCCTTGTTGATCCGGAAGCCGACGGGGTGCTGCATCCACGAGTTGGCCGCGAGGATGAAGTACGCCGAGAGGACCGTGCCGATCGAGACCATCCATATGCAGGCCAGGTGGATCCTCTTCGGCAGCTTGTCCCAGCCGAAGATCCACAGCCCGATGAAGGTCGACTCGAAGAAGAAGGCGATCAGCGCCTCGAAGGCCAGCGGGGCGCCGAAGATGTCCCCGACGAAGCGCGAGTACTCCGACCAGTTCATGCCGAACTGGAACTCCTGCACGATGCCGGTGACCACGCCCATCGCGATGTTGATCAGGAAGAGCTTGCCCCAGAACTTGGTGGCCCTGAGGTAGACCTCCTTCTCCGTGCGCACCCAGGCCGTCTGCAGCCCGGCCGTGAGGGCGGCCAGGGAGATCGTCAGGGGGACGAACAGAAAGTGATAGACGGTGGTGATGCCGAACTGCCAGCGCGCCAGGGTCTCCGGCGCCAACGCCAGTTCCACGTCGTCACCCCTCCTTACTTCGCGGTGCCGGTGCGGCCTTCGCCGCTTATGCCCCCCACATATGGAGCAATCCGGTCGGAGCTTGTGAAAGCGTTCACATTCACAAGCCATTATGGCGCACACGTATTCGGCATCCACAAGGGGGCCCCTACGACGAAGGGCCCCGCCTCCCGGCAGGGCCCTCACCGCACGGACTGCGGACCGGCGTCAGTCCGCCACCTCGCGGCGGAACGCCTCCGCCGCCTTCAGGAACAGGTCGTTCGCCTCGTTCTCACCGACCGTCACCCGCACGCCCTCACCGGCGAACGGCCGCACGACCACCCCGTGGTCCTCGCACGCCGCCGCGAACTCCATGGTCCGCTCCCCCAGCCGCAGCCACACGAAATTGGCCTGCGTCTCCGGCACCGTCCACCCCTGCGCGCGCAGCGCGTCGACCACCCGGGCGCGCTCGCACACCAGCGAACCGACCCGGCCGAGCAGCTCGTCCTCGGCCTGCAGCGAGGCGATCGCCGCCTCCTGCGCGACATGGCTCACGCCGAACGGCACCGCCGTCTTGCGCAGCGCCGCCGCCACCGGCTCGTGCGCGATGGCGAAACCGACCCGCAGCCCCGCCAGCCCGTACGCCTTGGAGAAGGTGCGCAGCACGCAGACGTTCGGCCGCTCCCGGTACAGCTCGACACCGTCGGGCACCTCGGAGTCCCGGATGAACTCCCGGTACGCCTCGTCCAGCACCACCAGCACGTCCTTCGGCACCCGGTCGAGGAACCGCTCCAGCTCGGCCCGCCGCACCACGGTGCCGGTGGGGTTGTTGGGGTTGCAGACGAAGATCAGCCGGGTCCGCTCGGTGATCGCGTCCGCCATGGCGTCCAGGTCGTGCACATCCCCGGGCGTGAGCGGCACCTGCACGGGCGTGGCGCCGCTGATCCGCGTGATGATCGGGTACGCCTCGAAGGAGCGCCAGGCGTAGATGACCTCGTCGCCGGGACCACTGGTCGCCTGCACCAGCTGCTGGGCCACGCCGACCGAGCCGGTGCCCGTGGCCAGGTGGGAGACCGGGACGCCGAAACGCTCGGCCAGCTCGGCCATCAGACCGCCGCACGCCATGTCGGGGTAGCGGTTGAACTCGGTCATCGCCGCCGTCACCCGCTCCATCACACCCGGCAGCGGGGGATAGGGGTTCTCGTTGGAGGACAGCTTGAAGGCGACCGGACCCTCGGCCGAGGCGGGCTTGCCCGGCTTGTAGGTGGGGATACCCTCCAGCTCCGCGCGCAGCTTGGGGCTCGTCTCGCTCACCGCAGTCCTCCTCGCGACCACCGGCGGACCGTCGACGCCGCCGGCATCCAATGCTCCTCACCTTATGAGGATTCGGCGCGCTTGCGCACCGGTGCGTCCCGGCTTCCGCGGCTCCGGGGTCACGCCGGGCGACTGGCTGCGCTTTAGGGGGCGCACCACGCATTTGTCCATGCGCCGGTAGCTCGCGCCGTGGCGCGCGTCCCTCGTGAAGGTGAGTTGAGACCTCTTCGAGACATGGAGCCCTTGGCAGGCCCACGCGCGTCGACAAGACACGTCTTGCCATCGACCCAGCCAACTGACTTGCTTTCAAAGGTGGTTGGGGCCTGACGACCATGCAGAAACGTGCCTGTCAACGCATGCATATGCGTCCGCCCTACCCCACCGGAAGAGCCCTACTATCGGCTCGCCATGACAGCAGCAGGGAAGCACCAGGTGAGCCGCGCGGAAACCTCCCGGCGGGGCAGCCGGCCCGGACGGGCCGGCATCAGAGACGTGGCCGCCGCCGCCGGGGTCTCCATCACGACCGTCTCCGACGCCCTCAACGGCAAGGGGCGGCTCCCGGACGCCACCCGCCGCCATGTCCGCGAGGTCGCCGACCGGCTGGGCTACCGGCCCTCGGCCGCCGCCCGCACCCTCCGTACCGGCAAGTCCGGCCTGATCGGCCTGACCGTGACCACGTACGGGGATGAACCTTTCACCTTCACCGAGTTCGCGTACTTCGCCGAGATGGCGCGGGCCGCCACCTCCGCCGCGCTCGCCCGGGGGTACGCCCTGGTCATCCTGCCCGCGACCTCCCGGCACGACGTGTGGTCCAACGTCGCGCTGGACGGCACGGTCGTCATCGACCCCTCCGATCAGGACCCGGTCGTCAGCGAACTGGTCCGGCAGGGTTTACCGGTCGTCTCCGACGGCCGCCCGGCCGGCTCCCTCCCGGTCACCGCCTGGGTCGACAACGACCACGAGGCCGCCGTCCTCGGCATCCTCGACCACCTCGCCGCCGCCGGGGCCCGCCGCATCGGCCTGCTCACCGGCACCACCACGGACACGTACACGCACCTGTCCACCACCGCCTACCTGCGCTGGTGCGAGCGGGTCGGCCAGGACCCGGTCTATGAGGCCTACCCGGCGCACGACCCGTGCGCGGGCGCCGTCGCCGCCGACCGGCTGCTCGCCCGCCCCGACCGCCCGGACGCCGTCTACGGCCTCTTCGACCCCAACGGCACCGACCTGCTCGCCGCCGCCCGGCGCTACGGCCTGCGCGTCCCGGAGGATCTGCTGCTGGTGTGCTGCAGCGAGTCCACCGTGTACGCCACCACCGAGCCGCCCATCACCACGCTCTCGCTGAAGCCGCGCCGCATCGGCACGGCAGTCGTACAGCTCCTCATCGACGCCATCGAGGGGGTCGAGTCGGACCAGCCGGTCGAGCAGGTGATACCGACGGAGCTGATCGTGCGCACCTCCTCCCAGCGCCGCCCGCCGCGCACCACGGTCAGCCCGCCGCGGGCGCCGGAACGGGACTGACGCGGAACCGGTCCGAGGAACCCGGAGAGGTACGCGAGGCGTGGCGGGGGTCCGCCGCGCCTCGTCGAACCGGGGCGGGCAACCGGCCGGCGGCCACCCCGTCCCCGCCGGGCAACCGGCCGGACTCCTGCCCAATCGGGACGAAAGCCCCAGTGATCAGGGACCTCACCGTGATTCACCACCCCTGGGTCATCACATGGCGCGACGCGCGTTCCTATGATGGGCGCACGACACCGCGGGCCGCTGCGACCAGGCAGTCCGAAGCGGTGCAGCTTCGGCGCGATGGTGGAGGGGTCTGATGACTCAGGGGGCCGGTCTGGGACCCGATACGGAGCGTACGGCGACGTTGCGCGACTTCCGGGTGCCCGCGTACGTCCACGAGACCGGTCCGTACGCCGACGTGCACCCCGGTGACGTCGTCCCTCCGCAGGAGGAGGAGCACCCCGACGGGTACACCCCGACCGAGCGCGACCTGCCGGTCATCCAGCGCGGCGACACCCTCCCGCCCCCCGTCGAGCCCGCTCCCGCCCCGGCGCCGCAGCCCGAGGCGGGCCCCGGTCCGCTGTTCGTCGTGGGCGACGTCCACGGCTACATCGAGGAGCTGCTGAGCGCGCTGCGGGAGAAGGGCCTGGTCGACGAGGAGGGCCAGTGGTGCGCGGGCACCGCCCGGCTGTGGTTCCTCGGCGACTTCACCGACCGGGGCCCGGACGGCATCGGCGTCATCGACCTGGTGATGCGGCTGTCCGCCGAGGCCGCGGCGGCCGGCGGCTACTGCAAGGCGCTCATGGGCAACCACGAGCTGCTGCTGCTGGGCGCCAAGCGGTTCGGCGACACTCCGGTCAACTCCGGCGCGGGCACCGCCACCTTCCAGGCGGCCTGGCTGCTCAACGGCGGCCAGAAGACCGACATGGACCGCCTCCAGGACCACCACCTCCAGTGGATGGCCCGGCTGGACGCGGTCGAGGAGGTCGACGGCCATCTGCTGCTCCACTCCGACACCACCGCCTACCTCGACTACGGCGACTCGATCGAGGCGGTCAACGACACCGTCCGCGAGGCGCTGACCCGCAACGACGCGGACGAGGTCTGGGACCTGTTCCGCAAGTTCACCAAGCGCTTCTCCTTCCGGGACGAGGGCGGCGCCGACGCCGTGCGCTCCCTGCTGGATACGTACGGCGGCTCCCGGGTCGTTCACGGCCACAGCCCGATCCCCTATCTGCTCGGCCAGGTCGGTTCCGAAGAGGGTGAGGAGCGGGGCGAGCCCCACGTCGAGGGCCCGCACGTCTACGCCGACGGCCTCGCCATCGCCATGGACGGCGGCGTGACCATGGCCGGAAAGCTGCTGGTCCAGCAACTCCCGCTGGACGCCTGACCCCGCACCGCGCCGCCCGGCACCGGGCCGGGACTGCGCGGAAGGGGCACGGGGCATCGCCTCAATTTCCGGCAACCCCCTGTCACCGTGCGGTGTGACAGCTCTACCATCGGCTTATCCGTAGCAGGCTCCCCTCCGTTTCTGCCCGACGGCTCGTCACCATGCGAGCCCCAAGCCCTACGGAGCATCGGGGGATGCACATGAACAGCGTTCCGCAGCACCTGCTGAGCGAGGACCGCCGGGAATTCGAGCGGCTCCTCGATGAGGCGCTGCGCTCCGCACCGGCCCACCCGGAGCTGTCCGGCATCGGACAGCGGCTCAACCCCGAGCAGTTGCGCACGATGGCGCTCAGCGCCACGGCCCTCATCACGGCGGCGGCCGCCGCCGAGTACCAGCGCTACGTGGAGGTCCGCGAGGAGCTGCGCCATCCGGCCCCGGCCGCCGAGTCGGCCGCCGAAACCGCCCCGGTCGAGACGGAGTCGGGCGCTCTCGGGCTCGCCGCCGCCCTCGGGGAGACGGCCGAGGCCGCCGGTGCGGGCGCCAGCGCGATGGTCGCCGTGCTCGCCCCCGTGCTCGCCGGGACGGCCGCCGTGCTCTTCCTCCTCGTCGGCTACATCCTGCGGATGGTCGCCCCCGGCCAGCAGTTCGGCCGGACCATGGTGACCGTCGGCTGGGTCTTCGGGGCCGTGACGGCGGCGGCGATCCTGGCCGCCGGGGTGGCACTGCTGCTCACCGCGCTGCGCAACAGTTCCTCCGCCGAGGCGGCCGCCCAGGCGGAGGCCCGCGAGGCGGTGGCACGGGCGGGCGAGGAGTGGCGGGACGCCCTGCTGGAACGCGGCATCCTGCCGTTCCTCCGCGACGCCCTCGCCCAGCCCGGCACGCCCGCCGCCCAGCCCCTGCCGGCCCCCGGCCCGAGCCGGATGCCCCGCCTGGGCTACGGCCGCCCCGGCTTCACCAGCCCCGACGACGGCACGGCCACCGACCGGCCCCGCTTCAGCAGCCCGGACTACTCGAGCCCGGACTTCGGCGGACCGGAACACCAGCCGGACTGAACATCCGGCCGGCGTCCCGTACGACTAGGGCGTCAGGGGGTGTCCTCCGCGATCGGCAGGTAGACCCGATTGCCCGTGGCCGCGAACTCCAGTGACTTCCTCGCCATGCCCTCCTCGATCTCGGCCCGGTTGCCGCCGTGTTCGCGCCGGATGTCCTGCGAGATCTTCATGCTGCAGAACTTCGGGCCGCACATGGAGCAGAAGTGGGCCGTCTTGGCGGGCTCGGCGGGCAGCGTCTCGTCGTGGAACTCCCGTGCCGTGTCCGGGTCCAGGGCGAGGTTGAACTGGTCCTCCCACCGGAACTCGAAGCGGGCGTCCGAGAGCGCGTCGTCCCACTCCTGGGCGCCGGGGTGCCCCTTGGCCAGGTCGGCCGCATGAGCGGCGATCTTGTAGGTGATGACCCCGGTCTTGACGTCGTCCCGGTTCGGCAGCCCCAGGTGCTCCTTGGGCGTGACGTAGCAGAGCATCGCCGTGCCCCACCAGGCGATCATCGCGGCGCCGATACCGGAGGTGATGTGGTCGTAGGCCGGCGCGATGTCGGTGGTCAGCGGGCCGAGCGTGTAGAACGGGGCCTCGTCGCAGATCTCCTGCTGAAGGTCGATGTTCTCCTTGATCTTGTGCATCGGGACGTGCCCGGGGCCCTCGATCATCGTCTGCACGTCGAACCGCCGGGCGATCCGGTTGAGCTCCCCGAGCGTGCGCAGCTCCGCGAACTGCGCCTCGTCATTGGCGTCCGCGATCGAGCCGGGCCGCAGACCGTCACCGAGCGAGTAGGTGACGTCGTAGGCGGCGAGGATCTCGCAGAGCTCCTCGAAGTGCTCGTACAGGAACGACTCCTTGTGGTGCGCCAGGCACCAGGCGGCCATGATCGAGCCGCCGCGCGAGACGATGCCCGTCTTCCGGTTCGCCGTGAGCGGGACGTAGGGCAGACGCACACCGGCGTGCACCGTCATGTAGTCCACGCCCTGCTCGGCCTGCTCGATCACTGTGTCCTTGTAGATCTCCCAGGTCAGCTCCTCGGCCCGGCCGTCGACCTTCTCCAGCGCCTGGTAGAGCGGCACGGTGCCGATGGGGACGGGGGAGTTGCGCAGCACCCACTCGCGGGTGGTGTGGATGTTGCGCCCGGTGGAGAGGTCCATGACCGTGTCCGCGCCCCAGCGGGTCGCCCACGTCATCTTCTCCACCTCCTCCTCGATCGAGGAAGTGACCGCCGAGTTGCCGATGTTGGCGTTGACCTTCACCAGGAACCGCTTACCGATGATCATCGGCTCGATCTCCGGATGGTTCACATTGGCGGGCAGCACGGCGCGTCCCGCCGCGATCTCGTCGCGGACCACCTCGGGAGCGACGTTCTCCCGGAGCGCCACGAACTCCATCTCCGGCGTGATCTCCCCCTGGCGGGCGTACGCGAGCTGGGTGACCGCCCGGCCCGCGCGTCCGCGCCGGGGCTGGCGGGGCCGTCCCGGGAAGACGGCGTCCAGATTGCGCAGCCCGCCGCGCGGCGAGGTGTGCTTGAGCCCGTCGTCCTCGGGGCGGACCGGACGGCCCGCGTACTCCTCGGTGTCGCCACGGGCGACGATCCAGTTCTCCCGCAGCGGGACGAGCCCCCGGCGGACATCGGTGTCGGCTTCCGGATCGGTGTACGGGCCTGAGGTGTCGTACAGCGTGACCGACCGCCCGTTGGTGAGATGCACCTGACGGACCGGCACGCGCAGGTCGGGGCGCGAACCCGCGACATACGCCTTGTGCCAGCCGATGGACTTTCCGGCCTCCTCGCCCGACGAGTTGTTCGTCGCGTTCTGCGTGGAGGCAGGCGTGCGTGCGTCCTTGTTGGTCATGAGACCTACTCCCTACGCCGGCATTACCCGGTAACAGGTTCGGCGGTCGACGCAGCGATTCCCGTCCGCAGATGTTCACGGGGAACCACGTTCCACGTGAAACATCGCAACGACGGAGGTCAGCGCCCTCTCAGCCCGGTGCTCCGAGCTCCCGCGTGTGCAAAGGTGCCTCCACGCTAGCGCCCCATGTGACGGGATGAACAGTGGGCCTCCCCCGTTCTTGCAATGATCGGGCCGTGACCACGACGCAGCAGTCTCCCTACCCTCCTCCCGGCCCACCCCACCGGCCCGGCTCCGGACCAGGTCCCGGCGACGGGGGTGGACAGGGGCACGGGCACGGTGGGCACGGCCACGATGGGCACGGGCACGATGGGCACGGCGGGCATGGGCACGGCGGGCACGGTTCCGGGGGCGGGCACGGCCATTCCCACAGTCACGGCCCCGCCACACCGGTCTCCAAGCATCTGCGCAAGGTCATCGCGGCCATCCTGATCCCGTTCAGCGCGGCCGTCGTGGTGGGGCTGGTGGTGCTCTGGCCCGGAGGCGCGCCCCCGCACCAGCGCACCGGCGTGGGCTTCGACCGCCAGACGCAGCAGGCCACCGTCACCACGGTGACCTCCGTGAGCTGCCAGGTCGGTGGCGCGGGCGGGCAGGCCCCCGTCGGCGACCCCTCCGCCACCGGCGGCGCTCAGGGCGCCCAGGAGGACAAGAAGGGCCCCTGCAAGAAGGCCACGGTCCGGGTCGACACCGGCAAGGACAAGGGCCGCACCTTCACCGAGCTGGTGCAGCCGGACCAGACCCGGCAGCTGCACCAGGGCGACAAGGTGGTGGTCGCCTACGAGCCCAAGGCGCCGAAGGAGCTCCAGTACGCGGTCACGGATCTGAACCGCACGTTCCCCATGGCCCTGCTCGCCGGGATCTTCGCGGTCGCCGTCGTGGTGGTGGGCCGGCTGCGCGGCGTCATGGCGCTGGTGGCCCTGGCGGTCAGCTTCCTGGTACTGACCCTGTTCATCATGCCCGCGGTGCTCCAGGGTTCGAACCCGCTGCTGGTGGCGGTGGTCGGGTCGAGCGCGATCATGCTGATCGCCCTGTACATGTGCCATGGCCTCTCGGCCCGCACCTCCGTAGCGGTGCTCGGCACGCTGGTCTCGCTGCTGCTGATCGGCGTCCTGGGCTCGCAGTTCATCGGCTGGGCCGCGCTCACCGGCAACACCGACGACAACACCGGCCTGATCCACGGGCTCTACCCGTCGATCGACATGAGCGGTCTGCTGCTCGCGGGCGTCATCATCGGCTCGCTCGGCGTGCTGGACGATGTGACGGTCACCCAGACCTCGGCCGTGTGGGAGCTGCACGAGGCCAATCCCTCGATGGGCTGGCGGGGGCTCTACCGAGCGGGCATCCGCATCGGCCGCGACCACATCGCGTCCGTCGTCAACACCCTGGTCCTCGCCTACGCGGGCGCCGCGCTGCCCCTCCTGCTGCTGTTCTCCATCGCGCAGAGCGGGGTGGGCACGGTGGCCACCAGCGAGCTGGTGGCGGAGGAGATCGTGCGCACGCTGGTCGGCTCGATCGGCCTGGTCGCCTCGGTGCCCGTCACCACCGCGCTCGCCGCCCTGGTCGTCTCGGCGGACCGCCCCGCGCCCGGGGCGGCGGCTCCGAAGGGCGCCCGGCCCGTCGCGGCCCCGGGCGGCCGGGGGCGGCGTCGGAAGCACTGAGCGGGGCGCCGGGGGCGCCGGACCCTGAACCCTTGCAGAAGCGTTTCTTCAAAGGTCCACGGAGTCCGTTCGAGCGCCTGGCTCCCCTCGGCCACGCCCCGTCAGCCCGCGCTCTGCTCCTCGGCCAGGATGCGGCCCAGCGCCTCGTCGAGGTGGGTGTCGAAGTCGGCCAGCGCACCCTCCTGCCCGAGCGGCACCAGCTTGTCGGTGCGGTCGAGGAACGCCACGAGCGGCGGTGTGGAAGAGCGGAACAACGCCTGGTCGCCGCCCACCTGAAGCCGGATCAGCACCTCGCCCAGCACCTCGCAGTCGACGGGGGAGATGTGCACATCCCCCTCGCCGCACGGCCGACCGACTCCGTCGATCATCAACTCCCGGCCGAAGACCCAGGTCACCGGGGCGTCACCGGGCAGATGGAAGGTGAGCCGCACCGCGTAGGGATCACTCGTCTCATAGCGCAACTCCACCGGAATACGGAAGGAAAGCTCCTCCGAGACGAGAAAGCTCATCATGACTTCTGCCTGTACGGACTCGCGCATCGCCTACCCCGTCATAAGACATCGACTGGCCGGGTTTAATCCCTGACTGGGGTCAAATCTAGCTGAACGTGCATGGCAGATCACAAGGAGTGAGTTTTCAGATGCTGATAGAGAGCGCCAGCGCACCCATGTGACGGCCCATTTCCGCCTGCAACCTCCTTGTCATACACGGGAGTTGATCCACCTGATGGGCGGGGAGCGAAATCGCCATCGTCGCCGCGGTTGTACCGACAGTGATCGGCACCGCCGCACAGACCGCGCCAAGGGCGTACTCCTGCCGCTCCACCACCGGTTCCATGCGCCGGGTCCTGGCCAGGCGCCTGAGCAGGGCATCGTTGTCGCGGACCGTGTAGGGGGTGAGGGAACGGACCGGATAGCGCGCGAGGTGATCACGACGTGCGTCGTCGTCCAGTTGGGAGAGCAGGCATTTCCCGACGGCGTGGGCGTGTCCCGTCTCGCGGAAGTCGGCCCACTCCGCGACCGCCGGCGTCTCCCGTGAGTCGGCCACGCACATGACCTCGACCTCACCGTCCCGGTACATCGCGTAGTACACCGGGGCACCGATCGCGTCGCGCCAGTGCGCGAGGGTGTCGGCCACCGTGCTGCGACGTTTCTGCTGCGCTCCGCTGCTACTCAGCCGGTCCGCCGCATCACCGAGGAAGAACCGCCCCTTGTCCCGGCGCAGATAGCCCTCGTGCACCAGGGTGCGCAGCAGGTGGTACGCCGTGGGGAGCGCGAGGCCCGTCTCGCGGGCCAGTTGCTTGGCGGGGGCGCCGTACTCGTGCGCGGCGACCGTCTCCAGCAGGCGCATCGCGCGCTGGACGGAACCGATGAGCGTGGCGGAGTGCTTGTCGGGGGCGGTGGCGGCGGGCGGCCGCTGCAACGGGGGCGCGCAGGACCGTGCGGGAGCCGGGGGTGCGTGGGGTCCTGCCGGGGCGGTGTCGACCGTGGCCAAGGATTTACTCCCGAAGCGCGGAGGTGGGGGCGGCCCGTGCGGGGTGGACACGGGGGGGGGCGTGCCGCCCGCGGGGTTCGGGGCCCCACGGGAGTTCCGGACTCTAACCGTCCACCACCGCGCGCGGACGGCCTGCCGGGGAAACTTCCCTCCCCCGAGGGAACCGGCGTTCCGTGTTACCGCCCCGTGTCACCGCTCCCCGGCGCCCCCGCGCGTCACCAGTCGCCGCGCGAGGAAGAGCCCGCCGTGAACTTCCGCACCACGTAGATGAGTCCGCCGACCAGGGCGACGAAGAGCAGGAGCTTGAACAGCAGGCCGATCAGGAAGCCGACCACGGTCGCTATCAGGCCGCCGAACACCACCAGCGCGATGACCGGCACCGCGACCCACTTCACCCACCACGGCAAGCCCGTGAAGATCTCTCGCATCGCCCTGTCCTTTGCGCTAGCGGTTCTTGATGTCCCGCTTCGATGCTAGGGCCGGCGAAGCCCTCCGTGGGGGTCTCGCACCCCTTGTCGTCCCCTGATCCATCCCCTAGGGAACCCTGAGACCGGACCCTCAGCCCTCGGGCGGAGAGAACACCACCAGGACCCGCAGGTCCTCGCTGATGTGGTGGAACTTGTGGGACACCCCGGCGGGCACGTAGATCACGCTGCCCCTGGCGACCTCGGTGGTCTCCAGTCCGACCGAGACCGAGGCCCGGCCGCTGACCACGAAGTACACCTCGTCCTGGGGGTGGGGGTTCTGGGGGTCGTGGGAGCCGGCGCCGAGCGCGTACAGGCCCACCGACATGTTCCGCTCCCGCAGGAACTGGAGGTAGGCGCCGTCGTTCGCGGCGCGCTCCGCCTCCAGATCGTCCAGCCGGAATACCTTCATCGCTGTCGTCCGCCCTTGCCGCGCCGCCCACTCTGATTCTGGTCTGCAACGATCAGACACATGAAGAATCTCCTAGTCAAGACGATCGCCAACGCGGGCGCCCTCGCGGTGGCCGTGTGGCTCCTCGACAAGATCACCCTCACCGGTGACAGCACGGGCAAGAAGGTCGGCACGCTGATCGTTGTCGCGCTGGTCTTCGGGCTGGTGAACCTTCTGGTCAAGCCGGTGGTGAAGGTGCTCACCTTCCCGCTGTTCATCCTGACCCTCGGCCTGATCACCCTGATCGTCAACGCGCTGATGCTGCTGCTGACCTCGTGGGTGTGCGGGCAGCTCGACCTGAGTTTCCACGTGGACGGGTTCTGGACGGCCGTGCTCGGCGGTCTGATCATCTCCATCGTCTCCTGGGCGCTGAACCTCGTCCTGCCCGACGAGGACTGATCCGGTCATGGCCTACCGCGTCTGTTTCGTGTGCACCGGCAACATCTGCCGCTCGCCGATGGCCGAGTCGGTCTTCCGGGCGCGCGTCGCCGAGGCCGGGCTCGACGGCCTGATCGAGGCCGACAGCGCCGGCACCGGCGGCTGGCACGAGGGCGACGCCGCCGACCCGCGCACCGTCGCGGTCCTGGACGAGCACGGCTACGGCACCGAGCACATCGCGCGGCAGTTCCAGCAGTCCTGGTTCGGCCGGCTCGACCTCGTGATCGCCCTCGACACCGGCCATCTCAAGGCCCTGCGCCGCCTCGCCCCCACCGAGGAGGACGCCCGCAAGGTGCGCCTCCTGCGCTCGTACGACCCGTCGGCCGGCGCCGACCTCGATGTCCCGGACCCTTACTACGGGGGCCGCGACGGCTTCGAGGAGTGCCTTGAGATGGTGGAGGCGGCGAGCGCCGGACTGCTCGACTCCGTACGCGAACATCTGGAGGAACGGCCCGTATGAACGACACCGCCGCGCACCCGGACTCCCCTGGCGACGGCACGCGCGCCGTTCGCGCCGGCCTTCCCGAGCCGGTGAAGCACGAGCCGACCCTGCCGGGGCCGGTCTTCGCCGCGCACTTCCACCTGCCCGGGGACGTGAGCGGCCCGTACTCCTACGGCCGCGACGGCAACCCCACCTGGACCCTGCTGGAGCGGGCCATCGGCGAGCTGGAGGCGCCCGGCGCCGACGACGCCGAGACGCTGGTGTTCGCCTCCGGCATGGCGGCGATCTCCGCGGTGCTCTTCTCCCAGCTCAAGACCGGCGACACCGTGGTACTGCCCTCGGACGGCTACCAGGCGCTCCCCCTGGCCCGGGCCCAGCTCGAGGCGTTCGGCATCGAGGTGCGCACGGCGCCCACCGGCGGTGACGCCCAGCTCGACGTGCTCGACGGGGCGAAGCTGCTGTGGATCGAGTCGCCGTCCAATCCGGGGCTCGACGTGTGCGACATCCGGCGGCTGGTGAAGGAGGCCCACGCCCGCGGGGCGCTGGTGGCCGTGGACAACACCCTCGCCACGCCGCTCGGGCAGCGTCCGCTGGAGCTGGGCGCCGACTTCGCCGTGGCCAGCGGTACCAAGCAGCTCAGCGGGCACGGCGACGTCCTGCTGGGGTACGTCGTCGGCCGCGCGGGCGAGCCGATGGACGCGGTGCGCCGCTGGCGGAAGATCGTCGGGGCCATCCCCGGCCCGATGGAGGCGTGGCTCGCCCACCGCTCGATCGCCACGCTCCCGCTCCGCGTCGACCGGCAGAACGCCACGGCGCTCACGGTGGCCGAGGCGCTGCGCGGCCGTCCCGAGGTCTCCGGCCTGCGGTATCCGGGGCTGCCCGACGACCCTTCGTACGAGGTCGCCGCGCGGCAGATGCGCCGCTTCGGGTGCGTGGTCTCCTTCACGCTGCCCACGCGCGAGCGCGCCGAGCGGTTCCTGGAGGCCTTGCGGCTGGTCGAGGACGCGACGAGCTTCGGCGGTGTGCGCTCCACGGCCGAGCGGCGCGGCCGCTGGGGCGGAGACGCCGTGCCGGACGGGTTCATCCGCATGTCGGTCGGGGCCGAGGACGCCGAGGACCTGGTCGCGGACGTGCTGCGAGCCCTGGACGAGTCGGCCGGCTGAGAGCCGTGCGGACGGTCCGAGCCTCCCCCCTCGTGGCTCGGACCGTCCCCGGTTCCAGGCGCGAAGAACCGCGCGAACAAGGTTAGTTGACTCTGCGTCAGTGTCCAATCACGGTAACGACAGAGACCTATCGACTTATTTATAGTTGGGGCCTGCCCGGCCTGCCCGAGGAGGCAGGGAAAGGGGGCCCCGCCATGGACCTGGCCCTGCTGCGGACCTTCGTCACCGTGCACCGGGCCGGTTCCTTCACCCGCGCGGCCGCGCTGCTGGGCCTCTCCCAGCCCGCTGTCACCTCCCAGATCCGCACGCTGGAGCGCCAGCTCGGACGCCCCCTCTTCCTGCGTCAGGCACGCGGGGTGACCCCCACGACCATCGGCGACGAACTGGCTCACAAGGCCGCCCCCCATCTCGACGCCCTGGTCGAGATAGCCGAGAGCGGCCTGGACGACGAGTCCTCACTGCGCACCTTGCATCTGGCCGGCCCTCCGGAGTTCACCACCGAGCGCGCCCTGCCCGCCCTGGCGGAGCTGACCGGCGCCGACGGCCAGAGCTTCGCTCTCCGCGCCTCCTTCGGCACGGCGGAGGAGGTCCTGGAAGGCCTGGCGGCGGGCCATCACGAACTGGCCATCAGTACGGTCCGGCCGCGCGGTGCCCTGCTGAGCGCGAGCCCGCTCTGCGACGAGGAGCATGTGCTGGTCGCCGCCCCGCGCTGGGCCGGGCGGATCGGGCCGGACGCGCTGCGGCGGACGGGGGCGGCCGCGCTGAAGAACCTGCCCGTGGTCGAGGTCCACGAGTCGCTGCCCTTCGTCTCGCGTTACTGGGCCTCCGTGTTCGACACGCGTCCGGGCGCCTCGGGGACGGTCATCGTGCCGGACCTGCGTGCGGTGCTTGCCTGTGCCGCCTCGGGTGCGGGGCTCGCGGTGCTGCCCCGCTATCTGTGCTCCACCGCCCTCGACCGGGCCGAGCTAATCCTGCTGCACGACCCGGCCGTGCCGCCACTGCGGACCTACTTCCTGGTGGTCCGCACCGGCTCGCTCGCACTGCCCCATGTCGCGCGGGCGCACGAGTGGCTCCAGCGGGCCGGCTCAGGGTGGGGCTGAGCGGGCATTCCGCCGTGAATGCCTCCCCGCGACGCGTCCGGGGCCGCCCGCGATGTTTCACGTGGAACCGGCCGGGCCACATTGTTCCCATGACCGTCCGACCCGTGGTCAAGCGCACCGCCCGCGCCGTTCTGCTGGACGGCGATGACCTGATCCTGATCAAGCGCACCAAGCCCGGCGTCGATCCCTACTGGGTCACCCCAGGTGGCGGGGTCGAGCCCGAGGACCCGACCGTCGTCGACGCCCTACACCGCGAGGTGTACGAGGAACTCGGCGCCAAGATCTCCGATGTCGTGCCCTGCTTCGTGGACACGGTGGAGCACATCGGCGAGGACGGCGGCGCGACCGGCGTGAAGGTGCAGCACTTCTTCGTGTGCCGTCTGGAGTCCATGGACCCCTCGCTCCGTCACGGCCCCGAGGTGGAGGAGCCGGCCGGGGAGTACGAGATCGTCCGCATCCCGTTCAACCGGGTCGGCATCGCCTCGGTCCATCTCGTCCCCCTGTCGCTGCGGCATTACCTGGACGGGAACATCGAAGGAGTCCGCGCGATGCACGCCCCCGACCTCGGCTGACCGGGGCCCTCTCAGGAGCCGGTGACCACCAGGTCCTCGACCGGGTCGTGGCGTATGCGCGGCTCGGGTACGCCGAGCGCCCGCAACACGGACACGCCGCTGCGAATCATGCCCGGCGGGCCGGAGAGATAGGCGTCGTAGTGCCGCCAGGGGCCGCTCGCCCGCACGGCGTCGTGCAGATGGCGGTCCTCCCGGTCGATGACCGAGCGGACGGATATCCACGGGTGCGCCTGCCGCAGCCGGAGCAGGGTGTCGATGTCGTACAGGTCGTGGTCACGGCGGGCGCCGAGGAACACCTCCACCGGGCGGCGGGCGCCGTGCGCGACGACCTCCTCGACCATGGCCTTGATCGGGGCTATGCCGGTGCCGCCACCCAGGCAGAGCAGGCCGCTGTCGGTGTCGTGGTCGACGCTCATCGAACCGACCGGCGGCCCGAGACGCACCGCGTCACCGGGGCGGGCGCGGTGCGCCAGGGCCTGGGAGACCCAGCCGGCCGGGACCGCCCGCACATGGAAGGTGAGCAGGCCGTCGGCGCGGGGCGCGGAGGCGAAGGAGTAGTGCCGCCACACACGCGGCCACCAGGGCGTCTCGACACTCGCGTACTGCCCGGCCAGGAAGGGGTACGGCTGGTCGGGACGCAGCGTGATCACGGCGATGTCGGGGGTGCGCAGGTCGTGGGTGACGACCTCGGCGTGCCACCAGGGCGGAGCGTCCCGCCCGTCCGTCTCGGCGGCCTCGATCATCACCTGGGAGATGGTCGCGTAGACCCGGCCCCAGGCCGCCTCCGCCTGAGGGTTCCAGGTGTGGGTGGCATACGTGCTCAGGGCGCCGATCAGACACGCGCCGACGGCCGGGTAGTGCTCGGGCCGGGTGCCGTACTTGCGGTGGCCCCGCCCGAGGTTGCGCAGGTAGTCCACGAGTACCGGGGTGTTGTCGATGTGTTCCGCCGCGGTGAGCAGGGCACGCAGCAGCCGGTCCCGCTGGGTGTCCATCGCGGGCGGGAACAGGGGGCGCAGCTCGGGGTGGCGGACGAAGAGCAGGGCGTAGAAGTAGGAGGTCACCCTGTCGGCCAGGGGCGCGATCTCCGCCATCGTGCGGCGGATGAGCAGCGCGTCCCAGGATGCCTGCGCACGAGAGGACGCGGCTGCGTGCCGTGGCCGTCGGCCGACGCCGTCCGCCGTGCCGTCGTCCCCCGATGGGGTGGCCGTAGCTTCCATGTGTGCCCTCGCTCGCACTCCTGCGGCGGTCTGCGCTCTCCCCCTCGAAAAGCGCCTGCTCCCCGCCGGGGCGGAGGACCGCAGCACTCGTTCCGCAGCGTGGCACCGTGAGCCGGTCCGCATCCCAGTACCCAAAAAGACGGCTCTTGGCGGGCTTCGCCCGATTACTCTGTTGGCCGCCACGGCAGGCCGTCGTTTCACGTGAAACAGCGTCGGCCGTCAGCGGCTTGCCCCGAGCGGAGAATCTGGCCGGAAGCGGTAAGAGGTCTCCGAATCCGGTGGACGTGGGTGGTGCGGTTCGGACAGCCTGACCGGCGTGCCGATCTCTTCACTCGCCGCGCTGCCCATCCGCCGTCTTACTCCGCGCGATCTCACCGCCTGCGCCGACCTGTCCGAGGACCGGGGGTGGGCCCGCGAGGAACACAAATGGGGCCTGCTGCTCACCGCCGGCCGTGGCTACGGCATCGACGATCCCGAGGGTGGCCTCGTCGCCGCGTGCGTCGTCACGGAGTACGGCTCCGGACAGCGGGTGGAACTGGGCGCGATCGGCATGGTCCTGGTCGCCGAGCGCCACTCCCGCAAGGGCGTGGGACGCCGCCTGATGCGGCACGTCGTGGCGGCCCAGGGCGGCACACCACTGACCCTGCACGCCACGCCACTGGGCCGGCCGCTCTACGAGGAAATCGGCTTCAAGACCGTGGGCCGGGCGGAGATGCTCATGGGGCACTTCACCCCGGGCGGATCGGAGCCGTCGGTGTCGACACGGGCCGCGACCGCCGAGGACCTTCCGGCGATCCTGCGCCTTGACGCGGAGGTCTTCGGTGTCGACCGCACCCCGGTCCTCGTCCGGCTGCCCGCCTTTGCCGACCAGGTCCGCGTGGCGGAGGAGGACGGCCGGATCACCGGGTACACCGCCGCGTGGCCCAACATGCGGACCCATGTCGTCGGCCCCCTGATCGCCCGCGACACGGAGACGGCCAAGGCGCTCGTCGAGTCGCTGGCGGCCCACACCGACCGCCCGCTGCGCACCGATGTGGACGTGCGCCACGAGGAGTTCCTGGTCTGGGCGAAGGAGCGGGGGCTGGCCCCGGTGATGTCGAACGCGGTCATGGTGCTCGGCGCGCCCGGTCTGCCGGGGGACTGGACCCGCAGGTTCGCACCGCTGACGGTGGCCGCGGGCTGAATCCCGGCATGCCGAAGCCCCCGCGGTCCCACGGGGGCTTCAGCATGTGTGCGCGGCTCGCTCAGACCAGGGCGGTGACGGCCTCGGTGGCGAAGCCGTGGTCCTGCGCCGGCGCACCGCCGCCGACACCGATCGCGCCGATCAGCCGGCCGTCGCGGTGGACGGGGACGCCCCCCGCGATGAACAGCAGCGGGCGGTCCAGCGCGGTCGGCAGCGTGTGGAAGAGGCCGCCGGGCTGCACGGCGTCGACCAGGTCGGCGGTGGGCGCGTTGAGCTGAAGCGCGGTGTACGCCTTGCGCGTGCTCGTCTCGCCGGAGATCAGTACGGCCCGGTCGTCCCGGCGGAAGGCGAGCAGGTGGCCACCGGCGTCCAGGACGGTGACGCTGACGGTGACACCGGCGTCCTCGGCCGCGCGCCGTGCGCTGGCGATGAGCAGCTCGGCGTCCTCGATGGTGAGCGGGGCGAAGGTGGTGGTGCTCATGGTGGGGGTTCTCCTTGGAATTTCCTGAGGTGGGGCCGCCCGGGCCGGGGTTCGTCACCGGCGCGGACGGGGTCGGGGGGTGTCGGGCCGGCCTCAGCGGCGGGCGGGCTCCGGCATGGCGGGCGCGTCGGAGGCGAGCGCCGCGCCGGTCTTGGTGCCTCGGCGCTCCAGGGCGGCCGACAGGAAGGCGAGCAGGAGTGCGGCCGCGGCGAGGACGGCGCCGACCCAGTTGGGGGCGGTGTAGCCGAACCCGGCCGCGATGACCATGCCGCCGAGCCAGGCGGACAGGGCGTTGCCCAGGTTGAAGGCGCCGATGTTCACGGCCGAGGCGAGCGTCGGGGCGCCGTGTGCCTGGTCGAGGACGCGCTTCTGGAGCGGCGGGACGGTGGCGAAGCCGAGGGCACCGATGAGGGCGATGGTCACGGCGGCCGCGATCTTGTTGTGCGCGGTGAGCGTGAAGAGCGCGAGGACGACGGCCAGAGCGCCCAGCGAGACGTAGAGCATCGGCATCAGGGCGCGGTCGGCGAACTTGCCGCCGATCAGGTTGCCGCCGACCATGCCGAGGCCGAACAGCACCAGCAGCCAGGTGACCGACCCGTCGGCGAAACCGGCGACGTGGGTCATCATCGGCGCGATGTAGGTGATGGCGGCGAAGACTCCGCCGAAGCCGAGCACGGTCATCGCCATGGCGAGCAGGACCTGGGCGTTCTTGAAGGCGGCCAGCTCATGCCGCAGATGCACACCCTCGGGCCTGGGCACCTCGGGTACGAGCTTGGCGATACCCGCGAGGCCGATGACGCCCAGGACGGCGACGATGCCGAAGGTCACCCGCCAGCCGATCTGCTGCCCGATGAGCGTGCCCAGCGGGACGCCGACCACGTTGGCGACGGTCAGCCCGGTGAACATCATGGCGATAGCGCCGGCCTTCTTCTGCGGTGCCACCAGCTCGGCCGCGACGACCGAGCCGATGCCGAAGAAGGCACCGTGAGCGAGGGACGCGACCACCCGGCCGATCAGCATGACCGCGAAGACGGGGGCGACGGCGGAGAGCAGGTTCCCGGCGATGAACAGACCCATCAGCCCCATCAGCATCCGCTTGCGCGAGACCTTGGTGCCGAGCACGGTCATCAGCGGAGCGCCGATCACCACGCCCAGGGCGTAGCCGGTGACGAGCAGGCCCGCGGTGGGGATGGAGACGCCGAAGTCACCCGCGACCTGGGGCAGCAGCCCCATGATCACGAACTCGGTCGTGCCGATTCCGAAGGCCCCGATCGCCAGGGCCAGAAGCGCGAGAGGCATGAGGGGGTAGACCTTCCCAAACGATTGCAGGAGCGCTTTGCGTGCTCTCACAATAGTTGCAGACGCGGGTTAAATGCAATCGCGGGATATTGCGGCGGTGCTCTACCCTGGAAGCCAGCCGCTCCGGGACGGAGGAACACCCAATGACAGCGACAGACCCCGCGCTCACCGCCCTCGCCCAGGGCTGGTGCGCCCTGTCTCTGCTGCACGGGAGGATCGAGACGCACATCGAGCGCGCCCTCCAGGCGCAGCACGAGCTGAGCGTGCGCGAGTACTCCCTGCTCGACGTGCTCAGCAGGCAGCACGACGGTGACGGGGGCCACCTCCAGATGAAGCAGGTCGCCGACGCGGTCGTCCTCAGCCAGAGCGCCACCACCCGGCTGGTGACCCGCCTGGAGGACCGCGGGCTGCTGGAGCGCTATCTGTGCCCCACCGACCGCCGGGGCATCTACACCAATGTCACCGAGGCCGGACTGGAGCTGCTGGAGAAGGCGCGTCCGACCAACGACGCGGCGCTGCGCGAGGCGCTGGACACGGCGGCACTGAATCCCGAACTCGCGCCACTGGTGAGGGCCGTGGAGTCGCTGCACGTCCCCGCCTAGACTGCGGGCCATGACCGACCTCGCCATAAGGCCTGCGACCCCGGCCGACATCCCGGCGATCGTGGCCATGCTCGCCGACGACCCCCTGGGCGCCCGGCGCGAGTCCCCCGACGATCTGACGCCGTACCTGGCGGCTTTCGAACGTCTGGACACCGACCCGAACCAGCATCTCGTCGTGGCGGTACGCGACGGTCGGGTGATCGGGACGCTCCAGCTCACGATCATTCCGGGGCTCTCTCGCCAAGGTGCGACCCGTTCCCTCATCGAGGCCGTACGGATTCACGCCGACGAGCGCGGCAGCGGACTGGGCAGCGAGCTGATCCAGTGGGCCGTCGACACCTCCCGCCGCCTCGGCTGCCACCTGGTGCAGCTCACCTCGGACAAGACGCGCGCCGACGCCCACCGCTTCTACGAGCGACTGGGTTTCACCGCCTCGCACGAGGGCTTCAAGCTGACTCTCTGACGGGCGTATTGCTGAGCAAAAGGGCCCTGTTTCACGTGAAACAGGGCCCTTCGTACACGACTTGCTAGGGCTGGACGATCCCCCGCCAGCCCTGCGGGTCCACCCCACCAGGCACCGGCGCACCTTCCTCGTACGGCTGACGCGTGAAGACGAATGACCCGAGGTCCAGGTGACTCACCGTTCCGTCCTGCCGTCGTACGGCCTCCAGCAACTCCCCGGCGTAGTACCCCTCCAGCCCCGTCCAGGTGCCGTCACCGTTCGGCCGGAACCGGGTGCGGCGGCCGCCCCCTGCCAGCGGCCCCAGCGTGATGCCGTCGGCCAGGACCCGCAGCACGTAGGGGTGCGTGCCCCAGTACCAGGGGCCGGCCAACTCCAGCTCCGACGGGTCGACTTCCCTCAGCGGACGCCAGGGCTCGGGGATGCGCGGTTCGGCCTCGGCGACGATGCGGACGAGGTCGGCGGCCACCGCGCCGACCGCGGGTCCGCTGGTGCAGTTGGCCAGCACCACCGCCGCCACGTCGTCCGCCACGCTGAACGTGAGGGTCGCCAGGAAGCCCGGCAGCGAACCGGAGTGCCCGGCGAGCAACCGGCCGTCCCGGTGCTGGATCTGGAGCCCGAGACCGTATGTGACACCGTCCACCACGTCCGCAGGCTCGGCGGGGGCTGCGGGGGTGCGCATCTCCCGCACCGACTCGGCGCTCAGCACCCGGTCGTCCCCCTGGACCAGGAAGGCGGCGAAGCGGGCGAGGTCGCCCGTGGTGGACCAGAGCTGGCCGGCCGGGGCCATCAGCCCAAGGTCCTCCAGCGGCTCGGGCAACAGCGCGTCGGCCCAGGGATGCACCGCCCAGCCGCCCACGTGCGGTGCCTCGGGCCGGCCGGCGGTGCGGCGGAGGCCGAGGGGCTGGAGCACCTCGTCGCGCAGCACCTGCTCCCAGGGGGCGCCCCGGAGTTCCTCCACCAGGGCGCCGAGCAAGGTGTAGCCGGGGTTGGAGTAGTGGTGGCGCCGCCCGGCCGGGTGCAGCAGGGGCTTCTCACCAAGCACGTCGCTCAACTCGGGGCGCGTCGAGCCCGGTGTCCGCTCCCACCAGGGTGCCGGTGACTCGGCGGCCAGTCCGGCGGTGTGCGCCAGCAGTTCGGCGATGGTCGCCTCACCGGCGCCGGTGCCGGCCAGGTGCTTCTCCAGCGGGTCGTCGAGGTCGAGTAGGCCCTCGTCCCGCAGCCGCAGCACCAGTACGGCGGTGAAGGTCTTGGTGATGGAGCCGATCCGGTACTGCACGTCCTCGTCCGGGCCGTGCCCGTCCACCAAGGTCCGCGCCCCGTGCCACACCGCCCGGCCCCCGCGCACGACCGCGGCCACGAGCGAAGGCGCCCTCCCCTCGGCCTGCGCGACGGCGATCCGGTGCGTCAACGCCCGGCGCGTCGCCGGAAGCAGCTCTTCGTCCCATGTCGTCATGTGCCCAGTCCACCCGTTGGAACGGGCCACGTCGAGCGCATTCGGTCCAGGGGGTGCTTGTCGATCAGGTCTGGGCCATGTCCACGAAGCGGGAGTAGTGGCCCTGGAAGGCCACGGTGATGGTGGCCGTGGGGCCGTTTCGGTGCTTGGCCACGATCAGGTCGGCCTCGCCCGCGCGGGGGGACTCCTTCTCATAGGCGTCCTCGCGGTGCAGCAGGATGACCATGTCGGCGTCCTGCTCGATGGAACCCGACTCACGCAGGTCGGAGACCATGGGCTTCTTGTCGGTGCGCTGCTCGGGACCACGGTTGAGCTGGGAGAGCGCGATGACCGGGATCTCCAGCTCCTTGGCGAGCAGCTTGAGGTTACGGGACATGTCCGAGACCTCCTGCTGGCGGCTTTCCGCCCGCTTGGAGCCACCGGACTGCATGAGCTGGAGGTAGTCGATGACGACCAGCTTCAGGTCGTTGCGCTGCTTGAGCCGACGGCACTTCGCCCGGATCTCCATCATCGACAGGTTCGGGGAGTCGTCGATGTAGAGCGGCGCGGCCGACACGTCCGGCATCCGGCGGGCCAGCCGCGTCCAGTCCTCGTCGGTCATCGTGCCGGAGCGCATGTGGTGCAGGGCGACGCGGGCCTCGGCGGACAGCAGACGCATGGCGATCTCGTTGCGGCCCATTTCGAGGGAGAAGACCACGCTCGGCAGGTTGTGCTTGATCGACGCGGCCCGCGCGAAGTCCAGCGCGAGCGTCGACTTTCCCATGGCCGGGCGGGCGGCGATGACGATCATCTGGCCGGGGTGCAGGCCATTGGTCAGCGAGTCGAAGTCGGTGAACCCGGTGGGCACACCGGTCATCTCGCCACTGCGCGAGCCGATCGCCTCGATCTCGTCGAGGGCGCCCTCCATGATGTCGCCGAGCGGCAGGTAGTCCTCGCTGGTGCGCTGCTCGGTGACCGCGTAGATCTCGGCCTGGGCGCTGTTGACGATCTCGTCGACGTCGCCGTCGGCCGCGTACCCCATCTGCGTGATGCGGGTACCCGCCTCCACCAGGCGGCGCAGGACGGCACGCTCGTGGACGATCTCCGCGTAGTACTCGGCGTTGGCCGCGGTCGGCACCGTCTGGACGAGGGTGTGCAGATAGGCCGCGCCGCCCACCTTGTTGATCTCGCCGCGCTTGGTGAGCTCGGCCGCGATGGTGATGGGGTCCGCCGGCTCGCCCTTGGCGTAGATGTCGAGGATCGCGGTGTAGATCGTCTCGTGCGCCGGCTTGTAGAAGTCATGGCCCTTGAGGATCTCGACCACGTCGGCGATGGCGTCCTTGGACAGCAGCATGCCGCCCAGCACGGACTGCTCGGCGTCCAGGTCCTGCGGCGGCACCCGCTCGAAGGCGGAACCCCCGCCTTCCCAGCCGCCGCTCTCACGGCCGCGCTCGTGCTGCTCGTCACGCCCGCCACGACCGGAGTCACCGCGGCGTCGGGAGGCGGGGAGACGATCGCTGGGACCGCTGTCGGCCCACGGATCGTCCAAGGGCTCGGAAATGCTCACCGAGCCACCTCCTCCCGTCCGCCGGAGCGGACCTCGCCATGCCCTCTGTTCTACGGCACGGCACTGACAAAATGAGAAGCCCAACTCCGGTTCCGGCGCGTCGGATATGTGACGTTTCCACGGCCGGTAGAGGGAGCGGGCGCCGGACCACGGTAGGCCCCCCGGCACCGTCAGCCAATCTGGTTATCCACAGGCCATGTGGACGACGGTCCATATGCTGTGGAGAACTCCCCGAAACCTGTGCACGACCCGGTGGACAGCCCTGTGAACAAGACCTCGCCCTCCTGAACATGGCGGCACTGACCTGCGTCTTTACCGTCCACCGGCTGTGCAGAAGAAAAACTTTCCCAGTCGGACCAAGATCACCTCGAACGGCGCGCGAAACCTTGCCCCTTGGAAAGGAGAGTAAGGGTCACAAGGCGATTGCATCTCTTACCTGTGGACGATTAGATTGGTGCGCATGACACAGGCTCCCGCGATCCCCAAGGCCACTCGGCGGCGCCATGACCGGGAGATCGTGGCACTCGCCGTGCCGGCCTTCGGCGCCCTGGTCGCCGAGCCACTCTTCGTCATGGCCGACAGTGCGATCGTCGGCCATCTCGGCACCGCCCAGCTCGCCGGTCTCGGCGTCGCCTCCGCGCTCCTCACCACCGCGGTGAGCATCTTCGTCTTCCTCGCCTATGCCACCACGGCGGCGGTCGCCCGCCGGGTCGGCGCGAACGATCTGCGGGCCGCGATCCGTCAGGGGATGGACGGCATCTGGCTGGCCCTGCTCATCGGGGCCGCCGTCATCGCCGTCGTCCTGCCCCTCGCACCCGGCATCGTGGACCTCTTCGGCGCCTCCCCCACCGCGGCGCCCTACGCCACCACCTATCTGCGCATCTCCGCCCTCGGTATCCCGGCCATGCTGGCCGTCCTGGCCGCCACCGGCGTGCTGCGCGGACTCCAGAACACCAGGACCCCGCTCTACGTGGCGATCGGTGGCTTCATCGCCAACGCCGCCCTCAACGCCGTACTCGTCTACGGCGCGGGACTGGGCATCGCCGGTTCCGCCTGGGGCACCGTGATCGCCCAGTGCGGCATGGCCGTCGTCTATCTGTGGGTGGTCGTCCGGGGTGCGCGGCGCCACGGGGCGTCCCTGCGTCCCGACCTCGCCGGTATCCGAGCCTCGGCGCAGGCGGGCGTACCCCTGCTCGTCCGCACCCTGTCCCTGCGGGCCATCCTCATGATCGCCACTGCGATGGCGGCCCGGCTCGGGGACGCCGACATCGCCGCCCACCAGATCGTGCTGTCCCTGTGGAGCCTGCTGGCCTTCGCCCTGGACGCGATCGCCATCGCCGGACAGGCGATCATCGGCCGCTACCTCGGCGCCGACGACGCACCCGGCGCCCGCGCGGCCTGCCGCCGCATGGTGCAGTGGGGGATCGCCACCGGCGTGGTCCTCGGGCTGGTCGTCGTCGCCGCACGGCCGCTGTTCCTGCCACTGTTCACCAGTGACGCCGGGGTCAAGGACGTGGCACTGCCGGCGCTCCTGGTGGTTGCCCTGTCCCAGCCCATCTGCGGCATCGTCTTCGTACTGGACGGGGTACTGATGGGCGCCGGTGACGGGCCTTACCTGGCCTGGGCCATGGTGGTCACCCTGGCGGTCTTCACCCCGGTCGCGCTGCTCGTGCCCACGCTGGGCGGCGGCCTCACCGCGATCTGGGCGGCCATGACGCTGATGATGACGGTCCGGATGGTGACCCTCTGGCTGCGGGCCCGTTCCGGCCGCTGGATCGTGACGGGCGCGACCCGCTGACCGTTTCACGTGAAACGTGCCGTGGAGTCCACCCCATCAGGCCCTGACCACATGCGAAAGGGGCCGCATCCTCGAAAGGATGCGGCCCCTCATCAGCTCAAACGAGCCGAGCGATCACGGCGATCAGGCCGCGACGACCTCGAGGGTCACCTTGGCGGCAACCTCGGGGTGCAGACGCACGGACGTCTCGTAGGCGCCCAGGGTCTTGATCGGACCGGTCAGCTCGATGCGGCGCTTGTCGACCTCGGGGCCACCGGAAGCCTTGATCGCGGAAGCGATGTCGGCCGGGGTGACGGAACCGAAGAGACGACCGGCGTCGCCGGAGCGGACGGCCAGACGGACCTTGACACCCTCGAGCTGGCCCTTGATCTGGTTGGCCTGCTCGATGGTCTGGATCTCGTGGATCTTGCGGGCGCGGCGGATCTGCGCCACGTCCTGCTCGCCACCCTTGGTCCAGCGGATAGCGAACTTCCGCGGGATCAGGTAGTTGCGGGCGTACCCGTCCTTGACGTCGACGACGTCGCCGGCGGCACCGAGGCCGGAGACCTCGTGGGTGAGGATGATCTTCATGTGTAAGTCACCCTTCCTTAGCGCGCGGTGGACGTGTAGGGCAGCAGCGCCATCTCACGGCTGTTCTTGACGGCCGTGGCGACGTCACGCTGGTGCTGCGTGCAGTTGCCGGTCACGCGGCGGGCACGGATCTTGCCGCGGTCGGAAATGAACTTCCGCAGCATGTTCGTGTCCTTGTAGTCCACGTACGTGACCTTGTCCTTGCAGAAAGCGCAGACCTTCTTCTTAGGCTTGCGCACAGGCGGCTTCGCCATGGTGTTTCTCCTGTGTGATCAAGAAGTGGGATGCGAGCCCTTAGAAGGGGGGCTCGTCCGAGTAGCCGCCACCGCCGCCGGAGCCGGAACCGCCGCCCCAGCCGCCGCCACCCTGGTTGCCACCGGCGGGAGCGCCGGAAGCCCAGGGGTCGTCGGCCTGGGAACCGCCCTGGTTGCCGCCGCCGGAGCCACCGCCCCAGCCGCCACCACCCTGGCCCTGGTTGCCACCGCCGGCGTAACCGCCCTGGCCGCTGCGGGCGCCGCCGGAGGTCTTGGTGACCTTCGCCGTCGCGCTGCGCAGGCTGGGGCCGACTTCCTCGACGTCCAGCTCGTAGACCGTGCGCTTGACACCCTCGCGGTCCTCGTACGACCGCTGCTTCAGCCGGCCCTGCACGATGACGCGCATGCCTCGCTGGAGCGACTCCGCGACGTTCTCCGCCGCCTGACGCCAGACCGAGCAGGTCAGGAACAGGCTCTCGCCGTCCTTCCACTCATTGGTCTGACGGTCGAAGGTGCGGGGAGTGGACGCGACGCGGAACTTTGCGACCGCCGCACCGGAAGGGGTGAAGCGCAGCTCGGGGTCGTCGACAAGATTGCCGACGACCGTGATGACGGTCTCGCCTGCCATGGGGAACCTCTCGGCGGGATTGCTCTGGCTGCTTGGTTGCTGCTACTCGAATCCCGAGATCAGCTGAGCGGAAAAGCTCAGTGCATCTCGGGGCGGAGGACCTTGGTCCGGAGGACCGACTCGTTCAGGTTCATCTGGCGGTCGAGCTCCTTGACGACCGCAGGCTCGGCCTGCAGGTCGATGACCGAGTAGATGCCCTCAGGCTTCTTCTTGATCTCGTACGAGAGACGACGACGGCCCCAGGTGTCGACCTTTTCCACCTTGCCGCCGCCATCGCGGACGACAGAGAGGAAGTTCTCGATCAGCGGGGAGACAGAACGCTCCTCGAGATCGGGGTCGAGGATGACCATCACCTCGTAGTGACGCATGTGGAACCCACCTCCTTTGGACTCAGCGGCCACGGTCGTTCCGTGGCAGGAGGGTCGTGATGCGTGAGCAACGGTATCGGCCGCCACTGACAACCGGAGGTTCCGCGAGGAACCGTCCACAGTGGGCCGCCACGGGCCAGGGCAGACACCGGTGCAGACGTTACAGACTACCCGCCCACCCGCTTCCGGTTGAAATCCGGCCCGGGGAGCCCGCAATCTGTACACATCGGGTGTGTAGGGCGCTACAGTGCGCCGCGATCCGCAGGAGGTGCCTCATGACCCAGGCATTGCGACCGACCACCGCCGGCTCCCTCTTCGCCAGTGACGGAAAGCCCCATCCCCTCCAGGACACCCTGACGGTGGTGACCCTCGTCCTGGGTGTGCTGGCCTTCGTCACCTGCTTCATCGACGGCCTCCACCTGGTGGCCTCCTGGGCCGGCCTGATCGGCATGATCACCGGCGCCTACGGCCAGTGGATCTCGATCACCACCCGGGAGCGCTTCGGCCTGGTCGTCGGGCTCGGCGCCTCCGGGGTCGGCTTCCTCATCGGCATGGCCAACGGCGGTCTGTTCGGCGGTCTCATCGGCAGCTGACCCCACCCGGCCGCCCGTCCGGACGGCATCACGAGCACCCGGAATGTTCCGGTCCGCGAGCGGGCCGGAACACCGGTGCCGTACGCCCCATTCGGGGCGCTCGCAGGGCGCAGTAGGCTTCGGCGCGAGAGCCGGAGCCCCTGATCCCATGGGGACACACCAGCCCGAGGAGCGCCCCGACATGAGTCTGACCCTGAGGACCATCAGCCGCGAGCAGCATCTGGCATACATCCAGAGCCTGCCGTCGGCCAGTCACATGCAGGTCCCCGCATGGGCCGACGTGAAGGCGGAGTGGCGTTCGGAGAACCTCGGCTGGTTCGACGAGCGCACCGGTGAGATGGTCGGCGCCGGTCTGGTCCTCTACCGCCAGCTCCCCAAGATCAAGCGCTACCTCGCCTATCTTCCCGAGGGCCCGGTCATCAACTGGTTCTCGCCGAACCTGGAGGACTGGCTCCAGCCGATGCTGGCGCACCTCAAGCAGCAGGGCGCGTTCTCGGTCAAGATGGGCCCGCCGGTGATCATCCGCCGCTGGAACGCGGAGACCATCAAGAAGGGCATCCAGAGCCCGGACGTGAAGCGGCTGCGCGACATGGAGGCCGACTTCATCGAGCCGCGCGCCTTCGAGGTGGCCGACAAGCTGCGCCGCATGGGCTGGCAGCAGGGCGAGGACGGCGGCGCCGGCTTCGGCGACGTCCAGCCGCGCTACATCTTCCAGGTCCCGCTGGCCAACCGCTCGCTGGAAGAGGTCCACAAGCAGTTCAACCAGCTCTGGCGCCGCAACATCAAGAAGGCCGAGAAGGCCGGCGTCGAGGTCGTCCAGGGCGGTTACCAGGACCTGGAGGAGTGGCAGCGGCTGTACGAGATCACCGCGGTCCGCGACCACTTCCGGCCGCGCCCCCTGTCGTACTTCCAGCGCATGTGGACGGCCCTCAACACCGAGGACCCCAACCGGATGCGGCTGTACTTCGCCCGGCACAACGGCGTGAACCTGTCGGCGGCCACCATGCTGATCGTCGGCGGTCACGTCTGGTACTCCTACGGCGCCTCCGACAACATCGGCCGTGAGGTCCGCCCCTCCAATGCCATGCAGTGGCGGATGCTGCGCGACGCCTACGCGCTCGGCGCCACCGTCTACGACCTGCGCGGCATCTCCGACTCGCTGGACGAGACGGACCACCTGTTCGGCCTGATCCAGTTCAAGGTCGGCACCGGCGGCCAGGCGGCCGAGTACCTCGGCGAGTGGGACTTCCCGCTGAACAAGCTGCTGCACAAGGCGCTCGACATCTACATGTCGCGACGCTGAGCGGCGGGCGGCCGACCGTGCCGCCTTCTGGTTCCATAGCCTTCACAAGGCTTCACCGTCACCCGTCCCCGTGCACCCCCTCGGGGACGTCCCTCTGAATCCACCGCAGCCACGAGAAAGGTTCCGGGTCCGGCCATGGCGCTCACGCTCTACGTCGACACCGCGCGCTGGCGTGCGCACCACAAGCACGTGCAGGAGCAGTTCCCGGGACTCGTCCCGGTCTGCAAGGGCAACGGCTACGGCTTCGGTCACGAACGGCTCGCGGAGGAGGCAACCCGCCTGGGCTCCGACATGCTGGCCGTCGGCACCACCTACGAGGCCGCACGCATCAAGGACTGGTTCAGCGGCGACCTGCTCGTGCTGACGCCGTACCGGCGTGGCGAGGAGCCGGTGCCGCTGCCGGACCGGGTGGTGCGCTCGGTGTCGTCGGTCGACGGGGTGTACGGCCTGGTGGGTGCCCGTGTCGTCATCGAGGTCATGTCCTCCATGAAGCGGCACGGCATCAGCGAGCAGGACCTGCCTCAGCTTCACCAGGCCATAGAGAACGTCCGCCTGGAGGGCTTCGCCATCCACCTGCCGCTGGACCGCACCGACGGCTCGGACGCCGTCGAGGAGGTCATCGGGTGGATGGACCGGCTGCGCGCGGCCCGGCTGCCGCTGCACACGATGTTCGTCAGCCATCTCAAGGCGGATGAACTGATCCGGCTCCAGCAGCAGTTCCCGCAGACCCGCTTCCGCGCGCGGATCGGCACCCGGCTGTGGCTGGGCGACCACGACGCCACCGAGTACCGCGGCGCCGTCCTGGACGTCACGAAGGTGACCAAGGGCGACCGCTTCGGCTACCGGCAGCAGAAGGCGGCCTCGGACGGCTACCTGGTGGTCGTGGCGGGCGGTACGTCGCACGGCGTGGGCCTGGAGGCCCCGAAGGCCCTGCACGGCGTCATGCCGCGCGCCAAGGGCGTGGCACGAGCCGGCCTCGCCACGGTGAACCGGAACCTCGCGCCGTTCGTCTGGGGCGGCAAGCAGCGCTGGTTCGCGGAGCCGCCGCACATGCAGGTGTCGATCCTGTTCGTCCCCTCCGACGCTCCCGAGCCGCAGGTCGGTGACGAGCTGGTGGCCCATCTGCGGCACACCACCACGACGTTCGACCGGATCGTGGACCGCTAGGGCCGCTGAGCCGGTCCCGAACCGACGCCGAAGGCCGTGCACGGAATCTCGTGCACGGCCTTTCTCAATCTCGTGCACGGCCTTTCTCATGCCCGCGGGGCATGTTCGCTCAGAGCGAACGACCGTCCATGGGCAGGGGTTCCGGGCCGCCCCAGTCCGTCCGCGACGGCTCATCCGGCTCCTCGTGCTCCGGGTGCCGGAGCCCGCGCAGGACGAAGTGGTCGGCCGCGCCGTCGAGTACACCCCCCGACGGGTCGTCGTCCCCGGCCCGGCGCACCACGTCCCGCTCCGGGCGGAGGATGTCGCGCACGACGACCGCGCACAGGTACAGGGTGCCGAGCAGATGCAGGGCGATCGCCCAGTGGTAGCCCTCGGTGGGCAGACCCTTGTGGGCGTCTCCACTGGTCGTGTAGGCGAGGTAGAACCAGATACCGAGGAAGTACGCCACCTCGCACGCCTGCCAGATCAGGAAGTCCCGCCACTTGGGCCGGGCGAGGACCGCCAGCGGCACCAGCCACAGCACGTACTGGGGGGAGTAGACCTTGTTGGTGAGGATGAAGGCCGCCACCATCAGGAAGGCCAGCTGGGCGAAGCGCGGCCGGCGCGGCGCGGTGAACGTCAGCGCCGCGATGCCGAGGAACGACAGCACCACCAGGGCGCTGGCGGTGGTGTTCACGAAGTCGATGCTGGGCGGGTTGCTGGAGTTCTGGGACCAGATCAGCCAGAACGAGCCGAAGTCGATGCCCCGGTCGTGGCTGAACGTGTAGAACTTCGACCAGCCCTCGAAGGCGAACAGCATCACCGGCACGTTCACCACGAGCCACGCGCCCGCCGCGCCGCCGACGGCCTGGAAGAACTCCCGCCACTTGCCCGCCCGCCAGCACAGCACCAGCAGGGGGCCGAGCAGGACGAGGGGATAGAGCTTGGCGGCCGTGGCGAGGCCCAGGAGCACGCCGAAGGCGACGGCCCGGCCACGGGACCACATCAGCATCGCAGCGGCCGTCAGGGCCACCGCCAGGAGGTCCCAGTTGATGGTGGCGGTCAGCGCGAAGGCCGGCGCCAGAGCGAGCAGCAGGCCGTCCCAGGGGCGGCGGCGGTGGGTACGGCTGACGCAGACGGCGATGACGGCCGCACAGACCATCAGCATTCCGGCGTTGACGAACCAGTACCACTGCTCCTGCCGCTGGATACCGCCGCTGCCCGGCGTGAGCCAGGAAGCGACCTCCATGAACACGCCCGTCAGTACCGGGTACTCGAGGTAGTCCATGTCGCCGGGAAGCTTGTCGAAGTACGGCACCAGCCCGTCGGCGAAGCCACGCCCCTGGTAGAGGTGGGGGATGTCCGAGTAGCAGGCGTGCGTGTACTGGGAGCTGGCCCCGAAGAACCAGGCGCCGTCGTAGCAGGGAGCCTTCTGGACGAGCCCGAGGGCGAACATGCCGATCGCCACGAGCACGACGACCCGGACCGGCGTCCACCAGGACGTCCCGGTCAGGGCGCGTCGCCCGAGGGGCCCGCCGATCAGCTCGCTGCCGGCCGCGGCGATCTCGTCCTCCCGCGTCGGTCGTACCGTCTCCGGTTCACGCACGCGCGCGGGCGTCGTCTCTGCACTGGGCATGGGGCACATCCTGCCGTACTCGCTCGGGAAAAGGCCGAGGGCCGCCGCACCTGGTCGGTGCGACGGCCCTTGTTTCACGTGAAACACCCACGACGGTCGAAAGGAACGCCAATCGGGCAGGTGGCCCTACTGGCCTGCCTGGCCTCCGAACAATCCGCCGCCGTCGTTCCCGTTGGCCCCGGCATTGCCATTACCCCTGACACCACCGGTCCCGGGTGAGGTCGAGTCGGTCGGTGAGGCGCTGGTCCCGCCATCGGCACCACCGGGTCCGGTACCACCGTTGTCGTTGCAGAAGAACCGGCAGGTCTCACTCTCGCTGGGCGAGGGCGAGGTCGTCGACTCGCTCGGCGACGGGCTCGACGACTCGGTCGGCGTCGGGGTGGCCGTGATGCTCGGCTTCGGGGTCGGCGTGGGAGCGCCGACCTCGTTGTGGATCTTGCCGACCTTGATCGGGTCCGGGAAGCCGGGGTCGTTCTTGCCCTGCAGCGCGGCCATCATGTACTCGGTCCACACCGACGTCGGGATGTCACCACCGTGGATGGAGTCCGTGCCCGCCGTACCGTTCATCGACAGCAGACGGTGATCCTTGGGGTTCTCACGGAACATCGCCACCGAGGTCGAGAGCTGCTGGGTGTAGCCGACGAACCAGGCCGACTTGTTCTCGTCGGTGGTACCGGTCTTGCCGGCGGCCGTGCGGCCCAGCGCCTTGGCGTTCTTTCCCGTGCCGTTCTGGATCACGTTCTCCAGGACGTCGGTGACGTTGTTGGCGATGCTGGAGTTCATCACCTGCTTGGACTTCGGCTTGGTGAAGCCAGGCATCTCCTGGCCGTCCTTCTTGACCATGGTGACGGAGTAGGGATCCGCCTGCTTGCCGGACGCGGCGAACGTCGCGTACGAGTCCGCCATGCGGATCGCGCTGGGAGTGGAGGTACCGATGGCGAAGGACGGGTTCAGATCCTTGGCCATGCTGCCTTCCAGGATGCCGGTCGAACGGGCCATGTCCCGGACCTTCGACATGCCGACATCGACACCGAGCTGCACGAACGGCGTGTTGATCGACTGCTCCATCGCCTTGCGCAGAGTGATGTAGCCCCAGGGGTGGTTGCTCTCGTTGGCCTGGAAGAAGAACGAGTTGTCCTTGTTCAGGTAGTACGAGCCGTCGGGCCGGCGGACCTTGAGGTGGTCGTTGCCGTTGTACTTGCTCATCGGTGAGATGCCCTCACCGCCTGAGTTGTACGTGCCGTCCTGCATGGCCGCGGCCAGCACGTACGGCTTCCACGTCGATCCCACGGGGACACCGGAGGTGTCGGCGTTGTTGGTGAAGTGGCCGTTCTCGTAGCCGTCGCCGCCGTAGAGGGCGACGATCGCGCCGTCGTTGGGCACCACCGAGGCCGCGCCGAACTGGACGTACTTGTCCTTCTCCTTGGTCTCGGGCTTCAGCCGCGACTTCTGGATCTTCTTCACCGCCGCGGTCAGGGCGTCGACCTTGGACTTCTGGAAGGTCGTGTAGATCTGGTAGCCGCCCTTGTCGAACTGCGCCTCCGTGATGGTGGAGTGGTTCAGGACGTACTTCTTCGCCGTGTCGACCATGTAGCTGACCTGGCCGTTCATGCCCCTGGTCGCCTTGCGGCCCTGCGGCACGGGGTACTTGCTGATCGCGGTCTGGTAGTCGGCGTCGTTGAGGTGGTTGTCCTTGTGCATCTCGCCGAGAATCCAGCGCCAGCGCCCCTCGGAACGGGCCCGGTTCGCTTCTTCGGTGGCACTCTTGTCGAGATCCGCGTTGCCCGCCGGGTCGTAGTACGTCGGCCCCTTCAGCAGGGCCGCCAGAACGGCACACTCGCTGGGCGTGAGGTGCTCGGCGTCCTTGCCGTAGTACGTCTGCGCGGCCGCCTGGATGCCGTAGGCACCACGCCCGTAGTACGAGGTGTTCAGGTAACCCCGCATGATGTCGTTCTTGTCGAGCTTCGTGCCCACTTTCAGGGAGATGAACATCTCCGTGAACTTACGGGTGAGCGTCTGGTCCTGGCTCAGGTAGGTGTTCTTGACGAACTGCTGGGTGATCGTGGAGCCACCCTGGGTCTGACCGCCGCGCGCCATGTTGGCCAGCGCCCGCGCGATACCCATGGGGTCCACGCCGGAGTCCTGGTAGAAGCTCTTGTTCTCCGCGGAGATCACCGCGTACTGCATGGCCTTGGGGATCTTATCGATCGTGAGGTTCTGCCGGTTCACCCCGGTGCCCGTGGCCACCATCTGGGTTCCGTCACCCCAGTAGTAGACGTTGTTCTGCGACTCGGCCGCAGCGTTCTCGTTCGGGATGCTGACCAGGGCGTAGCCCACGCCGGCCATGACGACCAGGCTGCCCACGAACCCGATGCCCAGGCCGGTGACCAGGCGCCATGAAGGCACCCAGCGACGCCAGCCGTACTTGCCCGCGCGGGGGTAGTCGATGAACCGGGGCTTGCCGGGTGGTCCTTGGTCATGGCCCCGGCCGCGGCCCGAGGGGGCGCCGTCGGCGCCCCGGCGGCGGCCGCCGCCTCTCTGGGCGGCACGGCGCGCCTCGGCACGGCTGCCGTACTCACGCCCATCACCCCCAGAGCCATAGGCGTCCGGTCCCTGGGAATGAGACCCATAGGAGTGGTCGGAGGCCCCGTTGGCGCCTCGCGGTGCCGCGGGACGGCCGGAGGACGGGCCGGGCTGGCCGCGTCGGGCCGCCCGTCCGCCTCCCTGCGGCTGCGGCGGTTTGCGACGGTGCTCGCTCATCGAACGATTACTCCTCGGGCAGGCGCATCCGTGCGCGCCTGGAAACAGCGGCTGGTTTCCGGTCCCCCCGAAGTACGGATGCGGTCGTTGCTGCATTCACCCGTACTGCACCGAGGATCACGACGCTCCCCAAGCGCCCCTTGGTTCCCGGTGTTGTGCATGCCGCACAGACTACGCACCGCCAAAACCCTCCGAGCCCCGAAGTTCACCCCAAAACAGGCAACTTGCCTCGTACGAATCGGTGATGTGATCCCGTTCACCACCGTCCCCCTTGTCGCATGCCGGGGCGCGTTCTATCGTCGTGATGTATCGAGTCGATACATCAGAGCGAGATAAAAGCGCTGTGTGCCGAGAGGAGGCGATCATGAGCCGTCGTTCCGGCATCCTTGAGTTCGCCGTGCTCGGGCTGCTGCGCGAGTCGCCGATGCACGGCTATGAGCTGCGCAAGCGACTCAACACGTCCCTGGGTGTGTTCCGGGCGTTCAGCTACGGGACGCTCTACCCCTGCCTCAAGACGCTGGTCACCAACGGCTGGTTGATCGAGGAACCGGGGAACACCCATGAAGACGCTCTGGCCGCCCCTCTCACCGGACGCCGCGCCAAGATCGTCTACCGGCTGACGGCCGAAGGTAAGGAGCACTTCGAGGAACTCCTGTCGCAGACCGGCCCCGACACATACGAGGACGAGCACTTCGCCGCCCGGTTCGCCTTCTTCGGGCAGACCTCGCGTGATGTGCGCATGCGTGTGCTGGAGGGCCGGCGCAGCCGGCTGGAGGAGCGCCTGGAGAAGATGCGCGCCTCCCTGGCACGCACGCGGGAGCGCCTCGACGACTACACGCTCGAGCTCCAGCGCCACGGAATGGAGTCCGTGGAGCGCGAAGTGCGCTGGCTGAACGAGCTGATCGAGAGTGAGCGGGCCGGGCGGGACCTGAAGGGTCCCGAGTCCGGCGGGTCCGCTCAGCAGGACACCACATCTGGATCGACGGGCGGCCTGCCCCGTCCCAGGGATCTTCCGGGGACGGATACGCCCGGCGACACCGCCACGTGACGGCCCGCCAGGGCCTCACTCGTACACACAGGGAGCAACCGGAATGGGTTCGGTTCGCGTAGCCATCGTCGGTGTCGGCAACTGCGCCGCGTCGCTGGTGCAGGGAGTCGAGTACTACAAGGACGCCGACCCGGCGGCCAAGGTACCCGGCCTGATGCACGTGCAGTTCGGTGACTACCACGTGCGGGACATCGAGTTCGTCGCCGCCTTCGACGTGGACGCCAAGAAGGTCGGCCTCGACCTCGCGGACGCCATCGGCGCCTCCGAGAACAACACCATCAAGATCTGCGACGTGCCCTCCAGCGGGATCACGGTCCAGCGCGGCCACACCCTCGACGGTCTCGGCAAGTACTACCGCGAGACCATCGAGGAGTCGGACGCCGAGCCGGTCGACATCGTCCAGACCCTGAAGGACAAGCAGGTCGACGTCCTGGTCTGCTACCTCCCCGTGGGCTCCGAGGACGCGGCGAAGTACTACGCCCAGTGCGCCATCGACGCCAAGGTCGCCTTCGTCAACGCCCTCCCGGTCTTCATCGCCGGCACCAAGGAGTGGGCGGACAAGTTCACCGAGGCCGGCGTGCCGATCGTCGGTGACGACATCAAGTCCCAGGTCGGCGCCACCATCACGCACCGCGTCATGGCGAAGCTGTTCGAGGACCGCGGTGTGATCCTGGACCGCACGATGCAGCTCAACGTCGGCGGCAACATGGACTTCAAGAACATGCTCGAGCGCGAGCGCCTGGAGTCCAAGAAGATCTCCAAGACGCAGGCCGTCACCTCGCAGATCCCCGACCGGGACCTCGGCGAGAAGAACGTCCACATCGGCCCGTCCGACTACGTGGCCTGGCTGGACGACCGCAAGTGGGCCTACGTCCGCCTGGAGGGCCGTGCGTTCGGCGACGTCCCGCTGAACCTGGAGTACAAGCTGGAGGTCTGGGACTCCCCGAACTCCGCCGGTGTCATCATCGACGCCCTCCGTGCCGCGAAGATCGCCAAGGACCGGGGTGTGGGCGGCCCGATCCTGTCGGCGTCCTCGTACTTCATGAAGTCCCCGCCGGTCCAGTACTTCGACGACGAGGCCCGCGAGAACGTCGAGAAGTTCATCCGCGGCGACGTCGAGCACTAGGCGCCGCTCGCACGACAACGCTCCTGCCAGGGCTGTGAGGGTCCCCGGGGTCTGCCGACCCCGGGGACCCTCCGCATATGTGAGGCTGTGCCCATGCCCGTCGTCCGTGATCTGCGCCTGCTGCTGCGCGAACGGGACTTCCGGCGCCTGCTGTACGTCCGCCTGCTCTCCCAGGGCTCGGACGGCGTCTATCAGATCGCCCTGGCCTCCTACGTCGTCTTCTCCCCCGAGAAGCAGACCTCGGCCCCGGCGATCGCCTCCGCGATGGCGGTGCTGCTGCTGCCCTACTCGCTGGTCGGCCCCTTCGCGGGAGTGCTGCTGGACCGCTGGCGCCGGCGTCAGGTCTTCGTCCACGGCAATGTGCTGCGCGCCCTGCTGGCCGGCGCCACCGCCGTACTGATGGCCGTGCACGCGCCGGACTGGCTGTTCTACGCCTCCGCGCTGTGCGTCACGGCCGTCAACCGGTTCGTCCTCGCGGGCCTCTCGGCGGCACTTCCCCGCGTGGTCGGCACCGAGCGCCTGGTGCTGGCCAACTCCCTCTCCCCGACCGCCGGAACGCTGGCCGCGACCCTCGGCGCGGCCCTGGCCTTCGGCGTACGGTTCGTCGCGGCGGACTCGGACGCGGCGGTGGTGCTGCTCGGCGCCCTGCTGTATCTGGGCGCGGGCCTGACCGCCCTGACCATCGCCCCCGCCCTGCTCGGCCCCGACCGGCCTCCGGTGCTGCCCCGGCTGCGCACCGTCCTGACCGACACGGCACGCGGTCTCCTGGCCGCCATGCGGTACCTGGGCGAGCCCCGGCGCAGGGAAGCCGTCTGGGCGCTGGCGGCGATGACGTGCATGCGCTTCTGCTACGGCGCGCTGCTGGTCCTGCTGCTCATGCTGTGCCGCTACGGTCTCTCCCGCACCCCTGAGGAAGGGCTCCGACTGCTGGGCCTGGTTCTGGGGGTCTCCGGCGCGGGGTTCTTCGCGGCGGCCGTGGCGACGCCCTGGAGCGCGGGACGGCTGGGTGCCGGGCGGTGGATCGCGGTCTGTGCGGGCGCCGCCGCCCTCCTGGTGCCGGCGCTCGGGCTTCCGTTCGCCACGGTGCCGCTGCTGATCGCGGCCTTCCTGCTGGGGCTGGTCACCCAGGGCGCCAAGATCGCGACAGACACGATCGTCCAGGCATCGGTCGAGGACGGTTACCGGGGCCGGGTCTTCTCCGTCTACGACGTCCTCTTCAACGTCGCCTTCGTCGGCGCCGCCGGGGTGGCTGCCCTGATGCTCCCCCCGGATGGCCGCTCGGCACTGCTGGTGATCCTCGTGGCGCTGCTCTATGCCGCCGTCGCCGTGGCCATGGGCAGCTTCGAATGGTGCCGGAACAGCGAGAGGGGCGGTGTTTCACGTGAAACACCGCCCCGTCACTGAGTCATGTTTCACGTGAAACACGACTCGCAAGCATTCAGCTCTGCTGCTGCGCCCACCACTCCTTGAGGGCCGCGACCGCGGCGTCGTGCTCCATCGGGCCGTTCTCCAGGCGCAGCTCCAGCATGTGCTTGTACGCCTGGCCGATGACCGGGCCCGGTCCGACGCCGAGGATCGTCATGATCTCGTTGCCGTCGAGGTCGGGGCGGATGGAGTCCAGCTCCTCCTTCTCCTGCAGCTCGGCGATGCGCGCCTCCAGCCCGTCATAGGCGCGGGACAGCGTGGCCGCCTTGCGCTTGTTCCGGGTGGTGCAGTCGGAGCGGGTCAGCTTGTGCAGCCGGTCCAGCAGCGGGCCCGCGTCGCGGACGTAGCGCCGGACCGCGGAGTCCGTCCACTCCCCGGTGCCGTAGCCGTGGAAGCGCAGGTGCAGCTCGACCAGGCGGGAGACATCCTTCACCAGGTCGTTGGAGTACTTCAGGGCCGTCATGCGCTTCTTGGTCATCTTGGCGCCGACCACCTCGTGGTGGTGGAAGGAGACCCGGCCATCCTGCTCGAAGCGCCGCGTCCGGGGCTTGCCGATGTCGTGCAGCAGCGCGGCGAGCCGGAGGGTGAGGTCCGGTCCGCTGTCCTCCAGGTCGATCGCCTGCTCCAGCACGATCAGCGAGTGGTCGTAGACGTCCTTGTGGCGGTGGTGCTCGTCACGCTCCAGCCGCAGCGCCGGCAGCTCGGGCAGCACATGGGCGGCGAGCCCGGTGTCGACGAGCAGGGTGAGGCCCTTGCGAGGGTGCGCGGAGAGCAGCAGCTTGTTCAGCTCGTCCCGGACCCGCTCGGCCGACACGATCTCGATCCGCGCGGACATCTCGGTCATCGCGGTGACGACCGCCGGGTCCACCTCGAAGTCGAGCTGGGCTGCGAACCGGGCGGCCCGCATCATGCGCAGCGGATCGTCGGAGAAGGACTCCTCCGGCGTGCCGGGCGTACGCAGCACCCGTGCCGCGAGGTCCTCCAGACCGCCGTGCGGATCGATGAACTCCTTCTCCGGCAGGGCCACGGCCATAGCGTTGACCGTGAAGTCGCGCCGGACCAGGTCCTCGTCGATGGAGTCGCCGTACGACACCTCCGGCTTGCGGGAGGTGCGGTCGTACGCTTCGGAGCGGTAGGTGGTGACCTCGATCTGGTAGCCGTCCTTCTGGGCGCCCACCGTGCCGAAGGCGATCCCGACCTCCCAGACGGCGTCCGCCCAGGGCCGGACGATCCGCAGCACGTCCTCGGGGCGCGCGTCGGTCGTGAAGTCCAGGTCGTTCCCGAGCCGGCCGAGCAGCGCGTCCCGGACCGAGCCGCCGACCAGGGCGAGTGAGAACCCGGCCTCCTTGAAACGGCGGGCGAGGTCGTCGGCGACGGGGGCCACCCGCAGCAGCTCGCTCACCGCGCGCTGCTGCACCTGGCTGAGGGCAGCGGGATTGTCATCGTTGGGGTTCGGCACAACAGAAGAGGGTACGTGGCCCGGCCGCCCGGGACCGCACCCGTTTGACCGGCGCGGAGGCTCCCGGCCATACCCCCACAAGGGCTCCTCTAGCGGCAGACACCGGCTCTCCGTTCCTTAATGGATATAGAGGGCAGGCAGCCGCTCCGTGGCGATCTTGAGGAACGGTCCGTGGCACTCAGCCTCTGCGGTCATCGTTACCATGCGGGGACGCACATTCCGACGACCACTGATCACGACGACGAGGGACGGGCTAGCGCGTGGCCGACGCGGCTGAAATCCAGGGGCCCAGTGCCTCTCCTGCCCGCCGCCGACTGCGGCGCGCCGGAGCGCTGCTGGCGGGCGCACCGCTGCTGGCCGGACTGCTCCAGCTGACCGCGGCCGAGCCCGCCCAGGCAGCGCCGGCGGACTCGGTGTCCGTGGCGTTGGACTCACTGACGCCCAGCGCGCCCACCGAGGACGACACGCTCACCGTGTCCGGCACCGTGATCAACAACGGCAGGCAGTCCGTGACCGGCGCCCACGTCGGCCTGCGGGTGGGCCCCCTGCTGAACACCCGCTCCGCGATCGACGGCATCGCCCAGCACCCCGACGATCTCCGCGCCGGTACCGGCGACGAGGTCGGCGGCAAGTACACGGAGAAGTTCAGCAAGCTGGTTCCGGGCGTCGCCGAGCACTTCAGCATCTCCGTGCCCGTGGACGAGCTGGACCTCGGCAAGGACGGCGTCTACTCGTTCGGCGTCTCCGTGTCCGGCAAGACCTCGGCGCGGCCCTGGGACCAGATGCTCGGCATCGAGCGGACCTTCCTGCCCTGGCAGTCGTCCGAGGCCGACACCAAGAGCCGTACGACGATCATGTGGCCGCTGATCTCCTCCGTCCACATGACCGCCCGCACGGGCGCCGGAGAACGGCAGACCCCCGTCTTCCAGGACGACGAGCTGGCCAAGGAGATCGCCCCCGGCGGCCGCCTGGCGCAGATGATGGACCTGGGCCGCGACCTCGACGTCACCTGGGTGATCGACCCGGACCTGCTGGCCGCAGTGGACGCCATGGCCAACGGCTACCGGGTCCAGCAGCCCGACGGCACCAGCAAGGCCGGCTCGCGCGAGAACCAGGACGTCGCCAAGCAGTGGCTGGCCGGTCTCCAGAAGGCTGTGACGGGCAAGGAGGTCGTCGCGCTGCCCTTCGCCGACCCCGACCTCGCCTCGCTCGCCCACACCGGCACCAGCGTCACCGGTTCCCTCAGCCACCTCAAGGACGCCACCGACGTCGCGGCCCTCACGGTGAAGACCGTCCTCCACGTGACGCCGACCACCGACTTCGCATGGCCGGTCGAGGGCGCCGTCGACCCGTCGATCATCAAGGTGGCCACCTCCGCCGGCGCGGACCGGGTGATCGCCAGCAGCGACAGTCTCCGGGAGTCCGCCGGGCTCTCCTACACCCCGTCCGCCGCCCGCCCCATCGGCGGTGGCACCACGGCGGTGGTCGCCGACGCACGGATGTCCACGGCCTTCGAGGGCGACCTCACCAAGGCGGACACCTCCACGCTCGCGGTGCAGCAGTTCCTCGCACAGAGCCTTGAGGCGAACGTGCAGAAGGACGAGCAGCGCAGCTTCGTGGTCGCCCCGCAGCGCACGCCGACCGCCAGCCAGGCGCAGGCGATGGCCACCGCCGTGAAGGCACTCCAGGACGGCAACTGGTCGCAGCCCGACACCCTCACCGGTGCCGCCAACGCCAAGCCGGACCCGGACGCGACCACGCGCATCCCCTCCACGTCGGCCTACCCCTCGTCGCTGCGCAAGCGGGAACTGCCGAGGAGCGCCTTCGAGCAGATCGCGGACACGCAGGACAAGCTCGACAACTTCCAGGTGATCCTCACCGACCAGTCCCGTGTGGTCACGCCCTTCGGCCGGGCCATAAACCGCGGGATGTCCACGTCGTGGCGCGGCCAGGCCGCCAAGGCGGACGGCTTCCGCGCCGACGTGCTGAGCTATCTCGACAACCTCGGCGGCCAGGTCAAGCTGATCGACAAGTCGGAGACCAAGCTCTCCGGGCGCAGCGCCACCATCCCGGTGACCGTGCAGAACAACCTGGTGCAGCCCGTCGGCCACCTGTACCTGCGGCTCAGCTCGACCCAGCCGACCCGGCTGAAGATCGGCGGCAAGGCGTACGACGAGCAGCCCGTCGAGGTCTCGGGTGGCCACAGCCAGTCGGTGAAGTTCACCACCTCGGCCAACGCCAACGGCCGGGCCACCGTCCTCGCCCAGCTCTACACCGAGGACGGCCAGGAGTACGGCGACCCCGTCAGCTTCGACGTGAAGGTCACCGAGGTCACGCCCACCGTCATGCTGGTGATCGGCGGCGGGGTGCTGCTGCTGGTCCTCGCCGGCTTCAGGATGTACACCCAGCGCAAGCGCGCGGCCGCCCGCCAGGCCGGCCAGGAGGGCCCGGACGAGGCGGAGGCGGACTCCGGGAACCCGGACGACGCCGGGGACCGTCTTCCCGAGGAGTCCGGTTCCCCCGCCGGGGCAGCCGGGCCGGACCAGCCGGGTGACCCTGCGCCGGACACCGCACCGGAAAGCGCCGACCCGTCCGGCACGGGTGAGAGAGTGGACCGTTGAGCGACGCCGCGGCCCGTGTGGCCAGGGACGATGAGGTGGGGTAACCATGAACGCGCCGTACGACGGTGACCGCGGCCGGGACGCCGCCGACTCGGGCCACGGTCCCGAGACCCCGCCCGAGCCCGGCCACGAGCCGCCGCAGCCCGCGGCGGACATGTACCTGCAGGACGCCTACGACCAGGACCCGTACCGGGCGCGAGACCTCTCCGCCCAGGACCCGGTCGCCGAGGCGCTCTACGACCGCGCCGCGCACCCGCCGCCCCCTCCGGGCAGCTACGAGCCGCGCCAGCCGCTCTACGCCCCGCCGTCGCAGTCCTCTTACTCCCCCGACCCGCGCGTGTGGGCCAAGACCCCGGCGCCCGAACCGGAGGGCGACGCCACCCAGCACCTTCCGTACGGCGACCACCCGCGCACCACCCAGTTCGTGGGTGTGGACGACCTGGTCTCGCACTCCGGCGAGGAGTACCACGAGCCGGACGCCTTCGCGCACCTCCTGCGGGACCAGCAGCACAGCGGCGCCACCGGTTCCGCCCACACGGCCCAGGGCGGCGGCTCCTACCCGCCGCCCCACGCCCACAGCCCCGCGCACCAGGGCGGCGGCGGAAGCCCGTACCAGGCGGCCTCCGGGAACCCCCTGCAACCGCCTGTCCCCGCCCCCGCCGGTCCTTCCGGTCCCGCGGAGACCCCGGCCCCGCCGGCTCCCGCCCCGGCGAAGGGGCGCGCCTCCGGGCTGCTCAGCTCCAGCGCCGTCATGGCCGCGGGCACGATGGTGTCGCGCCTCACCGGTTTCGTCCGCTCCGCGATGATCGTCGCGGCACTGGGCCTCGGTGTCCTCGGCGACTCCTTCCAGGTCGCCTACCAGCTGCCCACGATGATCTACATCCTGACCGTCGGCGGCGGCCTCAACTCGGTCTTCGTGCCCCAGCTCGTGCGGTCGATGAAGGAGGACGAGGACGGCGGCGAATCCTTCGCCAACCGCCTCCTGACCCTCGTCATGGTCGCGCTCGCCGCGCTGACCGCGCTGACGATGCTCGGCGCGCCGTATCTGGTGCGGGTGCTGTCCGACCCGATCGCCTCCGAACCGGCGGCCAACCAGGTCGCGGTCACCTTCACCCGCTACTTCCTGCCCTCGATCTTCTTCATGGGCATCCACGTGGTGATGGGTCAGATCCTCAACGCGCGCGGCAAGTTCGGCGCGATGATGTGGACCCCGGTCCTGAACAACATCGTCATCATCGTGACGCTCGGCATGTTCCTGTGGGTCTACGGCTCCGCGGCCGACTCCCACATGACGGTCTACAACATCCCGCCGGAGGGCCAGCGGCTCCTCGGTATCGGCATTCTGCTCGGCCTCGTGGTGCAGGCCCTGGCGATGATCCCGTACCTGCGCGAGACCGGTTTCCGTATCCGGCTCCGGTTCGACTGGCGGGGACACGGCCTGGGCAAGGCCGCGATGCTCGCCAAGTGGACGGTGCTGTTCGTGCTCGCCAACCAGGCGGGCGCCATGGTGGTCACCCAGCTCTCCACCGCCGCCGGCAAGGACTCCGGGGTCAAGGGCACCGGCTTCGCCGCCTACGCCAACGCCCAGCTCATCTGGGGTCTGCCGCAGGCCATCATCACCGTGTCCCTGATGGCCGCCCTGCTGCCGCGTCTGTCGCGCTCGGCCGCCGAGGGCGACGGCGGGGCCGTCCGCGACGACATCTCGCAGGGCCTGCGGACCACGGCGGTGGCCATCGTGCCCATCGCCTTCGGTTTCGTCTCGCTCGGCATCCCGATGTGCACGCTGATCTTCGGCTCCTCCGGCATCGGCTCGGCCACCAACATGGGCTTCATGCTGATGGCCTTCGGCCTCGGCCTGATCCCGTACTCGGTGCAGTACGTCGTCCTGCGCGCCTTCTACGCGTACGAGGACACCCGCACCCCCTTCTACAACACGGTCATCGTGGCGGCGGTCAACGCGGGCGCCTCCGCGCTCTGCTACTTCCTGCTGCCGTCCCGCTGGGCGGTGGCGGGCATGGCGGCCGCGTACGGCCTCTCCTACGCCATCGGCGTCGGTGTCGCCTGGCGCCGGCTGCGCAAGCGGCTGGGCGGCGATCTCGACGGCTCCCGGGTGCTGCGGACGTACGCCCGCCTGGCGATCGCCTCGGTCCCGGCGGCACTGCTCAGCGGCGCGGCCTGCTACGGCATCGGCCACTCCCTCGGGCAGGGCGTCTTCGGCTCCCTCGTGGCCCTGGTGGCAGGTGGGGCGGTACTGCTCGGAGTCTTCTTCGTGGCGGCGCGCCGCATGCGGATCGACGAGCTCAACTCGCTCGTCGGCATGGTGCGCGGGCGTCTGGGGCGATGAGGCCGGGGTAGTCGCACAACCATCGTCCCCCTCTGCGTGTCGTGCATAGCGGCGGACTATGGGCACAATTGGTTTCGGCGTCGGACAGCGTGCAACGGATGGGGAGGCAGGGACGACGGTGGCGGAACGCAGCACGGCTGCCGTCGACGTGGCAGACAACAGCGGTGACGAGCCGCTGACCGCCAAGGCGGATCAGGCCACGGCCGACGGGGTGGCCAAGAACCCGGAGCGGGACACGGACATCGACCAGACGCAGGGGAGAGGCGGCGCGGAGGAGTCCGGCAGGGCGTCCTCGCCCACCGAGTTGCACAGCGGTCACAAGCTCGCCAAGCGCTACCGCCTGGAGGAGTGCGTCACCCGTCTGGACGGATTCAGCAGTTGGCGTGCGGTCGACGAGAAACTGCGCCGTGCCGTCGGTGTGCACATCCTGCCCGCCGACCACGTACGCGCCCGTGCCGTGCTGGCAGCCGCCCGTTCGGCGGCACTGCTCGGCGACCCGCGCTTCGTCCAGGTCCTCGACGCGGTCGAGGAGAACGACCTCGTCTACGTGGTCCACGAGTGGCTGCCCGACGCCACCGAGCTGACCGCGCTGCTCGCTGCCGGCCCGCTGGAGCCGCACGACGCCTACCAGATGGTCACTCAGGTGGCGGCCGCCATGGCCGCCTCCCACCGTGAGGGCCTCGCCCATCTGCGGCTGAACCCGAACGCTGTCCTGCGCACCTCCTCCGGACAGTGGCGCATCCGCGGTCTCGCCGTGAACGCCGCCCTGCGGGGTGTCGGCTCCGACACCCCGCAGCGCACCGACACCGAGGCGATCGGCGCCCTGCTGTACGCGGCGCTGACCCAGCGCTGGCCCTACGAGAGCGACGCGTACGGCCTGGCCGGCCTGCCCAAGGACATCGGCCTCATCGCGCCGGACCAGGTGCGGGCCGGAGTCCACCGGGGGCTGTCCGAGCTGGCGATGCGCGCGCTCGTCAATGACGGCGCCACGGCCTCCCGGCACGAGGCCGCGTGCACCACGCCGGAGGAGCTGGTCAAGGCGATCGGTGAGATGCCGCGCGTGCGGCCGCCGGAGCCCGCCTTCAGCGGCCCGCCGGAGTACCAGCGCACGACCTACCAGCAGGGCACCTACGGACGCCCCTCGTCGCACGGGGGTGGCACCCGGCCCGTCGTGCCTCCGCCGGCCCCGCTGCAGAGCCGCACCGGCAAGGCCCTGAAGTGGGCGGTCTCCGCCCTCCTCATCGCCGCGCTCGGCCTCGGAAGCTGGCAGCTCGCGGACGCCCTGATGGACCGCGGCAAGAACTCCGACGACACCAACACCACGCAGACGCAGGACGACGGCGACAAGGGCGCTGCCAAGGCGGCGCCGAAGCCGGTGAAGATCCAGAGTGCCCAGGAGTTCGTCGCCGTGGGTGGCGCCCAGCACCCGGACGACGTCGCCAAGACCTACGACGGCGACACATCGACGGCCTGGCGGACCAAGTCCTTCAACGCCGGCCCCCAGATCGCCCCGCTGAAGCCCGGCGTGGGCATCGTCTACGACCTCGGCTCGGCAACGGACTTGGACGCCGCCACGATCGGACTGCGCTACCCCGGGGACCACACCACGGTCGATCTCTACACCTCCGACTCGGCACCCGTGTCGCTGGACTCGATGCACAAGGCCGGCAGCAGCACCACCACGACCACCACCGCCACGGTGAAGCCGAGCAAGCCGGTGAAGGCGCGGTACGTCCTGGTCTGGCTGACGGCCGTTCCCATGTCCGGCTACGACGCGGCCACCTACTCGCAGGCGGGCTACAAGCAGGCCATCACCGAAGTCCATTTCACGGGCTGACATCCCGTCCGACGCGGAGGGGGACGATGGCAGGCGCCAGTCGGTACGGCGAGGTGCGGGACGAGGATCTGCTCGCCCGTCATGTGCAGGGTGATCCCGATGCCTTCGGCGAGATCGTGCGGAGGCACCGGGACCGGCTCTGGGCCGTTGCGCTGCGGACGCTGGGGGACCGGGAGGAGGCCGCCGACGCGGTGCAGGACGCGCTGGTGTCGGCGTACCGGGCCGCGCACACCTTCCGGGGGCAGTCGGCCGTCACCACCTGGCTGCACCGCATCACGGTGAACGCCTGTCTGGACCGCATCCGCAAGGCGGCCTCGCGGAAGACCGCGCCCGTCGACGACCCCGAGCGGCTGGAACAGCTCCTGGAACCGCACGAGTCCGCCGCGGCCCCGGCCGAGCGCAACGACCTCCACCGCCAGCTCCTGGAGGCTCTCGGCACCCTTCCCGCGGAACAGCGGGCCGCGCTGGTCCTGGTGGACATGCAGGGCTACCCCGTCGCCGAGGCCGCGCGCGTCCTGGACGTGCCCACCGGGACGGTGAAGAGCCGTTGCGCACGAGGCCGGGCCAGACTCCTCCCCCTGCTCACCCACCTGCGGCCGGGCGCTTCGGGTGACGGTGGAAAAGAACCCGTGGCGGGACGGAACCGGGTGCAGGGGGCATCCGTCCCACCTCCGACAGGATCTGCGGGCGAGGCAACCGAAGACTCCGGGCCGAATGGTTCAGCCGTCGTGAAGGGCGGAGGTGGGCGAGCATGACGTCCTCGACGGACACGACCGGGCATCCGGACGTCGCCGAGATCTCCGACCTGGCCGAGGGACTCCTCCCGCCGTCCCGCAGCACGGAGCTGCGGCGCCACCTGGAGGGCTGTGAGGAGTGCGCCGAGGTCCATGCCGCGCTGACGGAGATCCAGGGCTTGTTGGGTGACGTCCCGGATGCACCCCCGATGCCCGTGGACATCGCGGACCGGATCGACGCCGCCTTGGCCGCCGAGGCCGCGGGCCGGACCGAGCGGACGGATGCCGTGAGCCCCGGCCGTCATGTTTCACGTGAAACACCGACCCCACCGGATCGCCCCGGCACGCTCTCCCGCGCCAGCACTGGTCCCGGCCGGAAAGAGCGCTCCCGTAGCCGTCGCCGGACAGCCGCGTTGGGCGCCGTACTCACCGCTGCCGTCCTCGGGGCCGGCTCTCTGCTCATGCAGTCCCTCGGCAACAACGCGTCCGACAAGGCGGCGCAGAGCACGGCCGCGTCGGCCGTCGGTACGTTCTCCGGGGCCAGCGTCAAAAGCCAGGTGTCGGATCTGCTCACCGCCAGGAAAGGACTGGAGCGAGGCAGCCAGCACCCGCAGCAGGACGCCGAGACGGGCCTCGCGCCCTCGGGGCCTACGCAGAGCGCGAACACGTTGATCCAGACCGAGGTACCGGTGCCGGACTGTGTCCGCCGGGCGCTCCACTCCGGTGAAACGGTTCTGGGGGCGAAGAGCGGTACCTACGCCGACAAGAGCGCCTACCTCGTGGTGGTGCCCGACCAGGCCGACAGCAAGCGCGTCACGGCCTATGTGGTCGACGCGTCCTGTACGTCCAAGCGGACCGCCGCCGCCGGGAGTGTGCTCCTGAAGCAGAGTCTCGTCCGTTCTTGAAGCGGCGCGGACCCCGTCTCCGCGCACCTCTCCTCGCCCGTACCGTGTGAGCCGTCGCGTGGCCGGACATCAGGGGAATGTGCGCCCCTTAGGATCGGTTGGGTGGTGTGAGAGTCCCGGCAGGGGCTCCCACCGGTCGGCCGACACAGACCAGAGACGAGGAACCAAGCCGTGAGCGACGTCCGTAATGTGATCATCATCGGCTCCGGGCCCGCGGGCTACACGGCGGCGCTGTACACCGCGCGTGCCTCCCTGAAGCCCCTGGTGTTCGAGGGTGCCGTCACCGCCGGTGGCGCGCTGATGAACACCACCGAGGTGGAGAACTTTCCGGGCTTCCCCAACGGCATCATGGGCCCCGAGCTGATGGACAACATGCGGGCACAGGCCGAGCGCTTCGGCGCCGAGCTGCTGCCGGACGACATCGTCTCCGTCGACCTGACCGGCGATGTGAAGACCGTCACCGACACCGCGGGCACCGTCCACCGGGCCAAGGCCGTCATCGTCGCCACCGGCTCCCAGCACCGCAAGCTCGCGCTGCCCAACGAGGACGCGCTGTCCGGCCGTGGCGTCTCGTGGTGCGCCACCTGTGACGGCTTCTTCTTCCGGGACCAGGACATCGCCGTCATCGGCGGCGGCGACACCGCGATGGAGGAGGCGACCTTCCTCTCCCGGTTCGCCAGGTCCGTGACGATCATCCACCGCCGGGACACCCTGCGCGCCTCCAAGGCGATGCAGGAGCGCGCCTTCAACGACCCGAAGATCAAGTTCGCCTGGGACAGCGAGGTCGTCGAGATCCTGGGCGAGCAGAAGCTCACCGGGCTGAAGCTGCGCAACCTCAAGACCGGCGAGCTGTCCGACCTGCCCGTCACGGGTCTGTTCATCGCCATCGGCCATGACCCGCGCACCGAGCTGTTCAAGGGCCAGCTCGATCTGGACGCGGAGGGCTACCTCAAGGTCGAGGCGCCCTCCACCCGGACCAACCTGCCCGGCGTCTTCGCCGCGGGTGACGTGGTCGACCACACCTACCGCCAGGCGATCACCGCGGCCGGTACGGGTTGTGCCTCGGCACTGGACGCCGAGCGCTACCTCGCGTCCCTGCTGGACGAGGGCGGCCACGCCGAGCCCGAGAAGACCGCCGTCTGACTTACCCCTTTTCCCCCACCGAATGATCAAGTGAGGAGCCCGCTGTGGCCGGCACCGTGAAGAAAACGACTGACGAATCCTTCGACCAGGACGTCCTCAAGAGTGACAAGCCCGTCCTGGTGGACTTCTGGGCCGAGTGGTGCGGCCCGTGCCGCCAGATCGCTCCGTCCTTGGAGGCCATCGCCGCCGAGCACGGCGACAAGATCCAGATCGTCAAGCTGAACATCGACGAGAACCCGGCCACGGCTGCCAAGTACGGCGTCATGTCCATCCCGACGCTGAACGTCTACCAGGGCGGCGAGGTCGTCAAGACGATCGTCGGCGCCAAGCCGAAGGCGGCGCTCGTCCGCGACCTGGACGACTTCATCACCGGCTGACGTTTCACGTGAAACACGGCTCACGAAAGGGGCCGGCCCACTCGGGTCGGCCCCTTCGTCATGCCTGGAGTCTGAAGTGCGCGCCGGTCGTCACAACGGCCGTAGCGCCGGCTCCTTGTGCACCGCGCCCAGCAACCGGTCGAGGGCCATCTCCACGTCTTCCTTCCAGGACAGCGTCGACCGCAGTTCCAGACGGAGACGGGGGTGGCGGGAGTGCTGGCGCACCGTCTTGAAACCGACGGCGAGGAGATGGTCGGCCGGTAGCAGACAGGCGGGCTCTTTCCAGCGAGTGTCCCCGAACGCCTCGACGGCCTTGAAGTTCCGGCGCAGCAGATCCTTGGCGACCGCCTGGACCAGCATCCGGCCCAGCCCTTGCCCCTGGTAGCCAGGCATGATGAACGACGTGATGAGCTGAACGGCGTCCGGGGAGACCGGGCTCGTGGGGAACGCCGTCGCCCGTGGAACGTAGGCCGCCGGGGCGTAGAGCACGAAGCCGACCGGTACGTCGTCGACATAGGCGACGCGGCCGCAGGAGCCCCAGTCCAGCAGGACGGCGGAGATCCAGGACTCCTTCTCCCCCTCCGCGGTGCCCTCGCGCACGGCGGCTTCGGCGGTGACCGGGTCCAGTTCCCAGAAGACGCAGGAGCGGCACCGCTGGGGCAGATCCTTGAGGTTGTCCAGCGTGAGCGGTACGAGCCGACGCCCCATGAAAGACGCTCCTCGCTTCCTTCGCCGGGTCACATCAGCTCGCATCGTATCCACGATGCGATTGCGGGGATACCGGCGCAAAGCAAAGAGCGGACCGTGTTCCGGTACACACCGGACACGGTCCGCCCCTGCGGCGATGCGGAGGACGCCCCGAGGTAGCGCTACTCCTGGGAGTCGTCCTCCTGGAGACCCTTCGGCAGGATCGGCCCCTCACCCGGAGCCAGCGTGCCGAGGATGCGCTCCAGATCATCCACCGAGGCGAACTCGACGGTGATCTTGCCCTTCTTCTGACCGAGGTCGACCTTCACCCGGGTCTCGAACCGGTCGGAGAGCCGCGTCGCCAGATCACTCAGCGCCGGGGAGACCAGAGCACCGGCGCGAGGACCCTTGGCTCGCTGGGCCCGCTGGGGACGCGAGCCCATCAGCGTCACGATCTCCTCGACCGCCCGCACCGACAGCCCCTCGGCCACGATGCGGTGCGCCAGCCGGTCCTGCTCCTCGGAGTCCTCCACCGACAGCAGTGCTCGCGCGTGACCGGCCGAGAGCACACCCGCGGCGACCCTCTTCTGCACGGTCGCCGAAAGCTTCAGCAGCCGCAGGGTGTTGGAGATCTGCGGCCGGGAGCGCCCGATGCGGTCGGCCAGCTGGTCGTGCGTGCAGTTGAAGTCCTTGAGCAACTGGTCGTAGGCGTGCGCCTCTTCCAGCGGGTTCAACTGCGCGCGGTGCAGGTTCTCCAGCAGGGCGTCCAGCAGCAGCTTCTCGTCGTCCGTGGCACGGACGATCGCCGGAATGGACTCCAGCTCCGCCTCACGGCTGGCGCGCAGCCGGCGCTCACCCATGATCAGTTCGTAGCGGCCGTCGCCCAGTTCTCGTACGACGACGGGCTGGAGCAGGCCGACCTCCTTGATGGAGACGACCAGTTCGTTCAGCGCGTCCTCGTCGAAGACCTCGCGCGGCTGGCGCGGGTTCGGCGTGATGGACTCGAGCGGCAGCTCGGCGAAGTAGGCGCCGGCGGGCGGCGCCGGGCGCTCGTCGGCCGGGCTTGCCGGGGCCGCCTCCGGCTCCTGGGGCGCCGACGACAGGGCGCCGCCCCGGCCGATGCCGGTGGGCCTGCGGTCGGGCGACAGAGCCGGACCCGATGCCGAACCGGCGGACGAACCGCCACCCAGCACGGCCGAAGCCGGGATCTTCTCGGTCGGTGCTGCGGGGATCAGTGCGCCAAGTCCTCGGCCCAGCCCCCTTCGTCGATCACTCACTGCGTCCCCTCCACCATGTTCGGGTCGTTCTGGGTGCCGAGGTGGGCCTGGGTCGGGTCATAGCTGACCCCCACGCCCCTCAGCGCGATCTCTCGGGCCGCCTCGAGATAGGAGAGCGCACCGCTCGATCCTGGATCGTAGGTCAGTACCGTCTGCCCATAGCTCGGCGCCTCGGAAATACGGACCGAGCGGGGAATGCTCGTCCGCAGTACCTCGTCGCCGAAGTGGGTGCGCACCTCTTCCGCGACCTGCGAGGCGAGGCGGGTCCGGCCGTCGTACATGGTGAGCAGGATCGTCGACACATGCAGGGACTGGTTGAGGTGACCGCGCACCAGGTCCACATTGCGCAGGAGTTGGCCCAGGCCCTCCAGCGCGTAGTACTCGCACTGGATCGGGATGAGGACTTCCTGGCCGGCCACCAGTGCGTTGACCGTCAACAGGCCCAGCGACGGCGGGCAGTCGATGAGGATGTAGTCCAACGGCTGCTCGTATGCCTGGATGGCGCGCTCCAGCCGGCTCTCACGGGCCACCAGGGAGACCAGCTCGATCTCCGCGCCCGCGAGGTCGATCGTGGCGGGAGCACAGAAGAGGCCCTCGACATCGGGGACGGGCTGGACGACCTCGGCCAGGGGCCGGCTGTCCACCAGCACGTCATAGATGGAGGGGACTTCCGCGTGGTGGTCGATCCCCAGTGCGGTGGAGGCGTTCCCCTGCGGGTCGAGGTCGATCACCAGGACCCGGCCGCCGTGCAGCGCGAGGGAGGCGGCCAGATTGACGGTCGTCGTGGTCTTGCCGACGCCGCCCTTCTGGTTGGCGACCACGATGACTCGGGTCTGCTCCGGCCTCGGCATGCCTTCCGCAGCACGGCCCAGGGCGTCGACCGCCACTTGGGCCGCACGACCGATGGGAGTGTCGTCCATCGGAGGCGGTGTTTCACGTGAAACATCCGTCCCCCTCGATTCGGTACGGGGACCGGGGACCGGATCGGTCATCGGTCCCGCGATGTTGGCGTCGGACCGCAAGGATTCACTCTCCTCGACTACAGGCTCGCAATGAACAGAGCCTCCCATGCCTTCGGGGGCGTGAACCAGTGAGCCCTGTCCTTCTGTGGAGAAGTCCACCTCTGTGGACAACTTCGGAACCCCTCCGAGTGAACCAAGAGGTCGCCGGTCGAGGGGTTCTGCCGCGGCGCGACCGCGGCTGATGATGCCGTGCAGCAAGGAGCGACGTTTCACGTGAAACACGATGCACAGCCACGACGACCGGTGCTCTGCGACACTCCGTCCCAGCCTGCCGACTAGCCCGGCCGGGAAAGAAAAATGCGCCCCCGGCCTCGGCCAGGGACGCACTCTCAGCGCTGAAGAGCCCCGGGCTCGACAGCCCCGGGGGCACGGGCCTGCGGCTCAGCGGCGTCGCCGCGTCCGGCTCGTCCGGGCCGCCTTGGCGCGCTTCGCGGCGAAACGGACACCGCCGGGGCTCTCCCCGACCTCCACCCGGACCACGGTGGACGGCGGGTCCACCACGCCTTCGCCGACCTGGAGCACAGACGTGGAGACCGCGCCGAGCTTGCTGAGCGCGGTGGACGCCGCCTTCAGCTCCTCCTCGGCGGTGTCGCCCTTGAGCGCCAGCATCTCGCCGTAGGGCCGCAGCAGCGGGATGCCCCAGGTGGCCAGGCGATCCAGCGGAGCCACGGCTCGCGCGGTCACCACGTGGACCGGCGGCACCTTGCCCAGCATCTCCTCAGCGCGCCCGCGGACCACCGTGACGTGGTCCAGGCCCAGCAGCTCCACGACCTCGGTGAGGAACGTGGTGCGCCGCAGCAGGGGCTCCAGCAGGGTGATGTTGAGGTCGTCCCGGACCAGGGCCAGCGGAATGCCCGGCAGTCCCGCACCCGAGCCGACATCGCACACCGTCACCCCCTCGGGGACGGCCTCGGAGAGCACCGCGCAGTTCAGCAGGTGCCGCTCCCACAGCCGCGGTACCTCTCGCGGGCCGATCAGGCCACGCTGGACGCCTGCCTCGGCCAGCAGCTCCGCATAGCGGACCGCGTCATCGAAGCGATCGCCAAACACTTCCCGCGCCTCTTCGGGCGCGGGGGGAAGCTCCGCTGCCTCCGTCACGGGGACCGTCCTTCCGTACCGCGCCGGTGCTTCAGGCACCGGCACTCAGAACTACCAGGCTGACAAAGTTCGGCCCCGTCTGTTGGTCAGACGGGGCCGATGAAACCATGGGGCCGATCAGGCGGGCAGCACGACGACGAACCGCTGGGGCTCCTCGCCCTCGGACTCGCTGCGCAGTCCCGCGCCCTTGATCGCGTCGTGGACGACCTTGCGCTCGAACGGGGTCATCGGCTTGAGCTTGACCGGCTCGCCGGTGCTCTTGACCTCGGCGGCCGCCTTGGCGCCCAGCTCGGCCAGCTCGGTGCGCTTCTGCGCCCGGTAGCCCGCGATGTCCAGCATCAGCCGGCTGCGGTCACCGGTCTCGCGGTGCACGGCCAGGCGCGTCAGCTCCTGCAGGGCCTCCAGCACCTCGCCGTCCCGGCCGACCAGCTTCTGCAGATCGCGGCCCTGCGCGTCGCTGATGATCGAGACGGAGGCGCGGTCGGCCTCCACGTCCATGTCGATGTCGCCGTCGAGATCGGCGATGTCCAGCAGACCCTCGAGGTAGTCCGCAGCGATCTCACCCTCCTGCTCCAGGCGGGTGAGGGTGTCTGCACCCTCGGCGGCGGCGGTGGTGGTGCCTTCCGTCACGGGATGGGCTCCTTCTTACTTCTTGGACGGGGACTTGGGCCGCTGGCCACCCTTGCGCTGCCCGGACTGGGCCTTGCTGCGGGTGCCGGAACCGGGCTTCTGAGTCTGCTTGGGAGGCGCGGGCTTGGCGTCCTGCGGCTCCTCGGACTTGGTCAGCGAGGGCGAGGGAGCGGAGGGCTCATCGTCCGGCTCGGCCTCGTGCGGCTGCTTGGTCCCCGACTGGCGCTGGGACTTGCTCTGCCGCTTGGGCTGCTGACGGCGCGGGGCGCCGGCGGCCGCGGTGGGCGCGCCGTCCTCGGTCTGGGCGACGGTCTGGCTGTCGCTCTTGACCACGTTGCCGTCGGCCTGGGCCGTGAGGCCGGCCTTGGTGAGGGAGTTGATGAACTTCCGCTCGGCCTCGTTGCGCTCGCGGCCCTTGGCGACGATCGCCTTGACGATCACCCGGGCGCCGCGGCTGCGGACCTTGCCGTGGTGCGTGACGTGACCGGTCAGGCGCTCCAGGTAGGCGGCCTGCGCCTTGGAGCCCGGAGTCGGGTTGTTGCGGATGACGTACATCTGCTGGCCCATGGTCCACACGTTGGTGGTCAGCCAGTAGATGAGGACACCGACCGGGAAATTGATGCCGAAGACGGCGAACATGATCGGGAAGACGTACATCAGCATCTTCTGCTGCTGCATGAACGGGGTCTTCACCGAAGTGTCGACGTTCTTCGTCATGAGCTGGCGCTGCGTGTAGAACTGCGACGCCGACATCAGGATGATCATGATGGCGGTGACGACCCGCACATCGGTGACCGTGGCGTGCAGGGCAGCCAGCGTGTCGGCGCTGTCCTTGAACTTCGCCGCGAGCGGGGCACCGAAGATGTGGGCCTTACGGGCGCTCTCGAGCAGCGAGTCGTTGATGACGCCGATGGTCTTGCCCGACGCGATGCCGTTGAGCACGTGGTACAGGGCGAAGAAGAACGGCGACTGCGCCAGGATGGGAAGGCACGAGGAGAGCGGGTTGGTACCCGACTCCTTGTACAGCTTCATCATCTCTTCGGACTGGCGCTGCTTGTCGTTCTTGTAGCGCTCCTGGATCTTCTTCATCTCCGGCTGGAGCGTCTGCATCGCGCGCGTCGCCTTGATCTGCTTCACGAAGAGCGGGATCAGGCAGATGCGGATCAGGACCACCAGGGACACGATGGACAGGCCCCAGGCCCAACCCGTGTCCGGGCCGAAGATGGCCCCGTACACCGTGTGGAACTGGACGATGACCCAGGAGACGGGTGTCGTGATGAAGCTGAAGAAGCTGGCAATCGTGTCCACTAATCATGCTCCTTGGGCATGGGACGAGGTCTCTGCGGCCGGGCCCGAAGGTGGCTCGGAAGAAAGCTTCGCCTCGGTGGCCGGGTCGGCGGAGTTCCCGCCCTTGCGTGCGCCCCAGGCGTTGCGCAGCATTTCGTGCCACCGCGGGCGCTTGCGCGGCGGGACATGGTCCACACCGCCCAGCGACCACGGATTGCAGCGGAGAATGCGCCAGGCCGTGAGAGCTGTTCCCTTGATGGCACCGTGCCGGTCGATGGCCGTGTAGCCGTAGTGGGAGCACGACGGGTAGTACTTGCAGACCGGCCCCAGCAGCGGACTGATCGTCCACTGGTACAACTTGATCAGAGCCAGTAGCGGGTACTTCATCGCGTGCCCCCTCCCAGTAGCCGCTGGATAGCGGCGTCCAGGTCTTGGGCCAGCCGTGCGTGGTCCGCGTCGCCCGATCCGGGCAGCGCGCGTACGACTACCAGGCTACCGGGGGGAAACAGGGCGACTCGGTCACGCATCAGGTGACGCAGTCTGCGCTTGACGGTATTGCGGACGACCGCGTTGCCCACGGCCTTGCTCACGACGAAACCCGCACGCGTCGGGGGAGCGCTCTCCCCAGGCGCGTGCGGGTCCGTGGCACCGCTACGAAGGTGGACGACGAGAGTCGGACGACCGGCGCGGCGTCCTCGTCGTACCGCGGATGCGAAGTCCTCGCGCCGCCTCAGCCGGTATTCGCGGGGCAGCACGATGTCATGACCTGATCGGGATCAGGCGGACAGACGGGCGCGACCCTTGCTACGGCGGGTCGCCAGGATGGCGCGGCCGGCACGGGTACGCATACGCAGCCGGAAGCCGTGGGTCTTCGCGCGACGACGGTTGTTCGGCTGGAAGGTGCGCTTGCTCACTCGGGGGCTCCAGAAGAAATCGGTAGTGGCGGGGTGCCGTCCTGGCTGTCACCGTGCGCCCACGAGTAGCTCGCGTCACGCCCGAGTGCACCGCTTCCCGATCACCTGAAGCGATCTGTGCCCATCGGAGGCAGGCGGCAGCAGCCATCGACAACTCGACCTGGTTACGGTACGCGCGGCTACGCCATCCGGTCAAACCGGCGCCCGTCGGGGGAGACTGTCCACAGGCTGGGGACAACAACTTGAACCCTACCGGCTGCGCTGACTACCGTGGCTGGACTCCGATTCGTTCCCTTGTCCCCGCACGACCGGGATTGCCCGGCCCAGTCCGGCCCGTCCACCCGATTTTCATCCCGACCCATCCCACAACCACACGTTCGTGGGACTTGCGAGAGAGCGTGCCCCGTGGCTGACGTACCTGCCGATCTTGCCGCAGTGTGGCCACGCGTACTGGAGGAACTCCTGGGCGAGGGCCGGGGCCAGGGCGTCGAGACCAAGGACGAGCACTGGATCAGGCGCTGCCAGCCGCTGGCCCTGGTCGCGGACACCGCGCTGCTGGCCGTGCCGAACGAATTCGCCAAGAACGTACTCGAAGGCCGCCTGGCCCCGGTCGTCAGCGAGACCCTGAGCCGCGAGTGCGGCCGTCCCATCCGGATCGCCATCACGGTGGACGACTCCGTCGGCGGCCCCCCGGCGCCCCAGCCGTCAGGCGGCCACGAGCAGGCCGACTCCCGCGACCGCGACCGCGAACGCGAACGCGACCAGCGCGACCAGGGCTCCTCGCCGCGCTACGAGGAGCCGGAACTGCCCTCCGGCCCCTACGAGGGCTACGGCCGCCACCGCGCCGACGACCAGCAGCGCCCGGGCGACGGCCAGGCCGGCCGGGGCGAGCGCCCGCCGACCGGGCGCGAGGAGCGGATGCCGACGGCCCGCCCCACCTATCCGGCCGAGTACCAGCGCCCCGAGCCGGGCGCCTGGCCGCGCTCCGGGCAGGACGACTACGGCTGGCAGCAGCCCCGCCTCGGCTACCCCGAGCGCGACCCCTACGCCTCCCCGTCCCAGGACTCCTACGGCGGCGCGCCGGACTACCGCGCGCCCGGCCGCGAGCGCCAGGGATACGAGCAGCAGCGCCCCGGCTACGACGCCCCGCGCCCGGAGTACGGCGCGCCCCGCGCCGAGTACGACCAGCGCGACCCGGTCCGGCGGGAGCGGCCCGAGCCGCCCTCCGACAGCGGTGCCGGGCGGCGCGGCGGCGGGACCGGGCGTCCCGAGCTGCCGTCCACCGGCCGCGGCGGCTCCGGCTCGTCGTCCTCCCCGTCGCCGAGCGCCCCGGGCCCCGGTGAGCCGACCGCGCGGCTGAACCCGAAGTACCTCTTCGACACCTTCGTCATCGGCGCCTCCAACCGCTTCGCGCACGCGGCCGCGGTGGCCGTCGCCGAGGCGCCGGCGAAGGCGTACAACCCCCTCTTCATCTATGGGGAGTCGGGGCTCGGCAAGACGCACCTGCTGCACGCGATCGGGCACTACGCGCGCAGCCTGTACCCGGGTACGCGGGTGCGGTACGTGAGCTCGGAGGAGTTCACCAACGAGTTCATCAACTCGATCCGCGACGGCAAGGGCGACAGCTTCCGCAAGCGGTACCGGGAGATGGACATCCTGCTCGTCGACGACATCCAGTTCCTCGCGGACAAGGAGTCGACGCAGGAGGAGTTCTTCCACACCTTCAACACGCTGCACAACGCCAACAAGCAGATCGTGCTGTCCTCCGACCGGCCGCCCAAGCAGCTCGTCACCCTGGAGGACCGGCTGCGCAACCGCTTCGAGTGGGGCCTGATCACTGACGTCCAGCCGCCCGAGCTGGAGACCAGGATCGCGATCCTGCGCAAGAAGGCGGTGCAGGAGCAGCTCAACGCCCCGCCGGAGGTGCTGGAGTTCATCGCCTCCCGGATCTCGCGGAACATCCGTGAGCTGGAGGGCGCGCTGATCCGGGTGACGGCCTTCGCCTCGCTCAACCGGCAGCCGGTGGACCTGGGCCTCACCGAGATCGTCCTGAAGGACCTGATCCCGGGCGGCGAGGACTCCGCGCCCGAAATCACGGCCACGGCCATCATGGCGGCCACCGCGGACTACTTCGGGCTCACGGTGGACGACCTCTGCGGCACCTCGCGTGGCCGCGCGCTGGTCACCGCCCGGCAGATCGCCATGTACCTGTGCCGCGAGCTGACGGACCTGTCGCTGCCGAAGATCGGCGCGCAGTTCGGCGGCCGCGACCACACCACCGTCATGCACGCGGACCGCAAGATCCGGGCGCTGATGGCCGAGCGGCGCTCGATCTACAACCAGGTCACGGAGCTGACGAACCGCATCAAGAACGGCTGACACCGGCCGCGTACGGGCCCTCGAGGGCGCTCCGGGAGTTCTTCCGGGGCGCCCTTCGGCGTTCCTGGGGGGAGAGCCTCTACGAGGCGGAGGGTCGCGACGCGGCCCCGGCGGGGGCCGACAGCCGCCGGCGCGGGGCGTGAGGGGCTGCCGGGGAGGAGCCGGAGGTGCAAGGCGTCGAGCGACGCTCGCGGGGCTTCATGACGAGCACCGGGGGCCCTGTCCGACCCCCGATCCGGGCCGTCAGAGCGCTTCCCACCCCTCAACCCCCGTGTCCCACCAGCAACCTTGTGTTCGATTCCCCGTCGGGTTACGGCCGTCCTCCACAGATTTCCCGACTTTCTTCCGCCCACAGGCTGGGGACTGCGAAGTTGTCCCAAGCTGCGTCCACAGGGAGCCTGGGGGTTGGACATCTGCGCAGCTCAGAGGGCTGTGGATTCGTGGACGAACGATCTCCACAGGGTGTGGACAAAGACTCCGTCCACACCCTGTGCGTAACGTTGTCCACGAGTCGCCCCACAGGTTGGGGGCGGTTGTCCCCAGCAGAAGCCAGCTTCTCCACATCACTGTCCACTGTTCGGCAACATCACGGGGCCGGTCACTGCGTCGAGTGAAAGCCGTCACACGAAACTGCCGACAGCCCCTGTGGGAAACGACGCCAAACCTGGGGACGCAGCTGGGGAGAACTAGGCCTGTCCTGGGGACGGTGTGTGCAGAACTTTCTGTTCTCCACAGATAGGCCAAGTTGTCCACGGGCTCCGCCCACAGGGGCAGTGGATAAAATTTGGGGCCTGACCTGCGAAAACGGGGTTATCCACGGTATCCACAGGCCCTACTACTACTCCCGACTAGAGAGAGCTAGGAATCCGTTTCGAAGCGGGGCCTGTGCACAACTCGCTGTTTCGCCCTCGGCTGCCGCTCGGACCGACTTGACCCCGACCGGCACCTGCTGTCAGCGCGGTGCGTCAGACTGGTCACCGGTGTCCTTCCCCTCGCAACGGGAGGCGACACCGAGTCGGAGGACTCAGAAGGCAACAGCAGGAGGCGGCTTACGGTGAAGATCCGGGTGGAACGCGACGTACTCGCGGAGGCAGTGGCGTGGGCGGCACGCAGCCTCCCGGCCCGTCCGCCGGCGCCTGTCCTCGCCGGGCTGCTGCTGAAGGCCGAGGAGGGCCAGCTCAGCCTGTCGGGCTTCGACTACGAGGTCTCCGCCCGGGTGGGCGTCGAGGCCGAGGTCGAGGAGGAGGGCACCGTCCTGGTCTCCGGCCGCCTGCTCGCCGACATCTGCCGCGCGCTGCCCAACCGCCCGGTGGAGATCTCCACCGACGGTGTGCGGGCGACCGTGGTCTGCGGCTCCTCGCGGTTCACCCTCCACACCCTGCCGGTGGAGGAGTACCCGACGCTGCCGCAGATGCCGACCGCCACGGGTACCGTCCCCGGCGAGGTCTTCGCGGCCGCCGCGTCCCAGGTGGCCATCGCCGCCGGGCGCGACGACACGCTGCCCGTCCTCACCGGTGTGCGCATCGAGATCGAGGGCGACACCGTCACCCTGGCCTCCACCGACCGCTACCGCTTCGCGGTCCGCGAGTTCCTGTGGAAGCCGGAGAACCCGGACGCCTCCGCGGTCGCCCTGGTCCCGGCCAAGACGCTGCTGGACACCGCCAAGTCGCTCGGCGCCGGTGACAGCGTCACCCTGGCGCTCTCCGGCTCCGGCTCGGGCGAGGGCCTCATCGGGTTCGAGGGCGCCGGCCGCCGCACCACCACGCGGCTGCTCGAGGGCGACCTGCCGAAGTACCGCACGCTGTTCCCGACGGAGTTCAACTCGGTCGCCGTGATCGAGACCGCCCCCTTCGTGGAGGCCGTCAAGCGCGTCGCCCTGGTCGCCGAGCGGAACACCCCGGTGCGGCTGAGCTTCGAGCAGGGCGTGCTGATCCTGGAGGCCGGCTCCAGCGACGACGCACAGGCTGTGGAAAGGGTCGACGCCCAGCTCGACGGCGACGACATCTCCATCGCCTTCAACCCGACCTTCCTGCTGGACGGCCTGAGCGCGATCGACTCCCCCGTGGCCCAGCTCTCGTTCACCACCTCGACCAAGCCGGCGCTGCTCAGCGGCAAGCCCGCGCTGGACGCGGAGGCGGACGACGCCTACAAGTACCTGATCATGCCGGTGCGCCTGAGCGGCTGAGCCGGACTCACCGGCACCGGGCCGAGGGCGGGTCCGGTGGCAAAAGCCCAGGTGGGGGCGTACGTATGAGCGCGTATACCCACAGTTGTGCAGGACGGGTCGCCGTTAGGCTCGGTGCCGGGCACCCATGTGCCCGGCACGCCACACAAGCGACCTAAGGAACAACTGATGGAGCTCGGTCTCGTCGGCCTCGGCAAGATGGGCGGCAACATGCGCGAGCGCATCCGCCGCGCAGGCCACACCGTCATCGGATACGACCGCAACGCGGACCTCGCGGACGTCCACAGCCTCGAAGAGCTTGTGGGCAAGCTCAGCGCCCCGCGCGTGGTCTGGGTGATGGTCCCGGCGGGCGAGGCCACCCAGGCGACCGTCGACCGGCTCGGCGAGCTCCTGGAGCCCGGCGACGTGGTCGTGGACGGCGGCAACTCCCGCTGGACGGACGACGAGAAGCACGCCGAGGAGCTGGCGGCCAAGGGCATAGGCTTCGTCGACTGCGGCGTCTCCGGCGGCGTCCACGGCCTGGCGAACGGCTACGCGCTCATGTACGGCGGTGACGAGGAGAACGTCGCCAAGGTGCGGCCCGTCCTGGACGCGCTGAAGCCCGAGGGCGACTTCGGCTCCGTACACGCCGGCAAGGTGGGCGCGGGCCACTTCTCGAAGATGGTCCACAACGGCATCGAGTACGCCATGATGCAGGCGTACGCCGAGGGCTGGGAGCTGCTGGAGAAGGTCGACTCCGTGGAGAACGTCCGCGAGATCTTCCGCTCCTGGCAGGAGGGCACGGTCATCCGCTCCTGGCTGCTCGACCTCGCGGTCAACGCCCTGGACGACGACGAGCACCTGGACGGCCTGCGCGGCTACGCGCAGGACTCCGGTGAGGGACGCTGGACGGTGGAGGCCGCGATCGACAACGCGGTGCCGCTGCCCGCGATCACCGCGTCGCTGTTCGCGCGGTTCGCCTCGCGGCAGGACGACTCGCCGCAGATGAAGATGATCGCCGCGCTGCGCAACCAGTTCGGCGGCCACGCCGTCGAGAAGAAGCCGTAACCAGGCAGAAGAAGTAGTCCACAGGGTCGTTCCGGCGATCCACAGGCTGTTGAGGGAGGTCGGCGAACGACCATGCACGTCACGCATCTTTCGCTGGCCGACTTCCGCTCGTACGCCCGGGCCGAGGTTCCGCTCGGCCCGGGCGTCACCGCCTTCGTGGGCCCCAACGGGCAGGGCAAGACCAATCTCGTCGAGGCCGTCGGCTATCTGGCCACCCTCGGCAGCCACCGGGTCTCCAGCGACGCCCCCCTGGTCCGCATGGGCGCCGAGCGCGCCGTCGTCCGGGCACAGGTCCGCCAGGGCGAGCGGCAGCAGCTGGTCGAGCTGGAGCTGAACCCCGGCCGCGCCAACCGGGCCCGGATCAACCGGTCCTCGCAGGTCAGGCCGCGTGACGTGCTCGGCATCGCGCGGACCGTGCTGTTCGCGCCCGAGGACCTCGCGCTGGTCAAGGGCGACCCCGGCGAGCGCCGCCGCTTCCTGGACGAGCTGATCACCGCGCGCGCCCCGCGCATGGCGGCCGTCCGCTCCGACTACGAGCGGGTGCTCAAGCAGCGCAACACCCTGCTGAAGTCGGCCGCCCTCGCGCGCCGGCACGGCGGCCGTTCCATGGACCTCTCCACGCTCGACGTGTGGGACCAGCACCTCGCGCGCGCGGGCGCCGAGCTGCTGGCCCAGCGCCTGGACCTCATCGGGGTGCTCCAGCCGCTCGCCGACAAGGCGTACGAGCAGCTCGCCCCCGGCGGCGGGCCCCTCGCGCTGGAGTACAAGTCCTCCGCGCCGGGCACCGCGCACACCCGCGAGGAGCTGGCCGGACAACTGCTGGACGCGCTCGCCGAGGCGCGCAAGCAGGAGATCGAGCGGGGCGTGACCCTGGTCGGCCCGCACCGCGACGACCTGGTGCTGCGCCTGGGCCGCCTCCCCGCCAAGGGGTACGCCTCGCACGGCGAGTCCTGGTCCTACGCGCTCGCGCTGCGCCTGGCCTCCTACGACCTGCTGCGGGCCGAGGGGAACGAGCCGGTGCTGATCCTGGACGACGTCTTCGCCGAGCTGGACGCGCGCCGCCGGGAGCGGCTGGCCGAGCTGGTGGCCCCCGGCGAGCAGGTGCTGGTGACGGCCGCGGTCGACGACGACGTGCCGCACGTCCTGGCGGGCGCCCGGTACGCGGTGTCCGACGGCACGGTGGAGCCGGCATGAGCGACGGGGACGGGCAGGACCGCAAGGCGCCGGAGCCGTCCGGTGTCGACCTCGCGCGCGTGGCGCTGCGGGCGGCGAAGGAGCAGGCACGCGCGCGTGGGGACGCGGCGCGGCAGAAGAAGCAGGCGCGGCGCGGTGGCGGCCTGCGTTCGGGCGCGCGGGCGGACGGCCGGGACCCGATGGTGCTGGGCGCGGCGATCAACCGGCTGCTGAACGAGCGCGGCTGGGAGGCACCGGCGGCGGTCGGCGGTGTCATGGGCCGCTGGCCGCAGATCGTCGGCGAGGACCTGGCGAAGCACTGCGTGCCGCAGCGGTACGACGAGGACGAGCGGGTGCTGTCGGTCTCCTGTGACTCGACGGCGTGGGCGACGCAGCTCCGGCTGCTGGCGCCGACGCTCGTGGCCCGGCTGAACGAGGACCTCGGCCACGGCACGGTCCGGATGATCAAGGTGAACGGTCCGGGCGCCCCGGTACGCCGTTACGGGCCTCTCAGGGCCCCCGGAAGCGCCGGTCCGGGCGACACCTACGGGTGACGTACCTCACGTCTGACCAGTGAGGCGCAAGGGCACTCCGCAGCCGTACGGGTGTGCGGATCACCGGCCGATCATGGCCCGACCCCCCGATGGACAAGGGCTGACGGCCCGAAGCCCTGAGCGCCGCTGTGAGCCCCTCGCAGCCCCCTTCCCCATATCGGGACCCGGTCGGGGCCGGTTCAGGGCGGCACATGCGTACTCAGGTGCCCGCAAGCCCCCATCATTGTCGGTGCTACCGGTAGACTGGAAGGCGATCCCGCCCCAATCGTGGGGACCGTCCGGGAAAAGCTGAGCAACGCTGATTCAGGGCTTACCAACGCAACATGCCGCAGCCGCTCCGGCAACCCTCCTTCCGGAGGGCGCGCACCCGCAAGGAGCGCTCGTGCTGTGCCAGAAAGGGCGCTTCGTGGCCGATTCCGGCAACCCCAACGAGAACATTCCTTCCACCGACGCCGGCGTCGTCGGCGAGGCAGTCGTCGCCTCGTACGACGCCAGCGCCATCACCGTGCTCGAAGGGCTGGACGCGGTCCGCAAGCGCCCCGGCATGTACATCGGTTCCACCGGTGAGCGCGGTCTGCACCACCTGGTGTACGAGGTCGTCGACAACTCCGTCGACGAGGCGCTGGCCGGTCACGCGGACACCATCGACGTGACGATCCTGCCTGACGGCGGGGTGCGCGTGGTGGACAACGGCCGAGGCATCCCGGTCGGCATCGTGGCCTCCGAGGGCAAGCCGGCCCTCGAGGTCGTGCTGACCGTGCTGCACGCGGGCGGCAAGTTCGGCGGCGGCGGCTACGCCGTCTCCGGCGGTCTGCACGGTGTGGGCGTGTCCGTGGTGAACGCGCTGTCCATGAAGGTCGCCGTCGAGGTGAAGACGGACGGCTACCGCTGGACGCAGGACTACAAGATGGGCGTCCCCACGGCGCCGCTGGTGAAGAACGAGGCGACCGAGGAGACCGGCACGTCGGTCACCTTCTGGGCCGACCCGGAGATCTTCGAGACCACGGAGTACTCCTTCGAGACGCTGTCGCGGCGTTTCCAGGAGATGGCGTTCCTCAACAAGGGCCTGACGATCAGGCTCACCGACGAGCGCGAGTCGGCGAAGGCCACGAGCGGTGCGGACGAGGCGGGCGCGGACGAGAAGGCCGAGGTCAAGTCGGTCACGTACCGCTACGACGGCGGCATCGTCGACTTCGTGACGTACCTGAACTCCCGCAAGGGCGACGTCGTGCACCCGACCGTCGTCTCGCTGGAGGCGGAGGACAAGGACAAGAGCCTGTCCCTCGAGGTCGCGATGCAGTGGAACGGCGGATACAGCGAGGGTGTCTACTCCTTCGCCAACATCATCCACACCCACGAGGGCGGCACCCACGAGGAGGGCTTCCGGGCCGCGCTGACCTCCCTGATCAACAAGTACGCGCGCGACAAGAAGCTGCTGCGCGAGCGGGACGACAACCTCACCGGTGACGACATCCGCGAGGGCCTGACCGCGATCATCTCGGTCAAGCTGAGCGAGCCGCAGTTCGAGGGCCAGACCAAGACCAAGCTGGGCAACACCGAGGCCAAGACCTTCGTGCAGCGCGCGGTCTACGAGCACCTCAACGACTGGCTGGACCGCAACCCGGTCGAGGCGGCGGACATCATCCGCAAGGGCATCCAGGCGGCCACCGCGCGCGTGGCGGCCCGCAAGGCCCGTGACCTCACCCGGCGCAAGGGTCTGCTGGAGTCGGGCGCGCTGCCGGGCAAGCTGTCCGACTGCCAGTCGAACGATCCGTCCAAGTGCGAGATCTTCATCGTCGAGGGCGACTCCGCCGGCGGTTCGGCCAAGTCCGGCCGCAACCCGCAGTTCCAGGCGATCCTCCCGATCCGGGGCAAGATCCTCAACGTCGAGAAGGCGCGGATCGACAAGATCCTGCAGAACCAGGAGATCCAGGCGCTGATCTCCGCCTTCGGCACGGGTGTGCACGAGGACTTCGACATCTCGAAGCTCCGCTATCACAAGATCATCCTGATGGCGGACGCCGACGTCGACGGCCAGCACATCAACACCCTGCTGCTGACCTTCCTGTTCCGCTTCATGCGGCCGCTGGTCGAGTCCGGGTTCGTGTACCTGTCGCGTCCCCCGCTGTACAAGATCAAGTGGGGCCGGGACGACGTGGAGTACGCGTACTCCGACCGCGAGCGCGACGCGCTGATCGAGATGGGCCGCCAGCGCGGCAAGCGCATCCGCGAGGACTCCATCCAGCGCTTCAAGGGCCTGGGTGAGATGAACGCGGAGGAGCTGCGCGTGACCACGATGGACCCGGAGCACCGCGTCCTCGGCCAGGTCACCCTCGACGACGCCGCTCAGGCCGACGACCTGTTCTCGGTCCTGATGGGCGAGGACGTCGAGGCCCGCCGCCTCTTCATCCAGCGCAACGCCAAGGACGTCCGCTTCCTCGACATCTGAGTCGGTCCGGCTGACCGCACCAGGGAAGGATCTTCACCAGCAATGACCGACGAAACCCCCGAGTTCATGCCCGAGCCGGTGACCCCGGAGGAGGAGACGGGCGAGACCGTCACCCTCCGGATCGAGCCGGTGGGCCTCGACGCCGAGATGCAGCGCTCCTACCTCGACTACGCGATGTCCGTCATCGTGTCGCGCGCGCTGCCCGACGTCCGGGACGGCCTCAAGCCCGTCCACCGCCGTGTGCTGTACGCGATGTACGACGGCGGCTACCGGCCCGACCGCGGCTTCTACAAGTGCGCGCGCGTCGTCGGTGACGTCATGGGTAACTACCACCCCCACGGCGACAGCTCGATCTACGACGCCCTGGTCCGCCTGGCCCAGCCGTGGTCGATGCGCATGCCGCTCGTCGACTCCAACGGCAACTTCGGCTCGCCGGGCAACGACCCCGCGGCCGCCATGCGGTACACCGAGTGCAAGCTGGCGCCGCTGTCGATGGAGATGGTCCGCGACATCGACGAGGACACCGTCGACTTCAAGGACAACTACGACGGCCGCTCCCAGGAGCCGACCGTCCTGCCCGCCCGCTTCCCCAACCTGCTGATCAACGGCTCCGCCGGTATCGCGGTCGGCATGGCGACCAACATCCCGCCGCACAACCTCCGCGAGGTCGCGGCCGGCGCCCAGTGGCACCTGGAGCACCCGGAGGCCTCGCAGGAGGAGCTGCTGGACGCCCTCATCGAGCGCATCAAGGGCCCGGACTTCCCGACCGGCGCGCTGGTCGTGGGCCGCAAGGGCATCGAGGAGGCGTACCGCACCGGGCGCGGCTCCATCACGATGCGCGCGGTCGTCGAGGTCGAGGAGATCCAGAACCGGCAGTGCCTGGTCGTCACCGAGCTGCCGTACCAGGTGAACCCCGACAACCTGGCGCAGAAGATCGCCGACCTGGTGAAGGACGGCAAGATCGGCGGCATCGCCGACGTCCGCGACGAGACGTCGTCCCGCACCGGTCAGCGTCTGGTGATCGTCCTCAAGCGGGACGCGGTCGCCAAGGTCGTGCTGAACAACCTGTACAAGCACACCGAGCTGCAGACGAACTTCGGCGCCAACATGCTGGCCCTGGTCGACGGGGTGCCGCGCACCCTGTCGCTGGACGCGTTCATCCGGCACTGGGTGACGCACCAGATCGAGGTCATCGTCCGCCGGACCCGGTTCCGGCTGCGCAAGGCCGAGGAGCGCGCCCACATCCTGCGCGGTCTGCTGAAGGCCCTGGACGCCATCGACGAGGTCATCGCGCTGATCCGGCGCAGTGACACCGTCGAGATCGCCCGCGGCGGCCTGATGGACCTCCTCGCGATCGACGAGATCCAGGCCAACGCCATCCTCGAGATGCAGCTGCGCCGGCTGGCCGCCCTGGAGCGCCAGAAGATCGTCCAGGAGCACGACGAGCTCCAGGCGAAGATCAACGAGTACAACCGCATCCTCGCCTCCGAGGAACTGCAGCGGCAGATCGTCCACGACGAGCTGGCCACCATCGTCGAGCGGTTCGGCGACGACCGGCGCAGCACGCTGGTGCCCTACGACGGCGACATGTCCATCGAGGACCTGATCGCCGAGGAGGACATCGTCGTCACCGTCACGCGCGGCGGCTACATCAAGCGCACCAAGACGGACGACTACCGGGCGCAGAAGCGCGGCGGGAAGGGGGTGCGGGGCGCGAAGCTGAAGGAGGACGACATCGTCGACCACTTCTTCGTCTCCACCACGCACCACTGGCTGCTGTTCTTCACCAACAAGGGCCGGGTCTACCGGGCCAAGGCGTACGAGCTGCCCGACGCCGGCCGGGACGCGCGCGGCCAGCACGTGGCCAACCTGCTCGCCTTCCAGCCGGACGAGGCGATCGCGGAGATCCTGGCGATCCGCGACTACGAGGCGGCGCCGTACCTGGTGCTGGCCACGAAGGCGGGTCTGGTCAAGAAGACCCCGCTGAAGGACTACGACTCGCCGCGCTCCGGCGGTGTCATCGCCATCAACCTGCGGGCGAGCGAGGACGGCACGGACGACGAGCTGATCGGCGCGGAGCTGGTCTCCGCCGACGACGACCTGCTCCTCGTCAGCCGGAAGGCGCAGTCCATCAGGTTCACCGCGTCGGACGACACGCTGCGTCCGATGGGCCGTGCCACCTCCGGTGTGAAGGGCATGAGCTTCCGCGAGGGCGACGAACTGCTGTCGATGAACGTGGTGCGTCCGGGTACGTTCGTGTTCACCGCGACGGACGGCGGCTACGCCAAGCGGACGCCCGTGGACGAGTACCGCGTCCAGGGGCGTGGCGGTCTGGGCATCAAGGCTGCCAAGATCGTGGAGGACCGCGGCTCGCTCGTCGGCGCGCTGATCGTCGAGGAGAGTGACGAGATCCTCGCCATCACCCTCGGCGGCGGTGTGATTCGTACGCGCGTCAGCGGGGTCAGGGAGACGGGCCGTGACACCATGGGCGTCCAACTGATCAACCTGGGCAAGCGCGATGCCGTGGTCGGTATCGCTCGCAACGCCGAAGCGGGGCGTGAGGCGGAGGAGGTCGACGGCGAGATCGTCGTCGACGAGACCGTCGAGATCACCACGATCGCCACGGACGAGGGTGAGGCGCCCTCGGCCGAGTAGCACGAGGAGTGAATCACGTGAGCGGAGCCACGGGCGCCGGATCGGCCGGTACCTCCACGGGTACGGAGACGGACGGCGGCGGCCGTGGCTCCGCCGCGCAGGCGGCCTCCGCCGATGCTTCTTCTGCTTCTACTCCTGATTCTTCGAGTTCCCAGGGGGGAACCGTGACGGACACCCGTGGGGCGCGGGCCGGCGCCGGTACGACCGAGGGCATGGCGGCCTCTCCGCTGCCCGGTGAGCGCGATCCCGAGCAGCCGGCCGGGCCCTACCACCCGCCGCAGGCGTACGCGGCCCAGCCGCCGGCCGGCGCGGTACGCCGTCCGCGCACGGGGGTCGGCACGGCGCCGCGCACCCGCAAGGCGCGGCTGCGGGTGGCCAAGGCGGACCCGTGGTCGGTGATGAAGGTCAGCTTCCTGCTCTCCATCGCGCTCGGCATCTGCACGATCGTGGCGTCCGCGGTGCTGTGGATGGTGCTGGACGCGATGGGCGTGTTCTCCACCGTGGGCGGCACGATCTCGGAGGCGACCGGGGCGACCGAGGCGAGCGGCTTCGACCTCCAGTCCTACCTCTCGCTGCCGCACGTCCTGATGTTCGCGACGATCATCGCGGTCATCGACGTCGTCCTGGCCACGGCTCTGGCGACGCTGGGTGCCTTCATCTACAACCTCTCCGCGGGCTTCGTGGGCGGCGTCGAGCTGACCCTCGCGGAGGACGAGTGAGGGTGCCTCCCGCCTCGGTTGACGATCCCCCGACAACCGATTTTGGGACTGCCCCGGTCGTGCGCTAATCTTCAGGAGTCAGCGCGCGGGACACACTCCGCGAAGCGGGCGGGGCTATAGCTCAGTTGGTTAGAGCGCATCCCTGATAAGGATGAGGCCACAGGTTCAAATCCTGTTAGCCCCACGTTTTCGAAGACCCCCAGCCGGTATCGGCTGGGGGTCTTCGGCGTTCGCGGGCGTATGCCCTGTGAGGTCTCCGGGCACGCAAAGGACCCGATCGCTGGCGACGGGGGATGCACCAGCGATCGGGCTATGGCCAAGGGTAACAAGGTTGAGGGCGTTGCGGGGCCAACGGGGTTGATCGGTAGGGGAGTTGGCTGATCTTGGTGGGTCAGCGGGGGCACGGGGGGTCGTAGGAGAGGCGGGGGAGGTACTCGTGCCACTTCTGGGGCGTGAGGACACCCCGGGTGACCGCGCAGATGTGCCGGACCGCCTCGTCCGCGTCCAGGCTCCACAGCCGTACGGTGTCCGCGCCGCTGGAGACGCCGAGGACGTGACTGCCGGGGCTGAAGGCGAGGAAGTTGCCCGTCTTGGCGTACGGGCTCATCGACTGGCCGATCGGCGCCGCCGAGCCGGGGTGGGTGACGTCCCAGAGGCGGACGGTGTTGTCGTTCCCGCCGCTGGCCAGGGTGTGGCCGTCGGCGTTGAAGGTCAGCGAGGTCACCGACTCCGTGTGGCCGGTCAGGGTGTGGCCGACGGGCGCGGCCGAGCCGGGGTCGGTGACGTCCCACAGGCGGACCGTGTCGTCGTCCCCTCCGCTGACCAGGGTGTGGCCGTCCGGGCTGTACTCCAGCGCGTTGACCGGGCCCGAGTGGCCGGTGAGGGGGCGGCCGCGCGGGACCGGCCGGGCCGGATCGGACATGTTCCACAGCCGGATCGTGCCGTCCGCGCTGCCGCTGGCCAGGGTGTGCCCGTCCGGGGTGAACTCCAGCGCGTTGATGTACCCCCGGTGTCCGGCCACGGGCGCCCCGTAGGGCACCGGACGCGCGGGGTCGGTCACGTTCCACAGCCGGAAACGGTGGTCGTCGTAGGCCGTGGCCAGGACGCGGCCGTCGGGGCTGAAGACGAGCGCGTCGGAGCCCATGAAGCGGGTCTCCAGCTTGAGCGGCGGTCCGGCGACCACCGGACGAGCGGGGTCCGACACGTCCCACAGGTACACCGAGCGGTTCCCGGTCAGCACCGCGAGCGTGCGGCCGTCCGGGGCGAACATCAGGGTGCGCTGCCCGCCGTCCGCCGGCATGAACGGCGCGCCCAGCGCCACCGGCCGCTCCGGCGCCGTCACCCGCCACAGCCGGACCCGGCCGTCGCGCGCCGACGTGGCCAGCACCTTCCCGTCCCCGCGGAACGCGGCGCTGCGCCCGGTCATGTCCGAGGTCGGTACCGCCCACAGCCGGGCCCGGCCGTCTCCGCTGCCGGTGGCGAGGGTACGGCCGTCCGGGCTGAACCCCAGCGCGTACATCTCCCCGCTGCTCCCCGCGAGCGGCTCGCCCACCTGGGACGGGGAGGCGGGGTCGGTGACGTTCCAGAGGCTGGCCGTGGAATCGGCGCTGGCCGCCGCGAGCCTGCCGCCGTCCGGGCTGAACGCCACCGACCACACGGGTCCGGTGTGCCCGGTCAGCGGCGCGCCCAGCGGGGCCGGACGCGCGGGGTCGGCCACGTTCCACAGGCGGATGGTGTCGTCCGCGCTGCCGCTGGCCAGCACCTTGCCATCGGGGCTGAACGCCACCGAATGCACCAGATCGGTGTGCCCCCGCAACACCCCGCGCCGGGCCTTGGCATGCCGGGGGTCGGCCACGTCCCACAGCCGTACGGTGTCGTCGTCGCCCGCCGAGGCGAGGGTCCGCCCGTCCGGACCGAACGCCACGGAGCGCACCGGCGCGGAGTGCCCGCGCAGGGCCTCCAGCGGCTTCGCCCGGTGCGGATCGGCCACGTCCCACAGCCGGACGGTGCGGTCCTCGCCCGCGCTGGCCAGGGTGCGGCCGTCCGGGCTGAAGGCGACCAGGTAGATCGTGCCGTCGTGACCCGTGAGGGGCTTCCCCAGGGACATGGGGTGCGCGGGGTCGGTGACGTCCCAGAGGTGGATCGTGCCGTCGTCGCCCGCGCTGGCCAGGGTGCGCCCGTCCGGGCTGAACACCGCGCTGCTCACCCAGGAGCGGTGCCCGCGCAGCGGGGCGCCCAGCGGCTTGGGTCGCCCCCGGTCGGCGACGTTCCACAGGCGGACGGTGCGGTCGTAGCTGGCGGTGGCGAGGACCTTGCCGTCGGGGCTGAAGGAGGTCAGGTAGACGGCGCCGGTGTGGCCGGTGAGCGGGGTGGCGAGCGGGGCGTTCACGATGGAGATCAGCCTGCTGTAGGCGCCCTCGTCGTCCGGGCGCAGCCGGTGCGCGACCAGGTCGAGGCCCGCCGCGAGCGAGGGGTCGGTGTGCTGGACCCGGTCGGCCTCCGCGAGGACCTGCTCGAACACCGCGTCGTTCCGCTGCTGCCAGGCCACCACCGCGGCCCCCGCGGCGAGCACCGCCAGCACGGTGAGCGCGGCCACCGCGGCCCTGCTGATCAGCACCGTGCGCCTGCGCAGCCGTACCGAGGCGGCCAGGAAGTCCAGCGCGCCCCGCGTCAGATAGGTGTCCCCGGCCGTCTCCGCCCAGCCGCGCGCCTGCTCGAGACGGGAGCCCCGGTACAGCAGGGAGCTGTCGCGCTCGGAGTCCTCCCAGGCCCGGCCGTCCTCCTCCAGCCGCTGGCGCAGCAGATGGTCGCCCCGGTTGTCGTCGATCCAGTGCCGCAGCCGGGGCCAGGCGTGCAGCAGCGCCTCGTGGGTGATCTCCACGGTCTCCGCGTCGAGGGTGACCAGCCGGGCGCGGACCAGCGCCTCCAGCGACTCCTCGGTCTTGTCCGGGTCGGTGGACTCGGCTGCCAGCTGGCGCCGGGTGCCGCGCCTGCGGGTGGCCTGGGTGTCCTCGCCGAGCCGGACCAGGCGCAGCAGGAGCAGCCGGGCGGCGGTGCGGGCGGCCGGGTCGAGCCCGGACCAGGCGCGCTCGGCGGTGGCCGCGACCGCGCCCTGGATGCCGCCCGCCGACCGGTACCCGGCCACGGTCAGCCGGCCGGCCCTGCGGCGCTGCCAGGTGGCGAGCAGGGCGTGGGAGAGCAGCGGGAGCACGCCCGCGTCATGGGCGCCGCGCGGGCCGTCGGCGCTGACCTCGCGGACGATCAGCTCGGTCAGGCCCGCCTCCAGCTCCAGCCCCACCGCCCGAGCGGGTCCGGTCACCGCCTCGCGCAGTTCGGCGGTGGTCAGCGGGCCGAGCACCATGTGCCGGTGCTGGAGGGCGTCGGCGAGTTCGGGGTAGCCGAGGCACTCCTCGTAGAAGTCGGCGCGGATGCCGAGGACGACCTGGACGGGGGCGGGGCCGGCGGGTCCGGGGGTGCAGGCGGCGTGCAGGAACTGGACGAAGGCCCGGCGGTCGGCTCCGCTCGGGCAGAGGGTGAAGGTCTCCTCGAACTGGTCCACGATCAGCACCGGCCGGGCCGCCCCGCGGGCGGCGGGCGCCGGGGACTCGGGGGAGGAGCGGGGGCCGGGGATGGTGACGGTGCCCGGGGGCCGCCGGTCGTGGGCCCACTCGGTGACCGCCTCCCGTATCGCCCCGGCGGCCGGGCTCCGGTCCTCCTCCCCGGCGGCCCGCGCCTCGGCGGCGAGCGGGGCGAGGGCCGGGACCAGGCGGGTCAGCTCCCCCAGCGGATCGGCGCCCGGCACGAGCTGGAGGACCGTGCGCGCGCCCTCCTCCTCCAGCGCGGGTACCAGGCCGGCGTTGAGGAGGGAGGACTTCCCGGCGCCCGAGGCACCGACCAGCATCACCAGTCCCCCGCCGCGCTCGGCGGCCCGCAACTGTGCCACCAGCGCCTCCGTGCCCCGCTCCCGGCCGAAGAACCAGCGGGCGTCCTGCTGCCGGTAGGAGGCGAGGCCCCGGTACGGGCACACCGGTGACTCGGCGGGAGGGGGTTCGGCCGCGGGGCCCTCGGGGCGCTCGCCCACCGGGTCGGCCAGGGCGCGTTCCCACAGCCGCTGCCACTGGGCCAGGTCGTACAGGCCGCTGGAGACCGGGGTGGGGCTGGCGCGGCGGGCCTCGGGGATGAGGATCTGGAGGACGGCGGCCAAGGCGGCGAACTGGGCGGGCGCGTTCTTGGCCCGCCGCCAGTCGCTGATGCGTTGCGCGGAGACCCGTACCGGACGGCCCCGCTCGTCCACCCGCTGGAGCCGGACGACCGCCTCCGAGACGCTTTTCAGGGGCGGATTCCCGGCTTCCCGGTACAGCAGGGCGAGGCGTTCGGCGAAGGCTGTGCGTGCCCCTGAGTCGGAACCCAAGGTCCCACCCCTCACTTCCCCCATCTGATGCGTCCGGACCGGAAAACTCACCCTATACGGCTGACCTGCGGGAAAGCCCTGGTCCGGCGGTCCGGATCTCCTCGCCGGTTGCCACAGATGGCAGGATCGCACCGCAGTAGCGGAGCTGTCACACACCGTCCGGACAGGCCACCGGCCCGGTCCGCGAGCGAGTCCCGCCGGGCGCCGAACGTTCTCGGTCAAAGTTCGCCGGGAGCGGCGCGCGGCGTGGCGGGACGCCACGAGATCCACGGACCCACCGCGCCGGGCACACCGGCACGGCTCGGGGCGAAGACCCCCCGCTCCGTTCGGTACCGGTCCCCACGAGGGGAGGGACCGGTGCCGGACGGGCGGTGGCACGGCCGGTTCGGGCACGGGCCCGCGGGGCAGGGACGTCCTGGGCGCGGGCCGTCGAGGGGTCCGGGGTCGCCCGTGCGAGCAGGGGAGGCCGCGTGAAGGTGTCCGTGGACCGGGAGGTCTGTTACGGCTCGGCCGAGTGCGCGTACCGCGCTCCCGAGGTCTTCGACTTCGTCGAGGGGTACGGCGTGGTCAGGCCCGGCCGGGAGGACTCGGGGGACGATCCGCTGGTGCGCGAGATCGTGGAGAGGTGTCCCTCGCAGGCCGTGCTGCTGGGGGAGTGAGTGGACGTGGTGCGGGCCCCCAGGCCGGTGGCCGGGGGGCTTCCGTGTCGACGGTCGGGTACGCAAGTCGCCAGTGTGTCGAGACGTCCGCGGTGCTGGATGCCTGCCGGGGGCCCGGCGGTCTCGGCATGCCTGCGGTGGGGCCGGGCGGTCTCAGCAGTCCAGGTGGGACGCGTACTGCTCGGTGCTCTCCTGCCGGTGCGTGGTCTCGGTGCGGTCCGGGGCGTTCACGCGGTGCGGGGCGAGGGCGCCCGCTTCCCGTCCGGCCGGTGAGCGGTGCCGGCAGTTGGGGGACTTCCCGTGGGCCTCGGCCCGGATGCGCTGCTTCATCGTGGGGGGCAGGGACCTGGCCTGTGGCCAGACCTGGTGGCTGACGGCCGCCGGTGCCTCCGGTGCGCTGTGCTCCGTGCTGCCGTGACTCGGGCTCTCGGTCTTGGCCGAGGCGACCGGGGCGGTCGCGGTGACGAGTCCGAGCGCCGTGCACAGCGCGAGGAAGGCGGTGACGATGGCGGTCCACAACGTCATGACCTTGTTCCTGGCCATGGCCCCTCACTTTCAGGTTGGGCGATTTGCGTACTTTCCTCATGATGTGTATGTGGGCGGCGAAGTGGTGGACCGACGCCCGTGGCGCGTCGATGTTCAGATGAACACCACTCGGATGGGCGCAAGGCGGCGAAAAACCCCCGCAACCATGCCTGATCGGGAGGAACGCAACCCTCCGTGCGGGTGTGATCACCCTCCGATCGCAACGGCTCCGGGCCGTCGGGAGACGGGAGTTGGGGGCCCGGCGCAGGTCACCGATCGGTCTCGGCCGGTGTGTATAGTCGGGCGCCAGAGGTCCCCTACGTCAACGAAAGACGAGGTCGCGCGGTGAAGAAGCTGCTCCTGGTCGCACTGGCCGCCATCGGCGGTCTCCTTGTGTACCGCCAGATCCAGGCGGATCGCGCCGAGCAGGACCTGTGGACGGAGGCCACCGACTCCGTGCCCACCGGTTCCTGAAACCCCGGCACCACTTCTCTGAACGAACCCCGGTCGCTCGAGCGGCCGGGGTTCTGTGTTGCCGGGCCCCGGAACCTGAGGTACGCCTCGCCCTGGAGAGCCCTGGTGTTTCGGACGGCCGCGCGAAAACCCTGATGGCGCAAGCGGTACCGGGCAGTATGGGCCCCGGCGCGGTGACCTAGGGGCAGGGGGCGGCTGATGCGGCGGGGGTTGCGGAACGCGGTACGGGGGCTGTGCGCGGGGGCCGTGGTGTGGGCCCTCGCCGGGACACCCGCGGTGGCCGCCCCGGACGGGTACGCCTTCACACCGGGTGCCGAGCACCTCGCCGGGTCCCCGGACACCGCGGGGGCTCGGACGCTCGTACCCGGCCACACCTACCGCAGTTCGCTCCCCGCGCACGGCCGGCTCTACTACCGGCTCACCCTCACCGCCACCGCGAACGCCTACGTCCCCGTCACCGCCGTACCCCCGCGCGGCGCGACCGTCGCCGCCACGGACGGCATACGGGTCTCGCTCCAGGACGCCGACGGCAACCCCTGCTTCTACTCCTCCGCGTCCTTCGGCGCCGGACTCAGCCCCCGGCCCGTCACGGCCGTCGGCCAGCGGGACACCGGCAAGTCGCTGTGCCAGAGCGCGGCCGTGTACTACCTGCTGGTGGAGCGGCTGGACGCCAAGAACTCCGACCCCGGCCGCTGGGACCTGGAGCTGGCCCCCGCCACCGAGCCCGGCCTCGCCGCCACCGGCCCCACCGCGCCGCCCGGCGCCTGGGACTCCACCACGCCCCAGCCGCCCGGCGACACCCCGCGCGAGAGAGAAGGGGGCGCGGGCTTCTCCTCCGCCCGCCTGCTCGGCCAGGGAGTCTGGCGCACCCGCCTGGCCCCCGGCGACACCGCCTTCTACCGGGTGCCGGTCGACTGGGGGCGCCAGGTGCATGCCGGCGCGGAACTGGCCGCGGCCACCGGCCATGGGTACGTCGGCGGCGCCCTCACCCTCTCCCTCCTCAACCCCGCCCGCGCCCCCGTCGACGACGCGGCCCTCGGCTACACCGGCACCCGCCGCGCGGTGTCCCTCGCCCCGGTGCCGCCGGTGGAGTACGCCAACCGCTACGCGGTGCCGAGCGCGGAGAACGGGGTGCGGTTCGCGGGGGACTACTACGTGGTCCTCCACCTCAGCGAACGCCTGGCGGACTCCTTCGGCGCGGGCCCCTTCCCGGTGACGCTCCGGGTACGGCTGGACGGGACCGCCCACGCCGGGCCGAAGTACCGGGGGCGCACCGAGCCGACGGACCTCTTCTCCGTGAGCACAGGGGACTGGGGGCCGGCTCCGGGCGAGGACACCGGGGGCGCCGGTGCTGATCCGGCGATGCGGGTGCTGGCGTACGGCGGACTTGGCGGCGGTACGGCGCTGCTGCTGGGGCTGGGGGCGTGGACGGTGCTGGCTCGGCGGTCCCGGGTGGGGTCGGGAGCCTGAGCCCACGCCGGCGGTCGTACGGCAGGCCGCCGTGAGCCCGGGCGACGGGGGCGCTGGGCGTCCGGATGCCGCACGGCCGGTCTCAGACGCGGGTCAGGGCCCAGAAGCCGACGGCATAACAGACCAGTGCCAGGAGCAGCACCGGGACCGCGACCTTGGCGGGAGGGCCCGGCCGGGAGCGGGAGTGGGCGCGGTGGCCGGGGGCGCGGGGGGTCTCGGTGGGGAGGCCGGGGGTGCGCGGGTCGCGGGCCGTGTACGCGGCCGTGTGGGGTTCGGCCGGGGGACGGGGTGGCGGTGGGGGCGGGAGGTGGAAGCTGCCGGTGTCGGACATCGACGGGGCGGTGACGGCCGGGGGCCGGGCGCCCAGGTCGGCTGTGGGAGTGGAGGCGGGCAGGGGGGCGTCGGTCGTCGTGCCGCTGGTCTCCGGGGCGCCGACGGGACGCCGGCCCCAGCGGGTGTCCACCGCGGCGGCGGGCTTGCGAGGGCCCTCGGGGCCGAAGCCGGGGGGCAGGGGGCCCAGCTGGTCGAAGATTTCTATCGGCTCGTCGTCGGGGCCGGGCTCGGGGAGGAGTTCCCGGGCGAGGGCCAGGGCCTTGCGGGCGCCCGTGGCGGTGCGGAAGCGGGCCGAGGGATCGGGCTGGAGCATGGTGGCGATCACCTGCCACAGCGGCTCCGGCACCCGCGCGGGCGCGCCCGGCGTCCCGTGCTCGAGGAAGTACCGGACGATCTCCTTGCCGTCCGGCTTGGCCCCCTCCAGCAGATACAGGGCGACCAGCCCCACGGCGAACAGGTCACCGGGGAAGTCGGGTTCGGCCCCCAGCAGTTGCTCGGGCGCCAGATAGCCCGGTGTACCGACCACCAGGTTGGTCTCGGTCAGCCGGGGCTCCCCGAACCGCATGGCGATGCCGAAGTCGGACAGCCGCAGCCGGGGCCGGCCCGTGCCGGTGGCCTCCAGCAGCACGTTGGCGGGCTTGATGTCCCGGTGCACGACCCCCTCGGCGTGCACGGCACCCAGCCCGGACAGCAACTGATCCAGCAGGGTGCACACGAACACCGGCGGAAGAGGACCGTAGTCGTTGATCAGATGGACCAGGGAGCCACCGGACACCAGGTCCATGGTGAACAGGACCTGGTCGTCGTCGGCCGCCCAGCTGGCCGGCGCGAGCACATGCGGATGATCGATGCGCAGCGCCTGCTCGCGCACGAAGCGCAGCAGGGTGTGGGCGTCGCGCTGCTGAAGCACCTTGGCGGCGACATAGCGCCGTCTGCGGTGGTCCCAGGCGCGCCATACCGCGCCCACACCGCCACGCCCGATCGGGTCGGCCAGTTCGTACCGCCCCGCGAAGACCTCGCCCATGACCGTGCAGCTCCTCCCCCTGGTGCGCTGCCCCGGCCCTGCGGCCGGGCCCGGTGCCGGACCTCCGGACCGGGCCGGGGGTCAGCTCTGGTGGGACTGGTAGTGCGCGACCGCGTCGGCGGTGCGGCCGGCGCCGTAGACCCGGAGGAACTCTGCCAGTTCGGGGTGGGTCGGGGCGAGGGTGTCCGCGGCGTCGATGATGTCCCCGGCGGCGGCGACGGAACGCAGCAGGGACTGGATCTCGCGCACGACACGCTTGACCGTGGGCGCGCCCGAACTGCTCGTCGTGGTAGTGGTGTTGCTCAGCACCGAGCCCCCTTGGGACTTCTTGATCTCATCCATGCGATCGGTCGCCTCGGCCGCGCTCACACTGCCGTCCGCCACCTGCGCGGCCAGCTCCTGCAGCAGCTGCACCCGCTGCACCACCGCGGGATTGCCGATCTTGGCCCGCTGGCCGCTCATGAGCTGCGACAGCATCGGAGCCGACAGCCCCAGCGCGGCGGCGAGCCGGGCCTGATTGAGCCCGAGATCGTCGATGAGCTTACGGAAGAGCGCCCCCAGCGGCTCCCCGTACCAGTTCCGCTGGAGCTCCCGCGCTCTCGCGGTGGCTTCCTGCTGTGCGGCATCCATTGCGTCTCCCCATCGCTTCCCCAGAAACCGTGGTTCGCTGAAGCGAACCACGCCGAGCATCCTACGGAGCGGGATGATTCGCGGGGACCCCCAATCTTTTTGCGGGATACGGGGGGTGAACCGGTACTCTGGTCTGCGACGCCCGCCAGGAGCCCGTTCTCCCGTCGGCCGTCCCCTTCCGGGGCCTTAGCTCAGTTGGTAGAGCGCTGTCTTTGCATGGCAGATGTCAGGGGTTCGACTCCCCTAGGCTCCACGCACGAAAACCCCCTCCGAGCTGCGGAAACGCAGTGCGGAGGGGGTTTTCTCGTGCCACCGTGGGGACGGGGGCCCGGGGCGGGGCGGGCGCTGTTTCACGTGAAACAGCGTGCGGTGCCCGTGACTTGGGACGTCAGGTCAGCGGTTCTCGTCACCTTCGACGTCGTCCTCGACCTGCTTGGCCTGGACCTCCGGGTCCAGGACGGAGGCGCCGGTGCCGTCGACCGAGTGGAGGCGGGCGGAGTCCGGCATTTCCGTGGCGGCCGGGGGCTCGACCAGCCAGTCCGGGTTGGCCTGGCGGTCCCACCACTGCCAGACGGCGTAGGCGCCGCCCGCGAGCAGGCTGGCCAGGGCCACGTACTTCAGCGCCCGGCCGGTGCGGCCGCGACGCTCGTTGCGGCGGGCCAGCTTCTTGATCTCCTTAGCCGACACATTGCCCCGCAGCGCGACCAGGGCGGCAGCGCTGCGCGCCGCGGCCTCGTCGTACACCGGGGTGGCGGCGGCCACGGCCTGCTCGATCCTGGGGCGGGAGTACACCGCCGCCTGCTTGGCGGCCTTGCGGGTCAGCTTGGCGGCGTCCTGTGCCGCCTGATCGACCTTCGGCGGCACGTGGGAGAGCGCTCGCTCCACCTGCGGGGCGAGCTTGGCGTCGTACTGAAGGCGGGCCTGGTCGGCCGCCTGCGAGACCACGGGCGCCAGCCGTACACGTGCCTCCTGCGTGTAATGAGCGGCACGCTCCTTGGCCGTGTCGGCATAGGGCGCCACCACGTCCGCTGCGTGCAGCACGCTGTCCTTGGCCGAACCGGTCGCGGCGCGCACGCTGTCGATGCGGGTCACGGGAACCTCCTCCTCGGTGGCGGTACGGTATTTCGACTGTCCACCCTGTTACGGATCATGCCTGTGAGTGGCCCACACAGCATGTGTGGGCGGGCATACGGGTGCCGATCTCTGGCGAAGCGGTGAAATTCCGGGGAACCGGCCCCGTCTACGACCCTGCCACGATTCGCCGTCGGGCGCCGCCCATACGGGCCGAACTCGCCCTCGCCCGCCCGGTTCCGGGCCGCCACGAGCGTGCGAGGATCGGGGGCGAACGGAAAGACAACGGAAGGCAGATCGTGGCCGAGCAGCTTTACGCCACCCTGAAGACCAACCACGGCGACATCAAGATCAGGCTGTTCCCGAACCACGCGCCGGCCACGGTCAGGAACTTCGTCGAGCTGGCCCAGGGTGAGCGCTCCTGGAAGCACCCGGCGACCGGCGTCGAGAGCACGGACCCGCTCTACGACGGCACCACCTTCCACCGGGTGATCAGCGGCTTCATGCTCCAGGGCGGCGACCCGCTCGGCACCGGCATCGGCGGCCCCGGCTACCAGTTCCCGGACGAGTTCCACCCCGACCTGTCCTTCAACAAGCCCTACTTGCTCGCCATGGCCAACGCCGGGCCGGGCACCAACGGCTCGCAGTTCTTCATCACGGTCTCCCCGACCACCTGGCTGAACCGCAAGCACACCATTTTCGGCGAGGTCGCCGACCCGGCCAGCCAGAAGGTCGTCGACGCCATCGCCGCCGTCCCCACCGGCCGCAACGACCGCCCGGTCGAGGACGTGGTGATCGAGTCCGTGGTGGTGGAGAAGACCGAGCGCTGATCGGCGGCCGGTGACTTCCGAGGAGGGAACCAAACGCCCCCCTTGTCCGTAAGGATGGGCGGGGGCGGTGCCGTGCCCCCGGAGTGACGACGGACGACACGAGGGACGAAGGAAAACTCATGGAACAGGCAGCGGCCGACGCCCCGGGTGCCCGCAGCGTGCCCGTCTGCTACCGGCATCCGGACCGCGAGACCGGCGTGCGCTGCACCCGCTGCGACCGGCCGATCTGCCCCGAGTGCATGGTCGACGCCTCCGTCGGCTTCCAGTGTCCCGACTGCGCGCGCGGCGGCACCCCCGCCTCGGGCGCCACCGCCTCCGCCTCGTCCGACAACCGCCCCCGCACCCTCGCGGGCGGCACCCTCACCCGCGACCCCCGCCTGGTCACCAAGATCCTCATCGGGCTGAACCTGGCCCTCTTCCTGGTGAAGCTCTCCCTGGGCGACGTCTTCACCAACCAGCTCGACCTGATCGGCCGGGCCTACGCCCCTCACCTCACCGGCATCCAGGGCGTCGCCGAGGGACAGTGGTACCGCCTGCTGACCTCGATGTTCCTGCACGGCGGCTATGTGCACATCCTCTTCAACATGCTCAGCCTGTGGTGGATCGGCGGCCCGCTCGAAGCCGCCCTCGGCCGCGCCCGCTACCTCACGCTGTACCTGGTCTGCGGCCTGGCCGGCGGCGCGCTGACCTATCTGCTGGCCGCGCCCAACCAGCCCTCGCTCGGGGCCTCCGGGGCGATCTTCGGGCTGTTCGGGGCCACCGCGGTGCTGATGCGCCGCCTCCGGTACGAGATGCGGCCGGTCATCGTGCTGCTGGTGGTCAACCTGATCATCACGTTCGGGGTGCCGGGCATCGCCTGGCAGGCCCACATCGGCGGACTCGTCGCCGGTGTCGTCGTGGGGTACGCCATGATCCACGCCCCGCGTGAGCGGCGGGCGCTCATCCAGTACGGGGCCTGTGCGCTGGTGCTCCTGGTGGTGGCCGTTCTCACCCTGGTGAGAACCCTCCAGCTCACCTGAGCCCGAACCGTTGTCCACAGTCTGTGCCCGATCTTGTGCACACAGTGCGGGAACAACCGTGCCCCCTGTCGCTCGGATGTGAATCCGCAGGTCAGACAGGGGGCATTAGGTGAGGCACCGGTCGTCGGATGGTGTTTCCGGCGTCAACCGGCGATTAGTTATCCACAGATCGTATTCCTTTTCCCCAGGGGGGTGTGGATACTTCGTTGGCCTGTGGATAACTCAGTGGAGGGCCGTGGGCAGAGGTCGCCGGAACCGGGCTCGGAGCCCGGTCACTTCCACTGGGTGGAGACGCCGAAGCCCGCCGCGATGAAGCCGAAGCCGACGACGATGTTCCAGTTGTCCAGGCTGTCGATCGGCAGCGAGCCGTCGGTCACGTAGAACACCACGATCCAGGCCAGGCCGATGAGGAACATGGCCAGCATGACGGGCGCGACCCAGGCGCTGTTGGCGAGCTTGATGGCCTGCGCCTGCTTGACCGGCGGCGGCGTGTAGTCGGCCTTCTTGCGGATACGTGACTTCGGCACGAAGGTCTCTCCTGTCGATGCGCTGCGTGACCGCGCAGGTGTCTGGGTCGAGCTCGGGGCAGCGTACAAGGGGACGGCAAGGGCACACCGAGTGCTCCCCCGGACGTCCGTTAGCGTAGTGCTTCCGCGGCGCCGAAGGAGATAAGGGTACGTTGAGCAATTCTGCCGACTCCCCAGGGACGGGAGCAATGGGTTCCGCGCCCGCCCGTCGTCCCCGTTTCCGGCCGGTGCGGATTCTCACCGCCGGTGTCTTCGCTCTGGCCGGCCTCATCTTCGTCACCAGCTTCAACACCGCCAAGGGCACCGACCTGCGCACCGACACCTCGTTGCTGAAGCTGTCGGACCTCATCCAGGAGCGCAGCCGGAAGAACCAGGGCCTGGACGAGTCCAACGCCACACTGCGGCACCGGGTCGAGTCGCTCGCCGAGGGCGACGACGGCAGCACCCGCGCCCAGGACCGGCGGCTCGGCGGGCTGGAGAAGAGCGCGGGCACCGAGCGGCTCACTGGCAAGGCGGTGACCGTCACCCTGAACGACGCCCCGCCGAACGCTACCGCCAAGCTCCCCGGCTACCCCCCGCCGCAGCCCGACTACCTGGTCATCCACCAGCAGGATCTCCAGGCGGTCGTCAACGCGCTGTGGCGCGGCGGAGCCCAGGGCATCAAGGTCATGGACCAGCGGCTGATCTCCACCAGCGCGGTCCGCTGCGTCGGCAACACCCTGATCCTCCAGGGCCGTGTCTACTCGCCCCCGTACAAGATCACCGCCGTGGGTGACCCGGAGCGGCTGAAGCAGGCGCTGGCCGCGAGCAAGGCGATCCAGAACTACATGGTGTACGTCAATGTCTACGGCCTCGGCTGGGACGTCGCCGACCAGGGCACCGTCACGCTGCCCGGCTACACCGGCACCGTCGACCTGCACTACGCGACGCCCGTGAAGTAGCACCCCCCGAGGCAGCCCCACCTCACCCGCCGACCGCGTGTTCGCGGCGCGAAACCGTTCCGCCCGTCATTGAGGTGATCGGCGCCCGGCCCCGTAAGTCCAGGTGTGCTCCAGGCACGCCGGTGACGGACCCGGCGCCGTTAGTCTGGTGCCGTACGGCGTGAGTCAGGAGCCGTGGAGGAACGGAAGGGACGGCATGTACGGCTGGATCTGGCGGCATCTGCCGGGCAACGCGTTGGTGAGGGCACTGATCTCGCTCGTGCTCGTCGTGGCCGCGGTCTACGTCCTGTTCCAGTACGTGTTCCCGTGGGCGGAACCGCTGCTGCCCTTCAACGATGTGACGGTGGACAACCAGTGAGCAGCGCCCGGATTCTCGTCGTCGACAACTACGACAGCTTCGTCTTCAACCTCGTCCAGTACCTCTACCAGCTCGGCGCCGAGTGCGAGGTGCTGCGCAACGACGAGGTGACCACCGCGCACGCCCAGGACGGCTTCGACGGCGTCCTCCTCTCGCCCGGCCCGGGTACGCCCGAGGAGGCCGGGGTCTGTGTGGACATGGTCCGGCACTGCGCGGCGACCGGTGTCCCGGTGTTCGGGGTCTGCCTAGGCATGCAGTCGATGCAGGTCGCCTACGGCGGGGTGGTGGACCGGGCGCCCGAGCTGCTGCACGGCAAGACCTCGCCGGTGATCCACGAGGGGCGGGGCGTCTTCGCGGGACTGCCGACGCCCTTCATCGCCACCCGGTACCACTCGCTGGCCGCCGAGCCGGCCACCGTGCCCGCCGATCTCGAGGTCACCGCCCGCACCGAGGACGGCATCATCATGGGGCTGCGCCACCGTGAACTCCCGGTCGAGGGCGTGCAGTTCCACCCCGAGTCGGTACTGACCGAGCACGGCCACCGGATGCTGGCCAACTGGCTCGCCGAGTGCGGCGACCAGGACGCGGTGGCGAGGTCGGCGGGGCTCGCCCCGGTGGTGGGCAGGGCCACGGCGTGACCACCCCGCGCCCGGAACGCGAGGACGCGTACGGCGGGGCGCCGTACGGGTCCTACGGTCCGGCGTTCGCGGGCGCGGGCGATCCGGGGACGGCGCGGATGCCGGCCGTGGACCAGTACGGCGAGTACGGCGGCCAGCGCCCCGAACTCCCCCTGGACGACCACACGATGGCCCTCAGGATGCCCGGTGCGGCGGAGGGCGCGTACGGCTCGCTGAGCGCCTCCGCGGGCGCGGCGGGCGCCGGGGGAGCCACCGGGGGGCGCGCGGCCCGCAGGAAGGCCGCCAAGCGCGGCGGCGGGCGGCGCGGCGCGGGGCGCGAGGGGGCGTCGGCCGCCGCGGACGCCCCGGCACGGCCGCTGTCACGGGTGGAGGCCCGGCAGCAGGCGCGGGCGCGCAAGCCGGGGGCGGCGGTCATGGTGAGCCGGGCGGTGGGCGAACTCTTCATCACCACCGGCGTGGTCATGCTGCTCTTCGTCACCTACCAGCTCTGGTGGACCAACATCCGGGCCCACGCGGAGGCCGGCAGCGAGACGAACCAGCTCCAGGACGACTGGGCGAACGGCAAGCGGGCGCCGGGGGTGTTCGAGCCGGGGCAGGGGTTCGCCATCCTGCACATCCCCAAGCTGGACGTGGTCGCGCCGATCGCGGAGGGCGTCAGCAACAAGAAGGTGCTCGACAAGGGGATGGTCGGGCACTACGGGGAAGCGCCGCTGAAGACGGCGATGCCGTACGACAAGACCGGCAACTTCGGGCTCGCGGCGCACCGCAACACCCACGGGGAGCCGTTCCGCTACATCAACCGGCTGGTGGCGGGCGACGCGGTCGTGGTGGAGACGCAGGACGAGTACTTCGTGTACAAGGTGGCGTCGATGCTGCCGGTGACTCCGCCGTCCAACACCGGCGTGCTGAATCCGGTGCCGCAGGGGTCCGGGTTCACCCGGCAGGGGCGGTACATCACGCTCACCACCTGCACGCCCGAGTTCACCAGCAAGTACCGGCTGATCGTCTGGGGCAAGATGGTCGAGGAACGCCCGCGCAGCAAGGGCAAGCCGGACGCGCTCATCCAGTAGCGGCGGTCCGTCTCACCAGCCGAAGAGCCGAACATGGGCAGGGGATCTGTGGCAGCGACCGCCGACGGCACCGAAGAGCACACGGCCGCGTCCGGCACGGGCGGGGGCCCGCCGCGGGGGCAGGGGCCGATCGCGCGGGCGGTCAGCTTCCTCGGGGAACTCCTCATCACGGCCGGGGTGGTGCTCGGGCTGTTCGTCGTCTACTCGCTGTGGTGGACCAACGTCGTCGCCGACCGGCACGCCGACCGGCAGGCCGACCGGGTCCGGGACCACTGGGCCGACTCCGCGACCGGCCCCGGCGCGCTGGACACCAAGGACGGCATCGGCTTCCTGCACGTCCCCGCGATGCGCAACGGCGCCGTGCTGGTGGAGAAGGGCACCTCCACCGACGTCCTCGACGAGGGTGTGGCCGGCTACTACACCGACCCGGCCAAGGCCGTGCTTCCGACGGCCGGCAAGGAGGGCAACTTCACCCTCGCCGCCCACCGCGACGGCCACGGCGCCAAGTTCCACAACATCGACAAGCTCCGCGAGGGCGACCCGGTCGTCTTCGAGACCAAGGACAAGTGGTACGTCTACAAGATCTACTCGATCCTCCCCGAGACCTCGAAGTACAACGTCGACGTCCTGGCCCAGGTCCCCAAGGAGTCCGGCAAGACCAAGCCGGGCCACTACATCACCCTGACGACCTGCACCCCGGTGTACACCAGCCGCTACCGCTACGTCGTCTGGGCCGAGCTGGTCCGCACGGAGAAGGTCGACGCCAAGCGCACCCCGCCGGCGGAACTCCGCTGATCACCCCTTACGGACCTCCAGCCGCCGCAGCCGCGCGTGATGCGTCCGCAGCCGCTGCTCGATCCGCCACACCCCGTCCCGCATCGCCACCAACTCCCGCTGATGCTCGCCCGAGGTCTCGATCAGCGCGTTGAACATCGGCACGACCGTCTTGCCGAGGACGTGCGCGATCCGCCGGTCGATACGGTCGTCCAGCGCGGGGCCGTCGACTTCGGCACGGGAGGCGTGCTCCACGTCCAGGAGGTACGTGCGCACCCGCCGGGCGACCTCGCTGTCGCGCAGGAGCATGGCGATGTTGAGGACGGCGCGGCGGGAGTAGACCGTGAGGCTCCGACGGGCCTGTGGATAACTTCCCAGCGAGAGTGACACGTTGTCACTCTCGAATTTCCGCAGGTCAGCGCCGCGCAGCACCGCCATGCCATTGGCGGCGAGTTCCTCCCGATGCCGACGGGTCAGTTGGCGCACAGCCTCCACGGTGACTCCGAAGTAGGTCGCCACCATCGCCGTCGTCACGTGCAGGCCGTCCGGAAGCAGGGAGAGGGTCTTCACCCGGTCCAGTACCTCGACACGGTCCAGCGCGCTGGCGCGCAGCGTCCTGGATTCCAGGAGTACGGATTCGTCGATCATGCACGGTCAACGACCTGCGGGCATATGAGGGCACGATCGGAAAACGACACAGTCCCCCGGCACTCACAGGTGCCGGGGGACTGTGCGTCGATCAGAGCGGAGCGGGGTCAGCCGTTGGGGCCGCCGAAGATTCCGCCGAGGCCGCCGCCGTTGTTGCCGTTGCCCTGGCTCGCGGAGATGAGGGTGATGGTGTCGCCCTTGTTGGCCGCGGTCCCGGGCGGGACGCTCTGGGTGAGCACGGTGGAGTTCTCGTCGCCGGCCCCGGGGCCCTGGGCGTTCACCTGGAGGCCGAGGCCCTGAAGGGCGTTGCGCGCGTCCTTGAGGGACTGCTTGGTGACGTCCGGGACCTGGACCTGCTCCGGGGCGTCGTTCTTGCCGACGCCGATGGAGACCGGGGTGCCCTTCTTGACCTGACGGCCGATCTCGGGGTTGGTGCCCTGGACCTTGTCCTTCTGCGCCGGGTCGGGAACGGGCTGGTCGGTGCAGGTCGGGACGAGACCCGCCTCCTGGAGAGCGGCCTTGGCCTCGTCGCAGGACTTGCCCCTGACGTCCGGGATGGTGACCTTCTCCTCGGCCTTGGCCACGGTCAGGGTAATCGTGGACCCCTTCTGCACCTGCTTGCCGCCGGTGGGGTTCTGGTCGACGACGTTGTCCGGGGTGTCGCTGGAGACGCGGGTCTCCTTCTTCACCGTGAGCTGGTAGTCGTCGCCTTCCAGCTTGTCCCGCGCCTCGTCGAAGGAGAGTCCGATGACGCTCGGGATCGTCACCTTGGGCGCGCCCGTGGAGACGACCAGGGTGATGGTGTCGTTCTTGTTGACGTCCGAGCCGGGCGTCGGGCTCTGCGAACAGATCTTGTCCTTGGGCTGGTTCTCACACGGCTTGCGCGTGATGTCACCCAGCTTCAGATCGGACGCCTCCGCCATCTTGCGGGCGTCGTCGACGGTGTTGCCCACGAAGTTCGGCGCCTTGAACGGTTTGTCGCTCTTGCCGGGGAACATCCACATGCCGATGAGGACCGCGCCGACCAGCACCAGCACGCCCGCGACCGCCAGCATGATCGTCGAGGTGTTGTTGCTGTTCTTCTTCTGCTGGCGCCGCCGGTCGGGCCGGTCGTCGTAGCCGTAGCCGCCGTCGTCCGGGTTCATCGGCGGGAGCATCGTCGTCGCCCCGGCCGGCTCCTGCCGCAGCGCGGTGGTCGCCTGGTCGTCCGCGTAGCCGTAGCCGACCGCGCTCATGGCCGCGGTCGCGCCGACGGGCTGGCCGTCGAGGCACGCCTCGATGTCGGCGCGCATCTCGTCGGCCGACTGGTAGCGGTAGTCCGGGTCCTTCGTCAGCGCCTTGAGGACGATCGCGTCCATCTCCGGCGTGATCTCGGGATCGAAGACGCTCGGCGGCTGCGGCTCCTCGCGCACGTGCTGGTAGGCCACGGCCACCGGGGAGTCGCCGACGAACGGCGGACGGACGGTCAGCAGCTCGTAGAGCAGGCAGCCCGTGGAGTACAGGTCGGACCGGGCGTCGACCTGCTCGCCCTTGGCCTGCTCCGGCGAGAGGTACTGGGCGGTGCCGATCACGGCCGCGGTCTGCGTCATCGTCATCCCGGAGTCGCCCATGGCGCGGGCGATGCCGAAGTCCATCACCTTGACCTGGCCGTTGCGGGTCAGCATGACGTTGGCCGGCTTGATGTCGCGGTGGACGATGCCGCTGCGGTGGGCGTACTCCAGACCCTGGAGGATGCCGATGGTCATCTCCATCGACCGCTCGGGCAGCAGCTTGCGCCCGGAGTGCAGCAGCTCGCGGAGCGTGGAGCCGTCGACGTACTCCATGACGATGTACGGGATCGAGACCCCGTCGATGTAGTCCTCGCCCGTGTCGTAGACCGCGACGATCGCAGGATGGTTGAGCGAGGCGGCAGACTGGGCCTCCCGGCGGAACCGGGCCTGGAAGGACGGATCACGCGCGAGGTCCGCGCGGAGCGTCTTCACCGCCACGGTGCGGCCGAGGCGGGTGTCATGCGCGAGGTAGACCTCTGCCATGCCACCACGGCCGAGTACGTGGCCCAGCTCGTACCGGCCGCCTAGGCGACGCGGCTCTTCCATAGCTACTTACCAGCCCTCTCCGTCGGTCCCGCCCGGCACGGGTGTGCGCGGCCGGAGCTTCCGTCCGGGCCTACCGTACCCGGCTCGCTCTGTGTGACCTGGCCAAGCCGGTAACCCGATACCGGACCGGTATCGCAACGTGCGGCGATGTGAAGGGCACGTGAGCGGGTTCACTTCTTGGCGTTGATGACCGCCTCCATGACGTTCTTCGCGATCGGGGCGGCCAGGCCACCGCCGGAGATGTCGTCGCGGACCGCGTTGTCGTCCTCGATGACCACGGCGACGGCCACCGGCGAGCTGTGGTCGGCCAGCTTGGCGTAGGAGAGGAACCACGCGTAGGGGTTCTCGCTGTTCTCCACGCCGTGCTGCGCGGTACCCGTCTTGCCGCCCACCGTCACGCCGTTGATCTGCGCGTTCTTACCGGTGCCGTCCTTGACGACGGTCTCCATCATCGACTGGAGGATCTGCGCGTTGCCCGGCGAGAGCGGCTGGCTCATCTCCTGCGGCTCGCTCTTCTCCACCGGGTCCAGGTTGGAGGACTGCAGCGAGTCGACCATGTACGGCTTCATCAGCTTGCCGTCGTTGGCCACCGCGGAGGCCACCATGGCCATCTGGAGCGGGGTGGCGGCGGTGTTGAACTGGCCGATGGAGGACAGCGCGGTCTGCGAGTCGTTCATGTCCTTGGAGAACACCGAGGCGTTGGCGCGGATCGGCGTGAACTGCTCGGAGTCGAAGCCGAACTTCTTCGCCTCCTCCAGCATCTTCTCGTTGCCGAGGTCGGCGCCGATCTTGCCGAAGACGGTGTTGCAGGAGTACTGGAGCGCGACCCGCATCGTCGCGTCCTTGCAGGGGATGTTGCCCTCGTTCTTCAGCTCGGTCTGCGTACCGGGCATCACCCAGGGCAGCGGGCTGTCGGTCTTCTGGTCGGCCGAGGAGTACTTGCCGCTCTCCAGCGCCGCGGCGGCGGTGACCACCTTGAAGGTCGAGCCGGGCGGGTAGGTCTCGCGCAGCGCCCGGTTGAGCATCGGGTCGGAGGCGTCGCTCTTCTTCTGCAGCTTCGACCAGGCCGCCGCGTCGCTGTCCCGGGAACCCGCGAAGGACGACGGGTCGTACGAGGGGTACGAGGCCAGCGCGAGGATCTTGCCGGTGGAGGGCTCCAGCGCGACGACCGCGCCCTTGCCGCCCTGGTTCTTCAGCCCGGAGTACGCGGCCTTCTGCGCCGCGGAGTTGAGCGTGGTGACGACGTTGCCGCCCTGCTTGGGCTTGCCGGTCAGCATGTCCAGGGTGTTGCGGAAGAACAGCCGGTCGTCGTTGCCGGTGAGGATGCCGTCGTTGAGCTTCTCGAGCTGGGTGCTGTCGAACGCCTGGGAGGAGTAGCCGGTGACCGGCGCCCACATGGGCCCGTTCTTGTACGTGCGCTTGTACTTGTAGTCGCCGGCCTTGGTCTCCACCGAACCGGTTATCGGCTCCCCGTCCACGATGATGTCGCCGCGCGGGGCCGCGTAGCGCTCGATGGCGACGCGGCGGTTGTCGCTCGCGGTGCGGAGCTTGTCGGCCTGGACGTACTGGAGCCAGTTGTCGCGGATCAGCAGGGCCAGCACGAGCAGTCCGCAGAAGATGGCGATGCGGCGCAGGGGCTTGTTCACGTCCGGCCTTTCCACGAGCTGACAGGGGCGCCTGTCGCTTCGGTCTCTCGGTGTCGCTGGGGCTGGCCCCCGTCCATGGCCGCCCACAGTCTAGGGGCACTGCCTGTGGACGCGGACGCTCCTGAGGCCCGGCGGGACCCGCCCTGAGGTACGGTCCCGCCGCCCGCCGTGCTCACTGCGGGTCGGGCCCGGAGGTGCCGGGCCGCACGATCTGCGTCATCTCGGCGTCGGGGTTGGCGGCCGGGGTGGGCGCCGGGCGCCGGGCGGTGTCGCTGATGCGGATCAGGATGCCGATGAGCGCCCAGTTGGCGATGACGGACGAACCGCCGTACGCGAGGAAGGGCATCGTCATACCGGTCAGCGGGATGAGGCCCATCACACCGCCGGCGACGACGAACACCTGGAGGGCGAACGCGCCGGAGAGGCCGATGGCGAGCAGCTTGCCGAACGGGTCGCGGGCGGCCAGCGCGGTACGCACACCACGCTCGGCGACCAGGCCGTAGATCAGCAGGATCGCCATGATGCCGGCGAGACCCAGCTCCTCGCCGTAGGTGGCGAGGATGAAGTCGGAGTTGGCGGCGAAGCCGATCAGTTCGGAGTGGCCCTGGCCCCAGCCGGTGCCGAGAGTGCCGCCGGAGCCGAACGCCCACAGCGCCTGCATGGCCTGCTCGGAGTGGAGGAGGCCGTCCTGGATGCCGGACCGGCTGGCCTTGAACTCGCCCATCGGGTCGAGCCACGCCTGGACACGGGTCTGGACGTGCGGCTCGAAGCTGGCGACGCCGACCGCGCCGGCCGCCGACATCAGCAGACCGAAGACGATCCAGCTGGTCCGCTCGGTGGCCACGTACAGCATGATCACGAACATGCCGAAGAACAGCAGGGAGGTACCGAGGTCGGTCTCGAAGACCAGGATCAGGATCGAGATGAACCAGACGACCAGGATCGGGCCGAGGTCGCGGCCGCGCGGCAGGTAGAGACCCATGAAGCGGCGGCTGGCCAGCGCGAGCGCGTCCCGCTTGACCATCAGATAGCCGGCGAAGAAGACCGCGAGCACGATCTTGGCGAACTCACCGGGCTGGATGGTGAAGCTGCCGATCTGGATCCAGATCTTGGCGCCGTAGACGTCCGCGCCGAGACCGGGGACCAGGGGCAGCAGCAGCAGGAACAGCGCGACCACCATGGAGATGTAGGTGTAGCGCTGGAGCGTGCGGTGGTCCTTGAGGAAGATCAGCACGACCACGAAGAGCGCGATGCCCAGGGCCGTGTAGATCAGCTGGTTGGTCGCCTTGTCGCCGGCCGCGTGCATGGCCTGGAGCCGCTTGGACTGGTCCAGGCGCCAGATCGCCACCAGACCGAGCCCGTTGAGCAGGGTGGCCAGGGGCAGCAGCAGCGGATCGGCGTACGGCGCGAACTTGCGCACCGCGAGGTGGGCGACGCCCGCCAGCAGGCCGAGGCCCAGGCCGTAGCCGAGCAGGCCCGCGGGGACCTGGTCGTTGAGGGCCAGGCCCACGTTGGCGTAGGCGAACACCGGGATGGCCACGGCGAAGATCAGCAGGGCCAGCTCGGTGTTGCGGCGGCTCGGCGCACCGATCGAGCCGATCGTGGACGTGTGGTGCGTCGGCGTGTTGGTAGTACTGCTCATCGTGTGACGGGGCCTCTCACGGCTTGCCTACTGCTTGCCGCACTGATCGGCGACCTTCTGCTCATCCTCGGAGAGGCTGGGGCCGGGCCGGGGAGTGGCGGACGCGGTCGGGGACTTCGAGGGCGACGCCTGCGACTTCGACCCGGAGGCCGAGGGGTCCGGCGAGGGGCTGGCCTTGGTGAAGGCGGTCTTGGTGGCACCGGTGGTGCCGCCGGTCGCGCCCTGGCCCGTCTTGGAGTTCTGCTGCTCGCGCTCGGTGGCGGTGCGCTCGGCCTCCTTGCGGCAGGCGGACGCCTGCACGGAGAGCGCCTGCACCTTGGAACGGGCCTGGGACAGACCGCCCGCCACCACGATCGTGTTCTTGACCTGCTTCTGCTGGTACGACGGCAGGTACTTGAGTTCGATCTCGGGGTGGTCCTGCTCGACCTTGGACAGCGACACCCAGGCGAGGTCCTGGCTGATGCCCCGGTAGAGGGCGACGTGCTCGCCGTTGACCCCGACGTAGTACTGGGTCTGGGTCCAGCGCCAGCCGCCGTAGACCGCGCCGCCGATGACCGCGAGGGCCAGCGCGCTCCAGAGGGAACGCTTCAGCCAGCGCCGGCCCTTGCGGGGCTTGGTGAAGTCCTCCTCGGAGTACTCGCCGAAGCTGCCCTCGGGGGCGTATTCCTCGGTGTCACCGGAGGGCCCGCCGTGCCGGCCGCCGCCGGACTGCCTGCGGCCCTGGCGGCCGAGGTGCGAGGCGCGGCCCGCCGGGGTCTGCATGATGCCGTTGTCGTGGTTCAGGTGGTGCTGGTTCTCGGCGACGGCGCCGACCACGACCGGGGTGTCGGAGAGCTGCCCGGCGAGGGTGTCGCCGGTCTCCAGGTCGAGCACGTCGGCGACGATCACCGTGATGTTGTCGGGGCCGCCGCCGCGCAGCGCGAGCTGGATCAGCTCCTGCACGGTCTCCTGCGGGCCTTGGTAGCTGGCGAGCGCCTCCTCCATCGTCTGGTGGGAGACGACGCCGGAGAGCCCGTCGGAGCAGATCAGGTAGCGGTCGCCGGCGCGGACCTCGCGGATGGAGAGGTCGGGCTCGACGTGGTCGCCGCTGCCGAGGGCGCGCATCAGCAGGGCGCGCTGCGGGTGGGCGCCGGCCTCCTCCTCGGTGATCCGGCCCTCGTCGACCAGGCGCTGCACCCAGGTGTGGTCCTGGGTGATCTGGCTGAGCATGCCGTCGCGCAGCAGGTAGGCGCGCGAGTCGCCGACGTGCACGAGGCCGAGCCGCTGGCCGGTCCACAGCAGCGCGGTGAGGGTGGTCCCCATGCCTTCGAGCTGGGGGTCCTCCTCGACCATGGAGCGCAGTTGTTCGTTGGCGCGGCGTACGGCGGTGCCGAGCGAGGTGAGGATGTCGGAGCCGGGCACGTCGTCGTCGAGCGTGACCAGGGTGGAGATGACCTCCGAGGAGGCGACCTCACCGGCGGCCTGGCCGCCCATGCCGTCGGCGATGGCGAGCAGGCGCGGACCGGCGTAACCGGAGTCCTCGTTGCCCTCCCGGATCATGCCCTTGTGCGATCCGGCGGCGAAGCGCAGTGACAGGCTCATGCGCACCTCGCCAGTCGGCTCCGGGTACAGCCGGTCGTGTCGAGCCACACTGCCCACCCTCCGGTCGGGAGCGCGCCGGGGACCGGATTGCGATCCGCCGCCGCGTGCTCGCTCCGCTCGCGCTCATTCATTGGTGTAGCACTACTTCCGCAGCTCGATGACGGTCTTGCCGATGCGGATCGCCCCACCCAGCGGGACCGGCGTCGGGGTCGTCAGCCGGGACCGGTCCAGGTAGGTGCCGTTGGTGGACCCGAGGTCCTCCACGATCCACTGGCCGTCGCGGTCGGGGTAGATCCTGGCATGCCGGCTGGAGGCGTAGTCGTCGTCCAGCACGATCGTGGAGTCGTGCGCGCGGCCCAGGGTGATGGTCTGGCCCTGGAGCGCCACGGTGGTCCCGGCGAGGGTGCCCTCGGTGACGACGAGCTTGCTGGGCGCGTTGCGCCGCTGGCGGCCTCCGCCGCTCTGCTGGGCCCGCTGTCCGCGCTGGCCGCGCTGCTGCGGGGGCGCGGACTGCTGCCGCGCGGCGGCCTGCGGTCGCTGGGCCTCCCGGCGCGCTCCGCGCTGTGTGACACGCGTACCGAACAGATCGCTGCGGATGACCTGCACGGCCACGATCACGAACAGCCACAGTACGGCCAGGAAACCCAGCCGCATGACCGTGAGGGTCAGCTCTGACATTGCCCCCGCTTCACCCTTCGGCTTGCCTATAGATAACGGTGGTGCTGCCCACGACGATCCGCGAGCCGTCGCGGAGCGTAGCGCGGGTGGTGTGCTGCCCGTCCACCACGATGCCGTTGGTGGACCCGAGGTCCTGGATCGTCGAGGGCGTCCCGGTGCGGATCTCGCAGTGCCTGCGGGAGACGCCGGGGTCGTCGATCCGTACGTCCGCCTCGGTGCTGCGGCCCATGACCAGGGTCGGGCGGGAGATCTGGTGGCGGGTGCCGTTGACCTCGATCCAGTACCGGGTCGCGGCGCCGCCCATCGGAGCGGCGGCGGGGCGCTGGGTGGCGGGCTGGGGGTAGCCGTAGCCGCCGGGCCGGGCGCCGGGGGGCGGCGCGGACGGCATCGGGGGGGCTCCGGCGGGCGGGTAGCCGTATCCGCCCTGGGGGGACTGGGGTGCCGCGGGGCCCGGGCCGCCGGAGTGCGGGGCCTGGGGCTCCTGGCTGCTGGAGGAGGCGAGGGTGCGGCTGCGCACCCGGTACAGACCGGTGTCCAGGTCGGGGGCCTTCTCCAGGGTGACCTTGATCGGCCCCATGAAGGTGTAGCGCTGCTGCTTGGCGTAGTCGCGCACCATTCCGGCCAGCTCGTCACCGAGCTGCCCGGAGTAGGGGCTGAGCCGCTCGTGGTCGGGCGTGCTCAGCTCCACGATGAAGTCGTTGGGCACCACGGTCCGGTCGCGGTTCCAGATCGTCGCGTTGTTGTCGCACTCCCGCTGGAGCGCGCCGGCGATCTCCACCGGCTGGACCTCGGACTTGAACACCTTGGCGAAGGTGCCGTTGACCAGACCTTCGAGACGCTGCTCGAATTTCTTCAGGACTCCCATGGGGCACCTCCTCCGTCGCTGCCGTTCTGCCGTGCCGTGCTCGGCGCGGCAGCCTCGCCGGTACTGCTCACTGATCGTATCTACGCGCCCGGCAATCAGCCGGTTCCCCCAGCGGACCCCCTTCGAACTCCTTCGGAGGAGGATCGTAGAGGTGGTCCTGGTCCAGTGTCCCGCACCCGGCGTCCGGTCCGGTCCCCCTGTGGATGAGATGGCCGGGACCGGTACGAGGTTGATACCTGAACAGCTTTGTCCACAGGGGCGGGGGTTGCGGGAGGTCCCGGCGGGACGCCCGTGCGGTGCCGGTTCTCGGGCGCGGCGGGACAGATGGCCTGGTGGGGGCCCTGGGAAAGGGATGTGATTCCACCCCGTGGGCCGTGCTAATGTTCTGCATGTCGGAAGGGGCCAGCCCGCAAGGGCCGAACCGGAAGACGCACCCAATGCGCGGGTGGCGGAATAGGCAGACGCGCTGGATTCAGGTTCCAGTGCCCGAAAGGGCGTGGGGGTTCAACTCCCCCCTCGCGCACAACACCCAAGTGGGCGGCATCGTTTAGATGCCGCCCACTTCGGCGTTTCCGGGGTCGCGCGGAGTGCGGAGCCGGATGCCGCCCTCTGTGAGGAAGGTCTCAGGTGGCGGGGGCGTCGTCGGCGCTCCATTCAACGGAGTTGGCGAAGAGTGCCCGGAGGCGGGGGCATGTGCGCCGGGCGGCCTCGGGGTTGCCGTGGCCGAGCGGTGTGGCCGGTGTCTCCTGAGAGCAAGCGGTCGGCGGGAGTCGGGCGCGCATCCTCCCCCCTTACCCCGGCCTCCGCGCGCCGGGCGCTGCTGGGGCTCGGTGTTCCCGTGGTCGAACCTTCTGGGTGGCCCTGTCGTGCGCTGTGGCCGTGAGTCTCCTTTTTTGCGCGCGGGGCTTTGTGCGCAGGGCGCCTTCTTCTGCGCAGGGCGCTGGGCCAGGCTCCTGGTGGTCCGGTCGCCGGGATCTCCAGGAGGAGACGGTGACGATGCTGCGGGAGATGCGGAGGAGGGCGGAGGGAACGGGCGGGCGCCGGGTCGGTGGTGTTGCAGACGCCGTGGATGTCCACAAGTGGTGAGTTGTCCACAGGGTCTGACGCGTTTCGGCCACCGCATGTACCTTCGGCACGAGTTGATGTTCGAGACGCTCGTGCGGGGGCGTTCGGGGTGCGGGGGAGGCGGTCCTGGTGGCCGGAGTCGGGGTGGAGCCGGGCGAGGTGAGGCCGGCGGGCAGGGTGCCGAGGCTGCGGGGGTTCGCGCAGTGGCCGCCGGCCGGTACCGCCAAGCATCAGGGCAAGGCGCTGCGGGCCGAGGTGCCCCGCGCCGCCCACCGGGTCCTCGTGGTGGACGACGCGCGTCCGGACGCGGTGGCCGCGGTCGAGGAGTCCAACGCGGGGCGCCTGCCCGAGCTGACCCCGATACGGGTGGGCCGCATGGCCGCCTCCCCCTTCGCCTTCCTGCGCGGCTCGGCCGGCCTCATGGCGTACGACCTGGCCCGCACCCCGGTGACCGGCATAGGCACCCAGCTCTGCGGGGACGCCCACGCGGCCAACTTCGGTCTGTACGGGGACGCGCGCGGTGGCCTGGTCATCGACCTCAACGACTTCGACGAGACGGTGCACGGCCCCTGGGAGTGGGACCTGAAGCGGCTCGCCGCGTCCCTGGTGCTGGCCGGGCGCGAGGCCGGGGCCGACGAGGACACCTGTCACGCGGCCGCGCGGGACGCCGTCGGCGCGTACCGGCGCACCATGCGGCTGCTGGCCGGGCTGCCCGCACTGGACGCCTGGAACGCCATCGCGGACGAGGAACTGGTCTCCCACACCGACGCCCACGACCTGCTCGGCACCCTGGAGCGGGTCGCGGTGAAGGCGCGGGCCAACACCAGCGGCCGGTTCGCCGCCAGGTCGACCGAGGAGTGCGATGACGGCGGGCGTCGCTTCGTGGACGCGCCCCCGGTGCTGCGCCGTGTCCCGGACGCCGAGGCCGCCGCCGTCGCCGCCTCGCTGGAGCCGTATCTCTCCACGCTCGGCACGGACCGGCTGCCGCTGCTCGCGCGGTACGCGGTGCAGGACGTCGCCTTCCGCGTCGTCGGCACCGGCAGCGTGGGCACCCGGTCCTACGTCGTGCTGCTCCTCGACCATCGCGGTGAGCCGCTCGTCCTCCAGGTGAAGGAGGCCCGGCCCTCCGCGCTCGCCCCGCATCTGGCCACCGCGGGCTTCCCAGTGCCGCCCGCCGAGCACGAGGGACGGCGCGTGGTGCTGGGGCAGAAGCGGATGCAGGTGGTCAGTGACATCTTGCTGGGCTGGACCACCGTCGACGAACGGGGCTATCAGGTACGGCAGTTCCGCAACCGCAAGGGCAGCGTCGACCCGGCCGCCCTCGCGCCGGACCAGGTGGACGACTACGGCCGGATGACCGGCGCCCTGCTGGCCCGCGCCCACTCCCACAGTGCCGACCCCCGCCTCATCGCCGGGTACTGCGGCAAGAACGAGGCACTGGACGACGCCGTGGCCGACTTCGCCACCGCCTACGCCGACCTCACCGAGGCCGACCACGCGCGACTGGTGGAGGCGGTGCGCTCGGGACGGATCGCGGCCGAGACGGGGGTGTGAGCGGGGATGCCGGCAGGAGAGGGGCGGCCGCCGTGGTGGAGAAGAGAGCGCGCGGAGTGGTGAGATGAAGTACGTCGAACTGCGCGGGGGCGGCGGCGAGGAACCCGTGCTCGCCGACCCCCGCCCCTATCTCGCCCGGCTGCCCGGCATCGCCGCCGGACTGCCGCCCGGCGCCCGTGCCTTCGCCACCGACCCGGCGCACTACGACCCCGAGGCCAAGCGCTGTGTCCGCGACCTGCTGCCCTCGCGGGTGAGCCGCACGGCCGACGGCGACGTCGAGATCCGCTTCCGGCACAACCGCTTCCGGCACGAGGAGGACCTGCTGGTGCGCTACACCGGGGTGTCCGACTTCCAGTCGGACGTGCTGGACGTGTGCGATCCGGCCTCGCTGGGCGATGTGATCCTGGACGAGATCCTGCCGCTGCCGGGTGGCTGTACGCACGAGGTGGCCTGCCGGCCCGGCCGGCTGGTGGTGGCGTGCCGGGATCTGGTGGCCGAGTGGATTCCGGCCGGTCGCCCGGAGACGGGTCCTTAGGCGGGGAAGGCGCGTTGGGGCCGGCGTTCCGTTCCGTCGCGGCAGTGCCTTGTGGGCGTGGCCTAGGCTGGTCGGGTGACGACCCCGGAAGCTGAGCAGACCGAGCAGTCCCAGTCGCCGCGGCCCGAGGAACGGCTGGAAAAGGCCGTCCGGGTCGCCGAGCAGGCGCTGATCGACTTCGAGATCGCCGTGGAGACCTTCCGCGTCGAGGTCGAGAACTTCGCCCGGCTGCACGAACAGCGGCTCGGCCCGCTCTACGCCCGCATCGAGGAGCTGGACGCCTCGATCGCCGAGGCGCGGGCCGCCCGTACCCAGGACCCCGAGGACATCCGGCGCGCCGCCGAGGCCCGCGCCAACCTGTCACCCATCCCCGGTGTCGAGGAACTGCTGCACGGCTGGATGGACGGCCAGGGGCTGTTCCCCGAGGCCACCGCGATGCTGACCGACCAGCCGGTGCGGCCGCCGGAGCGGGTCCGGCCCAGTGAGGAGGTCCGCAAGCTCTACCGCGACCTCGCCCGCAAGGCCCACCCCGACCTCGCCCAGGAGAACGCCGAGCGCATCCGCCGTGAGGAGTTCATCACCCGCGTCAACGCGGCCTACGCCCGCGGTGACGAGGCCCTGCTGCGGGAACTCGCCGCGGAGTGGGCCGCCGGCCCGGTGCCGCCCGAGCGGCAGCCCAGCCCCAGTGACGAGCTGTACGCCCGCCTGGAGTGGCTGGCCCAGCGCAAGGAACTCCTCACCCTGGTCGCGCGCGAACTGGAGAACGGCGCCATCGCCGGCATGCTCCGACTCGCCCCGGACGACCCCGACAGCCTCCTCACCGAGATCGCCGAGCGGCTGCACGGAGACATCGCCCGCCGCGAGTCCGACCTCGCGGCGCTGCTGACGCAGGAGTGAGGCCCCCGCGCCGTACGCGGCGCTTCGGGTAGCGTCGGGAGCATGAATTTCGGAGCTGGTGTGCCCACGGTCGAGGTCACGGACCTCAAGGACGGCGATTTCCTGCTGGACGTCCGCGAGGACGACGAGTGGCAGGCCGGTCATGCCGAGGGGGCGCTGCACATCCCGATCAGCGAGTTCGTCGCCCGCTACGGCGAGCTGACCGAGGCCGCCCCCCAGGACGGTCGCGTCAACGTCATCTGCCGCTCCGGCGGCCGCTCCGCCCAGGTCACCATGTACCTCGTCCAGCAGGGTGTCGACGCGGTGAACGTCGACGGCGGCATGAAGCACTGGGAGGCCGCGGGGCGCCCGGTGGTCACCGACGCGGGGCAGTCCGGTGTCGTGATCTAGCAGGGGCTGCCAGGATCGGGGATCCGGCTGTGACGGTCGTGCCGGAGGCGTCCGAGGACGGCCTGCGTCGTCTGCTCAACGAGTGGGACCCGCTCGACGTCGCCGAGGACGTGCAGGACGAGTACGACTGCATGCTCGGCCATCTGTTCCTGTTGCTCCGGACCGGCGCGGACCAGCTGCGGATCGACAAATTCCTGCGCGACGATCTGACGCACCACTTCGGGCTCGATCCGCGCTTCATGGGCACGGAGTCGATGGCCGCCCGGCTGCGCGCCTGGTGGGATGGCGCCGCCTCGCATCACGACGCCTGACCCCCGGCCCGCTCACCGGTCGAAGTCCACCTCCACCTTCTCCGTCATGGGGTGGGACTGGCAGGCGAGGACGTAGCCGGCTTCGGTCTCCTCGGGTTCGAGGGCGAAGTTGCGGTCCATGCGGACCTCGCCGGAGACCAGGAAGGCGCGGCAGGTGCCGCAGACGCCGCCCTTGCAGGCGTAGGGGGCGTCGGGGCGGTTGCGCAGGACGGTGTCCAGGACGGATTCGCCCTGCTGGGCCGGCCAGCTGCCGCCGCGGCCGTCGAGACGTGCGGTGACCGTGCTGTGGGCGGCCGCCGGGGCCGTGGTGGCCGGGGCGGTGCCGCCGTCCACGTGGAAGATCTCCTGGTGGATGCCGGAGCGGTCGACGCCGAGGCCGCGCAGGGCCCGTTCGGCGTCCTCCACCAGGCCGTAGGGGCCGCACAGGAACCAGCCCTTCACCTGGTCCACCGGCAGCAGCGCGGGCAGCAGCCCGGTGAGCCGGTCCCGGTCGAGGCGGCCGGAGGGCAGGCCCGCCTGCTGTTCCTCGCGGGAGAGCACCGTGACCAACTGGAACCGCTCGGGGTAACGGTCCTTCAGGTCGGCCACGTCCTCCAGGAACATGGTCGAGGCGGCCGTACGGTCGGCCCGGATCAGACAGAACCGCGCTCCGGGCTCACGGGACAGCAGTGTGGCGGCGATCGACAGCACCGGGGTGATGCCGCTGCCGCCGACGACGGCCGCGAAGAGACCCGGCGCCGGGTCCAGGGTGAAGCGCCCGGCCGGGGTCATCACCTCCAGCTCGTCCCCGGCCGCTATCTCCTTGAACGCGTACGTCGAGAACGCGCCCCCGTCGACCAGGCGCACCCCCACCCGCAGCGTGCTCGGGCCGGGCCCTGCCGGGTCGGGGCCCGGGGAGCAGATCGAGTAGGTGCGGCGGATGTCCCCGCCGTCCACGCGGCGGCGCAGGGTGAGGTGCTGGCCCGGCTTGTGCCGGTACTCCTCGCGCAGCTCGGGCGGCACGGCGAAGGTGACGGCGACCGAGTCGTCGGTCAGCCGGTCGATCTCGGCCACCCGGAGCCGGTGGAAGCGTGCCATCACAACTCCTTGAAGTGGTCGAAGGGTTCACGGCAGGCGAGGCACCGGCGCAGGGCCTTGCAGGCCGTGGAGGAGAAGCGGCTCAGCAGCTCGGTCTCCGCGGAGTCGCAGTGGGGGCAGCGGACGGCCTCCGGCGCCGTCCCGGTCGAAGCTTCTACGGCGTGCCCGGTGCGGGTCGGGCCCAGGGTGAGGGTGACCGGTCCCGTGGGGCGCTGGGTGCGCGGCGGAGCTATGCCGGACTGCTGGAGCTTGCGGCGGCCCTCGGGGGTGATGTCGTCCGTGGACCAGGCCGGGGTGAGGACCGTGCGGACGGTGACCTCGCGCATCCCGCGGGCGCGCAGGACCTGCTCTATGTCCGCGCTCATCGCCTCCACCGCCGGGCAGCCGGTGTAGGTCGGGGTGAGGTCGACCTCGACCGCGCCGGTGTCCGTGAGGTGGACCGCGCGTACGACGCCCAGCTCGTGCAGGGTGAGCACGGGGAGTTCGGGGTCGGGCACCGAGCCGGCCAGCTCCAGCAGCTCGGTCTCCAGCGCGGTGGCGGTCACCATGACGCCCCCGGATGACTGCGGTGCAGGTGCTGCATCTCGGCGAGCATCCGCCCGAACGACTCCGTGTGCAGGCCCTGCCGGCCCGCGCCCGCCGCCCACGCGCCTGTGCGGGGACCCTCGGGCACGGTCAGGGTGGCGCGCCCGAGCACGTCCGTGACGGAGGCGATCCAACTCGCCTCCAGGGCGGCCCAGTCGACCTCCACGCCGGGGATCGGCTGGAACATCTCGCCGGTGAAGCGCCACAGCGCGTCACAGGCCCGGCTCATCCGGTCATGGCTGAGATCGGTGCCGTCGCCGAGGCGTACGGTCCACTGCTCGGCGTGGTCGCGGTGGTAGGCCACCTCTTTGACGGCCTTGCCGGCGAGCGGTTGGAACGGGCCTTCCCGCGAAGCCAGTTCGGAGTACAGAAGGTGCTGGTAGGTGGAGAAGTAGAGCTGCCGGGCGATGGTGTGGGCGAAGTCGCCGTTGGGCTGTTCCACCAACTGGAGGTTGCGGAAGGCGCGTTCCTCGCGGAGGTAGGCGAGTTCGTCCTCGTCGCCCGTCATGGAGAGCAGCACGCGGGCCTGGCCGAGCAGGTCGAGCGCGATGTTGGCGAGAGCGACCTCCTCCTCCAGCACGGGGGCGTGCCCGGCCCACTCCCCGAGGCGGTGGGAGAGCACCAGGGCGTCGTCGCCGAGGGCGAGGGCCGCGGCGGTGGGGACGGTGGCGGTCACAGGTGCTTCACCCCTTCCGGGATCTCGTAGAAGGTGGGGTGCCGGTAGGGCTTGTCGGCGGACGGCTCGAAGAAGGGGTCCTTCTCGTCGGGCGAGGAGGCGGTGATCGCGGTGGCCGGGACGACCCAGATGGAGACGCCTTCGCCGCGCCGGGTGTAGAGGTCACGGGCGTTGCGCAGGGCCAGCTCCGCGTCGGGGGCGTGCAGGCTGCCGGCGTGGGTGTGGGAGAGACCGCGGCGGGAGCGGACGAAGACCTCCCACAGGGGCCAGTCGGTGTGGGTCATGCGCGCGTCGCTCCTGTCCGGCCGGTGTTCCCGGCGTGTTTGGCCGCGTGGGCGGCTGCGGCTTCCCTGACCCAGGCGCCCTCGTCGTGTGCGCGGCGGCGCTGGGAGATGCGCTGTTCGTTGCAGGGGCCGTTGCCCTTGAGTACTTCCTTGAACTCGGTCCAGTCGATGGCGCCGAAGTCGTGGTGCCCGCGCTCCTCGTTCCACTTCAGGTCCGGGTCGGGGAGGGTGAGGCCGAGGGACTTCGCCTGGGGGACGGCGATGTCGACGAAGCGCTGGCGCAGCTCGTCGTTGGAGTGGCGCTTGATCTTCCACTCCATGGACTGGGCCGAGTGCTGGGAGGAGTCGTCGGGCGGCCCGAACATCATCAGCGAGGGCCACCACCAGCGGTCGACCGCGTCCTGTGCCATGGCGTGCTGCTCGGGGGTGCCCTGGCTCAGGGCGAGCAGCAGCTCGTACCCCTGGCGCTGGTGGAAGGACTCCTCCTTGCAGATGCGGACCATCGCGCGGGCGTACGGGCCGTAGGAGCAGCGGCACAGCGGGACCTGGTTGGTGATGGCGGCGCCGTCCACCAGCCAGCCGATGGCGCCCACGTCGGCCCAGGTCAGGGTGGGGTAGTTGAAGATCGAGGAGTACTTCTGGCGGCCGCTGTGCAGCTTGTCGAGCAGCTCCTCGCGGCTGGTGCCGAGGGTCTCGGCCGCGCTGTAGAGATAGAGGCCGTGGCCCGCCTCGTCCTGGACCTTGGCCATCAGGATCGCCTTGCGGCGCAGGCTGGGGGCGCGGGTGATCCAGTTCGCCTCGGGCTGCATGCCGATGATCTCGGAGTGGGCGTGCTGGGCGATCTGACGGACGAGAGTGGCACGGTAGGCGTCCGGCATCCAGTCGCGTGGCTCGATGCGCTCCTCGGCGGCCACCGCCGTGTCGAAGGCGTGCTGGTGCGCCGCGATGTCCGCGGTGGCGCCGGGTGCGCCGTCCGCGGGTGTGCGGTCCGTGCGAGGCGCGGCTGCTGTGGCCATGCGGTCCCCCTGACCTAGGACTCTGCCGGAAACACGCCCCGACCGATCGTTCGGTTCGTGCGTGTCAATGGTGTGCCGGGGCGTCGTCGGGTGTCAACCGCTGTGGACAACGCCGTGGGGCGCCTGTGGAAACCGCCGTGGCCAGTCCGCGTCGCGGGCGATGCCGGGCCGGTGTGCGGCGGCCGCGGCCGCGCGGCGAAGGCCGGGGCCGGGGCTGCGCGGGGTGGGTGGGGCTGAGTACCGTTCCGTGCGGGTGCCAAGCGGAAGCAAAGGCGCCCGAGGACCAGGGGGCGCCCGCCACACGGGCGCGTCGATGCCGGAGCGGAAGCGGGACGGGGCGGGGATGGACGCGTACGACGAGGAGCCGGAGGCCCAGTACGGGCCGGACGGCCCGGCCGGGGCGCGTCGCGCGGGCGGCCCCGGCACACCGGGCGAGGACACCGGGCCCGGAGGCGCCGGACCGGCGGGCACCGGAAGTGAGGACACCGCGGGCGACGGCGCTCCGGACCAGGCGCGGCGCGCCGGCCTCGCGGCCCTCTCCCCCCGCTACCGCCTCGTCGCGGGCGGCGCGCTCGCGGCCGTGGCGGCCGTCACCGCCGTGCACCTCGGGATGGTGTTCCTGAGCCTCGCCCCCGCCAACACCGTGAGCAAGCGGCACGCCAAGGCGGTGGAGGGATGGGTGTACCCGGAGTTCGAGCAGAACTGGAAGCTGTTCGCGCCGAACCCGCTGCAGCAGAACGTCGCCGTACAGGTCCGCGCCCAGATCCGGGTCGGAGGCGGTGACCTGCGCACCACCGGCTGGACCGACCTGTCCGCCGAGGACGGCGCCGCCATCGACGGCAACCTCCTGCCGAGCCACACCCAGCAGAACGAGCTGCGCCGCGCCTGGGACTTCCTCGGCACCACCCACGGCACCGACAACCGGCCCGTGGGCGTGCGCGGGGCGCTCTCCGAGCAGTACGTGCGCCGGATAGTGGTGCTGCGCCTGCGGCGGGACGAGGGCCTGGACCGCGCCGGAACCATCGAGCGCGTGCAAGTGCGCTCCCGCACCGTCAACGTGCCCCCGCCCGAGTGGAGCCGGGAGAAGGTCTCCACCAGTCCCGCCTACCGCGAGCTGCCCTGGTGGACGGTGACCGGTGACGAGACCGGGGCGGGTGCCCGATGAACCGGCTCTCCCAGACCTTCGCCCGGGGCGTCGAGCGCGTCACCGGCGCGGCCCTCGGTCCTTACCAGAGCGCCGTGATCCGGATCGGGTTCGCCGGGACCTGGCTGCTCTTCCTGCTGCGCGAGTTCCCCCACCGCGAGGAGCTGTACGGGCCGGCCGGCCCCTGGAGCTGGAACCTGGCCCACCAGCTCATCGCCGACAACCACGCCTTCACCGTGCTGATGTGGTCCGACAGCCGGCTCTGGTTCGAGCTCTGCTACCTCCTCGCTCTCCTGGCCGGTGCCGCGCTGCTGGTCGGCTGGCGCACCCGGACCGCCGCCGCGCTGTTCATGGTGGGGGTGCTCTCGCTCCAGAACCGCAGCGTGTTCATGGGGGACGGCGGCGACAACGTGCTGCACCTGATGTCCTTCTACCTGGTGTTCACCCGCTGCGGCCAGGTGTGGTCCCTGGACGCCAGCCGGGCCGGGCGCACGGAGGCGGCACGCGCGCGTGGGGAGCGTCTCCCCGCCGACCGGGTGGGCCCGGTGCTGTGGACGCTGTCCGGCGCGGTGCTGCTCACGGCCGCGGTGACCGGCCGGTTCAGCGGCGGCTGGCTGGTGCCCGCGCTGCTGTGGGCGGCCTGGGCCGGGCTCGGCCTGTGGTGGGCGGCGGGCCGGTGGACGCGGTCGCCCCAGCCCCGGATGCTGCTCGACGTGCTGGCGAACGTGCTGCACAACGCCGGTCTCGTCGTGATCATGGCGGAGGCGTGCCTGATCTACGCCACGGCCGGCTGGTACAAGATCCAGGGCTCGCGCTGGCAGGACGGCACCGCCGTCTACTACCCGCTGCACCTGGACTACTTCTCCCCCTGGCCCGCCCTCGCCGACCTGATGTCCGCCAGCGGCGTCCTGATGATGATCGTGACCTACGGGACGGTCATGGTGCAGGTCGCCTTCCCCTTCACCCTGTTCAACCGGCGGGTGAAGAACGTCCTGCTGGTGCTGATGATGACCGAGCACGCGGTGATCGCCGTCGTCCTCGGACTGCCCTTCTTCTCCCTGGCGATGATCACGGCGGACGCCGTCTTCCTGCCGACCGCCTTCCTGCTGCTCCTCGGTGGCTGGGCGGCACGCGCGCGTGGACGGCTGATACGGCCCGGCGGGCCGGGCCGGGTGCCCCCGCCCCGCGCCCCGGAGGAGTCCACCGCCGGGCACGTAGGGTTCAGGGCATGACCGACCCCCTGAACCGCTGGCGCGAGCGCGCCGGGGACGCCGTGCTGCTGGACGGCTTTCACGCCCTCAAGCACGCGCTGCGCTTCGGGGCCGAGGTGCCCGTGGCGGTCACCACCGACCGGGAGGCCACGCTGGCGCTCGCCGGTGAACTGGCCGGGGACGTCAGGGACCCGCTGGACGCGCTGCTGACGGAGGTGCCCCGGGAGGTCTACGCCTCCCTGGTGCCCCGCCCGCACCCGACCGGCGTGGCCGCGCTCGCCGTACGGCCGTCCCGCGAGGCCAACCTCAAGGCGCTGGCCCACCGGCCGCGCAGCGCGCCCGTGGTGGTGCTGGACGAGCCGCGCAACCTCGGCAACGCGGGCGCGGTGATCCGGCTGGCCGCCGGGTTCGGCGCGACCGGGGTCGTCACCACCGGCACCCTCGACCCCTGGCACCCCACCGTGGTGCGCGGCGGGGCGGGGCTGCACTTCGCCACCGCCGTGGAGCGCCTCGGCGTCGGCGAGCTGCCCGCCGGGCCGCTGTTCGCCCTCGACCCCGAGGGCGACGACATCCGGGGGGTCGAGCTGCCCGACGACGCGGTGCTGGCCTTCGGCTCGGAGCGCAGCGGGCTCTCGGCGCCGCTGCGGGCCCGCGCCGACCGGCTGCTGGCGCTGCCCATGCGGCCGCAGGTCTCCAGCTACAACCTGGCCACCAGCGTGGCCATGACGCTGTACCACTGGAGCCTGCGCACCGCCTGAGCCGAGCGCTACGCCTCCTTGCGGACCTCCACCACGCGGAAGCGGTTGGCCACGTACGCGCCGTCGGTGAGGGCCGCGTTCGCCGCCGGGTTGCCGCCGGAGCCGTGGAAGTCGGAGAAGGCGGCGGTCTGGTTGACGTACACCCCGCCGGTCAGGTTCAGGGAGAGCTGTGCGGGCTCCTCCAGGCAGACCTCCTCGACGGCCCGGGCGACCTCCGGGTCGACGGTGTGGGCGCCGACCGTCATGGCGCCCTGCTCGCGGATGGTGCGACGCAGCAGGTCCACGGCGTCGGTGACCGAGTCGACGGCCACCGCGAAGGACACCGGGCCGAAGCACTCGCCGAGGTAGGCGGCCTCGTCGTCCGGCTTGGCGGCGTCCAGCTTCACGATCACCGGGGTGCGGACCACCGCGTCCGGGAACTCCGGGTTGGTGATCTCGCGGGAGGCCAGGGCGACTTCGCCGAGGTCGGCGGCGGCCTCCAGGCGGGCCTTCACGTCCGGGTTCACGATGGCGCCCAGCAGGGCGTTCGCGCGGGCGTCGTCCCCGAGGAGGCCGTCGACCGCGCGGGCGAGGTCGCCGGTCACCTCGTCGAAGGACCTGTGGCCCTCGTCGGTGCTGATGCCCTCGCGCGGGATCAGCAGGTTCTGCGGGGTGGTGCACATCTGGCCGCTGTACAGGGAGAGCGAGAAGGCGAGGTTCGCCAGCATGCCCTGGTAGTCGTCGGTGGACTGCACGATCACCGTGTTGACGCCGGCCTTCTCCGTGTAGACCTGCGCCTGGCGGGCGTTGGCCTCCAGCCAGTCGCCGAAGGCGGTGGAGCCGGTGTAGTCGATGATGCGGATCTCGGGACGGGTGGCGAGGGTCTTGGCGATGCCCTCACCGGCCCGCTCGGCGGCCAGCGCGACCAGGTTGGGGTCGAACCCGGCCTCGGCCAGCACCTCGCGGGCCACCTGGACGGTGAGCGCGAGCGGCAGGACCGCGCGCGGGTGCGGCTTGACCAGGACCGCGTTGCCGGTCGCCAGGGAGGCGAACAGGCCGGGATAGCCGTTCCACGTCGGGAAGGTGTTGCAGCCGATCATCAGGGCGATGCCGCGCGGGACCGGCGTGAAGCTCTTGGTCAGCGTCAGCGGGTCGCGCTTGCCCTGCGGCTTGCTCCACTCGGCCGTCCCGGGCGTGCGGGTCTGCTCCGCGTACGCGTACGCCACCGCCTCCAGGCCGCGGTCCTGTGCGTGCGGGCCGCCCGCCTGGAACGCCATCATGAACGCCTGCCCGCTGGTGTGCATGACCGCGTGCGCGAACTCGTGGGTCCGGTCGCTGATCCGCTTCAGGATCTCCAGACAGACCGCCGCGCGTGTCTCCGGTCCCGCGTCGCGCCAGGCGGCCTGCCCGGCGCGCATGGCGGGGAGCAGTACGTCGAGGTCGGGGTGCGGGTAGCTCACGCCCAGCTCGACGCCGTACGGCGAGACCTCGCCGCCCACCCAGTCGTCCGTGCCGGGCTGGCCCAGGTCGAGACGGGTGCCGAGGAGGGCGTCGAAGGCGGCCTTGCCCGCGCCCGCGTCCAGGCTGCCGTGCTCGCCGTACGCCTTGGGGTGCTCGGGGTGGGGGGACCAGTACGCGCGGGTGCGGATCGCCTCAAGGGCCTGGTCGAGGGTGGGGCGGTGCTTGGCGATCAGCTCGTGTGCGGTCGGTCGGGCGGTCATCCGGGACCAACTCCTCGTCTGCGTGAACTCGTCGTCGAGCTCGTGACCTGGGCTTTTGGAGAGACGGCAGGGTTGCGGCGGGCGCGGCCCGCGGAGCCTTCCGCCGGACGGTGGTGGGCCGCGGGCGGTCAGGGCTAGAGTAACCGAACGATCGGTCGGGACAAGGGGGTCCGCCGCATCTGTGGACAACGTCGTGCGGGAGGATCGCGCACATGACAGCTATCGACCTCAGCAGCCCCGTGGCCGTGGTCGGCACCGGCACGATGGGCCAGGGCATCGCCCAGGTCGCGCTGACCGCCGGCCACCCCGTCCTGCTGCATGACGCCCTGCCTGGCCGGGCGCGGGAGGCCGCCGAGGCCATCGGCGCCCGTCTCGACCGGCTCGTGGCCAAGGGCCGGCTCGGCGCGGACGAACGGGACGCGGCGCGCGCCCGGCTCACCCCCGTCGAGCACCTGGGTGAACTGGCCGGCTGCGCGCTCGTCGTGGAGGCCGTGCTGGAGCGACTGGACGTCAAGCAGGAGCTGTTCCGGGAGCTGGAGGGAATCGTCTCCGAGGACTGCCTGCTCGCCACCAACACCTCCTCCCTGTCGGTGACCGCCGTCGGTGGCGCGCTCGCCTCCCCCGGGCGTCTCCTGGGCCTGCACTTCTTCAACCCGGCCCCGCTGCTGCCCCTGGTGGAGGTCGTCTCCGGGTACGCCACCGACGTCACGTCCGTCACGCGCGCGTACGAGACCGCCCGCGCCTGGGGGAAGACGCCGGTGGCCTGCGCGGACACCCCCGGCTTCATCGTCAACCGGATCGCCCGGCCCTTCTACGCCGAGGCGTTCGCCGTGCTTGAGGCCCAGGGCGCCGACCCGGCGACCATCGACGCGGTCCTGCGCGAGAGCGGCGGCTTCCGCATGGGCGCGTTCGAGCTGACCGACCTCATCGGGCAGGACGTCAACGAATCCGTCACCCACTCGGTGTGGAACTCCTTCTTCCAGGACGTCCGCTTCACGCCCTCGCTCGCCCAGCGCCGCCTGGTGGAGTCCGGTCGCCTCGGCCGCAAGAGCGGGCAGGGCTGGTTCGACTACGCCGAGGACGCCGACCGCCCGGAGCCGCACACCGCCGAGAAGGAGAAGCCGCCGGCGCACGTCACCGTCGAGGGCGACCTCGGCCCCGCCGCCGGGCTGCTCCCGCTGATCCGCGAGGCGGGGATCGCCGTCCACGAGGAGGACGAGGACCAGGGCAGCCGGCTGGCCTTGCCGAGCGGCGGCCAGCTGGTCCTCGCGGACGGCCAGACCGCCGTGGAGTTCCGGGACGTCGTCTACTTCGACCTCGCCCTCGACTACCGCGCCGCCACCCGGATCGCGCTCTCCGCCTCCCAGGACACCTCGCCGCGCACCCTCGCCGAGGCCATCGGCCTCTTCCAGGCGCTCGGCAAGGACGTCAGCGTCATCGGGGACGTGCCCGGCATGATCGTCGCCCGCACGGTGGCCCGGATCGTCGACCTCGCGCACGACGCCGTCGCCAAGGGCGTGGCCACCGAGGAGGACATCGACACGGCGATGCGCCTGGGCGTCAACTACCCCCTCGGCCCCTTCGAGTGGAGCCGCAGGCTCGGCCGGAGCTGGGCCTACGAGCTGCTGGACGACCTGCACGTGCGCGACCCCTCCGGCCGGTACGCGCCGTCCCTCGCGCTCTACCGCCACGCGTACGCCACCGACAAGCGGGAGGGCACCTCATGACCACCGCCAAGCGCGACACGTACACCCCGGAGACGCTCCTGTCGGTCGCCGTGGGGGTGTTCAACGAGCGCGGTTACGACGGCACCTCCATGGAGCACCTCTCCAGAGCCGCGGGCATCTCCAAGTCCTCGATATACCACCACGTCAGCGGCAAGGAGGAACTGCTGCGCCGGGCCGTCAGCCGGGCGCTGGACGGGCTGTTCGCCATCCTCGACGAGGAGCACGCGCGCGTGGGGCGGCCGGTGGACCGGCTGGAGCACGTCGTGCGGCGCATGGTCGAGGTGCTCATAGCCGAGCTGCCCTACGTGACGCTGCTGCTGCGCGTCCGGGGCAACACCGAGGCGGAGCGGTGGGCGCTGGAGCGGCGCCGGGACTTCGACCACCGGGTGGCCGACCTGCTGCGGGCGGCCGCCGAGGACGGGGACGTGCGCGGCGACGTGGAGGTCCGGCTCGCGACCCGGCTGGTCTTCGGAATGATCAACTCGATCGTCGAGTGGTACCGGCCCGAGATCCGGGGGGCCAGCGGGCGCGAGGTGGCCGACGCGGTGGTGCGGCTGGTCTTCGCGGGGCTGCGCGGCGAATAGGGACCGCGCGCAGGAGTCACGCGTCCGGCTCCAGGTCCTCCTCCTCGAACACCAGCAGCGTGCGGGTGCCCAGCACCTCGGGGATCGACTGGAGCCGGGTGAGCACCAGCTCGCGCAGCGCCCTGTTGTCCGGCGTGTGCACCAGCAGCAGCACGTCGAAGTCGCCGCCGACCAGCGCCATGTGGGACGCGCCGGGCAGGCGGCGCAGTTGCTCGCGGACCGTGCGCCAGGTGTTCTGGACGATGTTCAGCGTGATGTACGCCGAGGTGCCGTGCCCGGCCCGCTCGTGGTCGACGCGGGCGCCGAAGCCGCGGATCACCCCGTCCTCGACCAGCCGGTTGATCCGCGCGTAGGCGTTGGCGCGGGAGACGTGGACCCGCTCGGCGACCGCGCGTATGGAGGCGCGGCCGTCCGCCTGGAGGATCTTGAGGATGTCCTGATCTATGGCATCCAGCGGACGGGGCGGAGGTGCGCCGTTCGCCTCCACCGCCTGGGCCATTTGTTCAGGTGTCATGTCCCCCCGCTTCATCGCCGTGGACGTCCTGCGTTCATTCCAGGCTGTGCAAAACCGTTTGTCCACAGCCTGAGGGGGCCAGTAGCCAAAATGCGCCGACGACCGAACAATCGGTAGGTGAGACGGGTCACAGCCGACCCGCCTCTCGTAGCCGCTCCCACGAGGAGGTGCCGTCATGACGGTCATGGAGCAGCGGGGCGCGTATCGGCCATCGCCGCCGCCCGCCTGGCAGCCCCGCACGGACCCCGCGCCGCTGCTGCCCGACGCCGAGCCCTACCGCGTCCTCGGCACCGACCAGGCCGCCGAGGCCGACCCGGACCTGCTGCGCCGGCTCTACGCACAGGTGGTCCGCGGCCGCCGCTACAACACGCAGGCGACCGCGCTCACCAAGCAGGGCCGGCTCGCCGTCTACCCCTCCAGCACCGGGCAGGAGGCGTGCGAGGTCGCCGCCGCCCTGGCCCTGGAGGAGCGCGACTGGCTCTTCCCCAGCTACCGGGACACCCTCGCCGTGATCGCCCGGGGCGTCGACCCGGTGGAGGCGCTCACCCTGCTGCGCGGCGACTGGCACAACGGCTACGACCCGCACGCCCACCGCGTCGCCCCGCTCAGCACCCCGCTCGCCACCCAGTTGCCGCACGCCGTGGGCCTCGCGCACGCCGCGCGGCTCAAGGGGGACGACGTGGTCGCGCTCGCCATGGTGGGCGACGGCGGCACCAGCGAGGGCGACTTCCACGAGGCGCTGAACTTCGCCGCCGTCTGGCAGGCCCCGGTCGTCTTCCTGGTGCAGAACAACGGCTTCGCGATCTCCGTCCCGCTCGCCAAGCAGACCGCCGCGCCCTCCCTCGCCCACAAGGCGGTCGGGTACGGCATGCCGGGCCGCCTGGTCGACGGCAACGACGCGGTCGCGGTGCACGAGGTGCTCGGTGACGCTGTACGGCGCGCCCGCGCGGGCGGCGGCCCGACCCTGGTCGAGGCGGTGACGTACCGCGTGGAGGCGCACACCAACGCCGACGACGCGACCCGCTACCGCGAGGACGACGAGGTCGAGGCGTGGCGGCGGCACGACCCGGTCCAGCTCCTGGAGCGCGAGCTGACGGCGCGCGGGCTGCTCGACGGCGCGGCGCTCGACGCGGTCCGGGAGGACGCCGAAGCGATGGCGGCATCCTTGCGGGAACGCATGAACCAGGACCCCCGGCTCGACCCGATGGACCTCTTCGACCACGTGTACGCCGAGCCGACCGCGCAGCTCCGCGAGCAGCGCGCGCTGCTCGGGACCGAGCTGGCCGCCGAACAGGACGACCAGGAAGGCGACCCGCGATGACCACCGTCGCCGTCAAGCCCGCCACCATGGCGCAGGCCCTCACCCGCGCGATGCGCGACGCGATGGCCGCCGACCCCGCGGTCCACGTCATGGGCGAGGACGTCGGCACCCTCGGCGGTGTCTTCCGGGTCACCGACGGCCTCGCCGCCGAGTTCGGCGAGGACCGCTGCACGGACACCCCGCTGGCCGAGGCCGGCATCCTCGGCGCCGCCGTGGGCATGGCCATGTACGGCCTGAGGCCCGTGGTGGAGATGCAGTTCGACGCGTTCGCCTACCCGGCGTTCGAGCAGTTGATCAGCCATGTCTCCCGGATGCGCAACCGCACACGGGGCCGTATGCCCCTGCCGATCACCGTGCGCGTCCCCTACGGCGGCGGCATCGGCGGCGTCGAGCACCACAGCGACTCCTCCGAGGCGTACTACATGGCCACCCCCGGCCTGCACGTCGTCACCCCGGCCACCGTCGCCGACGCCTACGGACTGCTGCGGCAGGCCATCGCCTCCGACGACCCCGTGGTGTTCCTGGAGCCCAAGCGGCTCTACTGGTCCAAGGACGCCTGGAACGCCGACCATCCCACCGAGGTGGAGCCCATCGGGCGCGCGGTGGTCCGGCGCCCCGGCACCAGCGCCACCCTGATCACCTACGGACCGTCCCTGCCGGTCTGCATGGAGGCCGCCGAGGCCGCCCGCGCCGAGGGCTGGGATCTGGAGGTCGTCGACCTGCGCTCGCTGGTGCCCTTCGACGACGAGACGGTCTGCGCCTCCGTCCGGCGCACCGGTCGCGCGGTCGTCGTCCACGAGTCCACCGGCTTCGGCGGTCCCGGCGGGGAGATCGCGGCCCGGATCACCGAGCGCTGCTTCCACCATCTGGAGGCACCGGTGCTGCGCGTGGCCGGTTTCGACCTGCCCTACCCGCCGCCGATGCTGGAGCGGCACCACCTGCCCGGTGTCGACCGTGTGCTGGACGCGGTGGCCCGTCTCCAGTGGGAGGCGGAGAACTGATGGCCCAGGTACTGGAGTTCAAGCTGCCCGACCTCGGTGAAGGGCTCACCGAGGCGGAGATCGTGCGCTGGCTGGTGGCCGTCGGCGACGTGGTCGCCGTCGACCAGCCGGTCGTCGAGGTCGAGACGGCCAAGGCGATGGTGGAGGTCCCCTGCCCCTACGGTGGCGTGGTCACCGCCCGCTACGGCGAGGAGGGCACCGAACTGCCCGTGGGCGCCCCGCTGATCACCGTCGCGGTCGGCTCCCCCGACTCCGTCGGCCCGGCCGGGGAACCCGCCGCCGAGGCCGAGGGCTCCGGCAATGTCCTGGTCGGCTACGGCACCCAGGCTCCCGCCCGCCGCCGACGCCGGGTACGCGCCCAGGTCACCATGGCCAACGGCACCGCGCCGGCGGCCCCGGCACCCGTGCCCGCACGCGCACCCGCGCCCACACCCGCGCCGGTCGCACCCGAGCCACCCGCCCCCTCGGGGCCCGTCCCCGTCATCTCCCCCCTCGTCCGCAAGCTCGCCCGGGACAACGGCGTGGACCTGCACACCCTGCGCGGCACCGGCCCGGACGGCCTCATCCTGCGCGCGGACGTCGAAGCGGCCCTCCGCGTCGAAGCCACAGCGCCGGCCCCGGCCTCCACCCCCACCGCCGACCCCGAAGGCACCCGCATTCCTCTCAAGGGTGTGCGCGGCGCCGTCGCCGAGAAGCTGAGCCGCAGCCGCCGGGAGATCCCGGACGCCACCTGCTGGGTCGACGCCGACGCGACCGAACTCCTGCGCGCGCGGGCGGCGATGAACGCCGCCGGGGCCCCGAAGATCTCCCTGGTCGCCCTGCTCGCCCGTATCTGCGCGGCGGCTCTCGCCCGGTTCCCGGAGCTGAACTCCTACGTCGACACCGAGGCCCGTGAGGTCGTCCGGCTGCCCGGCGTGCACCTGGGGTTCGCCGCGCAGACCGAGCGCGGGCTGGTCGTGCCCGTCGTCCGGGACGCGCACACGCGGGACGCCGAGTCGCTGACCGCCGAGTTCGCCCGGCTCACCGAGGCCGCCCGCGCCGGACGGCTGACGCCGGGTGAACTCACCGGTGGCACCTTCACGCTGAACAACTACGGCGTCTTCGGCGTGGACGGCTCCACCCCGATCATCAACCACCCCGAAGCGGCCATGCTCGGCGTCGGCCGCATCGTCCCCAAGCCGTGGGTGCACGGGGGCGAACTGGCCGTGCGCCAGGTCGTGCAGCTCTCGCTCACCTTCGACCACCGGGTCTGCGACGGCGGCACGGCGGGCGGCTTCCTGAGGTACGTGGCGGACTGCGTGGAACAGCCGGCCGTACTGCTGCGCACCGTGTGAGCCCGGCCGTTCGACACGCGCCGCCCGGTTCCCGCCGGGCGGCATCCGCTCCCGAAGGCCCACCAGCCATACTCGAAGGGTGACCGACAACGCCCCGGCCGGCCCCCCGCCGGCCGCATCCTCCGAGTCCAGCGGGTCCGGCCCGGCGACCGGCGCACCGTACGACGCCGTCGTGCTGGCCGGCGGCGGGGCGCGGCGGCTCGGCGGGGCCGACAAGCCCGGTGTCCAGGTCGGCGGCCGGGCGCTGCTCGACCGGGTGCTTGCCGCCTGCGCCGACGCGGCCACCACCGTCGTCGTGGCGGACCCCCGGGCCACCGCCCGGCCGGTGCGCTGGGCGCGGGAGGAGCCGGCCGGGGGCGGTCCCGTCGCCGCGCTCGACGCGGGCCTGCGGCTCACCACGGCCGAGTACGCGGTGGTGCTCTCCGCCGACCTGCCGTTCCTCGGTGCGGACACCGTGCACCGGCTGCTGGCCGCGCTGCGGGACGGCGATGCCGACGGGGCGATGCTCACCGACGACGACGGCCGCGACCAGCCGCTGGTGGCCGCGTACCGCACCGCCGCCCTGCGCGGCGCCCTCGCGGCCCTCGCCGCCGGGCACGCCGAGCCGAGCGGGCACGCCGAGCGCGGCGGCCTGACCGGGCTGCCCCTGCGCCGCCTGACCGGCGCCCTGCGCCTGACCCGGCTCACCGACCCGCTGGCCTCCTTCGACTGCGACACCTGGGAGGACATCGCCCACGCCAGGGCACGGATCAGGGAGCATGGGCACGTGCTGAACGAATGGATCACCGCAGTCAAGAACGAGCTGGGCATCGAGCTCGGCGTCGACACCCGCGTCCTCCTGGACGCCGCCCGCGACGTCGCCCACGGTGTGGCCCGCCCCGCCGCCCCGCTCACCACCTTCCTCATCGGCTACGCCGCCGCCCAGGGCAAGGGCGACGCCGAGTCCATCGCGGAGGCGTCCGCCAAGGTCACTGACCTCGCCGCCCGCTGGGAAGCCGAGCACAGCGGGGGCGGGTCCGCCCCGGACGCCGGATGACCGCCTCCGGCACCCACGCGGGACCGCACGCCGGGCGCGGCGACGCCGAAGACCTCGACGTGGAAGAAGCCCTGGCACTCGTCCGCGCCCCCCAGAGCGACCGGACAGGCGGGACAGACCGGTCCGACCAGACCGGGCGGCCGGGCCACGCGCCCGCCCGCCCGGCCGGGCACGAGCACCCCCACCCCCGCGCCACCCCCTGGCCCGAGGCCCGTGCGGCCGCCGCCCGAGCCGCCCGCCGGGCCACCCGGCGCCCGCATGTCTCCGTCGCCCTGAGCGACGCCCTCGGCCTGGTCCTGGCCGCTCCCCTGGACGCGCTCAGCGACCTCCCTTCCTTCGACACCTCCGCGATGGACGGCTGGGCCGTCGCCGGACCCGGGCCCTGGCAGATCCGGGACGGCGGAGTACTCGCCGGACACGCGCCCCCCGAGCCCCTCACCGACGGCGAGGCGGTCCGGATCGCCACCGGTGCCCGTGTGCCCACCGGTGTCACCGCCGTCCTGCGCAGCGAGCACGGGCGCACCGGACCCCAGGACCGGCTGCACTCCACGAGGGAGATGAGCCACGGCCAGGACATCCGCCCGCGCGGCCAGGAGTGCCGCCGCGGCGACCAGTTGCTGCCCAGCGGCACCCTGGTCACCCCGGCCGTGCTGGGCCTCGCGGCGGCGGCCGGGTACGACACCCTCACCGTGGTCCCGCGCCCGCGCGCCGAAGTCCTCGTCCTCGGCGACGAACTCCTCACCGAGGGACTCCCGCACGACGGGCTGATCCGGGACGCGCTCGGCCCGATGCTGGCGCCCTGGCTGCGCGCACTGGGCGCCGAGGTCATCGCCGTCCGCAGGCTCGGCGACGACGCCAAGGCGTTGCGCAGGGCGATCACCACCTCCCGCGCCGACCTGATCGTCACCACCGGGGGCACCGCCGCCGGACCCGTGGACCACGTCCACCCCACGCTGGAGCGGATCGGCGCCGAACTCCTCGTCGACGGCGTCGGGGTGCGCCCCGGCCACCCCATGCTGCTGGCGCGTACCAAGGCGGACCAGCACCTGGTCGGGCTGCCCGGCAATCCGCTCGCGGCCGTCTCCGGTCTGGTCACGCTGGCCGAGCCGCTGCTGCGGACGCTGGCCGCCCACCCCGTGCCCGAGCCGTACCGGATGCCGCTGAGGGAAGCGGTGCAGGGGCACGCGCACGACACGCGGCTGGTGCCCGTGGTGCTGCGGGGGGAGCGGGCCGTACCGCTGCGCTACAGCGGGCCCGCCATGCTGCGCGGGATCGCCACCGCCGACGCGCTGGCCGTCGTCCCGCCCGGCGGGGCGGCCCAGGGTGCCGGACTGGAATTGCTGGACCTGCCGTGGGACACGGCCGGAATCGGGGTGTGTTTCACGTGAAACTTCCGGGCCATGACGCCATAGCCCGCCAGGCCGGCGAACATCTGGTGCCTTCGCGGGTGAAGCTGCCGAGGAAGGCGGTGGAACGCCCCATACGCCAGGTCGCCAAGCGCCTGGTCATGGCGCTGGTGGTGCTGGTGGCCACCGCGTTCGTGGTCTACGCGGACCGTAGCGGGTACCGCGACAACTCCGACGGTCCCGTCGACCTGCTCGACGCGTTCTACTACGCGACGGTCACCCTCTCCACCACGGGTTACGGCGACATCACCCCGGTCAGCGACGGTGCCCGGCTCATCAACATCCTCGTCATCACCCCGCTGCGCGTGCTCTTCCTGATCATCCTGGTCGGCACCACGCTGGAGGTCCTCACCGAACGCACCCGGGAGGAATGGCGTCTCAACCGCTGGAGGTCCACCTTGCGCGACCACACCGTCGTCATCGGCTTCGGCACGAAGGGCCGTTCGGCGATCCAGACCGTCTGCGCGACCGGGCTGAAGAAGGAACAGGTCGTCGTGGTCGACCCCAGCTCCAAGGCGATCGAGGCGGCCACGGCCGAGGGGTACGCCGGTGTCACCGGTGACGCGACCCGCAGCGAGGTGCTGCGGCGGGCGGAGGTGCACAAGGCGCGGCAGATCATCATCGCCCCCCAGCGTGACGACACCGCGGTGCTGGTGGCCCTGACGGCGCGCCAGCTCAACCGGAGCGCCAAGATCGTGGCCGCCGTCCGCGAGGAGGAGAACGCCCCGCTGCTCAAGCAGTCCGGAGCCGACGCGGTCATCACCAGCTCCGGAGCGGCGGGCCGGCTGCTCGGTCTCTCCGTGCTCAGCCCCGCCGCCGGCATGGTGATGGAGGACCTGATCCAGCAGGGCAGCGGCCTGGACATCGTGGACCGCCCGGTGGTCCGCTCCGAGGTGGGCCGCAGCCCGCGCGACACGGAGGACCTCGTGGTCAGCGTCGTACGCGGCCACCGTGTCCTCGGGTATGACGACCCGGCCGTCGGGGAGTTGCAGCTCACCGACCGGCTGATCACCATCGTGCGGGCCACCCCCACCGCGCACGTCGCCCCGCACGCGCGTCCGCTGCCGGGCGACTGAGCGGGCCGTCGGGCCCGCGGCACGGTCGGGGAGTAGCGTCGCGGGCATGCATGCGATCACGATTTCCGAACCCGGCGGGCCCGAGAACCTGACCTGGACCGAGGTGCCCGATCCGGTGCCCGGCGAGGGCGAGGTACTGGTCGAGGTGGTGGCCAGCGCCGTCAACCGGGCCGACATCATGCAGCGTCAGGGCTACTACGACCCGCCGCCCGGCGCCTCCGCCTATCCCGGCCTGGAGTGTTCCGGCCGGATCGCCGCCCTCGGCCCCGGTGTCTCCGGCTGGTCCGTGGGCGACGAGGTGTGCGCCCTGCTCTCGGGCGGCGGTTACGCCCAGAAGGTCGTCGTCCCGGCCGGGCAACTGCTGCCCGTGCCCAAGGGCATCGACCTGAAGCAGGCGGCGGCGCTGCCCGAGGTGGCCTGCACGGTCTGGTCCAACGTCTTCATGCTGGCCCACCTCCGGCCCGGCGAACTGCTGCTGGTGCACGGCGGTTCCAGCGGCATCGGCACCATGGCGATCCAGCTGGCCAAGGCCATCGGGGCGCGGGTCGCGGTGACCGCCGGGACCAAGGAGAAGCTGGACTTCTGTGCCGAGCTGGGCGCTGACATCCTGATCAACTACCGCGACCAGGACTTCGTCGCCGAGATCGAGCGGGCCACGGACGGCGAGGGCGCCGACGTCATCCTCGACAACATGGGAGCCAAGTACCTGGGCCCCAACGTGGAGACGCTGGCCGTCAACGGGCGCCTGATGATCATCGGGATGCAGGGCGGCACCAAGGGCGAGCTGAACATCGGCCTGCTGCTGGGCAAGCGCGGCGCGGTCAGCGCGACCTCGCTGCGGGCCCGCCCGCTGAGCGAGAAGGCGGCCATCGTGGCGGCCGTACGCGAGCACGTCTGGCCGCTGATCGAGTCGGGCGTCGTCCGTCCCGTCGTGGACCGCGAGGTGCCGATGACGGACGCGGCCGAGGGTCACCGGGTGGTGGAGGGCAGCGGCCACATCGGCAAGGTGCTGCTGGTCGCGCCGTAACCGCGACGACCCTCAGGTGCGGCGGATGCGCAGGCCCAGCCGGGCCAGCGCGAGGCCGAGGCCCAGCAGGACCAGGCCGCTGCCCAGGGGGAGGATGTGCGGCGCCCGCGCCGTGGTGCTCTCCCCCTGGCGTACGGCGGCGGGCCGCGAGGCCGGGGCGGAGGCGGCGGTCGGCGTGGGCGCGGCGGGGCTGTCGGCGGTCTCCGGCTCCTCCGGGTAGGCGGCCTCCGGGGTGGTGGGTGCGGCGCTGCCGGCCGGGTCCTGCGCCGGGTCGGGCAGCTCGGGGCGGCCCGGCCGCATCCGCCCCTCCCCGCCCCGGCTGCCGGCCCGCGCGGGCTTGGAGGCGGTGGGGGACGCCGAGGCGGTGTCGGCGGCGTTGCGGGCCCGCACGGCGGGGGCGGAGGAGCGGCCGGACGGGTTGGGCGAACCCGGCGGGGCGCTCTCCGCGCCGTACGCGGTCGCGGTGCCGTACACGGGCGCGGCCGTCGCCATCAGGACGAGCAGCACCCGCACCAGGCGGAGCGTGAGTCGCAGCCTTGGAGTCACGTCGGTGACCTCCGGGGAAATGCCGGGGAAGAAGGAATCCAGCCTCACATTTCATGGCGCACCCGGCATTCCGGGTTGGGCCGTAGGGGGCGGTACGCCGGATCACCGGCGCGCGGGGGTGCGGCGGTGATGGGGTGGGCGGGTGCGAGAGAATGACGGCATGGAGATGCCGAGGAACGAACGGTCGCCCGAGAACCCCCAGATCCTCGTCGTGGGCCAGGACGGGATGGCGCTCGGTGGCGGCACGGACGAGGGCTCCCGCGAGATCCCGGTGACGGACCAGGTGGAGCAGCCGGCGAAGGTCATGCGGATCGGCAGCATGATCAAGCAGTTGCTGGAGGAGGTGCGCGCCGCCCCTCTGGACGAGGCGAGCCGGGTCCGGCTGAAGGAGATCCACGCCAGCTCGGTCAAGGAGCTGGAGGACGGCCTCGCGCCGGAGCTGGTGGCGGAGCTGGAGCGGCTGTCGCTGCCCTTCACCGACGAGGCGACGCCGAGCGACGCCGAGCTGCGGATCGCCCAGGCCCAGTTGGTCGGCTGGCTGGAGGGCCTCTTCCACGGCATCCAGACCACGCTGTTCGCCCAGCAGATGGCCGCCCGCGCCCAGTTGGAGCAGATGCGCCGCGCGCTGCCGCCGGGCAGCGTCCCGGAGGGCCCCGAGGAGCAGCACACCGGCGGCCGCTCGGGCGGCCCCTACCTGTAGGCACGACGGACGGGAAGGGCCCGGCGGAAGAGATCCGCCGGGCCCTTTTCGTACCCGCCTACTGCGGCGGCTCGCCCGTGGAGACGTTCAGCGAGACCTCGCCCATGTTCTTCGGGTCGACATCCGTGCCCGGCGCGGGGAACTGGTCGAGGACCGTGCCGTCGCCCCAGGTGTTGTTGTCTTCCTTCTTCACCTTGTACTGCCAGCTCGCGGCCTGGAAGCACGCCTTCACGGAGTCGATGTTCTTGTACCGGAAGTCGGGCAGCCGGATCTTCTTCTCGTCGTTGTACGACTCCTGCGGCTCGGTGCACTCGGTGTCGTCGATCGTGCGCGAGGTGTCCGGGCCCCGGTAGCCGGCGGCGTGCGAGGAGGTGGAGGCGCGGGGGGAGCCTCCGCCGCCGCCCGTGGTGTCGTCCTTCTTGTTCATGTTGAGCGCGATCAGCAGACCCGCGATCAGCACCGCGGCCACCGCGACCGAGCCGATCAGCACCGGCTTGCTGTTCCGGCCGCCGCCGGTCCCGGAGGAAGGCACCGCGGTCGGCGGCTGGGCCCCGTAGGCGGGTGCCGGCTGGCCGCCGTACGCGGGCGGGGTCGGATAGCCGCCCTGCTGCGGGTAGCCGTAGGACGGGGGCGGGGTGCCGTACGGGTTCGGCGTCGGCTGGTACGGCTGCTGCACCTGGCCGGGGTGGGGCTGCGGGGCCGTGTGACCGACCGGCGGGAACACCGCCGAGCCCACGCCCGCGCCGCTCTGTGTCGGACCTGCGCCCGGCACGATGCTCGGCGCCGCCTGCTGGAGGGAGGCGGCCACCCGCAGGCACTCCTCGCGCATCGCCTCGGCGGTGGGGAAGCGTTCGCCCGGGTTCTTCCTCAGCGCGCGGGCCACCAGGGCGTCCACCGCCGGGGGCAGCGCCCGGTTGATCGAGGAGGGCGCGACCGGCTCCTCCTGGACGTGCGCGTAGGCGATGGCCAGCGGGGAGTCCGCGTCGAACGGCAGCCGGCCGGTGACGAGCTGGAACAGCATGATGCCGACCGAGTACAGGTCGGAGCGGGCGTCCACGCCGCGGCCGAGGGCCTGCTCGGGGGAGAGGTACTGCGGGGTGCCGACGACCATGCCGGTCTGCGTCATCGAGGTGACCCCGGACTGCATGGCCCGCGCGATGCCGAAGTCCATCACCTTGACCACGCCGCGCTTGGTGGTCATCACGTTGCCCGGCTTGATGTCCCGGTGGACCAGCCCCTTCTCGTGGCTGATCTCCAGCGCGGCCAGCACGTCCGCGGTGATCCTCAGGGCCTTGTCGGCGGGCATCGCGCCGAACTGCCGTATGTCGTCGGCGAGCACGGAGCCGAGCGGGCGGCCCTCGACGTACTCCATGACGATGTAGGGCATGCCGTCCGCTTCGTCCTCGCCGGTGTCGAAGACGGAGACGATGTTGGTGTGCGTGAGCTTGGCCACGGCCTGGGCCTCGCGGCGGAACCGCTCGCGGAACGCCTGCTCCCGGCCCAGCTCGGTGTGCAGGGTCTTGATGGCCACCTGGCGGTCCAGCACCGAGTCGTGGGCCAGGTGCACGGCGGCCATACCGCCCTCGCCGAGCAGGTCCTGGAGCCGGTAACGGCCGCCGGCCAGTGCCCGCCCCGTGTACCGGCCGCCCTGTGCGCCGTCCTGGCTCATCGTTCCGTGTCCCCCACTGGCCCGTCGGAGCCGTCATCGACCGGACACGCGCCGCGGGCACCTGTCTTGATCGAATGTGTCATTCCCGGCCAAGTCTGCCCGAGGGCACGGACACGTCAAGCCCGGTGCCCGTTCCGTGACCGTACGCGAAAGAAGCGTCGCGCAAGCGTTACAGCAGTCGTACGACCGGTGCACGGAATTTGCACGTGGGCCTGTGCTGCGGGTTTCATGGCCGGTCCGTCCTGGGCCCGTCCCGGTGCCGGATCGGGACCGGCGGCCACCGGCGAGGCTGTAGCGTGGCCGACGGAGTCCGTATCAACACCGCGCGCATCGCGGGCAGAAACGACGGCGAGGACCGATGGCACAGACGCACGGCGCCCAAGGCCCGTCCGACCCCGAGGCGGCGGCCGGCGGCGGCATGGCGGAGGCGCCGGAGAACTGGGGCAACGGCGGGCTCGTCGGCGACGGCCGCTACCGGCTCACCCACCGGCTCGGCCGGGGCGGCATGGCCGAGGTGTTCGCGGCCGAGGACGTCCGGCTCGGCCGCACGGTCGCGGTCAAGCTGCTGCGCGCCGACCTCGCCGAGGACCCCACCTCCAAGGCCCGCTTCACGCGCGAGGCCCAGTCGGTGGCCGGGCTCAACCACCACTCGATCGTCGCCGTGTACGACTCCGGCGAGGACCAGGTCAACGGCCAGGCCGTGCCGTACATCGTGATGGAGCTGGTCGAGGGCCGCACCATCCGTGAACTGCTGGTCGACGCGGACGCGCCGGGACCCGAGCAGGCCCTGATCATCGTCTCCGGGGTGCTGGACGCGCTCGCCTACTCGCACCAGCACGGCATCGTGCACCGTGACATCAAGCCCGCCAACGTCATCATCACCGACAACGGCGCGGTCAAGGTGATGGACTTCGGCATCGCCCGCGCCCTGCACGGCGCCTCCACGACGATGACCCAGACCGGCATGGTCATGGGCACCCCGCAGTACCTCTCCCCGGAACAGGCGCTCGGCAAGGCCGTCGACCACCGCTCCGACCTGTACGCCACCGGCTGCCTGCTCTACGAACTCCTCGCGCTGCGGCCCCCCTTCACCGGTGAGACCCCGCTGTCGGTGGTCTACCAGCATGTCCAGGACATGCCGGTGCCGCCCTCGCAGGTCACCGCCGGCTGCCCGCCCGAGCTGGACGGCCTGGTCATGCGCTCCCTCGCCAAGGAGCCGGACGACCGCTTCCAGACGGCCGAGGAGATGCGCGGCCTGATCCAGTACGGCCTGCAGATGCTGTACGACCAGGGCGCCCACTCCGGCACCTGGAACACCGGGCCGGTGGACGCCGCCGTGGGCGCGCCCACCCCGCCCGGCGGCTACGCGGGCACCACCGTGATGCCCCAGTCCGGCGGCTACGGCGGCGGCACCACGCAGATCCCGCAGCCGATCCTGCCGGGCGGGTACGGGAGCGGCGACGACGGCGGCTTCGAGGGCCACGGCAACAAGGGCAGCGGCCGGGGCAAGCTCCTGGTGCTGGCCGCGCTCGCCCTGGTGGCGGTCGTGGCCGGTGTCGCGCTCGCGCTGAACAACTCCGGCGGCGACGAGGGCAAGGGCACCAAGCCGACCCCGACGCACTCCCGGACGCACAAGGACGACAAGGCGTCCGAGACGCCGACCGACGACACCACCCAGCAGCCGACGGACAACCCGGCCACCCAGGGCGGCTCGGGCTGGAACGACGGTTCGAGCTGGACGCCCTCCAGCAGCCCGTCCGACCCCGGTACGACGGAGCCGTCGGACGAGCCGACCGACCAGCAGCCGAGCAAGCCGCAGCCGAGCAAGCCGCAGACCTCGCCGCCCGCGACGGGCAGCGCGGCCGGCGGCGGTACGGACGCGGGCACCACGGACGGCACGGGCGCGGGCGGCACCGACCAGGGCACCACGGCTGGTGCCGGCGGTGCGGACGCCGGTGCGGCGGCCGGGGCGGACGCGGGCGGCGCCGACGGCACTTGAAGGCCGACCCCGCCGGCCCCCGCAACGGGCCCGGACGGGCCGGCCGGCGGCTGACCGCTCTCGGGGCGCTCAGCTCGTGAAGGCGTCGCACACCGCGTCGTACTCCCGTGTCCACCACACCGCGAGCGCGGAGGCGGCCGGGAACTGGCAGTCGGCGCGGGTGTCCCCGCGCTCGTAGTGCCAGCGCAGCATCCAGAAGTCGTTCAGGCGCTCCCACCACACCCGGTGCACGGCCGCCGCCAGCTCCGCGGGGGTGGCGCGTGCCGCGCGCCGGTACGCCCGCGCGTACGCCCGCGCCTTGGGCAGGTCCAGCATGCCCGCTGGCCGTACGAAGAAGATCGCGGCGGCGCGTACGGCCTCCTCGGCGCGGGGCTGCACCCCCAGGCGGTCCCAGTCGACGATGGCGGCGGGGGTACCGCCCCGGTAGAGCAGGTTGAACGGGTGGAAGTCGCCGTGCACCCAGCCCACCGGGCCGCCGCGCGGCGGGCGGCGGTGGGTGTGCTGCTCCAGCAGCGACCGGCGTTCCAGCAGGCGGTGGCGGGCCAGGTCGTCGAAGGCGTCGGCGGGTCTGTGGCGGTGGACGTGGCCGAGCAGGTCGTCGATGAGGGTGAAGGTGTCGGCCGGGTCGGCGCTCTCCACCGGGTGCGGGCTCGTGGCCGGGCGGGTGCGCCCCTTGGGTGGCATCACGCGCTCCAGGCAGGCGTGCACGGCGCCCAGCAGCGCGCCCAGGCGCGCGCTCTCGGAGCGGGTGAGCTGACCGCCGTGCAGATGCCCGCCCTCGACCCAGGGGTGCAGGGCGTAGGCGTGCCCGCCGACGACCGCGACCGTACGGCCCTCGCGGTGGGTGAGCGGGGGGACGGCGGGGACACCGACCTCGGCGAGGCGCTGGGTGGCCAGATGGCGGCGCTCGATGGCGTCGGGGTCGGCGGTGTCGGGGTCGAAGTGGTGCTTGAGGAAGTACCGCCCCCGGGTGGTGCGCACCCGGTAGCCCCGGTTGAGCAGACCCTGGTCGACCGGTTCGCAGGCGAGGGCCGTACCGGCTCCGTACAGGGGTAACAAGGTGCCGAGCGGGGGCGCGTGGGGCACGACGGGTGGTACACGAAGGCGCTGCACGCGCCGATGCTAGGGCACGAAAAGACCCCGTGAGCTGGGGGTTGTCACAGGCAGTCGTCGGCGGTCGCATTCGGTCACCCGGCGTGCCCCGGTGAACGTCCCGGTGCACACGGAAGTGCAATTCGCGCGCGGCGCGAAAGAAATCCCCGCCCGTCCCCGGTGACGCGCCGGGACTCTTCCTTTGGGCTGGGTGGGCGGGATAACGTGCCGTTGCTCCGGCCTCCTGCAAGGCTGTGACCAGCGAACTTCCGGGCCTTGTCGATTTACTTGGATATCCAAGCAAAATCGCAGGTCAGGTGGGGTTTCACAGAAATGTGGAGCACTGGGTAACGTTAAAAGCCGCAGGCGCTCGCCGGGGCACCTGTCACGCCTGTTCCCGGCCGAGCGGCACCCACCCCGTGCCCGGTGGTCGAGAAGAGGTGGCCGCTCCCCCCGGCTCCGACCGAGCAAGGGGGAACCCAGGCTCACCGGCAACCCCGTGGGCCGGAACGACGGAGGAGCACACGTGACCGTGGAGAGCAGTGCCGCGCGCAAGCCGCGACGCAGCGCCGCAGGCAAGACCGGTACCGCCGGTACCGGGCGCAGCACCCGCAGCACCGCGAAGCAGGGCACCGAGCCGGAGCTGGTGCAGCTCCTGACGCCGGAGGGCAAGCGGGTCAAGAACGCCGAGTTCGACGCCTACGTCGCCGGCATCACCCCCGACGAGCTGCGCGGTCTGTACCGCGACATGGTGCTCACCCGCCGCTTCGACGCGGAGGCGACCGCCCTCCAGCGCCAGGGCGAGCTGGGCCTGTGGGCCTCGCTGCTCGGCCAGGAGGCCGCCCAGATCGGTTCCGGCCGCGCCACCCGCGAGGACGACTACGTCTTCCCGACCTACCGCGAGCACGGCGTCGCCTGGTGCCGCGGGGTCGACCCGACCAACCTGCTCGGCATGTTCCGGGGTGTGAACAACGGCGGCTGGGACCCCAACGGCAACAACTTCCACCTGTACACGATCGTCATCGGCTCGCAGGCGCTGCACGCCACCGGCTACGCGATGGGCGTGGCCAAGGACGGCGCGGACTCGGCCGTGATCGCCTACTTCGGCGACGGCGCGTCCAGCCAGGGCGACGTGGCGGAATCGTTCACCTTCTCCGCGGTGTACAACGCCCCGGTCGTGTTCTTCTGCCAGAACAACCAGTGGGCGATCTCCGAGCCGACCGAGAAGCAGACCCGCGTCCCGCTCTACCAGCGCGCCCAGGGCTACGGCTTCCCCGGCGTCCGGGTCGACGGCAACGACGTGCTGGCCTGCCTCGCCGTGACTCGCTGGGCGCTGGAGCGCGCCCGCAACGGCGAGGGCCCGACCCTGGTCGAGGCGTTCACCTACCGGATGGGTGCCCACACCACCTCCGACGACCCCACGCGCTACCGCCACGACGACGAGCGCGTCGCCTGGGAGGCGAAGGACCCGATCCTGCGCCTGCGTGCCTACCTGGAGTCCTCGAACCACGCGGACGACGAGTTCTTCGCGGAACTGGAGACCGAGTCCGAGGCGCTGGGCAAGCGCGTGCGGGAAGCGGTCCGCGCCATGCCGGACCCGGACCGCTTCGCCATCTTCGAGAACGTGTACGCGGACGGGCACGCGCTCGTCGACGAGGAGCGCGCCCAGTTCGCCGCCTACCAGGCGTCGTTCGCGGACGCTGAGGGGGGCAACTGACATGGCGGAGAAAATGGCTCTGGCCAAGGCGATCAACGAATCGCTGCGGCGCGCGCTGGAGACCGACCCGAAGGTCCTCGTCATGGGCGAGGACGTCGGCAAGCTCGGCGGCGTCTTCCGGGTGACCGACGGCCTCCAGAAGGACTTCGGCGAGGAGCGGGTCATCGACACCCCGCTCGCCGAGTCCGGCATCGTCGGCACCGCGATCGGTCTCGCCCTGCGCGGCTACCGCCCGGTGGTCGAGATCCAGTTCGACGGCTTCGTCTTCCCGGCGTACGACCAGATCGTCACCCAGCTCGCGAAGATGCACGCCCGCTCGCTGGGCAAGGTGAAGATGCCCGTCGTCATCCGCATCCCCTACGGCGGCGGCATCGGCGCGGTCGAGCACCACTCCGAGTCCCCCGAGGCGCTGTTCGCGCACGTGGCGGGCCTGAAGGTGGTCAGCCCGTCCAACTCCTCGGACGCCTACTGGATGATGCAGCAGGCCATCCAGAGCGACGACCCGGTGATCTACTTCGAGCCCAAGCGGCGCTACTGGGACAAGGGTGAGGTCGACCCCGAGCTGATCCCCGGCCCGCTGCACAAGGCGAGCGTGGCCCGCGAGGGCACCGATCTGACGCTGGCCGCGTACGGGCCCATGGTCAAGCTGTGCCTGCAGGTGGCCGACGCGGCCGCCGAGGAGGGCAAGTCCCTGGAGGTGCTCGACCTCCGCTCGGTCTCCCCGCTGGACTTCGACACCATCCAGACCTCGGTCGAGAAGACCCGCCGTCTGGTGGTCGTCCACGAGGCGCCGGTGTTCCTCGGCTCCGGCGCGGAGATCGCCGCGCGGATCACCGAGCGGTGCTTCTACCACCTGGAGGCCCCGGTGCTCCGGGTCGGCGGCTATCACGCCCCGTACCCGCCGGCGCGCCTGGAGGACGAGTATCTGCCGGGCCTGGACCGGGTGCTCGACGCCGTCGACCGCGCCCTTGCGTACTGAGGAAGGTTTCGTGACGACGATGACGGAAGCTTCCGTGCGCGAGTTCAAGATGCCGGACGTGGGCGAGGGGCTCACCGAGGCCGAGATTCTCAAGTGGTACGTGCAGGTCGGGGACACGGTCACCGACGGCCAGGTGGTGTGCGAGGTCGAGACCGCCAAGGCGGCCGTCGAACTCCCCATCCCCTACGACGGGGTGGTGCGCGAGCTGCGCTTCGCCGAGGGCACGACGGTCGACGTGGGTACGGCGATCATCGCGGTGGACGTGTCGGGCGGGGCGGCTCCCGAGCCGGCGCCGGCCGCGCCCGCCGAGCCAGCGCCGGCGCCCGCCGAGGCCGAGCCGCAGGGCCGTACGCCGGTGCTGGTGGGGTACGGCGTGGCCGCCTCCTCCACCAAGCGGCGCCCCCGCAAGGGGCCCGGGGTCGCGGTGGCCGCCGCACCGGCCGAGCTGAACGGGCACGGCCCCGCCGCTCCCGCTCCCGCTCCGGTGAGGGAGCGCCCGCTGGCCAAGCCGCCGGTGCGCAAGCTGGCCAAGGACCTGGGCGTCGACCTGGCGCAGGTCATCCCGTCCGGGCCGGACGGCATCATCACCCGCGAGGACGTGCACGCGGCGGTGGCTCCGGCGGAGCCCGTGGTGGAGGCCCCCGTTCCGGCCCCGGCCGCCATGCCCGCTCCCGCGCCCGCCGTGGCGGGGTACGACTCCGCGCGGGAGACGCGTATCCCGGTCAAGGGGGTCCGCAAGGCGACCGCGCAGGCGATGATCGGCTCGGCGTTCACGGCGCCGCATGTCACGGAGTTCGTGACGGTGGACGTGACGCGGACGATGAAGCTGGTCGAGGAGCTGAAGCAGGACAAGGAGTTCCAGGGGCTGCGGGTGAACCCGCTGCTGCTGATCGCCAAGGCCCTGCTGGTCGCGATCAAGCGCAACCCCGAGGTCAACGCGTCCTGGGACGAGGCCGCCCAGGAGATCGTGCTCAAGCACTACGTCAACCTGGGCATCGCGGCGGCGACTCCGCGCGGGCTGATCGTGCCCAACATCAAGGACGCGCAGGACAAGACGCTCCCGCAGCTGTCCGCGGCGCTGGGCGAGCTGGTGAGCACGGCCCGCGAGGGCAAGACGTCCCCGGCGGCGATGCAGGGCGGCACGGTGACCATCACCAACGTCGGCGTCTTCGGCGTCGACACCGGTACGCCGATCCTCAACCCCGGCGAGTCCGCGATCCTCGCCGTCGGCGCGATCAAGCTCCAGCCGTGGGTCCACAAGGGCAAGGTCAAGCCCCGCCAGGTCACCACCCTCGCCCTCAGCTTCGACCACCGCCTGGTCGACGGCGAACTCGGCTCCAAGGTCCTGGCCGATGTCGCGGCTATTCTGGAACAGCCGAAGCGATTGATCTCCTGGGCGTAGTGGGCCCTTTTGACCTGCGGAAATGCTGAGACCGTAAGCCCTGCTTACGGTCTCAGCCTCCAGAGAATTCTGAGACTGTGACTTCCAGTCACAGTCTCAGAATTTTCTCGCCGAGCACATAAACCGGCGCCCCGTCCTCGGCTCCGCCCCGGGACCGAATGCAAGCGTGCCGCCGCAGCATCCGCAGGCATTCATTGACCCGGCGCACGGTCAATCCGGTACGCGCCGCGATCGATCCGAGCGACTCCCGCAGCTCGCCCTTCTCCACGAGCACGGGTGCGATGACCACGGCCACTGTCCACACGTCCTCCGTCACGGACAACCGCTCGCGCCAGTCGGCCAGCAGGGAGGCGGTGGCGGCGGGCCCTCGGGCAGGGATGGCCGGGCGCAGGCCCAGCCCATCGATCCGGTCCGCGATCCGCACCATCGCCTCGGCCATCGCCGTCTGCGCGGTGAGCATCTCCCTTTGCAGCGCGAGGGATTGACGCTGTACGCCCGCCAACTCCTCGTCCAGCTGCAGGTTGTGCGCCTCCAGCCGGACGATGGCCTCCGCGACCTGCTCCGGCATGGAGTAGGCGACGGGAGCCCCCGGCGCGACGGGCTGTACCTCGGCCTCCTCCAGCGCGTAGAACCCCTCCCGCTGGACCGTCGCGATGACCTCCGCGACCCACTGCTTGAAGGGCGCGCAGGCGGGCTTGGTGCAGGCGTTGACGAGAAGGATCAGCCCCTGAAGGTCGATCAAGTTCATGTCTCGACGCCACTCCCGACCTGCGGGAACGCCGAGAGTGTAACCTCCAGTTAGGGTCTCAATCGTCTCTCGATGGGCATCCGGCACATGGTCCGAGAGAGCCTTGCTGGCGTTGCTGTGACCGAGCTTCCTGCACACGTCCACCGCCGGGAACCAGTGCGTCCCGTCCGGCATCGTCAGCCTCCGTACGCGGTCTCCGGTCGCCGCGTAGACGAAGTCGCTGATCCCGGTATACGGAAGGCGAGTTGGCGCAACGAGAAGGGCCCGTCCCGCACGGCGTGAACCGTACGGGGCGGGCCCTTCGCCGAAGCGGCGCAGCCTACTTCGTGAAGCCGTAGTTCAGGAGCTTCGTGGCGTCCGTGCCGCGCTGGGTGACGGAGGACGACGCGAGGACCGTGCCGATGACCGTCTTGCCGTTGCGGGTGGCGGCGAAGACGAGGCAGTACTTCGCCTCGGGGCCGGAGCCGGTCTTCACGCCGATGGTGCCGCTGTAGCTGCTCAGCAGCGTGTTGGTGTTGGTCCACGCCTTCATCGTGCGGGTGCTGCCGGTCTTGGTGACCGTCTTCGCCGTGTACGACTTGGTCTTGACGATCGCGCGGAAGTTGGCGTTCTTCATCGCGCTGCTGGCGATCTTCGTCAGGTCGCGCGGGGTCGAGTAGTTCGAGCCCTTGCCGATGCCGTCGAAGGAATCGAAGTGCGTGTTCTTCAGGTTGAGGGCCTTCGCGGCGGAGTTCATCTTGCCGAGGAAGGAGCTCACGCGCGCGGAGTGCGTGCTGCCCGAGCCGTACTTGTCCGCGAGGACGTACGCGGCGTCGCAGCCGGACGGCAGCATCAGCCCGTAGAGGAGCTGGCGGACGGTGACCTTGTCGCCGACGATCAGGCCGGCCGAGGACGCGTTGTTGGCGACGATGTAGTCGCTGGCGCCCTTGGGGACGGTGACCTTGGCGTCCAGGTTCAGGTTCGGCTGCGCCAGCACGACCTTCGCGGTCATGATCTTGGTCGTGGAGCCGGTGGAGCGGCGGGTGTCCGCGGCCTTGGTGTACAGCGACGCACCGCTGGAGTTGTTCATCACGTAGCCGCCCGCGGCCACGATCGAAGGCGCGGAAGCGGCCTGCGCGGGCGCTGCGGTGAGGGCACTGGTGGTGAGCAGCGCGCCGGACGCGACGGCGACGGCGGCGGCCCTGCGGAGGGAGGAGCCCTTGATGCCGGTAATCAAAGCGAAATACCTCGATTGTCTGAAATGCCCTGGGGTGCGGCCTAGTTGAGGTGCCCTGAAAGGAGGGCCGCACGTGAGTGACAAGTGAACGGCCCCCATGGTTGCACTCTCCGGGGAGGAAATTTCCGGCGCTCCGCTGACATCCCCTCAGTGGGTCCGCATGCTGGACCGCGCCGCCCCGCCCCCGCCTGTTGTATCTATCCTGTAGGCATGCAAACGGCCACCAGGCAGCCACCCGCCGCCGACCGCGTCTACACCCACGTCAAGCAGGGCGTCCTCGACCGCCGGTACGAGGGCGGCACCCTCCTCACCGAGGGCGAGCTGGCCGAGGCGGTGGGGGTGTCCCGTACCCCCGTCCGCGAGGCGCTGCTGCGGCTGGAGGCCGAAGGGCTGATCCGGCTGTACCCGAAGAAGGGCGCGCTGGTGCTGCCGGTCTCCGCGCAGGAGATCGCCGACGTGGTGGAGACCAGGCTGCTGGTCGAGGAGCACGCCGCCCGCAAGGCGGTGCCCGCGCCCCCCGCCCTGCTGGACCGGCTCGCCGAGCTGCTCCAGCGCCAGCGGGAGCAGGCCGCGGCGGGCGACTTCGCCGCCGCCGCCGTCACCGACCGCTGCTTCCACGCCGAGATCGTGCGCAGCGGCGGCAACGAGATCCTCTCCCGCCTCTACGACCAGCTCCGCGACCGCCAGCTCCGGATGGGCGTCGCCGTGATGCACTCGCACCCCGACCGGATCGCCAAGACGCTCACCGAGCACGCCGAGATCCTCGACGCGCTGCGCGCCGGGGACGCGGAGGCGGCGGTCGGGCTGGTGCACCGGCACGTCGGCTGGTTCTCCGGGCTGGCGCGCGGGGAGGTCCGGTGAACCGGCCCACGACCACCCTGCCGGGTGACCCCCCGGGCGGCCGCCGGGCCGTCGCCGTGTGGTCCATAGGCGTCGCGGTCTACTTCGTCGCCGTCATCTTCCGCACCTCGCTCGGCGTGGCCGGCCTGGACGCGGCGGACCGCTTCCATGTGAACGCCTCCGCGCTGTCGACCTTCTCCATCCTCCAGTTGCTCGTGTACGCGGGCATGCAGATACCCGTCGGCCTGCTGGTGGACCGGCTCGGCACGAAGAAGGTGCTGTGCCTGGGCGCGGTGCTGTTCACGGCCGGACAGCTCGGCTTCGCCTTCTCCCCCTCGTACGGCACCGCCCTCGCCTCCCGCGCGCTGCTGGGCTGCGGGGACGCGATGACCTTCATCAGCGTGCTGCGGCTCGGCACCCGGTGGTTCCCGGCCCGGCGCGGGCCCTTCGTGGCGCAGCTCGCCGGGCTGGTCGGTATGGCGGGCAACCTGGTCTCCACCCTGGTGCTGGCCCGCCTGCTGCACGGGCTCGGCTGGACCCCGGCGTTCGCGGGCAGCGCGCTCGCGGGTGTGGTCGTCCTGGTGCTGACGCTGCTGTTCCTCAAGGACCACCCCGAGGGCCACGAGCCGGAGCCCTTCCCGCACCAGGGTGCCGCCTATGTACGCCGGCAGATCGCGGAGGCGTGGCGGGAGCCCGGTACCCGGCTGGGGATGTGGGTGCACTTCACCACCCAGTTCCCGGCAATGGTCTTCCTGCTGCTGTGGGGGCTGCCGTTCCTGGTGCAGGCGCAGGGGCTCAGCCGGGCCACCGCGGGTGAGCTGCTGACCCTGGTCGTGCTCTCCAACATGGTGATCGGGCTCGTCTTCGGCCAGGTCGTCGCCCGGCACCACGCGGCCCGGCTCCCGCTGGCCCTCGGTACGGTCGCCGCGACCGCCGTCATGTGGGCGCTGACCCTCGCCTGGCCGGGCGCGCACGCGCCGATGGCGCTGCTGGTGGTGCTGTGCGTGGTGCTCGGCGCCTGCGGCCCCGCCTCGATGCTCGGCTTCGACTTCGCCCGCCCCGCCAACCCGCCCGAGCGTCAGGGCACCGCCTCCGGCATCACCAACATGGGCGGCTTCATCGCCTCCATGACCACCCTCTTCGCCATCGGGGTCCTCCTGGACGCCACCGGCGACGACTACTCCGTGGCCTTCTGCGCCGTCTTCGTCCTCCAGGCCCTCGGCCTCACCCAGATCCTCCGCCTGCGCGGCCGGGCGGCCCGCCGGGAGCGGGAGCGGCTGGTGGCGAGCAGGGTGGAAACGGTGCACGTGCCCGCGGCGTGAGCCTGCGGGGCTTCGGCGGGCCGGGTACGTCAGCCGGGCTGAGCTGCGACGCGGTACGCCGCCCGAGCCCTGCCGGCCTGCGGCCGGACCCGGGGTGAGGTTCCGCGCGGGTGCGGAACCTCGGGCCCCCTGGCTGGGTTCCCGCCGTCGCCACCCCGGGCGGTCAGGCGGTCCAGCCCCGCACCGGGACCAGCGTCAGGTACGCCATTCCCAGGATTCCCCGGTAGCTCATCCACTGGGCCCGGTGGCGGTCCAGGCGTTCGCGGACCTCGACCGCGTCCGGGTTGGCGGCCAGCCGCACTTCCTGGTCGGCCTGATAACCCGACTCGAACTCCTCCCACTCCGCGAGGGTGGCCGTCTCCGTCCACTCCGGGCGGAAGCCGGAGGAGACGGCGAGGTCCAGGAGGGCGGGGAGGGTGAGGTGGTCGGACTCGGCGGCGCCCGGCCACATGCCCGCCAGGTCGGCGGGAGTGGGCCTGCGGTCCCAGACGCCCTCGCCCAGGATGACCCGGCCGTGGTCGGAGACCAGGCGGCGGAGGGCGCGCAGGGCCTCAGCTGTGGGGCAGCCGGCGTCGGACAGGGCCTGGGTCGCGCCCAGGCAGAGGACCAGGTCGGCGGGGCCGCGGGCGGTGTCGCGGGCGGACCCCGCCAGAAAGGCCACCCGTCCCGTCAGGCCCCGCTCCTCGGCCGAGCTGCGGCCCCGGCCGAGGTCCGTCTCGTCGAGGTCGACGCCCGTGCCCCGTGCCTCCGGGACCGCCTCCAGAACCCGGAGCAGCATTTCGCCCCAGCCGCAGCCGATGTCCAGGACGGTGCCGGGGCGGTTCGCGGCGAGGCGGCCGACGATCGCGTCGGCGCGGGCGGAGGAGAGCGGGCCGTGGAAGGTGAGCCGAGTGGTCATGCCGGGGACCGTAACCGCGCCCCGGACCACCGGCATCCGATTAAAAGGCCGCGGCGTGGAAGGTCACGGCGTGACCGCGAAGTTCCGCAGGATCGCCGCCGTCAGGTCCGGGTCGCCCTCGGTCTTGACGCGGTCACCGGCCGCCTCGGCGCTGATCCGCCCGCAGGCCAGCCGGAAGTACGTCTCCCAGTCGAGGCTGAAGCTCGCGGCGGGCCCGAGCGCGGGTGCCGTCTCCAGCGTGCCCCGGCCCTGGATGTCGACGCGGATCGTGCGCAGGAACTCCACCGGCCCGTGCACGTCGAAGACGATCGCCGAACTGCGCGGCGCCTCGGCCTTCTTGGCGACCACCTTGGGCAGCCCGGCCAGCAGCAGATCACGGGCGACCAGCGCGCCGGGCGAGTCGAGGTTGCCCGGCCGCCCGAGGGCGGTGCGCAGATCCTGCTCGTGCACCCAGACGTCGAACGCCCGCATCCGCATGGCGAGTTCGAGGGTGATCTCCTTGCCCATCGGCCCCCGGACGATCGTGTCGGGCTGCCGGGACTCGTTGCGGATCTGCCGGTTGCGCCGGATCACCGTGTACTCCAGCTCCGACGTCATCTCCGGCGCCGTGTGATGGCGGCGCACGTCGACCTGCATCTCCATGTACCGCTGCGCCTCGTTGGTGACGTGGAAGAGGTCGCGGGGCAGCGCGTGGATCGGCCGGGGGTCGCCGAGCATCTCGCAGTCCAGCCCGATGACGTGGGAGACCACGTCCCGCACCGACCAGCCGGGGCACGGCGTACGCCGGTTCCACTCGGCCTCGGCCAGCGGGTTCACCAGCTCGGATATCGCGTCGATCGAGTGGTTCCAGGCGTCGGCGTAGGGCTGGAGGGTGGGATGCAGACTCACGGAACAGGACCCCTCGGCGGTCGGTACACGGGCAGAATCGGCGGCTGCACTGGGCGGGTGTCTGGAAACTCCCCCACGCTCTCGGCTTGCGCGAGGAGGGGGGACCCCCAAGTTACGCTGCTCCGATACCCCCCGGCAGTGCTTTCGTGTGACGATCGTAGGCCCGTGGGAACGACTCGAATGCCAGGACGGTGGTAGTGTGCGCGCCTCGCTGATCCAGATCCGTGTGGACGAGGGCGAATCCGTGGCCGAACGGCGTTCGCGCGCGGCGGACCTCGTACGCGCCGAGGCGGACGCGGACCTGGTGGTGCTGCCCGAGCTGTGGACCACCGGGGCGTTCGCCTACGACACCTTCGCCACCGAGGCCGAGCCGCTTCAGGGCCCCACCCACGAGGCGATGGCGCGCGCCGCCAAGGACGCGGGTGTCTGGCTGCACGCCGGTTCCGTCCCGGAGCGGGACCCCGACGGCACCCTCTACAACACCGCGCTCGTCTTCTCGCCCTCCGGCGAACTCGCCGCCGCCTACCGGAAGATCCACCGGTTCGGCTTCGACCAGGGCGAGGCCGTGCTGATGGGCGCCGGGCGCGAACCCGTCACCGTCCCGCTGCCCGGGACCACCCTCGGTCTCGCCACCTGCTACGACCTCCGCTTCCCCGAACTCTTCCGCACCCTCACCGACGCCGGCGCCGAGACCCTGGTCGTCTCCGCGGGCTGGCCCGAGCGCCGCCGCGCCCACTGGACGCTGCTGGCCCGGGCCCGCGCGGTGGAGAACCAGGCGTACGTCCTCGCCTGTGGAACGGCCGGTACGCACGCCGGAGTACCCCAGGCGGGTCACTCGATCGTGGTGGACCCGTGGGGCGAGGTGCTGGCCGAGGCGGGGCCGGACGAGGAGGTGCTCAGGGTGGAGTTCGACCCGGCGAAGGTCGTGGCCACCCGTGAGCAGTTCCCGGCGCTGAAGGACCGCGTCCTCGGCCTGGCGCCGCCCCGCCGCTGAGCCCCGGCCACCGGGCCTCAGTCGTCCTCCCGCTCCTTTTCCGCCAGGTGGATCACGCACACCGCCACCGCGATGAGCAGCGCCGGGTCGGCGTCGTCCCGTACGACGTCGACCCCGTAGGTGTCGCGGACGGTGAGCCACCGGCGGGAGATCACCGCGAGGAGTTCGCCCTGGTACTCGACGGCGAACTCGCGGTCCAGGATCTTGCCGCTGATGTCGAGTTCGGTGCCGTCGACCAGGTCGACGCGGTAGTGGTTGCGCAGCAGGGAGAGGCGCTTGCGGCGGACGGTGGCGAGGTCCTCGCCGTCCCGCTGGATCACCATGGTGTCGCGCAGGGCGAACATCTTCTGGTGGATGTCGATCAGGACGTTGCCCGCCGTGTCCTTCAGCTCGAAGGTGTCCCGCAGCCGCATGGCCTTGCCGTCGACGAGGAGGACCTTGCGGCCGTTCTCGTCCTCGATCCAGTAGTCGTCGCCGATGCCCAGCAGCCGGTCGCGCACGAGGAGTCTCATGGGTGAAGGGCTTCCCCGGCGGCCGGCGTTCCTCACCGCGAGCCGGGTCCGAACCGCTTCCGGTAGGCGGCGGGGCCGAGGCCGGTCTCCCGGCGCAGCCGCGCCCGCAGGTTGGCCGCGGTGCCCAGGCCGCTGCGGGCGGCGACCACGTCGAGCCTGGTCTCCCCACGCTCGATCAGCCGGCGGGCCAGCGTCACCCGTTCACCGGTGAGCCAGGCCAGCGGGGTGGTGCCGAGGCGCTCGCGGAAGCGGCGGTGCAGGGTGGCGGGGGAGACGGCCGCGCGGGTGGCGAGGTCGGCCACGGTGAGCGGTTCGCCGAGCCGCTCCTGTGCCCAGGCCAGCAGCGGGCCGAGCGAGCCGTCGGGCACCTCGGGCAGCGGACGTTCCACGAACTGGCGCTGGCCGCCGTCCCGGTGGGCGGCGAAGACCAGGCGCCGGGAGACCGTGTTGGCGATCTCGGCGCCGTGGTCCCGCTGCCACAGGTACAGCCCTAGGTCGAGCGCGGCCGCGCTCCCGGAGGCGGAGAGCACGTCCCCGTCGTCGACGAACAGCACGTCCGGCTCCAGCAGCACCTTCGGGTGCAGCCGCCGGAAGGTGTCGGCCCACCGCCAGTGGGTGGCGGCCCGGCGCCCGTCGAGCAGCCCGGCCTCGGCGAGCGCGAAGGTGCCGGTGCAGAAGCTCACGATCCGGGTGCCCCGCGCGTGCGCCCGCCGGATCGCCTCCCGTACGGGGGTCTCGCGCGGGACCACGGTGTCCGGGCGGCCGGGCACGATCAGGGTGTCCGCGCCGTCCACCGCGTCCAGCCCGGCCAGGCCGGTCAGGGTGAAGAAGCCGTGGTTCATCCGCACCTCGCTGGTCGGCGCGCACACCGTGACCTCGTACAGCGGGACGGAGAGGCCGAGTTCGGGGCGGGGCAGGCCGAACAGCTCGGTGGCGACACCGACCTCGAACGGGTTGGTGCCGGCGTCCACCAGCACGGTGACCCGGTGGGTGCGCGGCACCTGCGAGGAATCTTGCGCCATGTGCGATTCCTAGCACTCGTACGGGCCGCCCGCACACCCCACGATGAGCACATGGCAACCGAACAGCCCCGCTCCCTCCCCGACGTCCTCGCCTCCTTCAGCGACCGCTGGAGCCCCCGTATCGTCGCGTCGGTCAACGACTACGACGTGCGCGTGGCCAAGGTGGAGGGCGAGCACCTCTGGCACGCGCACGACGACACCGACGAGTTCTTCCTCGTCCTGACCGGCGAGCTCCACATCGCGCTGCGCGAGCCGGCCGGTGAGCGCACGGTCGTCCTGCGCCAGGGCTCGGTCTTCACCGTCCCGCGCGGCACCGAGCACAAGCCGTACGCCCCCGTCCCCACCGAGATCCTGCTCCTTGAGCCCACCGGCACCCTGAGTGTGGGCGACCGGCACGAAGAGGTCCCGGACCATGTGGACGCCACCACCGGGCACACCCTGGACTGAGGGCCGCGCCTCCGGGTGGCACCCTTGAAGCATGAACGACTCCGCTTCTCGACGTGTCCGTGTCCGCGCTCCCGAGCTGGTCGGCAAGGGCGGCTGGCTGAACACCGGCGATCAGCAGTACACCCTGTCCGACCTGCGCGGACGCATCGTCATCCTCGACTTCTGGACGTTCTGCTGCATCAACTGCCTGCACGTCCTGGACGAGCTGCGTGAGCTGGAGGAGCGGCACCGGGACACCGTGGTCGTGGTCGGTGTGCACTCCCCGAAGTTCGTGCACGAGGCCGAGCACCAGGCGGTCGTGGACGCGGTCGAGCGGTACGGCGTGGAGCACCCCGTGCTGGACGACCCGGAGCTGGCCACCTGGAAGCAGTACGCGGTGCGCGCCTGGCCGACGCTGGTGGTGATCGACCCGGAGGGGTACGTGGTCGCCCAGCACGCCGGTGAGGGGCATGTGCACGCCATCGAGCGGCTGGTGGACGAGCTGGAGGCCGAGCACGAGGCCAAGGGCACCCTGCGCCGGGGCGACGGCCCCTACGTGGCGCCGGAACCGGAGCCGACCGTGCTGCGCTTCCCCGGCAAGGCGCTGCTGCTGCCCTCGGGGACCTTCCTGGTCAGCGACACCACCCGGCACCAGCTGGTCGAGCTGGCCGAGGACGGCGAGAGCGTGGTGCGCCGGATCGGCACCGGTGCGCGCGGCTTCACCGACGGCTCCGCCGAGCGGGCGTCCTTCAACGAGCCGCAGGGTCTCGCGCTGCTGGACGACGGCTCCGTGGTCGTCGCCGACACCGTGAACCACGCCCTGCGCCGCCTGGACCTCGCCTCCGGCGCGGTCACCACCCTGGCCGGCACCGGCAGGCAGTGGATGCAGGGCGCCCCGGCCTCGGGACCGGCCCGCGAGGTCGACCTGTCCTCACCGTGGGACGTGGCCCTCTTCGGCGGCCGGGTGTGGATCGCCATGGCGGGCGTGCACCAGCTCTGGACGTACGACCCGGTGGCAGGGACCGTCCAGGTCGCGGCCGGAACCACCAACGAGGGTCTGGTGGACGGACCCGGCGCCGAGGCCTGGTTCGCGCAGCCCTCCGGGCTCGCGGCGGCCGGCGACCGGCTGTGGCTCGCGGACTCCGAGACCTCCGCGCTGCGCTGGGTCGACACGGACGGCGCCGTGCACACCGCCGTCGGCACCGGCCTGTTCGACTTCGGGCACCGGGACGGCGAGGCCGGGCAGGCACTGCTCCAGCACCCGCTGGGTGTCACCGCGCTGCCGGACGGCTCGGTCGCGGTCGCCGACACCTACAACCACGCCCTGCGCCGCTACGACCCCGCCACCGGCGAGGTCACCACGCTCGCCACCGACCTGCGCGAGCCCAGCGACGCGGTGCTCGTCGGCGACGACATCGTGGTGGTCGAGTCCGCCCGCCACCGGCTGACCCGGCTGCGCCTGCCCGAGGAGGCGGTGCGCGTGGAGGCGGTCGCCCACCGCACGCGGCGCGCGGCCACCGAGGTGGCCCCCGGACGGCTGCGGCTGGACGTGATCTTCCAGGCGCCGGCCGGCCAGAAGCTGGACACCCGCTACGGCCCCTCGACCCGGCTGCTGGTCTCCGCGACCCCGCCCGAGCTGCTGCTCAAGGGCGAGGGCGCGGACAGCGACCTGAGCCGGGAGCTGGAGCTGGACCCGGCCGTCACCGAGGGCGTGCTGCACGTCTCCGCGATGGCCGCCTCCTGCGACGACGACCCGGCGAACGAGTACCCGGCCTGCCATGTGCACCAGCAGGACTGGGGTGTCCCGGTGCGCCTCGTCGTGGGCGCGGCGGACCGGCTGCCGCTGGTGCTGGCCGGCCTCGACGCGGGCGACGCGCGCTGAGTCAGGCGCCGTAGCCGTCCGAGTAGCCGTCGCGCGGCGCGGGCCGCTCCTCCTCCACCACGCGGGTGGGCGGGACGACCACGCGGCGGCGCCGGGCGATGCCGCTGAAGGTCGCCAGGCCGATGAGGCCGGCGGCCATGAAGATGATGCCGACCAGGTCGAGGTTGACGCCGCTCATGTGCCAGTCGGTGGCAAATGTGAGGATCGCTCCCACGGCTATCAGGATGATGCATCCGCCGAGGCCCATGAGATCTCGCCTCCCCTTCCGGTTCCGGAATCTCCGGTCCCGTTCGGCGGATACCCCCCATCCGGCCGGTTAGCCACCCGGCCGGGTTGTCAACTACGCCTCCAGGAAGGCCGTCAGGGCCTCGGCGAGGAGGAACGGGTCGTCCGCGCCGCAGAGTTCGCGCGCACTGTGCATGGAGAGGATCGCGACACCGATGTCCACCGTGCTGATGCCGTGGCGGGCGGCGGTGATGGGGCCGATGGTGGTGCCGCAGGGCATCGAGTTGTTCGAGACGAACGTCTGGAACGGCACCCCGGCCCGCTCGCACGCGGCGGCGAACACCGCGCGGCCCGAACCGTCCGTGGCGTAGCGGTTGTTGACGTTCACCTTGAGGATCGGGCCGCCGTTGATCCGCGGGTGGTGCGTGGGGTCGTGCCGCTCCGCGTAGTTGGGGTGCACGGCGTGCCCGGTGTCGGAGGAGAGGCAGACGGTGCCGGCGAAGGCACGGGCGCGGTCCTCGTAGGAGCCGCCGCGCGCGAACACCGAACGCTCCAGCACGCTGCCGAGCAGCGGGCCGTCGGCGCCCGTGTCCGACTGGGAGCCGTTCTCCTCGTGGTCGAAGGCGGCCAGTACGGGGATGTGGGTGAGCGTTTCCCCCGAGGTGGCGGCGGCGATCAGCGCGGCCGTACCGGCGTGCACGGAGAGCAGGTTGTCCATCCGGGGCCCGGCGACCAGCTCGCGGTCCCGGCCGAGGTAGGCGGGCGCCTCGACCGGATAGGTCATCAGGTCCCAGCCCGCGACCGAACCGGGCGCCAGCCCGGCCTCCTCCTCCAGGAAGGTGATCAGGTCGCCCTCGCGGACGTCGTTCCCGAGACCCCAGACGGGCTGGAGGTGGCGCTGCTTGTCGAGCTTGAGGCCGTCCACCGAGACCGAGCGGTCCAGGTGGATGGCGAGCTGCGGCACCCGCAGCAGCGGGCGGTCGATGTCGACCAGGACCGAGCTGCCGTCGCGCAGGGTGAGCCGGCCGGCGAGACCGAGGTCGCGGTCGAGCCAGGAGTTCATCAGCGGGCCGCCGTAGATCTCCACGGCGACCTGGCGCCAGCCGTGCGCGCCGCTGTCCGGCTCGGGCTTGACCCGCAGGTTCGGGGAGTCGGTGTGCGCGCCGACGATCCGGAACGGCGTGTGCGGGGTGGCGCCCTCGGGGACGTACCAGGCGATGACCGCGCCGCCGCGCAGCACGTACCGCCCCCCGGCGCCGGTGCCCGCGGGGGTGTCCCACGCCTCGGTCTCGGTGACCTGGGTGAAGCCTGCCTCCGCCAGCCGCGCGGCGACGTTCGCCACGGCGTGGTACGGCGTCGGGCTCGCCGCCAGGAAGGCCATCAGGTCGTCGGTGTGGCCGCGGTCGAAACGGGACGGTGCGCTCATGGCGTTTACCTTAACGACGAGCGCAGGCCCGCTCTCCGACAGGAGGAAGCGGGCCCGCGCGGGGTCTTCGGAAGCAGGACGCGGACTAGAACGCGGCCTCGTCCAGCTCCATCAGGTCCAGGTCGACACCGGAGGCGACCTTGCGGGCCAGGGTGACGCCGGGCAGGACGTTGGCCGCGAAGAACTTCGCCGCCGCGATCTTGCCGGTGTAGAACGCCTTGTCCTTCGCCGAAGCGGTCTCCAGCTTCTCGGCGGCGACGGCCGCGCCGCGCAGCAGCAGGTAGCCGACGATCACGTCACCGGAGGCCATCAGCAGGCGGGTGGTGTTGAGGCCGACCTTGTAGATGTTCTTGACGTCCTGCTCGGTGGCCGCGAGGTCGGTCAGCATCAGGCCGACGATCGCCTCCAGCTCGACGGCCGCCTTGGCCAGGTGCTCGCGGGCGCCCGCCAGCTCCTCGCCGCCGGTGGCCAGCGCCAGGAACTTCTTGATGTCCTCGGCCAGGCCGTTCAGCGCGGCGCCCTGGTTGCGGACGATCTTCCGGAAGAAGAAGTCCTGGCCCTGGATCGCGGTGGTGCCCTCGTAGAGGGTGTCGATCTTGGCGTCGCGGATGTACTGCTCGATCGGGTACTCCTGGAGGAACCCGGAGCCGCCGAAGGTCTGGAGCGACTGCGCGAGCTGCTCGTAGCCCTTCTCGGAGCCGTAGCCCTTCACGATCGGCAGGAGCAGGTCGTTCAGCGCGTGCTCGACGGAGGCGTCCTCACCGTTCGCCTCCTTGACCGCGATGGTGTCCTGGACGGAGGCCGTGTGCAGCACGAGGGCGCGCATGCCCTCCGCGTACGCCTTCTGCGTCATCAGCGAGCGGCGCACGTCGGGGTGGTGGGTGATGGTGACCTTCGGCGCCTTCTTGTCCATGAAGTTGGCGAGGTCGGGACCCTGGACGCGCTCCTTGGCGTACTCCAGCGCGTTGAGGTAGCCGGTCGACAGGGTCGAGATTGCCTTCGTGCCGACCATCATGCGGGCGAACTCGATGATGCGGAACATCTGGCGGATGCCGTCGTGCTTGTCGCCGATCAGCCAGCCCACGGCGGGGTGGCGGTCGCCGAACGTCATCTCGCAGGTGTTGGACGCCTTCAGGCCCATCTTGTGCTCGACGTTGGTGGCGTAGACGCCGTTGCGCTCGCCCAGCTCGCCGGTCTCGCCGTCGAAGTGGTACTTCGGCACCAGGAAGAGGGAGAGGCCCTTGGTGCCGGGGCCGGCACCCTCGGGGCGGGCGAGGACGTAGTGGAGGATGTTCTCCTCCATGTCGTGCTCACCGGAGGTGATGAAGCGCTTCACGCCCTCGATGTGCCAGGAGCCGTCCTCCTGCTGCGCGGCCTTGGTGCGGCCGGCGCCCACGTCCGAACCGGCGTCCGGCTCGGTGAGGACCATGGTGGAGCCCCAGGTCTTCTCGACCGCGATCTTCGCCCACTGCTTCTGCTCCTCGGTGCCCTCCTCGAAGAGGATGCGCGCGAACGCGGGGCCGGAGGAGTACATCCAGATGGCCGGGTTGGCGCCGAGCACCAGCTCCGCGTAGGCCCAGATCAGGGACGGCGGGGTGTTGGTGCCGCCGATCTCCTCGGGCAGGCCGAGCCGCCAGTACTCCGAGTCCATGAAGGACTTGTAGCTCTTCTTGAAGGAGGCCGGCACCGGCGCGGTGTTGGTCTCGGGGTCGAAGACCGGGGGGTTGCGGTCGGCGTCCACGAAGGACTCCGCCAGCTCGTTCTCCGAGAGGCGGGTCAGCTCCGCGAGGACCGACTTCGCGGTGTCGGTGTCCATCTCCTCGAACGGGCCGGTGCCGTACAGCTTCTCGCGGCCGAGGACTTCGAAGAGGTTGAACTCGATGTCGCGCAGGTTGGACTTGTAGTGCCCCATGGTGACTCCATCACGGACTCGGCGAGGCACTGACTCCTCGCGGCTGATCACGTACCAACAAGTGACTACGATGATGCTACCCGTCGGTAATAAGACGCAACCCCGGCGGGTGTGAGAAGGCTCTACCGCTCTCCTGACCCCGCCGCCCGGGCTCGGTACTCTTGCGCGCATGTACGGCTACGACCAGAACGTGGGCGCCCAGCAGAGTTACGTGCCGCCGCAGCAGCAGCAGCCGGGTGGTGTCGGCGGGTACGGCCAGCAGCCGCCGCTCTACCCGGAGCCGTCCGCGCCCTCGCTGGCGGACGCGGTGCGCGCCTTCACCACCGGGCAGATGCCCGCCGAGGACTTCCAGCAGGTCTTCGCCACCTCCAAGGTGTACTGCCCGCGCGGTGACACCCCCGGCTTCCTCGCCCTGCACAACACCCAGCAGCCGGTGATCCCGATGTTCACCTCGCTGAAGGAGCTGCGCCGGTACGCGGGCAAGGAGTCCAAGTACTTCGTGATCACCGGCGCCGAGGTGATCGACCTGCTCCCCACCGGCTACGGCTTCGTGGTCGACATGGAGGGCGAGCACCGGATGGTGTTCGACGCCAAGGCGGTGGAGCAGATGGTGGAGTTCGCCATGCGCCGGATGTACGGATAGTCCCTGTTCGTCGGTGGAGAGGCCCGGAGGGAATTACCTCCGGGCCTCTCGTGTTGTGGCTGGCGAAAAGTTCAACGCTCAACTAAAGTGAGTCCACAAGGAGGTACCGACCATGCCTGCAGTGACCGTCGAGAACCCGTTGACGCTGCCCCGTGTGACCGCGTCCGCCGAGGCCGTGTCGCGTCCGGTGCTGACCGTGACGACCGCGCCGAGCGGCTTCGAGGGCGAGGGTTTCCCGGTGCGCCGCGCCTTCGCCGGGATCAACTACCGCCACCTCGACCCGTTCATCATGATGGACCAGATGGGTGAGGTGGAGTACGCGCCGGGCGAGCCCAAGGGCACCCCCTGGCACCCGCACCGCGGCTTCGAGACCGTCACCTACATCATCGACGGGATCTTCGACCACCAGGACTCCAACGGCGGTGGCGGCACCATCACCAACGGCGACACCCAGTGGATGACGGCCGGCTCGGGCCTGCTGCACATCGAGGCCCCGCCGGAGCACCTGGTCATGTCGGGCGGTCTCTTCCACGGGCTCCAGCTCTGGGTGAACCTCCCCGCCAAGGACAAGATGATGGCGCCGCGCTACCAGGACATCCGGGGCGGCAGCGTCCAGCTGCTCACCACCCCCGACGGCGGCGCGCTGCTGCGGGTCATCGCCGGCGAGCTGGACGGGCACGCGGGTCCCGGCATCACCCACACGCCGATCACCATGATCCACGCGACGGTGGCGCCGGGCGCCGAGATCACCCTGCCGTGGCGCGAGGACTTCAACGGCCTCGCCTACGTGCTCGCCGGGCGCGGCTCGGTGGGCGCGGAGCGCCGTCCGGTGCGCACCGGACAGACCGCGGTCTTCGGCGCCGGATCCGCGCTGACCGTCCGTGCGGACGAGAAGCAGGACTCCCACACCCCGGACCTCGAGGTCGTCCTCCTCGGCGGACAGCCCATCCGGGAGCCCATGGCCCACTACGGTCCGTTCGTCATGAACACCAAGGACCAGCTCATGCAGGCCTTCGAGGACTTCCAGAAGGGCCGCCTGGGCACGGTTCCGGCGGTGCACGGCATGACGGAGAGCGGCCCGCAGGGCTGACGCCGGCCCAGGGGGCGGGAGCCCCCTGGGACAGCACCCCGGCACCGGTCCACTCACCCACCCGGCCCGCCCAGCAGGGCACCCGGCCCCACGGCGTGCTCCGCTGGGAGGGTGCCGCTTCTCCCCGTACCCGTGCGCCGGTTCGCCGCCTGGTGTGCCGTGCTGCTGCTGGCGGCAGCCCTCGGCTGGGTGGGCATCCGCCTGTGCGGAGAGCTGCGCACCGCGGTCACCCCCGTACTGCTCGCCCTCCTCGGCACCGCCCTGCTGGGCCCCCTGTACCGCTGGCTGCTCAGGATGAAGCTGAACGCCAGCCTCGCCGCCGCGCTGACCTGCGTGGCCGTCGTGGCAGTCGTCGGCGGGGCGGTCTACATCGTGGTCGCCGCCCTCGTCGACACCGGGGACGAGATCGTGGCGTCCCTCCGCGAGGCGGCCAAGGCCGTCGCCCGGCACTTCGGCGCCGCCGGCACCGGCCTGGACGACCTGGCGGGCAACGCCCGCGAACTGCTGGGCAAGTTCGGCGGCACCGCCGTCTCCAACGTCATCAGCGGCGTCAGCGTGGTCGGCGAGACCATCGCCATCGCCGTACTCGCCCTGCTGCTGGTCTTCTTCTTCCTGCGCGACTCCCACCGCGCCCTGCGCTCCCTGCGCGGCTTCGCCCCAGCGGGCACCGCCGACGTGGTGGAGGCCATGGCGCGCCGGGCCTTCGAGGCGGTCGAGGGGTTCATGCGCGGGACGACGATCATCGCGCTCATCGACGCCGTCTGCATCACCGTCGGCCTGCTGATCCTGCGCGTGCCCGGCGCGGTGGGCCTCGGCGCGCTCGTCTTCGTCTCCGCCTACATCCCCTACCTCGGCGCCTTCCTCTCCGGCGCGGTCGCCGTCCTGGTCGCCCTCGCGGACCGGGGTGTCGTGATCGCGCTCTGGGCGCTCGGGGTGGTGCTCGCCGTCCAGGTGCTGGAGGGGCACGTGCTCCAGCCGGCCATCCAGAGCCGCACCGTGCAGATGCACCCGGCGGTGGTGATGCTGACGATCACCGCGGGCGCCTCCGTCGCGGGCATCCTCGGCATGCTCCTCGCCGTCCCCCTGACCGCGGCCGTCTTCGGCGTCGTCCAGGAACTCCGCGAGCGGTACGGCGCCCCGCACGAGCAGCCCTAGAAGGCGTCCATCGCCTCGTCGTCCTCCTCCGGGCGCTCGTACAGCTCGAACCAGATGCTCTTGCCCTCGCCGCGCGGCTCGACCCCCCAGGCGTCGGCGAGCATCTCGATCAGCATCAGGCCGCGCCCGGAGGAGGCCAGTTCACCGGGGCGGCGCTTGTGCGGGAGGTCGTCGCCGCCGTCGGTGACCTGGACACGCAGCCGGCGCTGGTCGTGCTCGCCGAAGATCTCCGCGAGCAGCAGCGCGTCGTCGTCGGTGTGCACCAGCACGTTGGTGATCATCTCCGAGACCAGCAGCACCGCCGCGTCCACCTGCTCGGCCGGCGTCCAGTCGTGCAGCAGCTCCCGCAGGTGCTGGCGGGCCTCCGCGATCCGCTCGGGCTCGTCCTGCGCCACCGACAGCAGCGTGCTGCGTACCCGGGTCCGGGTCGTGGCCGCCGGACCGCTGAGCCCCCAGCTCTCCCCGCTGCGGAACAGCAGCAGCACCGCGATGTCGTCCTCGCGGCGGTCGGTCAGCGGGCCGGTGGTGTGGTGCGAGGAGGGCCCGTGCACCCCCTGTACCAGCGCGTCAGCGAGCCCCTCCAGACCGTTCTCGCGCTCCGACTCCTTGGCGCCGTACCGCTCCAGGATGGTCCGGATGCGCCGCCAGCCGCTCTCCATGTCGTGGCCGCCGGTCTCGATGAGGCCGTCGGTGCACAGCATCATCGTCTCGCCGGGCTCCAGCGTGAACCGCGTCGTCGGGTAGTCCCCGTCCGGGTCGACGCCCAGCGGCAGGCCGCCCGCGGTCGGCCGGAGCACCACCGTGCCGTCGGGCAGGCGGATCACCGGCTCGGGGTGCCCGGCGCGGGCCACCTCCAGGCGCCCGGTCGCCGGGTCGGCCTCCGCGTACAGGCAGGTGGCGAAGCGCAGGTCGGTCATGTGCTCGTCGTGGGTGATGCCGTGCAGGAAGCGGGAGGCGCGGGAGAGCACCGCGTCCGGGCGGTGCCCCTCGGCCGCGTAGGCCCGCAGCGCGATCCGGAGCTGGCCCATCAGGCCCGCCGCCCGTACGTCGTGCCCCTGCACGTCCCCGATGACCAGCGCGAACCTGCCGCCCTGCGCGGTGGTCGGGGAGACCCCGCCGGGCAGCGGGATCATGTCGTACCAGTCGCCGCCCACCTGGAGGCCGCCGCCGGTCGGGATGTAGCGCGCGGCCACGCCCATGCCGGGGATCTCGGGGAGCAGCGACGGCATCATCGAGCGCTGGAGCCCCTCGGACAGCTCCCGCTGGGTCTCCGCGTCGCTCGCCCGCGTCAGCGCCTGGGCCAGCATCCGGGCGACCGTGGTCAGCACCGCCCGCTCGTCCGGGGTGAACGCCACCCGGTCGCTGAACGCCGCCATCCACGCGCCCCGCGTCCGCCCGCCCAGCGTCAGCGGCAGGAACGCCCACGAACAGCGCCCGAACCGCTCGGCCAGCGGCCAGGTGGCCGGATAGCGGTCCCGGTACTCGCCGGGCGTGGAGAGATAGACGGCCTGGCCGGTACGGACCACCTCGGCGGCCGGATAGTCCGTGGCCAGCGGCATCTGGCTGAAGGGGCCGCTGTCGCCGGGGAGGTAGCCGTGCTGGCCGATGATGGTCAGCCGGTCCCCCTCCACGCCGAACACCGCGAGCCCGTCCGGGGTGAAGCCCGGCATGGACAGCGTGGCCGCCACCCGCAGCACCTCCGCCGTCGACCGCGCCTCGGCCAGCGCCCGTCCCGCGTCCAGCAGGAACGCCTCGCGCGAGCGCCGCCAGTCTCCGGTGATCGCGCTACGCGCCGAGGACGTGCCCGGCGCCGGCTCGATGACCTCCTGAAGGGTGCCGACCAGCTCGTACGCCCGCCGCTCCCGGTCGTAGGCCGGCTTGGACCGGCTGCGCACGACCCGGACGGTACGGCCCTCCGCGTCCACCACCCGGATGCGTACCTCGGCGAGCGTGCCGCGGGCCACGGCGAGCGGGATGACGCCGGTGATCTCGTGCCAGTCGGAGGGGTGCATCCGGGCACGCGCCTGGTGCTCGGTGAGGGTGGTGGGACGGGCCGGGAGCCCGAGCAGCCGCGCCGCCTCCGCGTCCACGGTGACCATCTCCGTGGACGTGTCCCACTGCCAGATCCCCGTGGCGAGGGAGACGAGGACATCCCCCAGGGACGGCAGTGGCTCACCTGTGCGCATTGCCCCACTTTAAGAAGGTCATCCCCACTACTGCCACCCTGGTTCGCCCAGGGGTAATGGTGGGGAGGCGATCACGGGGTGCCCGGTACCCTTGATGGGTCCGGGCCCCGTGCCCGTTCTGGCCGGGGAGAGCACACACCCGGCGAAGAACCCCAACGAAGGACGATGAACGACGATGCATCGGTACAGGTCCCACACCTGCGGCCAGCTCCGCGCCTCCGACGTCGGTACCGACGTCCGGCTGAGTGGCTGGCTGCACAATCGGCGCGACCTGGGCGGCATCCTCTTCATCGATCTGCGTGACCACTACGGCATCACGCAGCTCGTGGCCCGCCCCGGCACCCCCGCGTACGAGGCGCTGGACTCCATCACCAAGGAGTCCACGGTCCGCATCGACGGCCGCGTTGTTTCACGTGGAACCGAGAACGTGAACCCCGAGCTGCCCACCGGTGAGATCGAGGTCGAGGTCGCGGAGGTCGAGCTGCTGGGCGCCGCCGCCCCGCTGCCCTTCACGATCAACGCCGAGGACGGGGTCAACGAGGAGCGGCGCCTGGAGTACCGCTTCCTGGACCTGCGCCGCGAGCGCATGCACCGCAACATCATGCTGCGCACGGCGGTCATCTCCGCCATGCGGCAGAAGATGTCCGCGATGGGCTTCAACGAGATGGCCACGCCGATCCTGTCCGCCACCTCCCCCGAGGGCGCCCGCGACTACGTCGTGCCCTCGCGGGTCCACGCGGGCCGGTTCTACGCCCTGCCCCAGGCGCCGCAGCAGTTCAAGCAGCTGCTGATGATCTCGGGCTTCGACCGCTACTTCCAGATCGCGCCCTGCTTCCGCGACGAGGACGCCCGCGCGGACCGCTCGCCGGGCGAGTTCTACCAGCTCGACGTCGAGATGAGCTTCGTCGAGCAGGAGGACATCTTCCAGCCGATCGAGAAGCTCATGACCGAGCTGTTCGAGGAGTTCGGCGGCGGCCGCCACGTCACCTCGCCCTTCCCGCGCATCCCGTTCCGCGAGGCGATGCTCAAGTACGGCTCCGACAAGCCGGACCTGCGCGCCAAGCTGGAGCTCGTGGACATCACCGACGTCTTCGAGGGCTCGGCGTTCAAGGCGTTCGCGGGCAAGCACGTGCGGGCCCTGCCGGTGCCGGACGTCGCGGGCCAGAGCCGCAAGTTCTTCGACGGCCTCGGCGAGTTCGCCGTCTCGCAGGGCGCGCAGGGCCTGGCCTGGGTCCGCGTCGGCGAGGACGGTTCGCTGACCGGCCCGATCGCCAAGTTCCTCACCGAGGAGAACGTCGCCGAGCTGACCAAGCGTCTGTCGCTGGCCCCCGGCCACGCGGTGTTCTTCGGCGCGGGCGAGTTCGACGAGGTCTCCAAGATCATGGGCGCGGTCCGCGTCGAGGCGGCCAAGCGCGCGGACCAGTTCGAGGACGGCGTCTTCCGCTTCTGCTGGATCGTCGACTTCCCGATGTACGAGCGGGACGAGGAGACGGGGAAGATCGACTTCTCCCACAACCCGTTCTCGATGCCGCAGGGCGGCCTGGAGGCCCTGGAGACCCAGGACCCGCTGGACATCCTGGGCTGGCAGTACGACATCGTCTGCAACGGTGTGGAGCTCTCCTCCGGCGCCATCCGGAACCACGAGCCGGACATCATGCTCAAGGCGTTCGAGATCGCGGGCTACGACCGCGACACGGTCGAGGACAAGTTCGCCGGCATGCTCCGCGCGTTCCGCTTCGGCGCCCCGCCGCACGGTGGCATCGCCCCCGGCGTGGACCGCATCGTCATGCTTCTCGCCGACGAGCCCAACATCCGCGAGACCATCGCCTTCCCGCTCAACGGCAACGCCCAGGACCTCATGATGGGCGCCCCGACCGAGCTGGACGAGTCCCGCCTGCGCGAGCTGCACCTGAGCATCAGGAAGCCGCAGCCGAAGTAGGGCACAGGGAAGGGGCCCGGAACCGACAGTCGGTTCCGGGCCCCTTCCCTTTTCCCGTCCCGCCCGCTCCGGCGGGGCGGGCGGAGGCCGGTCAGGCCAGGAGCTTGTAGCCGCCCCATCCGGTCGCGATCTGGGTGCGTCCCCCGAACGAGCCCTTCCCGTCACCGCTGTTGCGGTACAGCTTGCCCGCGGTGTCCCGCGAGACGATGTCCGCCTTGCCGTCGCGGTCGAGGTCCCCCGCGCCGACGACGGTGTCGTACGCCGCGCCCCATGCGCTGAACACCTTGGCGCGGGCGCCGAAGGTGCCCTTGCCGGTGCCGGCGTACCGGTACAGCGTGTTCGACGTGTCCTGGACGAGCAGGTCGCCGATGCCGTCGCCGGTCAGGTCGCCGGTGCCGACGATCTTCCGGTACCCCTTCCAGCTGTCGTACAGCTTCACCCGGGCGGACAGCGTGTGCGTGCTGGTGCCCTTGAAGAGGTACACCGTGCCGGTGGAGGCGTTGCGGGCGACCAGGTCGGCCCTGCCGTCGCCGCTGATGTCACCGGGCGAGGTCAGCACGTCGTACTGGTTCCAGCCGCTGGTCCCCAGGGTCGTGTGGGACGTCGTCGGCCTGGGCGCGGTGCCGCAGGCCGGCTTGTAGAGCTGGAGGGCGCCATTCGTCGGGCGGATCAGCACGTCGTTGCAGCCGTCCCCGCTGAGGTCGCCGAAGGGGACGGCCTTGGTGCCGGCCGCCCAGCCGCTGCTGGAGATCTTCTGCGAGAACGTCCCGCGGCCGGTGCCGACCTGATAGGTCAGCGCCCCCGCGGAGTTGAGGGTCAGCAGGTCACCGACCCCGTCCGGTCCCTCCAGGCTGCCGAAGTCGTGCCGGACCGGCGCCCCGTGGTCGAGGAGGCCGCTGCCCGAGGCCACGGTGACGGCGCCGGACGTGCCCAGGCCGGTCGCCTTCAGCGTCCAGGTGAACCCGCCGCTCGGGAACCTGCTCCCGCCGGAGGTCTTGCCGTTCCAGCCGGCCCCCAGCCGGGCGGTGGCCGCCGTGCCGGTGAACGTCCGGGCGGCCTTGCCGGTCTCGCCGCTCTGCACCGAGGTGAGGGTCAGCGACCAGGAGGTCACGGGGCGCGACAGCAGCCACTCGCCGTGCCAGGAGTCGGACGTGGCAGGCGTGGCATGACTGTCGGTGTCGGACTCGAAGGCCGTCAGGGCGGACGGGGTCACGCCGGTGGTCGCGACATGCGTCTGCTCGTTCGTGTCGAACCAGGCGACCAGGCCGGTGTACTCGTCGACCGTCCAGCGGTGGCGGCGGTCGGCGGCCAGGCCGGTGTCGGGTACCCGTTCGGCGATCACCCGGGTGGCGCGGGTGGCCGCGTCGGTGAGCACGAGGGTGTCGGCCGCGTGGTCGTGGCGGACGGTGAAACCGTCGCCGAGCAGGACGTCACCAGGACTGACGGCGACCGAGGTGCCCGCCTTGGTGTCGTACACACCCGCCGAGGCCGTCCCGCAGGCCCAGTACAGCCAGCGGCCCGCGGCCTGGAGCTCGCTCGGCACGCAGCCGGCGCCCGGGATCGTGACCGTGCTCAGGGTCTTGTCCGTGGTGAGGCTGTACGACGTGACCTGGCCGTTGCCGGTGCCCGCGCTCCAGAGGACGGAGCCGTTCAGCGCGGCGGTGCGGACCGGGCGCTTCAGCTTGGTGGTGTAGCCGAACCGCGCCACGTACTGCTCGGGCTTGGCGCCGCCGGAGTTGTACACCACGTACCCGTCGGAGACGTCGACGATCGAGCCGCCCTGGGTGCCGAACTTCAGGTCCCAGCCGGAGGACGGGGGGTCGCCGATCGCGACCAGCCGGTCCGCGTCGTTCAGGCCCGTGCCTCCCTCGTCGATGTCGTCGAACGTGTCGAGGTAGACGTCCTTGGGGCTGGTGCCCTTGTTGCCCCACATCGCCGAGCAGGTGGTGCCCGGGTAGGGGCACTTGGGGCTGACGGAGGCGCCCGCCGTGGGCGCGGACGCGGTCAGCGTGGTGGTGCCGTCGGTGGCCAGGGTGGTGACGGAGGTGGTGTCCGAGGTGCCGGAGGGGTTGTCCTCGGCCACCCGCAGGCTGCCCCGGCTGAGCGCCAGGCCGGTCTTGGGGTTCTCCCACGGCGCGACCTTGTACAGCTTCTCCAGCCGTGGCGTGCCGTCGGCGCCCCGGCCGACCCGGTGCACCCACCAGTCGGCCGCGCCCGTGCCGCCGGTGACGAGCGCGCCGCCGTCCGGGGTGGCCACGGGGTCGCCGTAGGAGCGGGTGAGCAGGGTCCTGCGGGACCCGTCGGCCAGGGAGACGGCCGTGACGGCACCGCGGTCCGCGACCAGGACGAGCCAGTCCCCGACGAGCACCGGGGTACCGGTGGCGCCGGTGGCGGCCACCGGTACCTCTTCGGCGGCGGTGAGATCGGCACGGGACTTCAGATGCAGGCCGCCGCCCGGGCTGTACCAGCCGATCCGGTCGCCGGTGAGCACCGGCGTCAGGCCGGCGTCGGCACCGTGGAAGACCTCGGTGAACTCGGCGGTGGCGAAGTCGAGATAACCGACGTCGTAGGTGGCGGGGCCGCCGGAGGCGTCGCGGGGGGCGGGGCGGGCGATCAGCGCGCCCTTGGCGTCGCCGGTGCGCCTGGAGGTGCCGGCGCCCCACTCCTGGCCGGCCGGCCAGCCGGTGACCGCCCGGTCGCGCTGGCCGCCGTCGGTGAGGTCGAGCAGTTGCAGCCAGGCCCGCGGCTCGGCGTCGACCGGGGTGTCCCAGTGGGCGGCGACGACGGTGGTGCCGTAGGTGCCGACGTACTCGGTGCGCGGCATGTCCAGGGTGCGCGGCGCGCCGCCGCCCGGAGTCCACAGCGACACCGGTTCGGTGTACGAACGGTGCGGCAGTGCCACGGTGTCGGCGCCCTGGCCGAACATGCCGGAGGGGCACGAGACGGCCATGTCACCGCAGTTGGCGGTGGCCGGCTGGTACGGCTGGTAGCCGGGCCCGTTGGGCGGTCCGTCGACCGGCGTGGTGTCGCCGTCGGCGTACCTCGTCCAGAGCAGGCCCGCGACACCGCTCTGCCGGTGCAGGAAGCCGGTCGTCCCGGCCGCGAGCAGCCGTTCGGCGCGTGGTGTCTCGGTGCGCGGGTCGTCCAGCACGATCTCCGTGGTCCCGGCGCCCGGGGTGCCGGCCGCCTGGGCGGCCTCCCCGCCCCCGGAGAGCGTGATGCCGGTCGCCACGGCGACCGCGAGTGCGGAGACGGCGGCGGTCAGACCGCCCCGTCGCAGGGCGCGTCTGCCCACTTCAAGTCCCTCCCCGCGAGGGTCCCCCCTCGCTCAAGTGAGCGAACTTTACCAGCCACTTGCCGGGCTCTTACCGAGCCTCCGGCTCCTCGGTCCCGTAGTCCGGGGACGCGCCGTCCTCCAGCAGCCGTTCCGCGATGTCGTCGGACCAGTGCTGGGCCCAGGCGCGCAGGGGGCCGACCTCGTGACGGGGGAGGCCGAACCGCAGGAACTCCAGGTCGGAGTAGAAGTCGGTGCCGGTCAGGCGGGACTGGAGGGTGGGCAGGTCGAAGGCGTCGTACGCGTGCCGGCGGCCCAGCGCCTCCAGCTCGGGCAGCGAGTGGCGCTCGGCGGCGGCGCGGGCGTCGATCAGATCCACGGCCGCTCCCCGGTCGTACAGCGCCCGGATCTTCGTACCGATGGAGTCCGCGAGCGAGAGGGCCGGCCCGTACGCGGTCAGTTCGGGCGGCTGCCAGAAGGCTTCCTTGTGCAGGGCGAGCGGGACGGACGCGCCGGTGGGCGGGTCGACGACGCGGAGCTGGGCGGTCCGCGCGGTGACCGCCTCCACCCGCACCCCCCGCCCCCGCGCCTCCAGCGCGGCGGCGAGCCCGTCGGCGATGCCCTCCATGGCCTCGGCGCTCTCGGTGGCGAAATCGAGGTCGCCGTGCTTCCGCCGGAGCAGGCCATGCGCCTCGAGGGCGTGCCCCCCGGCGAGCACGAGGCCGTACGGACTCCCGGCACTGACGACGTCGCCCAGGAGGCGCTGGTGTGGTTCGGGGATGCTCACGGCATCCGTACTCTGCCAGATCCCTGCCCGCTACAACCGTAGGTCTCCTTCGAGGGTCTGGTGTGGCGCGGTGTCCGTCCGAGGAGCGGATGGACACCGCCTGGAGAGCAGCGGAAGGACAGGCGAATGAACGCAGGCAGGAGGCTGGCCGTGCTGGCCACCGCCACGGTGGTCTCCCTGGGCGCGGTCGTCCTCGGCTCGGGTGCCCCCGCCGGTGCCGCTTCGGCCGCGAAGGCCCCGGCGACCGGCAAGCGGACCGACTTCAACGGGGACGGCTACGCCGACCTGGCCGTCACCTCGCGGGACGCCGTCACGGTGCTGTACGGGGGGAAGACCGGCCTGAGCGCCGGCCGGAACCAGCTCATCACCCCCGTCAAGGACCTGGACGACGGCAGCTACTGGGGCTTCGGCAACACGATGGCCACGGGAGACCTGGACGGCGACGGATACGACGATCTCGCCGTCGGCGCCGAACCCCAGGGGCCCAGCCTGGCGATCGTCTGGGGCGGCCCGAAGGGCCTGTCCGGCCGCACCCCCCTCAAGTTCACCAGCGACGTGAGCGTGGTCGCGGGCGACTTCGACGGCGACGGCCGGAACGACCTGGTCGTGTCGGCCTCGACCGGCACCGAGCTGCTGCGGGGACCGTTCGGGCGCGACGGCTCGTCCGTCTCGTCCACCCGGCTCGACACCGGTCTCGCCACCGGCGGTCCCAGGGCCGCCGGGGACGTCAACGGCGATCACGTGGCCGACCTGCTGCTGATCGGCAGGGACGCGGGCATGAGGGCCGAAGCGTCCCTGCTCCTCGGCTCCAAGAACGGCTTCGGCGCCCCCAAGGTCATCCCCACCATGGTCAACTCGGGCACGATCGCGGACGTCGACGGAGACGGACACGGGGACGTGGTCCTCGGTGCCGGACTGGAGGGCTACCAGCCCAAGGGTGTCGTGGGCGGTTCCGTCGTCGTCATGTACGGCGGCTCCGGCGGCCTGAGCGCCACCCGCAAGCCGGTGCGCATCAGCCAGGACACACCGGGTGTTCCCGGCGTCGGGGAGACGTACGACCGGTTCGGCTTCGACCTGGACGCCGGCGACGTGAACGGCGACGGATACGCCGACATCGCGATCGGCGTGATGCAGGAGAACGTCTCCGGGGTCACCGCGACGGGCACGGTGACGGTGCTGCGCGGCTCCCCGAAGGGGCTCACGGGCACCGGTTCGGTCTCCTACAACCAGAACACGCCCGGTGTGCCGGGAGTCAACGAGAAGTACGACGAGTTCGGCTGGGCACCGCGTCTCGTCGACATGAACGGCGACCGGCGCAGCGAACTCGCCGTCGGCACGGACGGCGAGAACGGCAGCGAGGGCAACCTCTGGTACTTCAAGTCGGGCAGCGCCGGGCTGACCACGAAGGGCGTCGTCTCGGTGGGCCCCCGGTCCGTCGGGCTGCCCACGGCGAAGTACCGCTACTTCGCCCGCTACCTGGTGAAGTGATCCGGCGCCCGGGCCGACGCACCGACCCGGGCACGGCGAAGGCCCCGGCGCACGACGCGCCGGGGCCCTGGCCGTGTCTCAGGCGGGCTGACCGCCGAAGCGCTCCTTGTACGTCTCCAGGTCCTCGTCCGTCAGCTTGGCGAACAGGACCGGGGGGACGGTGAAGGGGATGCCGGGGGCGAGGGTCGTCAGGGACCTGGCCTCGGCCTCGGTGATCCAGGTGGCGGTGTCGTCCGGGAGGGCGAAGGCGGCGCGCATCGCCGCCGCCGAGGACGGGATGAAGGGCTCGGAGACCACCGCGTAGAGGTGGATCAGGTTCATCGCGGTGCGCAGGGTGAGGGCCGCCGCGTCCTTGTCGGTCTTGATCTCCAGCCAGGGGGCCTTCTCCTCCAGATAGGAGTTGCCGGCCGACCACAGGGCGCGCAGGGCGGAGGCCGCCTTGCGGAACTGGAGCGCCTCCATCTGGTTCTCGTACTCCGCGAGCAGCCCGGCGATCTCCTCGCCCAGGCGGGTCTCCGCCTCGCCGGGCTCGCCGCCCGCCGGGACCTCGTCGCCGAAGCGCTTGCGGGAGAAGGACAGGACGCGGTTGACGAAGTTGCCCAGCGTGTCCGCCAGGTCCTTGTTCACCGTCGCGGTGAAGTGCTCCCAGGTGAAGGACGAGTCGTCCGACTCGGGGGCGTTGGCGATCAGGAAGTAGCGCCAGTAGTCCGCGGGCAGGATGTCCAGGGCCTGGTCGGTGAAGACGCCCCGCTTCTGCGAGGTGGAGAACTTGCCGCCGTAGTACGTCAGCCAGTTGAAGGCCTTGACGTAGTCGACCTTCTTCCACGGCTCGCGCACGCCCAGCTCGGTCGCCGGGAACATCACCGTGTGGAACGGGACGTTGTCCTTCGCCATGAACTGCGTGTAGCGGACGGTGTCGTCCGCCTCGTACCACCAGGACTTCCAGTCGCGGTTCTCCGCGTCCTGGTCCGCCCACTCCTTCGTCGCGCCGATGTACTCGATCGGGGCGTCGAACCAGACGTAGAAGACCTTGCCCTCGGCGGCCAGCTCCGGCCAGGTGTCGGCCGGGACGGGCACGCCCCAGTCCAGGTCGCGGGTGATCGCGCGGTCGTGCAGGCCCTCGGTCAGCCACTTGCGGGCGATGGAGGAGGCCAGCTGCGGCCAGTCCTGCTCGTGCCGGGCCACCCACTCCTCGACCTCGTGCTGGAGCTTGGACTGCAGCAGGAAGAGGTGCTTGGTCTCACGGACCTCCAGGTCCGTGGAGCCGGAGATCGCGCTGCGCGGCTCGATCAGGTCGGTCGGGTCCAGCACGCGGGTGCAGTTCTCGCACTGGTCGCCGCGGGCCTTGTCGTAGCCGCAGTGCGGGCAGGTGCCCTCCACGTAGCGGTCCGGCAGGAAGCGGCCGTCGGCGGGGGAGTAGACCTGGCGGATCGCCCGCTCCTCGATGAAGCCGTTCTCGTTCAGCTTCCGCGCGAAGTGCTGGGTGATGTCGCGGTTCTCGGCGGAGGAGCTGCGGCCGAAGTAGTCGAAGGCCAGCGCGAAGCCGTCGTACACCGCCTTCTGCGCGTCGTGCGCCTGGGCGCAGAACTCGTCCACCGGCAGGCCCCGCTCCTTCGCGGCCAGCTCGGCGGGGGTGCCGTGCTCGTCGGTCGCGCAGATGTACAGGACCTCGTGGCCGCGCTGGCGGAGGTACCGGGAGTACACGTCCGCCGGGAGCATGGACCCCACCATGTTGCCCAGGTGCTTGATCCCGTTGATGTACGGAAGGGCGCTGGTGATGAGGTGTCGAGCCATCGGGGGCTGCTCCCAGGTCGCTACGGGTACGAACCTTGAAATCGTAGCCGACGTGTGTATGCCGCCCGCCTCCCGTTTTACGGGGTGGGACGCGGGCGGCATCGGGGTGCAGCGGGGGGTTACGGGCGCCAGGCGGCGAGTACGCCCTCGTACAGCTCCGCGTCCGTGAGCTCGCGGGGGCTGGGGCCCGCGTGGAAGAAGGACGTGTTTCCGGTCTTCAGCTTGCGGAGGTAGTCGAACGCCTTGTTGTCCTGCTCACCGAAGGCGACGAACGAGAAGAAGACCTTGGGGTGGCTCTTCGCGGCGTTCGTGAGGGCCTGGGTGGCGGGGGTCTTGGCGTCGGGGGCGCCGTCCGTCTGGAACACGACGAGGACGTCGTCCTCGGGGGTGTGGTGCTTGTCGTGGTGGGCGAGTACGGCCTCCACGGCCGCGTGATAGCTGGTGCGGCCCATGCGGCCCAGCTCCGCGTGCGTGTCGTCGATCCTGGTGGCGTGGTCCTCGGTGAGGGTCAGGTCGGTGGTGCCGTCGACCTCGGTGGAGAAGAAGACCACGTGGACGGTGGGCTCCTTGTCCAGGTGGGCCGCGAGCGCGAGGGTCTGGTCGGCGAGGGCCTGGGCCGAGCCGTCCTTGTAGTACGGACGCATGCTCGCGGAGCGGTCCAGCACGAGGTACAGCTTCGCCGCCGTGCCGGCGAGCCCGGCGGCGGCGAGGGCCGCCGCCGCGGCGGTGTGGGCGGTGGTGAGGGAGGGAGTCCGGGCGAGCGCCCCGGCCCCGGCCGTGTCCCCACCCGCGCGGTCGCCTGCGGCGGCCTCAAGGGCGGGAGCGGCGTCCGGCTCGGCGGGGGCCTTCGCCTCGGGCTCGGCCTTCGCCTTGGGCTCGGCCTTCGCCTTCGGCGCGGGGGCGGTCTCCGGCGCGGTGTCGGCTTCCGGGGTGGGGGTGGACTCCGGGTCGGCCTTGGCCTCGGGCTCGGTCTCGGCCTCCGGCTCGGCCGGGGCCTTCGCCTCGGGCTCGGCCTTCCCCTTGGGCGCGGGGGTGGTCTCCGGCGCGGTGTCGGCTTCCGGGGTGGGTGCGGACTCCAGGTCGGCCTTGGCCTCGGGCTGGGGCTCGGCCTTCGCCTCGGGGGCGGTCTTCGCGTCGGCCTCCGGCTCGGCGTCGGCCTTCGGCTGGGCGTCGGCCTTCGGCTGGGCGTCGGCCTTCGGCTGGGCGGCGGCCTTCGGCTGGGCGGCGGCCTTCGGCTGGGCCTCGGCCTCCGTCTCGGCCTTCGCCTCAGGCTCGGCGGGAGCCTTCGCCTCGGGCTCGGCAATGGCCTTCGCGCTGGGCTCGGCCTTCGCCTCCGGCGCGGGGGTGGCCTGCGGGTCGGCCGCGGGTTCCGCCTTCGGGGCCGGGGTGGGCTCGGGCTCGCGGTCAGTCTTCGCCGCCGGGGTGGAGGGGTTCTCCTGGGCGGGAACGGTGTCCTGGTCGGCGTCGGCCTCGGGGGCCGGGGTGCCCTCCGGGGCGGGCTCCGCGACGGTGCCGGCGGGCGGTTCCGTGGACTGTTCGGGGATGGCCGGCTGGTCGTGCTCCGCCGCTGCCTCGGGGAGGGGCTCGGTGCGCTGTTGGGGGACCACCACCTCCGGGTCCGCGTCGAGGAAGGCCGGCTCGATCAGCAGGGGCTCGATCTCCGGTGCCTTCTCCTCCGGAGCCTCTGCCGTCCCGGACTTGTCGGCCTCGGGGGCCGGAGTGACCGGGGCGTCGGCCGCCGGCGCGGTCTCCGCCTCCGTCGACTTCTCCGAGGCGGGGGCCGCCTCGGACACGGGCGTGGGCTCCGCCTTCGGCGCCTCCGCCGTGGCGGGGGCTTCCGACACGGACGTGTTCTCGGCCGCTGCCGTCTCCGGCGCGGCCGTTTCGGCCGACTTCTCCGGGGCGGCCGTCTGCGCCGCAGCCGCGCCGTCCGTCTCCGGCGACTCGTCCGCGGCCTCGGCATCCGCCGGCTCAGGTGACTCCACCGTCTCCGACTCGGCCGGTGTCTTCTGTGCAGGTTCCGCCTTCGGCGACTCCGAGCCTCCCTGGGAGGGGACCTTCGGGTTGTCGAACGCCTCCGTTACCAGGTCGTGCTCCTGGCGAGGGGTCGGGAGGTGGTCTGCACTCTCCGCCTCGGCGGGACGCCCTTTGCGTCCTCGGCCGAACGCGTTCCGCAGGAGAGTGAGAATGCCCATGTGCGCACCCCTTCGCATGAGTTGTCGCCGTAGATCCCTGGCCAGGACGGCCACGTTAGGTTAGCGGCCCGTCAGTGCGGTGTGGCGATGGCTCTCGCGGCCGCCACTTCTTGTCGTACCGGTTCCAGCACGCTGCCCGCCGGGCCGGTCAGGTGGGTGGGGAAGCCGGTGAGGATGTCGGCCTCCCGCACCCCCTCCGCCAATTCACCTAGTTGGCGCACCACTTGGTGTACCTCGGCGGCGGACGGGGGCGGTGCGCCGTGGTGGACGCGGACGCGCGCCGCGGTCGTCGCGTCGACGATCCGCTCCACGGCGACCACCAGCGGCCACCATGCCGCGGCGCGCCGTCCGGTGGGCGGCGGTTCGGTGAGCGCGCGCTGGAATTCCGTCCGGATGGTGGACAGATCGCGGTAGAGCCGGCGTCGCATCCGGGTGCGGCGGACGGGGTCCGTCTCGGTGCCGAACGCCGTCTCGACGTACAGCGCCGTGTCCTCGACCGCGTCCGCGAGCCGGTCGCCGACGCGGGTGTGCCAGCTCTCCGGCCAGAGGAGGTATCCCGCGACCAGGGCGATCGCGCAGCCCATCAGGGAGTCCAGCAGGCGGGGCAGCAGCAGGCCGGTGCCCTGGTGGTTGAGGATGTCGGAGAGCAGGAGGATCACCGGGGTGATCGCGGCGGTCTGGAAGCCGTAGCCGCGCGGGGTGAGCGCCGGGACGAGCGGGGCGAGCAGCATCATCACCGGTACGTCCCACCAGCCGATCGGCACCTCCGCCAGGACCGCCGCGGCGATCGCCAGCCCCGCCACGGTGCCCAGCGCGCGCAGCAGGGCGCGGGAGAAGACCGAGCCGAAGTCGGGCTTGAGGACGAAGGTGATGGTCAGCGCGACCCAGTACGAGCGCGAGATCGGGACGAGGGAGACGAGGGACTGCGCGATGCCGATGCAGACGGCGAGGCGGAGCCCGTAGCGCCAGGAGCCCGCGGACAGCACGGCGTCGCGGGCGGCCCGGGCGGTGCGTACGTGCAGGGCGATGGTGCGTTCGTCGATGCCGCGCGGGTCCACCGAGGGGGCGGTGACGACCTCCGCGGTGTGCCGCAGGGCGTGGTCGACGGCGCGTTCGGTCTCGGTGAGGGCGAGGGGGAGCCTGGGCAGGCGCAGCCGGGCGGTGTCGCCGGTCTCGACGGCGTCGGCGAGTTCCCGTACCGCACGGGGGATCTCGGGGGGCAGCGGACGGCCGGTGAGGTGGACGGCGGGGGCGGCCTCGACGAGCGGGGTGATGGCGTTCAACCGGGCCAGCAGCCGGGTGAGTTCCTCGCTGCGGCCGTGGTGCCGGGCGCGGTGTCCGAGGATCAGGTCGTACGCCTGGTCCAGCGCGCGGGTGACGTCGAAACGGGTGCCGATGTAGCGGTCCTCGTCGCACGCGGTGTCCAGCAGGTCGGCGACCCGGCGGTAGGCGTTCGCCACCGACGCCCGTTCCGGCACCCCGGCCCGCAGGGGCCACGCCAGCAGGGCGAGGGCCAGTACCAGCAGACCGCCCCCGGTCATCAGCAGCGGCGCCAGCCACCAGGGGTGGGGCAGCGGGAGCCCGGCGCCGACCACGCAGTTGAGCAGGAGCAGCAGTCCCGACACGGAGGCCACCGTGCCGATGGTCGAGATCATCCCGGAGACCAGCGCGACCCCGGTGACCACGGCGACGGCCGCCCAGCCCTGCCCGAACACGAGCTGTCCGAGGATGACCCCGACGGCACCGGTGAGCTGGGGTACGGCGATGGTGATGACCCGCATCCGGTACGCGTCGGCGGTGTCGCCGATGACCCCGTTCAGCGCCCCCATCGACGCGAGCGCCCCGAGTGCCGGCTGCCCGGCCGCGAACCCGGCGGCCAGCGGCGACGCCATCGCCACGGAGGCCCGCGCCACAGCGGCCCAGTTGACCGGCGCCGGATGCGGCCGGAGGTTCCGGACCAGCCAGTCGGGCGGCGCCAGGCCGTTGGGCAGCTCTCGGAACATGTGCCCATTATGTCCGCTGTGCTCCCCGGCTCCCCCAACCGGCCCGCCAGGCGGAAAGGTTGACGGCACTCACCACCGGGGGACCCGGGCCCCTCAGACCCGCGCCCTGGTCCGCGCGGGCGACCCCGCGGACTTCCCTCCCCCCTCCCCCCGCCGGCGCGCCGACCGGCGCCGGGTCAGCCACGCCGTCAGCGCCACCGCCAGGCCGAGGACCAGCAGGAGCCAGGAGACCGTGCGGAGGCCGGAGGTGAGGGTGTCGTAGACGGCGGCGGCCACCGGGTGGGGGACGTCGGCGGGGAGGTCGGCGAGGGTGAGGGCGCGGCCTGCCGTGAGGGCCAGGCCGAGGAGGGCGCCGCCCAGGGCGGTGCCGAGGGCGGTGGCGACGATCGCGCGGCGGCGGCGCACGGCCAGGGCGATGCCGGCGGCGGCGAACAGGACGGCTGCCACCGGCAGCCACAGACCGGCGACTTCGAGCATGTGGAATCCCTTGCGGTACCGGGTCAGCTCCCCCGCCGGGAGCACCGGGACCTCGGTGTGGCGCACCGGGATGCGGGCGGCGAGCGGAATGTGGTCCTCGGTGAGCTGGGCCTTGACCTCGGCGGTCACCGGGGCGAGGTCGACGGTGACCGCGCGCGGGGCGCCGCCCGCCGGGCTGTCCTCGCGCAGCGCGCGCAGCACCGCGTCGTGGGTGACCCGGTTGCCGGTGTCCCAGGCGAGGCGGAAGGCGCGGGTGTGCGTGAAGGAGCGCACCGCGTCCCGGACGAAGGGGCCGACCGAGCCGCGTACCGGTGTCATGTCCGCGTGCTGGTCGACCTCGCGGAGGATGCCGTCGCCGACCGTGTCCGCGACGGCGTCCCGCACGGCCGGGTCGGCGGCGAGCGGGGCCATCGTGGTGACGTACCGGCCCGTGTCGGTGAGCGTGTACGCCGCCCAGGCCGCCGGTGCGCCGAAGGGCACGAGAAGGCAGGCCAGGGCGATCAGCGCGGCCGACAGGGCACTCCTCAGTCGGGGGTGCACGCCTTACAGGCAAGTCCCCCCGGGCCTCCGGCGCGAGCGGTGGGGGTGCGTTCGGGGGACGGGCCCCTCGGCCGGCCGCCCTCACCTCACCCGGCGACCCGCCGCGTCCTCATGGGTGTAGAAGCGGTAGAAGAACACGATGAACGTCACCGCCGCCACGATCAGCGGAATGCCGACCGACCGCACGAGCGAGGCGCCCGCCTGGTTGTAGAGGAAGCCGAAGGACGCGCCGACGAACACCGCCCACAGCAGCGCGTGCAGCTCGCGCCGCAGCCGGGGCGCGATGGTCAGCACGGCGTAGAACACGACTCCGAAGACCAGCGCGGTGAGGAACCCGAAGAGCAGGTTCCAGCCGGTGACCGGGCCGCCGGAGCGGCGGTTCGCGGCCGCCCAGTAGCCGTAGACCAGCGCCAGCAGCACCGGTACCGCGACCCTGGCCATGCGGTGGGTGCGGGTGTCGAAGACATCGGGGGGCGGGGTGATCGCCTTCGGGGCGTCCTTGCGGCCGCCTCGGATCGGCGTGCCGGGCGCGGGTGCCGCGTGAGCCATGAGAGCGCTCCTTCTCTCGCCGCTTCGGGCCTGAGGTGACGGCCCGGCTTCCAGGGCACACCTGCGGCGACGGCCCGGCAACTCGGCCGGGCGGGTGACGGGGCCCGGATGCGGCCGGAACCGGCCCGTGTTCCCCTGGGTTTTCCGAGGACGGCGGCCCGCCGCGACCTTCGCGCGGCCTCGGGACGGAGATGGGGCTCGTGACCGAGATGGAGTACGGCGACCGGCGCGGGCAGCGGCGGATCGCGGGCCGGGGCACCGCCTGGCTGGTGCCGCTGGTGCTGCTGGCCGCCATCGTGACGGTGGACTTCCAGACCGGGGAGACGTTCCGCGTCGTCTCCTGGATCATCCTGGTGCCGAGCATCGCCGCCGCGATCTGCGGGGTCGGCGCGACCATCACCTTCGCCCTGCTGTCCCTGGCCACCTACCTGGCCGTGGACACCGCCTTCCCCGAGCGGTACCGGGCGGGCACCGCCGACTTCGTGCTGCTCGCGTTCGGCGGCGCGCTCGCCGTGACCGCCTCCGTGGTGCGGATGCGCCGGGAGCGGCAGGGCCTGCACATGCGGGACATCGCCGAGACCACCCGCCGTACGGTGCTGCGCCCGCTGCCGCCGAACTGGGCCGGTCTGGAGCACGCGGGCGTCTACCTGGCCGCCGACGTGGACGCGCGGGTGGGCGGTGACTTCTACGACATCCAGCCCGGCCCGAACGGCACCCGGGTGCTCCTCGGGGACGTGCAGGGCAAGGGCCTCGGCGCGGTGGAGACGGCCGCCGCCCTGCTGGGCACCTTCCGTGAGGCGGCGTACCACGAGCCCGACCTGGTGACCGTGGCCGACCGGCTGGAGGTGCGGATGTGCCGGCACCGGGGGCACACCGCCGCGCTGGGCCGGTACGACGGCGACCGGTTCGCCACCGCGCTGCTGCTGGGCTTCCCCAAGGACGCGCGGGACGCCGTCGAGGTGATCAACTTCGGGCACGAGCCGCCGCTCGCCGTGGGCCCGCGCGGAGTGCGCCCGCTGCCCGGCGGGGAGCGGCTGCCGATCGGCTTCGGGGACCTCACGGGGGCCGCGGAGCCCGGCACCGGACCGGGACCGCCCGCCTGCCGGGAGCGGCTGGACGAGGACGAGACGCTGCTGATGGTGACGGACGGGGTGACCGAGGCCCGCGACCGCGCCGACGTGTTCTACCCGCTGCTGGACGACGTGGCCCGCGCGGTGGCCGCCGACCACGGCCGGGCCGCGCCCCGGCGGCTGGTCCGCCTGGTCCGCGAGGGCGTGCTGCGGCACACCCGGGGCCGGCTGGACGACGACACCACCGTCTTCGCGCTGCGCAGGCTCCCCGAGCCGCAGTCCGACCCGGGCCCCGCCTCCACGACCGGGCGACCTTCGCCGTCCTGAGCCGCGCCCGCCCGCGTCCAGCGGTTACGGTGCTGGCTGACCGGCGTAACCGGCCGGCCGAACACAGGGGGAGGCGCCATGCCCGGAACCGTGCTGCTGCTCGCGGCCGCACCGCTGGGCCGCGGCCGGCTGGTGGACGCGGCGGCCGTGCTGCCCGTACTGGGCGCGGTCGCGCCGTCCGTGCTGGCGGGCACCGACACCGCGCACGTGGTCGAACTCGCCGACCCGCTCGACCCGCAGGCGGTGCTGACCCGGCTGCGCGCGGCCGCCGCCGCTTCCGGCCCGCTGACGGTGTACGTCGCCGGGCAGCTGCTGCTGGACCGCCGCCAGCGGCTCCCCCACCTCGCGCTCGCCCGCACCACCCCGGCCACCGCCCGCTACACCGCGCTGCCCTGGCACTGGCTCAAGGACGAGCTGCGGCTGCGCCCGGCCGGGACCACCCATCTGCTGGTGGACCTGCACACGGACGCCGAGACCTGGGCCGCTCTGGCCACGCGCCCGCTGGACTCGGGCCGTACGGCCGTCGTGCACGGCCGGATCGCGCCCCCGCCGGGCCGGCGCCGGATCGCGGAGCCGACGTACATGCGGGCCGTGGCGGCACTGCTGCGCGGCGGGCACCGCCCGCCGGTCGCGGAGCTGCACCGGCGGGCGCTGGACCGGATCGCGGCCGAGCTGCGGTCCAACCTGGTGCTCACCGCCCCCGACGACGAGGGCGACCCGCACGCCGCGCTGAGCGCCGCCGTCCGGGCCGGGCGGCACGCCGAGGCCGACCGGCTGGCCGCCCGCCACCAGGAGGCGGCGGTGCGGCGGCACGGGCCCGCCTCCGAGGACGCCCTGCACTGGGCGGAGGTCCGCGCCGACCTGGCGATGTTCGCGGGCGACCCGGTGCGCAGCTGCCGCGCCTGGCTCGGCGTGGCCGGCTTCCGCCTCGCCTCCGGCCACGCCCCGGACGCCCCCGCCGTGGAGTCCGCGGTGGACCGCGCCCACCACCAGTGGGGCCGCATCGAGGACGCCGGCCGGATACGCGAACTGGGCCGTGAACTCGCCGAGTTGCGGGCCCGCGTACCAGGACGCCGGGAGGGCGCCCTGGATGCCGTGCGGGAGCGTCTGGAGCAACTCCAGGACGGCTGACGTCACTTGGTCGTCATACCGCTGACGGCGTCAGACGGTGCTCACCAGGTGAAGCCCTCTTGGATCTTCATGCAGGCATCCGTCCTCGCACCGCCCAGGACGGCCGCCGACTTCGGGACCTCGCGCTTGGCCGGTTCCGGGAAGCGGTCGCCGGAGGGCCAGTCGGCGCCGACGACGAGGGTGATGTCCCGGGCGTCGTCCACCGCGCGGACGCGGGCGGCGGGGATGTCCAGCTCCTTGGCCACGGCCAGGGCGTCCCCTCTCAGGGTGGTGCCGGAGTAGAGGACGGAGGTGCCCGGCTCGGCGGCGGGGGTCTTCTCCTCGACGGTGTGGGTGAAGCCCTGGTCGCGGAGGATGCCGGCGACCTCCCCGGCGCGGCCGGGCGCGGGGGACTCCAGGCCCGCGCCGGTGCCGTTCTCGACCCGGACGGTGATCTCGGCGGGGGGCGCGGCCGGGTCGGTGGCCTTCGGACCGGGGTCCCTGGTGCCGCGGCCGTCCAGCGGGACGTCGTCGCGGACCATGGAGACGAGCTTGTCGGCGTCGTCGGCGGCGGGCACCAGACGGTTGCGGTCCTGCGACCACGGGGTGGTCGGCAGGGTGGTCATGGTGATCCGCTCGGTGGGCACCTTTTGCAGCTCCATCGAGAGGTCGTACAGCTTCTTGACCGTGCCGAGGCCCTCGTCGACGGTGAGCGCGCTGGTCGCGGCCTCCGCGAGGCGCCGCATCTCGGCGGGGTTGCCGAGGGTGGCGTCGGCGCGGAGCTGGCGGACCATCGAGTTCATGTACATGTGCTGGGCGTGGGTGCGGCCGACGTCGGTGCCGTCCTCGAAGCCGTAGCGGGTGCGGAGCCACTGGAGGGCCTGCTTGCCCTTGACCGGGTGGGTGCCCGCCCTGAGCCGGAGGCCGGAGCCGTGGCCGCTCGCGGTGTGCGAGTAGACGTTCTGCTCGACGCAGACCGGGACGCCGCCGATGGCGTCGGCCATGGCGACCACGCCGGAGAAGTCGACCATCATGAAGTGGTCCACCGGGATGCCGGTGAGCCGCATCCAGGTGGCGACCGTGCAGCCGGGGCCGCCCCGGCCCAGCGACTCGTTGGCCATCGCCAGGCTCAGCTCCGGGTAGACCTTCTTGGTGACGGGGTCGGTGCAGCGGGGGATCGGGACCATGGTGTCGCGGGGCAGGCTGATCACCGACATGTCGTTCCGGTCCGCCGAGACGTGCAGCAGCATCTGTACGTCCGCCAGCGGCGGGCGGCCCACATCGCCCCGGGAGCCGCCGAGTTCGAGGTCGTCGGCGGTGTTCCGGCTGTCCGAGCCGATCAGCAGGATGTTCAGCGGGGTACGGCCCGCCGCGTCCGGGGTGGCCGAGGGGTTGGGGCTGTCGCCGAGGTTGAGCGGGGCCTTGGCGAGGTTGCCGTTGAGGTGCCGGTAGTAGAGGTAGCCGGCGGCGGCGGTGCCGAGCAGGAGCAGGGCCAGCGCGAGGGCGGTCCAGCGCAGGACGCGTCCGCGCCGCCTTCCCGGCGGCGGCACGGTCTCGCCGGTGGTGTCCGGCGCCCCGGTGTCCTCCGTGCGCAGGCTGCTACCCGTCATCCCCCGTGCCCTTCCGCCCTGGCCCCCCGACCCCGGCCACCGAAAAGAAACCCCGTTCAGCGGCAAGGCGGTTCGCGCTTCGTGAAGGGCCCGGCCGGATCGTGGCTCACCCTAATGGCGGGGTCCGCTGTCAACTGTTGACGGTGAGATATTCCACTCCCGTACAACCGGTCTTATGGCGGGGTTTGGCGGGATTCGCCGCCTTGCTTGGGGTGGGTTTTACTCGGGGTTGGGCGAGAAACCCCCTTGCGGGAGCGGGCGTTGGGGGTGATCAGGGCTGGGCGTGCCGGGCGACGGGTGCGGGAGCGGCGCCCGCCGCGCGGGCCGGGCAGGCGTGACCGGCGATCACGAGGGCGGCCACGGCCACCACGGCCGCCACGGCCCCTCTGGCGAACGGTCCGGCGTCCGCGAGGCGGAGCCGGGTGCGGGCGGGAGCAGGGGGGCGTGCGGCGGGGGTGCGACCTGGCACGGCTACCTCGCAACATCAGCGACGGGTCAAGCGGACTTGAGCCGCCGTTTAACCTAGGGCTGCGGGACCCCAACGACAAGGGGGCCCAGGGGAGTTGGGGAGGCAGAGGCATGCCGGAGCGGGACGGGCCGGAGGTGGTCGGACGGCGCGTGCAGCGGCTGCGCGCCGAACGCGGTATGACACAGCGACAGTTGGCCGAGCCCGCCTACACCCCCGCCTACATCTCGACCCTGGAGGCGGGCCGGGTACGCGCCTCCGACGACGCCCTGCGGCACATCGCGGACCGGCTCGGCGTCACCTACGACGAGCTGGCCTCCGGCCGCCCCGCGGGACTCGCCACCGCCCTCCGGCTCCGGCTCACCGAGGCGCAGCGCCTGCTCGCGGACGGCCGCGCCGAAGAGGCCGCCGGACGGTACGCGGCCCTGCTGGCCGAGGCGGCGGAACACGGCCTCGGCCACGAACAGGCCGCCGCGCTCATGGGACTCGGCGAGTGCGCGCTGGAGACCGGTGAACTCCGCTCGGCACACGGCCACTTCGAGCGGGCGGAGGAACTCCTGTCCGGCGAGACCCTCCCGGTACGGGTACCCGCCGTACGCGGCCGGGCCGTGGCGCACTACCTGGCCGGTGAACTGCGGTACGCGGTCTACCTGCTGGAGTCCGCCCTCGACGAGCTCAACCGGGGCGGACTGCACGACCCGGACGCCCTGCTGCACCTCTACACCGCCGTCATCGGCCCCTACATGGACATGGGCGCCCACGCCCGCGCCGCCCAGGCCGCCGAGTTCGCGCTCGCGCTCGCCCCGCGCGCCGCCGACCCGGCGCTGATCGCCCGGATGCACCGCTCGGTGGCCCGTACGCTGCTCGCCGAGGGCCGGCACGCCGAGGCGGACGCCTCCCTCGCCAAGGCCGCCGGGCTCTACCGCCAGCTCCGGCTGCGCACCGAGCTGGCCAACTGCCACTGGATGCGCGGCTATGTCCACGCCCAGGCGGGCGACCTGGACCGCGCCGAGGGTGAACTGCGCCAGGCGCTGGACATGCTGGCCGAGACCCGCGCCGCCCTGTACCGCAGCCAGGCCGCGGTCGAGCTGGCCGACGTCCTGCACCGCCGGGGCAGACCCGCCGAGGCCGCCGCCCTCCTCGACGGCGTCCTCGGCGACTTCTCCTCCGAACGCGGCGCCGTGCACGCGGCCGCCGCCCACCGCCTCCTCGGCATCATCGCCGAGGACGCGGACGAGACGGACTCGGCCGAAGAGCACTACGTACGCGCCCTGAGCCTCCTCGAACGCGCGGGCGCGGCGGGCGACCTGGCCGACCTCTGCCGCCTCCTGGGCGACCTCCTGCGCCGCACGGGGCGCACGGAAGCGGCCCTGGACGCGTACCGCACGGGACTGGGCCACCGGACCGTACCGGGCACGACCACCCTGGGGCCTGCCCCGGCGGGGCCGCCCTTCTAGCCCCGCCGTCGCGAGCCCCTAGGGGGTGTCTTGTCGATCACGCCGGGCTCGCGGCGTCTGGCACCGCACCTCGCCGCGTTGTCGTCGGTCCCCGATGCTCCGCATCGGCTCCCTCCTCCGCCTTGCGATGCACGGCACCAGACGCCGCTCCCTGATCCGGCCTGATCGACAAGACACCCCCTAGACCTGCGCCCGCCCCTGCCGCCGTACGTCGGCCAGGCGCAGTGCGCCGATCTGGACCGCCGCCTGGGTCGCGTCGTTCGGGACGTCGCCCTGGCCGCCGTTGGTCAGGGCGAAGGCGTCCTCGCCCACGCGGGCGGCGGCGAGTTCGAGGGTGAGGTCCTGCTCGTCGGCGTCGGGGTTCTCGGGGTCGGTGGCGGTGAGGGTGACGCGCAGGCCCTGGCGCTTGTCTCCGACCTCGGGGAGGGGGAGGTCGGAGATGCGGACGTCCTCGGTCCAGCCGGTCTGGGTGGTGGCGGTGAAACGGGCGCACTTGGCCGGCATCTCGCCGAGCCACTTCAGGTCGGCGTCCACGTCGGAGGGGCGGCGGGCGCCGATCTGGTAGCGGAGCTGGGCCTGGGTGCCGGGGTCGTCCAGGGCGACGGCGACGCGGGCGGGGGCGCCGAGGACCTGGTCGGAGTAGAGCGCGTCCAGCAGCCGCTGGCACTCGGCCACCTCCGACGTGGCCTTCAGCAGACTGTCCCGCCAGGTCGCGATGCCCCCCGCCGCCGCCCACGGCGAGCCGAGGTCGGACTCGGTGACCAGCGCGGCCTGCGCCTGCGCGTCGGTGAGCGCGGAGTCCCCGGCGGCCGGCGCCCTGGAGGTGGCCGAGGGCTTCTCGACCGTCGGCAGGGAGTACGTCGCGGTCGGCGGATGCTCCAGCCCGAGGGTGGCGCAGCCGCTCAGCGCGAGCAGGGAGCCGAGCGGCAGGAGGACACGGGCGCCGCGGGTACGTATGCCTCCGGTCATCGGGTGTGCCTCCTGATCGCTCCGGCCGCTGCCTGCTCCTACGGCACCACCGGCGATCACCGCCCACCAGCGCAACGGTCCGTTCGGGTGAGGGCATGGAGACCGGGGGCGGGCGCTCCTCTAGGGTCGAGGCGTCCGTACGCAGCGACGCCCGGCAGGAGGCCGCCGTGCAGCCCGTGGTGCCCGTGATCATCGACTGCGACACCGGCGTCGACGACGCCCTGGCCCTGCTCCTTGCCGTCCGCCACCCCGGCCTCGACCTGCGCGCGGTGACCTGCGTGGCCGGGAACACCGACGTGGACGGCGTGGTCCGCAACACCCTCACCGTGCTGGAGCGGGCCGGTGCCCCCGACATCCCGGTGGCCCGGGGCGCCGAGCGCCCGCTGCTGGAGCCCGCCCGCCCGGCCCGCCACGTCCACGGCAGCGACGGCATGGGCGACCTCGGCCTGCCCGCCCCCACCCGCGCCCCGGCCGCCGTGGACGCCGTCACCCTGCTGCGCCGCGAGATCCTCGCCTCCCCGCGCCCGGTGACCCTGATCCCCACCGCGCCGCTGACCAACATCGCCCTGCTGCTGCGCACCCACCCGGAGGTGACGCGCAACATCGAGCGCGTCGTCTTCATGGGCGGTGCGGTTGGCGTCGGCAATGCCACCCCGGTCGCGGAGTTCAACGTCTGGCACGACCCCGAGGCGGCCGCGATCCTGCTCGGCGCGGACGTGCCGATCACGATGTACGGGCTGGACGTGTTCACCCGCGTCGTGGTCCCCGGCACCGAGGTGCGCCGCCTGCGCGCCTCCACCGAACCCGGCGCGAAGCTCGCCGGCGACCTGCTGTCCCACCGCCCCAGCGCCCCCGGCACCACCCCGGACGACGAGGAGGCGGGCGGCCTCGGCGACGCGGGCGCGGTGTGCGCGGTCGCCGACCCGGCCGGACTCACCACCCGTCCGCTCCCGGTCGAGGTCAGCCTCGCCCCCGGCCCGGCGCGCGGCCAGACCGTCGTGGACCGCAGGCACCGGCCGGGCGAGTCCGAGATCCACGGGGGCGCCCGCGCGCGGCCCCTGGTGGACGTGGCGCTCGATGTCGACGTGCCCCGGTACGTCGACCTCTACCTGAAGACGGTGGAGCGGCCCTAGGGGGTGTCCTGCCGAGGGCCACGTTTCCGATTCGGGGCGAGTGGGGCAGATTCCTGGCCTGAGGCGAACCGTACGAACGGAGCCCGCATGGCGGACCTCTCGTCCAGGAACCCCGACTGGTGGCGGCAGGCCGTCGTCTACCAGGTGTATCCGCGCAGCTTCGCGGACGCCGACGGCGACGGCCTGGGCGACCTCGCGGGCGTCACCGCCCGCCTGGACCACCTGGCCACGCTCGGTGTCGACGCCCTGTGGCTCAGCCCCTTCTACCCCTCCGAACTGGCCGACGGCGGCTACGACGTCGCCGACCACCGGGGCGTCGACCCGCGCCTCGGCACCCTGGACGACTTCGACACCCTGGTCGGTCAGGCCCACCGCCTGGGCCTGAAGGTCATCGTCGACCTGGTCCCCAACCACACCTCGCACCGCCACCCCTGGTTCCAGGAGGCCCTGCTCTCCGCCCCCGGATCGGCGGCCCGCGCCCGCCACGTCTTCCGCCGTGGCCGGGGAAAGTACGGCGAACTCCCGCCCACCGACTGGCAGTCCGTGTTCGGCGGCAGTGCCTGGAGCCGCGTCCCGGACGGCGACTGGTACCTCCACCTGTTCGCCCCCGAGCAGCCCGACCTCGACTGGTCCCACCCCGAGGTCCGCGAGGACTTCCGCACCACCCTGCGCTTCTGGTCCGACCGGGGCGTGGACGGCTTCCGCGTGGACGTCGCCCACGGCCTGGCCAAGGACCTCACCGAACCCCTACGGGACGTCGGGGGCATCGGCGCCACCGGCGAGGAGGCCCTGCCCCTGCTCGCCCCCGGCAGCCACCCCTACTGGGACCGGGACGAGGTCCACGAGATCTACCGCGACTGGCGCACCCTGCTGGACGCCTACGACCCGCCCCGCACGGCCGTCGCCGAAGCCTGGGTCCCGGACACCCGCCGCGCCCTGTACGCCCGCCCCGACGAACTGGGCCAGGCGTTCAACTTCGAGTACCTGGAGACCGGTTGGGACGCAGAGCGACTGCGCCGCGCCATCACCGCCTCCCTCGCGGAGGCGCGCACCGTCGGCGCGTCGGCGACCTGGGTGCTCTCCAACCACGACGTCGTCCGGCACGCCTCCCGCCTGGTCCTGCCGCCCGGCACCGACCTGGACGCCTGGCTGCGCTCGGGCGGCACCGACCCCGCCACCGACCCCGGCGCGGGACTGCGCCGCGCCCGCGCCGCGACCCTGCTGATGCTGGCGCTGCCCGGCTCGGCCTACCTCTACCAGGGCGAGGAACTGGGCCTGCCCGAGGTCGCCGACCTGCCCCCCGAGGCGCTGCGCGACCCGGTCTGGGAACAGTCGGGGCACACCCGCAAGGGCCGGGACGGCAGCCGCGTACCGCTGCCGTGGACGGTGACCGGACCCTCGTACGGCTTCGGCCCGGGCCCGGCCTGGCTGCCGCAGCCGGAGACGTTCGCCCGGTACGCCGTCGAGGCACAGGCCGGCGCCGAGGGCTCGACGCTGGAGCTCTACCGCACCGCGCTCCGGCTGCGCCGCAAACTGCTCCAGGGCGAGGAGCTGACCTGGACGCCCGGCGTGCCCCCCGGCGTCCTGGACTTCACCCGCGCCCCCGGCTGGCGCTGCCTGACCAACCTCACCGCGGAGCCGGTGGAGCGCCCGGCGGGCGAACTCCTGCTGTCCAGCACGCCGTCGAGCGAGCCGGACGTACTCCCGCCGGACACCACGGTGTGGCTGGGCTAGCCGATCGTCGGCGTGGGGCTCGGCTCGGCCGGGGCCGGGTCCTCGCGGGTGCTGTTCGAGCCCGGTTCGCCGGGGATGGCCAGCGGGGTCGAGGTGGCGTTCGGCGGCGGGGTGAGCACGACCTGCGGCTGACCGGGGTCCGGCGCGGGCGGGGTGAGGTTGTCCGAGGGCAGCTTGGGCGGGGTGGTCTGGTTGAAGATGGTCTGGTCGAAGTCGACGAGGCCGGTCTTCTCCATCACCGTCATGTGGTCGAGCACGGTGTCGTTGGCCTGGTCGGCAAGCGAGCGGATCAGCGAGTTCTTGGTGGTGGACCGGATCTTCGCGATGGCGTTGAAGATCGAACCGTGCGTCATCCGCAGGATGTTGGCGAAGTCGGTGTCGAACGCCTTGCCGGTCTCGCCCTTGAGCTGGGTCACGAACCCCTCCTGCTGGGGGCTCGCCACGTTGGGGATCGTGATGTTCAGCATCGGCGCGATCTTGCGGCAGGAGGCGTCCAGCGCCGCGTGCCCGTCGATCAGGTGCTTGCTCGCGATCTTGACCCCTTCGGAGGAGCCCTTCTGGAGCCCGATCTGCCCGAGCGGGTACTCCCACAGCCCGGCCGCGCGCACCTTCACCACGAAGTCCCGGTCCTGCTCGGTGAGCGGACCCCACTGGGTGTTGGCGACGATACGGGTCTGCGAACTGGAGACGGTGTCCAGCCCGAGCATGCTCGGGTAGGCCAGCGCCGCGAGGGTCAGTGCCATGGCACCGCCCACGAAGAGAGTTCCCGTCGCGTTCCGCGAAAAGCGCACTGTTCCTCCTGCCCGGTCGTGGTTTCCGCCGACAGGCGGTTCAGACACACAGCAGTACGGACGCGGAGCCGATTCGTCTCGACCTTCGCCGTGAAGATTCCGCGCCGGTTTCCGGTGCTGTGCGACGGGTGCGTCCTTGGCCTGCCAACGACCAGTGTATGAGCGGACGTTGGCCAAAGGTTGACCTCTCCTCGGGCGAAGCGGCCCAGGTCAGCGGCCTAGATTTCGCCGCATGCCCCCACAGTCACCGCCACGGACGCCCTCGGCCCTGCCCGTCCTGCCCTACCGCAGGCCCACCGAGGGCCGCGACTACTGGGTGCTGGACGACGCGCTGCCCGACGCCGGCGCGGTGCGCGAGCGGTGTCTCGCCAAGGAGGACTGGGCCGAGGGACACCCGTACACCTCGGAGACCTGGCCCGGACTGCGGGCGATGCCCGGTCTCGAACCCGGTGAACTGGCGCGCGTGGAGCGACTGGTGAAGAGGGCGACCGGGGCGAAGGAGCTGTGGGTGCAGCGGGCGCCCGGCGGCGGCACCCTCAACCACAACTGCGTCCAGGTGGTCGGCGAGGGCGAGAGCGAGCCCCGCCCGCACACCGACTCCCGCGCGCTGTGCCGGTACGCGGCCGTGCTCTACCTCAACCCCGCCGTGCCGAAGCACTGCGGCACCAGCTTCCACCGCCAGTCCCTTCCCGGCGGGCGGCTCGGCGGCAATGTCGTCCAGGCCCCGCACAACAACCTCGTCGACGCCCTCGGTACCCGCTTCGTCGCCCCCGACGCCTTCGAGGAGGACGTCCGCGTGCCGCACCGCGCCAACCGGCTGCTGCTCTACCACGCCAACCTGGTGCACAGCGCGACCGCCTACACCGGCCGCACGCTGGAGGAGAAGCGGATGACGGCGGTGTTCTTCTGGATGGCGTGAGACGCCCCGGACCGCGCCGGGGCGTCACCCGTACGGCCTAGTCCCCGTGGTCGCCGGGCGCCGCGCGTCGGATCGTCGTACCTACGGACCCGTCCGGGGTTCACGGGGGACGAGACGTCGGAGGTAACGGCCATGACCCAGCAGACGCAGTCGGCGCGGTCCGAGCACAACGGGCTGGCCGAGGGAGGCGCGGTCTTCGCGGGTGTGCTGATGCTGGTGAACGGCATCCTTCACATCTTCCAGGGCATCTCGGCGATCGCCCTGGACGACGTGTACGCCCGGATCAACGCCTACGTCTACAAGATCGACCTGACCGGCTGGGGCTGGATCCTGCTGGTGGCCGGTGTGATCGTGGTGGCGACCGGGGCCGGGGTGCTGATGGGAGCGTCCTGGGCGCGGGTGGTCGGCATCGTGATCACCTCGCTGGGCCTGATCCTGCAGTTCCTGTTCCTGCCGTACTCCCCCATCTGGTCGCTGATCCTGATCGCCCTCGACTTCTTCATCATCTGGGCGCTGGCGACCTGGCACCCGGAGGGCCGTGCGGTCGTCTGACCACCGCCTCCCCCTGTCGGCCGGTGCCGCAGCGCTCTCCCGCGCGGCACCGGCCTCTTGTCCGGGCCTCTCCGGTTTCCCGGGCTCAAAAGCCCCTGGTGCCGGGCCTGCCGAGCGGGCGAGGATGAGCCCCGTGACCATGGACGACGCTCTCGACACCCCTGCCGCGCCCCCCGCCCCCCGGCCATCGGACTCCGCCGCCCGGCTGGCCGCCGGGGCGCTCCTGCTGTCCGGGGCCGGCTGGCTGGCCCGGGCGGTGTGGGAGGCACGGCTGTACAGCGCGGGCGAGCCCGCCGCCGGGCTCCCGGACCAGGGCGACGGGGTGCACCGCCCGCTCACCTCCCTGGAGAACTCGTACCACCTGGTGAGCACGGCCGGCTCCGTGCTCACCCTGCTGTGCGCGGCGGCCTTCCTGATGTGGCTGCGGCGGGTCCGGGACAACGCCCGCGCGCTGTCGGGGCGGCCGCCGAAGTACGCGGGGATCTGGGTGTACCTGGGCTGGGTGGTGCCGGTGGTCAACCTCTGGTTCCCGCGCGGCATCGTGGCCGACGCCTACCGGGCGAGCGCGCCGGAGCGGCGGCTGCCCGCCGTGGTCAACGTGTGGTGGGGGCTGTGGCTGGCCGGTCTGCTCGGTGGCTTCCTCGAGGGGGAGGACACCGACTCCGTGATCGGCCGGGCCTACTCGGAGATCGGGCCACTGCTGGTGGCCGACCTGGCCGTGGTGGGCGCGGCCGTGGCGGGGGCGCTGATGGTGCGTACGGTGACGGCGGCACAGACGGCGCGTCTCGCGGCGGTCTGACAGACCGTGAGGAGGAGTGCCGGGGGCGCCGGTCCTGGGGGGCGCCCCGGCGAGAGCCCTTAGGCCAGACGGGTTTCCCGCCCTGCGGGCCTGGGTGGAGTGGGTGAATATGAGGATGTTTGCCCTACCGCTCCTCTGCTAGGGGGCCTCAATGGCTGCTGTAGACATTCCCCCGCTCATCAAGCCGTCCCGGCTCCGGCACCGGGGTGGTCTGGCGGGCGAGCTCATGGCGGAGTTCATCGGGACCTTCGTCCTCATCTCGTTCGGCTGCGGTGTGGTCGCCATGGCGGTCGCCGCGCTGCCGGGCTCCGGCCGTGCCGCCACCACCACGACGATCTTCCTGGCCGCCGGTGACTGGCTGCTCGTCGCCTGGGGCTGGGCGCTGGCCGTGACCTTCGGCGTGTACGTGGCCGGCGGCGTCAGCGGCGCCCACCTCAACCCCGCGGTCACCCTCGCCATGGCCGTACGCCGGGGCTTCCCCTGGCTGAAGGTGCTGCCGTACTGGTTCGCCCAGGTCGTGGGCGCGTTCGCCGGGGCGGCGCTGGTGTACCTCGTCTACCACAACGCGATCGACACCTTCGACGCGGCGGTGCCCGGGCCCAAGACCGACGGCCACACCCTGGCCTCGTTCTCCATCTTCGCCACGTTCCCGGCGCCCTACTTCCACGGCGGCATCTGGGGCCCGCTGATCGACCAGATCGCCGGCGCGGGCTTCCTCGTGATGTTCGTGGTCGCCATCCTGGACCTGCGCAACCAGGCGGTGAAGGCGAACCTGGCCCCGCTGATCGTGGGCTTCGCGGTCGCCGCGATCGGCATGTCCTTCGGCGCCAACGCGGGCTACGCCATCAACCCGGCCCGCGACTTCGGCCCCCGGCTGTTCACCTGGGTGGCGGGCTGGGGGAGCCTCGCCTTCCCGGGCAGCGAGGCGGGCCAGTTCAGCGGCTACTGGTGGATTCCCATCGTGGGCCCGCTGATCGGCGGCCTGGTCGGCATCTTCCTCTACGACCTCTTCATCGGCGACGTCCTCTACCTCCGCAACCACCTGGGCGAACTCCCCGAGCCCGGCCGTACCCGCCCGGTCAGGACGATCGACCGGGAAGACGAGACGGGCAGCGGCGGCGACAAGCGGAAGAGGCCGGACGAGGACGACGACGACTACTAGGTGCCCCCGGCAGGCTGAACGCGTGGGCGGCCCGGAATCCGGGCCGCCCACCGCTATGTGCACCTGTGTACGAGGGTTCAGTGCGGCGTGTGATCCCTGGCCCGCTTCCGCACCCGAGGTGACGGGCGGCCGTTGGACTCTGCGTGAGGGCAGCGCTGTGCAGGAACGATTTGGCTGCTCTCTCTGAGCGTGCGGCCACGGGGTGCCGCACCGCCGCGAGCTACGGAGCGCAGAACAGTGTGGGCATATGCCGAGGACACCGAGTGGGCGTCCGCAGCACGGCGTTGCGGGCCGGACGGGCTGATCGGGCGGGCGGAGGAGACCGGGACCCTCAGGGAAGAGCTGGCCCGGCATCGGCTGGTCACGGTGACGGGGGCCGCGGGGATCGGGAAGAGCGCGCTGGCCGCTGTCGCGGTGGGCGGTGAGGGAGGTGACGGTGCGGAGGGCGCGCCCGCCTGGGCTCGGGTGATCTATGTGCGGTGCCCCGGCGGGGGCGGGCCCGTCGCCGTGGGGGCGCTCGCCGCCCGGGTGTCGGAGGCGGTGCTGGGGCCGCGGGCTGCGGCTACGGGCGCGGGCGCGAGTGGGCGGCCGACGGCCGTACCGGACGCGCGGGGCGCCCGCACCAAGGCCCGGCCCGCCCTCACCGACCTGGTCGCCGCGCTGCGGGGCACGGCCGGGCGGCGGTCCGTGCTCCTGTTGCTCGACGACGCCGACGCGGTGCGCACCGAGTGCGCGGGGCTGGTGCAACGGCTGCTGATGGACGTACCCGGGGTGCGGATGCTGGTGACCTGCCGTCAGGCGCTCGGGCTCGGTGAGGAACGGGTGCTGCGGCTGGCCCCGCTGGCCCCGGACGCGGCGGTGGAACTGTTCCTCACGCGGGCCCGCGACGCCGCCCCCGGTTTCCGCGCGGAGGGCACCGAGTCGGCCGCCGTGGCCCGGATCTGCCGCGTACTGGAGGGCGTACCCCTCGCCGTGGAGCTGGCCGCCTCCCAGCTGGCGGCGGAATCCTCCGCCCGGGCGCTGGCCGACCGGCTGGAGCAGGGCCAGTGCTGGCTGGCCGCACCCGGCCCGGCACTGCGCAGGCACCGCTCGCTGCGGTCGGCCGTCGGCGCGGCGTACCTGCTGTGCGAGCGGCCGGAGCGCGCGGTGTGGAGCAGGAGCAGCGTCTTCCGGGGGGCGTTCACCGAGCCGACGGCGGCGTACCTGTGCGCGGGTGCGGGTCTCGCCCCGCACCAGGTCCCGACCTGCCTCGCCCGCCTGGCCGCCGCCGGAGTGCTGGAGACCCTGGACGAACCGGGTGGCCTGCGCCCGCCCCGCTACCGCATGACCCGCGCCGCCCGCGACTTCGGCGCCGAACGCCTGCACGCGGCCGGTGAGTTCGAGGTGGCTGTGGAACGCCATGTACTGCACCACCGCCGCCTCGCGGAGGTCGCCGAGCACCTGTGGCACGCGGGGGACCAGCGCCAGGCGGCCCGTCTCGTCCGGGACAACGCGGCCGAGCTGACGGCGCTGGTGGAGTACGCGTCCCGCCCCCAGGCACCGGCCGCGCAGGTGACGGCGGCGCTGGCCACGGTGGCCGACCTGTGGTTCTGGTGGACGGTGCACGACCACGGTGAGGAGGGCCGCGCCCATCTGGCGCGCCTGCTGCCCCGCGCGACCGCCGACGACCACCTCACCGCCCGCGCCCGCTGGCTCGCCGCGTGGCTGCACGCCCCCGGCGACCCGGCCACCGCCCGCACCTTGCTCGGCCAGGTCTGGCCGGTGGCGGTCCTCGCCGGTGACGACGCGCTGATCGGCTGGGTCGCGCACGTCCAGGGCGTGGTGGCGTGGGAGCGCGGGGACGCCCGTACCGCGGCCGAGTGTTTCCGGCAGGCCGCCGACACGGTCCCGGCGTTCGCCCCCGGCGGCCCGGCCCCCGCCGTGAGCCTGGCGGCGCTGGCCGTGGCCCAGGCGCCCACCGCACCGGGCGCGGCGGGGCGCAGCGCGCGCCGGGCGCTGTCCTCCCCCGGCGTACGGGACGACGCCTGGGCGACGGCCCTCGCCCGCTACGCCCGCGCCTACACCGACCACCACCAGGGCCACACCGCCCGCGCCTGGCACCGCGCCCACCGCACCCTGGCCACGCTGGACGCCCGCGTCCCCCTGCCGAGCCCCCTGGACTCCCCCGACATCCCGTCCGTACGCGCCTCACTGCGCCGGCTGCTCACCGACATCGAGGCCGTCCGGACCCCGCGAGCCACGGTGCCGGCACCTCGGACGGACACGCCGATGCCGAGCAGGACGTCCAGCCGTATGTGAGGGGCAATCGGGTGGTTTCACGTGAAACACGGAGGCGAGTCAGTCCTTGAGCGCGGCAGGCCGCCAGCGCCATCCCGCCGCGTGCAGCGCCTCCGCCCGCTGGACCGCGATCTGGACGCGGAGCCGGGCCTCGGCGCGGTCCCGGAAGGCCTCGGACGCGGTGTGCTGGGTGGGGTGCTTGCGGTAGAGGGTGCCGGGCTCGCTCTGCATCCAGCCCGGACTGACCGCCTCGCAGCTCAGCAGCAGCGCGCCGTCCTCGAACGCGGGCAGCGCCGGCCAACCGCCCAGGAGCCGGACCAGCTCGGTGTGCACGGTCTGGGTGGTGCCGACCACCGGCATGGTTCCGCGCGCGGCCCCGTCCAGCAGGGCCCGAGCGGGCAGCGGACCGGGCTCGGGATCGTAGGGTCCGGGTTCGAGCCGCCCGTCGGGATGCAGGTCGAGACAGGGGGCCACGGTCCACCCGTAGCCCGGCCGGGCGACCAGCACCTCGATGTCACGGGCCAGCGCGTCGGCATCGGGCAGCAGATCATCGGCGTCCACGCACCGCAGCAGGGCTCCGCCGACCCGAGCCAGCCCGAGCGTGCGCGCCCGCGCGGCCCCACCGTGCCGCCCGGTCCCGGTGGAGATCCACGCCTCCTGCGGCAACACCCCGGCCGGCCGCCCCGTCTCCCCGTCCTCCTGCACCACCCACTGCAGCGCCCACCCGCCGGGCAACCGCTGCGCACACAACGAGTCGTACAGCTCCCGCAGATAGCGGTGCCCCCCGTCATGAACGGGCGTCAGGACACTGAGCACCGGCATACGAGACGCGCTCCCCTCCGACAACCGAGCCCCTGCCCCCGAACCCTGGAAAGCCTAATGCGAACGCGGAACACCGAGCCCGGCTCCGTAGGCGGTCACGCCTGCTCGAAGTGTCGTACGACCGCCTGTACCACCGCGCGTGCCGCTCGGGTCGGTTGCCGTCGCCGGTGGTGGGCCAGGTGGATGGGCACGTCCGGCAGGGGCGGACCCGCGACCAGGGTCAGGCGGCCCTCCTCCAGCGCGCGGGACGCGTTCGCGTGGGGGAGGACTGTCAGGCCGAGGCCCGCGCTGACGCAGGAGCGGGCCGCCTCGATGCTGCCGAAGCGGGTCATGCGGGGGTGGGCGCCGGGCACCGCCTGGAGTTGGCCGGCGAGCCAGTCGCTGTAGGAGCAGCCCTGTTCGTGCAGGAAGAAGTCCTCCTTGGCCAGCTCCGCCCAGGTCGCGGGCTCGGCCCGGTCCGCCAGCCGGTGGCCCGGGGCGCACAGTAGGTCCAGCGGCTGGGCGGCGATGCGTTCGGCGGCGATGTCCGCGTGGTCGACGCGCTCCTCCAGCAGCAGGGCGATGTCCAGCTGGCCGGAGCGCAGGCCGGTCAGTGCGGCGGAGGTGCCGCGGGGTTCGAGCTGGACCTCCACCTCGGGGTGAAGCGCACGCAACGCGGCCACGATGAGCGGCAGATGAGCCGAGCACAGGGTCTCGCCCGCGCCCACCACCACCGTCCCGGTGACGGGCCCGTCCTCGGCGGCGGCCGCGAACAGCCGGGACTCCGCCGCCAGCACCTCTTCGGCCGTGTCGAGCAGCCGCCGCCCGTCCTCGGTGAGCAGCGCCCCCCTGGCCACCCGGTCGAACAACCGCGTGCCGAGCGCCTTCTCCAACGCCTTGATCTGCACGGTCACCGTGGACTGCGCGAGCCGCAGCTCGGTCGCGGCAGCGGTGAAGCTGCCCGTTCTGGCCAGCGTGGCGAAGGTCTGGAGGAGCCGGGTTTCCATGGCGGAAGAGTAGCCAGCCATCGAATGTGCCGATGGCTCGTATAAAAAACAATCGTTGGTGTTGATGGGCCTGGAGGCGCCAGCATGAGGGCATGGCTCACACCACGGCACCCGACGTCCTGCGCTACGCGGCCTTCACCCCCGACCCCCAGGGGGGAAACCCCGCAGGGGTCGTCCTCGACGCGACCGGCCTCGACGAGCAGCGCATGCTCGCCCTCGCGGCCGAGGTCGGATACTCCGAGACCGCCTTCGTCACCGGACGGGACGAGGCCCGGCGCCGGTTCACCCTCCGCTACTTCAGCCCCCTCGCCGAGGTCGCCTTCTGCGGTCACGCCACGGTCGCCACCGCGGTGGCCCTCGGCGAACGCCTCGGCACCGGTGAACTCCACTTCGACACCACCGCGGGGGAGATCAGGGTCGAGACGACGGCCGACCGGGACGGCACCGTACGGGCCACCCTCACCAGCGTCCCCGCCCACTCCCGCCCGGCCGACGCCACCGAGCTGACCGCCACGCTCGCCGCCCTGCGCTGGGAGGCCACCGACCTGGACCCGGCCCTGCCGCCGCACGTGGCCTCCGCGGGCAACGACCACCTGATCCTCGCCGCCGCCTCCCGTGCCCGACTGGCCGACCTGGCCTACGACTTCGACGGCCTCGCCACCGTCATGCGCACCCACGGGTGGACGACCGTCCACCTCGTCTGGCGGGAGAACGACGGCAGTTACCACGCCCGCGACCCCTTCCCCGTCGGCGGTGTCGTCGAGGACCCGGCCACTGGTGCGGCAGCGGCGGCGTTCGGCGGCTACCTGCGCACCGTCGGCCTGGTGACCGCCCCCAGCACGATCACCATCCGCCAGGGCGAGGACATGGGCCGCCCGAGCGATCTCACCATCGAGGTGGACCCGTACGAGACTCCCGTGAGGGTCACGGGGCAGGCCGTACCGATCGCCACGCCTGCCCCCTGAGTCCCGCCCGCCTCATCCGTAATTGGTCAGCGGTGCCCCATCTGTGCCCTGAACTGGGACAGTTCGCGTAGAGATTCCGAAACCTTTTGGGCAACCCTTTGTGCCGCAGGCAGGTCTGTCATGCGCACACCTTGATCCCTGCTGCCCAGAGGTTCGTAATGAAGCTGCGTCGTTCCCTGGCCCTCGCTGCTGCGACGGCCGTCCTCTCTCCGGTCGTGCTCATGACGGCCTCGGTGGCGCAGGCGGAGGAGAGCCCCTCGCCCTCGGCCTCCGAGTCGGTCGCGTCGGGGGAGACCGAGCCCGAGGGCGGCGTCACCTCCACCCCGGCCACCGGCACCTCCACCCCGGCCGAGGCGGACACCTCCACCCCGCCCGCCCTCGACTCCACCTCGTCCGCGCCCGCCAAGGACACCACCTCCGCCTCGGCGTCCACCTCCGCCTCCACCTCGCCGAGCGCTTCCGCGTCGGCGTCGGCGTCGGCGTCGGCGTCCGCGTCCACCGGTCCGGAGGACTGCGACGACACCGACCCGAAGCTCGATAAGGAGCTCACCACCAGCCTCTCCGGGCTGCCGTCGAAGATCGTCGCGGGCAGTGGTTTCCACGGCTTCAAGCTGAACGTGAAGAACTCGGGCAAGCACGCCTACAAGCGGGTCGACCTCGGTGTCTTCGCCGCCGCGATGGGCGAGGACGACTTCTCCGACGCCACCCAGTACCTCACCCTGCAGTACCAGGACCCGACCTCGGGCACGTGGAACGACATCTCCGTGGACGGCGACGACGACGCCGCCGGCTACCTCGGCTACACCGACGTGAAGGCCAAGGAGTCGTTCTCCATCGACCTGCGTCTGTCGGTGGACAAGAAGGCTCCCGCCGGCGCCGGCTTCGCCATCAGCATCGGTTCGTACGTGGACGACGAGGGCAACTGCGTCTACGCCTCGGACGACGACTTCTACGAGTTCGACATCCTCGCCGCCGGCGTCACCCCCGGCCCGGTCGACGACTCCACCCCGAAGCCGCAGGGTGGCAGCAAGCCCCTGCCCACCACCAAGCCCGCCGGCAACACCCAGGTCGTGCCCCAGGGCCACCTCGCCGAGACCGGCTCCAGCTCGGCTCTTCCCGCGATAGCCCTGGCCGGTGGCGCGGCCGTGGCGCTCGGCCTCGGCGCGGTCTTCGTCGTCCGCCGCCGTCGCAGCGAGGGCGGAAACGCCGCGGTCTGACGCCGCCGGAGGCCGTGGCGGCACCGCAGGGCCGAGCTGCCGGCCGACTCCGTGCGGCTGAGGCGACGGCCACCCCGGACGACGGCCACGGTCCGCCCGGTGCGACCCGGGCCACAGCCCGTCCCGTATGACCCCGAGCAGGCCCGGACGATCTCTCGTCCGGGCCTGCTCGCGTCCGATCCCCGCCCAGGTCCGCCCGTTGTTGATCAGTTACGTCCATAGGGGCGCTTTTCAGTGCCCTGTGCCGATAAGTTGAGGCGCATGCTGTCACGGGGGTTTTCGCGAATATCCGGCCTGACCGCGTCCACCCCCAAGGGTCGGGCGCGGACAGGACTCTGGGCCGCCGCGGGTGTGACGGCTCTCGGTTTCCTCGTCGCGCTGGAGCTGGCCGCGCGTCGCTACGGCCTGCCGGGGCCGCTCACCCACCAGGTCGCGGAGCTGGTGTACCGCCCCAAGTCGGGGGCCCTGCTGTACGCCGGCCTCGCGCTGACCCTGGTGGTGCTCACCTGGCGGCAGCGCTTCGTCGCGGTCGGAGTGGCGCTCGGCATCGACGTCGTCCTCGCGCTGACGCGCTGGGCGTTCGACATCGGTGGCGTCGGCGACGACGAGGGCCGCGCGTTCGGCAACGGCGCGCTGTGGGTGGTGCTGGGCTGCGGGGTCATCGCGCTCACCCGTCGCACCGGCCGGGAACGCGTCCTGCTGCTGAAGGGGGTCGGCCTGGGCCTGCTGCTGGTGGCCGGCCGCAAGACGGGCGACACCTGGCTGCTGATCACCGCCAAGAGCCGTCCCCAGGTGCTCGACCCGTACGTGGCGACCGCCGATCACGCGCTGGGCAATCCCTCGTGGGTGGCGGGCCGGATCGTCGAAGCCTCCGGCCCGGTCGGCTGGCACATCCTCCACGCGGTCTACGGCCAGCTCGCGGTGGCCGCGGTCGTCGTCTCGCTGTACCAGCTCCGCAACGTGGCGGCCGAGCGCCGCTTCCCGGCCCACCACCTGGTGCGTACGTTCCTGGTGATCGGCCTGGTCGGACCGGCCGTCTACATGATCTACCCGGTGGTCGGCCCCGTGTTCGCCTACGGCACCGGCGCCTTCGGCACGGGCAGCGCGCACTGGGCCGTCGCCGAGATCTGGCCGCACATCCCGCCGTCGGTCGGGTCCCCGCACCCGGTGGTCTACGACGCGATCACGCCCCGCAACTGCATGCCCAGCCTGCACACCGCCTGGGCCACCGCGATCTTCATCCACTCCCGCCGGGCCCCGCGGTTCATGCGCCTCGCGGGCACCTTCTGGCTCCTGGCCACCCTCACAGCGACCCTGGGGTTCGGCTACCACTACGGCATCGACCTCGTCGCCGGCGTGGTGTTCACGCTCACCATCGAGACGGCCCTGCGCGCACACGACCACGGCTGGGACCGCCTGGCCGTGCAGCAGGTCGCCGCCGGAGTGGTGTTCTTCAGCGCCCTCCTGCTCGCGGTCCGCTTCCTGCCCGTTCAGATGGCCCACCACCCCTGGACGGTCGGCCCCTTCGTCCTCCTGACCACGGCCGCGGTGATCTACGGCTACGTCCGCACCACCGCCCGCTGGGAACCGACCCCCGCCCCGCCGACGCCCCGCCCGGAGCCGCAGCTCGAACCGGCGTGAGACCTCCTCGCGGCCGGGCTCAGTGGTCGTCGCGGATGCTCGTGGCGATGCCGTTCTTGATCACGACCTCGGCCGAGACGCCCTTCTTCGCGGCCGTCTCGAGCTGGGCCTCGGTGCACTTGGTGCCGCCGGCCGCGCTCGGGTCGCCGCAGATGTCGTCGTAGCCGATGATCTCGGTGTCCTCGGCGAGGAGGAACTCCTGCTCGCTGCCCCGCTGGCCGCTGACCGTGTACTTGCCGGGAGCGAGGTAGGAGACGTTGCCGAACCAGGTGCCGTTGACGCCCTCGCCCTTGTCGATGCCCTCGACGGCGGTGCCACGGGAGGGCGAGACGGTGGAGGAGCCCGTGCCCGTGGACGCGGCGGAGCCCGTGCCGGTGGAGGAGTCCGCGCCGGAGCCCTGCCGCGCGGCCGGCCGCTCCGACCCGCCGGACTCCTGGGACCCGGGGCTCTCCGTGGCCGTTCCGGCGGCGGACGTGGTGCTCGTGCCGGAGGCGGTGGCGGAGTCCGAGCCGCTCTGGCACGCCGTCATCAGCAGTCCGGCCGTGAGCGCGGCAGCGGCGGCAACGGCCGTGCGCAGGTGGCGGTTCATCAGTGGAGGTTCCTTTCGAGATGGGGTTTCGCGAGAGGCGGCGAACGGCTCTCAGCGCACCGGGAAGCCGAACGAGTAGCCCTGCTGCTTGAGTTCGGGCAGCACCCGGCGCAGCGCCTCGACCGTCTGCGAACGGTCGCCGCCCGCGTCGTGGAACAACAGCGTCGGGCCGTTCGGGAGTTCGCGTTCGACCGTGGCCACGATGGCCTCCGTGCCCGGCAGTTCGAAGTCCTTGGTGTCGACGTTCCAGCCCAGGGGGCGCATCCCCCGCGAGGCGGCGAGCTTGCGGCTGGCGGGGGTGAAGGCGCCGCCGGGAGCGCGGTAGTACATCGGCCGTACGCCCCCGGACGCCTCGGTGATCATGCGCTCGGCGTCGAGGATCTGCTGCGACTGGTAGGCCACGGGCTTCTTGTCCATCGCCGTGTCGTGCGACACCGTGTGGTCGCACAGCCGGTGCCCGGCGGCGACGACCCGCTTCACCAGATCGGGGTGCGCCTGCGCCTGGGTGCCGACCATGCAGAACGTCGCCTTCACCCCGTACTCCTTCAGCACGGCCAGCACTTGAGGCGTCCAGGTGGGGTCGGGTCCGTCGTCGATGGTGATGTTGACGCCGCGCGCGCCCTGGTCGGAGGAGTGCGCGATGGTCACGTCGACCGGCTTGACGCTGCTCGTCGCGGGCTTCGGCGCCGGTCCGCCGGCGGTGTCGGCCTGCGCGGTCCATAGGGAGGCGCCGACCGCGAGCATCGTCACCCCGAGCGCCGCCCCGACCACCTTGCCGTACCAGCCCCGCGTCCCGTTGTGCCGCGCCATGCCCGCCCCCACTCTCGCCCGTCCAAGCCCGGCCGCGTCGCGACCACTTGTCAGGACGGAGGGCGGGAGCGGGCGGATGCGTGTGTTACCGATCACGGACAATTCCGGGGGAGTTCCCGGACAACGTCCCTACCAGGTGAGGGCGTCGGCCGCGTTGTCCTGCCAGTACGTCACCGCGGCGGCGCTGTTGAAGAAGACCCCGCCGTTCGGCAGGTTCAGCGTCTTCTCCTTGCCGGTGCCGCCCGCGTTCCGGTCGGTGAAGAACACGCCGAGGGTCTTCTCGGTGGCGCCGCCCTCGCCGTCGGGGGAGTACGTGGCGATGCCGGCGTAGGCGGACTCGCCCGGCTTGAGCGTCACCACGGCCTGCGGCTTGCTGTCCTCGAACCAGGCGAGCGGGGCTTGTGCGTCGGCGCCGGCGCGCAGCAGGGGGGCGTAGTAGGCGTCGCAGGTGGCGGTGCCGGTGTTGGTGGCCTTCAGCAGCAGGTGGTTGACGGGACGGGACACCTCGGTGACGGTCAGCTTGGTGTTGGCCGTGGTGCAGGTGGCCGAGGTGGCCGAGGTGGCGGCGTGGGCCGCGCCGGCCTGGACGCCCACGAGGGCGAGTGCGGCGAGGGCCGTCAGGGAGGCGGCGGTGGTGGTGCGGGTGGTGCTGCGCATGAGTGAGTCGCCCTGTCTGTAGAGGAGTTGAGCTTCCGCCGGTTCAACGCGCCCGGAGCGCGGGGGAAGCTGGGCCAGCACGGTGACCGGTGGGGTGCCGTGCTTGGATGACCTCAGCCTGTGCCACCCCGCGTTCCGCCCGCCATTCCATCGGGATCTTTGGAACGCTGGGATGCCGGCATCGGCTCTGACCTGGTGAAACGCGCCCGGCATGGGATGCCGGACGGAATGGGGGACGGGTGGGGGCGGCTGAGGAGATCGCCGAGTTCGCCGCGCTGTTGGGCGAGTTGAAGCAGCGGTCCGGGCTGAGTTACGAGGCTCTGGCCAAGCGTGCGCACATGAGCACCTCGACCCTGCACCGCTACTGCCGCGGCGACGGCGTACCGGCCGACTACGCGGTCGTCTCCCGTATGGCCCGGCTGTGCGGGGCGACGCCGGAGGAACTGGTCGAGCTGCACCGGCGGTGGGTGCTGGCGGACGCGGCGCGGGAACGGGGGCGGCGGGCGGTCGCTCCGGCGCCGGGGGCAGGCGGCGCGCCCGCACCGCAGGAGGGCACTCCACCTGTTTCCGTACCCGCCCCCACCTCGGTGGAGGAGCCGGCCCACCGCCCCCGCCGTAAGCACTGGCCCCTGATCGCGGCGGCCGTCGCCCTGGTCGTCACGGTGGCCACCGCGCTGACGCTCGACCGCGACGACGGCGCCCCCTCGGCCCACGGCACCGCCCCCGGCCGGGCAACCGCCGCGCCCCTCACCGTGAGCACCCGCACCTACGGCTGGGACGACCCCCAGTGCGAGGGGAAGTACCTCGTCGACCGGCCTCCCGCCGAGGTCGCCCCGCCGGTGATGGGGCAGGACGTACCGGGCTGGGTGAAGGCACACCGGGCCGTCGCCGCCGACGAGCAGCGTGTGGCGCTGACCGTCCAGGGCACCGGCGACGAGGCCGTCGTCATCGAGTCCATGCACGTCGGTGTGGCCGACTCCGCTCCGCCCCCGTCCTGGAACGCCTACCTCGGCTCCTCCGGCTGCGGCGGAGGCGTGGAGACGAGGTCCTTCGACACGAACCTCGACGCCCCCCACCCCGTACTGTCCCCGAAGGCCGGCCAGCGCGGCTTCCCCTACAAGGTCAGCCGCACCGACCCCGAGGTCCTCTACATCACCGCCCACGCCGACACCCACGACGTCCACTGGTACGTGGACCTCCAGTGGAACAGCGCCGGCCGCCAGGGCACGATCCGCCTCAACGACCACGGCCGGCCCTTCCGCACCAGCGGGAGCCGGGGACGCCCGGTGTACGAGTTCCTGGTGGGCGGGACGCACTGGTACCGGGACGCGTGAGATCCCGGAGTACGAGGGGGCAGGCCGATGCCCTGGGCCCCTCGACGCTGCGCCTGCCGCCCACCCACTCCGACCGAGGTGAAAGCATGCGGTCGTGATCACCATCGACGTCAGCGGACTCCACGACGAGCGCGCCCTGCACCGGGTGCTGCGGCGGGAGCTGGGGTTCCCGGACTTCTACGGAAACAACTGGGCTGCCTTCTGGGACGCGATCACCGGCCTGGTCTGGATTCCGGGCCATCTGCGCTTTCTGGGCTGGGACCAGCTCGCGGAGGACGTCCCCCTCGGAGCCGCCATGCTTCGCCGGACACTGGACGCTTACCGAGCGACGTATCGCCCGGAGCTGGTCGTGGAGTTCGAGGGAGGACGTGAGCACTGAAAGGGCCCCCGTCGACGACCGGGCCCGTCATTCGTCGTCACACCGCTCCAGGACCAGGCCCACGGAGCCCGCTTCGAGTCCGTTGTTCTCCTCCAGGTGGAGATGAGCACCGTCCGGTGTGCCGTCCTCGGCGAGCGTGAGGAAGTGGCCGGCCAGTGTCCTCAGACCGGCGGCGTTGGCCTCGATGACGATTTCGCCGCCCAGGTCGCGGACCTCGATGCGGGCGCCTTCCTCCCATGTGAAGACTCTGGTGACCCCATCGGTCACCGCACTCACGTGAGTGGTCGTCGAGGGAGCGGCGTGGGGTTCGGTGGCCATGCTCAAGGATCGCGTGCCGAGGGAGCGGGGGCCCCCTCCGTTCGGGCTGAACCGCCACGTTAATGTGACGCGTTGGGCCGGTACAAGGCGTTCCGGGTACTCTCCGACGACCTCCCGCTCTGACGCAGGGCCCTAGGCAGTCAAGTGCCAGGGCGGGGCGGGCGGCAGCGGGTGGCGTCGATGCACCACTCCCGCGGACGTGACCCACGTAAGTCATGCGTAAACGGCAGTACGCTACGGGACTCCATCGCAGGTCTTGCCAGGTTTCACGCGCACCACGGCGGTCCATGGCAAGGAGACTCTGTCGTCCGTCGCGGAGCTGATCTCCACGTGGTGCCGGTCTGCCTGGATCAACTCGCCGCACACCAAACCCGTGTTCGTCTGCACTACGACCGGTTGCGTACCGGAATCACGGGTCGTCACCCATGCGACCATGAGTGCGCCAACGACGAGGATTACTCCGAAGACGTAGGACAGGTAGGCCCAAGCCAGTGCTCGTGTCACTCGGGCCACTTCCTGCTCGGTCCAGCGACGCAGGGCCTGCCCGCCCAGGAGGATCTCTCGCTCCGGAGCCCCGTGTGCGGCTCGTGCAGCCAGGAGGGAACCGGTGACCAACAGCACGAAGGCGGTCATCAGTAGCCCGGTGGCGGTCGCGCGGGCAGAGACCGGCAGGTCGTCGAGGTTGTCGCGTCCCTTCAGCAGCAGGAGGACCGCAAGCAGGGCTGTGAGTCCTGTGAGACCGTTACGCCACCCTTCCGCCTGTCTGCGCAGTTCCGGAAGCCTGGTGAACTCCAGTTCACGGGCGAGTTCGGCCCAGCGGCGCTCGGAACGGTTGCTCATCGTCGGATTCGCCAAACCGCGCCGCACCCGAAGAACGACGTGTCCGGGGGCATGTGGGGATGTGCGTGCCCGCACTCGCACAGGTGTACCTCTGCCAGCAACGGTTCCGCACCCTCCTCCCTCTGCGTCCTCCCCTTCCCGAAGAGCAGCCTCAGTCCGCCCTTCGTCCCTGTTCCCGGCCGCGCCCACGGGAACAGCGTTCTGGTGGCGCCGTGACAGCGTGGACACGTCCCTGCGACGATCACACCCCCACCGTTTGGGGCCGGCTGCTGGGTGAACAGGGCGCCATCGAGTTCACCGAGATCCTCATCGGCGTACGGCATGCGGTGATCGTGGCGGTGGGACCGCGTCATCGCTTCCCTCCCTTCTCGGCGGCACACTTCAGCTGGAGACCGAACAGGCCCGCATACACCTCAAGGCGCTCGCGCACCCATTCGGGTGTCTCACCCACCGCCTGGGCACAGCGTTCGATCCAGTCCTGCTGGACGGGACCGGTTAGCGCGGGAAGCTTTCCGTCGAGGCTCTCGGAGAGGAGCGCCAGGTCCTGCCAGCCGGGTACGACGTCGGGGACATCGGTGATCGCCGGTGGTGTCTCCTCCAGAGCGAGGTATGGCCTGATGCGCCGTTGCCAGGTGTGCCGTACCGATTCACCGAGACGCCCCGCGATGCTGATCAGGTCGAGAGGCAGTAGCGGGGTGCCGGGCTTGGAGACGCGGTACGCCGGGTCGACCGCCACGGCATCGTGCACGGTGGGCACCTCGTCGGGCAGTGCCGCCTCTGCCTCGGTGGTCAGTTCCGGTACGAGAGCGCCGATGGCCCTGAAGGGCGCCAGAGCCCGGTACGCCGCCCCGGCACCGAGAGTGCGGGCGCGGGCGTAGCCCACCAGCCGTTGCGCGGTGAGCGGGATCCAGCGAGGGGTCTCGAACCACACATAATCCACGTCCTCGTGCATGCCTTCGTCGACCAGTGCGGCGACCTCGTCCCACGTCGGGACGAACTTTCTCAACATCTTGGGCGGGAGTGGGGCAACGAGTTCGGTGCCCAGCCCCAGCCTCTGGGCATCCCGCTGCGCGGTGTTCCACAGCACCGACAGCTGCTGCCGGAGTCGCTGGCTTCCGGTGAACAGCACGGCTGAGGTCGCCGGTACGGGATAGTCGGCGCCTTCCCAGCTGGGGTCCTCCCCGGAGAACGCGTATCTGCTAGGCGTTGGCAGACCGTCCCAGGCGCGCAACAGTTTTGCCGCGTCCGGAAGATCGACCGCAGCTTCCCTCAACTCGGTTAGGTGCCAGGACAGTTCCTCGGAGGACGTCTCGTGCGAGCGGACGAAGGCGAGGTCCCGGAGTGAGACGCCGTCCTCCAGGCGGATGTTCTCCTGGTGTAGCCACCGTACGAGGTTTCCCGTCTCGAGTGAGGGGACCACGTCACGTCCGGAGGAGCGTTTGGTGTAGCGCCGGCGGTGGGCCACTCCGAGGGGCTCCGCCTCGCGGGCGAGAACGCGCTCGGCTTCCCACACGGACATGTCACACTCCGCAGCCAATTCGATAGTGGCGGCCCAGGGCAGCGTGGGGCTGCCGTCGGCGCCGTGGACGATGTAGTGGCGCAGAATAGGAAATACCTCCGGCGACACGGCAGCCCATCGGGCAGCCAGCACGGGATCAGGTGCGGGCCTGCCCAGCCAGGCGAACTCGGCTATGCGCCGTTGTACTTCTTTCGCGTCGAGGTCGGTCGTAGCTGCCACCACCGGTACGTCCCAGGGGTGAATGGCGGGTCGCCAGTGGTTCTTGTCCTCCTGGAGGTACAGAAGCTTGAGCTCGGCGTCCGTGCAGACGTGGTCACGGTGATGCTCCGGGACGGCGCGCAGCGGTTCGCCCACGAACGGCGCGTACCGGGTGCACGCCTCGGCCAGCTTCCCCAGTGGCTCACGGAAACTCGCGGAGGCCCGGACGATGCCGGAGAGATCCTCGGGCGGGTGCCGATAGTAGATCTCGTTGGCGGTCCGTCGCTTGGACGGCAGGGGGCGCCCCCAGACGGTGATGGAGAGGCCGTCCAGCGGATTCGGCTCGCTGCCCAGGAGCCCCTTCATTACGTACCAGTCGGTGAATTCCGGTTTCCATTCCAAGTCGCCGTCACCGACGACGGCCGGCCCCGCCAGCCGCGGATGGACGATGCGTAGGCCCCGCGTCGCGCGGAGCACCTCTGCCACGGTGCTGCCCTGTTCGTGTGCCACCAGAACCGCGGTACGCCAGTCGCCCTCGACCTTCGCAGCGATGTCCGACCAGCCCGGCTGCGGAACGGGGTGGCCGGAGAGAGACAGCGGAGCCGCTTCCTTCTGGGCGCGGAACTCGGGGCCGAGGACGGCCAGCCGCCAGGGCCGGACCGCCTCGGAGAGCTTTTCCTCCTCGCGCCTCCCGCGTCGGTCGTCCAAGGAGGCGTCCAGCTTGAACCAGCCAACTTCGTCGATGTTCGCCTGCCGACCGAGGCTGTCCGACACGAGCAATCCTTGATCCTGTACGGCCTTCCAAAGAATACGAGCGATCGAGGGCTCGCGGGCTTCCATGCTCCACAACCACTGAAGGCTCAACCTCGCGCTGTGGGTGAGCGCCTGCGCGCCCTGCTGAAACTGCTTCCGCGCCCACAAGGTGTCGTATCTTTCCAACTTCTTGCGATTGATGCTGAGTTCGCCGGAGTGAGCGCCCGACAGATTCAGCACGTACCCGAAGGTCCGCTTGTCCGTGGCGATCCCGTCACACACGATCGCCCCGTCTCCCGAGACCCACCACAAGGTGCCCGGGATGGCCTCGACGGCGAACCGGGTGGTGAACGACCCAGGCTCCTCACCGGACTTGAGACGTCCGGGTAGCCAGGTCTCCTTCGTGCCGTCCTGGTCGCACACGTCCAGCCGGAACTCACTGATCAGAATGAGAGAGCGCAGCACGGACACGACGGAGCCTCCGGACAGTGGCCCCGCATCGCGCAGGTGCAGCCGCACGCGTGTACCGCCCTCGGGTAAAGTCGTGCCGCCCCGCTCGTCCTCCTCCCGTACCCGGAAGAGACTGCCGCTGACCGGGATCTCGACGCGTAGCGCCTTCTCAACCGGGCGGCCGTCCGGGCCGACCGGTCGGGTCACGATAGTCATCTCTTCGGCGAGCATGAAGTAGCTGAAGACGCCGATACCGAAGCGGCTGTTGGGATAGAGCCGCAGCGAACTGTCGTGGCGAAGCCACGCTGCCTGCTCCCGGCGGAAGGAATGGGACTGGTCGAAGCGGCGGCCGGCCTGGGTGAAAGTGTTCTTAAGCTGGTCGAGCGTCATGCCGACGCCGTTGTCCACACACTCGACGTAACGACCGCGGTTGTCCTCGCCCACCTCGATGCGGATGTGTCCCGCCCACTTGGCCGGTTCCCGGCCGAGGTCGCGCAGATACCGGACGCGCATCTCCCGGTAGCGGCAGGCGTCCATGGCGTTCTGGTACAGCTCCCGCAGCGCGAGTTCGGGCTCGCCCTCGTACAGCTTCTCGCCCATCAGCAGACGGCGGATTTCCGTCTGCGCCAGCGAGAACCGGGCGAGCGGAACGTCGTACGCGTCTATGCCGTGCTCGCGGCCGGGTCGGAGCCGGTGGTCGGATAGTCGCGTGGGAAGTCCGCGCAGTAGCGCGGCCTCGTCGTGCGGGAGGCGGCGGGCCGACTCCCGCAACAGATGCCCGAGGTCGTCGGCACCCTCGACGACCGAGGCGAGCGCTGCGTGGATCGCCGGATGGGGGCAGAGCGCGTCCAGATGCAGATACTGTGCCCTATCGTCCTGGTCGAGATACCAGAAAGCGTCCCGGAGGACGGTGACCACTTCACTCGGCACCACCGGATCGGAGACGGCGAGATGCTCGGCGAGGACTTCCGGCAGACAACGGGCATCGAAGGCGAGCAGGCCCGCGAGCCGCAGCAGCGCTGCCAGCGGGCGTACCCGTAAGCGCCAGGACGTTCTGCGGATGACGTGTTGGTCCGGCGGCAGCCGCTGGTCGTCTGCGGGGGCTCCGACGGCGAGGCCCGTGGCGACCATACGCAGCGCTGTGGAGAGTGCTTCCGCCCGGCCGCCGAGCGGCTCGCCCGTCATCGGCGGCTCTACGTCGAGGAGGCGGGTCACGAAGCCGTCGGCCAGCACCGCGGGCACGGCCTCCTCGTCGGTCGAGAACCGTTCCTCGATCCAGCGATGGACCAGCCACAGCGTGACGGCGTGGCGGTCGTCTGCGGGGTCCGCCAACCACAGGTACCAGTCCGCGAGCTTCTCGGTGATCTGGGGGTAGTGCTCGGTGATCTGCTCGTAGTGCCGCCGCTGGTCGTCGGCGTCCACCCGACGCCGCACGAGGTGTGGACGGAACTCGGCGGCCTGGCTCAACCGCATGGCCCAGGCCGTCTCGTGCAGCAGGACACCGGCGATCAGCGCGGTGACCTCCAGGGCGGACAGCTCAGCGTCTTTGGGCAGGATCTGTGGGAGGCGGTCGGTCAGCAGCCGTACCGGGTAGTCCTCATCGGCCCATGGATCAGGCAGCCGCTCCTGGGCGCGGTGGACATGGCGGGCAGCCTGTGCGGCCAGGTCCGACAGGCATCCCTGAAAGTGGTCCACGGCTTGCGCGTCGCCATCCGGGAGCAGTTCCCAGAGAGCAGAGGTGCGTACGGCGTCCTGCCAGGCCTCCAGCAGCCGCCTGCCGTCGGCGACTGCCAGGGTCCTGGTCTGCTCCGCCAGATCGGTGCCGTAGTGAATCAGGACTTTCTGCGGGTCGGCCAGAGCCCGTACCGCGAGGGCCTGAGTATCGCGTCTGGTCTTCTCGTACACCTGCTCCACGGTCGTGGCCTCAGTCAGCGGGTCGAAGGCCTGGGCGAGCGCCGACGTGAAGAAGCTGCCCGCCTCCGCGAAGCCGCTGGGTTCACCTGGGCCACAGCTTGTCATCATGGCGAAACCGCTGCCTGGGGGACCTTTGACGACGTTACTGCCGAAGGCGGCTCCTTGTTCGTTCCCGGTCCAGCGGCAGGCGTCTATCAACCACAGCACGGTGCCGGCCGAGCAGTTGGCCAGGTAACGGCTGATGTCGGCCTCCAGGAGCGACTCCTGCACGTGGGGCTGCTCCCACCCGGCCGTGTCGTTACTTTGGTCGGCAGGGGCGCGGGCGTCGTAGGGCACCAAGTAGTCGGTGGTGCCGATCCGGATGCCGTGCCCGGTGAAGTAGAGGAGCAAGGTACTGCTGGGCGGCGCGCTCGCGGAGAGGGCGGAGATACGTTCGGTGATCGCGTTTCGGGTGGGGTCCAGGAGGGTCTCTATCGCGTAGCCACTGCTCTCCAGGGAGGCGCCTAGCACGCGCAGGTCCGCGTCGACCGTCGCAGCAAGAGAGGGGAAAAGGTGTTCCGCCCCCGGATTCTCACGCACCCCGATGAGCAGGGCTATGCGTCTGTTCTCTTCCACTCGGCCCTCGTTCCGCCCTCGACTCGCCCATATTTTCATCCTCACCGGCCCGGTGGGGGCGGATCGGTCGAGTGGCTGGCGGACGAGCCACGATGCAGGCTCGGGCATCACCCTCAACGACACGACGGTCAGTGTCGGCCCATCCTCCGAGAAGGGTGCAGTGTGTCAGCTCTTGGACGAGCGCTAGCGCGAGGAAGACGCTGGCCTCGACGATTTACCCCGTGCAGAGCGTGCTGAGCACCGTGAGGACGGCCTCGATGGACCCGCGCACCGCCACGAGGAGGCCACCGGCAGCCAATGGTGCGGTTGGGTGTGTATCCCGCCCGCCGGTCTGGACAACAAACAACCCCCAGGTCCATGACCTGGGGGTTCATAGTGGAGCGGGTGACGAGAATCGAACTCGCGCTCTCAGCTTGGGAAGCTGATGTTCTACCATTAAACTACACCCGCGCAATACGGACATATCGACTGGGGTGCAGTCGGCGTCCGAACGCTCGCTCACTGTACCTTACGGTGGGTGCCTCGGGGTCCCGGAGTGCCGTCTGGGGTAGGTTCCGGTTGGTCCCGTAATGTGGCATTCGGCGTCGGGGGAGTGAGCCCGACGCGGCTCCTGGGGAAGGGACTTGAGGGACTTGATGGAACGCACCGTCGTCCGCTGCGCGGACGGGCACGTCTTCAGCGCCGCTTCGTTCCCGATGCAGCAGGCCGAGCGGCTGGGCCCCGGCCGGCTCGTCCGGTGTCCCCGCTGTGCGCGGCTGCGCAGCGCGGTGCCGGTCACGCTGCAGAAGCGGTAGGCACACGCGCGCCGAGCGGTGGCCACACGCGCCGCCGAGCGGCACGCACACGCACCACCAGGGGGCGCGGATCCGTCACGATTGTCGGCGGTCCGCGCCCCTTGCGTATCCTCGGGGCGTGCTTCTCTCAGACAAGGACATCCGGGCCGAGATCGACGCCGGGCGGGTCCGGATCGATCCCTTCGAAGATTCCATGGTTCAGCCCTCGAGCATCGACGTACGGCTGGACCGTTACTTCCGGGTGTTCGAGAACCACCGGTACCCCCACATCGACCCCTCCGTGGAGCAGCCGGACCTCACCCGGCTGGTCGAGCCCGAGGGCGACGAGCCGTTCATCCTGCACCCCGGTGAGTTCGTGCTGGCGAGCACGTACGAGGTCATCACGCTCCCCGACGACCTCGCCTCCCGCCTGGAGGGCAAGAGTTCGCTGGGCCGGCTCGGCCTGGTCACCCACTCCACCGCCGGCTTCATCGACCCCGGCTTCAGCGGTCACGTCACCCTGGAGCTGTCGAACCTCGCCACCCTGCCGATCAAGCTCTGGCCCGGTATGAAGATTGGCCAGCTGTGCATGTTCCGGCTGTCCTCCCCCGCCGAGCACGCCTACGGCAGCGAGCGCTACGGCTCCCGCTACCAGGGCCAGCGCGGCCCGACCGCCTCGCGGTCCTTCCTGAACTTCCACCGGACCCAGGTATGAGGACGACGACCATATGAGCGACGCGCGGGAGAACCTGACCTACGAGCGCTTCGGCACGGCCGTCCGTGAGCTGGCGCAGACCATCGCGGACGACGGCTTCGAGCCCGACATCGTGCTGAGCATCGCGCGCGGTGGCGTCTTCGTGGCCGGCGGCCTGGCCTACGCCCTGGACTGCAAGAACATCCACCTGGTGAACGTGGAGTTCTACACGGGCGTCGGCACCACGCTCGACATGCCGGTGATGCTGGCACCCGTCCCCGACCGCATCGACTTCTCCGACAAGAAGGTGCTCATCACCGACGACGTCGCCGACACCGGCAAGACGCTCAAGCTGGTGCGCGACTTCTGCCTCGACACCGTCGCCGAGGTGCGTTCCGCCGTCATCTACGAGAAGTCCCACTCCCTCGTGAAGTGCGAGTACGTCTGGAAGCGCACCGAGGACTGGATCAACTTCCCGTGGAGTGTCCTGCCTCCCGTGCGTAAGTCCGGCGAGCCGATCACGCCGTCGAAGGACGCTCTCTAGACGGTGTCCGGCAGTCCTGCCGGTGGTCGTCATCGCTCAAGGTCCATGGCGTCCGGAGCGGACCGCCGGCCGCACCGAGGGGGCCACTACGAGAGCGGATAGGCTCCCGGGCTCATGAGCGCGATACGCCCGCGGGCGCAGGCACGGCTCAGGCGGCGGCGGCCTCGGTCACGGTCTCCCGTATTACCAGGACGGTGTCGATTCCGGAGATCGCCAACAGCCGCCGAAGCTGTGCCGGCGGTGCGGCCACGCGCAGGTTTCCCGCGTGGTTGGCACGGATCAGCAGGTTGAGCAATGCCGAGTCCGCGAAGTCAACGCCAGAGGCGTCCAGGACGACCTTCGCGTGCTTCCTGGCGGCGGCGCCCAATGCCTCCGCCAGCGGCGGGGTCGAGTGCATGTCATAAGAGCCGTGAGCGGCGACCACCCACGAGCCACGGCACTCGTACTGACGCAACGCGGTCGTCGGCCCCGGCTCGCTGGAGCGCACCGACCCCCGCTTGCCACCGACGCCACTCGTGAGCGTTGGCATGACGGCCTCCCTCGCAGACACCTTGGAGCTCGCCGGCGCAGAGACGCCAGCGATTACCGGAAAAGTATGTCATGCATCTGGGTTCGGGCAATGAGGGTCCCCTAAAATGGGAGGCATGGTTGGAGTGCCTGAACCTCACAGCGGATGGACGTTCGTCACCAGTCACGCGCGCGTCCTGGCGGCCATCGCCGACAACCCGAACATCCGGATTCGAGACATCGCCGCCCACTGCCGGCTCACGGAGCGCGCGGTCCAGCGCATCATTGCCGACCTCGAGCAGGACGGTTACCTCTCGCACACCCGGGAGGGGCGTGCGAACACGTACCGCATCGAGCCGGACAAGGTGCTGCGGCACCCGGCGGAAGCCGGCCTGTCCGTGGCGTCCCTGCTCTCTCTGCTCGTGCAGGACGAGAGTGATCGCGGCAAGGCGTCGGGGCCGCTCACGGGGGCTGCCTCCTTGACCCATCACTGACCCCGGTTGCGATTCCGTACGGCCGCGTCTGCCCGGCTCTGCCTGGGTCGATGGTGTGCGTCAGGTGCCACCTGGACGAATGTCGTCCAGGCGGTCGACGATCACCACGGACGACGGATGCGCGGGCCTCGGGACCTGGATGAGACGGGGCACGTAGACCACGTCCCCGTGCCTGAACTCGGCCTTCCACGAGCGCCGGTAACACACGATCTCCTGCGGAGCACCGCGCGTCGCGTAGCACTGGGGCACCGACTCCGGGGAGGCGGTCCGCGCGTTCTCCCACCGGGCGCCCGATTCGCTCGCCGACGCATCCGGTGCGCCCCACGCACCGAGCGGGACGCAGCAGAGGCAGAGCGCCGCGGTCACCACGCCGGCCTGACGGCCGGCTGCTTTCCCGACACGCATCACGGACCCCCTGTCACGGCTCGGGCGGGTGCAGTTTGCGGGCCGCGTCGTGCCGGGTGTGCACGCCGAGCTTGGCCAGCACCGCGCCCACGTGGTGCCCGGCGGTCTTGGGCGCGATGTAGAGGCGGGCCGCGATCTCGGCGTCCGACAGGCCCTCGTTCAGCAGCTTGAGGACGTCCAGCTCCCGGTTGGTCAGTCCGTACGGGTTGGCCCGGGTGGCCGCCCGCGCCCCGCGCCGGATCGGGCGGACGCCCCGGGCGCGCATCACGGCGCGGGTGCGGGCCACGGCCGGCCGGGCGTCCAGGGCCTCGAAGGCCGCCAGGGCCTCGCGCAGCGCGGGAGCGTCGCCGGACAGGCGGGCCAGCGCCGCGTCGTGCGGGCAGCCGAGCCCGTCCCAGCGGGCCGCGGCGCCCTCCCAGTCGCCGGTCAGCTCCAGCGCGTAGGGTTCGGCGGCCGGCACCCGCGGGGGCGTCCCGCCGGCGCGGCGGATCCAGCAGGCCAGCGGGCCGGACAGCCAGGGGTGCGTACGCTCCGCCAGCGCGGCCAGCCCGCTGCGCGCCTCCGTCTGCACCAGCTCATGGTCACCGGCCAGCCAGGCCGCCTCGACCCGGGCCTCCCACCCCAGACCCGTGTCCAGCAGGCAGTCCGAGTCGACCAGGCCCGCCGCCCGGTCCAGCAGCGGCCAAACCCGGTCCCTGCCCCGGCGGGCCCGCACCAGGCCCAGGACGGTCAGCGCCAGGGCCTCGCCGACCGGCGGTGAGCCGGGGTGGGACACGACCTCCTGCGCGGTGTCGGCGGCCTGATCCCACAGGCCCCGGTTGAGCAGCCCCCAGCTGTCCCAGGCCCTCGCGCACAGCAGGTGGGGCAGCAGGTCGTGATCGAGGAAGTAGGCTTCCGCCCGGCTCGCGGCCGCGGTGGTCCGGGCGGCGTCGTGCTGCAGCGCGGCGAGCCAGCACAGGGTGAGCGCCAGGAAGCCCGCGTCCGCCGGCAGATCCCGCGCCATCGCGCTGGACACCGCCCGCTCGCAGTCCTCCCACCCCGCTCCCCCGCTCAGCACGCGTGCCGCCGCGGCGTGGAAGTGCGCCTGGTCGCCCACCCCCGCGTCGCCGAAACGCTCGCCCAGAGCGGCCGCCTTCTCGGCGTAGGCGGCGGCCACCGCGGCCCCTTCGTGCTCGTGACAGGCCAACTGGCACAGGTTCAGGTACGCCCACGCCAACTCCCGGCTCGGCCGCAGCTCTTCGAGTACCCGCACGGCCTCCAGGCCGGTCTGCCTGGCCTCGGCGGTACGCCCGGCCGGCCACAGCCAGCACGACAGCCAACGCAGGTCCTCCCCCTCGCGCAGCCGGTCACCCTGTGCCCGGCGCAGCCGCACCGCCGTACGGCGGGAAGCCACGCCCTCGTCGAGCCGGCTGGACAGCAGACAGGCCTGCGAGTGGCCCTCCAGCAGGGAGGTCTGCTGGTCGGCCGGGAGGTCGTCGGCGTACCGCAGGGCCCGGGCGTACTGGGCGGCCGCCTCCCGGTGCGCGCCCGACGCGGCGGCGTGGGCGGCTGCCGCGGGGGCGTACTCCAGCACGGCGGCCGCGTCCTCGGCGCCCTCGGAATGATCGGCCAGCAGCGCCAGGTCGTCCGCCGCGACCGGCCCGGACCGCATCAACGCCAATGCCTGCCGGTGTGTCCGCAGACGGTGGGCGGCGGGTACGGCCTCCAGCACCGCCCGCCGGGTCAGCTCATGCCGGAACTCGGCCGTCTGCCCCTCGGTGCGTACGATGCCGCAGGCCACGGCCTCGTCGAGGGCCTCCTCCGGGGTCGGGAGGATGCCGGCCAGCAGCGGCAGCGGGACCCGGCGCCCGAGGACGGCCAGCACGTCGACCACCCGCCGCGCCGGCGCCGACAACCCGGCCAGGCGGCCCGCGACGGCCTCGCGCACCGTGGCCGGGACGGTCTCGGCGGGGGCGGCCAGGATCGCGGAGACGATGAACGGGTTCCCGGCGGACACGCGGTACACCTGCTCCGCGTCCACGGCGTGGCCGGCGGCCAGCAGGGCCACCGCACGGCGGCTGAGGGGGAGCAGGTCGTGGCGGTACACCCACGGATAGCCGGCCAGGGTGCCGAGGAGGGCGGTCAGGTCGTGGGTCCGGCCGATCTCGTCGTCGCGGTAGGTGGCCACCACCATCGTGGGAACGCCGGGCAGACGCCGGGTCAGATGGCGCAGCAGGTCCATCGTGGCCTCGTCGGCCCAGTGGAGGTCCTCGACGACCAGCAGGCTCGGGTAGGCGCTCAGGTCGGCGAGCAGGCAGTCGAAGAGCTCGTCAGAACGGCAGGTCCCGGCGAGCGCCCCCGTCAGGGCGTTGCGCGCCGCGGCACCCAGGTTCGGGGCCAGATCTGTCAGGGGGCCCAACGGGCGGGGAGTGGCCAGCGGATCACAGGCGCCCGACAGCACCCGGATGTGGGGATCGGCCAGCCGCGCCAGTCGTTGGACGACGGCGGTCTTGCCGATGCCGGTCTCGCCACGCACAAGGGCCAGACGTCCGGGGCCACTCACTGCCACCCTCAGGTGGCCGGTGAGGTCCTGGAGAACGGCCTCTCGTTCTAGCAGGTCCATCACACGTCAGTTTCTCTCCGCGGCCGGAGCCGCGCAAAAGATCCAGCCCGATCCCCGCAGGTGGGCCGCAGGGACCGGGCTGCCCGGGTGCCACGCCGGTACCTGGGGTGTGCCCGGGGTGGAAGTTGGGGTGTTCGCCCGATGTGCCGCCGGAGACGGCGACGCATGCTGGTCGAGGAGTTCCAAACCCGGGCACACCCGCGCCTCCGGGAAAGGACTGTGGCAATCCGCCGCGTCTCGATTTCCCGGGGTTGAGGCGGCTGGCGCCCCAGGGCTACGGAGAACGCCCTCCGTAATCGAAGCGGGGCCCGCGAACCGGCCGGTCCTGACGTTCACCCGAAAGGAATCGTCATGCAGAACTTCGCGAAGCGTGCGGCACTGGTGACCGCGTCGGCTGCCCTGGCTGCTGGGGGAGCCCTCACGCCCTCCACCGCCTTCGCCACCCCGGCGCCCACAGGAACTCACGCGACGACGCCGGACAAGCCGTGCCAGAAGAAGAACTGCAAGATCAACCGCAATGCCCAGGGCCGTAACACCCAGGGCGGGGTCCAGGGCAGCGGTCGGGGGAACACGCAGGGTGGCGTGCAGGGCAGCGGTCGGGGGAACACGCAGGGCGGTGTGCAGGGTGGCGGCACCGGTAACACCCAGGGCGGTGTGCAGGGTGGCGGCACCGGTAACACCCAGGGCGGTGTGCAGGGTGGCGGTACTGGCAACACCCAGGGTGGCGTCCAGGGTGGCGGCACCGGCAACACCCAGGGCGGTGTGCAGGGTGGCGGCACCGGTAACACCCAGGGCGGAGTCCAGGGCGGCGGTAGGGGGAACACCCAGGGCGGGGTCCAGGGCGGCACCGGTAACACCCAGGGTGGGGTCCAGGGCGGTACTGGCAACACCCAGGGTGGCGTCCAGGGTGGCGGTACTGGCAACACCCAGGGCGGTGTGCAGGGTGGCGGCACCGGTAACACCCAGGGTGGCGTCCAGGGTGGCGGCACCGGTAACACCCAGGGTGGCGTCCAGGGTGGCGGCACCGGTAACACCCAGGGCGGTGTGCAGGGTGGCGGTACTGGTAACACCCAGGGCGGTGTGCAGGGTGGCGGTACTGGTAACACCCAGGGCGGTGTGCAGGGTGGCGGTACTGGCAACACCCAGGGCGGTGTGCAGGGTGGCGGCACTGGCAACACCCAGGGCGGTGTGCAGGGTGGCGGCACCGGTAACACCCAGGGCGGTGTGCAGGGTGGCGGCACTGGCAACACCCAGGGCGGTGTGCAGGGTGGCGGCACCGGTAACACCCAGGGCGGAGTCCAGGGCTAGTCGATAGACGGAGTTCATCACCCCGCGGAGGAAACCCCCGCGGGGTGATGCCGTGCACTCCGACGCCGACCGCCCGGCGTGCGAAGAGCCCCACCATCCCGGTGCGGAATGCCGGCCCGGCCCCCCTGTACGGGTGACATGGCCTGTGTCGCTGGAGCAACGCAGTGAGAGGTTGCGGCTAATTTGAACCGCAAGAAGTTCTCTCTTCTGTCTGCCGCAAGAAAGGCCTACCGTGAAGCGGGTCGGAATTTACGCAACCCTGTCTTTTGCCGCTGCCATGGCGCTGACGGGCGCAACGGCGAGCCAGGCTTCCGCAGAGAACCGCAACTATCCGGGATATCCCGCAGAAGTCACCATTGTCTTCAACCACGGGTATTACGGCAACGTGTTCAACACCCAGGGCGGCACCGGCAACACCCAGGGGGGCACCCAGGGCGGTATCGGCAACACCCAGGGCGGAACGCAGAGCGGCAAGGGCAACACCCAGGGCAGCACGCAGAGCGGTACCGGCAACACCCAGGGCGGCACCCAGGGCGGTACCGACAACACCCAGGGCGGAACGCAGAGCGGTATCGCCAACACCCAGGGCGGCATCACGCAGGGCACCGAGGACGCGGCGAAGAAGATCGCCACGCGCACGTTCACCTTGATCAATGACGGTCTGAACGGATGACGAGGCCGCTGCCGCGGTGAACGAGTCTTTCTGTGGTGGAGAGATGTCCGGCATCTCCCCACCGCAATGGGCCTCGTCGCTTTCCCGCCGCGGCCGGCCTCGCCTATGCGCCGACAAACTGAAAGAGGGGCTCCCGGCACAGTGCCGGGAGCCCCTCTTTCGCGAATGAGGAATTCGAGCGTTCTCGACTCAGAAAGTCCCCAGCTTCACGATCGACAGCAGCGCGATCAGCTGGATCGCGGACGCGCCCAGCGCCTTCGGCCAGGGCAGGTCGTGGGAGCGGGAGACCATCAGGGTGAGCAGGGCGCCCGCGCCGAGCCAGGTGATCCAGCCGATGACCTGGACGAAGCTCGCGTCGCCGCCGAAGAACATGGCGAAGACCAGGCGCGGGGCGTCCGTCAGCGACATGATCAGCATGGAGAGGCCGACCGTCGGCTGCCAGGCCCCGTCGCCGCCGAGCTGGCGGGCCAGCGTGTGCGTGACCACGCCCAGGATGAACGCGCTCAGCACCATGGCCACGGCCGAGATCAGCACGATCGGCACCGCGTTGGTGAACGTCGCGCCGATCACGTCCGCGCGGGCGCCGTCGAAGCCGAACACCGCGAGCAGCCCGTAGAGGAACGTCACGATCAGGGCCGGGCCCCACATCGTGTAGTCCCGCATGCGGAGGAAGGTCGGGTCGGGGTTGAGGACGACCCCCTTCAGCAGTTCCTTCCAGTGCAGCGCCGGGCCGGACGGGCCGGAGGGCTGCGCCGAGCCCGCGTGGTAGGTCTCGCCCTGCGAGTAGGCGGACGCCTCGTCGATGGAGAACGCCTGGGTGTGGCCCGGCTGGTTCGCCGCGTACGGGTCGTGCCCGCCGTGGCCGGGATCGCCGAAGTACTCCGGTCCGTCGTTCCCCGGCCCCGGGTACCCGTACTGGTTCCCCTGCGGGTGCCCCGTACGGCCCTGCGGGTAGCCGTAGGCGGGCCCCCGCTGCCCGTGGTGCGGGGCCTGGCCGCCGTACGACGGGCCCTGGGGTGCGTGCGCCTGCTGTCCTTGCGCGGTGCGGTTGTCCCGGTCCCCGCGTCCCATCCTGAATCCAGCCACCCGTCGAACGTACCTGCTCCCGGCCGCCCGCGTGCCGGGCCCGGGGGGTCGGGCCCGGCATTGCGGCCATCCTGTGACATCCCCTAAGGGACCGTCAGGGTTCGCGTCGGGGTCGGTACGGGCCGGCGCCGGGTCTCAGTTGGCGATGATGCTGCCGAACCAGGGCGTGCCGGTCGCGGAGACGCCCACGTTCTTGACGCCGATGAAGCGGGAGCCGGCCGTCGTGATCTTCGTGCCGTCGGACGGCAGGTAGACGAGGGCGCCGTCGCCGCCGTCCTCGTCGGAGCCGACCAGCAGGTCGGCCCGGCCGTCGCCGGTGACGTCGTCGAGCTTGACGTCACTGCCGAAGTGGTCGCCCTTCTCGTCGTTGCCGGGCACGCCCGTGGTGCTCTGGGCGATGGACTGGGCCTTGGTGGCGGTGTTCACGCCGCTCGCGGAGCCGTACAGCACGGTGACCAGGCCCGCGTCGGGCGCCTTGCCGAGGTCCTCGAAGATGCTGCTGATCACCAGGTCCTGGTAGCCGTCGCCGTTGATGTCGCCGAGGTCCAGCTCGCCGCCGAAGCCGTCGCCCTTCTCGGAGGCGCCGGGGACGTTGCCGGTGTTCTGGTCGATCGTGGCGTTGCGGTCCGGCCCGGAGACGGACCCGTAAGCGATGTTGACGCGCCCGCCGGTCGAGGCGTCCGGGACCGGGGTGCCGTCGTCCAGCTTGCCGCCGTCCCAGAAGGCGCCGCTGACGATGTCGCCGTAGCCGTCGCCGTTGATGTCGCCGATGCCGGTGATGATGCCGGACCTGAGCTTCTTGGCGGAGGCGGTGCTCAGGCCGTTCGCGGTGCCGGGCAGCCAGTAGTTGGTGTTCCACCCGTAGCGGGTCTTGGTCTCGTAGCCGTCCACGACGAGGTCGGTGCGGCCGTCGCCGTTGACGTCGCCCGCGGTCAGGTTGAGCGGGGCGAGGGGGTCGTCGCTGGTGCCCGACTGGATCGGCGGCTTGACGGTGGTGCGGCTCGCGGCGGTGCCGGCGGAGCTGAAGCCGCCCTTGTAGAGGTACAGGGTGGAGCCGGAGGCGCCCACGACGAGGTCGGTGCGGCCGTCGCCGTCGAAGTCTCCCGCCGCCAGGTTGTGGCCCCAGACGTCGTGGGAGGCGACCGCCGGGTCGGGCAGGTCGGCGCCCTTGCCGGTCAGACCGTTCTTGGAGCCCCAGAGCAGGGCGACGGCGCCGCCGTTGACGTCGTTGCCGACCTTCTCGTGCGGGGCGCCTACCGCGAGGTCGTCGTAGCCGTCGCCGTTGAAGTCGCCGTAGGCCAGCGTGCCGCCGAAGGCGTCGCCCGCCTCGGCGCCGCCCGGGACGCCGGGGGTGTCCTGGCTGAGGGTGGTGTGCCTGGCGCCGGAGACGCCGGTCTTGGCGCCGTACAGGACGACGACCTGGCCGGCGCCCTTCTTGCCGCCCACGTAGGCGCTGGAGGCCGAGGTGGCGAGGTCGCCGATGCCGTCGCCGTTGAAGTCGGCCTTGGCCACGGTGGTGGAGTCGGCGGCCGTGGCGGGGGCGGCGGTGAGGGTGAGCAGCCCGCCGGTGAGCGCGGCCGCTGCGGCCGTCGCCAGGACGAGTCTGTGGTGCGCGCGCATGGGTTTCTCCTGCGGCGTACGGGGATGCCGGGACGGGCATCCGGTCGGTGGGGGCCGACAGCCCGCGTCGGCCCTGGTCACCCAGGGGCCGCGCGGCGGTTGGCGATCATCAGACCCGCACCGGGCGGGAAGGGTTGTGCGCCGGCCGGGGAATCTTCCGGGGCGCGTGGTGCGGGGCCGCCGTCGGGACTGGATGGGGGCAGGATGGGGGCATGAGCGTAGTGAAGATCAACGTGCTGACCGTTCCCGACGAGCAGCGGGAGGTGCTGGAGAAGCGGTTCGCCTCGCGGGCGCACACGGTGGAGAGCTCGGACGGGTTCGAGTGGTTCGAGCTGCTGCGGCCGGTGGAGGGCACCGACCAGTACCTCGTCTACACCCGCTGGCGCGACGACGCGGCCTTCCAGGCGTGGATGGAGGGCCCCATGAAGGCCGCCCACCAGGGCACCGGCGGTGGTGAGGGCGAGAAGCAGCGGCCCGCCGCGGCCGGCTCCACCCTGTGGTCCTTCGAGGTCGTCCAGCAGGCGTCCCCGAAGTAGTCCCCGACGCGACCCCTTACGGGTACGACGGCGCCCCCCGGTCTCGTGGACCGGGGGGCGCCGTCGTGTGCGAAGCGGTGCGCTACTTGACCGGCTCGGGCTCCGGCTCGGTGGCGTGCTCGTCGTCGTCCGCGGGGTCCGCCGGGGTGCGGACGGAGTCCAGCAGGAGCTGGGCCACGTCCACGACCTGGATGGACTCCTTCGCCTTGCCGTCATTCTTCTTGCCGTTGACCGAGTCGGTCAGCATGACCAGGCAGAACGGGCAGGCGGTGGAGACGATGTCGGGGTTCAGGGAGAGGGCTTCGTCGACGCGCTCGTTGTTGATGCGCTTGCCGATCCGCTCCTCCATCCACATCCGCGCGCCACCGGCGCCACAGCAGAAGCCGCGCTCCTTGTGGCGGTGCATCTCCTCGTTCCTGAGGCCCGGCACCTTGCCGATGATCTCGCGCGGAGGCGTGTAGATCTTGTTGTGCCGGCCCAGGTAGCAGGGGTCGTGGTACGTGATGATGCCCTCGACCGGGGTGACGGGGATCAGCTTGCCCTCGTCCACCAGGTGCTGGAGCAGCTGGGTGTGGTGGATGACCTCGTAGTCACCGCCGAGCTGCGGGTACTCGTTGCCGAGCGTGTTGAGGCAGTGCGGGCAGGTGGCGACGATCTTCTTGGCCGACTTCGGCTTCGCCGACTCGGGGACCACCTTGCCGTCGTCGTCCATCTCCTCGCCGAAGGCGGCGTTGAGGGACATGACGTTCTCCATGCCGAGCTCCTGGAACAGGGGCTCGTTGCCGAGGCGGCGGGCGGAGTCACCGGTGCACTTCTCGTCGCCGCCCATGATGGCGAACTTGACGCCCGCGATGTGCAGCAGCTCGGCGAACGCCTTGGTCGTCTTCTTGGCGCGGTCCTCCAGGGCACCGGCACAGCCGACCCAGTAGAGGTACTCGACCTCGGACAGGTCCTCGATGTCCTTGCCGACCACCGGGACCTCGAAGTCGACCTCCTTGGTCCACTCCAGGCGCTGCTTCTTGGCCAGGCCCCAGGGGTTGCCCTTCTTCTCCAGGTTCTTGAGCATCGTGCCCGCCTCGGACGGGAACGCGGACTCGATCATCACCTGGTAGCGGCGCATGTCGACGATGTGGTCGACGTGCTCGATGTCCACCGGGCACTGCTCGACACAGGCGCCGCAGGTGGTGCAGGACCACAGCACGTCCGGGTCGATGACGCCGTTCTCCTCGGCGGTGCCGATGAGCGGGCGCTCCGCCTCGGCGAGGGCCGCGGCGGGCACGTTCGCGAGCTGCTCCTCGGACGCCTTCTCGTCGCCCTCCATGGTCTTGCCGCCACCCGCGAGCAGGTAGGGCGCCTTGGCGTGGGCGTGGTCCCGCAGCGACATGATCAGCAGCTTCGGGGAGAGCGGCTTGCCGGTGTTCCACGCGGGGCACTGCGACTGGCAGCGGCCGCACTCGGTGCAGGTGGAGAAGTCCAGCAGGCCCTTCCAGGAGAACTGCTCGACCTGGGAGACGCCGAAGACGTCGTCCTCACCCGGGTCGGTGAAGTCGATCGGCTTGCCGCCGGAGGTCATCGGCCTGAGGCCGCCGAGGGCGACGCCGCCGTCCGCCTCCCGCTTGAACCAGATGTTCGGGAACGCGAGGAAGCGGTGCCAGGCCACACCCATGTTGGTGTTGAGCGAGACCACGATCATCCAGATGAACGAGGTCCCGATCTTGATCATGGCGACCAGGTAGACCAGGTTCTGCAGTGTGGTGACGCTCAGCGCCTTGAAGGCGAGGACCAGCGGGTACGAGGCGAAGTAGGCCGCCTCGTAGTGGTCCACGTGGTGCAGGGCGCCCTCGAGGCCGCGCAGGGTGTAGATCGCCAGGCCGATGGTGAGGATGACGTACTCGACGAAGTACGCCTGGCCGGCCTTGGACCCGGCGAAGCGGGACTTGCGGCCCGGGCGGCTGGGCAGGCTCAGCAGCCGGATGACCATGAGCACGGCGATGCCGAGCACGGTCATCACACCGATGAACTCGATGTACAGCTCGAAGGGCAGGAAGTCGCCGATGAAGGGCAGCGTCCAGTCGGCCTTGAAGAGCTGGCCGAACGCCTGGGCCAGGGTCGGCGGCAGCGTCAGGAAGCCCACGGCGACGAACCAGTGGGCCACACCGACGATGCCCCACTTGTTCATCCGGGTGTGGCCGAGGAACTCCCGCACCAGCGTCACGCTGCGCTGGTACGGGTTGTCGGTCCGGGTACCGGCGGGGACGGGCTGGCCCAGCTTGAAGTACCGGACGAACTGTCCGATGGCCCGGGCGAGCAGCGCGACACCGACCACGGTCAGGACCAGCGACACGATGATCGCGGCGAGTTGCATGAGGGGCTCCTGAGGCGGCCTCGAAATTACTAAGCGGTAACTTATGCAGTCCGTCTGAGACTACCCCCATCCTCCTGCGCGATGCAGCACGGCGCGGGGTGAGATGGGTCGCTGAGGGTTGCCTTCGCCGGGACGGGGGAACCCGCCCCCGCAGGCCGAATGCCGCCTTGCATATAAGCGCCATATAAGAGTTGAGTCCGGTCGGCTCATGTCTGTTGACCCCGCGCCATCGGAGTGGCACACTTGAGTCAGTCCCACTCAAGTCCTCTGGAGGAATCAACCATGGCACGTGCGGTCGGCATCGACCTGGGCACGACTAACTCCGTCGTCAGCGTTCTGGAGGGCGGCGAGCCCACCGTCATCACCAACGCCGAGGGTGCCCGGACCACGCCGTCCGTCGTCGCCTTCGCGAAGAACGGTGAGGTGCTCGTCGGCGAGGTCGCCAAGCGCCAGGCGGTCACGAACGTGGACCGGACCATCCGCTCGGTGAAGCGCCACATGGGCACCGACTGGAAGATCCAGCTCGACGGGAAGGACTTCAACCCGCAGCAGATCTCCGCCTTCATCCTGCAGAAGCTGAAGCGCGACGCCGAGTCCTACCTGGGCGAGAAGGTGACCGACGCGGTCATCACCGTCCCGGCGTACTTCAACGACTCCGAGCGTCAGGCGACCAAGGAGGCCGGTGAGATCGCGGGTCTGAACGTCCTGCGCATCGTCAACGAGCCGACCGCCGCCGCCCTCGCGTACGGCCTCGACAAGGACGACCAGACCATCCTGGTCTTCGACCTCGGTGGCGGCACCTTCGACGTGTCGCTGCTGGAGATCGGTGACGGCGTCGTCGAGGTGAAGGCCACCAACGGTGACAACCACCTCGGTGGTGACGACTGGGACCAGCGCGTCGTCGACTACCTGGTCCAGCAGTTCAAGGCCGGCCACGGCGTGGACCTCGCCAAGGACAAGATGGCCCTCCAGCGCCTCCGTGAGGCCGCCGAGAAGGCCAAGATCGAGCTGTCCTCCTCCACGGAGACCTCGATCAACCTGCCCTACATCACGGCGTCCGCCGAGGGCCCGCTGCACCTGGACGAGAAGCTCACCCGCGCCCAGTTCCAGCAGCTCACCGCCGACCTCCTGGAGCGCTGCAAGACGCCGTTCCACAACGTCATCAAGGACGCGGGCATCCAGCTCGGCGAGATCGACCACGTGGTCCTCGTCGGCGGTTCGACCCGTATGCCGGCCGTCGCCGAGCTGGTCAAGGAACTGACCGGCGGCAACGAGGCCAACAAGGGCGTCAACCCGGACGAGGTCGTCGCCATCGGCGCGGCCCTCCAGGCCGGTGTCCTCAAGGGCGAGGTCAAGGACGTCCTGCTCCTCGACGTCACCCCGCTGTCCCTCGGTATCGAGACCAAGGGCGGCATCATGACCAAGCTCATCGAGCGGAACACGACGATCCCGACCAAGCGGTCCGAGATCTTCACCACCGCCGAGGACAACCAGCCCTCCGTCCAGATCCAGGTCTACCAGGGCGAGCGCGAGATCGCGGCGTACAACAAGAAGCTCGGGATGTTCGAGCTGACCGGTCTGCCGCCGGCCCCGCGCGGTGTCCCGCAGATCGAGGTCGCCTTCGACATCGACGCCAACGGCATCATGCACGTGACCGCGAAGGACCTGGGCACGGGCAAGGAGCAGAAGATGACCGTCACCGGCGGCTCCTCGCTGCCGAAGGACGAGGTCGACCGCATGCGCCAGGAGGCGGAGAAGTACGCGGAGGAGGACCACGCCCGCCGCGAGGCCGCCGAGTCCCGCAACCAGGGCGAGCAGCTCGTCTACCAGACCGAGAAGTTCCTCAAGGACAACGAGGACAAGGTCCCGGGCGAGATCAAGACCGAGGTCGAGGAGGCTGTCGCCGAGCTGAAGGAGAAGCTCAAGGGCGAGGACAGCGCCGAGATCCGTACGGCCACCGAGAAGGTCGCGGCCGTCTCGCAGAAGCTCGGCCAGGCCATGTACGCCGACGCCCAGGGCGCCCAGGCCGCCGGCGGTCCGTCCGCCGACGCCGGTGAGGCCAAGGACGACGACGTCGTGGACGCCGAGATCGTCGACGACGAGCGCAAGGACGGTGCCGCGTGACGGAGGAGACCCCGGGCTTCGAGGAGAAGCCCGACGTCCCCTCCGGCGCGAACCCCGACGACGCCGAGCCGAAGGCCGCCTCCGAGAAGGAGGCGGCCCCGGCGGGGGACGCAACTGCGGACGCCGGTCTGGTGGCGCAGCTGGACCAGGTGCGGACGGCGCTCGGTGAGCGCACGGCCGACCTCCAGCGGCTCCAGGCCGAGTACCAGAACTACCGCCGCCGCGTCGAGCGCGACCGCGTCGCGGTCAAGGAGGTCGCCATCGCGAACCTCCTGACCGAGCTGCTGCCCGTGCTGGACGACATCGGCCGCGCGCGGGAGCACGGCGAACTGCTCGGCGGCTTCAAGTCGGTCGCCGAGTCGCTGGAGACCGTGGCGGCCAAGATGGGCCTCATGCAGTTCGGCAAGGAGGGCGAGCCCTTCGACCCGACGATCCACGAAGCCCTGATGCACTCCTACGCGCCCGACGTCACCGAGACGACGTGCGTGGCCATCCTCCAGCCCGGTTACCGCATCGGTGAGCGCACCATCCGCCCCGCGCGGGTGGCCGTCGCCGAGCCGCAGCCCGGCGCGCAGACCGTCAAGGCGGAGGAGGCCGAGGAGAGCGCGGCCGACGACAAGGAGAACGGTGGCCCGGAGGAGGGCTGACGTAATCACGGAAAGCATGCAGGTCCGGAAGGAGGGACGTCGGGGATGAGTACCAAGGACTTCATCGAGAAGGACTTCTACAAGGTCCTCGGCGTCCCCAAGGACGCCACCGAGGCCGAGATCAAGAAGGCGTACCGGAAGCTCGCCCGCGAGTTCCACCCGGACGCCAACAAGGGCAACACCCGCGCCGAAGAGCGCTTCAAGGAGATCTCCGAGGCGAACGACGTCCTCGGCGACCCCAAGAAGCGCAAGGAGTACGACGACGCGCGGGCCCTGTTCGGCAACGGCGGTTTCCGGCCGGGGCCGGGCGCGGGCGGCGGTCAGTTCAACTTCGACCTCGGCGACCTCTTCGGGGGCGCCGGCGGTGCGGGCGGCGCGCAGAGCGGCAGCTTCGGCGGCGGCCTGGGCGACGTCTTCGGCGGCCTGTTCAACCGGGGCGGCGCGGGTACCACCCGTACCCAGCCGCGCCGGGGGCAGGACGTCGACACCGAGGTGACGCTCAGCTTCACCGAGGCGATCGAGGGCGCGACCGTACCGCTCAGGATGACCTCCCAGGCGCCCTGCAAGGCGTGTTCGGGCACCGGCGACAAGAACGGCACACCGCGCGTGTGCCCGACCTGCGTCGGCACCGGGCAGGTCGCCCGGGGCTCGGGCGGCGGCTTCTCGCTCACCGACCCGTGCCCCGACTGCAAGGGCCGCGGCCTGATCGCCGAGCACCCCTGCGCCGAGTGCAGCGGCAGCGGCCGGGCCAAGTCCTCGCGCACCATGCAGGTCCGCATCCCGGCGGGTGTCACCGACGGGCAGCGCATCCGGCTGCGCGGCAAGGGCGCGCCCGGCGAGCGCGGCGGTCCGGCGGGCGATCTGTACGTCACCGTCCATGTGGGCGAGCACAAGGTGTTCGGCCGCAAGGGCGACAACCTCACCGTCACCGTCCCGGTCACCTTCACCGAGGCGGCGCTCGGCGGCGAGGTGCGGGTGCCCACCCTCGGCGGGTCCCCGGTCACCCTGAAGCTGCCGCCCGGCACGCCCAACGGCCGCACCATGCGGGCGCGGGGCAAGGGCGCGGCGCGCAAGGACGGCAGCCACGGCGATCTGCTGATCACCGTGGAGGTGAGTGTCCCGAAGGACCTCTCGGGGAAGGCTCGTGACGCGCTGGAGGCGTATCGCGAGGCGACTGCGGACGAGGACCCGCGGGCGGAGCTGTTCGAGGCCGCGAAGGGAGAATGAGCCCGATGGACACACCAGGTCGTCGGCGTAACCCGTACGAGCTGACCGAGGAGACCCCGGTCTACGTCATCTCGGTCGCCGCGCAGCTCTCCGGACTCCATCCGCAGACGCTCCGGCAGTACGACCGCCTCGGTCTGGTCTCCCCGGACCGCACGGCGGGGCGCGGGCGGCGCTATTCGGCCCGTGACATCGAACTGCTCCGCCAGGTGCAGCAGTTGTCGCAGGACGAGGGCATCAACCTGGCCGGCATCAAGCGCATCATCGAACTGGAGAACCACGTCGCGGCCCTCCAGTCCCGCGTGGCGGAGCTGGAGTCGGCGCTGGACGGCGCGGCGGCGACGATGCGTCAGCGCGAGGCCGCCGTGCACGCCTCCTACCGGCGCGACCTGGTCCCGTACCAGGAGGTCCAGCAGACCAGCGCGCTGGTGGTGTGGCGGCCGAAGCGGCAGCAGTCCGCGGACTGACGTATCCGAGCACCGTGGAAGGGGCCGGGAGGCACAAGCCTCCCGGCCCCTCCGCTCGTTCGGGAGGCAGACGTTCACCGCGTGGCTGACTTCGTTCGCCTGTGTGTACGTAACACGCGGTCCGCGCGGGGAGGTTGTGAAGGGTGTTTACGGCGGGTTCCGCAAGGTTCCGCCAGGTCTTCACCGGCTGAACGCAGCGTGGTGTTGCCATCTCGTTAAGTTGTTTTGCTTGACGCCACAGGGCGCCTCCGCGTTGTCTTTTCAGACACCCGGGTAGCACGCAGCACCCCGTCGGAACGCACCTGAAGTGAGCCCCCGAATGCGCCGTATCGCCATGTCCGTGGCCGTCTCCACGATGGTCCTCCCGCTCGCCGGCTGCGGCGTCCTGAACGCGGCGGGAGACGACGCGAGCGCGAGCCCGACCATGGGCGACCAGGTCACCGTCGGCCTGCTGCTGCCGGAGAAGGCGAACACCCGCTACGACAAGTTCGACTACCCCATCATCAAGAGCAAGGTGGCCGAACTGACGCACAAGAAGGGCAAGGTCGAGTACGCCAACGCCGACGCGGACGCCGGTCAGCAGGCCGAGCAGATGCAGCGGATGATCGACGAGAAGGTCAACGTCATCCTGCTGGACGCCGTCGACGCGCACGCGATCGCACCGACCGTGAAGAAGGCCAAGGACGCGGGCATCCCCGTCATCGCCTACGACCGCCTCGCCGAGGGCCCGATCCAGGCGTACATCTCCTTCGACAACGAGCTGGTCGGCGAGGTGCAGGGCCGTTCCCTGCTGGAGCGGCTGGGTTCGGGTGCCGGGCTCTCCGACAAGATCGTGATGATGAACGGCTCGCCCACCGACCCCAACGCCAAGCAGTTCAAGGAGGGCGCGCTCTCCGAGCTGAGCGGCAAGGTGACGATCGCGGAGAGCTTCGACACCAAGGACTGGAAGCCGGAGAACGCCCAGGCCAACATGACCGAGGCGATCGGCCGGATCGGCAAGGACAACATCGCCGCCGTCTACTCCGCCAACGACGGCATGGCCGCCGGCGTCATCAAGGCCCTGAAGAACGCCGGCGTCACCAGCCTGCCCCCGATCACCGGCCAGGACGCCGAACTGGACGGTGTGCAGCGCATCCTGGCGGGCCAGCAGTACATGAGCGTCTACAAGTCCTACCCGGACGAGGCCGAGGCGGCGGCGCAGATGGCCGTCGCCAAGGTCCAGGGCAAGGACATCCAGTTCGACGCCCTCACCCAGGACCGCGTCGACAGCCCCACCGACAAGCAGATCCCGGCCAAGCTGGTCCAGGTGACCGCGCTGACCAAGAGCAAGATCAAGGAGACGGTCGTGGAGGACGGCATCTACACCGTCGCCCAGATCTGCACCGCCCCCTACAAGTCGGCCTGCGCCGCCGCGGGCCTGCGCTGACGCGCGGAGACGCGGCCGGGGAGCGACCCGGAGACAGGTGAGGGAGGCGGCCCCGGTGACGGCGGGGCCGCCTCCCTTTTCGGGTGCCGTCCGGCCCTCGGCGATCCGGGCATACCGGTGTTTCGCGGTGCACGGGGCAGAAGGAGCCGTGTTGCGGAGGCGGGCGGCGCCGCGCATAGTTGCGCTGCGAAGTGGCGGCGACCGGGGGTGGAATGGGCGATGGCCGGGCACGCGACGGAGGAGCATCCCCACGGTGCCGACCGGCTGTGCGGGCAGGGGGACCGCGTGTACTCCCGTGCCGTGCGCCGGGGCCGGGTGCCCCGCGCGGACGCGGAGCCGGTGCCCTGCCTGCTGGAGCTGGCCCTGCTGCACCCCGACCCCGACGACATGGACTGGCTGGTCCCCACCTCCCCGCAGGAGGTGATGACGCGGCTGCTGCGCGGGGTCTACGACGAGGTCACCGAGAGCCGGCGCCGGATGGGCTCGGCGGTCGCCGCGTTCGACCGGTACGCCGGGCTCGGCCGTCACCTGCCCGCCCTCGGCACACCGGGTGAGGGCTCCGCGATCCGGGTGCTGGACGGACTCACCCGTATCCAGGCCGCGATGGACGAGGCGACCGAGCGGTGCGCGACCGAGGTGCTCACCGTGCAGCCCGGCGGCATCCGGCGCGAGGCCGAGCTGACCGAGGGACTGCACCGCGCGCTCGAACTGCGGGGCCGGGGCGTCCGGATGCGCGATCTGTACACCCATGTCGCCCGGCACGGCCAGGGGTTGCTCAACTACCTGGAGCTGATGGGCGACACGGTGGAGGCCCGCACGCTGGACGAGGTCATCGACCGGCTCATCCTCTTCGACCGCACGGTGGCCTTCATCCCCGCCAACACCGACCGCACGATGGCGTTGGAACTGCGCCACCCGGCGCTGGTGGAGTACCTGGTGACGGTCTTCGAGCGGCTGTGGCGGCTGGCGATCCCGCTCACCGCCCCGCTGCCCGACACCGGCATCGAGGGCATCTCGCACCGCGAACGCGCCATCGCCGCGCTGCTCGCCGAGGGCCACCAGGACGCGGTGATCGCCGAGCGGCTCGGCATCAGCGTGCGCACCTGCCGCGCGCACATCGCCCGGCTCTCGGACACCCTGGGCGCGGCCAGCCGTACCCAGCTCGGCGTCCGGATCGCCCAGGTGGGGCTGGACGGTCCCTCGCACGGACCGGCGCCCGCCCCCGCGGAGGGCGCGCACGCCCCCTGACCGGCCCTAGTCCGCTTCCTTGAGCATCCCGGAGCGGGCGATCAGATAGCCGAGCTGGGCCCGGCTGCCGCTGCCCAGCGCCGTGGCCAGCTTGGCGATGTGGGCGCGGCAGGTGCGGACGTTCATCCCGAGGCGCCGTGCGATGGCCTCGTCGACATGTCCCTCCACCAGCAGCTTGGCGATGGAGTGCTGGATGTCGGTGATGCCGTCCGGGGCGGTCCCGTAGGGCGTGCCGGCGCTCAGCGGGACCGCGCGGCTCCACATGAACTCGAAGACCTTGACCAGGTACCGCACCAGGCCGGGGTGGCGCAGCTCCAGGGCGACCTGGCGGTCCTCGCGGACCGGGATGAAGGCCACCGTCTCGTCGCAGATGATCAGCCGCTCGACCAGTTCGTCGATGGTGCGGTACTCGGCCTTGCCGTCGGTGAAGCGGTCCACGTAGGCGAGGCGGTCGGCGCTGTAGCGGGCGGTGTGCTGGTACAGGGTGCGGATGCGCACCCCGCGCTCGATCAGCGGGCGGTCGCGGTCCAGTGCCTCCAGGAGGCGGTTCTCGGGGCTGCGGCGGCCGCCGGGCTGCACGGTGAGCACCTCGGTGCGGCACTGGCCGGTGGCGAGGTCCAGGGCCGCGTTGATGCGGTCCAGGCCCTCCAGGACGGTGATGGCGTGCGTGGGCGCGTCCTCGCGGGCGCTCAGCGTCATGAACGGTTCGAAGATCTCGGAGAGCACGATGGACCGGCGCCGCCGCTCGGCGATCTCCCGCTCGATGGGGGTCAGCCGCTGGGCCAGCGCGACGGCCGGCGCCACCGGCCGCAGCCAGCCGGGATCGTCCGGGTCGGGGTGGAGCAGGGCGAACTCCATCAGGCACGGAGCCGCCTCGGCGTCCGCGCGCGGGATGCGGCCGGTGCGCAGCGCGCTCGCGTAGAGGCGGCTTCCTTCCGCGCACATCTCTGTCACCGCGTGGGGATGTGTCGCCTCTGTCCCGTTTGTTGCCAAATCTCCACCCCCCAGGGTCCTGAACATGCAGGAACATGATGCACCGATCGTGTGGCGATGATGTGCCTGAATGAGCCATCGTCTAATTCGACGGGGGAAGAGGGGACTTTCAAGTGAGGACGAAGCCGACCATGCGTAACAGAATGCTTCGCTCGGCGCTTGTTGCCGCTCTCTCCGCCGTTGCGGCCGTCGGAACACTGGCGGGCCTCTCCGGTGCGACGAGCGCGCACTCGCCGGGTGACGGGGGGGCCGTGCGAGCGGCGGGCGTTCAGGACACCCGGTGGGACACCACGCCGGCGGACACCAGGTGGGACACCACACCCGCGGACACGAGGTGGGACGTCGCCCCGCTCGACACGCGGTGGGACTGATCACCATGACCACGCCTCCCGACGACCGCTCCTTCCGTCGTGAGATGGCCACCGCCTACCGCTCCGGCTGGCACTTCATCGACCTGGTCACCGCCATCCCCCACAGCGGCGACTCGTTGATGGTGACGGTGTTCGGCGAGCCGGTGGTGGTCACCCGGGACGAGGACGAGGACGTACGGGCGTACCGCTGCCTGCGCAAGCCACGCGGCGCGCCGCAGCCGGTGCGGTGTGCCGTCCGGTACGGCATGATCTTCGTCAATCTGGACCAGCGGGACCACCGTCTCGCGGAGCCCGAGGTCGCCGACCTCAGGACCACAACTGCCACCCCCCGCAGTGCCTGACGCGATTCCCCCGTCGTAAAAGATCGCCTCAGGTACTTCCCCCCGCAGCGGCGTCACCGTGACCTGAACACGGTGACGCCGCTGCAGTTTCTGCGCATATTTCGGGGTTTCGGCCCTCCGGCCACGTGGCCGGAACTCTTCAGCCGCGTCCGAGCGCGCGTTCCACCCGGATCTCCAGGGCGACCCGCAGCGGGTTCTCCCGGGGCTCGCGGCCGTACCGCTCGGTGAAGCGCCGTTCCGCCTCCGCGACCGCCTCGCGGTCCTCGCGCACCCGCGCCCGCCCCTCCAGCGTGGCCCAGCGCCGGCCGTCCACCTGGCACACCGCCACCCGCGCGCCCTCCGCCCCGGCCGCGCGGACCAGCGCCGCCTTGGTGCTGGTGCCGCTGGTGATGACGCGGGCGACGCCGGCCTCGGGGTCCCAGGTCACGCACACCGGCACCACGTGCGGGCTGCCGTCCGGGCGCAGGGTGGTGAGCGTGCTCAGGTGCCGCTCCCGCCAGAAGGCGACGTACGACTCGTCCGGTGCGTCCAGGTCCACGGAGTATGAGGGCATGGCCGAAACCTAGCCAACCTGAAGTTCCCCGCGCTTAATTGAGCGCACCCGACTCAAGTTTGTGTACACTGGTTAAGTCATCAGTGGAGCAGTGGCGGAAGGGGAGAACACGCACGTGGACGCCGAGCTGACCAACAGGAGCCGGGACGCGATCAACGCCGCAAGCCAGCGGGCCGTGACGGAGGGGCACCCCGACCTGACGCCCGCTCACCTGTTGCTGGCGCTGCTCGCGGGCCAGGACAACGAGAACATCACCGACCTGCTCGCCGCCGTCGGCGCCGACCCGGCCGCCGTGCGCGCCGGGGCCGAGCGCGCGCTCGCCGCGCTGCCCAGCGTCACCGGCTCCACGGTCGCGCCCCCGCAGCCCAGCCGGGAGCTGCTCGCCGTCCTCGCGGACGCCGACGAGCGCGCCGGGGACCTCGGGGACGACTACCTCTCCACCGAACACCTGGTGACCGGTCTCGCCGCGAAGGGCGGCGCCGCCGGGGACGTGCTCCGGGAGCAGGGAGCCACCGCCAAGAAGCTGCAAGACGCCTTTCAGAAGGCCAGAGGAGGACGCCGCGTGACCACCGCCGACCCCGAGGGTCAGTACAAGGCCCTGGAGAAGTTCGGCACCGACTTCACCGCCGCCGCCCGGGAGGGCCGCCTCGACCCGGTCATCGGCCGGGACCAGGAGATCCGCCGGGTCGTGCAGGTGCTGAGCCGCCGCACCAAGAACAACCCCGTCCTCATCGGTGAGCCGGGCGTCGGCAAGACCGCCGTGGTCGAGGGGCTGGCCCAGCGCATCGTCAAGGGCGACGTGCCGGAGTCCCTGAAGGACAAGCGGCTGGTCTCGCTGGACCTCGGCGCGATGGTCGCGGGCGCCAAGTACCGCGGTGAGTTCGAGGAGCGGCTCAAGGCCGTGCTCTCGGAGATCAAGGACTCCGACGGGCAGGTCATCACCTTCATCGACGAGCTGCACACCGTCGTCGGCGCGGGCGCCGGGGGCGACTCCGCGATGGACGCGGGCAACATGCTCAAGCCGATGCTGGCCCGCGGCGAGCTGCGCATGGTCGGCGCGACGACGCTGGACGAGTACCGCGAGCGGATCGAGAAGGACCCGGCGCTGGAGCGGCGCTTCCAGCAGGTGCTGGTGGCCGAGCCGAGTGTCGAGGACACCATCGCGATCCTGCGCGGTCTGAAGGGGCGGTACGAGGCGCACCACAAGGTGCAGATCGCGGACAGCGCGCTGGTGGCCGCCGCGACCCTGTCCGACCGGTACATCACCTCCCGCTTCCTGCCCGACAAGGCGATCGACCTCGTGGACGAGGCCGCGTCCCGGCTGCGCATGGAGATCGACTCCTCCCCGGTGGAGATCGACGAGCTCCAGCGCGGGGTCGACCGGCTGCGGATGGAGGAGCTGGCGATCGGCAAGGAGACCGACCCGGCCTCCCGCGAGCGTCTGGAGCGGCTGCGCCGCGACCTCGCCGACAAGGAGGAGGAGCTGCGCGGGCTCACCGCCCGCTGGGAGAAGGAGAAGCAGTCCCTCAACCGCGTCGGTGAGCTGAAGGAGCGCCTGGACGACCTGCGCGGCCAGGCCGAACGCGCGCAGCGCGACGGTGACTTCGACACCGCCTCCAAGCTGCTGTACGGGCAGATCCCCGAGCTGGAGAAGGAACTGGAGGCCGCCTCGGCGGCCGAGGAGGAGGCCGCGCGGGACACCATGGTCAAGGAGGAGGTCGGCTCCGACGACATCGCGGACGTCGTCGCCGCCTGGACCGGCATCCCGGCCGGCCGCCTGCTGGAGGGCGAGACGCAGAAGCTGCTGCGCATGGAGGACGAGCTGGGCAAGCGGCTCATCGGCCAGAGCGAGGCCGTGCAGGCCGTCGCCGACGCGGTGCGCCGCTCGCGCGCCGGGGTCGCGGACCCGGACCGGCCCACCGGCTCCTTCCTGTTCCTCGGCCCGACCGGCGTCGGCAAGACGGAACTGGCCAAGGCGCTCGCGGACTTCCTCTTCGACGACGAGCGGGCGATGATCCGCATCGACATGTCGGAGTACGGCGAGAAGCACAGCGTCGCCCGTCTGGTCGGCGCGCCTCCCGGCTACGTCGGCTACGAGGAGGGCGGCCAGCTCACCGAGGCCGTGCGGCGGCGCCCGTACAGCGTGGTGCTGCTGGACGAGGTGGAGAAGGCGCACCCCGAGGTCTTCGACATCCTGCTCCAAGTGCTGGACGACGGCCGCCTGACGGACGGCCAGGGCCGTACGGTCGACTTCCGCAACACCATCCTGGTGCTCACCTCCAACCTGGGCAGCCAGTACCTGGTCGACCCGGCGCTGGACGAGGCGGAGAAGCGGCAGCGGGTGCTGGACACGGTGCGGGCCTCGTTCAAGCCGGAGTTCCTGAACCGGCTGGACGACCTCGTGGTGTTCTCCGCGCTCAGCGAGGCGGAGCTGGCCCGGATCGCCCGCCTCCAGATCGACCGGCTCGGCCGCCGGCTGGCGGAGCGGCGCCTCACCCTCGACGTCACGCCCGAGGCGCTGGCCTGGCTCGCCGAGGAGGGCAACGACCCGGCGTACGGCGCGCGCCCGCTGCGCCGCCTGGTCCAGACGGCCATCGGCGACCGGCTCGCCAAGGAGATCCTCTCCGGCGAGATCAAGGACGGCGACACGGTCCGCGTGGACCGCGCGGAGGGCGGCCTGAAGGTGGCCCCGGCGACGGGTAAGTCGCTCTGACCGGATGGCGTGAAAAGGCCCGCTTCCCCGTTTGGGTGGCGGGCCTTTTCGCATGGAGAGCCAGAAGCTAGCATTTGTTCAGTGGCAGATGTGAGATTCACTTGTTCACAAAGCGGGAAGTGGGGGTCATGACGTGCTTTTGAGTTTCAGAGTGGCCAATCACGGCTCGCTGCGTGATCCGCAGGAGCTGAACTTCGTTCCTGCTTATGACGCTGACCGCCCCGCACTGCCCGTGGCGGCGATCTATGGTGCCAACGCCTCGGGTAAGTCGACGGTGATGAACGCGTACCAGTTCTTCCTGCGCGTCGTGCGGGATTCCCAGGCCCGCTGGCTTCCGGACGAGCCGGTGAAGCGCCGTCCCTTCCTCCTGGATCACGACAGCAGGCGCGAACCGTCGAGCTACGCGGTGGATCTACTGATCGACGGGGTCCGCCATGTCTACGGCTTCAGCGCCGGTGACGGGGCTATCGAGGAGGAATGGCTCTACTCCTACCCGAAGGCCCGCAAGCGCGTCCTCTTCGAGCGCAAGGGCGGCGCGGTGACGTTCGGAGCCTCGCTCACCGGCGAGCGGGTCGCTGCTGAGCGGATCATGCGGGCCAACAGTCTGTACCTTTCCGCCGCCGCGCAGTCCGGACACGCGAGGTTGAGTGCCGTGTGGGAGGCCCTGCAGGGGGTCGCGGTTGTCGATGACAAGATGCGGCAGGCGCTGCCGACGGCAGGCTCCATCACCGCGGAAGTGTTCGACTTCTTCGAGAGGATGGGTATCGCGCGGGCCGAGGAACTGCTGGCGGCTGCGGATCTCGGAGTGCACGGCGTGCGGCCGAGCCAGGAGGACGATCCAGGACTCCAGCGTTACGCCGCCGAGTTCATGCGACTGCAGACTCAGGCGGGCCTCAGCGACGAGTTCACGGCATCGCTCACGCGGTCCATGAGCAAGTCGCTTCGATTCGTCCACCGGGTCGAAGACGAGGAGTTCTTGCTGACGGCCGAGGACGAGTCCGCCGGAACAAAGACCTGGCTCACCTTGGTCACCTTCTCGCTTCTCGCGATCGGCCGTGGCTCGCAACTGTGGATCGACGAGGTCGATGTCAGCCTGCACCCTTTGCTGACCGCCAAGCTCGTCAAGCTCTTCCAGAGCGCCGAAATGAACCCGCTCGGCGCCCAGCTGGTCTTCACCACACACGACGCATCGCTCCTCGGCACCATGCTCGGCGAAGAGGTGCTGCGCCGTGACCAGATCTGGTTCGTGGAGAAGGACGCGGCGACCGGAGCTTCGGAGCTGTACCCGCTGAGTGACTTCAAGCCGCGCAAGGGGGAGAACTTCGAGCGGCGCTATCTGGCGGGAAGCTACGGCGCGGTGCCGCTGCTCCCCGACGGGGCCTTCGAGGACATGGTCAAGCAGTACTGGGGGGCACGTGGCAAGGCCGTTTCCGCGTGAGGGATCGGGCCGCCGACGCGGCCCCGTCCGGCGCTCGGCGCGCACGCTGCTGATCGTCTGCGGCAGCAAGGAGACCGAACGCCAGTACTTCCAGGGCCTGCGCGAACAGTTACGAAATCCCGCTGTGTCCGTCGTCGTGCGAGGCAAGGCGTGCTCCCCCACGCAGTTGGTCGCCTACGCCAAGACCCAGCGCAGCCTCGGTAAGGACAGCTTCGACGAGGTCTGGTGCGTCTTCGACGTGGACCAGTTCCCCGACGTGTCGGCGGCCGTCGCCACCGCACGCCGCGCGGGCATCCGGGTGGCGGTCTCCCACCCGTGCTTCGAACTGTGGCTGCTGCTCCACTTCGCCGCGCACACGGCCCACGCGGCGACGTACAAGGCCCTGCTGCCAATCCTGCGCAAGCACGTGCCGGGGTACGACAAGACGCGCATCGACTTCGCTGTGTACCAAGACGGCCGAACCGAGGCGACGGAGCGTGCCCGCCGGCTGGACTCCAGCGGGCAGGATTACGCCCGGAACCCGTCGACCGGTGTATGGCAGCTCGTGGAACGAATGGAAGAGCGCTGAGGGTGGTACTCGCCGCTGAGAGCCCCGTACGGCGCAGGGCTGTCCGCCCGTGGCTGACAGGCCGCGCCGGGGCTTGCCACGGACCTCCCCCTCTGGGGGAGGATGGCGGAATTCCGTACGAAGGAGAACCACGGTGAGCATCGACCCGTCCTCGATTCCGAACTTCGGGGGCCAGCCCGAGCAGCAGCCGCAGGGACCGGCGGGCCCCGTCCTCCCGGATCAGGACCTCGTGAAGCAGCTCCTGGACCAGATGGAGCTGAAGTACGTCGTGGACGAGGAGGGCGACCTCGCGGCGCCCTGGGAGCAGTTCCGCACGTACTTCATGTTCCGCGGCGAGGACGAGCAGGCCGTCTTCTCGGTGCGGACCTTCTACGACCGCCCGCACCAGATCGAGGAGAAGACGCGGCTGCTCGAGTCGGTCGACGACTGGAACCGGCGCACCCTGTGGCCCAAGGTCTACACCCACACCCACGACGACGGCACCGTCCGCCTCATCGGCGAGGCGCAGATGCTGATCGGCACGGGCGTCGACCTCAACCACTTCGTCTCCTCCGTGGTGAGCTGGGTCCGCGCGGCCATCGAGTTCGACAAGTGGCTCGCCGAGCAGCTCGGCCTGGAGCAGGAGATCGACGACGCGGAGGACTCGGGCGGGGACGTGGAGTAGTCCACCCCACTGCCTGACCCGCACACGGCCGAGGGCCGGGGCGCAGCTCGCTGCCCCGGCCCTCGGCCGTTCCGTTCTCACGCCATACGGCGCAGGCGGTCCGTGGCTTCCTGGAGGATCTCCGGCTTCTTGCAGAACGCGAACCGTACGAACGGCGCGCCGGCCTCGCGGTCGTCGTAGAAGACGGCGTTGGGGATGGCCACCACGCCGGCGCGTTCGGGGAGGGCCCGGCAGAAGGCGAAGCCGTCCTTCTCGCCGAGAGGGCGGATGTCGGTGGTGACGAAGTAGGTGCCAGCGGGGCGGAAGACGCCGAAGCCCGCCTCCGCGAGGCCGGTGGCGAGGATGTCGCGGCGGGCGAGCATGTCGCGGCGGAAGCCGTCGAAGTAGGAGTCGGGCAGGGCGAGGGCCTCGGCGACCGCGTACTGGAAGGGGCCCGCGGAGACGTAGGTGAGGTACTGCTTCGCCGAGCGGACCGCGCTGACCAGGGCGGGAGCCGCCGTCACCCAGCCGACCTTCCAGCCCGTGAAGGAGAACGTCTTGCCGGCCGAGCCGATCGTCACCGTGCGGTCGCGCATGCCGGGGAAGCCCGCGAGCGGGAGGTGCTCGGCGTCGTCGAAGACCAGGTGCTCGTACACCTCGTCCGTCACCACCAGCAGGTCCCGCTCGACCGCCAGCTCGGCGATCGCGGTCAGCTCCTCGCGGGTGAGGACCGTGCCGGTGGGGTTGTGCGGGGTGTTGATCAGCAGCAGCCGGGTGCGGTCGGTGACGGCCGCGCGCAGCTCGTCCAGGTCCAGCCGGAAGCGGTCCTCGGCCGGGCGCAGCGTCACCGGTACGCGCCGCCCGCCCGCCATGGCGATGCTCGCCGCGTACGAGTCGTAGTACGGCTCCAGCGCCACCACCTCGTCACCCGGCTCCACCAGCGCGAGCAGGGCCGCCGCGATGGCCTCGGTGGCGCCCGCCGTGACCAGCACCTCGGTGTCGGGGTCGTACGCGAGGCCGTAGCGGTGCAGCTGGTGCGCGGTGATCGCGTGCCGCAGCTCCGGCACGCCCGGACCCGGCGGGTACTGGTTCCCCCGCCCGTCCCGCAGCGCCCGTACCGCCGCCTCCCTGATCTCCTCGGGGCCGTCCGTGTCGGGGAAACCCTGTCCGAGGTTGATCGCGCCGGTGGCCGTGGCCAGCGCGGACATCTCGGCGAAGATGGTCGTCCCGAACTCGGCGAGCCGGCGGTTGAGGTACGGACGTGCGGTGGAGGTCATGCCGGCCATCCTCCGCCCAAGCTCTGGAGTTCCTCAACTCGGCTTTGGGGTTCTTCGGGGGCGGGCATTTCCCGGTCACCGCGCGGTGCGCGGTGACCGACAGGGGGCCCACGGGGGGTCGCTTCGGGGGAACGGAAGGAGGGGGGACGCCATGGTTGTCGGCATCTTCCTGGTCGTGGTGATCGTGGTCGGACTGGTCGTGGTGCGGTCTCGGCGCCGGCGCGCGTCGGGGGCCTGGGGCAAGAAGGGGCGCGTCTCGCGGGGCCGGTCGTCCTCGGTGTCGTCGGGGTCGTCCGGGTCGTACGACGGCGGGGCCAGCTGGTGGGTGTGGGGCGGGGACTCCGGGTCCTCCTCCGGCGGGGGTCACCACGGTGGGCATCACGGGGGGCACTCCGGGCACTCCTGCGGCGGCGGTCACTCGTCGTGCGGCGGAGGGTCCTCCTGCGGTGGCGGCTCCTCCTGCGGTGGCGGCGGGGGCTGCGGAGGCGGCAACTGAGCCCTCGGGGCCACGCCCAGCCTCGCGGGGCACGCAGCTACGCGGGGCACGCCCAGCCTCTCGGGGCACCCATAGCTACGCGGGGCACGCACAGCCCGAGCGCGCGCAGCCCGGGCAACGCATACCGGAGCGCGCAGGCCGAGGCACGCGTACCGAGGCACGCACGCCGAGGCACGGACACCGAAGCGCGCGGGCGGTCGTAGCGGCGATATCCGGCCGTCCGCGGCCGCCCCCGCGTGGCGGAAACGCCCAGGGGGCGGCGCCCAGGGCGCGCGGGCCGGCGGAGCCACCCGCTCCGCGCTGGGCGTACGCCGTAGTTGAACAGTTGAGCTGTGGAGCCCTCTGAGGGATGGAAACCCTCCGAACTTGGGTAAAAACGCTGTGGCACGGCCAGTGTTCGTGATTCCCTCTAAAACACCACCTCAAGCCCTCGGACGTCCTAGGGACACCGCTTCTCCAGCCGGGCCGACCTGGCCGAATCGCCCGGTGTCACCGAGGTGTGCCGACCCTCTCCTTGTGTGTTAGCGGAGCCGACCCATGCTCACGACCCTGAACACGTCCTACACCGACACCCGAGCCGCAGACCTCGCCTGGGCCCTCGGCCGCGAACCGCTCCCGGCCCTGGCCACCCTCGACCTCGAACTGAGCGGCGTGAAGATGCAGTTGAGGCTGCTCGGCGCCTCGCACCAGGTCCTTCTGGAGGAGGACCGGGGCAGTTGTTCGGAGACGGTCGCCTGCATCCCCGGCTCCTCCACCCCGCTGCCCCTCGGCGTCGCCAAGCGCGTCGGCGACTGGGAGTACGACTTCGCGGCGCGCGTGGAGATGCTCACGCCGGGCTCCTTCGCGGGCCGCGCCCAGGAGTTGCTGGCGCTGGTCTCCGACCATCCGCACGGACTCGCCGGAGTCTTCCCCGGCAGCCCGCACGCCTTCACCGCGATGCTCGCCCAGCGGCACGAGGGCCAGGTGCGGTGGCGCACCTGGCACGCGTACCCGCAGGACGGGCAGTTGGTGGCGACCCGTACCCGCGTCGGGGTGCGGGTCCCGGCCGGGCAGGGCGCCTGGTAAACCAACAGGGCCAGGTTGACGGGGAGTTTCCACACGTGTGGGTGACGAAGCGTCCCGCTGCGGTGACGTAACGTCGCAGCGTGATCGATCCGCACGCTCCCGTGTCCCGGGGTGCCCCGCTGTCCTCGGGTGCCCCGCCCTGGACCGAGCCCGCGCGGCTGCCCGTCGAGCCCGGTACCGGGCGGTTCCTGGTGCTCGCGTGCGTCTTCGTCTGCGCGGCCTGCGGGCTCGTGTACGAGCTCGAACTCGTCGCCTTCGCCTCGTACTTGATCGGCGACTCGGTCACCCAGGCGTCCGTGGTGCTGTCGGTGATGGTGTTCGCCATGGGTATCGGCTCGCTCGGCGCGAAACGGCTGCGCTGGCACGCGGCGGTGGGGTTCGGTGCGATCGAGACCGCGCTCGCGCTGGTGGGCGGGTGCAGTGCGATGGCGCTGTACGCGGTGTTCGCGTGGACCGGTGGGTGGGGCGGGGTCTGGGCGGACGGGCCGCGCTGTCTGCTGGTCGGATTCTCGCTGGCCATCGGGTTGTTGGTGGGGGCCGAGGTGCCGTTGCTGATGGAGCTGATCCAGCGCATCCGGCGGCAGGACGCGGGCGGGGCGGTGGCCGATCTCTTCGCCGCCGACTATGTGGGCGCTCTGGTCGGGGGACTGGCGTTCCCCTTCGTACTCCTGCCGTTCCTGGGGCAGTTGACCGGCGCGCTGCTCACCGGGTCGGTGAACGTGGTCGCGGGGAGTGCGCTCGTGCTCGGGCTGTTCCGCCGCGATCTCACCCGGCGCGCCCGCTGGACGCTGCTCGTGGCCGGGCTCGCGGTGCTCGGCGTGCTCGCCTCCGCCGCCGTACTCGCCGGTGACTTCGAGGTGGCCGCCCGGCGCGCGGTGTACGGGCCGGACGTGCGGGTGGCCGCGCAGACGGATGTGCAGGAGGTGGTCCTCGCCGGGGGTACGGACGGCAAGCCGCTCGACCTCTTCCTCGACGGGCGGCTGCGGGTCGGGGGGCGCGACGAGCGGCGGTACCACGACGCGCTGGTCCATCCCGCGCTGTCGGGGCCGCACCGGCGGGTGCTGATCCTGGGCGGCGGGGACGGGCTGGCCGCGCGGGAGGTGCTGCGGCACAAGGGGGTCTCGCGGGTGGACGTGGTCGAACTGGACGCGGGTCTGGTGCGGTTGGCGCGCCACGACCCCGGCCTCTCGTCCCTCAACGCGCACGCGTACGACGACCCTCGGGTGCACGTCACCACGGCGGACGCGCTGACCTGGCTGCGGCGGGCACCGGCCGGCCGGTACGACGTGGTCCTCGCGGACCTTCCCGATCCCGGTATCACCGCGAGCACCAAGCTGTACTCCCAGGAGTTCTACGGGCTCACCCGGCGTGTCCTCGCCCCGGACGGCCGCCTCGCGGTGCACGCGGGCCCGGTGTCGGCGCGGCCCCGCGTCTTCTGGACCGTCGAGGCGACCCTGCGCGCGGCGGGCTTCTCCACCACCCCCTACCGGGTCCTCGGCCACGACACCGGCTTCGCCACCGGCCCCGACCGCTCGGCAGGCACCTCCCGGACCCCCCACGACTGGGGCTTCCTCCTCTCCGTCCCCGGCCCGAGGTCCCCCCGCCCCCGCCTCGGCCGCCACCCCTCCACCCTGACGGACTCGGACCTGACGGCGGACATCGCGGCGGCCCGGCTCACCCGCGTACCGGGTCTGTCCCCGTCGACGCTGGCGCATCCGCAGTACTGAGGACCCGAGCCGAGGCGCCTCACGGCTTCGGGCGCCCGCGCCGGCCGCGGGACCGGGCACCCTCCGCGGTCCCGAGCGAGGAGTGCCCTCCGCGCTGGTGCGGCCCCCTCGGCACCGGTGGGTTCCTCGGCGCGGGCGCGCAGCCCGCGGCCCCGCGGGACCGGACTCCCAGGGCGGAGGCCCAGGGGCCCGGTCTCCCGTTCGCCGCCAGGGCAGGTGCATTCCGGGGACTACTGGGTAGGCTCGGCCAACATGGAGCTCCAGGTCTTCGTTCCGGTTCCGGCCGACCGGCTCAGGGAGGCCCTCGCGGACGCCGTGAGGGTGGCCCGCGCGGTGCCGGGACTTCAGCAGGACGCCGGTGCGGCTCCCGTCGCCGGCCGCCTGAAGCTACGGGTCGGCGGGCACTCGGTCACGTACCGGGGCACGCTGACGGTGAGCCCCCGGGCGGACGGCACCTACGCGGTGCGCGCGGACGGTACGGAGTCCCGGGGCGCCGGTACGGTCACGCTCTCGCTGACCCTGACCCTCGCCCCCGCGGAGTCCGGCACGACGGTCACCGTGGGCGGCACGGCCAAGGCGGAGGGCCGCCTGGCGGAACTCCCCGCGGACGCCGTGACGACCGCGGCGAACCGGCTGCTGACCCGGACGCTGGAGACCCTGGCGGCGGCCGCGACGGAGGGCACCGGGCCGGCACAGCCAAAGGGCGCGCCCCAGCCGGAGCAGCAGGGGCGGGAAGCGTCCGGACCGGAGCAGCACGGACAGGGCGGGGCCACCGAGCCGGGCCGGCAGGCCGAGGCCGAGCCCACGGACGAGAAGCCCGGCCCGTCCCCCTCCGTCTTCGACGGCGAAGTCCCCCCGCCCTCCCTCGACCCCGAGACGGACGCCGCGATCCCCGACACCGTCCCCGACGGCCTGGAGGTCCGTGCGGAACCCCCCGCCGAGGCCGCCCACGCCCGCCGGACGATGATCGGCCGCAGCGCGGAGGAGGTCGACCACGCCCCGCCCCGAGGCCGCTACGCCCCCGTACCCGCGCCCCAGACGGTCACCGCCAGCCCGGTCCTCCGCTGGGCCGCCCCGGCGGCAGCGGTGGCGGTCGCCTCGGCGATCGTGGTCGTGAGAGCCCTCCGCAAGCGCCACTGAGCACCACCCCGCCGCACCCCCGGAGGGACCAGTAGGGTCGGCAGCGTGAGTAACGGAGAGATCACGTTGGCCGCGGGTGACGCGGAGGTACGGGTGCTGCCCGGTAACGGCGGGCGCATCGGAGGGCTGCTCGTCGGTGGGACGGAGCTGCTGCGGCAGGGGGAGCGGTTCGGGTGCTTCCCCATGGTGCCCTGGTGCGGGCGGATCAGGGACGGGCAGTTCCTGGACGGCGGGGTCGTACGGCAGATGCCGCTCAACTCCCCGCCGCACGCCATCCACGGCACCGCCCGCGACGGCGCCTGGCGCGTCGCGCGCGAGTCGGCCGGCGAGGCGGTGCTGACGTACGAACTGACCGATCCCTGGCCGCACCCCGGCAGGGTCACGCAGATCGTGAGCCTCGGTGAGGACAGTCTGACGCTGACCATGTCCGTGGAGACGTACGGGGATTCGTTCCCGGCGCAGGTCGGCTGGCACCCCTGGTTCAACCGGAACCTCGGCGGCGAGGACGTGACGATCGACTTCCACCCGGCGTGGCAGGAGGAGCGCGGCGAGGACCACCTGCCCACCGGCAACCGCGTCGAGCCGAAGCCCGGCCCGTGGGACGACTGCTTCGGCATGCCCGACGGAGTCGACGTACGCCTGACCTGGCCCGGACAGCTCGAACTGAAGGTGGCCAGCCGCGAACAGTGGGCGGTCGTCTACGACGAGCAGGACGCCGCCGTGTGCGTGGAGCCCCAGACCGGGCCGCCCAACGGCCTGAACACCGCCCAGCGCCTGGTCACCCCCCTGGAGCCGCTGGAGGCGTCCACCACCTGGACCTGGCGCCGCCTCTAAGCTGGGCGGTATGACGACGGACGCAAACGAAGTAATGCCGTCAGGCACACGTGGCGAACTGCTCCAGCAGATCAAGGACAAGGCCGTGGTGCACGGCAAGGTGACCCTCTCCTCGGGTCTGGAGGCCGACTACTACGTCGACCTGCGCCGCATCACCCTGGACGGCGAGGCCGCCCCCCTGGTCGGCCAGGTGCTGCTGGACCTCACCGCCGACCTGGACTTCGACGCGGTCGGCGGTCTCACCATGGGTGCCGACCCGGTGGCCGCCGCCATGCTGCACGCGGCCGCCGCGCGCGGGCAGCGGCTCGACGCGTTCGTGGTCCGCAAGGCCGCGAAGGCGCACGGTCTCCAGCGCCGGGTCGAGGGTCCGGACATCGCGGGCCGCCGGGTGCTGGTCGTCGAGGACACCTCCACCACCGGCGGTTCGCCGCTGACGGCGGTGGAGGCGGTACGGGAGGCCGGCGCGGAGGTCGTCGGCGTCGCCACGATCGTGGACCGGGCGACCGGTGCCGCGGAGAAGATCGAGGCCGGGGCGGGCGTTCCGTACCGGTTCGCCTTCTCGAAGGATGAACTGGGGCTGGACTGACGGTCCTCTTCCGGGCTGGACTTCTCCCCGGCCGTCAGACCGTCCGGCAGGGCGGGTCTGGAAAGATGGGGCCGACGCCGATGTCGCCCCCCAGGGTCCAGGTCAGGGCCGCATATCGCAGATCGCCAACCCGCAACACGAGGAGCGGACAGATGCCCATCGCAACTCCCGAGGTCTACAACGAGATGCTCGACCGGGCGAAGGCAGGCAAGTTCGCCTACCCGGCCATCAACGTCACCTCCAGCCAGACCCTGAACGCGGCGCTGCGCGGCTTCGCGGAGGCGGAGAGCGACGGCATCGTCCAGATCTCGACCGGCGGCGCGGAGTTCCTCGGCGGCCAGTACAACAAGGACATGGTGACCGGCGCGGTCGCGCTCGCGGAGTTCGCGCACGTCGTCGCCGAGAAGTACCCGGTCAACATCGCGCTGCACACCGACCACTGTCCCAAGGACAAGCTGGACGGTTACGTACGCCCGCTGCTCGCGCTGTCCGAGGAGCGGGTGAAGGCCGGGCGCAACCCGCTCTTCCAGTCGCACATGTGGGACGGCTCCGCCGAGACCCTCGCGGACAACCTGGCCATCGCCCAGGAACTGCTGGAGCAGGCCCGCCGCGCGAAGATCATCCTCGAGGTCGAGATCACCCCGACCGGCGGTGAGGAGGACGGCGTCTCGCACGAGATCAACGACTCCCTCTACACCACGGTCGACGACGCGATCCGCACCGTCGAGGCGCTGGGCCTGGGCGAGAAGGGCCGCTACCTGCTGGCCGCCTCCTTCGGCAACGTGCACGGCGTGTACAAGCCGGGCAACGTGGTGCTCCGTCCGGAGCTGCTGAAGGAGCTGAACGACGGGGTCGCCGCGAAGTTCGGCAAGCAGTCGCCGTTCGACTTCGTCTTCCACGGCGGTTCCGGTTCCTCCGAGGAGGAGATCCGTACCGCGCTGGAGAACGGCGTCGTGAAGATGAACATCGACACGGACACCCAGTACGCCTTCACCCGTCCGGTCGCCGACCACATGTTCCGTCAGTACGACGGTGTGCTGAAGATCGACGGCGAGGTCGGTGACAAGAAGCAGTACGACCCGCGCACCTGGGGCAAGCTGGCCGAGGCGGGCATGGCGGCGCGTGTCGTGACCGCCGCGAACAACCTGCGGTCGGCGGGCAACAAGATGAAGTGACCCCCCGAGGTCTCCCGTAGGGGGCCCGGCACCCTGTCTCGCGCAGGGGCCGGGCCCCCTACGGGTATCCGGGGTATACCTGGGGGCATGCCCGATGTCCGGCTGGCGTCCCCCAAGGGCCGGTGGATTCTGCTGACCACCGTGCTCGGTTCCAGCATGGCCCTGCTGGACTCGACCGTCGTCAACGTCGCGCTGCCCCGCATCGGCCGCGACCTCGACGCGAGCCTCGCCGCGCTCCAGTGGACGGTCAACGCGTACATGGTGACGCTGGCGGGCCTGATCCTGCTGGGCGGTTCGCTGGGGGACCGGTACGGGCGGCGCAGGGTCTTCGTCATCGGGGTGATCTGGTTCGCCGCGGCCTCGCTGATGTGCGGGCTGGCCCCCGACCCGAACGTGCTGATCATCGCCCGCGCGCTCCAGGGTGTGGGCGGGGCGCTGCTCACGCCGGGGTCGCTCGCGCTGATCCAGGCGTCCTTCCATCCCGACGACCGCAGCCGCGCGGTGGGGCTGTGGTCCGGGTTCGGCGGGGTCGGGGCGGCGATCGGGCCGTTCCTCGGCGGCTGGCTGGTGGAGGGTCCCGGCTGGCGCTGGGTCTTCCTGCTGAACGTGCCGCTCGCCCTGCTCTGCGTACCGGTGGCGCTGCGGCACGTGCCCGAGTCGGACGCGGGGCCCGCGCGCGGGCGGTTCGACGTGCTCGGGGCGGTGCTGGGCGCGGTGGCGCTGGCGCTGCTGACGTACGCGCTGATCGAGGCCCGCTCCGCGTCCGTCGCGGTGTGGGTGACGGCGGTGGCGGGCGTGGTGGCGGCGGTGGCCTTCGTGTACGTCGAGCACCACCGGCCGAACCCGATGCTCCCGCCGGACATCTTCGCCTCGCGGCAGTTCACCGCGGTCAACCTGGTCACGCTGTGCGTGTACGCGGCCTTCGGCGGCTTCTTCTTCCTGACCGCGCTGCAGCTCCAGGTGGTGGCGGGCTACTCCCCCCTGGCGGCGGGTACGGCCCTGCTCCCGCCGACGATCCTGATGCTGTTGTTCTCCTCCCGCTCGGGCGCCCTGGCGGACCGCACGGGTCCGCGCCTCCCCCTGACGGTCGGCCCCCTGCTCTGCGCGGCGGCGATGCTCCTGATGCTCCGCGTGGGCCCCGACGCGAACTACCTGACGGACGTCCTTCCCGCGCTGCTCGTCATGGGCACGGGGATGGTCACCCTCGTGGCCCCCCTCACGGCGACCGTCCTCGCCTCGGTCGACACCGCGCGGGCGGGCCTGGCGAGCGGCATCAACAACGCGGCGGCGCGCGCGGCGGGCCTGGTGGCGGTGGCGGCCCTGCCCCTCCTGACGGGCATGGGCCCGGAGGCATACCGGCTCCCGGCGGCCTTCAACAGGTCCTTCGACAAGGCGATGCCGATCTGCGCGGGGGTCCTGGTCCTGGCTTCCGTCCTGTCCGCCACCCTGATCCGCCACCGCCCCACCCCGAACTGCCCCCACCCCGAGTGCCGCACCCACGGCAGCATCACGACCCCACCCCTGGAGACGGGAGAGACGGAGCCGGCTCCGAGGGGGTGAGCGGACTCCCCCCCGGCCGGCCCCGCGCGACTCAGCGCCGCAGCTCCGCGTAAGCCTCCTCGCTGCTGTCCTGGAGGAACTGCCAGCAGCGGTCCGCCTCCTCCTTCTCGTCGATCGCGTCGGCCGCGCGGGCGAGGGCGGCGAGGCAGCGGAGGAAGCCCCGGTTGGGGCGGTGGGACCAGGGGATGGGGCCGTGGCCCTTCCAGCCGGCGCGGCGCAGCGCGTCGAGGCCGCGGTGGTAGCCGGTGCGGGCGTAGGCGTACGACTCGACCACGCGGCCGGCCTCGAAGGCCTCGTCCGCGAGCAGCGCCCAGGCCAGGGAGAACGTGGGGTACTTCGCCACGACCTCGGCCGGGGCCAGGGCGTCCTCGTCCAGCAGGCGGTACGCCTCTTCGTTCTCGGGCAGGTGCGTCGGGTCCGGGCCGCCGAGCAGGTTCTTGTGCGTAGTCATGGGTGAAGTCTGCCACTAGGGGTTACCACCCCCGCCTTGCCGTATCCCATGGGATTGCGGAGGATTCGGTCTGGGGACCGGGGCCCCCGTGCCGGCATCGGCAGGGGCGGACCGCTACCCGGAGTTCAACAGGAGACAGCGATGTCCCACCAGGCTCACCCCCCTTCCCAGGCCGCCGAAGAGGCCGCTGAGCCCGAGACCCCGCATCTCGACTTCGCCGGTACGACGCCGTACGAGGACTACGTCCGGGCCGACGTGCTCACGCACCTCCAGCACACCCTCTCCGACGACCCCGGAGAGATGGTCTTCCTGGTGACGACCCAGGTCATGGAGTTGTGGTTCACGGTGATCACGCACGAGTGGGAGACCGCCGCGAAGGCGCTCCGCTCGGACGACGTGCCCACCGCGATCGCCGCGCTGAAGCGTTCCGTACGCGAGCTGGACGCGCTGAACGCCTCCTGGCGCCCGCTGGCCCAGCTCACCCCGGCCCAGTTCAACTCGTACCGGTCCGCCCTGGGGGAGGGCTCGGGGTTCCAGTCGGCGATGTACCGCCGCATGGAGTTCCTGCTCGGCGACAAGTCCGCGTCGATGCTCGTCCCGCACCGCGGCACCCCCCGCACGTACGCCGAGCTGGAGAAGGCGCTGTGCGAACCGAGCCTGTACGACGAGGCGGTACGCCTGCTCGCCCGCCGCGGCCACGCGATCCCCGCCGAGGTGCTGAACCGGGACGTGTCGCAGCGGTACGAGCCCGTCGACGCGGTCGAGGCCGCCTGGACGGAGGTGTACTCCGGTGACCCCGACACCGACCTCGCCCGCCTCGGGGAGGCGCTGACGAACGTCGCCGAACTGGTGTGGCGATGGCGCAACGACCACCTGGTGGCGACCCGCCGCGCGATGGGCTCGAAGGCCGGCACCGGCGGCTCCGCCGGAGTGGCCTGGCTGGAGAAGCGGGCCCGCAAGAACGTGTTCCCCGAGCTGTGGACGGCGAGGTCCCATGTCTGACCGTACGGAACTGGCGCTGCGGGCGAAGGAGCTGGACGCGGCCGACGCGCTCGCCGGACTGCGTGACCGGTTCGTCCTCGACGACGGCGTGTACCTGGACGGCAACTCGCTCGGCGCGCTCCCCGCGCACGTACCCGACCGGATGCGGGACGTACTGGCCCGCCAGTGGGGCGAGTTGCGCATCCGCTCCTGGGACGAGTCGGGCTGGTGGACCGCCCCGGAGCGGATCGGTGACCGCATCGCCCCGCTGATCGGCGCCGGTCCGGGCCAGGTCGTGGTGGGCGATTCGACGAGCGTCAACGTGTACAAGGCCCTGGTGGCCGCCGTACGGATGGCGGGGCAGGGGCGCGACGAGATCCTGGTCGACGCGACGACCTTCCCCACGGACGGATACATCGCCGGCTCGGCGGCCCGGATGACGGGTTGCGCACTGCGCGCCCTGCACCCCGCCGAGATCCCCGCCGCCCTCGGCCCGCGCACGGCCGCGGTCCTGCTGAACCACGTCGACTACCGCACCGGCCGCATGTACGACCTGCCCGCGCTGACGGCGGCCGTCCACGACGCCGGTGCGCCGGTCGTCTGGGACCTCTGCCACAGTGCGGGCGCACTGCCCGTCGGGCTGGACGCGCACGGGGTGGACCTGGCCGTCGGATGCACCTACAAGTACCTGAACGGCGGCCCCGGTTCGCCCGCCTACCTGTACGTCCGCGCCGACCTCCAGGACCGGTTCGACTCGCCCCTGCCGGGCTGGAACTCCCATGCCGAACCCTTCGGGATGAACCCCGAGTACACCCCGGTGCCGGGCGCCCGGCGCGGGCGGGTCGGCACGCCGGACATCCTCTCCATGCTGGCGCTCGAAGCGGCGCTGGAGGTGTGGGACGGGGTGTCGGTGGACGCCGTACGGGCGAAGTCGCTGACCCTGACCGACTTCTTCCTGGACTGCGTGGCCGCGTACACCGAGCCCGGCCGGGTGGAGTGTGTGACGCCGCTGCGGCACGAGGAGCGGGGCAGCCAGGTGGCGCTGCGCTGCGCGGACGCGGGTGACGTGATGAAACGGCTGATCGACCGGGGCGTGGTGGGCGACTTCCGCCACCCGGACGTGCTGCGCTTCGGCTTCACCCCGCTGTACGTCGGTTTCGCGGACGCGGAGCGGGCGGCTCGGGTGCTCGCAGAGGTGCTGGCGTAGACGCCGGAACGGGTCACCCGGGGGGCCGTGCGGAGGGACGAACTCCGCACGGCCCCCTTTTGTCTCACCCTGGGTGACATCCCCGTGTCCGCGCACGTCACGGGCCTGATACCGTCCCGGCCAACGGCCGAATCCCCACTCTGGCCCGGTCCGCCAAAACCCTTACACAGCTGGAAGGTTGGAGCATGCCGGAGGACGCAAGCGCAGCCCGTGCCGCCGCCGAGGAGGAGTCGGCGTTCTCCCATCCGCCCGTCGACCCCGACGCGAGCGCCCCCTACGGGGACCACCCCGACCAGGTGATCGACTTCTACGCCCCGCGCACCGGCGCGGCGTCCGCGCCGCTGGTCGTGGTCCTGCACGGCGGGGCCTGGCGGGCGCGGTACGACCGGCGGCACATCACGCCGTTCGCGGACTTCCTGGCGCGGCGCGGTTTCGCCGTGGCGAACGTGGAGTACCGGCGCGGTGGACCCGGCATTCCGGCCCAGAACGCGGGCGGCGACCCCGCCTCCGTACCCCCGGCGGGCCGGTGGCCGGAGACCTTCGACGACATCGCCGCCGCGCTGGACGCGCTGCCCGGGCTGGCCCGCGAGGCGCTGCCGGGCGCGGACGCCCGGCGCATGGTCCTCACCGGGCACTCGGCGGGCGGGCACCTCGCGCTGTGGGCGGCCGCGCGGCACGTCCTCCCGGCGGACTCGCCCTGGCGTACGGACCGGCCGGCGCCCCTGCGCGGGGTGGTCGCGCTGGCGCCGATCGCGGATCTGGGGCTGGCGGAGAAGCTGGAGGTCTGCGAGGGAGCGGCGACCCAACTCCTCGGCGGGCAGCACTCTTTCGCTGAGCGGGCTCCGCACGCGGACCCGGCGTTGCTCCTCCCGACCGGCATCGCCACGACGCTGGTGCAGGGGCGTACCGACCGGGACGTCCCCTACGAGGTGGCGGAGTCCTTCGCGGACGCGGCGGCCAGGGCCGGGGAGGTGGTGGGGGTGACGCTGCTGGAGGACGTCGGCCACTTCCCGCTGATCGACCCGGCGGCGGACGCGGCTGCCGTGGTGGCGGAGGAGATCGCCCAACTGGCCTTCTAGGGCTGTGCCTTGACCGGGTCCTCGCCGGGGCGCTTGACGAGACGGTCGCCGACGGCCAGCGACTTCCAGAGCTGCCGGCCGATCCGCACCTTCGTGGACGCGCCGTCGGCCATGCGGAGTTCGGCGAAGTGGTACATGTTCGCGCCGTCGAGCGTGCCGCGCGACTTGTCGGTGACGACGCCTTCCCAGGCGTCGTCCTGTCCGGGTTTGCGGGATTTGAACATAGGACGAGTCTAGGAAGGCGGCGGTCCCCGGGGGCAGTGCCCGGGGGCACGTCCTGGGGATGACACATGTCATCTGTCCCGGTGGTGCCCGCACGCATTAGCGTCCCCCCATGGGCCCCACCTTCGACCCCTGGTCACCGGAGTTCCTCGCCGACCCCTACCCGGCCTACGCCGGGCTGCGCGAGCGCGGGCGGGTGATCCGGTACGAGCCGACGGACCAGTGGCTGGTGCCGCACCACGCCGACGTGTCGGCGCTGCTGCGGGACCGGCGGCTGGGGCGGACGTACCAGCACCGTTTCACCCACGAGGAGTTCGGCCGTACCGCACCGCCTGCCGAGCACGAGCCGTTCCACACGCTCAACGATCACGGCATGCTCGACCTGGAGCCGCCGGACCACACCCGCATCCGGCGCCTGGTCTCCAAGGCGTTCACCCCGCGCACGGTGGAGCGGCTGCGGGGGTACGTGCACGGGCTGGCGGACTCCCTGGTGGCCGGCCTGGTCGCGGCGGGCGGGGGTGATCTCCTCGCGGACGTGGCGGAACCCCTCCCGGTCGCGGTGATCGCGGAACTCCTGGGCATCCCGGAGGGGGACCGGGGGCCGCTGCGGCCCTGGTCGGCGGACATCTGCGGGATGTACGAGCTGAATCCGTCCCCGGAGGCGGCGGCGCGGGCGGTGCGGGCGTCGGTGGAGTTCTCGGAGTACCTGCGGGGCCTCATCGCGGCGCGCCGCGCGGAGCCCGGCGACGACCTGATCTCGGCCCTGATCCTGGCCCACGACGAGGGTGACCGGCTCACCGAGCAGGAGATGATCTCCACGGCGGTGCTGCTGCTGAACGCGGGCCACGAGGCGACGGTGAACGCCACGACCAACGGCTGGCTGGCGCTGTTCGAGCACCCGGATCAACTGGCAGCCCTCCGCGCCGACGTGAGTCTGATCCCCACGGCGGTGGAGGAGCTGCTCCGCTACGACACACCGCTCCAGCTCTTCGAACGCTGGGTCCTGGACGACATCGAACTCGGGGGCACGACCATCCCCCGGGGCGCCGAACTCGCCCTCCTCTTCGGCTCGGCCAACCACGACGAGGCCGTCTTCGACGCCCCGACGACCCTGGACCTGACCCGGAGGGACAACCCCCACATCTCCTTCAGCGCGGGCACCCACTACTGCATCGGCGCCCCGCTGGCCCGCCTGGAGCTGGGGGCGTCCATGAGAGCTCTGCTGACCCTGACCCCCACCCTGACCCTGGCCGCCGAGCCGGCCCGCAAGCCGGGCTTCGTGATGAGGGGGCTGGAGGAACTGAGGGTGACCGTCGGCTGAGGACTGCCGGGGCGTCAGAGGTCGTTGAAGGGCTCGGGGTAGGCGAAGGCGCCGCGTAGCGCCGGGGCGTACGCGGTCAGGGTGCGGACCTGGAAGTACTCGCCCCAGCCGGGATCGGGCGGGGTGATGCCGTACCGCGTGCTCGGCCGGAAGCCGAAGCGGGAGTAGTAGGCGGGGTTGCCGAGCAGTGCGACGAGGGGTTCGCCGGTCGCGTCCGCGGCGCCCAGTACGGAATGGACGAGCGCCAGGCCGACGCCCCGGCGCTGGTGCGCCGGGTGCACGCTGAGCGGGCCGAGCGCGAGGACCGGCTGGGTGCCGACGTGCCCCCGGGTGCAGACGACGTGCCCGACGATCTCCCCCTGCTCACCGGTCGCGACCATCGACAGCTCCGGAAGCCACGCCTCGCAGGTCCGCAGCCGGTCGAGGAGGCCGGCCTCCACGGGCTCCGGCGTATCCGGCCTGGCGAACGCGGCGGTGGTGACCGCGCGCACGGCGGGCTCGTCGGCGGGGGCTTCTCGTCGGACCAGCATCCGCTCAGTCTCGGTGGCTGAACAGCGGCACGGCAAAGGCTTTTGCCCGGCCGGGCGGCCGCCGGAGTTTCACCCTCAAGTGGAAGGTGCCAGGTTGACGTCGATGTTTCCGCCGCCGGTTCGGATGGTCACGTGGTGCGGGGAGGACGGGTCGGTCGGGACCGAGACCGTGCTGCGGCCGCCGCTCGTGGTGGCGTCGACGGCGTAGGGGGCGCGGGGGAGGGTGACCGCGACGTTGCCGCCGCCCGTCTCCGCGGTCAGGGCGGACGGGGGCTCCTTCAGGGACGCCTCGATGTTTCCGCCGTCGGTCCGGGCGGAGAGGGTCTGGGGAGCGGTGTCCGTCACGCGTACGTTTCCGCCGCCCGTCCGTGCCGTCAGCGCGCCGTCGACCTCGCGGACGGTGATGTTGCCGCCCTCCGTGTCCAGGGTCAGGGTCGTGCCGGGGGGTACGGAGACGGTGTAGTTCACGCCGCAGTCGTCGCAGTGGGGGGCGGTGAGGGTGAGGCGGCCGTTGCTCACGGAGTGCTCGGTACGGGGCTTGTCACCGGCGTACCGGATCTTCTCCGTGACCCGCGCGCCGGCGCCGTCGCCAGGCACGACGTCGATGTTCCCGCCCTTGGTCGTCACGCTCAGCGCGGTCACCTTCGCGTCGATGCCGTACTGGACCGTCGCCGACTTGTCCTGCACGGCACACCCCCCGAGCACGACCCCCACCACGACCGTCCCGGCCACCAACAGCTTCGTCTTCATGCGTCCCCCTGAATTTCCGCCGCCCCCACCAGAGGTATCAGCCGACGCCCACCACCGAGGAGCAACGGCTTGATCCGGCCACCCGAAATGACGGAAACCGGTGAGTCGGGCCCCAGCGGCTTCCGGGCCCCGCGGCCATCCGGCGGCGCCTGACTCACGGCCCCGGCACCACCAGCCCCCAGGCCCCCTCCGCCACTCGCCAGGTACGCCGCCGCACCGGGCCCGAGGTCTCCGCGTCGGCCCGGTAGTGGAAGTCCTCGCCCGTCACGGTGACCGTGCGGCCGCAGGAGCGGAGGGGGGTGGACTCGGCGCCCAGGGACACCGGGCGGATCTCCACCTCCGCCACCCCGCGCGACCCCGGCGTCACCGACACCGACTCCACCGGACGGTCGAGGTCGATCACCGTGACGCCGTCGATCTCGACCCGGAGCCGGGCCGGGCGGGCGGCGAGGGTGCGGACCAGGGTGCGCAGCCACGGGCGGGTGCCGGCGCCGACCGGCTCGGCGGGGATGGACGCGGGCGGTATGCCCAGCGAGCCGAGCACGACGCCGTCGCTGTCGTCGACCAGGAGGTCGAGCTGCCGGGAGACCCCTTCCAGCACCGCCCGCGCCGAGGCGACCGGCCCTCCCGGCACCCCCAGCGAACGCGCCAGCCCCGCTGATCCGACCGGCACCACGGACAGCGCGCATCCGGCCAGCTCGCGATGCCGGTGCAGCAGCCCCACTGCTCGAACAAGTGCCCGATCATCCCCGATGACCACCGGCCGGCGCGACCCGCGCCGCCCCAGTGCGCGAGCGAATTCCTCCGGCCCGTCCGGCAGGCACACCTTCGCCGTCGCACCCGCGCTGAGCACGTCTTTCGCTATCCGCACGGACTCCCCGTCCGTGTGCCGGGCCATCGGATCGATGATCACAAGGAGCTGATCGGACGTCGCGGAAGTCGCCACCTCGGTCCTGCCTCGCTTCCTCGGGTAGCATCTTTGTGCAAGAGCCCCTTGCGCTATTGCGCCAGGGGCTTCGTCTATTCCGGGGCATCCGGTCCGACGGTCGTGCGACCAAAGGCGGTCGCGGTGTTAAGCGGCGATGAACCATACGCCCACACCCCGACCATGGACATGCCCCGCCCGGAAGGGGTGTACGCGCGTGCCCGCACTTGTGCTGCTCGGTGCTCAGTGGGGTGACGAAGGCAAGGGGAAGGCGACCGACCTGCTCGGTGGCTCGGTGGACTATGTAGTGCGCTATCAGGGCGGCAACAACGCCGGCCACACGGTCGTCGTGGGCGACCAGAAGTACGCGCTCCACCTCCTCCCTTCCGGAATCCTCTCCCCAAGCTGTACGCCGGTCATCGGCAACGGTGTCGTCGTCGACCCCTCGGTCCTGCTCTCCGAGCTGAGCGGTCTGAACGAGCGCGGCGTCGACACGTCGAAGCTCCTGATCAGTGGTAACGCGCACATCATCACGCCGTACCACGTCAGCATGGACAAGGTGGCGGAGCGCTTCCTCGGCAAGCGCAAGATCGGCACCACCGGCCGGGGCATCGGCCCGACCTACGCCGACAAGATCAACCGCGTCGGCATCCGGGTCCAGGACCTCTACGACGAGTCGATCCTCACCCAGAAGGTCGAGGCGGCGCTCGACGTCAAGAACCAGATGCTCACCAAGCTGTACAACCGCCGCGCCATCGCCGCCGACCAGGTGGTCGAGGAGCTGCTGGGCTACGCGGAGCAGCTCAGGCCGTTCGTCGCCGACACCGTCCTGGTGCTCAACCAGGCGCTGGAGGACGACAAGGTCGTGCTGTTCGAGGGCGGTCAGGGCACCCTGCTCGACATCGACCACGGCACGTACCCCTTCGTCACCTCCTCCAACCCGACCGCCGGCGGTGCCTGCACCGGCTCGGGCGTGGGTCCGACGAAGATCAGCCGGGTCATCGGCATCCTGAAGGCGTACACGACCCGTGTCGGCGCCGGTCCGTTCCCGACCGAGCTGTTCGACGAGGACGGCGAGGCGCTGCGCCGCATCGGTGGCGAGCGCGGTGTCACCACCGGCCGCGACCGCCGCTGCGGCTGGTTCGACGCGGTGATCGCCCGCTACGCGACCCGCGTCAACGGCCTCACCGACTTCTTCCTCACCAAGCTCGACGTGCTCACCGGCTGGGAGCAGATCCCGGTCTGCGTCGCCTACGAGATCGACGGCAAGCGGGTCGAGGAACTCCCCTACTCGCAGACCGACTTCCACCACGCGAAGCCGATCTACGAGACCCTGCCGGGCTGGTCCGAGGACATCACCAAGGCGAAGTCCTTCTCCGACCTGCCGAAGAACGCGCAGAACTACGTGAAGGCGCTGGAGGAGATGTCCGGCGCGCCGATCTCCGCGATCGGTGTCGGCCCGGGCCGTGACGAGACGATCGAGATCAACTCGTTCCTCTAGGCCGCACGGTCCTTACGCGGGTACGCCCGCCGGTCCGCCCTATGGGCGCGCTCGGCGGGCGTTCCGCGTTCCGGCGCGGTGCAATTTCTCCATGAGCAGCGATCGGGAGAAGTGCGGGGGGCCCTACGGCGAGGTGTCCGAGTGCGGGGACCCCGCGGTGTTCGAGGTGCGGCGGCACAACCGGCCGTCCCTGCCGGTGTGCCCGCTCCACCTCGGCCCGTCCCTGCTGATGGGCTCGGGCGTGCTGTGGCCGCCGGAGATCAGCCTCGTCGGGCGTCCGTGAGGAAGGTGGTCCACGCGGTGGGCGTCACGGCGAGGAGGGGGCCGTCGGTCTGCTTGGAGTCACGGACGTGGACGGTGGCGGGACGCGTGGGCTGGTGCCAGGTGTAGGCGGCTTCGACGCAGTTGCCGCCGCCGCCGTCGCTGTAGCTCGACTTGAACCATCGCAGGTTGCTAGTCATGTTCGCTGCTCTCCCGCCAACTTCCGGATGAGGCTTGCCGAGTCGTCCGGACTCAAAGCCTGTGTCCGGATCTTTGCATACCTGTGTGCGAGGCGGGCCACCTTCGCGGGATCGCTGACCAGCATGCTCTCGTCATGAGCTTCCAGGTAGGCGACGTGATGGTGCTCCGCAGTTTCCACCAGCACCATGTTGCCGCGTTCACCCGCGTGAGCGGCCCGTGCGCCTCGATCCATAGGCATGACCTGGACGCTCACATTGTCGCGCTCCGAGTCCTCGGCGAGTGAATGAAGTTGCCCGCGCAGGGTGTCCCAGCTTCCGAACGGTCGCCTCAGCGCCGACTCGTCGAGGATCAGCTCGATCATGGCCGTTGGGTCGCTGCGGTCGAACAGGGCCCGGCGTGCGAGTCGTGCGTCGACCAGTTGCTCCACCTGCTCGTCGGGCAACTTGGGGAAGCTGCCGCCGATCAGCGCCCGCGCGTAGTCGGCCGTCTGGAATAGACCAGCGACGACGTAAGTCTCGTAGGAGGACAGGGTGACGGCCTCAGCCTCCATGAGGGCGAAGTCAGCGAACTGCGGCGGGTACTTGTCCAGCAGGACGAACTTGCGGGCCATCTCGAAGATGTTCATGCCGTCCCCGAGCACCCGCTCCAGTTCCATCAGCATCTTGTCGCTCGCGGGCTGCGCGCACGTCTCCATCGCGCTGATCGCGGACGCGGTGTAGCCGATGAGGGCGCCCAGCTCTTCCTGAGTGAGACCCATCTGCTCACGCCGTGCCTTGGCGAAGGCGGCGACCATGCGTGCCGTCCCGCTCGCCGCCAGCTTGTTCGCCGCTCGCGCCATTGCGATCACCCCCGGACTCAACCGAACTCAACCGGTCTTCAACGATTGCCGCCGACTCCCGACCGTTCCGAAGGGTCGACGGAGAGTCATGGAAACCGTAGCGTCGCCTGCCGAAACTGATCGCATGAATACGCAAAGTCACGCGGGCATCCAGTGGGTTCCCGCCATGGGCATCCAACTGCGGCGGGCCGGAGTGCAGTTCGACGCGGTACGGCTGGACGGCGATCGCGGACGCGCCCTCGCGGACCGGATGGCGCGGATGACCGGGGGTGATCCGGGGCCGGTGGTGGAGTCGGGGAGCGGGCGCAGGAGCGTGTACTTCCTGGTCGCGCCGGGGAGCACCGCGCATCACGCCTGGCCCGCCGAGGTCACCCGGCTCACGAGTGGGCCGTACCGGGTGAGCTACATCCCCATCCCGGCGCTGGACGGGCAGACCTGGCCACTGGGCTGGCGGTTCCCGCCGACCGCGCCGGACCGGTTCGTGCACACGCTGCTGCTGCGGGCGGCCCTGCTGGACGGGAGCCAGGGGCCGCCGCAGCCGTACGGGCTCAACTGAAGACGATCATCGAGCCCTGGGCGAGGGAACGGGTCGCGGCGGCGTGCAGGCCGAGCCAGACGTGCCGTTCGCGGGCGAAGGGGCTCGGGTCGTAGGGCGCCGGGACGGCCGGCTCCTCCAGCTCGGTGGGGGCCGAGGGGGGTGCCGGTGCGGCGGGCGGGTTCGCCGGGTCGATGCCGATGGCCGGGGCGACCTGCTCCAGCTCCCGCAGCAGGGCGTGGGCCGAGCCCAAGGGTCCGCCACCGGCGAGGAGTTCGTCGGTGGAGAGGGGCTGCGGGAAGTCGAGCGGGACGTACGCGCCGGCGTGGTCGTAGTGCCAGACCAGGTGGGACTGCTGGGCGGTCGACTCGAACATTTCGAGCAACTGCTCGTAGTCACCGCCCAGTTCCCCCACGGGGGTGACGGGGAGGCCGCAGAGCTGGAGCAGATGGGCGCGGCGCAGGAAGTGCAGCGCGTCGTAGTCGAATCCCGCGACGGGGGCGACCTCGCCGTTCAGGCCCGGCATGTACTGGTAGACCGGCACCGGGGGAAGCCCGGCGGCGGCCAACGCGTCGTTGTACACCGCGAGTTCCTCGGCGAACGGGTTGTCCGGCGTGTGGCACAGCACGTCCACGAGCGGCACCAGCCACAGGTCACAGGCCAAGAAAGGACTCCTCGCATCGTCCGGTGCGGGGGGTCTCCTCGCACGCGGGTGGACCAGGCAGCGTAGTCCGTACGGCGGGCCATAGGAAAGCCCTATGGCCTCCGCTGCTATTCGGTCTTTGATTCTCCCCCTTTTCCGAGCCTACGGTGAGGCGACTCGAAGAGAAGTCCACGTTAATCGGCCAAGAGAGGAACGCTGAAATGGGCGCCACGGAAAACGGGACGGGAACACCGGAACTCAAGGGAAAGCGGGCGCTGGTCACCGGGGGTACGCGCGGTATCGGGGCGGGGATCGTGCGGCGGCTCCTGGAGGCGGGGGCGGAGGTGCTCACCACCGCGCGGTCCTCGTCGGGGACCGTGCCGGAGGGGGCGCGCTTCGTCGCCGCCGACGTGCGCAGCCGGGAGGGAGCGGAGGAGCTCGCGGCGGCTGCCGTGGAGCTGCTCGGCGGGGTGGACATCCTGGTCCACAACGCGGGCGGGGCCCAGCCGCACGCCTCCGCGCTCGGCATTCCGGACGAGGAGTGGCTGGACGTGCTGAACCTGAACCTGCTGGCCTCGGTGCGGCTGGACTCGCTGCTGGCGCCGGGCATGCGGGAGCGGGGGTCGGGGGCGATCGTGCACATCTCCTCCGCCGCCGTGCCGGTCGCCTTCCCGCCGTTCCTGCACTACACGGTGGCCAAGGCGGGGCTGGAGAACTACAGCAGGGGGCTGGCCGCCGAGCTGGCCCCGGCCGGGGTGCGGGTCAACACGGTCACTCCGGGCCGGGTGACCACCCCGGGCGGCGACAAGGTGCGGGAGGAGTGGGCTCGCCTGGACCCGACGCAGGCCGGGCCCGAGTCCCTCGTACCGCTCGGGCGGGACGGGCTGCCCGACGACATCGCGCGGGCGGTCCTGTTCCTGGTCTCCGATCAGGCGAGCTGGGTGACCGGGAGCAATTTCGTCATCGACGGCGGGGAATTCCCGAGGGGCTGAGCCGGATTTCTCTCAGGGGGCGGGTGCCGGGGAATTCCTCGTGTCCCACTTCTCCTGGCGGAGGAATTCCAGCAGAGCTGTCTCCGCCGGGCCGGCCGGGTTCCGGACGACGGCGATGACGGGCTGGGCCACGGCGGGGAAGACCGGGCGGGCGAGGTGTTCGTGGCCCGGGGGGACCGCCGAGGCGGGGACGAGGGTGGCGCCGAGTCCCTGGGCGGCCCAGCGGACGGCGGTCGCGGTCTGGGAGACGCGGGCGACGGTGCCCGGGTCCGGGTCGGTCTCCCGCAGCGCCTCCACCAGGACGCCGTCGAGCGCGCTGTCCCGGTCGAAGCGCACCCAGGGCTCGCCCTTGAGGTCGCGCAACTCGATGCGCTGTTCCGTGAGTTGCGGGTGCCCGGTGGGCAGCACCACGACGAACTCCTCCTCGCCGAGGCGGTGCGCTTCCGCGGGGGTCCGGTCGCACTTCGCCATCAGGGCGAGGTCCAGCACGCCCCGGCGGCACAGCCGGTCCAGCTCGGCGGAGCTGGGCTCCTCGGAGAGGGTGATCTCCAGCCGGGGGTAGCGGCGGCGCAGCGCGCCGAGCGCCTCGGGGAGCCGGCGCGTCCCGAAGCCCATCTGCACGGCGACGGTCAGCTCGCCGACCAGCTCTGCGGCCCCGGCCCGCGCGGTCGCCGTCGCCCGCCGCGCCGCGTTCACGGCGACCTGCGCCTCCCGCAGGAACGCCCGCCCGACCACGGTGGGTGTCAGCCCGGTGGGCGTCCGGGCGAACAGCTCCACCCCGAGATCCCGCTCCAGCCCCCTGATCTGCTGGGACATCGACGGCTGCGCCACCCGCAACCGCTCGGCCGCCGCCGTGACGGACCCCTCCTCGGCAACAGCCAGGGCGTACTCGAACTGCCGCAGACTCATTCGCGTCCCGTCCCTTTGTGGGTCAGCCCCCGTCTGGGGAACTCCCTCCCGGCGGCGCGGATTCCCCGGTCAGCCCCCGGCGAGTTCCTCGACCATCTCCAGGGCGTGGGCGTTGGCCGCGGCAACGATGTCGCGGGCGGCCTCGGGGTCGTGGGCGGCGAGGGCGTCGACCAGGTCTATGTGGCCGGCCCACAGGCGGCCGCGGACCTCGGGGAGGCGGCGGAGGTGCTGGACCGCGCAGACCCAGGAGCGGACGCGGAGGCGGTGCAGGAACTCGGCGAGGTAGGGGTTGCCGAACAGCACGCTCAGCTCGCGCCAGAAGCGGAGGTCGTAGCCGATGAGGACGGTGAGGTCGCCGGCCGCGTTCGCCCGCTGGGCCTCCTCGCCGCGTCGCCGTACCGTCGCGAGCGCGGCCTTGGTGTCGGGGTTCTTCGGGTCCGCGAAGGCGGGGTGGCCCTGGCCGAGGACGCGGAACATGCCCTCGGTGACCAGGGAGCGGGCCTCGATCATGCCCCGGTAGTCGGCGAGGGAGTACTCGGGGACGCGGAAGCCCCGGTGGTGGTCGGCCTCCAGCAGGGCCTGCGCCGACAGGTCGACCAGCGCCTCCCGTACCGGCGTCGCGGAGACCCCGTACAGGTCCGCTATCTCCTTCACCGTGAACGCCCGCCCCGGCAGCAGCCGCCCGGCCAGCACCTCGTCGCGCAGCGCGTCGGCGATCTGCTGTCGCAAGGTACTGCGCGTCACAGCGCCGTAGCCGGGCATCGTCCCGGAGTCTCCTCACACGAATGGGGCCGCTCTCGTACGTCCGTGCCTATCTTCACAACCCCTTACGAGCACGTCACCTTACGCGTTCACCCCTGCCGGGCATCAGCCCCGGTGCCCTTTATGTGTGGGGGGATGCTGTGTGGGTCGCTTCAGGCGAGGCCACCGATCATCAGGCCCACCGTGAAGTCGAAGCGGTCGTGCCCGGTGCCCGCCGTCAGTTCCGCCGCGTGCCGGGTGGTGTGGGGGAAGGCCGCCGGGGGGAGGGCGGCGAGGCGGTGGAGGAGTTCGCTCCGGTCGGCGGGCCAGACCTCGTCGCCCTCCTCGGCCCTGCGGTGGGCCACCGCCAGCTCCAGGCAGTAGGCGGCCACGTACAGGAGCAGGGCGTCGATGGCCCAGGCCGCGCGCTGCGGGGCGATGCCGGCGGTGAGGAGGATCGCGAGCATGCCCTCGCTGACGCGGAGGGCTTCGGGGTCGGTGGGGGCCATGGCGAGGGCGGCCCGCGAGATGCCGGGGTACTGGAGGTACTGGTCCCGCAGCGCCTCGCAGATCCCGCGCAGCTGGTCCCGCCAGCCGGCCGGGTCGGGGTCCGGGAGGGTGAGGCGGGCGCAGAGGCGGCCGATGAGCAGCTCGTCCAGGTCGGCCTTGTTGACCACGTGGGCGTAGAGCGAGGCGGGCCCGGTGTCCAGGGCGGCGGACAGCCTGCGCATGGTCAGGGCGTCGTACCCCTCCGCGGCGACGATCCCGAGCGCGGTCTCGACCACCTGGTCCACGGTGATCGGGTCCTTGCGGCGACGGGGCCGGGGACCCTCGGCGGGTGCGGGCCGGTGGCGGGCGGTGCGGCGCTCTCTCGCGTTCACGGGACAACTATAACTTGACACGAACGCTGTTCGTTCATAGAACAGTGTTCGTGACAGACGTGGATGTGATCGTGGTCGGTGCCGGACCTGTCGGGCTCACCCTCGCCGCCGAGCTGGCGCTCGCCGGGGTGTCGGTACGGGTGCTGGAGCGGCGGGACGAGCCCGACCCCGCGCCGAGGGCGCAGTCGGTCAACGTGCCGACGGCCGAGGCGCTGGACCGGCGCGGGCTGCTGCCCGCCCTGGAGCGCGTCCAGCGGGAGACGCTGGGGGTGTCCGGGTTCCGCTTCACCGGGCACTTCGCGGGGATGTCCCTCGACCCCGGCCTGGTGGACTGGGCCGACCCCGAGCTGGCCGCGCACACCGCCGTGGAGGGGGCGCGGATGATTCCGCAGCCCCGGCTGGAGGCGCTGCTCACCGCACACGCGGAACGGCTGGGCGTGACGGTCCTGCGCGGAGTGGAGGTGACCTCGCTGGAGGACACCGGTGCGGGGGTCCTGGTCGGCACCGGCTCCGGCCCGGTGCACGCCGGTTGGCTCGTCGGCTGCGACGGGGGCCACAGCACCGTGCGGCGCCTGGCGGGCATCCCGTTCCCCGGCACCGACCCCGAGATCACCGGCTACCAGGCGGTCGTCGACATCGCCGACCCCGAGAAGCTCGCCGACGGCTGGTCCTGGTCGCCCCACGGCGTCTACCGCTACGGCCCGCAGCCCGGCCGCGTCGTCACGGTCGAGTTCGACGGGGGCCCGGCCGACCGTTCGGCCCCGGTCACCCTGGACGACGTCCGGTCGAGCCTGCGCCGCGTGTCCGGTACGGACGTCACGCTGACGGGGCTGCGCGCGGCGCCGACCCGCTGGACGGACAACACCCGTCAGGCGTCGGCGTACCGCGCGGGCCGCGTGTTCCTCGCCGGCGACGCGGCCCACGTCCACCCGCCCTTCGGTGGGCAGGGGCTGAACCTGGGCGTGGGCGACGCGGTGAACCTGGGCTGGAAGCTGGCGGCCGTGGTGAACGGCCGCTCCCCGGAAGCCCTGCTGGACACCTACGACGCGGAACGCCGTCCCGTGGGCGCGTGGGTCCTCGACTGGACGCGGGCCCAGATCGGCATCCTGCGCGGCGACCCCAAGTCGGGCGCGCTGCGGGGGGTGCTGGCGGACCTGCTGGCGACGCGCGACGGCACGACGTACGCGGTGAAGCAGATCGCGGGCGTGACGCAGCGGCTCCCCCTGCCGGGCTCCCACCCGTGGACGGGCCGGTACGTCCCGGACGTACCCCTGGGCGACGGCACCCGGCTGGCCGACCACGCCCACGAGGGCGGCTTCCTGCTGCTGGACCGCACACCGGGCGCGGTGTTCGCGGAGTCGGCGGACGGCCGGGCGCGGGTCGTCCGGGACGACGGCGCCGGGGTCGCGGGCGCGCTGATCCGCCCCGACGGGGTGGTGGTGTGGGCCTCCGACACCACCGACCCCGCCGGTCTGGAACCCGCCCTCTGTCAGTGGGCCGGGTCCGGCCCGGTCAGCCGGCCGTCGTGAACTCGTCCGCCGTGGCCAGCGCCGCGTCCAGCGCCGCCAGGCCCTCCTTCAGCTCCGGCTCGGTGATGTTGCAGGGCGGGACCACGTGGGTGCGGTTCATGTTGACGAAGGGCCAGAGGCCGTTCTTCTTGGCGGTGGCGGCGAAGGCGGCCATGGGGGCGTTGGCCTCGCCGGACGCGTTGTAGGGGACCAGGGGTTCGCGGGTCTCGCGGTCCTTGACCAGCTCCAGGGCCCAGAACATGCCCGTACCGCGCACCTCGCCCACGCTGGGGTGGCGCTCGGCCAGGGTGGCGAGGGCGGGGCCGAGGACGCTCTCGCCGAGGCGCTTGGCGTTCTCCACGATGCCCTCGCGGGCCATGACGTTCAGCGTGGCGACCGCCGCCCCGCAGGCCAGCGGGTGCCCGGAGTACGTCAGGCCGCCGGGGTACGGCCGCTTGGCGAAGGTCTCCGCGATGGCGCCGGAGATGGCGACGCCGCCCAGGGGCACGTACCCCGAGTTCACGCCCTTGGCGAAGGTCATCAGGTCGGGGACGACCCCCGAGAGGTCCGCCGCGAACCACTCACCGGTCCGCCCGAACCCGGCCATCACCTCGTCCAGGACGAAGACGATGCCGTGCCGGTCGCAGATCTCGCGGACCCCGGCGAGGTAACCCGGAGGCGGGACCATGATTCCGGCCGTACCGGGGATCGTCTCCAGGATCACCGCCGCGATCGTGCCGGGCCCCTCGAAGGCGATCGTCGTCTCCAGGTGCTCCAGCGCGCGGGCGCACTCCTGCTCCTCCGTCTCCGCGTAGAAACGGGACCGGTACAGGAAGGGCGCCCAGAAGCGCACCACGCCCGCGCTGCCGTTGTCCGACGGCCAGCGGCGCGGGTCGCCCGTGAGGTTCACCGCCTGCTGGGTGCCGCCGTGGTACGACCGGTACGCCGACAGCACCTTGGGGCGGCCGGTGTGCAGGCGGGCCATGCGGGTCGCGTGCTCCACCGCGTCCGCGCCGGCGTTGGTGAAGAAGATCTTGTCCAGGTCGCCCGGCGTACGCTCCGCGATCAGTCGGGCCGCCTCCGACCGGGCCTCCACGGCGAAGGCCGGCGCGAACGTCGCCATCCTCGCCGCCTGCTCCTGGATCGCGGCGACGACCTCCGGGTGCTGGTAGCCGATGTTCGTGAACACCAGGCCGCTGCTGAAGTCCAGGTACCGCTTGCCGTCGTAGTCCCAGAAGTACGAGCCCTCCGCGCCCGCGACGGCCAGCGGGTCGATCAGGTCCTGCGCGGACCAGGAGTGGAACACGTGCGCCCGGTCGGCGGCCTTCACGGCGGCACCGGTCTCGGGGTCGGGGGTGGGGGTCTGCTCCGGGTTCGGCTGAGGCGTCATGCGGGTGAGGGTAGGGGGTGGGGGCGGCGTCGCGACATCGGCGGACTGTTGCGGGCGGGGGCGGGATGCGCGACAGGTTGTCGTGAGTGGGGGTCTTTTCGCGGGGTGCGGTGCTGTCCCGGACGCCCGCACTATCCTCGGGCCGTTGGCGCGCTTCGGGGGAAGGCGGTTGTGGGATGCGGGAGTTGGGGCCGGGGGAGGACTGGGACTGGGTGTTCGGGGCGGGTACGGGTCCGGGGCCAGGTCCGGGGGAGGACACCCGGCCTCCGGCCGGGTCCGGATTCCGACCCGCACCACCCGTGCGGCCTTCGTCGTCGGATGCGGGGGGCATCGGTGAGGGGCCGGAGCATGGGGCTGTGGGCGATGGGCGGGGGTGGGTGGCCGGTGCGTACGGGCACCCGGAGGTGGACGGCGAGGTACGGGACCGGCGGTCGACGTGGCTGCTCGTCGTGGTCGCGCTGATCGTCGCCCTCGGGGCCGGGGGGACGCTGTTCACCTTGTTACGGGGTGGCGGGGTGTCGGACACGGCGACCGTGGTGCCGGCCCCCGCTGAAGGGGTCGTTCCGGAGGGCTACCTCGGCAGGTGGGAAGCGCGCGTCGACGGGGCCGGTACGCATCGGCTCACCCTGATCCAGGGGCGGGTCGGCGAGCGCGTACTCACCCTGGTAGCGGACGGGGCCGACCAGCACTGCGTCTTCACCGCGTCCCTGGTACGGAAGCCGGACGCCGACGGCACGCTCCGACTCTCCGCCGCCACGGTCACCTCCGGCGCCCCCCTCTCCTCCTGCGCCCCCGCCACCCCCACCACCCTCACCCTTACTCCGGACGACCACCTGAAGCGGACGGGACAGCCCGGCACGCGAGCCGTGACCTACAGCCGGAGCGGCCCCGACTGACCCCGCCCCCGCACCCGACGACGATTCCGCCCCACCGGACCCGGCCTGGGATACCCGCACGCGGCGACGGCGATTCCGCCTGACTGGGCCCCGCATCTGCACGCGGCGGCGGCGAATCCGTCCCTCCGGGGCGCGGGCCGCCCGCATCCGGCGACGGCGATTCCGTCCCTCCGGGCCCGGGCCACGCGCACTCGCACGCGGCGACGGCGATTCCGTCCCCCGGGGGTCCGGGCCGCCCGCATCCGGCTACGGCGTCCAGCCCCGCCTGGGCCGTCCGCACCCGGCGACGGAAGGGGTGCGGGTGGGAACCCCGCCCCGGCCGGAGACCGGGTGCTCCGCCGCACCCCGGCGGAGCCGTCAGCGGGGGTCCGGGGGCCGCTGGCGGGGCATGTTGGGGCGGGCGCCCGGAGGCGGGGGGAGGTAGCGGGAGACGGGGGCGGGGTCGGCGGGGCGGGACGGAGGCGGCGGAGGGGTGAGCGGGGGACGGCCGCCCCGGAACTCCCGCATCCAGTCCGACGTCTCCGTGCGGACCAGCTCCGTCACGTCCTCCGAGAAGCGCCGCAGAATCCCGAGGCAACGTTCCGCCGCCTCCCCCGCCGTGCCCTCCGCCGGACCCAGCACCTCACGCGCGCTCTCCGACGCCCAGTCGAACTGGAGCGCCTGCAGCCGCCGCTGGACGGCCTGGGCGGTGGCCAGGTCCCGCATCCACCCCGAGGTCAGCCCGAATCCCCGGTCCACCCCGGCACACGCGGCCCCCAGCAGCAACGCCAGGTACCCCCAGGGCGCACACCCCGCGACCGCCCCGGTCGCGTCCAGCAGGGGCAACGCAGCCCCCACCACCACCCCCGCGGCCGTACCGCCCCGCAGGCCCCGCGCGGCCCGCCGCCGCCACACCCGGTCCGCGAGGTACCACTGCGCCGTCCGCAGCGCCCCCGCCTCCACCCACCGGAACAGCTCCCCCAACCGCTCCGCGGGCTCCCCCCAGTCCCCGAGCGGCAGCGCCCGCCCCACCAGATCCCCGGCCAGAGGCCCGCTCACGTCCAGGTCCGCGGCTCCCCGGCCCGCCGGAAGCGGAGTACCCGCGGGCCCGTCGCGGCGCTCCTGCGGCGGACGCTCGGGTTGCTGCTCCGGCTGACCCACCCGGTACTCCCTACTGAACACGAACACCGATCGCGCGGCCGTCACAGCCAGTGGCGGCGCGAAGTGTCCTTCCTACCGCCCAATGGGTGGCGGGGAGTGGCGTTCGCGGGGTGGTACGCCCGGAAGAGGGGGTTGATCAGGTAGGGGGCCGGAGGCGATCTCACCCGAAAGAGTGACAGCGCGAGGGCCTCCCGGACCACGTAGGCTCGTGCCGAGCAGTGAAGCGGCGAAGACAGACAGGAGACACCCCGTGATTCCCGGTGGCGGCCAGCCGAACATGCAGCAGTTGCTCCAGCAGGCCCAGAAGATGCAGGCGGACCTTCAGCGGGCCCAGGAGGAGCTGGCGAACACGGAGGTCGAGGGCCAGGCGGGCGGCGGTCTGGTCAAGGCGACCGTGACCGGCTCCGGCGACCTGCGCGCGCTGAAGATCGACCCCAAGGCCGTCGACCCGGAGGACACCGAGACCCTCGCGGACCTCGTCGTCGCGGCCGTGCAGGCGGCGAACGAGAACGCGCAGGCTCTCCAGCAGCAGAAGCTCGGCCCGCTGGCCGAGGGACTCGGCGGCGGCGGCATCCCCGGTCTGCCTTTCTGACGCCGGGGCAACTACCGTACGTACCGCAAGGTCTTGAAGGAAAGGCAGTCCGTTGTACGAAGGCGTGGTCCAGGACCTCATCGACGAGCTGGGGCGGCTCCCCGGCGTCGGTCCCAAGAGCGCGCAGCGGATCGCCTTCCACGTCCTCCAGGCGGAGCCGACCGACGTCAAACGGCTCGCGCACGCCCTCATGGAGGTCAAGGCCAAGGTCCGCTTCTGCGCGACCTGCGGAAACGTGGCGCAGGAAGAGCTGTGCAACATCTGCCGCGACCCGCGCCGCGACCTCTCGGTCATCTGCGTGGTCGAGGAGCCCAAGGACGTCGTGGCCATCGAGCGCACCCGTGAGTTCCGGGGCAAGTACCACGTCCTGGGCGGCGCGATCAGCCCCATCGAGGGCGTCGGCCCGGACGACCTGCGGATCAGGGAACTCCTGGCCCGCCTCGCCGACGGCGCCGTCACGGAGCTGATCCTCGCCACCGATCCCAATCTCGAAGGCGAGGCCACGGCGACGTACCTCGCCCGCATGATCAAGCCCATGGGTCTGAAGGTCACCCGCCTGGCCAGCGGCCTCCCGGTCGGCGGGGACCTGGAATACGCGGACGAGGTCACCCTCGGCCGCGCCTTCGAGGGGAGACGACTCCTAGATGTCTGACGCCACGCTGCACGCCACGTCGCAGAACCCGGACGACTTCGCCGTCCAGATCGCCGACCAGATCGAGAGCTTCCTGGTCGCCGTCACCGAGGTCGCCAAGGGCGACGAGCCCGGTTCCACCGTGCCCTTCCTGCTGCTGGAGGTCTCCCAGCTCCTGTTGGCCGGCGGCCGCCTCGGCGCGCACGAGGACTTCCTCCCCGACGAGCGCTACGAGCCCGACCCCGGCCCCGAGCCGGACGCGGACGGCCTGCGCGAGAACCTGGCCCGCCTGCTGGACCCGGTCGACGTCTACTCCGAGGTCTTCGACCCGTACGCGCCCCGCACCGCGCCGGTCGCCGCCCGGATCTCCGACGACCTGGCCGGCATCATCACCGACCTGCGCCACGGCATGGCCCACTACCGGGCCGGCCGCACCGCCGAGGCGTTGTGGTGGTGGCAGTTCTCCTACTTCTCCAACTGGGGCTCCACCGCCTCCGCCGTGCTGCGCGCCCTGCAGTCCGTCCTCATCCACGTCCGCCTCAACCAGCCGCTGGAGGAGCTGGACGGCCTCGACACCGACCAGGACCTGGGCGACGAGGCGCTGGAGCGGGAGGCGGGCCGGGTCATGGCCGAGGAGATCGGCACCCCGCTCGGTATCCGCCAGGTGCGCTAGGCGCGCCGGTGCCGGGCACGGTGCCCAACTCCCGCCGTACGCCTGACGACGGGTCCTGCGGGCGGTCATGATGTGATGCATGAGTGCCTTGTTCGACCGTCGGCCCGGGCCTGCCACGGACGCCTCCGGTGCCGGTGCCATCGCCGCCGGCGGCAGCATCGCGCAGGCGATGACGGGACCGGGTGCGATCGCCCTGCACATCGAGAACGTAGGCATGCTGCTGCCGGACGCGTGCCCACCCGCGGAGTCGGTGAGCTGTCCGCCCCGTCTCACCAATCTTCCCTTCCGCGCGGAGCTCTTCGTCGGGCGCAGCGATGAACTCGGGCTGCTGCGGGCGGCCCCGGCCCCGCCAGGCCGGCCTCTCGCACAGGTGCTGCGTGGCCTTGGCGGCATCGGGAAATCCACGCTCGCCGCGCGCTGGGCCGTCGAGTGCGGACCGACCCACGCGCCGGTGTGGTGGATCCCGGCCGGCAGCCGCAGCGCGATCGACGCGGGTGTCGCCGCCCTCGCGGCCGCCCTTCAGCCGTCACTCGTCCCTCTTCTTCCCCCGGAGCAGCTAACGGAGTGGGGCAGTCGATGGCTCGCGTCCCACAGCGGATGGCTCCTCGTCCTTGACAACGTCACGAACCCGGCCGACGTGGAGCCCCTGTTGTCCAGAGCCCCCTCGGGGCGCTTCCTGATCACGAGCCAACGAGCGACCGGATGGCACGGTGTCGCGGAAGAGATCCCGCTGGACGTCCTGTCCGGCGACGACGCGGTGCGCCTCTTCACCCGCATCCGGGGCGGCGAGGACCCCGATGCCGCCGAGCTTTGCGAGGAGCTGGGCTCTCTTCCGCTGGCCGTCACCCAGGCGGCGGCGTACTGCCTGCAGACGGACTGCACGGTCCGCGTGTATGTGGACGACCTCGCCGCGTCGCCCGGCGAGATGTACGCGGAAACACACGAGGGCGGCGACCACGAACGCACGATCGCCCGCGTCTGGCACGTCACGCTGGACCGCCTCGCGAACGATCCCCTCGCAGTCCGGATTCTGCTGACAATGGCCTGGTACGCCCCCGACGGCATTCCGCGCGGCCTCTTCGCTCACCTGGGCACGCCACTGGCCGTGCGCAGGGCACTCGGGCGACTGGCGGCCCACAGCATGATCACGTTCTCGGGTGACACGGTGGCGGTGCATCGACTGGTTCAGGCCGTGTCCCGCACGCGTGCCGACGGAGACCGGCACCGGAGCCCGGAGGCGATCGGAGACGCGTGTGCGGCGGCGGTGGAGGCACTTGCGCGCGCGGTGCCCAAAGACATCGGCGACCCGTCGGCGTGGCCCGCGATGCGGTCCCTGCTCCCACATGTCCAGGCACTGGCCGAACATGTCCGGCCGGAGGAGGACACGGCCGCGATGGCGTACCTCTTGACGCGGACCGGTGACTACATGCTGGGTGCGGGGATGAGGCTCGCGGGCGGGGCGTTCGACCTGCTGGGGCGGGCGGAGGTCGCGTCCGTTCGTTATCACGGCCCGGAAGGGGCGCAGACGCTTGTCGCCCGCGTCCTATTGGCTCGGGCGACACGCATGCTGAAGTCGGCCGAGGAGGCGGCCCCGGTCGCGGAGGAGGTTCTGGCCGACTGCACGCGAGTCCTGGGGCCGGACCACGAGGTGACCTTGGCGGCCATGTCGAACATGCATCAGGTCGCCTCGTTGCAGGGGGACACGGAACGAGCTTTGCGACTGGCAGAAGCGTGCCTCGCGGGTGTTGCCCGGCTGCGGGGTGCGGAGGCACGCTCGACCTTCGAGGCGCGGAACAGGCTGGTCATGGCGCTGACGGCGGTCGGTGAGATGACGCGAGCCGGAGACCTGTGCGACGAGCTTCTCGCTGACTGCACCCGGGCCTTGGGAGAGGAGGATCCTGCGACCCTCTCGGTGAGAAGTCTGCGCACCGCGCTGGCCGGCCAACGGGAACTCCCGGGAACCCTGATCAAGCTCATGGCGGGGGTCCACTCCGTCGGGGAAGGGGACGAGGAGGGTCTGATCGCCGCCCTCCGTGTCCTGATTCAACAAATAGGGGCAGTGGACCCGGAGCAGTTCACGCGTGCCACGGAGGAAGACGTGAGCGCGGCGGAGCGGGATCTCGACACGTGTCGACGTGTCCTCGGCGACGACCACGCCGAAACCGTGGTCGCCCGCCTCGTGTTGCTTCAGGTGTACGCGGCGACACGGGATCCGCGTTATGCCGAGCCTGCGAAAGACCTCCTGATGGAAGTGCTCTCGGTCATCAGCGCGAACGAGTCCGCCCTCGCCTTCATGCTCCGTGTGTTCGGTGCACTGCACACGGTCATCGACGAACTTCCCGGGCCTCCTGACGAGTGACGTCATCTGCTTCCAACGCCTCCTCCTCGCCCGGACGTTGCACCACAATGGCCGCATGACACTCAAGCCATGGGCGTGGGCAGGACTTGGGATCTGCGGAGCAGGTGTGGCCACACTGATCGGCTTCGCCTTCGTGGATCTCGGCACGGCGGATCAGGTCGCGAGTGTGGGCGGAGGGGCCGTCGGTCTCATCGGCTTCGCGCTCGCGGTGATCGCGCAGTTCGGTGGCGCGTCCGCCTCCCCCACCACACCCTCCAACCCCTCGGCCTCAGCGCGTGATGTCCACGCCTCCGGCGAGAGGACGATCGCAGCGGGCGGGAACATCGGTGTCGCGTCCACGGGTGGTGCGGCTTCGCCGGGTTCCCCCCTGCCGCCTCGCGCGCCCGCGTCCGGCGCACCGGCAACCGGCAGCGTGACCGCCTCCGGTACGGGGTCCATCGCCGCGGGCGGTGACATCGGCTCGGCGTCGACAGGCAACTGACGCGTCTGACGTGGACACAGCGGCCGCGTACTCGTCGCCGCAGTTCAGCCCGAGGCTCAAGCCTCGGGCTTCGAGCTTCTCCATGGGTTTCCGGGCTGGGTGAAAACAACCCAACCAACCAGATCTCCAGGTGAGTTGAAGCCGCCTACCTCGAAAGTGTGACTTTCTGTGATCGGCTTGCGCTGGAGAGTAAAGCCGCCCTAGGTTCGCGGCAATAGATCGGCCCCGGTCGGTGCGCCAACACCGGCTCCGGGGCCTAGACCTACGGATCGAAAGAGACTCGATCGTGGCTTCCGCCCACCCTAGCCCTGCCCTGCCGTCCCCGCAGCACCCCATGGCCAGATCGGGCTACGGCAAGCGCTCTGCCGGTGACGAAAACCCGCACGGCGAACCGGACTTCGCACATCTGAGCCCCCGCGACCGCGAGATCGCCGTCTTCGTCGACCATCTCGACGACGGTCACGCGATGGGCTACAAGGCGATCGCCGCCGTACACCCTCGCTACGGCCAGCAGGCCGTGCGCACGTCACTGAAGCGCGTCACCGAGGCCGGCCACCTGCGGCACATCCGGGAGCACCTCACCATCGAGGACAACTCGATGCGTTGGGTGACGCGGACGTACTGGTCACGTACGCCCAGGTCGCCGGAGTGGTGGGCGGAGTTCGTACGCGGGCGCAAGGGCCTGGACGTCACCGACCGGTACGAGTCGGGGCTGGCGCGGGCCGAGGAGGCGGCTGCCGAAGCCGTCGCGGCGGAACCCGCGCAACAGCCCTCCGAGCAGCACTCCGAGGAGCCCTCGGACGAGCCCGGCGCCGCCTATCGCACCCTCGCCGACCTCCGTGACGCGGACCCGCGCATGTCCCTGTCCGCGTCGGACTGCCGTTCCCTCGAATCCCTCGCCGCGCAGTGGCTGGGCCTCGGCGCGACGCCGCAGGAGATCACCAGGGCCCTGACCGACGGGCTCCCGCCCGCCGTCACCAACCCGGGCGGACTCGCCCGTAAACGACTGGAGGACAAGATGCCCCCGACGAAGGCGAAGATCCGGCAGAAGGCCGGTGGGCGCCGCGCCCGCGTCAGCCGCGTGATCATGGCCTGCGCCACCTGCGACGCGGACGAGCGCACGACGGAGATCATCGACGGGATCTGCCGCGAGTGCCATGCCGAGATCGAGGCGGAGGAGGCGGCGGAGGCATGCGGTCCGCCGATCGGGTACCTCCCGGAGACGTTCCTGCGCGACCCGGCCGACGACACCGGGGTGGTCGACGTGACCCAGTGGGCGGCCGAGCTGCGCAGGGCGGCCGGGCTGCGGCCCAGGGCGGGGAGTGACGTATGAGCGTGCAGGAGGCACCGGCCGGGGCACCATGGAGTCGAGGAGGCGACGCCATGACCCCCAGGACCGAGGACCGGCCGCAGATGTCCGTCGAGGAGTTCGAGGAGCTCGAACGCCATGCCCCGGAGACCGTGCGGCTGGAGTTCATCAAGGGGAAGGTCCAGGTCAAGCCGGTGACCGATGGCAACCACGACCACATCATCGCCTGGTTGCAGCGGCTGTGCATGCAGCACCGCCCCGAGCTCTGGCTGTACGGAGACCGAGGGATGAAGGTCGAGCGCTATCGGAAGGGGCGGGCACGTCCGGATGGTGTTCTCGCGCCGTTCGGATTCCCGGCGGGGCACGGAGACTGGTCCGACGCAGGGGGTGTACTGATGCCCGTGGAGGTCACGTCGCACGACTCCGACACCAACCAGCGAGACCGAGTCGAGAAACCCGGCGGCTATGCCGCAGCAGGTATCCCCGTATACCTGCTCATCGACCGGGACGACGGCTCGGTCGTGGTGTACAACCAGCCGGAGAACGGCCGCTACCTCCATGCCGAGAAGTCGCCCTTCGGCGCCTCCGTCAAGCTGCCCGACCCCGTCGACATCATCCTCGACACTGCCCCCCTGAAAGAGTTCGTCGACTGACACGCTGTGACGCGGGGCACTTTCCGCGTGGCCCGCGTACCGCTGGGCAGGTTCGGGACCGGGCGGACGACGTCTCACCATGCGGGAGCGCGATGGTGGATTTCGGACGCTCGATAGACTGAGCCGACACAAACGAACCGAGCGAGGAGCGCACGTGGGCCTTGTCGTGCAGAAGTACGGAGGCTCCTCCGTAGCCGATGCCGAGGGCATCAAGCGCGTCGCCAAGCGGATCGTGGAAGCCAAGAAGAACGGCAACCAGGTGGTTGTCGTGGTCTCCGCGATGGGCGACACGACGGACGAGCTGATCGATCTCGCCGAGCAGGTTTCTCCGATGCCTGCCGGACGTGAATTCGACATGCTGCTGACCGCCGGAGAGCGTATCTCCATGGCCCTGCTGGCGATGGCGATCAAAAAGCTGGGCCACGAGGCCCAGTCGTTCACGGGCAGCCAGGCAGGTGTCATCACCGACTCGGTCCACAACAAAGCCCGCATCATCGACGTCACGCCGGGCCGCATCCGCACCGCGCTGGACGAGGGCAACATCGCCATCGTCGCCGGTTTCCAGGGTGTGAGCCAGGACAAGAAGGACATCACCACGCTGGGCCGCGGCGGCTCCGACACCACCGCCGTCGCGCTCGCCGCCGCGCTCGACGCCGAGGTCTGCGAGATCTACACCGACGTGGACGGCGTGTTCACCGCCGACCCGCGCGTGGTGAAGAAGGCCCGGAAGATCGACTGGATCTCCTTCGAGGACATGCTGGAGCTGGCCGCGTCCGGCTCCAAGGTGCTGCTCCACCGCTGCGTGGAGTACGCCCGCCGGTACAACATCCCGATCCACGTGCGCTCCTCCTTCAGCGGGCTGCGCGGCACGTGGGTCAGCAGCGAGCCGATCGAGCAAGGGGAACAGCAGGTGGAGCAGGCCATCATCTCCGGTGTCGCGCACGACACCTCCGAGGCCAAGATCACCGTCGTCGGCGTGCCGGACAAGCCGGGCGAGGCCGCGGCCATCTTCCGGACCATCGCGGACGCCCAGATCAACATCGACATGGTCGTGCAGAACGTGTCGGCCGCCTCCACGGGCCTGACCGACATCTCCTTCACCCTGCCGAAGACCGAGGGCCGCAAGGCCATCGACGCGCTGGAGCGCAACCGCTCCGGCATCGGCTTCGACTCCCTGCGCTACGACGACCAGATCGGCAAGATCTCCCTGGTCGGCGCCGGGATGAAGACCAACCCGGGCGTCACGGCCTCCTTCTTCGAGGCGCTCAGCGACGCGGGCGTCAACATCGAGCTGATCTCGACCTCCGAGATCCGCATCTCGGTCGTCACCCGTGCCGACGAGGTCCCCGAGGCCGTCCGCGCCGTGCACACCGCCTTCGGGCTCGACTCCGACACCGACGAGGCCGTCGTCTACGGGGGCACGGGCCGCTGATGGCACGCACCGGTCGCCCGACACTGGCGGTCGTGGGGGCGACCGGAGCCGTAGGAGCGGTGATGCTCCAGATCCTGTCCCAACGGGCGGACGTCTGGGGCGAGATCAGGCTGCTCGCCTCCCCGCGCTCGGCCGGCCGCAAGCTGACCGTACGCGGGGAGGAGGTCGAGGTCGCCGCCCTCACCGAGGACGCCTTCGAGGGCGTCGACGTCGCCATGTTCGACGTGCCCGACGAGGTGGCCGCCCAGTGGGCGCCCATCGCCGCCGCGCACGGCGCGGTCGTGGTCGACAACTCCGGTGCCTTCCGGATGGACCCCGAGGTGCCGCTGGTGGTCCCGGAGGTCAACCCGCACATGGCCCGGATGCGGCCGCGCGGGATCGTCTCCAGCCCCAACTGCACGACCCTGTCGATGATCGTCGCCCTCGGCGCGCTGCACGCCGAGTTCGGGCTGCGCGAACTGGTGGTCTCCTCGTACCAGGCGGTCAGCGGGGCCGGGCGGGCCGGGATCGAGACGCTGCGCGCCCAGCTGTCCCTGGTCGCGGGCACCGACCTGGGCACCGCGCCCGGCGACGTACGGCGAGCGGTGGGCGAGCTGACCGGGCCGTTCCCCGAGCCCGTCGCGCTCAACGTGGTGCCCTGGGCCGGGTCGCTGCGCGAGGACGGCTGGTCCTCGGAGGAGATGAAGGTCCGCGACGAGACCCGCAAGATCCTCGGCCTGCCCGCCCTGCCGGTCGCCGTCACCTGCGTACGGGTCCCGGTCCTCACCACCCACTCCCTCACCGTCCACGCCCGCTTCCAGGACGAGGTCACCGTGGACGGCGCCCGCGAGATCCTCGCCACCGCCCCCGGTGTGGTCCTGTGCGACGACCCGGCCGCCGGGGAGTACCCCACCCCGGCCGACGTGGTGGGCACCGATCCCACCTGGGTGGGCCGGGTGCGCCGGGCGCTGGACGACCCCACCGCGCTCGAACTCTTCGTCTGCGGCGACAACCTGCGCAAGGGCGCCGCCCTCAACACCGCCCAGATCGCCGAGCTGGTGGCCGCTGAAATGATGTGAGAACCCTGTGCCGTTCGTGGGATTCTCCTGGGAAATGTGGCCGGAACCATGGTCCAAACCACTTGTACCCGGCCTTCGTCACGACAGAGGATTTCCCTCCCAGTCCTCCGCAACCGCGCGAGCACCGGGAGCGTCTTTGCCCTCACCCTGGTGCGGCGGGACGTGGGTTCCGGGCGCGGGGCGTCGCGGTGGGGCGTGGTGACGCCCTTTCAACTAGGCGTAGGGGAAGAGCGGGACGCATGGCGGCACTTGAGGAACTGTCGGTCGTCGCGAATGTGACGCCCGGCACGTACAACCCTGTCGGGGGTACGCGTGTCCAACTGGCGTGGCAGAGGTACTCGAACTCGCACCGACTCTCTTCGAGCCGGGCGTATCCCCAGCAGCTCGCGGCGCGGCGGCGCTCCGGCCGCCCCGTGCGGTCCGTCCGCGTGTGCCCGGCGGCATGCCGGTGATCGCGCCGATGCCCGCCGCGCGTCCCACCCGCATACCCGGCCAGCGCGACGGCGCCGACGACACCGCGGCTGACGCGGCCGCCGGTACGACCGTCGACCATCTCACCGAGACCTACCGGGCGCACTACCGCTCCCTGCTCGGTCTCGCGGCCCTGCTCCTGGACGACACCGCCTCCTGTGAGGATGTCGTGCAGGAGGCGTTCATCCGCGTCCACTCGGCCCGCAAACGCGTCCGGGACAAGGAGAAGACCCTGGCCTACCTGCGCCAGACGGTCGTCAACCTCTCCCGGTCCGCGCTGCGCCGCCGCATCCTCGGCCTGAAGCTGCTCTCCAAGCCGATGCCGGACATGGCGAGCGCGGAGGAGGGGGCGTACGACCAGCTCGAACGGGACTCGCTCATCAAGGCCATGAAGGGCCTTCAGCGCCGCCAGCGCGAGGTGCTGGTGCTGCGCTACTTCGCGGACATGACGGAGGCCCAGGTCGCCGAGACGCTCGGCATCTCGCTGGGCTCGGTGAAGGCGTACGGCTCACGGGGCATCGCCGCGCTGCGGGTGTCCATGGGGGCGAAGACGTGAGCGAGCACGAGGAGCCTGCCGACGAGTCCGCCACGGGGGCAGACCGACACGACAAGCCGACGCACGCTGGGAACGAAACTGTGAACGACGGCAGCCGCGGGGAGGAGTCCGCCCGTGCGGACGCCTCCGCCGACGCGGAGACACGAAAGCTCGACGGGTTCGACGGACTGGACGGGCTCGAACGGCTGCTGGAGCTGGGCGGCACGCCGTCGTCCGGCTCCGGGGGCGGCCGGGGCATCGAGGCCGACGGCCTGGACGACGGGCTCGGCGCGGACGAGCAGGCGCTGCGGCGGCTGCTGCACTCCGCGGTGGAGGACGTGGAGCCCCGTACCGGCTCGCTGGAGCACCTGCGGCGGGCCGTTCCCGCGCGCCGGGCCCGCAAGCGGCACGCGGCGGTCGGCATGGCGGCGGCGGCCCTGCTGCTCGGTACCGCCATCCCGGCCCTGGTGCACGTCTCCAACACCGGCGGCACCGACCCCAACACCGCGATGGCCGGCCAGTCCGAGTCGACGCAGGGCGGCGAGGGCAAGGGCCACGCCTCCGACGGCGCCACCGGCGACACCCGCGGCACCACGGGGGACAAGCCCGGCACCGGCAAGGACGGCGGCGAGAAGGACGCGCCCGGCAAGAAGGGCGGCGGCGAGTCCGGCAGGAAGGGCGCCGCGAACCCCGAGGCGAGCCTCGCCTCCGGCACCGCGAGCTGCACCCCGGCCCAGCTGGGCGTCACGGGCAGCGCGGGCGGGCCCGACTCCGCCGGCGTGTTCTACGGCACCTTCCGGGTCGCCAACGTCTCCGGCACCGCCTGCACGGTCACCGGCGCGGGCCAGGTCGGCGCGATCGCGATGGGCGCGGCCGACCAGGCCAAGCTGGGCGTGGTCGCGCATGTGTCCGGCGACGCGGCGAGCGGGCTGCCCGATCCGTCGCTGGCGGTGTCCTCGCTGGTGCTGCGGCCGGGCGGGGCGTACGCGGAGAAGTTCGCCTTCGTGCCCTCGGAGACCTGCCCGGTGTCGGGTGGCGGCGACAGCACCACCGGCGGCGGCTCGGCCACCGGCGGGCCCTCGCCGGACCCCTCGCCCAGCGGCGACACGGGCACGACGACCGGCACCTCGGGCACGGGCGGCACGGGCGGCACGGTCGGCGCGGCCCCGCAGCTCCTCACCGTCGACGGCCAGGCCGACGGCAGCGTGCAGGTCACCTACAGCGCGGCCTCCGGTGCGGCGTCGTCGGCCGTGGTGTCCAACGCGTGCGCGGGCACGGTGTACTACACCGGCATGCACTCCGAGGGTTAGACAGCGGTGGGGGTGCCGGCGTCCTCGGAGGCGCCGGCACCCTCGGTCACCAGGCCCAGTTCGGCGTCGCGGACGGCTTCGGCCTCGCGGCGCAGCAGGCGGAACCACATGAAGACCACGAAGCCCGCGAAGACGAACCACTCGCCGGTGTAGCCGAGGTTCTGGAACGCCTTCAGGTCGAGCCCGGTTCCGACGGGCGCGAGGGCGGGCACCGCCTTCATCCCGGCGTCACCCCGGTCGAGGGTGACCCAGGCCGCGTACAGCCGGTCCGGCACCAGGTTGACCAGGGAGGCCGGGGTGATGGCGTTGGTCTGCCCGGCGGGCAGTCCGCCGGTCGCGGGGACGCCGTTGCTGCCCGGTGACTCGGGGGCCTGGAGCGCGCCGGTGACGGTGACCTTCCCGGCCGGGGGCCTGGGCGCCTTCGCCGCGTCGGCGGTACCGGGCAGCCAGCCCCGGACCACGGGGAGGGACTCGCCGGTGGAGGTGCGCAGCAGGGTCACGACGTAGAAGCCGGTCTTCCCGTCCAGCTCACGGCCGGGCGAGAGCAGCTGCCTGCCGTACTCGCCGCTGACCACGACCCGCCGTCCCGAGGTGGCCTTGTCCACGGGCAGCATCCGCGCGAGCGGTACCGCCCGCTCGTGGCGTGAGTCCGCCGCCTGCTCGGTGGCGGTGCGATGATCCTGCACCCGCCCCTCGAACCGGCTGAGCTGCCACGACCCCATGAACACGCAGAACGGGATGGCGAGCAGCACGAAGACGTTGATGCCCCACCAGCGGGGTGTCAGCAGAAACCGGTACACGCTCCAAAGGTACGGCGCCCCCTTTGTCACCTTCACTCCGGGCCCGGCCCCGCCCGGCCCCGCACCTCCTTGCCCAGCTCAGGGGTGTCCCGTAGGGCGTCGGACAGGTGATCCTAGGGGGCATGGACAAAGCTGACGAAGCTGTGGAGATGCCCGACTGGGAGAAGCGGTTCCGCGCGCCGCGGGTCTCGCTGCCGGACTGGGCCGAGGACGCGCCCGACCGCTCGCTGTTCGTGTCGAACGCGACCGGCACCTACGAGCTGTACGCCTGGGACCGCGCGAGCGGCGCGCAGCGGCAGGCCACGGACCGGCCGAACGGCACCACGGACGGCGTGCTCTCGCCGGACGGCGAGTGGATCTGGTGGTTCGACGACAAGGACGGGGACGAGTTCGGGGTCTGGCGCCGCCAGCCCTTCGGGGGCGGCCCCGACGAGACGGCCGTACCGGGCCTCGCGCCCTCCTACCCGGCCGGCCTCGCCCTCGGCCGGGACGGACGGACGGCCGTGGTCGGCCGGTCGACCGACGAGGACGGTACGACGATCCACCTGGCGCGCGCCGGTGAGGCGCCGGTGGAGATCTACCGGCACCGCGAGTCCGCCGGCGTCGGCGACCTCTCGCACGACGGCACGCTGATCGCGATCGAGCACACCGAGCACGGCGACGCCATGCACAGCGCCCTGCGCGTGCTGCGCCCCGACGGCACGGCCGTCGCCGACCTGGACGACACCCGTGGCGGCACCGAGGAACTGGGCCTGGAGGTGCTGGGCTTCGCCCCCGTCGACGGCGACACCCGCCTCCTCATCGGGCACCAGCGCCGGGGCCGCTGGGAGCCGCTGGTCTGGGACGTGGCGAGCGGCGCGGAGACGGACCTCCCGCTGGACCTGCCCGGCGACGTGGCCGCCGAGTGGTACCCCGACGGCTCCGCCCTGCTCATCGCGCACGGCTTCGAGGCCCGCAGCGAGCTGTTCCGCTACGACCTCGCCACCCGCGAGCTGGACCGCATCCCCACCCCGCCCGGCACCGTCTCCGGGGCGACCGCCCGCCCCGACGGCAGCGTCGAGTACCTGTGGTCCTCGGCCGCCGAGCCGCCGGTGGTCCGCTCCACCAGCGGTGACGTCGTGCTCGACCCGCCCGGCCTGAAGAGCCCGCCCTCGGTCGCCGTGGAGGACGTCTGGGTGGACGGCCCCGGCGGCCGCATCCACGCCCTCGTCCAGAAGCCCGCCGGGGCCACCGGTCCCCTGCCGACCGTGTTCGACCTGCACGGCGGCCCCACCTGGCACGACAGCGACTCCTTCGCCGCGGGCCCGGCGGCCTGGGTGGACCAGGGGTACGCCGTGGTCCGCGTCAACTACCGCGGCTCCACCGGGTACGGGCGCGCCTGGACCGACGCCCTCAAGCACCGGGTCGGGCTGATCGAGCTGGAGGACGTGGCGGCGGTGCGCGAGTGGGCCGTCTCCTCCGGTCTCGCCGACCCCGAGCGCCTCGTCCTCACCGGCGGCTCCTGGGGCGGCTACCTCACCCTCCTCGGCATCGGCACCCAGCCGGAGGCGTGGACGGTGGGCATCGCCGTGGTGCCGGTCGCGGACTACGTCACCGCCTACCACGACGAGATGGAGGCGCTGAAGGCCATGGACCGCACCCTCCTGGGCGGCACCCCGGAGGAGGTCCCGGCCCGCTTCGCCGCGTCCTCCCCGCTGACCTACGTCGACCAGGTCAAGGCGCCCGTCTACATCTCCGCCGGCGTCAACGACCCCCGCTGCCCCATCCGCCAGATCGACAACTACGTCGAGCGCCTCCGCGTCCGGGGCGCCCCCCACGAGGTGTACCGGTACGACGCGGGCCACGGCTCCCTGGTGGTGGACGAGCGGATCAAGCAGGTCCGGCTGGAGATGGACTTCGCCCGGCGGCACCTGGGGGGAGCCGGGGAGTAGAGCGCCTCTGCCGGGACGGTTCAGCCGAACTCCGCCAGGCCCCGGCGCGTCGCCGCGATCACCACCCGGTCGTCCTTCGTGAGGAGGCGGTCGGGTGGGGCGTCGGGGGCGTTCTCGACGGCGAGGGCGCGCCAGACGCCGGGTTCGAAGGCGGAGGCCAGGGTGCGGCCCTCCAGCCGGGGGCGGTTCGCCACGTCGACCGACGCGAAGACGAGGACCCGGCGTTCCACCGGGACCGCGCCCAGGACGCGGCGGCCCAGCATGGCTCCGGCGAAGGCGGGGGCCGACAGGTGGGAGACGCTCCGGCTGCGGGTGGTGGCCAGCGGGTGGGCGACGCGCAGGGTGCGGTACACGGCGGTCGCGAAGTCGTCGTCGTACAGGCGCAGTACCACGCGGAGGTCGGGGCGGACGCCCCGCGCGTACAGCACGGCCTCCAGGTTGGTGGTGTCCGCGCTGGTCACCGCGAGGAGGGCGTGCGCCCGGTGGATCTTCGCCGCCTCCAGCACGCCCTCCTGCGTGACGTCCCCGATCACCACCGGCACCCGCAGCCGCCGCGCCACCGCGAGCCCGCGCGCCTCCGGATTGCCCTCCACGCACACCACCGGCACGTGCAGCTCGCGCAGCCGGATCAGCACCCGCGTGCCGATCTTCCCCAGCCCCAGCAGGACCACGTGCCCGCCCAGTCCGCGCGGAGGCTTGCGCAGCGCGGACTGCGTACGGAAGGTGCCCAGCCCCTCCAGTACGGCGGCCAGCAGCACGGGAAGCAGCAGCAGCCCGACCAGTCCGGAGAGGAGTTGGAGGATCTGGCGCCCCAACGGCTCCCCCAGCGCGGGGTCGTCGATGGCGAACAGGTCCAGCAGGGTGAAGTAGAAGGCCTGTAGGGGGTGGATACGGGTCACGATCGACAGGGCCACCGCGAGCGCGATCACACAGCCCGCCAGTACCGCCAGCGACCACCTCAACTGCTTGGAGAACAGGGAGGAGAGCGGCGGGACACCGCCCACGCCGAGGCCGTTCCCCGGCCCCGCGCCCTCCGCCGCCGAGAACCGCTCCAGCATCACCCGCGACCGCGCCCCGGCCCGCTGTACTTTCTCGTCGTCGGGCAGCAGCACCGGCCCCTCGTCGTCCCCGTCGGAGGACAGCAGGGCGAGCGTGCACAGGCCGGGCGGCGCCGGGCTCCCGGCCGGAGGTGCCACCCGTTCCACCGCGCGCAGCAGCAGCCCCTCCGCCTGGATCACCTTGCCGGTACCGGCGACGGCGGTCGCGGCGAGCGCGGGCGCGGCGGTGTCGGCGTCGGAGAGCACGGAGGTGGCCGCGTCCCTCAGCGCCTCCTCCGACTCGCCCACCAGCACGGCCGCCTGATCGAGGAGTTCCTCGATGTGCTGTCCCAACCGGCGGTTGTAGAGACGCAGTACGAGCCGCAGCCGGGGGTTCAGCCGTCGCGCGGTGAGCGCCGCCCGGATGTTGGTCTCGTCGTCCTCGTAGACCAGCGCCAGCGCGGCCGCACGCTCCACCCCCGCCTCGGCGAGCACCTGCTCGGTGAGGAACTCGGCCTCCAGCACCCGCTCCCCGCCCGGCCGTCGGCCGGACGCGGCGGACTCGCCCCCGCCCGGCACGGGCCCGCCCCGGCCGACCGCCACCGACACCACCCGGTCGAAGAGCGCCGCCGGAGCCGACCTGGGCCGCCCCACCACCGGCCGCCGCGCGGTACGGGCGTTCGGCGGCACGACGAGCACGACCTGCTCGTCGTAGACTCCGCGCAACTCGGCGGACAGCCGGTGCGCGAGACCGTCGTCCCCGCACACCACCATCGGCGCCGACGCGCCACCTGAACCGCCCTGGTACGGAACGCTGTTCGCCACGAGGGAAAAGACTGCCCCAAGAAGGCGCCCGGTTCCAGCGATCACCTGAACGGCCCCACCCGCGGCCGCGTACGCCCTGGCAGCCGCATCCAGCCGGAGGTCTCCACCCGTGGCCATCACCGAAGACGTACCGCCGCCTGGCGAACGGACGGGGGGTGCCGGTACTGGTACTGGTACTGGTACCGATCCTGGTACCCGGCCCGGTCCTGGCAGTGATCCGGGTACTGGCGGCGCTGATCCTGGTACCGGCACGGGTGCTGGTGCCGGTGCCGGTACCCGCCTCAGCTCCCCCCTCGTCCTGACCCTGGTGCTGCTGCTCGCCGTCCTCGCCCAGGCGCCGATCCGGGGCGCGCTCGGCACCCCCGTGATGCAGAGCTGGACCACGGTGTTCGTCGCCGTCACCGTGCAGGCGCTGCCCTTCCTGGTTCTCGGGGTGCTGCTCTCGGCCGCCATCGCCGTCTTCGTCCCGCCCGCCTTCTTCGCCCGCGCCCTGCCCGGCCGGACCGCGCTCGCGGTACCGGTCGCGGGGCTGGCGGGCGCGGTGCTGCCGGGGTGCGAGTGCGCTTCGGTGCCGGTGGCGGGCGCGCTGGTACGGCGGGGCGTGACCCCGGCGGCTGCGCTGGCGTTCCTGCTGTCCGCGCCCGCGATCAACCCGATCGTGCTCACCGCCACGGCCGTCGCCTTCCCGAACAACCCCGAGATGGTCCTCGCCCGGTTCGCCGCCAGCCTGCTGGTCGCCTGCGCGATGGGCTGGCTGTGGCAGCGGCTCGGCCGCGCCGACTGGCTGCGCCCGCCCGCGCACGGCGCGCACGAGGGCGAGACCAGGGCGGAGACCTTCTGGAACTCCGTACGCCACGACACCATGCACGCGGGCGGCTTCCTGGTGGTCGGCGCGATGGCCGCGGCCACCCTGAAGGCGGTCGCCCCGGCGGAGTGGCTGCGCACGGCCGCGGGCGACCCGTTCCTCGCGGTGCTCGCCCTCGCCGTGCTCGCCGTCGTGCTGTCCATCTGCTCGGAGGCGGACGCGTTCGTCGCCGCCTCGCTGACCGACTTCTCCCCGACGGCCAAGCTGGTGTTCCTGGTGGTGGGCCCGATGATCGACCTCAAGCTGTTCGCCATGCAGGCCGGCACCTTCGGCCGTGGCTTCGCGCTGCGCTTCGCCCCGGCCACGTTCGCGCTGGCCGTCACGGGCGCGCTGGTCACCGGGGCGGTGCTGCTGTGAACCGGCAGGCGCAGGCCGCCGTCATGTTCCTCCTCGGCGGGGCGCTGCTGCACGCGGGGACGACGGATCTGTATCTCCGCTACGTCAAGTCGGGTCTGCGGCCGCTGGTGCTGGCGGCGGGAGCGGTCCTGATCGCGGCCGCGCTGGCGACGGTCTGGTACGAGCGGAAACGGTCCGGACGTCACGGGGGCCATCCCGAGCCCGGCGTGGCCTGGCTCCTGGTGCTGCCCGTCCTCGCCCTCATCCTCATCGCCCCGCCCGCCCTCGGCTCCTACAGCGCGATCCGCACGGGTACGGCACTCCAACCCCCTTACGGCCTCGACCCGTTGCCCTCCTCGGACCCCGTCCGGCTGAGCGTCGTCGACTACGCCTCCCGCGCCGCCTACACCCACTCCCTGCGCGGCCGCACCGTCCGCGTCACCGGCTTCCTCGCCCTGGACGCCCACGGCTCCCCGTACCTGGTCCGCATGGCCCTCAACTGCTGCGCCGCCGACGCCCAGCCGGTCAAGATCGGCCTCACCGGCCAACTCCCGCCGGTCCTGCGGCCGGACGCGTGGATGGAGGTGACGGGGGTGTACGCCTCGCGCGTGACGCGGGACCCGGTGAACAACGGGCTGATCCCGTACCTCCGGGTGACGTCCGCCCGGCCGGTGGCCGCTCCGGCCGACCCCTATGACGAGACGTGGAACAGGTGAGGGGTGTTGGGGCTGGTTTGGTCGGGGTGTGACCGGTTCCGGTGGTGCGGGTCTTCTTCCGGTACGTCCTGGGAGGGGTGGGGCGGTGTCCGGCCGGGGCTGCTCCACCGGGGGCGGCTGATGCCCGGCCGGGGTTGGTCCACCCGGGGGCGGGGAGAGGCTGCTGCCCGGCCGGGGTTGGTCCACGAGGGACGGCTGATGCCCGGCCGGGCTCGCTCACCTCTTGACCGGCGGCTCCGGGTTCAGCCCCGGCGGTGTCCGGCCTGGCCGGGTGCTCAGCTCAGGCAGAGGATCAGGAGGCAGACGTGGGAGGGGGAGGCGGAGGGGGCCGCCGTGGGGGAGTGCGAGTCGGTGGGCGTCGGGGACTGCGGCGCGGAGGGCGCGGAGGGCGTGGTCGACGGGGGGCCGGTGCGCTCGGTGGGGGTGGGCGTCGTGGCGTCCGTCGCGGGGGCGGGCTTCGTGGAGGTGGGGGACTGCTGCGGCGGGGTGAGGGGGGTGGTGGAGGCCGGGGCCGGGATCGGGTCGTGGGGGAGCGGGAGCAGGGGGCGGGAGTGGGGACGCGTCGAGGGGGACGCGGAGGGGGAGGAGGCGGTGGCCTTCGGGGTGGCCTTGTGCGGGGCGGGGGTGGTGCTGGAGCGGGGTGCGGCCGGGGCCTTGGACTTGGCGCTCGTGTGGTGCGGGGTGCTCGGGGCGGGGGTGGGGCGACCGGTCGCGGGGGTCGCCGGTACCGGGAGGCCGGCCGTGGCCTCGGGACCCGTGCCGCCCATCGGCTGCTCACCCTGGGCCGCGGTGGGGCGGGTGCGGTCGGCGGGCTGGTGGTTCAGGGCGGCGGCGAGGGTGAAGCCACCGCCGACCAGGGCGACGGCGGTCGCCAGGGCGGCCCTGCGACGTGTCTTCCTCCAGCGGGACTGCTCACGGCGCCGGGCCGCACGGCCGCTGCCCGACGGCACCGCCGCCGGACGCTGCGCGGCGACCGGCGGGGGCACCGACCTGCCGCGCCGGGGCGCCGGTACGTCCTCGCCGCCGGGCCGCCGCACGGCGTACGGGCTGGTGCGCACCGGCATCGGGGCCAGATCCGGGGAGGCGCAGTCGCCGCAGCCGGGGCAGACCAGGGCGCCGTTCAGATGCCGACGGCAGGCGGAGCAGTAGTCCATTCGCGGTCTTCCTGGGTCGACGGGCGCGGGTGAGCGCCCGCCACCGTAACGGGACCATCAGCAGAGTGTGTGCGCCCCATGTGGCTCTCCTGCACACATTCCCAGCGGATTCCGAGTGGCCAGCTGGATCCCCGCCAGAGACCACGCCTCATCGAGATCATCCAGAACCTCCGAGAGCGCATCCGCGAAGCCCGCGCCAACGGCTGGCTCGGCGAGGTCGAGGGACTCCAGGTCAGCTTCGACGCTGCGATGGCCAAGCTCAACAGCCTCAGCGATCTCCGGCCGATGGTCGGCCGCAGCTGGTCACCCTTGGCATGCCGGTCTTCACCGACCACGCACCCTCGACCCGGCAGGGACCGGGAGGGCGGGCCCCCATAACCGGCCCTGATCCTGTCAATGAGCGAGTTCTGCTTGGCGAAGGCCGCGGAACACCGCCGGGGTCGTCCATCCGCGCAACGTGGCATGAATCGTCGAGCGGAATGCGGCCTCGGCCGTCGCGGCGTCGAAGGCCCCAGCCAGTTCAAGAGTCACCAGCCCGTGGAGGGTGGCCCAGATCGACAGTGCGATCGACGTTGCCTCGCCGGCGAGGACGGACGCTGTCACGGCACGATCGATCGCCGCGAGAAGCGGACGGATCGGGTCACTGGCACCGACCTCCCCCGATGGGTCGAAGGACTGCACACCACCGAACAGCACCGTGTACAGGTGGCTGTGTCCTCGCCCCCAGCGACGGTAGGCGACGGCCAGCGCGTAGAGGTCGGCGAGCGGGTCCGCGGAGGTCTGCACCGCCGACACGTCCTGGAACAGGCCGGCGACGGCTTTGTCGCGCACGGCACCGATCAGCCCGTCCTTGCCGCCGAACAGGGAGTACACCGCCGTCGTCGACGCCTCGGCGGCAGCGGCCACAGCGCGGACCGTGAGCGACTCCCGCGGACGGGTGGCGAGCATCTCGGTCGCGCACTCCACAAGCCGCTCTTTGACGGCCTCGTCGTTTGTTCTCGGCCTACCCACGGCCAGCAGCCTACTCCCTCTGATAACGTCGTTTTGAAACAGTGTTCTGAAACTGTCGGAGGTCCGCCGTGCCCATGTCCGCCATACGTCTTGTCCGCTTCACCGGACGCTTACTGCTGGCCCTGGCCGCCGTGACGATGCTGGTCGTTGCCTTTCTCGCACTGATCGCCCTCACAGGTGGAGCAGGCTCGGGGCTCGCCGCATGGTTGACGACCCTTGGAATCGGAGCTGTCCTGGCAATGTGGCTGGGACGGCGCCGCACTTGGCCGGCGCGGCTGGTGCCGCTCCTGCCGGTGGTTGTCGCGGCAGCGTTGACGGCGTCGGTCTGTATCCCGACCGTGCCGACGGCCCGGCGATACCCGCCCGCCCTACCCTTCGTGGCCACGCAGCACTGGAGCCTGGCCACTGGCAGCCGGGTAGCGGTGTACCACTACCCGCCCGTGAACCCCGGCACCCGGCATCCGATCCCGCTCGTGTACCTCAACGGCGGACCGGTCCGCGGCATCTCGGTGCTCGACCACCGGTTCCTGCAACTCCTGGCACGCCAGGGCTACGACGTCTACGCCTACGAACAGGCCGGTGGCGGACGAAGCGACCTGATCCCCATGAGCCAGTACACGATCTCCAGGCCGGTCCGCGACCTCGCAGCCTTCGCCGACCGCCTGAACAAGGGCAAGGTCGACATCCTCGGATTCTCTTCAGGCGGGGCCGTGCTCACCCGAGCCCTGGCCGACCCGGGCATCGCCGCACGCTTGCACCGGGCGATCATCGCTGAGCCCGGCCCCATGGACGGCTCCACCGCCCGCATCACCGGGCACAAGGGCCGAAAATCCGCACGGGGCCTCGCGCCGGCCATGACCGGACCGCGATCGACGCACGTCCCCCGGTACGCCGTGGCGTTCGGTCTTATGCGACTCGGACTCCTCACCCCCGACACCGGACTGATCGGACAGGCCGAAGGCGACAATGCCTTCACCGCCGCAGACCTCGGCAGCGACACCGCGTCCGCCTACTGCGCTCGCGACGCGCACCGCATCCCCGCCGAGGACACCGCCCAGAACTTCTCGTTCAGCCCCGCCGCCAGCCTCCGCATCCAGCAGACGGTCAAGGACTCCCCCTCCATAGCCTCGAAGCTGAGGCACTCCCGGACTCCCGCGATGCTGATGATCGCCGAGTGCTCCTCCCAGCTTCGTCAATGGGAGACCACCGTCCTTGCCAGTGACCTCGCCATCCAGCGCACGCAGTACATGCCCGGAGTCGGACACCACATGTGGAACGGCCTGGACGACAACAACGACCGGGCCGTCGCCGTCATCACTGCGTTCCTTCAGGGCAAGCCCGCACCTCTGCCGAACTACCCGACCCGCGACGAGATCCCTATTTTCCTGAACGACCGCAAATGAAGACGTTTCAGCCCGGAACCGGCAACGGCGCGGGGGAGAGAGACCGCGAAGCCGCCCCGGCCCTGCGGCATGTACAGCCAAGGGCGATCTCCTAGCCCGGAAAATGGCCGAGCCCCATGTGGTCGACCCCCATGTGGTCGACCCCCATGTGGCCGACCCCCATGTGGCCGAGCCCCATGTCGGCGCACCCCATGTGCCCGGACCCCGACCCCATGGTGGCCCAGCTCACACCCCCGCATGTCACACCCCCGCCACCCCGCCCGTCGTAACCGTGAATCCACCGGAACCGACCCACGGGAGCGCACCATGACCGCCCGCCTCAACCCCTTCGCCATCCCCGCCACCGGCAAGATCATCAAGCACATCAACGCGGCCGGAAAGGTGGTCTCGGACTCCACCCTCCCCGCCGCCACCCAGGAGCTGGTGAAGATCCGCGCCAGCCAGATCAACGGCTGCGGCTTCTGCCTCGACATGCACACCAAGGAGGCCGCGCACGCGGGCGAGACCCAGCTCCGGCTGAACATGGTCGCCGCCTGGCGCGAGGCCACCGTCTTCACCGACGCCGAGCGCGCCGCCCTCGAACTGGCCGAGCAGGGCACCCGCCTCGCCGACACCCCGGGCGCCGTCACCGACGAGGCGTGGGCGGACGCGGCCAAGCACTACGACGAGGACCAGCTCGCGGCCCTGGTGTTCCTGATCGGCCTCATCAACGCCTACAACCGCATGAACGTCATGATCCGGATGCCCGCCGGCGACTACCAGGCCGGCCAGCTGGCCTGACCCGGGCCGGGGCCGGAACCTCCTGGGGCATCCGGAGGCGAGACGGCGTGTGCACCTCACCGCGCGCACGCCCCTCGCTTATCGTCGGCCACACACCGACATCCGGAGTGAAAATGGGAAAAACGGATGAGCTGGTGGGAGTGGTCGACAGGGCGGCGACGGTCGTCACCCCCACCGCTCCACCGGCCCGCCCCAGCCCCGTACGCCCCCTGCTCGCCCTCACCGCCGCCGCTGCCGTCGGGATCACGGTGCTGCTGCTCGCCCGCGCCGGAGTGCTCGACCGGCCCGCCGTCCAGGCGTGGCGCACGGTCTGCCTGGCGATCACCGTGCAGGCGCTGCCGTTCCTGATCCTCGGCACCGTGCTGTCCGGTGCGATCAACGCGTTCGTACCGGCCGACCTGTTCACCCGCGTGCTGCCCAAGCGGGCCGCGCTCGCCGTACCGGTCGCGGGGGTCGCCGGCGCCGTGCTGCCGGGGTGCGAGTGCGCGTCCGTACCGGTCGCCAACAGCCTGATCCGGCGGGGTGTCACCCCGGCCGCCGCCTTCGCCTTCCTGCTGTCCGCGCCCGCCATCAACCCGATCGTGCTCACCGCCACGGCGGTCGCCTTCCCGGGCAACCCCGCGATGGTCGCCGCCCGGCTGGTCGCCTCGCTGGCCACCGCCGCCGTGATGGGCTGGCTGTGGCTCTGCTTCGGCAAGGAGAAGTGGCTGCGCCCGGCGGTACGGCACACCGGCCACCAGCACGGGCACAGCCGCTGGGCGGAGTTCCGCCAGGGCTTCCAGCACGACTTCCTGCACGCCGGCGGCTTCCTGGTGCTCGGCGCGATGGCCGCGGCCACCTTCAACGTCGCCGTACCGCGCACCGTGCTCGACGCCTTCTCCGGCTCGCCCTGGCTCTCCGTGCTGTTCCTCGCCGGGCTCGCCGTCCTGCTCGCCGTCTGCTCGGAGGCGGACGCCTTCGTGGCGGCCTCCCTCACCGGCTTCTCCCCCACGGCCCGGCTCGCCTTCATGGTGGTCGGCCCCATGGTGGACCTGAAGCTGATCGCCCTTCAGGCGGGCACCTTCGGCCGCGCCTTCGCCGTACGGTTCTCCGCCGCGACCACGGTCGTCGCCGTCGCCGCCAGCGCCCTGATCGGAGGAGCGCTGCTGTGAGACGCCTCCCCCAGACCGCCCTGCTCGCCCTCGTCGGCGCCGGCCTGCTGCACACGGCCCTCTTCACCGACCTCTACCTGCGCTACGTCAAGGAGGGCCTGCGCCCCGTCCTGATCGCGTCCGGCGTCGTCCTGCTGCTCCTGGGCGCGGTGAACGCCTGCCTCGACCTGCGCGGAAGCCGGGAGCCCCACGCGTCCCACGCGGGGCACGAGCACGCCCACGGGCACGACCACTCCACCGCCCCCAAGGTCGCCTGGCTCCTCGCCCTCCCCGCCCTTAGCCTCCTCCTCTACGCCCCGCCCGCCCTCGGCGCGTACACGGCGGCCCACGCCAACGGGAAACCGGTCGCCACCACCCCGAAGGAGCGTTTCCCCGACCTCCCCGCGACCTCCCCGCTCCCCCTGACGCTCACCGGCTTCACCCAGCGCGTCCAGCAGGACCCCACGCTGGCGATCAGGGGCCGGCAGGTCCGGCTCACCGGTTTCGTCACCCCGGCCGGGGCAGGCGGCGGCTGGTACCTGACCCGGATCATCTTCACCTGCTGCGCCGCCGACTCCCAGACCGTCAAGGTCCGCGTCCACGGCACCGACGCCCCGCCCGCCGACACCTGGCTCGCGGTCACCGGCACCTGGCACCCCTCGGGCCGGCTCGGCACGAAGACCGCCGAGGCGGCGCTCGACGTCCGGGAGACCCACCCCATCGCCCAGCCGGTCAACGCGTACACGGACGACCTCCCGCTGACCCCGTCGTAGGCGCGACCGCCGCGCTGCGTCCCGTTCCGCCCCCGCGTTACCCTGGTGACCGGCCGCGCCTCACCCGCGCGGCGCGGCGGTGGGGCTCGCCGTACCCGAACCGCGGCATCGACGCCGCCGACAGTCCCTACTTGCGGCTGAGCGCGCCCGCCTGCGCGGGCCCCGGCGAGTAGGAGACGTACGCCCATGACACGACCCACGGCGAACGAACCCGTCGACCCCGACCTCGACCTGCGCTCTCCCGCCCAGCGGCAGGAGGCGTGGCGCGGTCAGGGACCGGTCGTGGCGGTGGTCGCGGCCGGCGGCGCGATCGGTGCGACGGCCCGGTACGCGGCGTCGCTGCTGTGGCCCGTGGCGAACCCCGGCTTCCCCTGGACCACCCTGCTGGTCAACGTGACCGGCTGCGCGGTCATCGGCGTCTTCATGGTGCTGATCACCGAGGTGTGGACGGCGCACCGGCTGGTCAGGCCGTTCTTCGGGACGGGGGTGCTGGGCGGCTTCACCACGTTCTCCACCTACGCCGTCGAGATCGAGCGCCTGGTGAACGCCGGCGAGGCGCGCACCGCCCTCGCCTATCTGGCCGCGACCCTGCTCGCGGCCCTCGGCTCGGTAGGACTCGCGGTCGCGCTCACGCGCCGCGTCCTGGCCTGGAGGCAGCGATGACCGCGACACGGCTGACCGGCGACGCCCTCCGGGTGACGGTCTTCGTCGGCGAGCACGACACCCACCACCACAAGCCGCTCTACAGCGAGATCGTGCACCGCGCGCACGCGGCCGGCCTCGCGGGAGCCAGCGTGTTCCGGGGCATCGAGGGCTTCGGCGCGTCCTCCCTGATCCACACCGCCCGCCTGCTCTCCCTGAACGAGGACCTGCCGGTGGCGATCGTCATCGTCGACACCCCGGACCGGGTACGGGCGTTCCTGCCGCAACTGGACGAACTGGTGGAGTCGGGGCTGGTGATCCTGGACGACTGCCAGGTCATCCGCTACGCCGGCAGCCGCTCGGGCCGCCACTCCCGGCGTCACCCGGGCAAGGAGAAGAAGGCGTGAACTGGCTCCTCGTGATCATCGGCGGCATGGCCGGAGCCCCGCTGCGCTACCTCACCGACCGCGCCGTCCAGAAACGCCACGACGCCGTCTTCCCCTGGGGCACCCTCACCGTCAACGTCCTCGGCTGCTTCATCCTCGGCCTGCTGACCGGCGCGGTCGCGGCGGGCGCCGCCTCCTCCCACGTCCAACTCCTCATAGGCACCGGCCTGTGCGGCGCCCTCACCACGTACTCCACCTTCTCCTACGAGACTCTCCGCCTCACGGAGGACGGCGCCCGCCTCCTGGCGGCGGCCAACGTGGCGGCGAGCGTGGTGGCGGGCCTGGGATCGGCTTTCGCGGGCACGGCGTGCGCAGCGGCGGTCTGGGGTTGACGCCGACTCGTACGATGCCCGCCGGATCCCTCGGAGGAGACGCCCCCATGCCCGCTGAGCCCTGGCTCACCCACCTCGTCAACCCCCAGGGTCTGAGGGCGGTTTACGGCGCGGCGCCCCCACCCCTCACCGCGGTACGCCTGCACCGGCTCGACCTCCGCGACGAGGGCCCCGCCCTCACCTTCCACCTCGACCTGCCCTATCCCGCCGAACCGCCCCGGAAATGGGCTGCCCAGGGCTTCGACACCGTGCAGATCGAGCTGTCGTTCACCGGCCTGAGCGCCCTCACCCTGCACGGTTTCGGCACCGAGATCACGGCGGACGTCACCCTCACGGCGGTCGGGGGCGGGGTCGCCGTACACGTCACCGCCCCCGAGATCACCCTCGAAGCGGTCGCCCGGACCGTCTACCTGGCGGCGCTGAGGGCCTACGCCCAGGAGTGACGTTCGCGCCCGGACGACCCGCAACGGCAAGGACCAGCAACTGCCGCCAGTCGGAGGTGCTCCACCCTCTGGTCAGCGACCGGCCCAGCAGACTTGCCCCGGCCCAGCCGGCCGTGATGCCGAGCCGCCCGAGCGCGGCGTCCGTCGGCGCGAGGATGACGGCGGCCAGGGCCGGCTCCCACACACCAGGTCCGGGCAGCAGGGGCCAGGCCGCCGGCCACCCCCGGGCGTAGTTTTCGGCGACCGCCGCATCCCGCACGTGACAAGGGTGTGACGGGTAGGAACTTGTCCGCTCTCGTCGCGGTCGTGATGATGGCGGCATGTCTGAGAACGGGGACCGCATGGCGGAGTCGGGCACAGCGCCCGCTCGGGCGGCGGAAGTGGCGGCGCGGAGACGGGAGTTCGCCGAGCTGTTGGGGGAGTTCCGCCGTACTCCCGTGCTCGTGCCGCTGGGTGGTGATCCTGGTGGCGAACAGGCGATGTTGACGGCCGACTTCAACGGCATCCGTTTCATCCTGGCCTTCTCCGACGAGCAGGCGCTCGCCCGGTACGCCACGGCGCGGGGGGAGTCGGCGCGGGAGTGGACGTACCAGCGGGTGCTGGGAGCGCGGTTGCTGGATGTGGCCGTGCCCGCCGCGGGCGTGCCGTGCGGGGTGGCGCTGGACTGCGCGGACGGTTCGGAGGGGATGGTGTTCCCGCCGGTGGCGGGCATCGTGCCGGACGGCGCGGCGGTGGACCTGGACGACGAGGTACGGCACGGGGGTGCGGTATGAGCGGCGAGGGCGGGATGGATCTCCAGGCGCAGGGCCTGGAGGAGATCGCGAAGGGCCTGACGGAGGCGCTGGGCGAACTGGGCGAGCTGGGCATGGCCGGCGAGGCCGGGGCGGGGCGCGGCTTCTCCGGAATCGCGCTGTCGGGGCTGGAGTTGGGCCATGAGGGCCTGACCGGTGAGCTGAAGACGTTCTGCGAGCGCTGGGAGTGGGGCGTACGCGCGCTGGTCGCGGAGGGCAACGCGTTCGCGCTGAAGACGAACCTCTCGGCGGGCACGTACTACGAGACCGAGCAGTACCTCAAGGGCAGCGTCAAGATCGTGGCGAACTCGGCGGTGGGCAACCCGTACGCCTCCGAGGAGGACGTGGAGAGGATGGGCTGGGGGGACATCGCCAAGTCCGGCCGCACGGTGGACTACTCACCGGAGTCGTTCGAGCAGGCGTGGGAGAACAGCAAGCAGGGCTGGAAGGACGCCGGGCGGGACGCGATGACCTCGGAGATGGTCGGCACGATCCCCGTCACCCCGGAGTACGTGCGCCGCGCGGCGGGCGTGTCCGACGGGGAGTACGACCAGTTCCTCGACGACACCTTCGGCCCCTCCCCGGAAGCCCGCGCCAAGGCGGCCGAGCAGCAGGGCGGTGAGGGCTGATGGGGCTGGGGGACCTCACCAACTCGGTGCTGGGCGGTGCCGAGGACCTGTACGACAAGGGCAAGAAGAAGGTCGGCGAACTCGTCGACGAGGGCACGGACAAGCTCGGCGGTGCGCTGGACCGCGTCGGCCTGCACGACTGGGCCGACGGCGTGGAGGACTGGGGCGACGAGGTCGCCTCCGACCTGGGCGCGATGCCGGGCGAGCAGCAGCTCGGCCAGACCGAACAGGCCGACGAGCTCGTCCACGGCAAGCCGGAGAAGATCCGCGAGAGCGCGAAGCACCTGACGGACTTCCACGGGGCGTTCGACAAGGTCGGCTCGGGCCTGAAGAAGATCGACTCGGCGGGCTGGAAGGGCGAGGGCGGTGACGCCTTCCGTGAGAAGTTCGGTGTCCACCCCACCAAGTGGGCCCACGCGGCCGAGGCGTGCGGGTCTGCGGCCGGCGCGCTGGAACGGTACGCCGACACGGTCACCTGGGCGCAGAAGCAGGCGGCGGAGGCCGTCGAGCTGTACAAGAAGGGCACGAAGGCGTTCGACGACGCGGCGGACGACTATCAGAAGAAGGCCGACGCCTACAACGCGAAGGCCCGCGCGGGCGAGGACCCGGGCGTGAAGCCGGTGCAGGACACAGGGGCGGGCAAGGCTGACATCAAGGCGGCCGTGGCCAAGCTGGCCGAGGCACGCAAGCAGCGCAACACCGCCGCCGCCGAGGCCCAGGGCAAGATCAAGGCCGCCCTCGCACACGCCCCCGCGGAGCCCCCGCCGCTGGAACGGCTGGGCCACGACTTCACCGACGGCTTCCAGGCCGCCAACACCGAACTGACCCACGTGGTCGGGGGCGCCCTGAAGGGCACGGCCGGCCTGGTCAACTTCGCCCGCGGCCTGAACCCGACGGACCCCTACAACCTGACGCACCCGGCGGCCTACCTGCAGAACGTCAGCATGACGCTCTCCGGTCTGGTCTCCGCCGGCACCCACCCCGAGCGCACGGTCCAGGCGGCCGTCGACGGCTTCAAGAAGGACCCGTCGGAGTTCGTCGGCCGCCTGATCCCGGAGCTGATCGGCACCAAGGGGGCGGGGCTGGCACGCGGCGGGCTCCGGCTCGCCGTGAAGGAGGGCGCGGAGGAGGCCGCGAGCCAGGGCATCCGCCGTACCGCACGGAACGTCGTCGAGAAGGACGCGGACGACGTGGCCCGGCGTCCGGGCGAGAAGATCTGCGAGAAGGACCCCGTCGACGTCGCCACCGGCCGCATGGTGCTGCCGCAGACCGACGTGGCCCTGCCGGGGGTCCTTCCGCTGCTGGTCAAGCGGCAGTTCGAGTCGTCGTACCGGCTCGGCGGGTGGTTCGGCCCCTCCTGGTCCTCCACGCTCGACCAGCGGCTGGAGACGGACACCGAGGGCGTGGTGTTCGTCGGCGAGGACGGCCTCGTCCTGGCCTTTCCGCACCCCGCGCCCGGCGTGCCCACCCTGCCCTCGCACGGGCCGCGGTGGTCACTGGACCGGGTGGAGGGCGGCTACACCCTCACCGACCCGGAGTCCGGGCACACCCGGCACTTCGCCGACCGCTCCGACACCCTCGCGGTCCTGGAACAGCTCGACGACCGCAACGGCAACTGGATCACCTTCGAGTACGACGCCGACGGCGCGCCCAGCGCGCTTGTCCACAGCGGCGGCTACCACCTGGGGATAGCCACCGCGGAGGGCCGCGTCACCGCCCTCCGCCTCACGGGCGCCGACCAGGAGCTGATCCGCTACGGCCACACCGGCGGCCACCTCACCGAGGTCACCAACTCCTCCGGCCGCCCCACCCGCTTCACCTACGACGCCTCGGCCCGCATCACCTCCTGGACCGACACCAACGACAGCCACTTCACCTACGGCTACGACGACCAGGACCGCTGCGTCCACCAGTCCGGCGCCGAAGGCCACCTGCGCTCCACCTTCGCCTACGGCGACCCGGACCCGGCCACCGGCGAATCCGTCACCGCCATCACCGACTCCCTCGGCCACACCAGCCACTACCGCGTCAACCGCCGCTGCCAGGTCGTCGCCGAGACCGACCCGCTCGGCGCCACCATCCGCTACCGGCGCGACCGCCGCAACCGCCTCCTGTCGGTGACCGACCCCCTCGGCCACACCACGGAGTTCCACCGCGACGCCGACGGCAACCCGGTGAAGGTGATCCGCCCCGACGGCCGTGAGGCCCGCGCCGAGTACGACGCGCGCGGCCTCCCGGTGAAGGTGACCCGCCCCGACGGCACCACCGTCCGCCAGACCTACGACGACCACGGCAACCTCACCTCGATCACCGACGCGGCGGGCCAGACCACGCACCTCGCGTACGACGACGCCGGCCACCTGATCTCCGTCACCGACCCGCTCGGGCACGCCACCACCATCGCCACCGACCGCGCCGGCCTCCCGCTGCGCGTCACCGACCCGGTGGGCGCGACCACGTCCTACGAGCGCGACGCCTTCGGCCGTCCGGTCACGGTCACCGACCCGACGGGTGCGGTGACCCGCCTGGAGTGGACGGTGGAGGGCCACCTGGCCCGCCGTACGGCGGCGGACGGCACGGCCGAGTCGTGGACGTACGACGGTGAGGGCAACCGCACCACCCACACCGACGCCCTCGGCCAGGTCTCCCGCTTCGAGTACACCCACTTCGACCTCCTGACGGCCCGCACCGGCCCGGACGGAGTACGGCACGCCTTCACCTACGACACCGAGCTGAGGCTGACGGAGGTCACCAACCCGCAGGGCCTGACGTGGAGTTACACGTACGACCCGGCGGGACGCCTCGCGGCGGAGAAGGACTTCGACGACCGCACGCTCAGCTACGCCTACGACCCCGCGAGCCGCCTCACCGCCCGCACCGACGCGCTCGGCGAGACCATCGCCTTCGAGCGGGACGAGCTGGGCCGCACCGTCCGCAAGGACGCGGCGGGCGCGGTCACCACGTACGCCTTCGACCTCACCGACCAACTGGCCGAGGCGGTCGGCCCGGACGGCGGCACTCTCCGCATCCTGCGCGACCGCTACGGCCGCACGGTTTCGGAGACGGTCGACGGCCGCACGACGACGTACACGTACGACGCCCTCGGCCGCCGCACCGGCCGCACCACCCCCACCGGCGCCACGACCACCTGGTCCTACGACCCGGCGGGCCGCCGCACCGGCATGGTCGCCTCCGGCCACAGCATCGACTTCACCTACGACGCGGCGGGCCGCGAAGTCGGCCGCCACATAGGCGAGTCACTCTCCCTGGAGCACACCTTCGACGTACTGGGCCGCCTCCAGGCCCAGTCGGTACGGACGGCGCGCGGCGGCCTCCTCCGCCATCGCGCCTACGAGTACCGGGCGGACGGCAATGTCACCCGCATCGACGACGACCTGTCCTCCCGCACCTTCGCCCTGGACGCCACCGGCCGGGTCACGGCGGTCCACGCGGCCGGCTGGACGGAGCGGTACGTGTACGACGAGGCGGGCAACCAGACCGAGGCGAGCTGGCCCTCGGCCCACCCGGGCGTCGAGGCGAGGGGCCCGCGCGCCTACACCGGCACGCGCATCACCCGGGCGGGCGGCATCCGCTACGAACACGACGCCCTCGGCCGCACGGTCCTCCGCCAGAAGACCCGCCTCTCCCGCCGCCCGGACACCTGGCGCTACGAGTGGGACACCGAGGACCGCCTCACCGCGGTCACCACCCCGGACGGCACCCGCTGGCACTACACCTACGACCCCCTGGGCCGCCGCACGGCCAAGCTCCGCATGGCGGGCGAGACGGTCGTGGAGCGCGTGGAGTTCACCTGGGACGGCACCACCCTCTGCGAACAGACCACGTCCTCGGCCGAGTTGCCCCACCCGGTGACCCTCACCTGGGACCACCACGGCCTCCACCCGGTCACCCAGACAGAACGCATCACCTCCACCACGTCCGAAGCGGACATCGACTCCCGCTTCTACGCCATCGTCACCGACCTGATCGGCACCCCGACGGAACTGGTCGACGAACAGGGCGAGACGGCCTGGCGTACGCGCAGCACGCTGTGGGGCACGACGGCGTGGGCGGCGGACAGCACGGCGTACACGCCGCTGCGCTTCCCGGGGCAGTACTTCGACCCTGAGACGGGGTTGCACTACAACTACTTCCGGCACTACGACCCGGAGACGGCGCGGTATCTCACGAGCGACCCACTCGGGCTTGAGGCGGCGCCCAACTCGTTCGCGTATGTCCGTAATCCGCATACTTGGTGTGATCCCCTGGGTCTCGCACCCTGCCCGGAAACCGTTTCTCACAAGCATTTGAGTAGCAGGAATGCGGCTTTGCGCGAGGCAAAGCGTGACCTGGGCATACCGATGTCACAACATCCCGATGCTATCCGCAAGGTGGAGATGAGAGAACGGTCGGGCGCCCAGGTGATGGACGAAGCGAATAATCCAGTCGTTACGAGAGAATATGACTATACGCGGAGCGACGGCAGTAAGGTGATTATTCAAGATCACGCGTACGGTCACTATTATGGAGAAGGTGGAGTGGGCGACCAGGGGCGTCATTTTAATGTGCGCCCGCTCAACAACCCTCGGACTGGTAAAGTTGCCGGTACTGCGCAGCATTACGAGTACTAGTCCACTTGAATGGAATGTGACGTGTCCTGGACTTCTCTGGTCTATAACGCACAAGGCGTCATTGCCATCTATGGAGGTGATCCGCCGCCGCTTTCCAATGTGCGCATTCGGGAGGTCAGGCTGCAGGAGGACGGTCCGACTGTCATCTTGCGTTTTGACCTTCCAGTATTTCCGGAAAACGTGCCTAAGAAATGGGTCGCACAGGGTTTCAACACGGTTCAGCTCGAAATCTCGTTCGGCGGAATTCGCTCGCTCAGTGTTGAGGGGATCGCTACGGAAGTAGTGGCTGATGTCGCCATCTCTGAAGGAGATGGCGTCACTCTGGTCGTCGCGTCTCCGGTCATGCGGGTAGAAGCCGCTGCTCAGACTGCCTTTCTGGCTAAAGTCTCAGCGTATTGGGATGGGGGAGAAGAGGGAGGGTGAGATCACTTGCGGGCAAAGGGTTTTCGACTCCCGGTGACGAGGAGGTTTTCGGCGTCGTTGGTGAGTGGCCGGAGATTCAAGGAAGTGGGGCGCGTGCCCGCGCCATCCCCGCCGACGCGGCCACCCGATCGCCGACCCTCCTCTGGACCCCCGGCCACCAAGGCGCGCTGCACTTCCCCCCGGCTACATCCTGCTGGCCGGCACCAAGCCCTTCATGACAGCGGCCGTCCCGGAGGGCACCGACGCAGCCCGAGCCCGCTTCCCTCGCTACGCCCGCAGCCAAGCGGCCCGCCATCTCGACCTCCTCGTGGTGGCGGCGCATACGCCCCCACCCACCACGCCCGGTTCCACCCGCGCTGACCGAGGCGTACCGGAACGGCCTGGCAAGCCTTCAGAGGCCGCGCAGCGCCTCGTGCAGATCGTCGTAACGCGTCCAGCAGTCGGCGGAGCCGTCCTCGTTCAGGCTGCCCATGTACCAGCAGTCGTCATGGAGGGGCTTCACGAGGCACAGGCTGTGGAAGCCGAGGACGATCTCGGGATGGAGTCTCTCGTGGGTTCCGGTGTGGGAAACCCGGCGCACCACGCGCTCGGCACTCAGGGTGACAGCTTCTTGATCGCCGGATACGTCCCGGATGCGTGGGAGAGTCCAGCCGGCGGGGAGGGGTGCGTTCGTCATCCGTCATGCCCCTCGGTGACCGCGTGCAGGAACAGGTGAGGTACCCATCAACGTGGGGAGGCACCTCGCCCCTTGGAGGTTCTCCTCAGCCACCGCCGTACAGCCCGGTGGCCAGCTCCAGTACCCGTCGTACGGCCGGGTCCGGGTCCGGTCGGTGGACGGCGGTGACGGTGCTCTTCAGGCGTCCCGGCGCTCCGCGCAGCGGGACGTAGGTGATGCCGGGCACCGGCAGGTCGAGCAGCGCTTCCGTCAGCAGGCTGACGCACAGGCCCGAGGCGACGTAGCTGAGCAGGCCGGTGAGGTCGTCGGCGGACGCCAGGACGGTCGGGGTGAACCCGGCAGCCTCACAGACGCGGTGGATCTGTCCGCGCAGCGCCGGCAGAGCGCTCTCGGTCGGCAGGACGAACGGTTCGTCGCGCAGATCGGCCAGGTCCAGGGCCTCGACATGAGCCAGGGGGTGGCCCGTCGGCAGGGCGGCCATGACGCGTTCGCGGGCGAACACGCTGGTGACCAGTTCCGCCGGGACGGTGCTGGGGTCACGGACGAAGCCCAGGTCGAGTGAGCCCGCGCGGACCATGTCGGCCACCACGGCCGAGGAGTCTTGGTGCAGCCGGATGCGCAGGCCGGGGAGCTCCCGGGCCGCCGCGCCCAGCAGCCGGGGCAGATAGCGCAGGCTCAGCAGGCTCACGTAGCCGAGGCTCAGGTCGCCTTCCAGTCCTTTGCCGACGCGGCGGGCCCGGTCGAGGGCCGCCGTCTCGGCGGCGAGCAGGCGGGCCGCGTCGGTCGCGAAAGCCTCGCCGGCCGGGGTGAGGCGGACACCGCCGGGTCCGCGGTCGAGGAGCTGGACGCCCACGCGGCGTTCGAGCCGCTGGATGGCCTGGCTGAGCGGTGGCTGGCGCATCGAGAGGCGCTCGGCCGCCCGCCCGAAGTGCCGCTCCTCGGCCACGACCAGAAACTGTTCGAGTAGTCGGCTGGACAAGTCCATATCCCAGAGGATATGGCATCACCCTTGTTTGATATTGAACGGTTGTCGATCGACCGCATGTACTGGAGGGCACGGCCACTGAGTACGAAAGGCGTCTCCGCCATGCCCGACACCCCCTCCACCCCGGTCACCCACGCCGATCCGGCCGGCCCGGCCGACCTCGCCGGCTGCCGGAACGCCACCGTCATCGGCGCCGGCGTCATCGGTACCTCCTGGGCCGCGCTCTTCCTCGCCCACGGTCTGCGCGTCACCGTCACCGACCCGCGCCCCGACGCCGAGGAGCAGGTCCTGGCCGGCATCGAGGAGATCGTCCCGACCCTGGCCGCGCTCGGCCTGCCCACCGACGGGCTGACCGGCCGGCTGCGCTTCGAGCCCGATCTCGCGGCCGCCGTCGCGGACGCCGACCTCGTGCAGGAGAACGGCCCCGAGCGGCTGGGCGTGAAGCAGGAGATCTGGCGCACGGTCGAGGAAGCCGCGCCCGCGCACGCCCTCTTCGCCACCTCCACCTCCGGCGTTCCCGCCACCGCCATCGCCGAGGCGCTGGAGCAGCCGGAACGCCTCGTCGTGGGCCACCCGTTCAACCCTCCGCACCTCGTGCCGCTGGTCGAGGTCGTGCCCGGGGAGCGGACCTCGCCCGAGACCGTGGAACGGGCCTGCGCCCTCTACACCGCGCTCGGCAAGAAGCCGCAGGTCCTGCGCAAGGAGGTCCCCGGCTTCGTCGCCAACCGTCTGCAGTCCGCGCTCTTCCGCGAGGCGGTGCACCTGGTCGCCGAGGGCGTGGTGACCGAGGCGGAACTCGACGCGATCGTGACCGACTCGATCGGCATGCGCTGGGCCGTGGCGGGGCCGTTCAGCACCTTCCACCTCGGCGGTGGTCCCGGCGGCCTGCCGCACTTCCTCACCCACCTGGGTACGCAGATGGCGGCCGGCTGGCCCCATCTCGGCCGGCCCGCACTCGACGAACCCACCGTCTCCCTGCTCACCCAGCAGGCCCAGGACGCCTTCGGCGGTGAGTCGGTCGCCGAACTCGCCGAGCGCCGGGACCGCGCCCAGATCGCCCTGATGAACGCGCTCGGCGAGGACCGGGATCGGGGCGAGGCGGCGTAGCCCGGGAAGCGGTACGCGCCGGCCCCGGGTCTTCCTCCTGGAGGGCCGGGGCCGGTGACCGATCGTCGTGATCGTACGAATCAACCCGACCTCTCAGGACGAGCAAGGAGAACCATGGCGCACGTGCCTCCCCCCTTCGACCCCGAACTCGCCGTCGCGCTGGAGGCGATCAACCAGGTGATGCCGCCCGGTCTGACTCCTGAGCAGATCGTCCCGGCCCGTCAGAGCCCGGCCCTGCGGATGATGGCCGACATGGACGTGACCATGGACGGCGCCTTCGAGACGGAGGACCGTACGGTGCCGGGGCCCGAGGGCGCGCCCGACATCTCGCTGCTGATCTGCCGCCCCACCGCACCGGCGGCCGGTCTCCGTCCCGTCATCTACTTCACCCACGGTGGCGGCATGGTCGTGGGCCACAACAGGGTCGGCGTGGAACTGCCCCTGGCCTGGGCCAGGGAGCTGGGCGCGATCGTGGTGTCGGTGGAGTACCGGCTGGCCCCGGAGCATCCGTACCCCGCGCCGGCCGAGGACGTGTACGCCGGGCTGCTGTGGACGGTGGAACACACGGAGGAGCTCGGCGGCGACCCCGAGCGGATCGTCACGGCGGGCACGAGTGCGGGAGGCGCTCTCACGGCCGCACTGGGACTCCTCCTCCGGGACCGCAAGGGTCCGCGGCCGGTCGGGCAGATGCTGCTGTGCGCGATGCTCGACGACCACAACGACACGCCCTCCACCCACCAGATGGCGGGCCTCGGCGTCTTCGACCGTACGTTCAACGAGACGGGGTGGACGGCGCTGCTCGGTGAGCGCCGCGGCGGCCCGGACGTCTCTCCCTACGCGGCTCCCGCCCGCGCCGAGGACCTCACCGGCCTTCCCCCGACCTTCATGGACGTCGGTTCCGCGGACACCCTTCGCGACGAGGTCGTCACCTTCGCCTCCCGCATCTGGCAGTCCGGAGGCGTGGCCGAACTCCACGTCTGGCCCGGCGGCTTCCACAGCTTCACCGGCTTCGCCCCCGAGGCGACGCTGTCCCGGTCGGCCCGGGTGGTCCAGGTGGACTGGCTGCGCAGGCTCCTGGGGCTGTGAGGCCCCGGACCGAGCCTCGCCTCGGCCGAGCCGGGTGAAGGGGGCCGGGCCGCTGATCTTCTCGATCAGCGGCCCGGCCCCCTTCGTGTCAGGCGACGGGGCGCGGGCGCCGCCTCAGCGGGCGAGGTAGTCGTGGACGGCTACGGAGGGGGCGAGGGTGAGGTCGGTGATGATGTGGCTGGCCGAGACGATCTCGCGCACGGGCAGGTCGGCGAGCGGTGCCATGACGTGGGGGACCAGGTCGAGGCGGGCGGGACCGGTCCAGGCGCCCTTGACGGTGATGTCGGTGATCTGGGTGCGGGCGAGTTCGCAGACCCGGCCGGGGATGATCTTCACGCCGTAGGCGGGGACGGTGATCTGCGCGCGGGCCTCGTCCAGGTCGAGGGGCTCCCACTTGTAGGCCATGGTCGCGGTGGCGACGCGCTGGGTTCCGTAGTCGAGGGTGCCGACCAGGGCCCCGTTGTCGGGGAAGAGCGCCGGGGTGCCGATGGTCTTCGGGTAGGCGCTGAGCTCACGGCCGCCCGCGGTGGCGGCGAAGTTGTCCAGGTGCATGGCGTGCAGGTACTCGCCGTGCTCCGCGCCGTGGCGTACGGGGATGACCTGGCCGCACTCCAGGTAGGGGCCGTAGCCCTCGACGTCGCCCATCTTCATGATCTCGAAGCGGACCAGCGGCTCGTCGATCTCCAGCGGTTCGGGGACGACGCCGCGCAGGGCCTCGGGGTCGGTGCGGTAGACGACGTTGAGGTACTCGCGGTCGGTGAACCGGGTGGCCCGTGCCGGGTAGACCGGGGTGGTCAGGGGGGTGCTGATGTGACGGCGGACCTCTTCGGCGCGCATGGTGCCTCTTCTCGTCGAGCGGCAAGCGGACCGGCGGACCGCGACTCCACTTGCATACACGGTGTATCGGATACATAGTGAATCCGATGGCTCGCCGCCGCAACCGGACGTCGGTCACACCCCCCAGCGCCAAGGAAGTGCAGACATGACCTTCACCCTCCCCACCGACATCGATGCCCGCCCGGTCGCCGTCCTCGGCGCGGGTACGCTCGGTCGCCGTATCGCCCTGATGTTCGCGACCCGCGGCGGCCAGGTGCGCGTCTACGACCCGTCCGCCGAGGCCGGGAAGCAGGCGTGTGCCTACGTCGAGGAGCATGGGGCGGAGGTCGCCTCGCGCGTCGGCGGTGCGCCCGGTTCCGTGGTCTCCACCACCGACCTGGCCGAGGCCCTCGCCGGCGCGTGGCTGGTCGTCGAGGCCGTCCCGGAGCGCCTGGAGCTCAAGAAGCAGGTCTTCGCCGACCTCGACCGGCTCGCCGACGCGGACGCCATCCTGGCCAGCAACTCCTCGTCGTACCCGACCAGCCAGTTCGTCGACCACGTCACCCGCCCCGAGCGCGTGGTCAACATGCACTTCTACATGCCGCCCGCGCAGGCGGCCGTCGACCTGATGTCCAGCGGCCACACCGACCGGGCCGTCCTGGACCTGCTGCTGGAGGTGCTGCCCCGCTACGGGGTCTTCCCCTTCGAGGCGCGCCGCGAGAGCACCGGGTTCATCTTCAACCGCATCTGGGCGGCCATCAAGCGCGAGGCCCTGGCCGTGGTGGCGGACGGCGTGTCCACGCCGGAGGACGTCGACCGGATGTGGATGATCAACACCGGCCTGAAGGGCGGCCCGTTCCGCATGATGGACCAGGTCGGCCTGGACGTCGTCCTGGACATCGAGAACCACTACGCCGCCGAGAACCCCGGCCTTCCCACCGGGCCGCGTGAGCTGCTCAAGGGCTATGTCGACGCCGGACACCTGGGCGTCAAGACCGGCCGCGGCTTCTACGACTACGGCACCCGCGACTGACCGGCGCCCGAGTCCGGGGACGGAATAGCCTGGCCTGCCGTCCTCGTCCGGCGAAGCGGTCCCGCGCCGCGTCCGGCGGAGCCGGCGACACGCGGCACAGCCCCGAAGCCGCGGAACCCGAGTGCCGCAGAGAGGTCCCGTCATGCCGAAGTCGCCCACCAAGCGCCGCCCCCTCACCAGGGCCGCCCTGACCGAGAGCGCCTACGCGCTGTTCACGGAGAAGGGCTTCCACACCACCTCGATCAGCGACATCGTCGACCGCGCCGGCCTGACCCGCGGGGCCTTCTACTCCAACTACCGCGACAAGGAGGAGATCTTCCTCGCGCTCTACGACGCCCACGCCGACCGCGTGCTGGCCGAGCTGCGGGAGGCCGCCGCCCAGGTCAAGCCGGGCGACAACCCCATCGACGAGATCCAGCACCGGATGGCCGGCCGTACCGACGAGGAACGCCGGTGGTTCCTCCTCTCCATGGAGTTCACCCTCCACGCCGCCCGACATCCCGAACTGGCCCAGCAGTTGGCCGCCCACGAGGACCAGGTGACCCAGGGCCTGACCGAGGTGCTCACCGAAGCGCTCACCCGCACCGGCCGCCGGTCCACCATCCCCGTCGCCGACCTGGCCCGCCTGCTCACCGCCGTCTTCGAGGGACTCACCGCCCTGCAGCTCATCCACGGGCCGGCGTACGACGCCCAGCACCTGACACCCCATCTCATCAGCGCGCTCACCGAACCCGTCACCCGGTAGCGCCGCCCACCGGTCGCGCGAGCGCGGCTTCGAGGATTCCGAGGAGTACGCCATGTCCCTGGCGATGAAACTGACCGGCCTGCTGCTGCGCGGGAAGCCGAACGTCTTCGTCACCGAGGAGCGACTGCGCGAGGCGCTGCGCCACAACCCGCCCGACGCCCCCGTCCCGGAATCCCTGCGCCGCTTCTGCCTCGTCAGCACCGAGACCGTGGACGGCCACGAGGTCATCACCCTCACCCCGAGATCGGGCGCCACGGGAACGGAGGTGATCTACCTCCATGGCGGTGTCTACGTCCGGCCGCTGGTCAGCGCGCACTGGCGCATCATCGAGGCCCTGATCCGCCGGACCGGCGCGACGTTCGTCGTCCCGCTCTACGGGCTCGCCCCCCGGTACACCGCCGACGACGCGTACCGGTTCCTCGACACCGTCTACGAGACGGTGGTCCAGCGGGCCGGGGGCCACCCGGTCTTCCTCGCCGGCGACTCCTGCGGGGCGGGGCTGTCCGTCGGCCTGGCGATCCGCTGCCGGGACGAGGGACTGCGCGCGCCGGCCGGCCGGGTCCTGTTCTCCCCGTGGCTCGACGTCACCATGACCAACCCCGGCATCCCAGCCCTCACCCAGCTCGACCCCATGCTCGCCCCGGCCGGTTTCGCCGCCGCCGGACGGGACTGGGCAGGCGGCAGAAGTGTCACCGACCCTCTGGTCAGCCCACTCCACGACACCCTGGAGAACCTGCCCCCCATCACCATCTACCAGGGCGGCCACGACATCCTCCTGCCGGACGCGGAGAAGTTCGCCGCCAAGGCACGAGCCGCCGGGACCCCTGTCGACCTGCGCGTCTGGCCGACCGCCATCCACGTCTTCGTCGGCGCGGGCTGGACCCCCGAAGCCCGCCAGGCGCTCCGCGACGCCGCGGACCGCATCAGGTCGGCGGGGCGGAACTGATCGCCACCGGCCGAGTCGAGCTGCGGGCCTGAGGTTGGACGCCTTGCCGCGGAGGGCGGAATGCTCCCGGCACCGGCCCGCACAACAAATCAGGCCCGGCGCTGATCTCTCAGCACCGGGCCTGACCTGTTGTTACGGCTGTCGGGGTGGCGGGATTTGAACCCACGACCTCTTCGTCCCGAACGAAGCGCGCTGCCAAGCTGCGCTACACCCCGATGTCGCTGCTGTCGCGGCGACGTCGTTTACTTTAGCCCACCGGGGGCCTCAGACGAAATCCGGTTAGACGCGGCGGCGGACCGGGGAGGGGCGGGCGTGGTCGAGGGCGATCAGGACCACCGCGGAGGCGTAGATCGCCAGGCCGAGGAGGAGCGCGTTGGCCAGGGTGTGGCGGTAGCCGTGGGCCGTGACGTCCAGGAAGGGGTAGAGGGAGCGGGCCCTGGTCAGCGGGAAGACCAGGTAGGCCAGCGGGAACAGCAGCCAGGCCGCCGCCTGCCGCAGATGCATCCGTGACGCCGGGGTCAGCAGCAGCCAGTCCAGCACCGCAGCCAGCGGCACCAGCGTGTGCAGCACCTGGAGCGCCGCCCACTGCCCGTGCCACCGCGCCGGCGGCGCCGTCGCACCCGTCATGGTGAACGGGGGCGTCGTGTGGGCCAGCAGTCCGTGGTACACCACCGCCCCGATCACCACGTACAGCAGTACCGCGCCCGTCAGCGCCGCGGGCAGGGCGCGGCGGGGGCGCCAGGAGCGCGAGGCCGACACCAGCATGACCACCGCCAGCAGCACCGTGCTCTGCACCTGGAAGTAGCTCAGCGCGCGGGCCGGGCCGGCGAGGTAGATCTCCAGGGCCACCCCGGCCGCCGCCAGCAGCGCGGTCAGCAGGCGGTACCCGGCCACCAGAGGACGCCGGACCGGCGCCACCACCGCCGTCACCGGCACGAACGACGGCATCAGTACGGGCGTGCTCTCCCAGGGGATCGCGGGCAGATCCGGGATCTCCCTGGGCACGGGCGGTATCGGTGCGGTCATGCCCTCACGCTAGGCAGGAGGACGGGACGCGACCATTCAGAGCACTCCGGTCGGGTTACGGCCGCTCAACTAGGGCCACACCCGCCCCCCTCACCAGCGCTACACCCGCTCCACCAGCGTCAGCAGCGTCGCCTCCGGCGGGCAGGCGAAGCGGATCGGGGTGTACCGGTTCGTGCCGCAGCCCGCCGAAACGTGCAGGTAGGAGGTGTTCCCCTCCGCCGTGTGGGTGGACAGCCCCTTCACCCGGTCGGTGTCCAGGTCGCAGTTGGTGACCAGCGCGCCGTAGAAGGGGACGCAGAGCTGGCCGCCGTGGGTGTGCCCGGCGAGGACCAGCGGGTAGCCGTCCGCCGTGAAGGCGTCCAGGGTGCGCAGGTACGGCGCGTGCACGACGCCCATCGAGAAGTCGTGGCCCTCGGAGGGGCCGCCGGCCACGCGGGCGTAGCGGTCGCGCTTGATGTGCGGGTCGTCCAGGCCCGTCAGCTCGATGGAGACGCCCTCGACCTTCAGCACGCCCCGCTGGTTGGTCAGGTTCAGCCAGCCCGCGGTGTCGAAGCCGTCCCTGAGGTCCTCCCAGGGGTTGTGGACCACGCCGACCGCGGGGGCGTTGCCGTTCAGGCCGTGCTTCCCGCTCGTCTTCTCCAGCAAGTACCGCGCGGGGTTGCGGAGTTTGGGGCCGTAGTAGTCGTTGGAGCCGAAGACGTACGCGCCCGGGAACTCCATCAGCGGGCCCAGCGCGTCCAGCGTCTCGGGGACGCCCTCGGGGTCCGAGAGGTTGTCGCCGGTGTTGATCACGAAGTCGGGGCGCAGCCCGGCCAGCGACTGGAGCCAGCGCTGCTTCTTGCGCTGCCCGCCCACCATGTGGATGTCGGACACCTGGAGCATCCGCAGCGGCCGCATGCCCGGCGGGAGGACCGGGACGGTCACTCGTCGGAGGCGGAAGGAGCGGACCTCGAAGCCCGCCGCGTACGCCACTCCGGCGGCCCCGGCCGCCATGATTCCCAGGGGTACTCCGTATCGCGCGCGCATACGCCCATCGTGTCAGACCCCGCCGGGACGCCAAGACCTGGCGTCCCCTTAATCAAGGGGCGTTCGGCCATCCGCACCTGCGACAATCGGTCCATGACCACCACGCTCAAGTCGAAGCTCCACGACGACCTCAACGCCGCGATCCGCGAGCGCGACGAGCTGCGCTCCGCGACGCTCCGGCTGACCCTCGCCGCGATCACCAAGGAGGAGGTCGCGGGCAAGGAGAAGCGCGAGCTGTCCGACGACGAGGTCCTCAAGGTGATCACCAAGGAGGCGAAGAAGCGCCGCGAGGCCGCCGACGCCTTCGCCCAGGGCGGCCGTCCCGCGCAGGCCGAGCGCGAGAAGGCGGAGGGTGAGCTGCTCGCCACCTACCTGCCCAAGCAGCTCTCCGACGACGAGCTGACCACGATCGTGGCCCAGGCCGTCGAGGAGGCGAAGGCGGGTGGCGCCGAGGGACCGCGGGCCATGGGTGCCGTCATGAAGATCGTGAACCCCAAGGTGGCCGGCCAGGCCGACGGCGGCCGCGTCGCCGCGATCGTGAAGCAGCAGCTCCAGGGCTGAGCAGCACACGAAAGCGGGGCCGCACCTTCGAAAGGGTGCGGCCCCGCTGTCGTACCGGGCTCAGTTCCGGCGTCCGCCGTTGGCGTTGCCCTGGGCCGTCCCCGGCTTGGTCGGCTTCGGCTGCCCGGCGCCCGGGCGGCCGCCGTTGTTGCCGCCGTTCCCGCCGGTCAGGCCGCCGAAGAGGCCGCCGATCAGGCCGCCGCCCGGCGTGCCCTGCCGCCCGCCGTTGTCATTGCCGTCACCCCGGCCGCCGTCACCCCGGCCGTCGCCCTTGTCCTGGTCGTCGGGGATGTCGATCGTGTTGAAGTCGGGCGCGTCCTTGCCCACCAGGGCACCGGACATCGCGTCCCGCCAGATCGGACCCGGCACGCCACCGCCGAAGACCAGGTCGTGGTACGCCCCGCCGATGGTGATGCCGATCATCTTCACGTTCTGCCGGGCGCTGCCGACCCAGACCGCGCCGGACATGTTCGGGGTGTAGCCGACGAACCAGGCGTTCTTCCGCTCGTCCGTCGTACCCGTCTTGCCCGCGCTGTCCCGGTCGTTCAGGCCCGCCTCCTGGCCGGTACCGGAGTCGATCACGTCCCGGAGCAGGGTGTTGACCGTGTCCGCCGTCTTCTCGCTCATCGCCCGCGTGCACGTGGACTTCGGCACCGGCAGCGACTTCTCCTCGTCACCGGACTTCTCGGTGATCGACTCGATGGCGACCGGGGTGCAGTACGTACCGCGCGAGGCGAAGGTGGCGTACGCGTTGGCCATGGTCAGCGGGGAGAGGCCGATGGCGCCGAGCGCGATGGCCGGCGTCTGCGGCAGCTTCGAGCCGTCGCCCTGCACCACGTGCAGCTTGTCGGCCATCTTGGCCACCGGGCACAGCCCGATGTCGGAGATGAGCTGCACGAAGTAGGTGTTGACCGACTTGGCCATCGCCTCCTTCATGCGGTACGGGCCCTTCTCGGACTCGTTCTCGTTCTCCGCCATCTCCTTCTCGGTGTTCCGGTACGGCGTCGAGCCGCACCGCTGCACCGGGCTCGGGTACGCCATCTTGTACGGCGCCGAGTACGCCTGCGTCGGCGGCTTGCCGCCCTCGATCGCGGCCGCCGCCACGAACGGCTTGAACGTCGAACCGGTCGGGAAGCCGAAGTTGGAGCCGCCCAGGTCCCGGTCGACCGAGAAGTTGTACTCCGTCTCGTCCTTGCCGTAGCCGAACGGCTTCGACTGGCCCATCGCCAGCACCTTGCCGGTCCCCGGCTGCACCAGGGTCGCGGCCGCGGCGACCGGGTCGGACTTGTAGACGTGGTCCTTGAGCGAGTCCTGCACCGACTTCTGCGCCTGCGGGTCCAGCGTCGTACGGATCGTCAGGCCGCCCTTGTTCCAGAGCTTGGCGCGCTCCTCGCGGGTCTTGCCGAAGACCGGGTCGGTGAGGAAGACGTTCTCGACGTACTTGCAGAAGAAGGCCGAGTCGCGGGTCGCGGTGATGCAGCCGTTCTTGGGGTGACTGACGCGCAGGCCCAGCGGCTGCTTGCCGGCGCGGTCGGCCTCGGCCTGGGAGATGTCGCCCAGGTCGGCCATGCGCTGGAGCACGGTGTTGCGCCGCTTGGTGGCCTCGGCCTCGTCGTTGACCGGGTCGTAGCGGCTCGGGGACTGCACGATGCCCGCCAGCAGGGCGGACTCCTGGAGGTTGAGGTCCTTGGCGTGCTTGGAGAAGTAGCGCTGGGCCGCGGCCTCGACGCCGTACGACTGCTCGCCGAAGAAGGTGATGTTGAGGTAGTTCTCCAGGATCTTCTTCTTGCCGAGCTTCTCCTCGATCTGGATCGCGTACTTCAGCTCGCGGACCTTGCGGCCGAGGGTCTGCTGGGTGGCCTGGGCGACCTTGGTCGGGTCGTCGCCGGCCTCCTCGATGAAGTAGTTCTTCACGAGCTGCTGGGTGAGGGTGGACGCGCCCTGGGCCACGCCCCCGCTCTGCGCGTTCTTGTTCAGCGCGCGCAGCACGCCCTTGAGGTCGATCGCACCGTGCTGGTAGAAGCGCGAGTCCTCGATGGCGACGATGGACTTCTGCATGTACGGCGAGATGTCCTTCAGCTCCACCACCGTGCGGTCACGGGAGTAGACGGTGGCCATCTGGTTGCCCCGGCTGTCCAGTATGGTCGTCCGCTGGCTGAGCTGGGGGCTCTTGAGGTTGGCCGGGATCTCGTCGAAGCCCTGCACCGAGCCCTTCGCGGCAAGGCCCAGCGCCCCGGCGGCCGGCAGTGCGATCCCCGCCGTCACCGCCCCCGCGAGCACGCTGACACCGAGGAACTTGGCGGCCTGCTGCGTGGCCGACAGACCACCGCCCGAGCGCTTCTTTGGCATGGGGGCAGCCTAATCCGTGGTGATAAGCGTTCCGGGGGAGCGACGGGCCCCCGGGCGGTTCGGGTGCAGGATCGTGACGTCCGGTCGGGTGGCGGGAGGGCATGACGGCGCGGCGAAGCGGGGCCCAGGTTGTCATTCGCCGGACACACGCGCAGGCGTTGGCCTAAGCTGCGTTCAACTGTCACAGCGGCGCGGCCAGGTAGCAATACGTCCGGCGACCCCGAATCGCTCCGGAGAGCCCCGACTTCCCGACGGGGACGTGCCCGAAACCGCCTCGTGTGTCACTCGGCGCCCCATGTGCCGCATCGCAACCGTCCCGCTTTGCCGGGATGATCACGCATGTCGCCCGCTCACTCCTCCGGGTGATCTGCCGCTTACCCATAGTCCGTTCGGGCCATTCAAGATTGGGCCCGAAGGGGGTGTTGCGCTGTCCGCGCCTTCCGTAACGTCCTCAACTGGCGGCGGTGAATATGCCGCTGCCGCCGTGGGGGAGCCTCGATTCGGGAGAGGACGGCGCCGGTATGGGCTGGGTTACCGACTGGAGTGCGCAGGCCGCCTGCCGCACTACCGATCCGGATGAACTGTTCGTGCAGGGAGCAGCGCAGAACAGGGCCAAGGCGGTGTGCACCGGATGCCCGGTGCGCACGGAGTGCCTGGCCGACGCGCTGGACAACCGCGTCGAGTTCGGCGTGTGGGGAGGCATGACGGAGCGCGAGCGCCGGGCGCTGCTGCGCCGCCGGCCGACCGTGAGCTCCTGGCGGCGGCTGCTGGAGACCGCCCGCTCGGAGTACGAGCGCGGCACGGGAATCGTGCCCCTCGACGACGACGAGGTCTACGAGAACTACGCGGCCGTGAGCTGACGGCTTGCCTCCGGCATAGACCGGCGGCACCGACGGCCCGCACGGACGCGCTGCACAGGGGCGTGTCCGCACGCGCCGGGGGCCGCTAGGACAGTTCCGTGTGCCCTGCCGCGAGGCGGTCGCCGATGTCGCGCAGGCCCGTGAGGTCGTGGACGTCGCCGGGGAGCGCGGGCACTTCCACGATGGCCACCTCGGGGTGGTGGCTGATGAAACGGTCCCGCGTGCGCTGTTCGCGCGCGAGCAGCCGCATGCGTTCCGCGTGCAGGCGCAGCAGACCGGCGGTCAGCTCGTCCACGGGCCGGTCCGGTCCCGCGGCGGAACCCTCCGGGCCGGAATCTGAACTTCCTTCTGTTTCGGGGGAGTTACGAACGTCAGCATTCCCGTCCGTCTGATCCACAATGCCGGGCTCCGCAAGATTTTCCGCGGCGGCGAGCGCCCGCTCGGCCGACAGCCGGGTGGCGCCGCTGCCGTGGACCCGGTTGAGCACCAGACCGACCAGCGGCATCTTCTCGGCCGCCAGCCGCTCCACGAAGTACGCCGCCTCGCGCAGCGCGTCCCGCTCGGGCGCGGCCACCACCAGGAACGCCGTCCCCGGCGCCTGCAGCAGCTTGAAGGTGGCGTCCGCTCGGGTACGGAAGCCACCGAAGGTGGTGTCCATGGCGGAGACGAACGTCTGGGCGTCCTTCAGGAGCTGGCCGCCCAGCACCTTGCCCAGGGTCCCGGTCATCATCGACATCCCCACGTTCAGGAACGCCATCCCGGCGCGGCCGCCCAGCTTGGCCGGCGCGGTCAGCAACCGGATCAGCTTGCCGTCCAGGAACGAGCCGAGCCGCTTGGGCGCGTCCAGGAAGTCCAGGGCGTTGCGCGAGGGCGGGGTGTCGACGACGATCAGGTCCCACTCGTCCTCGGCGCGGAGCTGGCCGAGCTTCTCCATCGCCATGTACTCCTGCGTGCCCGCGAAGCCGCCGGAGACCGTCTGGTAGAAGGGGTTCGCCAGGATCTGGGCCGCCCGCTCGGGGTCCGTGTGCGACTCCACGACCTCGTCGAAGGTGCGCTTCATGTCGAGCATCATGGCGTGCAGTTCGCCGGGCTCGGCGCTCTCGCCGGGGGCCTCCCGCCGGCGGTCCTCGGTGCCCTTGACCCGGCGCGGCACATTGTCGAGGGAGTCGATGCCCATCGACTGGGCCAGCCGCTTGGCGGGGTCGATGGTGAGGACGACCACCTTGCGGCCGCGCTCGGCGGCCCTGAGCGCCAGCGCCGCGGCCGTGGTCGTCTTGCCGACGCCGCCGGAGCCGCAGCACACCACGATCCGGGTCTCGGGATCGTCCAGCAGCGCGTCCACGTGCAGGGTCGGCGCGGGGGACCGGCCGGAGCGCGCGTCCGGGTCCGCGGCGGTCTGCGGCTCCTGGCTCATGACAACCCCTGCTTCCGCAACTCGAGGGCCAGTGCGTACAGGCCCGTCAGGTCCATGTCCTCGGCGAGCAGCGGCAGCTCGTCCACCCGCAGGTCCAGCTCGCCGAGGACCGCGCGCTGCTCCTGCTCCAGGGCGTGCCGCTCGGCGTACTCGGCGGCCTGCCCCAGCAGCGGGTCGACCAGCCGCTCGGCGTGCCCGCCGCGCCGCGCTCCGCCCAGGCCCGCCGAGGACAGCGCGCGGGCGACAGCGGTGTGCGGGACGGTACGGGCCAGGTCCAGCTCGGCCGCGTCCAGCACCTCGGGGCGGACCATGTTCACGATGACGCGGCCCACCGGCAGACCCGCCGCACGCAGTTCGGCGATGCCGTCGGCGGTCTCCTGGACCGGCATCTCCTCCAGCAGCGTGACGAGGTGCACGGCCGTCTCCGTGGACTTCAGCACCCGCATCACGGCCTGCGCCTGATTGTGTATGGGGCCGATCTTGGCGAGGCCGGCCATCTCGTCGTTGACGTTCAGGAAGCGGGTGATGCGGCCGGTGGGGGGAGCGTCCATCACGACGTGGTCGTAGAGGAACTCGCCCTTCTTGTCCTTGCGGCGCACCGCCTCGCACGCCTTGCCGGTCAGCAGGACGTCCCGCAGGCCGGGGGCGATGGTGGTCGCGAAGTCTATGGCGCCGATCTTTCTCAGCGCGCGGCCGGCGCCGCCGAGTTTGTAGAACATCTGGAGGTAGTCCAGAAGCGCCTGTTCGGCGTCGATGGCGAGGGCATACACCTCTCCTCCGCCGGGAGCGGTGGCGATCTTCCGCTCCTCGTAGGGCAGCGCCTCGGTCCCGAAGAGCTGCGCGATGCCTTGCCGGCCCTCCACCTCGACGAGAAGCGTCCGCTTCCCCTCGTCGGCGAGGGCCAGCGCTAGAGCGGCGGCGACCGTCGTCTTTCCGGTCCCGCCCTTGCCGCTGACGACCTGGAGCCTGCTCACGTCTTCGAGCCTAACCAGTCCGGGCGACACTCACGCGGGAGGCTGTGGATAACAGCGACTACGGTCGACCTATACCCAAGCAGACATATGTATGCATATGGCCGGTTGTCCGGTCAGGCTCAGTTGCAGCCGGCCGGGGACCAGGTCCCTTCGATCCAGGTGCAAGTGGCGCTCGGAAGAGCCGACTTGAAGAAGTTCTCGTAGGTGTCGAAGGCTGTCGAGTCCTCGAGCTTCACGAAGGTCTCGTCACTGTCGCGCAGTGAGTTGAAGGTGTAGTTGTGGCTGCCGGTCCAGAGGATCTTGCGGTCGCGCACCTGCGCGGAACCGTCGTCGTAGCCGCCCTTGACCAGCAGGAACTTCGAGTGGAACGGGGTCGCGTCGTTCGCCGACTCGGGGAAGGTGTGGACCACTGGGCCGTTGTAGGCGTTGAAGGGAGCGGTGAGCGCCGCGGTCACCTTCCTGGAGGCGTCGGTGGACGTCATGGCGCTGTAGCCCTTGGGGAGCTGGTAGAGGACCTCCACCCAGCATCCGTCCTGGTCGAGGCTCTGCAGCTTCTTGGCGATCTCGTAGCGGCTGAACAGGTTCATCCCGACGCGGACGACGGTACGTCCGTCGCTGGTGCCGAAGCCGGGAGAGTTGCCCTTGCAGACGACGCCGTTGAGACGGCTGATCACGGAGTCGGTGGCCGGTTCGGAAGGCCAGTCGGGGTTCTGCGACGCCTCGGGGAAGAAGTAGGCCTTCGCGTTGCCCGACTCCACCGTGCGGTAGTAGTCGTTGTCGGGACCCATGGCCGTGAGGTCGGTGTGGTAGGCGGCGTAGCCGTTGTACAGGCCCGCGTTGCCGTTGATCTGGGCGGCGCTGTTCCAGGCCCCGAAGCCGCCGACCTTGGCGCGGGCGTCCAGGTTCTCCGAGGACTGCACGACGACGTTGGCCGTGCCGTCCGTCAGCCTGGAGAACAGGAAGAACTTGTTGTGGTTGATCGAGTGGACCGAGTCCTGGTCCGGGTTCGCCGGGTCCGTCGACGGTGTCTGCCGGTCACGGGTGCCGATGCAGCCGACGCCCACGGGGCACGACACGGCGTAGGACGCGGCCGTCGTGGTGGCCCCGATGTGGTCCTGGAGTTCCCGGAAGGCCGTGTAGTGGGTGGCCGACTCGTCGGACAGGTGGTCCACGACGACCTTGACGCGCACTCCCCGGTCGGCCGCGCTCTCCAGGGCCCGCGCGATGTCCAGGTCGTTGAATATGTACATCGCGACCCGGATGTCGGCCCCGGAGGGTGTCCGGCCGACGAGGTCGAGAACCCGGCTCTTGATGGCGTTCGGGTTCGAGGGTGAGCTGACCACCGCGCTGGAGCCGGTGTCCGCCGCGGCGGACGTGGCGTCGACGAGCGAAGCGCCGCACAGGAGCGCCAGGACACCCGTGGACGCGGTGAGCCGCCTGGTCAGTGTGCCGACCTGTATTGACATGTACCCCTCCCAAACTTCGGCGCCACACGCTAGCAGCGAATCGAAGATGGGTTCGAGGTTCGGGTCTTTGTCCTATTCCGGGAGGGGGCGTGCTGGCCGGCCCGGGGGCGAATCGCGCGGCCGGTCGAGGCCGGCCGTGTTAGCGGCGCGCTGTGCGGCCGGGCTAGCCTCGCTCTTGTTCTGACGAGCGGCTGGTTGTCGCGCGCGCCCCGCCGGGCGCGTGATCATCGCTCGTTCCCCGCGGAAACATGAGGTTCTCGGTGTCACTCGTCAAGTACGAATACGCAACTGTGCCGCTGCTCGTCCACGCCACGAAGCAGATCCTGGACACCTGGGGCGAGGACGGCTGGGAGCTCGTCCAGGTGGTGCCCGGGCCCAACCCCGAGCAGCTCGTCGCCTACCTGAAGCGCGAGAAGCAGGCGTGAGCGCGGTCGAGGCCCGGCTCGCCGACCTCGGTCTGACGCTGCCGGAGGTCGTGCCGCCGCTGGCCGCCTACCAGCCCGCCGTGCGCTCCGGGGAGTACGTCTACACCGCGGGCCAGCTCCCGATGGTGGACGGACAGCTCCCGGTCACGGGCAAGGTCGGCGCCGAGGTCACGGCCGAGGAGGCCAAGGGCCTGGCCCGGACCTGCGCGCTGAACGCGCTGGCCGCCGTCAAGTCCGTCGCGGGCGACCTGGACCGGATCGCCCGCGTGGTGAAGGTGACCGGTTTCGTCGCCTCCGCCGCCGACTTCACCGGCCAGCCCGGTGTCCTCAACGGTGCCAGCGAGCTGCTCGGCGAGGTCCTCGGCGACAAGGGCGTGCACGCCCGCAGCGCGGTCGGTGTCGCGGTGCTTCCGCTGGACGCTCCCGTCGAGGTCGAGATCCTGGTCGAGCTGCTCCCGTAGCCCGTCCGGACTCCGGTCCGGTACCTCTCGAACATCTGCCCTGTTCGGGATAGCCTCCGCCCATGGCGAACGGTCAGTGGTACCCCCCGGAGTGGCCCGACCGCATCCGCGCCCTCGCGGACGGCACGCTCACTCCCGTCGTCCCCCGGCGGGCGGCGACCGTGCTGCTGCTCAGGGACACCCCGGCCGGACCGGCCGTCCACATGCTGCGCAGACGCGCCTCCATGGCCTTCGCCGGAGGCGCGTACGCGTATCCGGGCGGCGGCGTCGACCCGCGCGACGACGACCACCACGTCCGCTGGGCGGGCCCCACGCGCGCGTGGTGGGCGGACCGGCTCGGCATGGAGAAGGGCGACGAATCGGGCGCCCAGGCGATCGTCTGCGCGGCCGTGCGCGAGACCTACGAGGAAGCCGGCGTCCTGCTCGCCGGGACCGGCCCGGACACGGTCGTCGGCGACACCAGCGGTGACGACTGGGAGGCGGACCGGCTCGCCCTCGTCGCGCACGAGCTGTCCTTCGCGGAGTTCCTGGACCGCCGGGGGCTCGTCCTGCGCTCCGACCTGCTGGGCGCGTGGACCCGGTGGATCACCCCGGAGTTCGAGTCCCGCCGCTACGACACCTGGTTCTTCGTCGCCGCCCTGCCCGAGGGCCAGCGCACCCGCGACCTGTCCACCGAGGCCGACCGCACGGTGTGGACCCGGCCCGCCGAGGCCGCCGCCGGGTACGACAGGGGCGACCTGCTGATGATGCCGCCCACCATCGCCACCCTGCGCCAGCTCCTGCCCTACGCCACGGCCGCCGAGGCGCTCGCGGCCGCGCCGGACCGCGATCTCACCCCGGTGCTGGCGCGGGCCCGGCTGCTGGACGGCAGGGTGGAGCTGAGCTGGCCGGGGCACGACGAGTTCACCAAGCACGTCCCGGCCGCTCCGGGCCCGAGGGGAGGGGCGGCATGACCGACGCCGCCGCCCTGCCGGGCCAGCCCCGCGACGCGGTCCGCTCGGGCCGGGCCACCGAGCGCGCCGTCAACGTGCTCGCGCCCAACGCCTCGCCCATGACGCTGGACGGCACCAACACCTGGATCGTCGCGGAGCCCGACTCCGACCTCGCCGTGGTCATCGACCCCGGCCCGCTGGACGACGGCCATCTGCGCGAGGTCGTGGACACCGCCGAGAAGGCCGGCAAGCGGATAGCGCTCACCCTGCTGACCCACGGGCACGCCGACCACGCGGAAGGCGCGTCCCGGTTCGCCGCGATCACCGGCACGCGCGTGCGTGCGCTCGACCCGGCGCTGCGGCTCGGGGACGAGGGGCTGGCGGCCGGGGACGTGGTCACGGCCGGCGGACTCGAACTGCGCGTCATACCGACGCCCGGCCACACCGCGGACTCCCTGAGCTTCCACATCCCGGCCGACCGGGCGGTTCTCACCGGCGACACCATCCTCGGGCGCGGCACGACCCTGGTCGCCCATCCCGACGGGCGCCTCGGGGAGTACCTGGCCTCCCTGCGCCGGCTGCGCTCGCTGACCGTGGACGACGGCGTGCACACCGTCCTGCCGGGCCACGGGCCGGTCCTGGAGGACGCCCAGGGCGCCGTCGAGTTCTACCTCGCCCACCGCGCCCACCGCCTCGCCCAGGTCGAGACGGCCGTCGAGAACGGCCACCGCACCGCCGAGGCCGTCGTCGCCCACGTCTACGCCGACGTCGACCGCTCCCTGTGGCCGGCGGCGGAGCTGTCGGTACGGGCCCAGCTGGACTACCTGGGCGAGCACGGGCTCATCTAGGAGGCGCCCTTCGTGCCGTGCACGCGCGCGTACTCCCCGGCGAGCCACGGGCCCAGGTCGTCCACGTAGCCGCGCAGGATCGCGGCGTCCCCGACGGGCTCGCGGCCGTAGCGGGCCGCGACGCGCATCTGGGCGGCCCGGCGCGGGTGGTAGACGCCGAAGACCTCCGCCATCTCTGCCAGGTCGCTCGTCCAGCCGTTCCAGCGGGGCATGACCAGGGTGAAGCCGGTGCGCACCAGGTGCCGGGACATGAACCGGACCAGCGGACGCCGGGCCTCCTCCGTGTCGGCGGCCCCCGCGATCCGCTCGCGCCAGCGCGGGAGCAGACCGGCCAGGTCGCCGTTGGTCTCGCGGGCGAGGCGGGGGGTCGGCCGGTAGCGGGGCAGGCGCCCGGCGAGGTCGTCCCCGAGCAGCGGGGTGCACAGGCAGGCCAGGAACCAGCCCATGTCGTACCGCTCGCCCTCGCTCAGCAGCCGGGCCTCGCTGAAGAGCAGCGGGCCCGCGCCGTCGATCTCGGGGAACTCCCGGTCCAGTGCCGTGGCGAGGGCCGCCGCCGCGGTGCGGTCGGCTTCGGTGGGCTCGCCGCGCAGGGCGACCAGGAGGTCCAGGTCGCTGCGCCCCACGCGCGCGGTGCCGCGCGGGACGGACCCGTAGAGGTAGCCGCTGTGCAGCCGCGCCCCGAAGGTCTCTGTCAGCCCGTCCCGCGCGGCGGCCACGACGGGGCGGAACGCGTCCTGCACGCGCGCGAGGGAGCCTTCACGGGCGATGAACCCCTCGGCGTCGAGGCCGTGGGGGGCTGGTGGTCCGGGCATGCGGACACTGTGCACCGCCGACGGCGGCGGTGCAGGTCAATTACGGACAGGCGTCAGCGGGACCGCTTGGCGAGGCGCTCGACGTCCAGCAGGATCACCGCGCGGGCCTCCAGGCGGAGCCAGCCGCGCTGCGCGAAGTCGGCCAGGGCCTTGTTGACGGTCTCGCGGGAGGCGCCGACCAGCTGGGCCAGCTCCTCCTGGGTGAGGTCGTGCACCACGTGGATGCCTTCCTCGGACTGCACGCCGAAGCGGCGCGAGAGGTCCAGCAGGGCGCGGGCGACACGGCCGGGCACGTCGGAGAAGACCAGGTCGGACATGGCGTCGTTGGTCTTGCGCAGCCGGCGGGCGACGGCACGCAGCAGGGCGCCGGCGACCTCGGGGCGGACGTTCAGCCAGGGCTGGAGGTCGCCGTGGCCGAGGCCGAGCAGCTTGACCTCGGTCAGCGCGGTCGCGGTGGCCGTACGCGGGCCGGGGTCGAACAGCGACAGCTCACCGATCAGCTCGCTGGGGCCGACCACCGCCAGCATGTTCTCCCGCCCGTCGGGGGAGGTGCGGTGCAGCTTGACCTTGCCCTCGGTGACGACGTAGAGCCGGTCGCCGGGGTCGCCCTCGTGGAAGAGGGAGTCGCCACGGGCGAGGGTCACCTCGCTCATGGAGGCGCGCAGCTCCGCGGACTGCTCGTCGTCAAGAGCCGCGAAGAGCGGGTTGCGCCGCAGAACGTCGTCCACGAGTTCTCTCCTTGTCGAGCTGCTCAGGGGATGTTCCTCCCCAGCGTGCCAGGGGACCGTGTTCCCCGTTTTCCCGGACGGTCCAAACAGTGTGATCTGTCACAAGGATGCCGCACTGGTGTCCCGGGGTAAGCGGCAGGGGTCCAATCGGGGGCCGATCTTCCGGGTCCGGCGCGGATGTCGGTGCCGGGCTCTAGGCTGGCCGGGTGTCCAAATCGCCGGTGAGAGCACAGGCCGAGGGGGCTGCGCGGGTGGTTGCACGACGTGATTCCGCCGTGGGCGAACAGGATTCCGATGGAAGTGGCAAAAAGGTGAAATCCATAAAAAAGGACTCCGCGAAGGCGGCCGGTGCGACGACCGGTGAATCGCACACCGCCCTGGTCCGCCGCGCCCGCCGGATCAACCGCGAACTCGCCGAGGTCTATCCGTACGCCCACCCCGAGCTGGACTTCGAGAACCCCTTCCAGCTCCTGGTCGCCACGGTCCTTTCGGCCCAGACCACCGACCTCCGCGTCAACCAGACGACCCCGGCGCTGTTCGCCAAGTACCCCACCCCGGAGGACCTCGCGGCGGCCGACCCCGCCGAGGTGGAGGAGATCCTGCGGCCCTGCGGCTTCTTCCGGGCCAAGACGCGCTCGGTCATCGGGCTGTCCAAGGCGCTCGTGGAGGACTTCGGCGGTGAGGTCCCCGGCAGGCTGGAGGACCTCGTCAAGCTGCCCGGAGTCGGCCGCAAGACCGCCTTCGTGGTCCTGGGCAACGCCTTCGGCCGGCCCGGCATCACCGTGGACACCCACTTCCAGCGGCTGGTGCGGCGCTGGAAGTGGACCGAGGAGACCGAGCCCGAGAAGATCGAGGCCGCGGTCGGCGAGCTGTTCCCCAAGAAGGACTGGACCGACCTCTCCCACCACGTGATCTGGCACGGCCGCCGGATCTGCCACGCCCGCAAGCCCGCCTGCGGCGCCTGCCCGATCGCCCCCCTCTGCCCGTCCTACGGCGAGGGCGAGACCGACCCGGACAAGGCGCGCAAGCTCCTCAAGTACGAGAAGGGCGGCTTCCCCGGCCAGCGGCTCAACCCGCCCCGGTCCTACCTGGACGCGGGCGGCATCCCGGCCCCGCCGCTGGGGGCCGGATGAGGGGAACGATCACGGGGCAGTCGGGCGTTGGACACGGCATCAGGGGGTGGCATGACGTACACGCGTGACACGCACGAGAGCCCGGTGGCGCTGCGCAGGCAGGGGCTGCCGGGCTGGCTGGAGCCGGTGGCGCGGGCCGCCGAGACGGTCCAGCCGCTCCAGCTCAGCCGCTTCCTGCCGCCCGAGGACGGCGGCGGCCGTCAGTCGGCGGTGCTGATCCTCTTCGGCGAGGGCGAGCGCGGCCCCGAGCTGCTGCTGATGGAGCGCTCCGGCTCGCTGCGCTCCCACGCGGGCCAGCCCTCCTTCCCCGGCGGCGCCCTCGACGCCGTGGACGGCGACCCCAAGACCGACGGCCCGCTGCGGGCGGCCCTGCGCGAGGCGGAGGAGGAGACCGGGCTCGACCCCGCCGGCGTCCAGCTCTTCGGGGTGCTGCCCGCCCTCTACATCCCGGTCAGCGAGTTCGTCGTCACCCCGGTCCTCGGCTGGTGGCGTGAGCCCAGCCCGGTCGGGGTGGTCGACCCGGGCGAGACGGCGCGCGTCTTCACCGTCCCCGTGGCGGATCTCACGGACCCCGCCAACCGCGCGACCACCGTGCACCCCAGCGGGTTCCGCGGCCCGGCATTCCTGGTCGAATCGGCGCTCGTGTGGGGGTTCACGGCCGGCGTCATCGACCGGCTGCTGCACTACGCGGGCTGGGAGCGCCCCTGGGACCGGACCCGGCAGGTCCCGCTCGACCGCTGGTCATGACAGGGTGTCGTGCGTGTTCGTTACCGCGGGGAAAGTCGATGGGCGGGGCCTGAAGCGTTGAACGTGCTGGACATCCTGTTGCTGCTGGCCGCCGTCTGGTTCGCGGTCGTGGGTTACCGCCAGGGCTTCGTCGTCGGCATCCTGTCGGTGATCGGCTTCCTCGGCGGCGGTCTGCTCGCCGTCTGCGCGCTGCCTCCCGTCTGGGACGCGGTGACCGACAACGCCGAGGTCGGCACGGTGGCCGCCGTCGTCGCGGTCGTCGTCGTCATCGTGATCGCCTCCGTCGGCCAGGCCCTCACCACCCACCTGGGCAACAAGCTGCGCCGCCACATCACCTGGTCGCCGGCCCGCGCGCTGGACGCCACCGGAGGCGCCCTGGTCAACGTGGGCGCCATGCTGCTGGTCGCCTGGCTGATCGGCTCCGCGCTCGCCCAGACCACGCTGCCGACGCTCGGCCGCGAGGTCCGCGGCTCCAAGGTGCTGGTCGGGATGGACCAGGTGCTGCCGGTGCAGTCGGGCACCTGGTTCAAGGACTTCGGCTCGGTCCTCGCGCAGAACGGCTTCCCGCAGGTCTTCAGCCCCTTCTCCGACGAGCAGATCCGCGAGGTCCAGCCGCCGGACCCGGCCCTGGCGAGCAGCGCCGTGGCCGTCAGGGCCCAGCGCTCCATCGTCAAGGTCACCGGCACGGCCCGTAGCTGCGGCAAGGTGCTGGAGGGCAGCGGTTTCGTCTTCGGCGACCGGCGCGTGATGACCAACGCCCACGTCGTCGGCGGCGTCGACGAACCCACCGTCCAGATAGGCGGCGAGGGCCGCACGTACGACGCCACGGTCGTCCTCTACGACTGGCGGCGCGACATCGCCGTCCTGGACGTGCCCGACCTGAAGGCGCCCGTGCTCCGCTTCGCCTCGAAGGACGCCGGCAGCGGGGACGGCGCCATCGTGGCGGGCTTCCCGGAGAACGGCGCGTACGACGTGCGAGCGGCGCGGGTGCGCGGGCGCATCATGGCGAACGGCTCGGACATCTATCGCCGGGGCACGGTCGGCCGTGACGTGTACTCGCTTTTCACCACCGTCCGCGAGGGCAACTCCGGCGGCCCCCTGCTGACCCCTCAGGGCACCGTGTACGGCGTGGTGTTCGCCAAGTCGCGGGACGACGCCGAGACCGGTTACGCCCTCACCGCCGACGAGATCCGCCCGGACATCACGCGGGGGCGTACGGCCAACAGCCAGGTGGGTACCGACAACTGCGCCCTGTGAGGCGACCGCGTCCCGTGAGGTGACGCGGATTCAGGTGCGCGCGGTGTGACGCAGGCGCACGGAGACCCAGCGGGCCCGGCGGCGCAGGATACGCGGAATCCCCACCCTCGGGTCCGCCTCCGCGAGTTGCGGCGTTCCTGGTTGCGGCGAATCCGGCCCGGAGGCCGAGCGTCGTTCGCGGGGTGCGTCACCGTAGTCGTGCGTCCAGCCCATACCCCGACGTGTGCCCCCGCCCCAAGGTCAGTAACCGCCTCCGGGCCCCCCGATCGGCCTATGCGTCAGGCATGTGGCAGTTCGGTGAGCAAACGGTCGGAAATGGTCGAGAAAGCGGACACTCGGCGCATCCGAACGATCACCGGTCGGGCTCGGGGTCCTTCAGCCAGTTGATCAGCTCGGTGGAGAACGCCACCGGGTCCTCCTCGTGCGGGAAGTGCCCCAGCCCGTCGAACAGCCGCCAGCGGTACGGCGCCTCCACGTACTCGCCCGAGCCGGCCGCGCTGCGGGTGCGGGCGACCGGGTCCAGCGAGCCGTGCAGATGCAGCGTGGGCACCCGGACCGGCCGCTTCATCCGCCGGTTGAACTGGATGCCGTCCGGCCGGGCCAGCGACCGCACCAGCCAGCGGTACGGCTCGATCGAGCAGTGCGCCGTCGACGGGATGCACATCGCCCGCTGGTAGGCCGCCACGTCCGCGTCCTCCGGCAGGCGCGGCCCGGACCAGTCCCGGATCAGTTCGCCCACCAGCGCGCCGTCGTCGGCGGTGAGCTGCCGCTCGGGAATCCACGGCCGCTGGAAACCCCAGATGTACGAGCTGGCCGCGGTCTGCCGGGCGTCCCGCAGCATCGCCGCGCGCCAGCGCCTGGGGTGCGGCATCGACACCACCGCGAGCCGGCGCACCAGCTTCGGCCGCATCGCCGCCGCCGTCCACGCCAGGTAGCCGCCCAGGTCGTGGCCGACCAGCGCGGCGTCCGGCTCGCCGAGCGAGCGGATCACCCCGGTGACGTCCAGCGCGAGGTTGGCCGGGTCGTACCCGCGCGGGGTGCGGTCGCTGCCGCCGACGCCCCGCAGGTCCATGGCCACGGCCCGGTAGCCCGCCGCCGCCAGCGCGGACAACTGGTACCGCCAGGTCCACCAGAACTGCGGGAAGCCGTGCAGCAGCAGCACCAGGGGGCCGTCGCCCAGCTCCGCGATGTGGAAACGCGCGCCGTTGGCGGCGACGTCCCGGTGCGTCACCCGCTCCCCGGAGGGCAGGTCGAGGCGTACGGCCGGTGCGGCGGCTGGTTCCGTCATGAGGACGAGCGTGCCACAGCCTTGTGCGCGCGGTCCGCCACAGGCAGCTCACGCGGGTGCGGCTTGGCCTTCTGCAGGACGCCCGCCGACTGCTTCACGGACGCGGCGACCTTCTGCGGACCCTTGCTCTTCTTGGCCTTCTTGGCGAACACCACACCGATCAGGGCGAGCAGACCGGCCACCAGCACATTGGCCGCGAAGGACAGCAGGAAGCACACCGCGAGGTTCCAGTGGCTCCAGGTCCGGATGCCGTACGCCAGCGCGAAGTTGAGCATCGGCAGCGAGAACACCAGCACCGCGCCCGCGCCGGAGAAGGCCCCGCCGCTCGCCGCGCCGCGCTTCACGTCCCGCTTGAGCTGCGCCTTGGCCAGCGCGATCTCGTCGTGCACCAGCGCCGACATCTCGGTCGTCGCCGAGGCGACCAGCTGGCCGATGCTGTGTTCGGCGCCGACCGGGCTGCCGTCGGGTGCGCTCATCGCGTTCTCTCCCTCTGCTTGTGGTGCCGTCTTGTTTTGTACCGTCTCGTCAGATCATGCCGGACGACCGTTCTCCTCGCCTGCCCCGCCCGGCACTTCGGCACGCGCGTGGCGCGCGGCGGCGGACAGCCCGGCCGCGATGCGCCGGTGCTCAGCGGCCTTCCCCTCGTGGATCTCGGCCATGCGCAGGTGGTACGCCGGATCGTCCTGCTCGTAGACGTCGGGGATGCCGTCCTGGTCCTCGTCGCGCTCCTCGTCCTCGCACAGCCGCCGGTACCTGGCGTTGCGCACCTTCAGCAGCACCGTCGCACAGATGGCCGCGATCAGCGATCCGACGAGGACGGACGCCTTCACCTCCTCGGTGAGCACGTGGTCGCCGGTGAAGGCCAGCTCGCCGATGAGCAGGGAGACGGTGAAGCCGATCCCGGCGAGCGTGGCGACCGCGAAGACGTCGGCCCAGGCCAGCCCCTCGCTCAGCGAGGCGCGGGTGAAGCGCGCGGTCAGCCAGGTCCCGCCGAAGACACCGACCGTCTTGCCCACGACCAGGCCGAGCACCACGCCGAGCGTCTCCGGGCGTGTGAACACCTGGGCCAGTGCCCCGCCGGACACCGGTACGCCCGCGCTGAACAGGGCGAACAGCGGCACGGCGAGTCCGGCCGACAGGGGCCGCACCAGATGCTCCAGCCGTTCACCCGGCGACCGCTCCTCACCCTCACGGGTGACGCAGCGGAGCATCAGGCCCATCGCCACACCGGCGATGGTCGCGTGGACGCCGCTGTTGTACATCAGGGCCCAGATCACCAGCGCCAGCGGCAGGTAGACGTACCAGCCGCGCACGCCCTTGCGCAGCAGCAGCCAGAACAGCGCGAGTGCGGCGACGGCCCCGCCGAGCGCGGCGAAGTCGATCCGGCCGGTGAAGAAGACGGCGATGATCAGGATGGCGAAGAGGTCGTCGACCACCGCGAGGGTCAGCAGGAACGCGCGCAGGGCGCTGGGCAGCGAGGTGCCGATGACCGCGAGGACGGCGAGCGCGAAGGCGATGTCGGTGGCGGTCGGCACCGCCCAGCCGGTCAGGGAACCGCCGCCGGTGATGATGGTGAGCGTGTACACCAGCGCGGGTACGGCCATCCCGCACAGCGCGGCCACCACGGGGAGTACGGCGGCCCTGGGGTCGCGCAGGTCGCCCGCGACCAGTTCCCGCTTCAGCTCGACGCCGGCGACGAAGAAGAACACCGCGAGCAGGCCGTCGGCCGCCCAGTGGGCGACGGAGAGGTCCAGGCCGAGGGCGGCCGGGCCGAGGTGGAAGTGGCTGACGGTCGCGTAGGTGTGGCTCAGCTCGGGGACGTTGGCCCAGATCAGCGCCGCGACGGCGGCGGCGAGCAGGAGGACCCCGCCCACCGTCTCGGTGCGCAGCGCGTCCGCCACGGCCGTCCGCTCCGGCAGCGACAGGCGGGCGAGGGCCTTGCGGGCGGCGTTGGGGGTGCGGGACGCGGCCACGGTGGGAACCTCCGGCTGGTGGGCATGACAGAACGCTTGCCGACCAGACTTCCCGGCGCACCTCGAGGCACGGACCACTGCCGTGCGCTGTTCACGTTACCCAACGTCGGGTGCCCCGGCACGCTCGCCGGGGCACCCGCTGTCGGCCTGTCGCTCGGTCCTCGCTCAGTCCTCGCTGGAGGACGACGGCAGCTTGGACTGGATCAGCGTCATGACGGTGGAGTCGGTCAGGGTGGTGACGTCTCCGAGCTGGCGGTTCTCCGCCACGTCCCGCAGCAGCCGGCGCATGATCTTGCCGGAGCGGGTCTTGGGCAGCTCGGCGACCGGCAGGACGCGCTTGGGCTTGGCGATCGGGCCGAGAGTGGCGCCGACGTGGTCGCGCAGCTCGGCGACCAGCTTCTCGTCCTCGGCGGCCGAGCCGCGCAGGATGACGAACGCCACGATGGCCTGCCCGGTCGTCTCGTCGGCGGCGCCCACGACGGCCGCCTCGGCGACCGCCGGGTGCGACACCAGTGCCGACTCCACCTCGGTGGTCGAGATGTTGTGGCCCGACACCAGCATCACGTCGTCCACGCGGCCGAGGAGCCAGATGTCCCCGTCGTCGTCCTTCTTGGCGCCGTCGCCGGCGAAGTACTTGCCCTCGAAGCGCGACCAGTAGGTGTCCAGGAAGCGCTGGTCGTCGCCCCAGATGGTGCGGAGCATCGACGGCCACGGCTCGGTGAGGACCAGGTAGCCGCCGCCCCCGTCAGGCACCTCGTTCGCCTCGTCGTCGACGACGGTGGCGCTGATGCCGGGCAGCGGGCGCTGCGCGGAACCGGGCTTGGTCTCGGTGACGCCCGGCAGCGGCGAGATCATCATCGCGCCGGTCTCGGTCTGCCACCAGGTGTCCACGACCGGGGTGCGGTCGGCGCCGATGTGCTTGCGGTACCAGACCCACGCCTCGGGGTTGATGGGCTCGCCCACCGAACCGAGCACCCTGAGCGAGGTCAGGTCGAACTGCGCGGGGATGTCGTCGCCCCACTTCATGAACGTCCGGATCGCGGTGGGCGCCGTGTACAGGATCGAGACCCGGTACTTCTCGACGATCTCCCAGAAGCGGCCCTGGTGCGGGGTGTCCGGGGTGCCCTCGTACATCACCTGGGTCGCGCCGTTGGCCAGCGGACCGTACACGATGTACGAGTGGCCGGTGACCCAGCCGACGTCGGCCGTGCACCAGTAGACGTCCGTCTCCGGCTTGAGGTCGAACACCGCCCAGTGGGTGTAGGCGGCCTGCGTGAGGTAGCCGCCCGAGGTGTGCAGGATGCCCTTGGGCTTACCCGTGGTGCCGGAGGTGTAGAGGATGAACAGCGGGTGCTCCGCGTCGAACGCCTCCGGGGTGTGCTCCGCCGACTGGCGCCCGACCAGCTCGTGCCACCACACGTCCCGCTCGGCGTCGAACGCCACGTCCTGCCCGGTCCGGCGCACCACCAGCACGTGCTCGACGGTGCCGTCCGCCTTGGCGACCGCGTCGTCCACGGCGGGCTTCAGCGCGGACGGCTGGCCCCGGCGGTAGCCGCCGTCGGCGGTGATGACGACCTTGGCGTCCGCGTCCTTGATACGGGTGGCCAGCGCGTCGGCCGAGAAGCCGCCGAAGACCACCGAGTGCGCGGCGCCGATGCGGGCCGAGGCCAGCATGGCGATGGCGGTCTCGGGGATCATCGGCATGTAGATGGCGATCCGGTCGCCCTTGCGGACACCCAGCTCCAGCAGCGCGTTGGCCGCCTTGGAGACCTCGTCCTTCAGCTCGGCGTAGGTGAGGGAGCGGCTGTCGCCCGGCTCGCCCTCGAAGTGGATGGCGACCCGGTCGCCGTTCCCGGCCTCCACGTGCCGGTCCACGCAGTTGTAGGCGACGTTCAGCTCGCCGTCCTCGAACCACTTGGCGAACGGCGGGTTCGACCAGTTGAGCGTCTTCGTCGGCTCCTTGGCCCAGCTCAGTCTCCGGGCCTGCTCGGCCCAGAAGCCGAGCCGGTCCGCCGCGGCCTGTTCGTACGCCTCGGCCGTGACGTTGGCGTTCGCGGCCAGGTCGGCCGGCGGCGCGAAGCGTCGCTCCTCCTTCAGAAGGTTGGCCAGGCTCTCGTTGCTCACGACATCTCCCTTTCCCAGGGTGTCCGTTGTGTCCCAGGCCACACCTCATCAGACGTCGGGGCTGATGACAAGGGTGGACCGCAGAATTGGTTTAGACCTTTCTGCGGTCCTCGCGCGCGTGGCCGCTCAGACCAAGCTGCCCACCTCCGGCGCCTCTCGCACGTCCTCTCTGACCTCGTGGAACACCGCGGCTTCAGTCCCGCCTTCCTCGGTTCCTCCGCCGCCCAGCAGGTACGCCCGCGCCTCTCCGACGTGGAAGTACATGCCGTGCAGCTCCAGCGCACCCGCCGCCAAGGCGCGCGCGACGGACTCGTGCGCCCGCAGATGCGCCAACTGCTGCACCACATTGGCCAGCGACAGCTCCTCCACCGCGTCGGCCACCGGGCGCGGAGCGAGCCGGGGGCGCCTGGGGGGTCCGCCGGCCAGCCGGGCCAGGCTCGGCTCCCCGTGCCGCAGCCAGCGGCGCAGCGGGGTCGGGGCGGCGCCGGGCTCGGCGGCGAGCAGAGCTTGCATCGCCCCGCACCCGGAGTGCCCGCACACGGTGATCGAGCTGACCCCGAGCACATCCACCGCGTACTCGATGGCGGCGGCCACCGAGTCGTCGGAGTGCTCCTGGCCGGGCGGCGGCACCAGGTTCCCGACATTGCGCACCACGAACAGGTCGCCGGGACCGCTGGCGGTGATCATGGAGGTGACGAGCCGGGAATCGGCGCAGGTGAGGAAGAGCTGCGAGGGCCGCTGTCCCTCCCTGGCTAGCCGGGCCAGCTCCTCCCGGACCTGGGGCGCGGTGTTCCGATGGAACGAGCTGATGCCGCGGGCGAGTTCGTGGGTGTCGGGGCGGGGGGTGCCCGTGGCGTCCGCCGCGTCCTGGCGGACGGCCGCCGTGGGCATGTCGCACCGGTGGTTGCGCCACGGTGTCCAGGGGCGGCACCGGCAGACGGTGGAGGACGGGGCGCCCGCGCTCCGCACGCCGGTGCGCTGGTCCTTCAGCTCGGCGGAGCCGCCCCGCGCGGTGTGGGAACTCCGCCAGTCCTGGAGCGACTCGTACGCCGCGTGGTCCATGAAGGAGCCGTCCAGCTCGACGACGGCACGCGTGCCGTGCGGGACGCGGTGCAGGGCCCGGCTGAGCCGGGGCACGGCGAGGAACGTCAACTGGCCGCGCACCCGCAGGTGATGGACCCCTTCCCTCTCCTCGTGCGTGATGCGGGTGTGGGTGAGGCGGTGCAGGGCCAGGGCGACGGCCACGGCGATCCCGAGGAGCACGCCCTGCAGGACGCCGAGGCAGACCACGCCGAGGGTGGTCGCGGCGTACACCGGCACCTCGCGGTGGCGGGTCACCGTGCGGATGTGGTTCAGGGACACCATCTGGATGCCGACGGCCATCACCAGGGCGGCGAGCGAGGCGAGCGGGATCCGCTCCAGGAGGGGGACCAGCAGCAGGGCGGCGATCACCACCAGGCCGCCGTGCAGCATCGTGGAGTTCCGGGTCACCGCGCCCGAGTTCACGTTCGCCGTGCTGCGTACCGCCACTCCCGCGACCGGCAGCCCGCCCAGCGCGCCGGAGACGATGTTGGCGGCGCCCTGGCCGAGCAGTTCGCGGTCGAGGTCGGAGCGCCCGACGCGCGCGGAGCCGGTGCGGCCGGCCGCCAGCTTGTCCACGGCCACCGCGCCGAGCAGCGACTGCACGCTGCACACCAGGGTGGTGGTGAGCACGGCGGCGACGATGCCGAGCACCGGACCCTGGGGGAGGCCGGCCAGCGCGTGGCTGCGCCACGACGGCAGATCGACGCGGGGCAGGGTGATCCCGGTCAGCGCCGCCGTCACGGTGGCCCCGACGACGGCGACCAGCGCGGCCGGCACCTTGCGCAGCAGGCTGCCCACGGAGCCGGGGATGCGGGGCCAGGCCAGGAGCAGGGTCAGGGTGAGCGCGCTGATCACCACGGCGGCCGGGTCGAGGTGGGCCAACTGGGCGGGGAGCGCCCGCAGGTTGGTGAGGACGGAACTGTCCGGACGGCCGCCGAGCACGATGTGCACCTGGGCCACGGCGATGGTGATGCCGATGCCGGCGAGCATGCCGTGCACGACCGCCGGGCTGACGGCGAGCGCGCCGCGCGCCACCTTCAGGCAGCCGAGGCCGAGCTGGGCGAGCCCGGCGAGGACGGTGATGCCGCAGGTCGCCCGCCAGCCGTACTGGTGGATGAGGTCGGCGGTGACCACGGTCAGACCGGCTGCGGGCCCGCTGACCTGCAACGGGCAGCCGCCGATCCGGCCGGCGACGATCCCGCCGACCGCCGCGGCGACCAGGCCCGCCTGGAGCGGGGCACCGGTGGCGAGGGCGATGCCCAGCGAGAGCGGCAGGGCGATGAGGAACACCGCGACGGACGCGGAGACGTCGGCGCTCTCGACGCGGAAACGGCGGCGCCGGGGCGGGGGGTTGGTGGTGGGCGGGGAGTGCTCGGTACGGGGTGGTGCGCAGGCTGACATGTTCCCGTCTCCTCCGGGGCAGCGCGGTCGCGGTCTGTGGGGTCCCGCCAGGGGCGGGTGTTCGGTCGCGGCCGTGGGTCACGGCGTGCAGCGGCGGGATGCTTCAACGTTCGGTAAACGAACCGTAATCCAGAGTAAAGGCTCGGCATATCTTTTCGGAGCAAATGGCACACATGTGCACTCTGCCGAGTGAAGCGGGCATTTCATCGGCTTGTCGTACTAATTCCTTCTCGACCTCATGCGACTTTGACGGCGCCGCCGGGAGGAAACCGGCGCATCGCCAGAAAACGCCCTCATCGGCGTTCGTCTGAGAGTTCGCCCGAGAGAAGGAAGAAGGTGGGCGGAACATGGCCGCCACCCAGAGGATCGCCGTCTGTGCCATGGTCGCCGCTGCCGGTGCCGCGTCCCTCGCCGGTTGCGCCGCCGGCTCCGACCAGGCACGGGAAGGCACGTCCGGCCCGCAGAAGGGCGCCCCGGCTCCCCAGAGCGTCGTCCGGCTGATCGGCGACGGTTCCACCGCGTACACCGGCGCGCAGCCGCACCTGCCCAGGCCCGCGAAGCTGAAGCCCGGTCAGAAGCCCCCGCAGTTCGTGGTGTTCTCCTGGGACGGCGCGGGTGAGGACAGCCAGAAGCTGTTCTCCCACTTCCGCAAGGTCGCCAAGGACAACCACGCCAACATGACGTTCTTCCTCAGCGGCGTCTACATGCTGCCGGAGGAGAAGCGGGACCTCTACAAGCCGCCGCAGCACTCCCCGGGCCGCTCCGACATCGGCTTCAACGACGAGCAGGGCATCGCCGACACCGCCAAGCAGGCGCGCCTCGCCTGGCTGGAGGGCAACGAGATCGGCACCCACTTCAACGGCCACTTCTGCGGTCCCGACGGCGGGGTCGGCCAGTGGTCCGTGGCCGAGTGGAAGAGCGAGATCAGCCAGGCCAAGGAGTTCGTGAAGACCTGGAAGACGAACTCGGGCCTGCAGAAGTCCTCACCGCTGCCCTTCGACTACGACAAGGAACTCATCGGCGCCCGCACCCCCTGCCTGGAAGGGCAGAAGAACTTCGTCAGGGCGGCGAGCCAGATGGGCTTCCGCTATGACTCCAGCGGCGTCAACAACCAGGTCTGGCCGAAGAAGAGGGAGGGCCTCTGGGACCTGTCCATGCAGCTCGTGCCCTTCCCCGGCCACACCTTCGAGCAGCTCACCATGGACTACAACTTCATGGTCAACCAGTCCGGCACCCGGACCCAGGGCGACCCCGACAAGTTCGCCCTGTGGGGCGACGAGATGCGCGACGGCCTCCTCAAGGGCTTCGACCGCGCCTACGACGGCAACCGCGCGCCCCTGATCATCGGCAACCACTTCGAGTCCTGGAACGGCGGCACCTACATGCGCGCCATCGAGGACGTCGTCAAGAACGTGTGCAACAAGCCCGACGTCCGCTGTGTCTCGTTCCACGAGCTGACCGACTGGCTGGACGCCCAGGACCCGCAGACCCTGGCCAAGCTGCGCACCCTCGAGGTGGGCGAGGCACCCAAGCAGGGCTGGGCGTCGCTGCTCTCCGGCCGTCCGGCCCCGGCGCCGAAGGGCGTCCCCGGAGCGCCGGCCGCCAAGCAGTAGGCGTCGGGCAGCGGGCTCCGGGCGGCAGGCGTCAGACGGCAGGCGTCAGACGGGAGTCGCCACGCTCTCGCCGAGCACGAAACCGGGGTCGATCTGCGCCGCCAGGTCGGCCCCGGTGCGCTCGTTGCCCCAGGACTGGGCGTTGCGCAGGTGGAAGTGGACCATCTGCCGGGTGTACCGCTCCCAGTCCCGCAGCCCGTACGTCGCGTCGGCGGCGGCCCGGAGCGTCTCCAGCGCGCGCACGTTCCCGTCCTCGAGCAGGGCGAAACGGGGCGGGCGCCCCTTCTCCATGGCGCGCACCCAGTCGGAGTGCCCGACCGTCACCAGCAGGTCGTCCCCCACCTCCTCGCGCAGGAAGCCGACGTCGTCCGGCCCCTGGACCTTGTTGCCGACGACCTTCAGTGTGACGCCGAAGTCGCGGGCGTACTCCTTGTACTGGCGGTAGACGGAGACCCCCTTCCGGGTCGGCTCGGCGACGAGGAACGTCATGTCGAACCGGGTGAACATGCCGGAGGCGAAGGAGTCCGAGCCGGCGGTCATGTCCACCACCACGTACTCGCCGGGGCCGTCGACGAGGTGGTTCAGGAACAGCTCCACCGCGCCGGTCTTGGAGTGGTAGCAGGCGACGCCCAGGTCGGCGTCGGTGAAGGGGCCGGTGACCATCAGGCGGACGGCACCGCCGTCGAGTTCCACCGGGCGCGCGCAGGCGTCGTAGACCGCGTCGGGCTCACTGATCCGGACCAGCCGGGAGCCCGAGCCGGGCGGGGTGGTCTTGATCATCGTCTCGGCGGAGGCGATGCGCGGGTTGGAGCCGCGCAGATGGTCCTTGATCAGCGGCAGCCGGTCGCCCATGGCGGGCAGCGCCGCCGCCTGGTCCTCGTCGAGGCCGAGGGCGGGTCCGAGGTGCTGGTTGATGTCCGCGTCGATCGCGACCACCGGGGCTCCGGCGGCGGCGAGATGGCGGATGAAGAGGGAGGAGAGCGTGGTCTTGCCGCTGCCGCCCTTCCCGACGAAAGCAATTTTCATGTTCACGAAGGGTAGTCAGCCTGTAGCTGTATGTGCCAGGAGGAAGGTGAACGTCACTCCTTCGAGGGGTGTGAGGGCCGAAAAAGGGGCGCCGCCGGGCCGGCGGCGGGGGCGCGTAGGGTCGACTTCATGAGTACGACAGGAGCGACCGCAGATCCCCTCGCGGCCCTGGGCTCGCTGCCCGGCGTGGCCGACTCCGTGGAGTCCGTGCGCAAGGCCGTGGACCGGGTGTACGGGCACCGGATCATGCGCCGTCGCAGCAACGCCATCACCTCCGAGGCCGCCCTGCGCGGCGCCCGCGGCTCGGCGGCGCTGTCCGGCGCCGACTGGGCCCTGGAGGAGGTGCGGCGCCGCACCGACTTCAGCACCGGCGACGAGGCGCGCGTCATGGGCGCGGCCCTCCGGCTCACCGCCGAGGCCGGGCAACTGCTGTCCATCTGGCGGCAGTCCCCGCTGCGGGTGCTGGCCCGGCTGCACATGGTGGCCGCCGCGAGCGACACCGACGAGGTCGGCCGGCCCCGCCAGGCGGGCGAAACCGCCGACGAGCCCCTCATCGAGCTGCCGCTGCCGGACGCCCCGGAGGTGTCCGGACGCCTGGACGGCCTCGCGGAGCTGATCATCGCCGGGTCCTCCGCGCCCGCGCTGGTGACGGCCGCCGTGGTGCACGGCGAGATCCTCGCGCTGCGCCCCTTCGCCTCCCACAACGGGCTGGTGGCGCGCACGGCCGAGCGGATCGTCCTGATCGGCAGCGGCCTGGACCCGAAGTCGGTGTGCCCGGCCGAGGTCGGCCACGCCGAACTGGGCCGCGCCTCCTACCTCGCCGCGCTCGACGGCTACGTCTCCGGCACCCCCGGCGGCATGGCGGCCTGGATCGCCCACTGCGGGCGCGCGGTCGAACTCGGCGCCCGCGAGTCGACAGCGGTCTGCGAGGCCCTCCAGCGCGGAGCGGCCTGACCCCCCGGACATGGTTGCGGCGGTACGAGGAGTCCTCGTACCGCCGCTGGCATGTTCACCGGGTTACCAAGCGTCCTCAGTATGTTGCTCATCAGGTCGGGGTCTTTGCCCGGCCCTGGTGCAGCAGGCCCGTAATCGACGGTCCGACGTCGCGTGGGTGCCCGGTGTTCATGCGAGGTCCGTGGGGCCCAGATGCGTAGTGGTAGGGAATCCTCTCGGATGTCCTCAGGTCCCGCAGGCCGTGATTCCTTTGTACTGCAACCTTGTGACGAGCGAAACCCCTGGCCGAACTTCTTTACTTTTAGCTTCAAACGGGGGTGAATCGGGCGCCGGGGAATCCGGTCAGGCGGTCACGCCGCGGCGCTTGCTGGCGTACCAGACGAGGCCCGCGGTCGCGGCCGCCGCGCCCAGCGCCGCCGCCGCGACGACCGCCGGGCGCGGTGCGTGCAGCGAGGGCAGCCGTTGCTTGAGCCGGACCGGCCTGCGGAACTCCAGTACCGGCCAGCCACGCGAGACCGCCTCCCGGCGCAGCGCGCGATCGGGGTTGACGGCGTGCGGGTGGCCGACGGCCTGGAGCATCGGCAGGTCGGTGGCGGAGTCGCTGTAGGCGAAGCTGCGGTCGAGGTCGTACCCCTCGGAGGCCGCCAGCTCGCGGATCGCCTCGGCCTTGGTGGGGCCGTACGCGTAGTACTCCACCTCACCGGTGAAGCAGCCGTCCTCGCCGACCACCAGCCGGGTGGCCACCACCCGGTCGGCGCCGAGCAGCTCGCCGATCGGCTCCACGACCTCCGCGCCCGACGTGGACACGATCACAACGTCCCGGCCGGCCGTGTGGTGCTCCTCGATCAGCGAGGCGGCCTCGTCGTAGATGATCGGGTCGATCAGGTCGTGCAGGGTCTCGGCGACGATCTCCTTGACCTGGCGCACGTTCCAGCCCCGGCAGAGCGCGGAGAGGTACTCCCGCATGCGCTCCATCTGGTCATGGTCCAAACCGCCGGCTAGGAAGACGAACTGGGCATATGCGGTGCGCAAGGCCGCTCTGCGGTTGATCAGTCCGCCTTGGTAGAAGGACTTGCTGAAGGTGAGCGTGCTGGACTTCGCAATGACCGTCTTGTCCAGGTCGAAGAAGGCCGCTGCGCGAGGCAAGGAGTGGTTTTCCACGTCCCTGAGCATAGGCGCCCACCATTCGGCGTAAGGTGTGGCGTGTGGGTTTGCCTGAGAGGCCTCTCGGGTACACCATGGAAGTCACGGATCGTTCGCGACCGTGCTAACCCCGGTCCGACTCCTCCCCCCCCGAGTCGGCCGTGGGGACGACCCCCGCTCTCCCCCCCGGCGGGGGTCGTCGCATGTCCGGACGCATTTTCACCCCCTCTTCGGCCGGTGCGGAACCGGCATCGGGCGGCTGCGGCCGCCCTTTCGTCATGCCCATGCTTGATTACGTACGGTAATCATCAGGGTGCGCTCGGAAACGTGTACACCGTGTGTGCCGACGTCACCGGTATGAGTGACGAAGTTATTCACAGGCGCTCCGCCGTCCACAGTTTTTGACCAAGATCCACACGATTTCGCGGTTAGCCCCATCGTGATTCCAGCGCTCCTGATCCGGGCCCGTCGATGGCCGGATCGCAATGCGGAGTGCGCCTGGCTGGTTTCTGTCGGCCGTTCATATGGGGACCTTTACCGGTTCTCCACATCTTGGGAATCGCGCGGCCGAGAGAGCGGCGCGGAAACAGCAGCGAAGGGGGAAAACCATGACCGGAACCGTCGCGCACGACCCGCCTCCGGCCACGGCCGGACGACCGGGACGGCCGCTCATCGTCACCGAGGACGCGGCGCTCCTCGACGACCTGCTGCGCCTGTGCGCGGCGGCCGGCGCCACACCGGAGGTCCACCACGGCGTCCCGGACCACGGCGGGGGATGGGACGGCGCGCCGCTCGTCCTCGTCGGGGACGACGCGGCCCGCCGGGTGCGCGGAGCCGCGCGGCGGCGCGGAGTGGTCCTGGTCGGCCGTGACCAGGACGACCCGGACGTGTGGAAACGCGCGCTCGGGATCGGCGCCGACCATGTGCTGATGCTGCCCGACGGCGAGCAGTGGCTCATCGACCGCATCGCCGACGTGGCGGAGGGTGTCGGCCGCCCGGCCCTCACCGTCGGCGTCATCGGCGGCCGGGGCGGCGCCGGAGCCTCCACCCTGGCCTGCGCCCTCGCCGTCACCTCCGCCCACCGGGGCCTGCGCACCCTCCTCGTGGACGCCGACCCGCTCGGCGGCGGACTGGACGTGCTCCTCGGCGGCGAGACCGCGAAAGGGCTGCGCTGGCCCGCCTTCGCCGCCTCACGCGGCAGAGTCGGCGGCGGTGCCCTGGAGGAGTCCCTGCCCGAACTGCACGCGCTGCGCGTGCTGAGCTGGGACCGGGGCGACTGCGTGGCGGTGCCGTCCCAGGCGGTCCGCGCGGTGCTCGCCGCCGCCCGGCGGCGCGGGGGCACGGTGGTCGTCGACCTCCCGCGCCGCCTGGACGACGGTGTCGCGGAAGCCCTGGCCCAGCTCGACATGGCGGTGCTCGTCGTCCCGGCGGAGCTGCGCGCGCTGGCCGCGGCCGGCCGGGTCGCCTCCGCCGTGGGCCCGGTCGTGCGGGACCTGCGGGTCGCGGTCAGGGGGCCGCACGGGCCGGGACTGGACGAGAGCGAGGTGGCCCGGCTGCTCGGGCTGCCGCTGATCGGCACCGTGCCCGTCGACCCCGCGCTGCTGCGGCCCCGGGGCACCGCCAGACCGCCCGGCGCGACCGGACGCGGCCCGCTGTCCCGCTTCTGCACCGCCTTCTGGGAACAGGCGCTGACCGAGGCGGGAGGCCCGCGATGACGCTTCCGGGACTCGACCGGGCCGACGGCGCGGCCCTCCTCGACGGGGTCCGGCGCACTCTCGCCGAGAGCGGCGCCGAACCCACGCCGGCGCGTGTGGCGCAGGCGCTGCGCGAACAGGGGCGGGTGCTGGGCGACGCCGAGGTCCTGGGCGCGGCCGAGCACCTGCGTTCCGAACTCGTCGGCTCCGGCCCGCTGGAGCCGTTGCTGGCCGACCCGAGCGTCACCGACGTGCTGGTCACCGCGCCGGACCGGGTGTGGGTCGACCGGGGCGGCGGCCTGGAGCTGACCCCGGTCACCTTCCGCGACGCCCCGGCGGTCCGACGGCTCGCGCAGCGGCTGGCCGCCGTCGCCGGACGCCGCCTCGACGACGCCCGGCCGTGGGCCGACGCCCGCCTACCCGACGGGACCCGGCTGCACGCGGTGCTGCCCCCGGTGGCGGTCGGCTGCACCTGCCTGTCCCTGCGCGTGGTCCGGCCCCGCGCCTTCACCCTCGGCGAGCTGGCCCGCGCGGGCACGCTGCCGCCGGGCGGAGAGGGGCTGCTGCGGGCGCTGATGGCGGCGCGGCTGTCGTTCCTCGTCAGTGGCGGGACAGGCACCGGCAAGACGACGCTGCTGAGCGCGTTGCTCGGGCTCGTCGGCCCCGGGGAACGGATCGTGCTGGCCGAGGACTCGGCCGAGCTGCGGCCCGACCACCCGCATGTGGTCCGGCTGGAGACCCGGCCCGCGAACCAGGAGGGCGCCGGCCTCGTGACGCTGGAGGACCTGGTCCGGCAGGCGCTGCGGATGCGGCCCGACCGGCTGGTCGTCGGGGAGGTGCGCGGCCCCGAGGTGGTCCACCTGCTGGCCGCGCTCAACACCGGCCACGACGGCGGCTGCGGCACTGTGCACGCCAACGCGGCCGCCGACGTCCCGGCCCGCCTGGAGGCCCTGGGCACGGCGGCCGGCCTCGACCGGGCCGCGCTGCACAGCCAGTTGGCGGCCGCGCTCTCGGTGGTGATCCACCTGGTGCGGGACCGTGCCGGGCGACGCCGGATCGCCGAGGTGCATGTGCTGGAGCGGGACACCTCGGGGCTGGTCCGGACGGTACCGGCACTGCGGTGGGGCGAGCGGGGCTTCGTGCCGGGGCGCGGCTGGGAGCGGTTGGGTGGGCTGCTGTCTGCGGGGACCGGGGGCGAGGGGGCGGCGATGGCTGATGCCGGGGTGGGAGACGCGGTGCCGGGTGCCGGGCCGCTGTTCGCGGGCGGCGGAGTGGTTGACGCCGGGCCGACGCCTCGGGGACCGCGCCCGGGTGAGCTGCGGTGGCTGCCCGGCCGGAGTGGGAGTGAGGGGGCCGGCGATGGCTGATGTCGGTGTCGGAGAGGCGGTGCTGGGCGCGGGGCTGGCCTGTGCCGGGGGCCTGGGCTGGGCGGTGAACGCCCGGCACCAGGGGGTGCGGCGGGCGAGGCTGCTGTTCGCGGGCGGTGGAGTCATGGATCTCGGGCTCACGCCCTGGGAGCGGGGTCTCGCCGAGGTGCGGCGGCTGCACGAACGGGTGGGTGCCGAGTGGTGGGCGCTCGTGGCCGGGCTGGTGCCGGCGCTGCTGGGGGCCTCGGTGATTCCGCTGGTGGTGGGGGCCGCCGGGGTGCCGGTGTTGCGCCGGGTGGGGAAGGCGCGGCGGGCCCGGCTGGTGCGGGAAGGCCGGGCGGACGCGGTGATCGTCCTGTGCGGGGTGCTCGCCGGGGAGGTCCGCGCCGGCCAGCAGCCTGGCGAGGCCCTGCTGCGGGCCGAGCGGGACTCCGGGGGCCTGGGCGAGGCGCAGGCGGCCGCGATCGCGGCGGCGCGGTTCGGGGGCGATGTGCCGGCCGCGCTCGCCGTGGCGGCCCGGCAGCCGGGCGCCGAGGGGCTGCTGGGGCTGGCCGCCTGCTGGCGGGTGGCGGTGGACCAGGGCGCGGGCCTGGCGGCCGGCCTCGACCGGCTGGACGGCGCCCTGCGCGCGGAGCGGGACCAACGCGCGGACCTGCGTGCCCAGTTGTCCGGTGCCCGGGCCACGGCTCTGCTGCTGGCGGTGCTGCCCCTGTTCGGGCTGCTGCTCGGCGCCGCCATGGGCGCCGATCCACTCCGGGTACTGCTGCACACCGGGGCCGGACTGGGCTGCCTGATGGCGGGAGCGGTGTTCGAGGGCGCCGGGGTGTGGTGGGCGGCCCGGATCGTGCGGGGAGCTGAGGCGGCATGAGCGGGGAGTTCGTCCACAGCCTGGGGGCGGCCGTGGAAATGGCCGTCGCCCTCGGCTGGGCGGGCCGTCGGCTGGAGCTGGTACGGCAACGGCGCCTGACGCGGCGGAGGGTCGCGGGACTGCTGGCCGTGGAGCCGCCCGAGAGCGGTCGTTCGCTCGCGGTCGCCGACACGGCCCGGAAGTGGCTGCCGGTGGCCGGAATCGGGTGCGGGGCGTGGTCGGTGGTCGGCGGGGTCTTCGGGGCGCTGGTGGGACTCGGGGCCGGTGTGGCGCTGTGGCGGTGGCAGGAGCGCCGGGTGCCGGCCCGGCCCGCGACAGAGCTGGACGCGGCTGCGGCGGCTCGCCAACTCCCCCTCGCCGCGGAGCTGCTGGCCGCCTGCATCGAGGCCGGGGCGGGGCCCGTGGTCGCCGCCCAGGCAGTCGGGGAGGCGCTCGGTGGCCCGGTCGGTGACGCGCTGGCGCGGGGTGCGGCGGAAGCCCGCCTCGGCGGTGAACCAGCGGACGCCTGGGCCCGGTTGACCGTCCTTCCCGGCGCCGGAGCGCTTGCTCGCCTGCTGGAGCGGGCCGACCGGTCGGGGCTCCCGGCGGCCGAGCCCGTGGCCCGGCTCGCGTCGGACGCGCGGGCGGAGTCGATACGGGCGGCCACGGTCCGGGCCCGCAGGGCGGCCGTGCTGATCTCGGCGCCGGTCGGGCTGTGCTTCCTCCCCGCCTTCATCGCGGTCGGCGTGCTGCCCGTGGTCATCGGCCTCGCGGGCGGCGCGATGGGAGGAGGGGGCCCCTGACCGAGCGGACCGAGCGGACCGACGTGCACGACAACGACAACGAAGCTGCGAACAAACGAAGCTGCGAAGAAAGGAACGTGGGATGCGTGAGAAGGCCGGCAGGGCATGGGCGCTGCTACGGGAACGGTGCCGCAAGGACGCCGGAATGGTGACCTCCGAGTACGCCATGGGGATCATCGCGGCGGTCGGATTCGCCTTGCTGCTCTACGAGGTCGTCACCAGCGGCCAGGTGAAGGCGGAACTCCAGGGCATCGTGAAACGAGCGCTCAGTGCGCGCATGTGAACGAGGCGCGGACCGGGGGTTTGTGACGGCGGAGGCGGCCGTGGTGCTGTCGGTGCTGGTGGCGTTCACCATGGCGCTGGTCTGGGGGCTGCTCGCCGTGGCCGCCCAGATCCAGTGCGTGGACGCCGCCCGCACCGGGGCACGGGCCGCCGCCCGCCAGGACCCGCCCGAAGCGGTGGTCCGGCTGACCAGGGAGACGGCACCGAGCGGCTCGACGGTCAGCGTGGCCCGTGAGGGCGAGCAGGTGCGCGTGACGGTGGTGGCCAGGCCGCCGGTGCTGACGGGGCTGCCGTTCGAGGTGCGGGAGGAGGCCGTGGCCGCCGCCGAGGAGGCGGTGGGGTCCGGAGGGGAGGGGCCATGAGGCGCCGGGAGGGTGACCGGGGTTCCGCCACCGTCTGGAGCCTCGGGGTGATCGCCCTGCTGTGCGTGGTGTTCGGCACCGTGCTCGGTCTGGGGCACGCGGTGGTCGTACGGCACCGGGCGGCGGGCGCGGCCGATCTGGCGGCGCTCGCGGCGGCGGACCACTGGGCCGAGGGCGCGGAGGCGGCGTGCGCCGCGGGTCGCCGGGTGGCGTCGGCCCAGGGGGCGCGGCTGGTGCGGTGCGCGATCGTCGGCGAGACCTCGGACGTGAGCGCGGGGTCGGGACACGGGCCGTTCGCAGCGGAGGTACGGGCCAGGGCGGGACCAGCTGACCCGTCGGGTGCCACACCCCGGGTGCCCGCGTCGCAGGCTCCCGGCCCCGCGCCCCAGGCGCCCGCGTCGCAGGCTCCCGGCCCCGTGCCCCATGCCCCCGCCTCGCACGGCATCAGCCCCTAGCTCGACTCGCCCCCTTCGGAAGCCGCCGCCCCCGTCCCGGCCGCCTCCTCCGGTGCCCCCCGCAGCAGCGTCGTGAGGAGCCGCACCGCTCCCCGCTTGTGCAGGGGCTCGTTGCCGTTGCCGCACTTGGGGGACTGGATGCAGGACGGACAGCCGGCCTCGCACTCGCAGGCGGCGATGGCCTCGCGGGTGGCCGTCAGCCAGGCGCGGGCGGTGTGGAAGGCGCGCTCGGCGAAGCCCGCCCCGCCGGGGTGGCCGTCGTAGACGAAGACCGTCGGGAGCAGCGTGTCGGGATGCAGCGGGACCGAGACCCCGCCGATGTCCCAGCGGTCGCAGGTGGCGAAGAGGGGCAGCATGCCGATCGAGGCGTGTTCGGCGGCGTGCAGGGCGCCGCCGAGGATCTCAGGGTTGATGCGGGCCTCGTCGAGCTGGTCCTCGGTGACCGTCCACCACACCGCGCGGGTACGGAGCGTGCGCGGCGGGAGATCGAGTTTCGTCTCGCCCATCACCTCACCGGTGATCAGGCGTCTGCGCAGGAAGGAGACCACTTGGTTGGTGACCTCGACCGAGCCCAGGCACAGGCGGCCGGAACCCCACGGGATCTCGGTCTCCGTCTCCAGGACGGCGATGGACGTGGTGTCGCGGGCGGCGGTCGAGTAGGGCGGGTCGGCCTGCTCGACCAGGGCGACGGAGTCCTTCAGGTCGAGCGAGCGCACCAGGTAGGTGCGGCCCTGGTGGAGGTGGACCGCGCCCTCGTGGACGGCGGAGTGCGCCGCCTCGGCGTCGACCGTGCCGAGCAGGCGCCCGGTGCCCTCCTCCACGATCTGCACCGGAGGTCCGCCGGTGCCCCGGATGTCGGTCAGGTCGGCGGCGCGTTCCCGGCGCGTCCAGTGCCAGGCACGGGTGCGGCGGCGCAGCAGCTTCGCCGCCTCCAGCTGGCCCAGCACATCGGCGCTCACGGGGCCGAAGAGATCGAGGTCGGCCTCGGTCAGCGGGATCTCGGCGGCGGCCGCGCACAGGTGCGGGGCGAGGACGTAGGGATTGTCCGGGTCCAGGACCGTGGACTCCACCGGGCGGTCGAACAGGGCCTCCGGGTGGTGGACGAGGTAGGTGTCCAGCGGGTCGTCGCGGGCCACCAGGACCGCCAGCGCGCCCTGTCCGGAGCGCCCGGCGCGGCCCGCCTGCTGCCACAGGGAGGCGCGGGTGCCCGGATAGCCGGCGATCACCACCGCGTCCAGACCGGAGATGTCCACGCCCAGCTCCAGGGCCGTGGTGGCGGCGAGACCGAGGAGGTCGCCGGAGTGCAGGGCGCGTTCCAGGGCGCGGCGCTCCTCGGGCAGATAGCCGCCGCGATAGGCGGCGACACGCCGGACCAGGGAACGGTCGATCTCGGCGAGCCGCTCCTGCGCGATGACCGAGATCAGTTCGGCGCCGCGCCGGGAGCGGACGAAGGCGACCGAGCGCACGCCCTGCACGGTGAGGTCGGTCAGCAGGTCGGCGGTCTCGGCGGTGGCGGTGCGGCGCACCGGGGCGCCCTTCTCGCCGTGCAGCTCGGTGAGCGGGGGCTCCCAGAGGGCGAAGACGAGTTCCCCGCGCGGGGAGGCGTCGTCGGCGACCTCGACCACCGGCAGCCCGGTCAGCCGGCGGGCGGCCACGGACGGCTCGGCGGCCGTGGCGGAGGCCAGCAGGAAGACGGGCGACGCGCCGTAGCGGGCGCACAGTCTGCGCAGCCGGCGCAGCACCTGGGCGACGTGCGAGCCGAAGACGCCCCGGTAGGTGTGGCACTCGTCGATCACGACGTACTTGAGCGACTTCAGGAAGGAGGACCAGCGGGGGTGGGACGGGAGAATGCCCCGGTGCAGCATGTCCGGGTTGGTCAGGACGTAGTTGGCGTACTGGCGGACCCACTCGCGTTCCTCGAACGGGGTGTCGCCGTCGTAGACGGCGGGGCGCACCGCGTTGCCCAGGGGCGCGGCGAGTTCCCGTACCGCGCGGCACTGGTCGGCGGCCAGGGCCTTGGTCGGGGAGAGGTACAGGGCGGTGGCGCCCCGGCCGTTCGGGGCCTCGGAGCCGTCCAGCAGGGCGGACAGCACCGGCATCAGATAGGCCAGCGACTTGCCGGAGGCGGTGCCGGTGGCGACGACCACCGAGTCGCCGTCCAGGGCGTGCTCGGCGGCGATGGCCTGGTGGGCCCAGGGATGCTCGATCCCGCGCTCCCGGACCGCCGCGATCACCTCGGCGCGAATCCGGTCCGGCCAGACGGCATGACGGCCCGCACGCGGGGGCAAGTGCTCCGTATGAGTGATGCGCGCGGACCTGCTCGGACCGGAGGCGAGCCGGTGCAGAACCGTCTCCGGGGACGGGCGGGACGCCGGGTCCGGCTGGGGGTGATCGGGTCGGTGATTCTTGGCCATCGGCACCGAGTGTGTCACCGGCTTGACGGACAATGGAGCCAAGGCGTCGTGCACACCTGCCGGTAAGTGATTGAATGCCATGGCGGCTGGCGAAGTGTTCCAAGGGCCGTAAGCCGGGATGTCCCGAGGGGCGACCGCTCGATAGCAAGGTGCTGGAGGATTCGTGGACCTGTCCCTGTCGACCCGTACCGTCGGCGATCGTACGGTCGTCGAGGTCGGTGGCGAAATCGATGTGTACACCGCGCCCAAGCTGCGCGAGCAGTTGGTCGAGCTGGTGAACGACGGCAATTTCCATCTTGTCGTCGACATGGAGGGCGTGGACTTCCTCGACTCCACCGGGCTCGGCGTGCTGGTCGGTGGCCTGAAGCGGGTGCGTGCCCATGAGGGCTCGCTCCGCCTGGTCTGCAACCAGGAGCGCATTCTGAAGATTTTCCGTATCACCGGTCTCACCAAGGTGTTCCCCATCCACACCTCGGTCGAGGAAGCGGTGGCGGCCACCGACTGATCAGGGTCGTAAGCCGGGTCCGGGCCGTCTGTGCGGTCCGGGCACCGGCCGACTCCGCCCCGGCGCCGTCAGCGGTCCGGGAGCGGAAGTTTCATCGTGGGGGTGCGGGCTTTTGGCGGCCCCGGCCCCGCACCGCACGCCCGTAGTACGCGAGGGGGATGCATGGCCACCGTCGAACTCCGCTTCAGCGCGCTGCCCGAGCACGTCCGGACCGCCCGTCTGGTGGCGGCCGCGGTGGCGCGCAGGGCCGGAGTGGACGAGGCCGTTCTCGACGAGGTCCGCCTCGCGGTCGGCGAGGCGTGCTCCCGCGCGGTCGGACTCCATCAGAGCGTGGGCATCACCGCGCCGGTCAAGGTGGCGCTGATCGAGGAGGAGAAGCTCTTCTCCATCGAGGTCGGCGACGAGGCCCCGCACGCCGTGCCCGCCGAGCGGGTCGCGGGCGGCGCGGCCGCCGACGCGGACGTGGAGGCCGAGGAGGACGAGATGGGCCTCGCGGTCATCAGCGGCCTCGTGGACGACGTCGAGGTCACCACCGGGGAGAACGGCGGCCTGATCCGCATGTCCTGGCCGACCGTCCCGCCGCCGACCGTACTGATCTGAACCGGCACTGAACCGGCCCGCGCGCCACGCGCGCCGGACGACTTCCCGAGGGGCCCTGCACCGCAGGGCCCCTCGCGGCGTTCCGGCCACTTTCGGCCGAACCGCCGGACGCCCCGAATGCGTGCAGGAATGCACGACCGGAAACCCCCGCAGATGGCGCCGGTGAAGGGGCGATCTTGAATGCCTCAGGGGTATTACTCCGTCCGGGTTTCGTGCTCTGGCCCCGCACTCGTTCGTTTGCTAAAGGGTTAGGGGCGGGCAATTCTGTTTACCGTGCCGTTCGGGATCACCATCGGGCAGCTACAAGTCCGTCCACAGCTTGAGCTCGGTCCAAGCGTCAAGGAGGACGAATGGCGGGGCTTCTCATCCCTGGTCAGGCGGGTCACTCCGCATCCAACTCCGCGTACCTCGCGGCCGTCGTCCTGACGGACGGCAACCGCGCGCTGGTCGCCGTGATCGCGGCGGTGGCCCTTGCGGCGCTGGTCGTCGCGGGCGTCCTGGTGCGCCAGGTGCTGTCTGCGGGCGAGGGCACCGCACGCATGCGGGAGATCGCGGAAGCGGTCCAGGAAGGCGCGAAGGCGTATCTGGCGCGGCAGTTGCGCACCCTCGGCGTTTTCGCCGTCGTGGTGTTCTTCCTGCTTCTGCTGCTTCCCGCGGACGACTGGAATCAGCGGGCCGGACGCTCGGTGTTCTTCCTGATCGGCGCGCTTTTCTCGGCGGCCACCGGCTATATCGGCATGTGGCTCGCCGTACGCAGCAATGTGCGCGTCGCCGCGGCCGCCCGGGAGGCGACTCCGGGGGAGGGCGAAACGGAAAAGGATCTCACCGTCGTCTCGCACAAGGCGATGAAGATCGCATTTCGCACCGGTGGCGTGGTCGGCATGTTCACCGTCGGCCTCGGCCTGTTCGGCGCCTCCTGTGTGGTGCTGGTCTACGCGGCCGACGCGCCCAAGGTGCTGGAGGGTTTCGGCCTGGGTGCCGCCCTGATCGCCATGTTCATGCGAGTCGGCGGCGGCATCTTCACCAAGGCCGCCGACGTCGGCGCCGACCTGGTCGGCAAGGTCGAACAGGGCATCCCGGAGGACGACCCGCGCAACGCGGCGACCATCGCGGACAATGTGGGCGACAACGTCGGGGACTGCGCGGGCATGGCGGCGGACCTCTTCGAGTCGTACGCCGTGACCCTGGTGGCCGCGCTGATCCTCGGCAAGACCGCCTTCGGCGACGCCGGGCTCGCCTTCCCGCTGCTGGTCCCGGCCATCGGTGTCGTCACCGCGATGATCGGCATCTTCGCGGTCGCCCCGCGCCGCGCCGACCGCAGCGGGATGAGCGCCATCAACCGGGGCTTCTTCGTCTCGGCCGTGATCTCCCTCGCGCTGGTCGCCGTCGCCGTCTACGTCTACCTGCCCGGCCGCTACTCCGAGCTGGCCGGTGTGACCGACGCGGCGATCCGCGGCAAGGACGGCGACCCACGGGTGCTGGCGCTGGTCGCCGTGGCCATCGGCATCCTGCTCGCCGCCGTCATCCAGCAGCTCACCGGCTACTTCACCGAGACCACCCGCCGCCCGGTCCGCGACGTCGGCCGCACCTCGCTGACCGGCCCCGCGACCGTCGTCCTCTCCGGCATCTCGCTGGGCCTGGAGTCCGCCGTCTACACCGCGCTGCTGATCGGCCTCAGCGTGTACGGCGCGTTCCTGCTCGGCGGCACCTCGATCATGCTGGCGCTGTTCGCGGTGGCGCTCGCCGGTACCGGGCTGCTGACCACGGTCGGGGTGATCGTCGCCATGGACACCTTCGGCCCGGTCTCCGACAACGCGCAGGGCATCGCCGAGATGTCCTCGGACGTGGAGGGCGCCGGCGCCCAGGTGCTCACCGACCTGGACGCGGTCGGCAACACGACCAAGGCCATCACCAAGGGCATCGCCATCGCCACCGCCGTCCTCGCGGCGGCGGCCCTCTTCGGCTCGTACCGGGACGCGATCACCACCGGTGTGCGGGACGTGGGGGAGCGGCTCAGCGGGCCGGGATCGCCGCTGACCCTGTCGATGGACATCTCCCAGCCCAACAACCTGGTCGGCCTGATCGCGGGCGCCGCGGTCGTCTTCCTCTTCTCCGGGCTCGCCATCAACGCCGTGTCGCGGTCGGCGGGATCGGTGGTGTTCGAGGTGCGCAGGCAGTTCCGCGAGCGGCCGGGGATCATGGACTACACGGAGAAGCCCGAGTACGGCCGGGTCGTCGACATCTGCACCCGCGACGCCCTGCGCGAGCTGGCCACGCCCGGCCTGCTCGCCGTGATGGCGCCGATCTTCATCGGGTTCACCCTCGGCGTCGGCGCCCTCGGGGCCTTCCTCGCCGGCGCGATCGGCGCCGGCACGCTGATGGCGGTCTTCCTCGCCAACTCCGGTGGCGCCTGGGACAACGCCAAGAAACTGGTGGAGGACGGCCACCACGGCGGCAAGGGCAGCGACGCCCACGCGGCCACGGTGATCGGCGACACGGTCGGCGACCCCTTCAAGGACACCGCGGGCCCGGCCATCAACCCGCTGCTGAAGGTGATGAACCTGGTCGCCCTGCTCATCGCCCCCGCGGTGATCAAGTTCTCCTACGGAGACAGCAGCAGCATGCTCGTCCGCGCCCTGGTCGCGGTGTTCGCGCTGCTGGTGATCGTCGTCGCGGTGTACGTGTCGAAGCGGCGCGGGATCGCCGTGGGGGACGAGGAGGCGGGTGAGGTTCCCAACTCCCAGCCCCCGGCGGTGGTTCCGTAGCCGAGGCTTCGCCGACGGGCGGGCGGGCGGCGCGGCCTGACGCGTCACCGCCCGCCCGTCGGCGGTGTGGAGGGCCGTCGGCCGTGAGCCTTCTCTCGCATGGTGCGAAGTGCCGCAAAAGTCTTCTTATAGGGCATCGGTCGTGTGGATGGTCTCGTTCCGCCGTGTAGATTCCGGTGGCCGATAGCCATGGAAGGGACCGATCCGGTGAACAAGAAGCTCGCGGCCGCCCTGTCCGGCGGCGCGGTACTGATAACGGCGCTGACGGGATGCGGCAGCGACGGCGGAGGCCCCGACCCCAAGCTGGGTGTCTGGGCGAAGAAGGTGTGCGACGCGGTGCCCGCGCAGTACACCAAGATCAAGGCGGCCAACGCCGGGATCGCCAAGATCGCCAGCGACAGCGACCTCCCGCCGAAGACGGCGAAGGAGACGTACGCGCAGGCGTTCCAGGACATGTCCGACGGCTACAAGGCCATCGCCACCGCCATCAACGGCGCCGGCGCTCCCCCCGGGGTCGACGGCGGGGCCAAGCGGCAGCAGGACGCGGTGAAGAACCTCAACGGCCTGGCCACCTCCTACGCCGATCTGAAGAAGAAGGTCGACGGGCTGGACACCAAGGACCAGGGCAAGTTCGCCAAGGGCCTGCACGAGGTCGCCGACCAGACCAAGGAGATCGGCCGCCAGAGCAGCAGCGGCACCGAGGCGCTGAAGCGCCTGGAGCAGGGCGACGTCAAGGAGGCCATCGCCGAGCAGCAGAGCTGCAAGGTCTCCGCCTCCGCGCCGCCCGCCGCCAAGAGCTGACCGCGCCCGCGCGGACGGCCGGGCGCGGCGGCCCCGGGGCGGTGCGGCGGGCCACAATGGGGGCGTGACTGACTCCGGCTCCGCCCCCCTGCCCGCCACCGACCGGCCCGAGGCGGCCGCCCGCCTGCGCGACGCCCTGCTGTCCGCCTCCTTCACCGCGGACGGCCTCCTCGACCTGCTCGGCGCCCCCGCCTACGCGGCGCTCGCCCGCAGCGAGACCGTGCCCGCCCTGCGCGCGACCCGCGGCGACTCGCCGCTTCAGGCCCTGGTGCGGCTGTTCCTGCTCCAGCAGCCGGTGCCCCGCGCCCGCCTGACGGAGGTACTGCCGGTCGAGGACGCGGTGGACGCCGGGTGGCTGAGGCCCGTGGGCGGCGACGAGCTGGCCGCCACCGTCGACGTCCGCCCCTACGGCGGACCCGACGGCGAGGACTGGTTCATCGTGTCCGACCTCGGCTGCGCCGTCGGCGGGGCGGGCGGCATCGGCAGCCGGGACGAGGACGTGGTCCTCGGCGTCGGCGGTGCCTCCACCACGCTCGCCGGCATCACCGTGCGCACCCCCGTGGCCACCGCGCTCGACCTCGGCACCGGCTCCGGCATCCAGGCGCTGCACGCCGCCCAGCACGCGACCCGGGTCACCGCCACCGACCTCAACCCGCGCGCCCTGCACATCACCGCGCTCACCCTCGCCCTCTCCGGCGCGCCCGCCGCCTCCCTGCGCGAGGGCTCGCTGTTCGAACCGGTCAAGGACGACGAGACGTTCGACCTGATCGTGTCCAACCCGCCCTTCGTCATCTCGCCCGGCGCCCGGCTCACCTACCGCGACGGCGGGATGAGCGGGGACGATCTGTGCCGCTCGCTCGTTCAGCAGGCGGGGGACAGGCTGAACGAGGGCGGGTTCGCGCAGTTCCTCGCCAACTGGCAGCACGTGGAGGGGGAGGACTGGCAGGACCGGGTGCGCTCCTGGGTGCCGCGCGGGTGCGACGCGTGGATCGTGCAGCGCGAGGTCCAGGACATCACGCAGTACGCCGAGCTGTGGCTCAGGGACGCCGGGGACCACCGTGAGGACCGGGCGGAGTACCAGTCGCGGTACGACGCGTGGCTGGACGAGTTCGAGGCGCGCAAGGTGAAGGCGGTCGGCTTCGGCTGGATCACCCTGCGCCGCACCGGCTCGGCCGAGCCCTCCGTCACCGTGGAGGAGTGGCCGCACCCGGTCGAGCAGCCGCTCGGCGACACCATCCGGGACCACTTCGAGCGTGTCGACCACCTGCGCGCGCACGACGACGCGGCCCTGCTGGAGGGCCACTTCAGGCTCGCTGCCGAGGTCGTGCAGGAGCAGGTCGGCCTGCCGGGCGCCGAGGACCCCGAGCATGTGGTGCTCCGTCAGCACCGGGGCATGCGCCGGGCGACGAAGGTGGACACCATCGGCGCGGGCTTCGCCGGCGTGTGCGACGGCTCGCTGAGCGCGGGGGTCATCCTGGACGCCATCGCCCAGCTCGTCGGCGAGGACCCCGTGGTGCTGCGCGACCGCACGCCCGCGCAGATCCGGCTGCTGGTGGAGCAGGGCTTCCTGGAGCCGCTGGGCTGAGCCGCGCCGAGGCGGACACGTCGGCTGATCCGACTGTCGTATCCGGCGTACCCGGTCCGGTGGACGGGCGGGCGGATCATCGTCGTATGCCGGAGGCACGGAGCGGAACGGCAAAAAGGCCGGAAAGTGCTGTGTGCCGCCCGGACGGCGACGGAGCCGGCCCCGTTCGTTCATCCCGCCGTCGCCCCGCCGTCCACCGGGCGTGGCAGCCTCCCCCGCGCTGGAGGGTTGCGGACCGCGCCGGGCGCGCGGGAGGGGCGGATAGATCATGGAGAGCGTGCCGGCGGTGTTCGCGGGAGCGGTGTTCACGCTGTTCGGAGGGGCTCTGATGGTGTGGACCGGGGTGCGGGTGCGCCGCGCCGAACCGGTCGCCGTCGGTGTGAACCGGGTCGCATCCGCAGTGGCCGCGGCGGCCGCGGCGCTCGTCTCCCTGGGGCTGGCCGCGTACTGCCTGACGCGTCCCTGATCGCGTCGGCCGGAACGGCGCGGCGGCGGCCGGAGAGGAGGGCTCCGGGCTTGGGGTGGGCGCTCGGCGGGTACTCCGGGCGGCAGGAATGGCGGTAGTCGGGTTACCGTTCGAGTGGCCGTTGTGGGCTTTTCCCGTTTGACACGGGGGCGGGATGTACCGTCACACTCCGCAGCGTCACACCAGCCACCACACGCCGCGACCCCAGGGACGAGCGCCCGGGGGAGGACCCCAGCGCCGACCGGAGAGAAGAGCGAAGTTGTCCCCGACCAGCGAGACCGCACAGGGCGGCCGCCGACTCGTCATCGTCGAGTCGCCTGCCAAGGCGAAGACGATCAAGGGCTACCTCGGCCCCGGATACGTAGTCGAGGCGAGCGTCGGGCACATCCGTGACCTTCCCAGCGGCGCCGCCGAGGTGCCGGAGAAGTACACCGGTGAGGTCCGCCGCCTCGGTGTCGACGTGGAACACGACTTCGCGCCGATCTACGTCATCAACGCGGACAAGAAGGCGCAGGTGAAGAAGCTCCGGGACCTGATGAAGGACTCCGACGAGCTCTTCCTCGCCACCGATGAGGACCGCGAGGGCGAGGCCATCGCCTGGCACCTCCAGGAAGTCCTCAAGCCGAAGATCCCCGTGAAGCGGATGGTCTTCCACGAGATCACCAAGGACGCGATCCGCGAGGCCGTCGCCAACCCGCGCGAGCTGAACAAGAAGCTGGTCGACGCCCAGGAGACCCGCCGCATCCTCGATCGCCTCTACGGCTACGAGGTCTCGCCGGTCCTGTGGAAGAAGGTCATGCCGAAGCTGTCGGCGGGCCGTGTGCAGTCCGTCGCCACCCGGCTCATCGTCGAGCGCGAGCGCGAGCGCATCGCCTTCCGCTCCGCCGAGTACTGGGACCTGACGGGCACCTTCGCCACCGGCCGCGCCGGTGACGCCTCGGACCCGTCCTCGCTGGTCGCCCGCCTCCAGAGCGTCGACGGCCGGCGTGTCGCCCAGGGCCGCGACTTCGACTCCCTCGGTCGGATCAAGAGCGCCAACACCCTCCACCTCGACGAGGCGGGTGCCCGCGCGCTCGCCGCCGCCCTGGAGACCACCCGGTTCTCCGTGCGCTCGGTGGAGTCCAAGCCCTACCGCCGCTCGCCGTACGCCCCGTTCCGTACGACGACCCTCCAGCAGGAGGCCAGCCGCAAGCTCGGCTTCGGCGCGAAGGCGACCATGCAGGTCGCCCAGAAGCTGTACGAGAACGGCTACATCACGTACATGCGTACCGACTCCACGACCCTGAGCGAGACGGCCATCGGCGCCGCCCGCGCCCAGGTCACGCAGTTGTACGGGGCCGACTACCTCCCGCCGCAGCCCCGCTCCTACGCGGGCAAGGTCAAGAACGCGCAGGAGGCGCACGAGGCGATCCGCCCCTCCGGCGACCGCTTCCGCACCCCCGCCGAGACCGGCCTGACCGGCGACCAGTTCAGGCTGTACGAGCTGATCTGGAAGCGGACCGTCGCCTCCCAGATGAAGGACGCGACCGGCAACAGCGTGACCGTCAAGATCGGCGGCACCTCCGCCGACGGCCGGGAGGTCGAGTTCAGCGCCTCCGGCAAGACGATCACCTTCCACGGCTTCCTGAAGGCGTACGTCGAGGGCGCCGACGACCCCAACGCCGAGCTGGACGACCGCGAGCGCCGGCTGCCCCAGGTCTCCGAGGGCGACCCGCTGGCCGCGGACGAGATCACGGTCGACGGCCACGCCACCAAGGCCCCGGCCCGCTACACCGAGGCGTCCCTGGTCAAGGAGCTGGAGGAGCGCGAGATCGGCCGCCCGTCGACCTACGCGTCGATCATCGGCACGATCCTGGACCGCGGCTACGTCTTCAAGAAGGGCACGGCCCTGGTGCCGTCCTTCCTGTCCTTCGCCGTGGTCAACCTGCTGGAGAAGCACTTCGGCCGGCTCGTCGACTACGACTTCACCGCCCGCATGGAGGACGACCTCGACCGCATCGCGCGCGGCGAGGCCCAGTCCGTGCCGTGGCTCAGGCGCTTCTACTTCGGCGAGGGCCTCGACACCGGCGCCGCCGCGGAGGCGGGCAACGGCGACGGCGACCACCTCGGCGGCCTGAAGGAACTCGTCACCGACCTGGGCGCGATCGACGCCCGCGAGGTCTCCTCCTTCCCGGTCGGCGACGGCATCGTCCTGCGCGTCGGCCGCTACGGCCCGTACATCGAGCGGGGCGAGAAGGACACCGAGCAGCACCAGCGCGCCGACGTCCCCGAGGACCTGGCGCCGGACGAGCTGACCGTCGAGCTGGCCGAGGAACTGCTGGCCAAGCCCAGCGGCGACTTCGAGCTGGGCACCGACCCGGTCAGCGGCCACCAGATCATCGCCAAGGACGGCCGCTACGGCCCCTACGTCACCGAGGTGCTCCCCGAGGGCACCCCGAAGACCGGCAAGAACGCGGTCAAGCCGCGCACGGCCTCGCTGTTCAAGTCCATGGCGCTCGACACGGTCACGCTCGAGGACGCCCTGAAGCTGATGTCGCTGCCCCGCGTGGTCGGCACCGACGCCGAGGGCGTGGAGATCACCGCGCAGAACGGCCGCTACGGCCCGTATCTGAAGAAGGGCACGGACTCGCGCTCGCTCACGGCTGAGGAGCAGCTCTTCACGATCACGCTGGAGGAGGCGCTGGCGATCTACGCCCAGCCCAAGCAGCGTGGCCGGGCGGCCGCCAAGCCGCCGCTGAAGGAGCTGGGCGAGGACCCGGTCTCCGGCAAGCCGGTCGTGGTCAAGGACGGCCGCTTCGGTCCGTACGTGACCGACGGGGAGACCAACGCCACGCTGCGCTCCGGCGACAGTGTGGAGGAGATCACCCCCGAGCGCGGCTACGAGCTGCTCGCCGAGAAGCGGGCCAAGGCACCGGCCAAGAAGACGGCGAAGAAGGCCACGGCCAAGAAGACGGCCCCGGCGAAGAAGACCGCCGCCAAGAAGACGGCGGCCAAGAAGACGACGGCGGCCGCCAAGAAGACCACGGCGAAGAAGGCGACCGCCAAGAAGACGACGGCGGCCAAGGCGACGGGCTCCGGCTCGGAGGACTGACCCTCACCCGCTTCCGCGTTCGCGAACACCCCGGTACCGGCCTCGGTACCGGGGTGTTCCGCGCTCCGGCGTGCGCCCCTTACGGGATCAAGGAGTGAGGGACGGGGAAGGGGTGGGGACAAGGGGGGCATGGGGGTGGGTGGCTGCGGATAGGCTGAACGCATGACGCGAGCCGAGCAGCCAACGGCCCCCCAACCAGCACCGGACGACGCCCTTGTCGCGGATTCCCGCGAGCGCGCCGTCCGTTCACTGCTGCGCCGACCCGACCTGCGCCGCCTCTGGAGCGCGCAGCTCGTGAGCGGCGTCGGTGACGCCCTCGCGCTGCTCGTGCTGGTGGTGCTCGTCCTCCAGGCGGCCGTCGCCCAGGGCTCCCTCGGCGGGGGCTACCGGGGCGCGGCGTTCGCAGTGGCGACGGTCTTCGGGGCCCGGGTGCTGGCCACCGTGCTCTTCGGTGCCGTCCTGCTCGGCCCGCTGACCACGCTCACCGCCCCGGACGGCCCCCTCGACCGGCGCTGGACCATGGTCGGCGCCGACGGCGTGCGGGCCGCGCTGCTGATCGTGGCGCCGCTGTGGATCGACTGGACGCCGGGCAACGCCCTGACCGTCCTGCTGGCCACCGCCTTCGTCACCGGCATCGCCGAGCGGCTGTGGACGGTGTGCCGGGAGAGCGCGGCCCCCGCGCTGCTGCCCGCCCCGCCCCCCGAGGGCGCGTCGGTGCGGCCCCTGCCGGACCACCTGGACGCGCTGCGCCGCCTGTCGCTGCGCACCGGCTTCGTGGCGCTGCCGCTGGCCGCCGCCGTCCTGGTCACCGCCTCCCTCTTCAACAACCTGCTGGCCACCGGCATCGCCTGGTTCGACCAGCACCACGCGGCCCTCGCCGCCTATGTCGCGGCCGGCCTGTTCGCCGCCTCGGTGTCCGTGCTGACCGCCCTGAAGCTGCCCGGCACGCGCACCCCGCGCCCGCGCTCCCCGCTGGAGGGCCTGCGCCGCCCGCGTTCCGGCTCGGGCGTCGACAAGGGCCGTACCGGCGCCGTGCTGCTGCTGGTCATCGCCTGCGCGGCCGTGGCCGGGGCCATCTCCGCCGCCGTCGCGGTGTGCGTGCTGCACGCCTCCGACCTGGGCGGCGGCCCGGTGCTCTACGGCCTCCTGGTGCTGGGCCTGACCGGCGGCGTCGGTGTCGGCATCCGTACCGCGCCCGCGCTGCTGCCCTCGCTGTCCCGGCGCCGGCTGCTCGCCCTGGCCATCGCGCTCACCGGCATCGCCCTGCTGGCCGCCGGACTCGTCCCGGACGTCACCACCGTCCTGCTGATCCTCACCCTGGCCGGCGTCGGCGCGGGCATCTCCGCCAACACCGGGCACGCCCTGCTGGACCAGGAGACCGAGGACTCCCGCCGCACCCGGATCACCGAGCACCTGCACGCGGTCGTCCGGGTCTTCATGGCGCTCGGCGCCCTGATCGCCCCGGTCGTCGCCGGGCTCATCGGCCGCCACCGGCTGGAGAACGGCCGCTTCGTCTTCGCGCACGGCGGTGCCTCCTTCACCCTGATGCTGGTCGGCGCGCTGCTGCTCCCGGTGGCCGTGCTGGTCCTCGCCAAGGTCGACGACCGCTCCGGCATCCCGCTGCGCCAGGACATCAAGGACGCCCTGCTCGGCGGCGACGACCCGGTCACCGCCCCCGCGGGGAACGGTTTCTTCATCTCCCTGGAGGGCGGCGACGGCGCGGGCAAGTCCACCCAGGCCGAGGCCCTCGCCGAGTGGATCAGGGCCAAGGGCCACGAGGTCGTCCTCACCCGCGAGCCCGGTGCCACCCCGGTGGGCAAGCGGCTCCGCTCGATCCTGCTGGACGTGTCGGAGGCCGGCCTGTCGCACCGCGCGGAGGCGCTGCTGTACGCGGCCGACCGCGCCGAGCACGTCGACACCGTCGTACGCCCCGCCCTGGAGCGCGGCGCGGTCGTCATCTCGGACCGGTACATCGACTCCTCCGTCGCCTACCAGGGCGCCGGCCGGGATCTGTCGCCCACCGAGATCGCCCGTATCAACCGCTGGGCCACCGGTGGTCTCGTCCCGCATCTGACCGTCCTGCTGGACGTGCCGCCGGAGATCGCGCGGGAGCGCTTCACCGAGGCGCCGGACCGGCTGGAGTCGGAGCCGGCCGAGTTCCACGCGCGCGTGCGGGCCGGTTTCCTCACCCTCGCCGCCGCCGACCCCGGCCGCTACCTGGTCGTGGACGCCGGCCAGGAGCCCGAGGGCGTCACCAGTGTGATCCGGCACCGGCTCGACACCGTGCTGCCGCTCTCCGAGGCCGAGATCAAGGCCCAGGAGGAGGCGCGGAAGAAGGCCGAGGAGGAGGCCCGCCGCAAGGCCGAGGCCGAGGCCGCCCGCAAGGCCGAGGAGGAGCGGGTGGCGCGCGAGCGCGCCGAGCAGCTCGCCCGGCTGCGTGCCGAGGAGGAGGAGCGCAAGCGCCGCGAGCTGGAGGAGGCGCAGCGCCGCGAGGCCGAGCGGCAGGAGGAGGAGGCCCGGCGCCGCGCCGAGGAGGCGCACCGCCGTGCCGAGGAGGAGCGCCAGCGGCTCCTCGCCGAGGAGAGGGCCCGCGCCGAGGAGGAGGCCCGCCGCAGGGCCGAGGAGGAGCGGCGCCGCAAGCAGGCCGAGGAGGAGGCCCGGCAGCGCGCCGAGGCCGAGGCCCTGCGCCTGGAGAAGCAGCGCAAGGCCGAGGACGCCCTGCTGCGCGCCGAGGAGGCCCGCAGGCGCGCGGCGGAGGCCGCCGCGGCGGCCGACACCGCGGCCCGCAAGCCGTCCGAGCCCGAGCGTGCGGTGCCGGACGCCCCGGCGAACCGCGCGGGTGACGACACGGCCGTGCTGCGCCCGGTGCGCGACGGCGGCTCCGAGGCCGAGGTGACGGCCGAGCTGCCGCAGCCGCCCGCCCCGCAGGGCGCGGCCGACGAGACGGCGCTGCTGCCGAAGTTCTCCGACCGGGACGCCGACGAGACCGCCGTACTGCCCCCGGTGAGCCCCGCCGAGGAGACGGCCGTCCTGCCGCCGGTCCGCGACGACGCGGAGGACCGCACCCGCGAGATCCCGCAGCTCGGTGCCGACGGCAAGCCCCGGCGCCCGCGCCCCGACTGGGCCGAGGAGACCCCGCTGGACGACCTGCCGTCGCTCGCGGACGAACTGCTCGGGTCCTACGACGAGCACGACGAGCGGGACCGGCACGACGACGGCGGCCGACGCGGCCGGGGCCGGCGCGGCTGACCGGACGGAAGCGGAGGGCGGTGTCCACCGGGCGCTTCGGCGCGGCGGAGGGCGCCGCCCTTCGCCGTGCGGGCGGCACTGTCGGTGGCCCCCCGCACAATGGAGGACGGAACACGAAGTGACGGAAAGGGCGGCGTGACCCATGAGCGTCTGGGACGACCTCGTCGGGCAGGAGAAGGTGAGCGCGGCGCTGGAGGCGGCCGCGCGGGACGCCGACGCGCTCGTCACGGCCGCCGCGGCCGACCAGCCGCCGCCCGAGGCGTCGAAGATGACCCACGCCTGGCTGTTCACCGGGCCGCCCGGTGCGGGCCGCAACCAGGCGGCGCGCGCCTTCGCCGCCGCCCTCCAGTGCGTGAGCCCCGACCGCGCCCTCGGCGGCACCCCCGGCTGCGGCTTCTGCGACGGCTGCCACACCGCGCTGCTGGGCACCCACGCGGACGTGTCCTCGGTCGCGGCCGTGGGCGCGGAGATCCTGGTCAGGGACATGCGGGACACGGTCCGCAAGTCGTACACCAGCCCGGCGAACGGCCGCTGGCAGATCATCCTGGTCGAGGACGCCGAGCGGCTGAACGAGAAGTCGGCCAACGCGGTCCTCAAGGCCGTCGAGGAGCCCGCCCCGCGCACGGTCTGGCTGCTGTGCGCGCCCTCCATCGAGGACGTGCTGCCGACCATCCGCTCCCGCTGCCGCCACCTGAACCTGCGCACCCCGCCGGTCGCGGCCGTCGCCGACATGCTGGTGCGCCGCGACGGCGTCGAGCCCGAGGTCGCCGCGGCCGCCGCCCGTGCCACCCAGGGGCACGTCGACCGCGCCCGGCGCCTGGCCACCGACCCCGAGGCCCGCCGTCGGCGCGCCTCGGTGCTGAAGCTGCCGCTGCGTGTCGAGGAGGTGGGCGGCTGCCTCAAGGCCGCCCAGGAGCTGGTCGACGCCGCCGCCGAGGACGCCAAGCAGCTCGCCGAGGAGATGGACGGCAAGGAGACCGACGAGCTGAAGGCCGCGCTCGGTGCCGCCCAGGGCGGCAGGCTGCCGCGTGGCACGGCCGGGGTGATGAAGGACCTGGAGGACATGCAGAAGCGGCGCCGCACCCGCACCCAGCGCGACAGCCTCGACGTCGCCCTGGGCGACCTCACCGGCTTCTACCGTGACGTGCTCGCCCTCCAGCTCGGCTCCCGCGTGGCCATCGCCAACGAGGACGCCGAGGACGCCCTCCAGCGCATCGCCGGGGCGGGCTCCCCGGAGTCCACGCTGCGCCGCATCGAGGCCATCGCCGCCTGCCGCGACGCCCTGGACCGCAATGTGGCCCCGCTGCTGGCGGTGGAGGCGATGACGATGGCCCTGCGGGCAGGGTGAGCACGCCACAACCCGGACGCAGAGCACACGAGGCGTCGCACAACGTTACGCTCGCCTGATGGACACCAGGCCCTCCCCGTCGCCCCCGCCCGCCCGGCCGCCCCTGGCGCGCCGCTCGCTCCTGCCCCTGGCCGCCTCCCGCGCCACGGTCCGGATGGCGGCGGCCCTGCTCGCGGCGTCCGCGCTGCTCGTGTCCGGCTGCGGCGCGAGCGGTACGGGCTCGGACGGCACGGTGGGTGCGGCGCTGGCCGCGCTGCCGATGTCGACGCCCTCGGCGCTGGCGCCGTACTACACGCAGAGGCTGAGCTGGCGGGAGTGCGGCGCCCCCGGCTTCGAGTGCGCCACGATGAAGGTGCCGCTCGACTACGACAAGCCCGCCTCCGGCGACATCAAGCTGGCCGTCGCCCGCAAGAAGGCCACGGGCAAGGGCAAGCCGCTCGGCTCGCTATTGGTCAATCCGGGCGGTCCCGGCGGCTCCGCGATCGCGTACCTCCAGAGTTACGCGGGCATCGGCTACCCCGCCGAGGTCCGGGCCCGGTACGACATGGTCGCCGTCGACCCGCGCGGGGTGGCCCGCAGCGAGCCCGTGGAGTGCCTGGACGGCCGCGAGATGGACGCGTTCACCCAGACGGACATGACCCCGGACGACGCCAGGGAGACGGACGCCCTGGTCGGCGCCGACCGGAAGTTCGCCGAGGCCTGCGGGGAGCACTCCGCGAAGCTGCTCCGGCACGTCTCCACCGTCGAGGCGGCCCGCGACATGGACGTCCTGCGCGAACTGCTCGGCGACAAGAAGCTGAACTACGTGGGCGCCTCGTACGGCACGTTCCTCGGCGCGACCTACGCCGGGCTGTTCCCGCGCCGTACCGGCCGGGTGGTGCTGGACGGCGCGATGGACCCCTCGCTCGATGCCCGGCAGATCAACCTGGACCAGACGGCGGGCTTCGAGACAGCGTTCCGGGCGTTCTCGGCGGACTGCGTCAAGCATGCCGACTGCCCGCTGGACGGCAAGGACGCGACTCCCGCGCAGGTCGGCGAGCGCCTGGAGAAGTTCTTCCGGGCGCTCGACGCCCACCCGATCCCGGCCGGCGACGCGGACGGCCGCCGCCTGACCGAGTCGCTGGCGACCATCGGCGTGATCGCCGCGATGTACGACCAGAACATGTGGGAACAGCTCCGCGAGGCGCTTAACTCCGCGATGGACGAGAACGACGGTGCGGGCCTGCTGACCCTGTCCGACAGCTACTACGAGCGTGACTCCCGCGGTCACTACAGCAACCTGATGATGGCCAACGCGGCCGTGAACTGCCTCGACCTGCCGCCCGCCTTCGAGAGCCCGGAGCAGGTGGAGCAGGCGCTGCCGCAGTTCGAGAAGGCGTCCCCGGTGTTCGGGCCCAACCTCGCCTGGTCCGCCCTGAACTGCACGTACTGGCCGGTCAAGGCGACCGGCGAGCCGCACCGCGTCGAGGCGAAGGGCGCGGGGCCCATCGTGGTCGTCGGTACCACCCGCGACCCGGCCACCCCGTACCGCTGGGCCCAGTCCCTCTCCCGCCAGCTCTCCTCCGGCCGCCTCCTCACCTACGAGGGCGACGGCCACACCGCCTACGGCCGCGGCAGCGCCTGCGTCGACTCCGCGATCAACGCCTACCTCCTCCACGGCACCCCGCCCGCCCCCGGCAAACGCTGCACCTGACCTTCGCCGCACCGGGCCCCCGCGGGCCGGGGCCCGGTGCGAACCACCCCTCGAACCTGTGTAGACTTACCGACGTTGCCGATCGCACCCCGGTGCGTCCAACACGCCGCTTTAGCTCAGATGGCCAGAGCAACGCACTCGTAATGCGTAGGTCTCGGGTTCGAATCCCGAAAGCGGCTCCGCTGAGAAACCCCAGGTCGGACGGCCTGGGGTTTTCTGTTGTCCGCGCGGTGCCCGGGCGGTCAGCCCTCCAGGGTGATCGAGAGGATCGCGCCGATGAAGCCGCCGGTGGCGACTTGGGTGCCGTGCCAGGTGTCGCCGGCGTCGGGGCGGGTGCCGTACATCTTGAAGTAGAACAAGGGGTCGCCGCTGGAGGCGGTGGCGTTGCCCACGCCGGGGTCGCGGCGGGCGTAGTTCTCCATGGTCACGTAGTCGTTGCCGCTGGTCGCCACGGTGGCGCCGAAGTGGTACTCGAAGGTGTTGTCGCGGTCGCGGGACTCCTCCTGGGCCGCGTCGCCGTAGCCGACCGTCACCAGGGCGGAGCCGGGCGGCGGGGGCGGCAGGAACTCGTTGAGGCCCAGCTCGCGCAGGGCGGCGTCGAGTTCCGGCGAGTTCGCCGTCTTCAGGCTCTGGAAGGTGCGGCTCATCGTCTGGGAGTAGGACAGATACGCGTCCTTGTCCCCGGCGACACCCTTCTGGAACGCCTCCTTGACGCCGTCCAGGTACGCGCTGCCGCCGCCGTCGACGAGGTCGAGGACTCGGGCCAGGAAGTTCTCCCAGGCGCCGATGCCCTGCGAGGACAGGCCCTTCTTGCCGGTGACGAACTCCGCCATCTCGTTGCAGCGTTGCGGGGTGAGTACGGAGAGACCGGTGGCCTTCCTCGTCATGCCCAGCGCCCCGGCCGCGCCGGTCCGCTTCGTCTCCACCATCGGCTTGACCTGGTAGAGCCGCAGCTCACCGGACTCGCCCGTCACCTTCAGGAAGCGGGAACCCTGACGCAGCCGCACCCGGCCGGCGAGCGCCTCGTTGGCGGCGCGGATGTGGTTCTCGGTGGCGAAGAAGACCTTCGACTCGCCGGGCCCCTGCTCGATCGCCAGGTCGAAGCTGTCCGAGAGGCGCAGCGGGGCACTTCCGTTGAAGCTGATGTTGGCCGTACGGGATTGCGCGTCCGAGAAGTAACTGCCGCTCGCCTCCTGCTGGCTGGGGAAGAAGTGGTCGTCGCTCTCGGCGCTCTTGTTGGAGCCGATGGACGAACGACGGTGCTTGGAAGGGTAGTTGGCGTCACCGGGCGAGATCTCGACGTAGCGCTGGACGGGCGCCCGTCCGCCCTCGGGGGCCGGGCCGGCCGGCGCCGGGTGGCTGTGGCCGCCACCCGACATGACCCGGTGGGCGTTGGCCTCCGCCTCCCGTTCGAACCGGTCGGAGGGGTCGCTGAGGCGCAGGCCCTGGCCGGTGTCCGTCCCGGCGACCGGGCCCGAGCGCTGCTGGACGACATGGGTCAGCTCGTGGGCCAGCGTGTGCTTGTCCGCGCCGTTCTCGCCGATGACGATGTGCCGCCCGGAGGTGTAGGCGCGGGCGCCGATCTCCGCCGCCGAGCGCTGCGCCGCCGGGTCCTTGTGCACACGTACGTCACCGAAGTCGGCGCCGCCGAACCGGCCCTCCATCTCGGCGCGGACCCCGGGTTCCAGGGGCCGGCCGGCGGAGCGCAGCACGTCGTGGACACTGGACCGCCGCTGGACGAAGGGGCCGCCGGCCTCCTCGTCGCGCGGGGAGAGCATGCGGGCCACCGTCGCGTTCCCCACGCTGCGCTGCAGTGCGCGCAGCGAGGCCGGGGCCCGCGCCGGAACGGCAACGGCGGGGCGGGCGGCCGGGCGGCGGGACCGGGCCGGTGCGGTGTCGGGCTCCTCGTGCTTGCGCACGCTGCTCCTTCGGCAGGGGATGACACGTTCCCGCGCAGTGTCCCCGCGCCCACCTCGGTCCCGGAAGGACCCGAAGGGCAGTCTCGGGGGCACGTCCGGCCGCCCGGACAACCGCTCAGTGCGTCAGCTTCAGTCCCGCCACGCACGCGATGATCCCGAGCAGCAGCAGGATCTTGACCGTACTGGCCGGCTCACCGCCGAAGAGCATCGCGTAGGCCGCCGTGAGGGCCGCTCCGATGCCGACCCAGACCGCGTAGCCGGTGCTGACCGGGACCGTGCGGAGGGCGAAGGCGAGACCGGACATGCTCAGCAGCAGGCCCAGGACGAACACGATGGACGGGACCGGGCGGCTGAAGCCCTGTGACTTGCCGAGGGCCGTCGCCCATACCGCTTCCAGCATTCCGGAGATCACGAGCGCGATCCATCCCATGTCGAACTCCCACGCGCCGTCTTGTCGTGGGCTGGGTACGGCGCACTCGTCCAGGAGCCGCGTTCGAGCTCTGCCGGCCATGGTCGCACAGGTGGCGCGCGCTCACTTGGCGTCGGCGTAGCACTCCACCACGGCGGTGCTGAAGGGGAAGCGGACCGGGGTGTCGCCGAAGGTGAGGCGGGCCGCCAGGGCGGAGGCTTCCCTGATGGCCTCGGCGACCTGCTCGGCCTCCTCGGCGGGGCAGTGCACGATCACCTCGTCGTGCTGGAAGAAGACCAGCTCGGCGGCGAGGCCCGCGCAGGCGCGCCGCAGAGCGGCGAGGAGCAGCAGCGCCCAGTCGGCCGCGCTGCCCTGGACGACGAAGTTGCGGGCGAACCGGCCGCGGCCCCGGTCGGCGGCCGTGTCCCCGCGCTCGTCGCCCAGCGGAATGCCCGCCTCCTCCGCCACGTCCGCGCCCGTCCCGGCCGCGGGCGGGCAGGTGCGGCCCAGCCAGGTGCGGACCAGGCGCCCCTCCTCGCCCGCGCGGGCCGCCTCGTCCACGTAGGCCACCGCCCTCGGGTAGCGGCGGCGCAGCGCGGCCAGGTTCTTCAGGCCGTCACCCGCGGTCTGGCCGTAGACCGCGCCGAGGACGGCCAGCTTGGCCTGGTCGCGGTCGCCGGAGAAGGAGCGGTCGGACACCGCCTGGTAGAGGTCGCCCTCGCGGGCCGCCACCTCCATCAGGCCGGGGTCGCGGGAGATCGCCGCCAGCACCCTGGGCTCCATCTGGGCCGCGTCGGCCACCACCAGCCGCCAGCCGGGGTCGGCCACCACCGCGCGGCGGATCACCTTGGGGATCTGCAGCGCGCCCCCGCCGTTGGTGACCCAGCGCCCGGTGACCGTGCCGCCCGCGTGGAACTCCGGACGGAACCGCCCCTCGCGCACCCAGTCCCGCAGCCAGGACCAGCCGTGCGCCACCCAGATGCGGTACAGCCGCTTGTACTCCAGCAGGGGGGCCACGGCCGGGTGGTCCACGGAGCGCAGCTCCCAGCGGCGGGTGGAGCCGACCTTGATCCCGGCCCGCGCGAAAGCCCTGACCACATCGGCCGGGAGGTCGGGGCGGACCCGGTGGCCGAAGGCCGCGGAGACCTCGTCGGCCAGCTCGGCCAGCCGGCGCGGTTCGCCGCCGCCCGCGTACCGCTCGCCCAGCAGCTCGGTGAGCAGCGCGCGGTGCACGTCCGCGCGCCAGGGCAGGCCCGCGCGGTTCATCTCGGCGGCCACCAGCATCCCCGCCGACTCCGCGCTGGTCAGCAGGCGCATCCGGTCGGGGTGGGCGGTCCGCTCGTGTCTTCGCTGCTGCTCGGCGTAGACCTCCAGGAGGTCGGTCAGCGGCATCCGGGTGCCGGTCGGTTCGAACAGTGAGGACTGCGCGCCCGGTTCGGCCGCGCGCTGCGGTGGGTCGGGCGGTACGGGACCGCCCCGGAGGCGGGCCAGGGCGGCGGCGGCCGAGCGTGGTTCGCCGTGCCGCCCCTCGTGGCCCAGGAGCAGGGTCTCGGCGTCCTCGACGTCGTAGCACCGCTCTACCCGCACCCCCGTGGCGAGCAGGCGCGGATAGACCTCGGCGGTCGACCTCCACACCCAGCGTCCGGTCTCCGGGCGGCTCCGCACCGCCTGGGCGAGATCGCTCTCGCGCCGGACCGGACCCGCGGGCAGCCCGTCCCGGCCGAGGGGGGCGACGTCCACGCCACCGTCCTCGGCCGGTGCGAGCGCCCACCGGTCGGTCATGCGTTTGAGTGTGGCAGGGGGGTCTGACAACCGGCCTGAGCTGCGCTTCGGCCGTGTGGGTCAGCTGTCCTGCCCGTCGTCCGGGTGGGTGGCCGCCTGCTGGGCCGTGGTGGCGGCCTTCTTCTGCTCCAGGAGCAGGGCCAGCACCCGGTTCACGTACTCCTCCGTGCCCTCCTTGGTGATGCCGAGGCTGGCCAGGACGCCGGTGCCGTTCTCCTGCTCCAGCAGGGCCAGCAGGATGTGCTCGGTGCCGATGTAGTTGTGGCCGAGCCGGAGCGCCTCGCGGAAGGTGAGTTCCAGGGCCTTCTTGGCCTCGGGGCCGTAGGGGACCAGGTCGGGGGTGGTGCCGGTGGCCGGGGGGAGCGCGGCGGCCGCCGCCCGGCGTACGGCGTCGGCCTCCACTCCCTGTGCCTCCATGGCCTTCACCGCGAGGCCCTCCGGTTCGGCCAGCAGGCCGAGGACGAGGTGCTCGGGACGGCCCTCGGCGTTGCGGGCGGTCACCGCGGCGTTGTGCGCGGCCATGACGACGTTGCGGGCGCGCGGGGTGTAGCGGCTGAAGCCCTGGCTGGGGTCGAGGTCGGCCGACTCCTTGGAGACGAACCGCTTCTGCGCCGCCTGCCGGGTCACACCCATGCTCTTGCCGATGTCCGTCCAGGACGCGCCGGAGCGGCGGGCCTGGTCCACGAAGTGGCCGATCAGATGGTCGGCCACGTCACCCAGGTGGTCCGCGGCGATCACCGCGTCCTGGAGCTGTTCGAGGGGTTCGGCGTGGGCGGTCTTGATGGCCTCGATGAGGTCGTCGAGGCGTACGGATGCCGTGACTTTCGGGTTGGTCGCCATGTGACAACCGTAGGTTGACAGTGGTGGGGTGTCAACCGGTGGTTGACAGTCGGATGCCGGTGAGTCCGGCAGGTTTTCCACAGGCTGTGGACAGTGTCGGCGGACTGTCGGCCCGTCGTGGCACGATCGACCACGTGACCAGCACTGCCAGCACCGTCGAACGCGCCTTCGCGGCCGCTCTCTACGACGACACCGACTCGGGACTCGACACCGGCGCGTCCCTGCTCGCCGCCGACACCGGTGCCGACGATGAACTCGCCCGCCGCGGCGAGGAGTTCATGGCGGCCGCCTGGCAGCGCGGGTGGCAGCCCGCCGACGTGGCGCGGCTGGTGCGGCGAGAGCTGGAGGACGCCCATCTCGGCCTCGCCGCCGCGCTGATCCGCGCCCAGGCCCCGAAGGACCGGCCTCGCGGGCCCCGCTGGACCGCCCAGCTCGACGCCCTCGCCGAGCAGCCCGAGACCCGCCCCGCCGACCGCTTCTCGCACGCCACCACCGTCCTGGAGCTGTACCGGCTGTTGCTGCGCCTGCCCACGCTGGAAGCGCTGGAGGAACCCCGCCGGCCCGCCGGACCCGGCGCGTCCCGCACGCTCGGCCGTATCCGCGCCCTGCTCGCCAAGGCCGAGGGCACCGGATACCCGGAGGAGGCCGAGGCGCTCACCGCCAAGGCGCAGGAGCTGATGGCCCGGCACAGCGTCGACGAGGCGCTGCTCGCCGCCTCCGCCCCGGCGCCGGACGCGCCCGGCGCCTGCCGGATAGGCGTCGAGCCGCCGTACGAGCAGGCCAAGGCCGTACTGCTGGACGCGGTCGCCCGGGCCAACCACTGCCGCGCGGTGTGGAACGAGCCGTACGCCTTCTCCACGGTCGTCGGTTTCGAGGCCGACCTTGAGGCGGTCGAGCTGCTGTACACCTCGCTGCTGGTGCAGGCCACGCACGCGATGGCCAAGGCCGAGGCCGCCCAGCGGGCCGGGGGCCGCAAGCGGACCAAGACCTTCCGCCAGTCGTTCCTCGCCGCCTACGCCCACCGCGTCGGGGACCGCCTCACGGCCGCCGCCGAAAGCCAGGTCAGCGAGGACCTGCTCCCGGTACTGGTCACCCGCGAAACCGCCGTCACCGACCGCCTGGAAACCATGTTTCCCCGCACGACCACCACCCGCCTGCGCGGCATCAACGACGAGGCCGGCTGGACGGAGGGAGCGAAGGCGGCGGACAAGGCCCAGGTGAGGTCCCGCCCGAGACTGCCGTGAGACCCGGCGCCACCGCATGCGGGACGGTGGCGTGACCGCACCGAGGCCGGCCAGGCCCGGTGCCGCTTTCCCGGGCGACGCTCCGTCCGCCCTAAGAAGGCGTGTTCACGACGGAGTGGCCGCAGGCAGGCGCCCGGCCGTCATTGGGCCGGCCGGGCCGGCCGCAGGCTGTCGGGCTCCGGGCGGCCATACCGAGGCCGGCGGGACCCGCTCCGTGACCGTTTCGCGGACGATGTCCGGTCGCCCCTAGGGGGGGCGTGGCCGCGCGGCATCCGGTCGCGGGGTCCCACCCGGCCGCCATGAGCCCGGCCGCATCGGCCGCAGGCCGTCGGGTCGCCAGGCTGCCGAGCCGAGGTCGGTCGGGCCCGGTCCGTGATCGCTTCCCGGACATGGGCCGCCCCTGAGGTGGAGTGACCGCGCGGAAGCCGGCCGCGGGCAGGCGCCCGGCCGCCACGGGCTGGCGGGGCCGGCCGCAGGCTGTGGGACCCCGGCCCGCCGAGCCCCCGCCCCCGGGCGGAGCCCTAGTCGCCGACCTGCTGGAACGCGCTCACCGAGGCGTTCGCCGAGTCCGTGCCCTTGGCCGCCACCGGGCCGAACTTCCAGGGGAAGCTCTTCGCGTCGCCGCCGCCCGGCAGGGTGACCTCCATGGTGCCGGCGTCGAGCGCCTTCGCGTCGCCGTCCGCGCCGCGGGTGTAGGAGACGGTGAAGGTCGCCGAGGCGCCCTTGGCCAGCTTCAGGGTCTGGGCCTGGGCGCCCTCGCTGACCGGCAGCTTCACCGAGCGGTCGCCCTGGCGCAGGACGACGCCGGGGAAGTGGTCCAGGGTGCAGGGGGCGCTCTGGTTGGTGATGCTGACCGGCACCTCGCCGGTGTCCCCGGCGGCGGGCGCGACGCTCGCGGAGCCGACCTCCAGGGCCACCGCGCCGGTCGCGCAGCCCGATCCGGCCTTGCTCTTGGCGCCGTCCGCGCCGCCACTGCCGCCGTCGTCGCAGGCGGTCAGGGCGAGGGCGGCGGCGAGAGCGGTGAGGGTGAGCGGAATGACGCGGCGCATGTACTGGTCCCATCGAGGTCGTGACGTCTCCCCGCATCATGGCGCCTCGGCACGGGGGCCGAGCACGCACCCCCGCCGATTCACCAGGACGAGGACCCCTACGAGGGCTGGAGACTCGTCGGGAGCCCGGTGGGCAGCTTGCCGCCCTCCGCCCTGGTGTACGACTCCGACCCGGCACTGCCCTTCCAGGTCACCTTCAGCGCCTTGCCGTCGACGGAGTCGACCGTGCCCTCGGCCCGGCTGTCGTCCCCGCTCTGGCAGGTGAGCCGGATCACGCCATGGCCCGCCTGCTCACCCGCCGTACCGCTGCACACCGTGCCGCCGGTGACGAAGAGCCCGGCCTGCCTGCCGGTGATGACCAGCGCCACGATCTTGCCGCCGCCGGTGGTGATCCAACTGCCCTGGAGCCGGTCCGAGGCCCCCGCGCCGCCGGAGCCGTCCGAACCGGAGGGGGCCGGGGCCGCGCTGCTCGTGGCGGGGGAGTCGTCCGGGGAGCCGTCCCCGCCGCACGCCGTCACGGTCAGCGCGAGAGCGCCCACCAGTCCCGCCGCCGCAGCGGCCCGTACCTTCGCCGTCGTCACGTCAAGCTCCCAACCAGTAGCCGGTCGCCCCGCCGGCCGTGCGCGAGGCCCCCCAGAGCCGGAGGTCCGCAGCAAGTTACCAGCCGTTACCCGGGGGAATCCGGGACACCGGGCAACAACAAGGGCCCGGCGCGCGTCTCCCCCGGAGGCGGGACGTTCCGTTCTGGACTACCTGGCGCGGAAGCGCGGGCGCGGCGCCCGCTCGCGCATGCCCGGAGCCGCTTTCGGGCAGACGCGTCAACACCACCTGCCCCAGGCGGCTCGGGTAAAGCGGACGTCAAAGCTGTAACCGCGGGAACACCCGCCGTGCACGTGCATCTGCCCATTCATCTGCACATGAACAAGGTTATGATCCGGGTCGATCGACCATGGCCACATCAGACAGTGCACAGCGGGGAGCGACCTGTGGACCGCTACGTTGACGGCGTGTACGGGGGGTACGACGTGTACAACGGCATGGCTGCCACGCAGTTGGACGGCGTGGCCTGGCAGAAGAGCCGCCACAGCAACTCCCAGGGTTCCTGCGTGGAGTTCGCGCGGCTGCCCGGCGGCGAGGTCGCGGTGCGCAACTCGCGCTTCCCGGACGGTCCCGCGCTGGTCTACACCCGCGCGGAGATCGAGGCGATGCTGCTCGGCATCAAGGACGGCGAGTTCGACCACCTCATCGCCGGCTGACCCCGCCGTCGGCGGCCCCGGGCGGCAGCCGGTACGGCAACGATGTCAACATGCCTGACCAGCAGGGGAGTCGGGCGTCGAGCGCCCTGACCGAGGTCCCCTAACCGAGGTCGCCCTGCCCGAGCTCGTCCTTCCCGAGCCGGAACAGCGCCCACACCAGCTTGCCCCCGCCGTCGCCCAGTACCGGGTGCCAGCCCCAGCCGTCCGCGAAGGACTCCACCAGCAGCAGCCCGCGCCCGGACTCGGCGGAGAAGTCGTCCTCGGTCTCGCGCGGCACCGGGCTCTCGCCGCTCGGGTCGCGTACCGCGCACACGAGGCGTCCGGTCCAGTGCAGCAGATGCAGCCGGACGGGCGCCGACTGCCCGGCACCGGGCGGGAGTTCGGCGGGCATGGCATGGCGCAGCGCGTTGGTGACGAGTTCGGAGACGATCAGGGCGACGTCGTCGAAGCGGTCGCCGACATCCCACCCGCGGAGGGTGGAGCGGGTGAAGTTCCGCGCCTCGCGGACGGCCTCGTAGCGGGCCGGCAGCGCGCAGGAGGCGGCGTCGGACACGGCCGAGGGGTCCAGCGGAGGAAGGCCCTGCCGTAACGGCTTGAGCATGGTCGATCCATTCGTCCCCATGCGAGGCACTCCCGGGATTCGCGGTCGTTGCGAGGCAGCGGTGGCGCGGCACCCATGGTTTCGGATGCGCACAGCAGATGCAAGGGCAGATGCACGTGCACGCGGCCGAAATCGCCCTGCGCGTACCGCTTCTTGGCCATTTTTTCCGCCATCGGGGCGTGTTCCGGCGCCAGTGGTCGTGACCTCTGGCGAGCAGAAACGGTTCGCCTCTTTCCGTTTCCGTAACCGTACGAGTACTGCTTGAAGTGTTTTAGTGGCAGACTCAGGCACTTGCGGATGGTTGGGGAGGCGACGTACGTGAGCGCGGGAGAGCCCGGATCGGTGGTGCGGCGGATGCTGCTCGGCTCGCAACTCAGGCGGCTGCGTGAAGCGCGGGGGATCACACGCGAGGCAGCGGGTTACTCGATCCGCGCCTCCGAATCGAAGATCAGCCGGATGGAACTGGGCCGGGTGAGCTTCAAGACCAGGGACGTCGAAGACCTGTTGACGCTCTACGGCATCGACGACGAGGCGGAGCGCGAGTCCCTGCTCTCCCTCGCGCGGGAGGCCAACGTGGCGGGCTGGTGGCACAGTTACTCCGACGTGCTGCCGAGCTGGTTTCCCACCTATGTGGGCCTGGAGGGCGCCGCGCACCTCATCCGGGTCTACGAGGTGCAGTTCGTGCACGGCCTGCTCCAGACCGAGGACTACGCCCGCGCGGTGGTCCGGCGCGGCATGCGGGGCGCGAGCGCGGCGGACGTGGAGCGGCGGGTGGCGCTGCGCCTGGAGCGGCAGAAGCATCTGCTCGGCGACCACGCGCCCGAGTTCCACATCGTGCTCGACGAGGCCGCCCTGCACCGCCCCTACGGCGACCGCGACGTCATGCGCGGCCAGCTCAGGCACCTGATCGAGGTCTCCGAGCGGCCCAACGTGCGCCTTCAGGTCATGCCCTTCGCCTTCGGCGGACACTCCGGGGAGAGCGGCGCCTTCACCCTGCTCAGCTTCCCCGAGTCGGACCTCTCCGACGTGGTCTACCTGGAGCAGCTCACCAGCGCGCTCTACCTGGACAAGCGCGAGGACGTCGCCCAGTACGAGCACGCCCTGAAGGAACTCCAGCAGGACAGTCCGGGTCCTGAGGAGAGCCGCGACCTCATCCGAAGGCTCGCCGAACAGGTGTGACATACAAGGGAGTTGAGGAGTCGCGTACTCCTCGCTCTCCGTAGCGCACCAGTACGATGGCCCGTGATCAGCACCTGGCGTGACTCAGCCGTACGCTCACGATTGAGGGATCACATGGCGGCCTTTTTCAGCGACCTGGCCCAGCAGTACATCGACGGCGAATGGCGGCCGGGCACCGGCTCCTGGGACGTCATCGACTTCAACCCGTACGACGACGAGAAGCTGGCCTCGATCACCGTGGCCTCGGCCGACGAGGTCGACCAGGCGTACCGGGCCGCCGAGCGCGTCCAGAAGGAATGGGCGCTCACCAGCCCCTACGCGCGTCGCGCGGTCTTCGAGCGGGCCCTCGCCCTGCTGGAGGAGCGCGAGGAGGAGATCGCCGAGCTGATCGTCACCGAGCTGGGCGGCACCCGCGTGAAGGCCGGCTTCGAGCTGCACCTGGCCAAGGAGTTCCTGCGCGAGGCGGTGCACCTGGCGCTGTCCCCCGAGGGCCGCATCCTGCCCTCGCCGCTGGAGGGCAAGGAGAACCGCCTCTACCGGGTCCCGGTCGGCGTGGTGGGTGTGATCAGCCCCTTCAACTTCCCCTTCCTGCTGTCGCTGAAGTCGGTCGCCCCGGCGCTCGCGCTCGGCAACGGCGTGGTGCTCAAGCCGCACCAGAACACCCCGATCGCGGGCGGCACCCTGATCGGCCGGCTCTTCGAGGAGGCGGGCCTGCCCGGGGGGCTGCTCAACGTGGTCGTCACCGACATCGCGGAGATCGGGGACGCCTTCATCGAGCACCCGGTGCCGCGGGTCATCTCCTTCACCGGCTCCGACGGCACCGGCCGCCACGTCGCCACCGTGTGCGCCGCGAACTTCAAGCGGGTGGTGCTCGAACTCGGCGGCAACAGCGCCCTGGTGGTGCTGGACGACGCCGACCTCGACTACGCGGTGGACGCGGCCGTCTTCAGCCGGTTCGTGCACCAGGGGCAGGCCTGCATGGCCGCCAACCGGGTGCTGGTGGACCGTTCGGTGGCGGAGGAGTTCACCGAGAAGTTCGTCGCCAAGGTGCGCTCGCTGCCGGTGGGCGACCCGCGCGACCCGGCCACGGTCATCGGTCCCGTCATCAACTCCACGCAGGCGAACGCCCTTTCGGCCGTGGTCGAGCAGGCGCTGGCGGAGGGGGCCACCGCCCTGGTGCAGGGTTCGGTGGAGGGGAACCTGGTCGCGCCCAGCGTGCTGACCGACGTGCCCGAGGGGTCGGAGCTGCTGCGGCAGGAGGTCTTCGGGCCGGTCGTCTTCCTCGTTCCGTTCGACGGTGAGGAGGAGGCGGTCCGGATCGTCAACGACACCCCCTACGGGCTCAGCGGAGCCGTCCACACCGGTGACATCGAGCGCGGGGTGGCCTTCGCACGGCGGATCGACACCGGGATGTTCCATGTGAACGACGGCACCGTGCACGACGAGCCGATCGTGCCCTTCGGCGGTGAGAAGCACTCCGGCACCGGCAGGCTGAACGGCGAGACGACCCTGGAGGCGTTCACCACCACCAAGTGGATCTCGGTGCAGCACGGGCGCAGCGACTTCCCCTTCTGAGCCGCCGCGAGAAACTTCGCCGTCACGGGCCAATGAGGACAGGATCTGACCTCGATGCCCCGTAGCTTCGTCGGTGTCGGGGCGGACGGCCCCGGCGGGAGCCGAGGAAGAGGCGGACGGTCATGGTCACTCATGTGGGAGCCGAGGCGCCGGGCGACGAGCGCGGGGCACTGCTGGCGTTCCTGGAGGAGCAGCGGGGAGGCATCCGCCGGGCCCTGCTGGGCCTGACGGAGGAGCAGGCGCGCACCCGGCCCAGCGCGAGCGAACTGTCGCTGGGCGGGCTGCTGAAGCACGTCGCCGAGGTCGAGCAGGCGTGGCAGGCCCGCGCCCGGCAGGAGGCGCCGGCGGTGGAGCGGGACCAGTCGAACTGGCACGAGTGCTTCCGGCTCACCGACGACGAGACGGTCGCGCAGCAGCTCGCGTACTGGGCGGAGGTGGCCGCGGGGACGGAGAAGCTGATCCGCTCCGCGCCCAGCCTGGACGACACCTTCCCGCTGCCTTCCGCCCCCTGGTTCCCCCCGGACGGCGCGGTCTCGCTGCGCTGGCTCTGTCTCCACCTGATCCGCGAGACGGCCCGGCACGCCGGACACGCCGACATCATCCGCGAGTCCCTGGACGGCAAGACGGCCTTCGAGCTGGTCGCGCTGGAGGAGCAGCGGTCCGCTTCCTAGGGCCCGGCGGTGGAGACCGGTGACGGCCTCCACAGGGGAAGATCAGGGAAGGTTCACCGGATCGGGCTTCCGTCGGCGTGCAACTGCATCTGCGGGCGCCCGGTCACCAGCAGCCAGGCGGGCAGCGAGGCGATGCACAGCAGGGCGAGCACGGCGGGGGAGGCGACCAGCGCGGCGGCCGTGAAGAGACTCACCCAGCCCTGCCGGGTGATCGCCAGCAGCATGCCCAGCACGCCCGTGGCCACCGCGACCGCGGGATGCACGGCCGGGACCAGCGCGTGCGCGCACAGGCCCAGCGCGGCGCCGATGAACACGGCCGGGAAGATCCGCCCGCCCCGGAACCCGCAGGAGGCCGCCACCACCAGCGCGGCCAGCTTCACGACCGCCATCGCCGCGAACTGGCCCGCCGACCAGCCGCCGGGGTCCCGCGCCAGCTCCCCCATCTCGGTGAGTCCCTTGAACAGCGTCAGATGCCCGCCCACCGCCGCCAGGGCGCCCAGTACGAGCCCGCCGGCCGGGAGCATCAGCATCGGGTGCCGCAGCCGGCGGAAGACGGCGTGCACGTAGGGGAAAAGGTAGACCGCGCACATGCCGAGCAGCGCGGCCGCCGCGGCGATCACCAGGGCGGCCACCACGTCGCTCCAGCGGGGATGGCCGAAGGGCGGCAGGCCCAGGTCGAAGGTGGGGCGGGCGATCAGGGTGGTGGTGATGGCGCCGCAGGCGGCGGCGGTCAGCGGGGCGAACAGGTTGTCCCAGAGCCGCCCCCGCAGCGGGCGTCCGGCCAGCGACTCGGAGATCACCAGCGCGGCCGCGACCGGGGTGCCGAACAGCGCCCCGATGGTCCCCGCCTCCGCCAGCACCGGCCACAGCGCGTCCGGTGTCCGGGGGACCAGCTTCTGCCCGAGCCACATGGCGAGCCCGACGTTGACCGCGATGATCGGGTTCTCCGGGCCGAGGCTCGGACCGCCCGCCAGCATCAGCCCCACCGCGATCAGCAGTCCCGGCAGCACCCTCGGCGGCAGCACCGGCGCGTCCAGGCCGAGGGTGGCCGGGTCGGGCCCGGCGTGACCGGGGACCTTCCACACCACCAGGCCGACCGCGACACCGGTGGCGAACAGCACCACGAACATCCAGAGCACCGAGTACCGGCCCACACCCAGGGCGTCCGGCAGCGGCCCCCACAGCACGTGCTGGAGCTTCTCGGCCGCCGCGCTCACCCCGACGAAGACGAGGCTGGTCACGATCCCCACCGTCACGGAGGGCAGGATCAGCGGCAGCAGCGCACGCGCCGGGGCCGTGGGAGCGGTCGGGGGCGGCTGCCGCGCGGTGTCCTGGGCCACGGGCTCACCATAAGTGGACAGAGCCGACACAACATCCCGAACAGGTTTCCCCCTTGCACCTCACCCGGCGTGAGGACCGAGCGTGTACCGGGCGGCGCACCGGGCGCCGCCGACGGCACGAGCCGACGACAAGGAGCGAGGGACGTTGAGTTACTCCGTGGGACAGGTCGCGGGGTTCGCCGGGATCACGGTGCGCACCCTGCACCACTACGACGAGATCGGGCTGCTGGTGCCCAGCGGGCGCACGCGCGCCGGGCACCGGCGCTACGCCGACGCCGACCTCGACCGGCTCCAGCAGATCCTGTTCTACCGCGAGCTCGGCTTCCCGCTCGACGAGGTCGCCGCCCTGCTCGACGATCCCGGCGCGGACCCCCGCGCCCGTCTGCGCCGGCAGCACGAGCTGCTGACGGCCCGGATCGAGCGGCTGAAGAGGATGGCGGCGGCCGTGGAACACGCCATGGAGGCACGCACGATGGGCATCGACCTCACCCCGGAGGAACGCTTCGAGGTCTTCGGGGACCACGACCCCGAGACCTACGCCGAGGAGACCGCGCACCGCTGGGGCGACACCGAGGCGTACGCCGAGTCCCGCCGCCGCACCGCCCGCCACACCAAGGCCGACTGGCAGCGGATGCGCGCCGAGTCCGACGACTGGAACGCCCGTTACGCCGCCCTGGTGGCCGACGGCGTCCCGCCCGCCGACCCGGCGGCGATGGACCTCGCCGAGGAGCACCGCCGCCACATCGGCCGCTGGTTCTACGAATGCGGCCACCCCATGCACCGCTGTCTGGGTGAGATGTACGTCGCCGACGCCCGCTTCACCGCGTACTACGACGCCCTCGGGCCCGGCGTCGCCGCCCACCTGAACGCGGCCATCGCGGCCAACGCGGACCGGCACGAGGGGTAGGGAAACCGGTCCTGGCTCACTCGCGGGCCAGGACCACCGCCGTGCCGTAGGCGCAGACCTCGGTGCCCAGGTCGGCGGCCTCGGTGACGTCGAAGCGGAAGGCGACCACGGCGTTGGCGCCCCGCGCGCGTGCCTGTTCCACCAGGCGCTCCATGGCCTGGTTGCGGGTCTGCACCAGGGTCTTGGTCAGCCCCTTCAGCTCGCCGCCGATCATCGACTTCAGCCCGGCGCCGATCTGGCTGCCCAGATGCCGGGAGCGCACGGTGAGGCCGAAGACCTCGCCGAGCACCCGCTCCACCCGCCGTCCGGGCACGTCGTTCGCCGTCACCACCAGTACGTCCGGCTCGGGCCCCTGGCCGCCGCCGTAGTCTTCGAGTCCCATGACGCACAGCTTTGCGCCGCTCGCCGCACCGTGCATTCTGGGACGGCCGGTGGAACCTGGGCCGGCCGCGACGCGTTGATAGCTTTGGGCGGCCGCACCTGGACGCCGCAGCCGCCCTCTTCCCCCCTCAGGAGCCCGGACCCGTGATGACACTCGCCCTCGGCCCGAGCTGGCTCGATCCCAACCACCTGCTGAACACCTACAGCATCTGGGGTCTGCTGCTCATCGTCTTCGCCGAGTCCGGCCTGCTCATCGGCTTCTTCCTACCGGGCGACTCGCTGCTGTTCACCGCCGGCCTGCTGATCACCTCCGGCGAGCTCGACTTCCCGCTGTGGGGGGCGATCGCGCTGATCTGCGCCGCCGCGATCCTGGGCGACCAGGCGGGCTACATGTTCGGCAAGAAGGTCGGCCCGTCGCTGTTCAACCGGCCCGACTCGCGCCTGTTCAAGCAGGAGAACGTCACCAAGGCGCACGAGTTCTTCGAGAAGTACGGCCCCAAGTCCCTGGTCCTGGCGCGCTTCGTGCCCATCGTGCGCACCTTCACGCCGATCATCGCGGGCGTCAGCGGGATGCGGTACCGCTCGTTCCTGACCTTCAACGTCATCGGCGGTGTGCTGTGGGGCGCCGGGGTGACGCTCCTCGGCTCCTGGCTCGGCAACATCGGCATCGTCAAGGACAACATCGAGGCGATGCTCATCCTCATCGTCCTCATCTCGGTGATCCCGATCGCCATCGAGTTCCTGCGCGCCCGCGGCAAGAACAAGCGCGCCGAGCAGCAGGCCCCCGGGCAGCCGGCCCCCCAGCAGCAGCCGCAGGCCCCGGTCATGGACGACTCCACGACCCAGCTCCGCCGCATCGAGCCCGACCAGCCCTATGAGGACCCCTACGGGCGCCCGTACGAGCAGCAGGCGGCCCCCCAGCACTGGCAGCAGGGCTACGGCCACCAGCCCGGGAGCGGCCAGGGCTACCCGGGTCAGGGCCAGGGACATGCTCAGGGCCAGGGGCACGGTCAGGGTCAGGGGCAGGGGCAGGGCGGCTACGGCCGGCAGCAGGACCCGTACTACGGACAGCAGCCTCAGCAGCAGCCGCAGTACGACGGCTACGGACGCCCCCAGCAGCCTCAGCACCCCCAGCAGCCTCAGCACCCCCAGCAGCCTCAGCACCCCCAGCAGCCCTACCCCTACGGGTACGACCAGGGCGGGCACCGCCCCAGTAGGGAAAGGCCCTAGAAGCCCCTGGTCCGCTTGGCCGCCCGGCGCTTGCCGGGGGAGCCGATCCGCAGGGTGAGCCGGGAGATCTCCGCACCCAGGTTCACCCCGATGGCGATGGCCATGGCCAGGGAGACTGCCTTGGCCAGTGACACCAGTCCCTTGTCCACATGGCTCTGCGCGATGGACAGCAGACCGAAGTACGTGGCCGAACCGGGCAGCAGCGGGCCGATCGCCGCCGTGGTGAACGGCAGCGCGGACGCGAACTGATAGCGCGCCAGCAACTGCCCGAAGAGGCCCACCAGACCGGCCGCCACCGCCGTGGACGCCACCGGCGAGAAGTTCGCCGTGTGCAGCGCGCCGTACACCGACCAGGCGACACCGCCGTTGAGCGTCACCCACAGCACGGTGGAGCGCTCCTGCTGGAGCAGCACCGCGAAGGTCAGCGACAGCACCATGGAGGCCAGGATCTGCAGCACCGGCCGGGACTGGATGTTCAGCACCGCGTCCGGGTTCAGCTCGCCGCCCACCTGCACGCCGAAGTACAGCACCGTCAGCACGCCGATCACGATGGCGACGAAGAAGTACATGACCTCAAGCAGCCGCGCCGACGCGGTGATGTAGAAGCCCGTCAGCCCGTCCTGCACGCCCGCCACCAGCGCCCGTCCGGGCAGCAGCGCGAAGAGCCCACCGGTGACCACCGCGGACGCCTTCACGTCCACGTCCGCCAGCGCGAACGCCACGCCGATCGCGGCGGGCGGCATCGCGGCCACCGTGAACTGGTAGAACTCCGGCAGCCCGCGCCCGGCCAGCAGCCAGGCCAGCCGGTCGCCGAGCATCGCGCCCACCGCGGCCGCGACGAACACGATCGCGTCACCGCCGACCAGCACCGAGGCCGCGCCCGCCAGCCCCCCGCTGGCCATGGTCAGCGCCCAGCCGGGATAGGGGTGCCGGTTGCGCCGCATCTCCGCCAGCCGGCCGTACGCCTCCTCCAAAGAGAGGTGCGTCTCGGGGTCGGTCAGGTCGTCCACCAGCCGGAAGACGGCCGCCAGCCGGGTGTAGTCGGTGCCGCGCCTGCGGACCGTCCGGGACGCCGTCACCGGGTCCTCCACCAGGGAGGGCTGATAGGTGATCGACAGCAGCGTGAAGGTCACCGTCGGCTCGCAGCGGTCCAGCCCGTAGGACCGGCACACCGCGAACATCGCGGCCTCCACGTCCTCGGCGCCCTCACCGCCCGCGAGCAGCAGCTCGCCGATACGGAGGGTCAGGTCGAGCACACGCGGGACCGCGGGCCCCTCGTCCTCGGAGCGCACCACCGGCTCCAGCGCCGGCCGCTCGGCCACCGGCATACGCAGCATGGTGCGCATCCGATCCTGCCAGGGCGCGTCCGTGATCAGCGTGATCATCGGAACGCCCGTCGCGGGGGTGAACGCGGGCGGCGCGTCCTTGACGCTGTACGTGCGCGGCGTGTTGAACGCCGAACCCTCCGGCTCCGTCTCCGCCTGCGCCGACTCCAGCCCCTTGGGCACGGCGAACTCGGACGTCGTCTCCGATTCGCCGCTTCCCCTGGCGACCGCGAGCCCCTCGGGAATGGCGAACTCGGACGTGATCTCCGGGTCGAACGTGGCCCGCGCCTCGTCCGACCGGGGCTTGCGGTCCTCCGCCTCCGACACCTCGCACCGCTCCCTGAATGGCACCTTCCGATTACGCCTCAGTATGCGCGTGAACGCACGAGCGGGCCGCACCGCCCCCACCGGGGCGGTGCGGCCCGCTCGTCGCGGAAGGGCAGGTCAGTGACCGCCCTGCTCCTCCAGGCGCTTGTACGAGCGCTCGATCTCCGCCTCGGCCTCCTGGCGGCCCACCCAGTTGGCGCCCTCGACCGACTTGCCGGGCTCCAGGTCCTTGTAGACCTCGAAGAAGTGCTGGATCTCCAGGCGGTCGAACTCCGACACGTGGTGGATGTCGCGCAGGTGCTCCACACGCGGGTCCGTCGACGGGACGCACAGCAGCTTGTCGTCGCCGCCGGCCTCGTCGGTCATGCGGAACATGCCGATCGCGCGGCAGCGGATCAGGCAGCCCGGGAACGTGGGCTCGTCCAGGATGACGAGCGCGTCCAGCGGGTCGCCGTCCTCGCCGAGCGTGTTCTCGACGAATCCGTAGTCGGTCGGGTAGGCGGTCGAGGTGAAGAGGCGACGGTCCAGGCGGATCCGACCGGTCTCGTGGTCCACCTCGTACTTGTTCCGCGAACCCTTCGGGATCTCGATCGTGACGTCGAACTCCACCGGTGGCTCCTCCATGATCAGCGCATAGTTCTGGTGATTAAGTGTCCCTCACGCAGGAGTGTGATCGCGAAAGGGGCTGGTGGTCGTGCCGGAGCTGGGACCTTTGCGGTCCGTGGGACCGCGTGTGAAGCGGCTCGCGGACGCCCTACGACCGAGTCTGGCGCACACCGCGTCCGTCGTGAAACCGCGTCTCGCCCGGTTGACGTCCACCCTGCGTCCCGGACCCGGCCGGTCCGGTCCCAGGCCCTCTCGGACCTGGTACTTCACCGCCTCGGCGGCCACCGCCGGACTGGCACTGGCCGCCGGCGCAGTGGCCGTGGCCGGCCCCTTCGACGGCGCGGGTCAGCGTACGGCCGAGCGGGACCGCGCGGTCGCCCTCACGCTCGCACGTGGCGCAGATCACGAGGGCGGCGGCGTGCGGGAGGGCGGTCCCGAGGCCGTACCGAGCGCCCCGCCCGTGCTGCGCGCGCTCGGCGGGGCGGCGGAGCCCGCGAAGTCCGGGAAGGTGCCGGCGAGCGGTGTCGCGGGCGTCCTGGGCCCCCTGCTGGCCGACCCCGCCCTCGGCGAGGGTCAGGCCGCGGCCGTCGTGGACGTGGCCACCGGGAGCCGTCTCTACGGGACCCACTCCGACCAGGCGTTCACCCCCGCCTCCACCACCAAGATCGCCACCGCGGTGGCCGCGCTCTCCGCGCTCGGCCCCGACCACCGGCTGACCACCCGGACCGCGCTCGACCCCGACACCGGCGAACTGGTCCTCGTCGGCGGCGGCGACCCCACCCTCACCGCGCACAAGGCGAGCGGCGGCTGGGCGAGCCTGCGCACCCTGGCCGCCGGCACCGCCGCGGCGCTGAGGAAGCGGGGCGTCGAGAAGGTCACGCTGTCCTACGACACGACGCTCTACTCCGGTCCCTCGCGGCACCCCATCGGCGTCAACGACAACCTCGCCGAGGTCACCGCCCTCACCGCGGACGAGGGCCGCACGGACGACTCCGGCAGCGGGCCGGTGACCCGCGTGGCCGACCCGGCCGCCGAGGCCGCCCGCACCTTCGCCGGGCTGCTGAAGGAGGCGGGGATCAAGGCGACCCCGCCCGGCCCCTCCAAGACCACCTCCCGCGCGACGACCCTCGCCTCCGTGTCCTCGCCCCCGCTGTCCGACGTGGTCGAACGGATGCTGACCAACAGCGACAACGACATCGCCGAGGCGCTGGCCCGGCAGACCGCCCTAGCCTCCGGGCAGCCCGGCAGCTTCGCGGGCGGCGCCAAGGCCGTCGCCGCCCGGCTGACCAAGCTCGGGCTGCCGATGCGCGGTGCCTCCTTCCACGACGGCAGCGGGCTCGACCGCGACGACCGGCTCACCGCCGACCTCCTGACCTCGCTGCTCGCCACCGCCGCCGACCCCGCCCGGCCCGGCCTGCGCCCCGTCCTCACCGGCCTGCCCGTCGGCGGTTTCACCGGCACCCTCGCCGAGCGCTACGCCGACGGCGGCGCGGCCGGCCTCATCCGCGCCAAGACCGGCACCCTGACCGGCGTCAACTCCCTCGCCGGCACGGTCGTCACCAAGGACGGCCGCCTCCTCACCTTCGCCTTCCTCACCTCGGGCACCACCGACCCCCAGTCCGCCCAGTCCGCGCTGGACCACACGGCGACCACCCTGGCCAACTGCGGCTGCGGCTAGCCTCCGGCGGCTCGACGGGGGTCCGGCCGGGCGGGACACGGCCCGCCGGGCGCCCCCCCCTCGGCGGGACGCCCGGCGCGGTGCGGGCTGCTCGTCCCGAGGCAGGGGCATCCGCACCCGTCTCCGCCGGTCCCTGCACCGCCGAACGCCGCCCACCGGGGCCCCGCCCGGCCCGGTTCGCGGACTGCCCCGACGGCGGGGGCTCACGTACGGTTGACGCATGACGAGCTTCGGTGGCACCGCTTCTCAGGGGATGGTCGACTGGAACCTCGCGGTGGCGACCGCGACGCGGCTCGTGCGGCCGGGGCCGGAGATCACCAGGGACGAGGCCAGGGCGGTGGTGGCGGAGCTGCGCCGGCACGCCAAGGTCTCCGAGGAACACGTCCGCGCCTTCACTCGCATGGGGACCGAGGACGTCCACGACACCCCCGTACTGGTCGTCGACCGGCCCGGCTGGGTACGGGCCAACGTCGCCGGGTTCCGGGAGCTGCTGAGGCCGCTGCTCGACAAGATGCAGGAGCGGCGCGGCCCCGGCGCGGGCAACGCCGTCCTCGGTGCCGTCGGCGGCAAGGTGACCGGCGTGGAACTCGGCATGCTGCTGTCGTTCCTGTCCTCCCGCGTCCTCGGCCAGTACGAGACCTTCGCCCCCACCGCCCCCGACCTGCCCGCGGGCACCGCGCCCGGCGGAGGCGGCCGGCTGCTGCTCGTCGCCCCGAACATCGTCCACGTGGAGCGCGAACTCGACGTGGACCCCCACGACTTCCGGCTCTGGGTGTGCCTGCACGAGGAGACCCACCGCACCCAGTTCACCGCCGTGCCCTGGCTCCGCGACCACCTGGAGGGCGAGATCCAGGCGTTCCTCGCGGAGACCGACGTCGACCCGATGACGTTCCTCGAGCGCATCCGGGAGGCCGCCCAGTCGCTCGCCGGAGGCCGCCCCGAGGGCGAGCAGGAGGACGGCGGACGCTCGCTGGTGGAGCTGGTCCAGAGCCCCGCCCAGCGGGAGATCCTCGGGCGCCTCACCGCCGTCATGTCCCTGCTGGAGGGGCACGCCGACTTCGTCATGGACGGCGTCGGCCCCGAGGTCGTGCCGAGCGTCGCCGAGATCCGCGAGAAGTTCCAGCAGCGCCGCGCCAAGGGCGCCTCCCGCCTCGACCTCGCGCTGCGCAAGCTCCTCGGACTCGACGCCAAGCTGCGCCAGTACCGCGACGGCGAGCGCTTCGTCCGCGCGGTCGTGGACGAGGTCGGCATGGACGGCTTCAACCGGGTGTGGACCTCGCCCAACACGCTGCCCACCAAGGCCGAGATCTCCGACCCGGCCGGCTGGGTCGCGCGCGTGCACCGCACGACTGAACCCTGAGAGCGGGCGGACGGCAGGGAAACGCCCCTCCAATCACCCGTCCGAGGGACCGTCAGCCATGCGTAGGCGTGCAATGCTCGGGGAAGGGCCCGCTTCTGTCACCATCGACGCACTCTGAGTGACCGGAATTCGGGCTCGTCCCCCGAAACTTCATGAAGGGAACCGGACATGGGTCCCCATCCCGCGGTCGCGGCGATACGCCTGGCGGTCCGCCGCGTCCTCCACGACATCGCCACCGGCCAGGCCGCCGAGCACGGCAGCACCGCCCACGGCGGCAGCGGCCACGGCGCCGTCGCCGTCGCCCACCGAACCGGCGGCCCGAGCACCGCGCAGCGCCACCGGGGCCCCGCCCCCGCCACCGCGCCGCTCGTCCTCGTCGCCTGCTCCGGCGGCGCCGACTCCATGGCGCTCGCCTCCGCCCTCGCCTTCGAGGCACCCCGCCTCGGCCTGCGCGCCGGCGGCGTCACCGTCGACCACGGCCTCCAGCCCGGCTCCGCCCTGCGCGCCGAGGAGGTCGCCCTCAGACTGCGCGAGCTCGGCCTCGCCCCCGTCGAGTCCGTCACGGTCACCGTGGGCCGGGACGGCGGCCCCGAGGCAGCCGCGAGGGACGCCCGGTACGCCGCCCTGGACGCCGCCGCCGAACGTCACGGCGCCGCCGCCGTCCTGCTCGGCCACACCCGCGACGACCAGGCCGAGACCGTCCTGCTCGGCCTCGCCCGCGGCTCCGGCATCCGCTCCCTGTCCGGCATGGCCGCGGTCTCGGGGGCCGACGGCCGTTACCGGCGCCCGTTCCTCCAGCTCGACCGGCAGACCGCCCGCAAGGCGTGCCTGGTCCAGTCGCTGCCCGTCTGGGACGACCCGCACAACACCGACCCGGCCTACACCCGCTCCCGGCTGCGCCACGAGGGTCTGCCCGCGCTGGAGAAGGCGCTCGGCAAGGGCGTCGTGGAGGCGCTCGCCCGCACCGCCCAGCTCTCCCGCGACGACGCCGACGCCCTGGACGCCTGGGCCGGCCAGGCCGAGTCCTCCGTACGGGACGCCGAGGGCATGCTGGAGTGCGCCAAGCTCTACGCGCTGCCCCCCGCGGTGCGCCGCCGGGTGCTGCGCCGGGCCGCCATCGAGGCGGGCGCCCCCGCCGGTTCGCTCTTCGCCCGGCACGTCGAGGAGATGGACCGCCTGATCACCGGCTGGCGCGGCCAGGGGGCCATCAATCTGCCGGGCAAGGTCGTCGCCCGGCGGCAGGGTGGCAGACTGGTGATTCGGCAAGGCTGAAATCCCGACCCCCGGAGCCCGACTCCGACGGGCCGGGCCTGCCGGTGGCCGCCGGCGCGGCCATAAATGCGGGACGACCGAAAGTGATGCGGGTGGACGCGAAAGACATGGGTGCCGACCTCCAGCGGGTGCTCATCACCAAGGAAGAGATCGACGCGAAGCTGGCCGAGCTGGCCGCCAAGATCGACGCGGAGTACGCGGGCAAGGACCTGCTGATCGTCGGAGTCCTCAAGGGCGCCGTCATGGTCATGGCGGACCTGGCGCGCGCGCTGTCCACCCCCGTCACCATGGACTGGATGGCCGTGTCCTCCTACGGCGCGGGCACCCAGTCCTCCGGTGTCGTCCGCATCCTCAAGGACCTCGACACCGACATCAAGGGGCGGCACGTCCTGATCGTCGAGGACATCATCGACTCCGGGCTGACCCTGTCCTGGCTGATCAACAACCTCGGCTCGCGCGAGCCCGCCTCCCTGAAGGTGTGCACGCTGCTGCGCAAGCCGGACGCCGCCAAGGTCGCCATCGACGTGGAGTGGGCCGGCTTCGACATCCCGAACGAGTTCGTGGTCGGCTACGGCCTGGACTACGCCGAGAAGTACCGGAACCTCCCGTTCGTCGGTACGCTCGCGCCCCACGTCTACGGCGGCTGACCCGGGCGGCGCACACCGCCGGGGAAGATCGGGAACCCCGGCGGGCTCCGTGACGTTGGAGCATTGGAAGACGGGCCGTGGTCCGTCCGGCCCGCCGAGTGCGGCTGCGGACGACGAGGCTGGGGTACCGTCAGAAGAACTGTCTTATCAAACTCACTATGGCAGGAGGGACGGGGCGTCACCGCTCCGTGTGGATGGACGTGAAGCGATACTTCCGTGGGCCGGTCATGTGGATCGTGCTGGCCGTCCTTGCCGTGGTCGTGTTGATGCAGGTCGTCGGCGATTCCGGCGGCTACAAGACGGTGGACACCGGCCAGGTCGTGGCGGCGATCAACGACAACAAGATCAAGTCGGCCAAGCTGACCACCGGTGACGAGCAGACCATCAAGGTCACGCTCAAGGACGGCGTCAAGGTCAAGGACAGCTCGAAGATCCAGGCGAGCTACATCGGCGACCAGGGCGTGGCACTGGCGCAGACCCTGCAGAACAAGTACCAGGACAAGCAGATCACCGAGGGATACACCGTCTCCCCCTCGAAGCAGAGCCCGTTCGTCGGCGTGCTGCTCACCCTGCTGCCCTTCGTCCTGATCGTGGTCGTGTTCCTGTTCCTGATGAACCAGATGCAGGGCGGTGGTTCGCGGGTCATGAACTTCGGCAAGTCCAAGGCGAAGCTCATCACCAAGGACACGCCGAAGACCACCTTCTCCGACGTCGCCGGCTGTGACGAGGCCGTCGAGGAGCTCCACGAGATCAAGGAGTTCCTCCAGGAGCCGGCCAAGTTCCAGGCCGTCGGCGCCAAGATCCCCAAGGGCGTGCTGCTGTACGGCCGCCCGGGTACCGGCAAGACCCTGCTGGCGCGTGCCGTCGCGGGCGAGGCCGGGGTCCCGTTCTACTCGATCTCCGGTTCCGACTTCGTCGAGATGTTCGTCGGTGTTGGTGCCTCCCGGGTACGTGACCTGTTCGAGCAGGCCAAGGCGAACGCCCCGGCGATCGTCTTCGTCGACGAGATCGACGCGGTCGGCCGGCACCGTGGTGCCGGACTCGGCGGCGGTCACGACGAGCGCGAGCAGACCCTGAACCAGCTCCTGGTCGAGATGGACGGCTTCGACGTGAAGGGCGGCGTCATCCTGATCGCCGCCACGAACCGGCCCGACATCCTGGACCCGGCCCTGCTGCGTCCCGGTCGATTCGACCGGCAGATCGCGGTCGACCCGCCGGACCTCCAGGGCCGCCTGGAGATCCTCAAGGTCCACCAGAAGGGCAAGCCGGTCGCGCCCGACGTCGACCTGGCCGCCGTCGCCCGCCGGACCCCCGGCATGACCGGCGCCGACCTGGCCAACGTGCTCAACGAGGCCGCGCTGCTCACCGCGCGCAGCGACCAGAAGCTGATCGACAACAAGGCGCTGGACGAGGCGATCGACCGTGTGGTCGCGGGCCCGCAGAAGCGGACCCGGATCATGTCGGACAAGGAGAAGAAGATCACCGCGTACCACGAGGGCGGACACGCCCTGGTCGCGGCGGCCTCACCGAACTCCGACCCCGTCCACAAGATCACCATCCTGTCCCGCGGCCGTGCCCTGGGCTACACGATGGTGCTCCCGGACGAGGACAAGTACTCGACCACGCGCAACGAGATGCTCGACCAGCTCGCCTACATGCTGGGCGGACGCGCGGCGGAGGAACTGGTCTTCCACGACCCGACCACCGGCGCCGCGAACGACATCGAGAAGGCCACCAACGTGGCCCGCGCGATGGTCACCCAGTACGGCATGACCGAGCGGCTCGGCGCCATCAAGTTCGGCGGCGACAACTCCGAGCCCTTCCTCGGCCGTGAGATGTCGCACCAGCGCGACTACTCGGAAGAGGTCGCCGGGCTGGTCGACGAAGAGGTCAAGAAGCTCATCGAGACCGCGCACAACGAGGCGTGGGAGATCCTGGTCGAGAACCGGGACGTGCTCGACAACCTGGTCCTGGCGCTCCTGGAGAAGGAGACCCTGGGCAAGGAGGAGATCGCCGAGGTGTTCGCGTCGATCCACAAGCGCCCGCCGCGTCCGGCCTGGACCGGCTCCTCGCGGCGTACGCCGTCCACCCGCCCGCCGGTGCTCTCCCCCCGGGAGCTGGCACTGACCAACGGTGCGAACGGCTCGACGCCCGCGATCAGCACGGTCAAGTCCACGACGACCGAGCACGGTCCGGTCCCGGAGCCGTCCCCCGAGGACCGCCCCGAGAGCTGACACCCCCTTCGGCCACTGGCCGGAATGTATGCCGCGCCCCCCGGGTTCTAGCCTGGGGGGCGCGGCATTTCACCATGTCCGCGCGCTGGACGCACAGGAACGAGGCACCACATGACCGACCCCGTGACGCTGGCCGGAGACGGCACCATCGGCGAGTTCGACGAGAAACGCGCCGAGAACGCCGTGCGCGAGCTCCTGATAGCCGTCGGCGAGGACCCCGACCGCGAGGGCCTCCTGGAAACCCCGGCACGGGTGGCACGGGCGTACCGGGAGATCTTCTCCGGGCTTCGGCAGCGTCCGGAGGACGTGCTCACCACGACGTTCGACCTCGGACACGACGAGATGGTCCTGGTGAAGGACATCGAGGTCTACAGCACCTGTGAGCACCATCTGGTCCCCTTCCGGGGCGTGGCCCACGTGGGCTACATCCCGTCGGTCACGGGGAAGATCACGGGCCTGTCGAAGCTCGCCCGGCTGGTGGACGTGTACGCGCGCCGCCCGCAGGTGCAGGAGCGGCTCACCACGCAGATCGCCGACTCGTTGATGGAGATACTCGAGCCGCGCGGAGTGATCGTCGTGATCGAGTGCGAGCACATGTGCATGTCCATGCGCGGCATCCGCAAGCCGGGCGCGAAGACCATCACCTCGGCGGTGCGCGGCCAGCTCCGGGACGCGACGACCCGCAACGAGGCGATGAGCCTCATCATGGCGCGCTGAACAGCGCCCCACCGCACCCCACTCGATCCGGCGGACCGGCGGCCCCTCAGGCCGCCGGTTCCGTGCCGGTGGGTGGGGTGTCGTCGTCCTCGGGGAGGCGGCAGACGCGTTCGAGGAGGAGGGCGGCCGCTATGACCGCGAAGCCGGCGAGGACGGAGAAGCCGGCGTAGATGGCCTGGTCACGGCGGGCGGGGATGTCGAGGAGTTCCAGCAGGAGGACGCCGGTGCCTCCGTAGACGCCGCTGACCAGGGCGGCGACCAGTGCGCTGGCGTGGGCGAAGACGACCGCGCGGGCGGCCATCATCGGGTCGACGCCCTTGGCGTCGGGGCGGCGCTCGCGCTGGGCCTTGAGGCGGGCGCGCAGGGAGAGCGCCGTGGCGAACAGGACCACGGCGATCAGCGCGAGCACGATGGGCGCGGCCACCGGTACGCCGGGCAGGGTGCCGAGCGAGTTCCAGAGGCGCGCGCCGGCCCAGGACAGGACTCCGGCGACGACGAACACGCCTGCCAGCACCCTGATGCGAAGCTGTTTCACGGTGTCCCTTCAGGTCCCCCCGGACCGTGCCGGGCCCGTGGTCGTTGTCGACCTTAACGACTACTCGGGCAGTCGGAGTTCCAGATCCGCGCGGGGCGCGACTCCCTCGCGGGTGACGGCGGACAGCAGACCGGCGACCGCGCCCTGGCCGGGCAGCTCGGCGGCGGGGTCCACGTCGTGCCAGGGGGCGAGGACGAAGGCCCGCTGGTGGGCGCGCGGGTGGGGGAGGGTGAGCCGGGGGTCGGCGGAGGTGACGTCGGCGTAGGACACGATGTCGACGTCCAGCGTGCGCGGGCCCCACTGCTCGTCGCGGACCCGGTGGAACGCCTCCTCGACCGCCTGCGCCCGCTCCAGCAGCGAGGACGGCGGCAGGGTGGTCTTCAGGACCACGACCGCGTTCAGGTACGAGGGCTGGCTGCCGGGCTCGACGCCCCACGGCTCGGTCTCGTAGACCGGGGAGACGGCCTTGACGCGGACGCCGGGGGTGTCCTCCAGCGCGTCCACGGCGCCCTGGAGGGTCTCCAGGCGGTTGCCGAGGTTGGAGCCGAGGGAGAGGACGGCCCGCTGGGGGTTGTGCAGGGTGGAGTCGGCGTCGTCGACCTGCTGGACGACGGACGCGGGCACCGGCTGGACGGTGGGGTCGCTGTGACCCTTGCTGAAGGGGCGGGTCATGCTCGGCTCCGGAGGATGGTGACGGTCACGTCGTCGAAGGGGACGGTGATCGGGGCGTCCGGCTTGTGGACGCAGACCTCGATCTCCTGGACCCCTTCGTGCTTCAGGCAGGTCTGCGCGATCCGCTCGGCGAGGGTCTCGATCAGGTTGACCGGCTCGCCCTCGACCACGGCGACGGCCTCCTCGGCCACGATGCCGTAGTGCACGGTCTTGGTGAGGTCGTCGTCGGCCGCGGCCGGGCGGGTGTCCAGACCCAGGACGAGGTCCACGATGAAGGTCTGGCCCTCCTCGCGTTCCTTGGGGAACACCCCGTGGTGCCCACGGGCCTTCAGGCCCCGCAGCGCGACACGATCCACGCGAATCACTCCTGCAATCGTCGGGAACGGCCGGTCGCTGCCGCGCTCGGGCGGCACACCGGCCCTGGACGAATCTACCTGCGCGCACGGACAAGGCCGGGCCACGGGGGTGTGGCCCGGCTCCGGTACCGGAAGGGTTCACCGAGCGTTTGCCCGGGTGTCCGCCCAGGGGGAGCCGTTCGTGCCGTCGGTGGTAGCCGCACCTACCCCGGTGAACGTGATTCCAACCACGGCTTCAGGCCAGCGTGCCGTCGTCCGGCCCGACGCCCTGGTCGCCGCCGTCCTCCTCGTCCTCCTCGTCGTCCTCGGACGTGGCGAGGACCGGGGAGGCGTGGTGGGACCACAGCTTCCAGCCCTCGGGGGTGCGCCGGAACACGTTGGTGGCGACGACGAGCTGCCCGACCAGCGGCCCCAGCTCCTCGCCCTCCTCGGGCGCGGGCCCGCCGCTGAGGATGTTCTCGGTGCAGCTCACGATCGCGGTGTTCCCGGTGACGGAGACATGCACGTCGGTGAGGAAGAACTGGATGTAGTCGGTGTTCGCCATGATCAGCGCGTACGACCTGAGCACCTCGCCGCGCCCGGTGAGCACCGGCCAGCCGGGGTGGACACAGGAGACGACCCCGGTGTCGGCGGGGTCGTGGTACTCCTCGTCGACGCCCAGGTCGGCGGGGGCCAGCCAGAGCCCGGCCACCTCCTCGAAGTCGCCGCGCTCCATCGCCTCGTAGAAGGAGGTGTTGGCTGCGGACACCTCTTCGACGTCCACGTCCGCGGCGCTCACCGGGCCCCCTCCACCGCGCGGGCCACGCGGACCGCGTCGGCCGTGGCGCGTACCTCGTGGACGCGGACGGCCCAGGCGCCGGCGTGGGCGGCGAGGGCGGAGACGGCGGCGGTGGCGGCGTCGCGTTCGCGGGCCGGCGGGGTGGGGCCCCCGGGTCCTGCCAGGACGCGGCCGAGGAAGCGTTTGCGTGAGGCGGCCACCAGGAGGGGGTGGCCCAGCGCGCGGAGCCGGTCCAGGTGGGCGAGGAGGGCGAGGTCGTGCTCCGCCTCCTTGGAGAAGCCGAGGCCGGGGTCGACGACGATGCGCTCCGGGGCGACGCCCGCCGCGAGGACGGCCTCCACGCGCGCGTGGAGCTCGTCGCAGACCTCGGTGACGACGTCCTCGTAGTCGCCCCGGACGTTGCCGCCCTCCAGGAGGCCGCGCCAGTGCATGACCACGAAGGGGGCGCCGGTCCGGGCGACCACGGGCAGCATCGCGGGGTCGGCGAGGCCGCCGCTGACGTCGTTGACGAGGACGGCGCCCGCCGCGAGCGCCTGCTCGGCGACGGCCGCGCGCATGGTGTCCACGGAGACCGTCACGCCCTCGGCGGCCAGCCCGCGCACGACGGGGACCACGCGGCGCAGCTCCTCGGCCTCGTCGACGCGGGTCGCGCCGGGCCGGGTGGACTCGCCGCCGACGTCGACCAGGTCGGCGCCCTCGGCCGCGAGGTCGAGCCCGTGCTTGACGGCGGCCGTGGTGTCGAACCAGCGGCCGCCGTCGGAGAAGGAGTCGGGGGTGACGTTGACGACGCCCATGACCGCGCAGCGGTCCCACGTCGGAAGACCCGCCACTTCGCCGCGCCCGCTGAGGTTCTTCATACGTTCAGCGTAGGCCCCGAGGTGCACGGCGAAGGTGCGCGGGTCGGTACGGAACGGCCTCTTCCGGACCGCCTCGGCAAGGCGGTCCGGGGCCTTCGCGGGCCTTGGCGCGAGCTCGGCGGGATTGGTCCGGCCGGGTCAGGCGGCCCGTACGCCGTGCTCGTGGGAGCGGTGCGCGCAGGGTCGGGCGGCGGCGTTCCGGCGGCGCCGCAGGAAGCGGGGCAGTGGCAGCGCGAGGTCCACGAAGCCCTCCGCCTGCATCGCGGCGAAGCCGATGCGGGGCAGGTCGGCCGAGGCCCGGTAGACCACGAAGCGGGGCTCCCAGCGGGGCTGGAACTTGGCGTTGAACTTGTACAGCGACTCGATCTGGAACCAGCGGGAGAGGAACACCAGCAGCCCCCGCCAGGCCCGCAGCACCGGCCCGGCGCCGATCTTCTCGCCGCGCGCGAGGGCGGAGCGGAACATGGCGAAGTTGAGCGAGACCCGGGTGATGCCGAGCTTCGGCGCGGCCTGGAGGGCGGCGACGATGAGCAGCTCGTTCATGCCGGGGTCGGCCAGCCGGTCACGGCGCATCAGGTCCAGCGACGCGCCGTCCTCGCCCCACGGCACGAAGTGCAGGACCGCCTTCAGATCGCCGTACGGGCCGGGTGTGTCGTCCTGCTTGTGGGCGGTGGCGATCAGGCAGTCGCCGTCGGCGGGGTCGCCGATGCGGCCCAGCGCCATGGAGAAGCCCCGCTCGTTGTCGGTGCCCCGCCATGCCTCGGCGGCCAGCCGTACGCGCTCCAGCTCGCCGTCGGAGAGGTCACGGACGCGCCGGACGCGGGTCTCGTAGCCGGCCCGCTCGATGCGCTTGACCATCTGGCGCACGTTGCGCATCGCGCGTCCGGCGAGGGAGAAATCCGCGACGTCGACCACCGCCTCGTCGCCCAGCTCCAGGGCGTCCAGGCCGGTCTCCCGGGTCCACACCTCGCCGCCCGTCTCCGAGCAGCCCATGACGGCGGGGGTCCAGGAGTGGGCCTTGGCCTCGTCCATGAAGCGCTCGATGGCGCCGGGCCACGCCTCGACGTCCCCGATGGGGTCGCCGCTGGCCAGCATCACGCCGGAGACGACCCGGTAGGTGACGGCGGCCTTGCCGCTGGGGGAGAAGACGACGGCCTTGTCCCGGCGCAGCGCGAAGTGGCCGAGGGAGTCGCGGCGGCCGTGCCGCCGCAGCAGGTCCCTGAGGCGCGCCTCGTCCTCCTCGGTCAGGCGGGCGGCGGGGTGTTCGGGCCGGAAGGCGAAGTAGCTGGTGGTGACGGCGGTGAGCCAGCCGAGGGCGCCGAGGGAGATGGCGACGGTCCAGGAGGTGCTGCCCTGGTAGTCGACGGGGCCCTCGAAGCCGAACAGGCCGTAGACGACGTGGGTCAGCCGATCGGCCAGGCTCGGGTCGCCGAGCGTCCGGTTGGGGTGGACGCTGACGATGACCAGTCCGAGGACGAGGGAACCGGCGCTCATGAGGACGAAGTTGGCCAGCGCCCGCCAGCGGCTGCGCGGGTCGGGCAGGGCGGCGAACTCGGCGCGGTGGCGCAGCAGCGGGACCAGGAGCGCGAGGGAGATGAGCACCCCGAGCACCGAGTGCCGGTACACGAACTCGGCGACCGCGCCGGCCGGCAGCAGCACGACGGCGGCCCGCCAGGCGCGCCGCTTGCGGCGTTTGAGCCCGTGCGCGAGCAGGAGCAGCAGCACGCCCGCGCTGAGCGAGAGGGCCGCGGCGAACGGCCCGAAGGAGCCGGGCAGCGCCTCCGCGATGGCGTGCATACGGCTGTGACGGAAGCGCGGGAACACGCCCGCCGCGATGTCGATCAGGCCGACGAGGGCGCACGCCCGGCCGATCACGGTGGGGACGGCCTCGGCGCGCGGGCCGCGCAGTATGCGCCGCGCCCGGTTCGAACCCCGCGGAACCCCGCCTGACAATTCCCCATCTATCCTGACAGACATCGCATCCCGTAGCTCTGCGAGAGACCTTGAAACCCGGTGCCGATCGGGCATCCGGTGACATTGCGCCCTCTAGGACGGTGTCTTGGGGAGACAGGTTCCTCCCGCTCCGGAAAGTCGGGTCAAAGGTCAAGGAAAGCCTGGGGCAAGTCCGTGTCACGGCACGGTGTCCGAGGCGGAAAGCGCAGGCAGGAAAAGCCATGGGTCTCACGAGCAACTCACTTCTGGTGCTGGCGGTGGCGGTCGCCGTGGTGCTGTTCGGGGCCACGCTGTGGCTGTGGCCGCGCCTGGCCCGGCGGAGCTGGGCTGCCCTGGGCGGCCGGATCGGCCTGCTGCTCGCCACCCAGCTGGCACTCATCTGCTCCCTCGGGGTGGCCGCCAACCAGAGCTTCGGCTTCTACGCGGGCTGGGACGACCTGCTGGGCCGGGAGACCGAACAGGGCGTCCTGGTCGACCAGTCGGCGACGAACACCGGCGCGGGTGGCCCGCTCCGGGTGGTGAGCATCAAGTCCCCTCCGGGCGACGGCGGTTCGCGGGCCTCGGCGGTGGGCCAGGTCCAGAAGGTCGACATCGTCGGCCGGATCTCCCGCATCGCCACCCCGGCCTACGTCTATCTGCCCCCGGAGTACTTCCAGCCCCGGTTCCGTACCCGTACGTTCCCGGTCTCGGTGGTGCTGACCGGTTACCCCGGCACCGCGCAGGCGCTCGTCACCAAGCTCAAGTACCCGGCCGTCGCACGGAGTCTGGCCAAGGACGGGCGGGCGCAGCCCATGATCCTGGTGATGATGCGGCCCACCGTGGCGCCCCCGCGTGACACCGAGTGCGTGGACATCCCCCAGGGCCCGCAGACCGAGACCTTCTTCGCCAAGGACCTCCCCGAGGCCGTCCTCGCGCACTACCGGGCCGGTGCCCGCCCCGGAAGCTGGGGCATCATCGGCGACTCCACCGGCGGCTACTGCTCCCTGAAGGTCGCCATGCGCCACCCGGACGTCTACGCGGCCGGCGCCGGCCTGTCGGCCTACTACACCGCGCCCGTCGACCCCACCACCGGCGACCTCTTCCACGGCGACCGCAGCCTGCGTGATCACGCCGATCTGCACTGGCTGCTCGCGCACGAACCGGCCCCCGACACCTCCCTGCTCGTCACCAGCAGCAAGATCGGCGAACACAACTACCGGGACACGCTCAGGTTCGTGAAGGAGGTGCGCGCCACCGGCCGGACCAGGATCTCCTCCATCATCCTGGAGAGCGGCGGGCACAACTTCAACACCTGGCGGCGCGAGGTCCCGCCCGCCCTCCAGTGGCTCAGCGGGCAGCTCAGCGACCGTTGAGCCGGGGTGCCGAAACCCCGTGAAGCCCTTGCCGTGGCCGGATTTTTGGGCCTCGGGGGCCCATGAGGTGCCTACGCGCGGTAAGTTTCTGGCCATGCCACGTGGACGCCACCGCCATTCACCGCCTCTGCACCGGCTGTTGCCTCCCTCCGCGATCGCCGGTGTCGCCGTCGTCTGCGCGCTGACGCCCTGGGTGTTCACCTCCCTCGGGGTGGTGCGCGCCCTGGCCGGCGTCGCCGCGCTCACGGCGGTCGGCGGCGCTGTCGTGATGCGCCAGTGGGACGCGCAGGCGGGCAAGCAGGTCGCCGAGCTGACCCGCGCGCGGGTCAGCGACGAGTGGCGGTACGACGAACGGGTCGCCGAACTGGAGACCGACCTGGAGGAGTCGCGCGAGCTGCGCGCCAAGCTGGAGCGGCGCCTGCGGGCCAAGCGCGCCGAACTGGCCGGGCTGCGCAACGAACACGCCTCCCTGCTGCGCCGGTACGCGACCGCGGAGACCGAGCGGGCCAGCGCGCTGGAGGGGCGGCGGCTGCTGGAGATCGAGGCGGTGCCGGAGTCCGGCGCGCTCGCGCTGACGGCCGGCCCGAGCGCGGAGGCCGGGGTGGACACCACCGAGGCCCCCCGGGCCGCGGAGCCCGTCCCGGCCAAGGAGCTGTACCTGAAGGCCGCGACCGCCCTGGCGCGGCTGGAGCGGTCGGCGGAGGAGCCCGAGGCCGAGGCCGAGGACAAGCCCGAGCCCGAGGCCGAGGCGGGGGCCGAGGTGGAAGCCGTCGCCAAAGGAGATCCGGACAGTGCGGGCACCGGGGCCGGCGACACCGGCGACCACACCGCCGCCGAGGGTCTGGGACCCGTGGACGCCGAAGGCGAAGTGACCGAGGCGCACACCACCGCCGAAGAGACCCCGGAGGAGGCACAGGCGCACACCCCCGGAACGGCCGTGGTGCCCGCCCGGTCCACCGGCCAGCGGCCCGCCGGGCACTTCACCGTGCCGACCGCCGTCGCCGTCGTGCCGGCCGCGCCCTCCCGGCGCCCGCTCGTCGAGGGCGGGTTCGACTTCTTCGGTACGCAGAAGGACACCTCGGCGGCGCTGGACGTGCGCAACGAGGACCTGGCCGACGTGGTCGGACAGGAGGCCCTCGCCCTGCACAAGGCGGACGCCGGGACGGCGTACAAGCCCGCCGGCACCTACGACGTGGGCCAGGTCATCGACCTGACCGCGCACGACGAGACCGAGCACATCGACGTGGAGGGGCTGCGCAGCGCGGCGTCCTGACCCGCACCGCCCGTTTCCGCCGCGCACGCGCGCGTAGGGGAGACTGGGACGCATGACTGCCACGGAGACCACGGTCGGGATCGGCGGTGCCGCCGAGAGCACCGACATGGTGCTCAACATCGGCCCGCAGCACCCTTCCACGCACGGCGTGCTCCGGCTGCGCCTTGTGCTGGACGGCGAGCGCATCGAGCGCGCCGAGCCGGTGATCGGCTATATGCACCGGGGCGCGGAGAAGCTGTTCGAGGCCCGTGACTACCGGCAGATCATCATGCTGGCCAACCGCCACGACTGGCTCTCGGCGTTCTCCAACGAGCTGGGCGTGGTCATCGCCGTCGAGCGGATGCTCGGCATGGAGGTGCCCGAGCGCGCGGTGTGGACCCGGACCCTGCTCGCCGAGCTGAACCGGGTGCTCAACCACCTGATGTTCCTCGGCTCCTATCCGCTGGAGCTGGGCGGGATCACGCCGGTCTTCTACGCGTTCCGCGAGCGCGAGGTGCTCCAGAACGTGATGGAGGAGGTCTCCGGCGGCCGCATGCACTACATGTTCAACCGGGTCGGCGGCCTCAAGGAGGACCTGACCGACGGCTGGACCGGGCGCGCGCGGGACGCGGTGGCCGCCGTCCGCTCCCGCATGGACGTCTTCGACGACCTGGTCCTCGGCAACGAGATCTTCCGGGGGCGCACGCGGGGCGTGGGTGCGCTCACCCCCCAGGCCGTGCACGCGTACGGGGTGAGCGGGCCCATCGCCCGCGCCTCGGGCGTCGACTTCGACCTGCGCCGCGACGAGCCGTACCTCGCCTACGGGGACCTCCAGGACACCCTGAAGGTCGTCACCCGGACCGAGGGCGACTGCCTGGCCCGGTTCGAGGTGCTGCTGGAGCAGACCCACAACGCGCTCGACCTCGCGGACGCCTGCCTGGACCGGCTCGCGGAGCTGCCGCCCGGTCCGGTCAACCAGCGGCTGCCCAAGGTGCTGAAGGCGCCCGAGGGGCACACCTACGCCTGGACCGAGAACCCGCTGGGCATCAACGGCTACTACCTCGTCAGCAAGGGTGAGAAGACGCCGTACCGGCTGAAGCTGCGGTCGGCGTCGTACAACAACATCCAGGTGCTGGGCGAGCTGCTGCCGGGGACGCTGGTCTCCGACATGGTGGCGATCCTGGGGTCGCTGTTCTTCGTCGTGGGCGACATCGACAAGTAGGTCACAGAGGAGCCTCGGGCAGCCCGGCCGGCTGGAGGAGCCAGCCGAAGTCGCCGAGGCCGCCCGGTGCGGTGAGTTCCGCGGCGGCTCCGGCGCCGGCGAGGGCGCGTACGTAGGCGGCGGGGTCGGTGGCGGCCAGCGTGAGCGGGGGGCGCGCGCCGGTGACGTCCAGCGCGCGCAGGGCCTCTCGCTGGGTGAGCAGGCGAGGGGTGCCGCGGCCGCTCCCGGCCGCCGCGCAGGCGTCCAGGGCGACGTGCGCGGTGATGTCGCAGGTCCCGTCGGGCACGGGTGCCGTCTCCCGGCCCGCCCGGAACGCGGTGAGCGTGCCGTAGGGCGGGCGGGTGCCGAGGGTGTGGGCGTAGTCCACGGCCACCGCGAGCCCGCGCTCCACCCGGCCGACGGCTGCCGCCCAGGCCCGGTCCCTCGGCAGCCCGATCTCCGCCCGCAGCCCCTCCTCGGCGGCCGGCGGCCACCAGCGGGCCAGCCACTCCGCCGCCGCGCCCGTCACGGGCTCCCCGAGCCGCTCGGTGCCGTCCGGCGCGACCAGCACCAGCCGGGGGATCCCCGCGCCGTCGGTCTCGGCCACGTCCACGGGCACGTTGTCCAGCCACTCGTTGGCGAACAGCAGCCCGGTGACCGCCTCGGGCACCTCGGCCCGCCACGCGATCCGCTCGTCCAGCCCCGGGGGCCGGTCCGCGACCTCCACGGCGTACGCCCGCGTGCGCGCCGCCACCTCGTCCGGCAGCGCGGCCAGCACGCCCTGGACCAGCTCCCCGCGCCCCGCGCCGAGATCGACGAAGTCCAGCACCTCGGGCCGTCCCAGCGCCCCGTCCACCCGGCACAGCAGCCGGGCCACGGCGGCGGCGAACAGCGGCGAGGCGTGCACGGAGGTACGGAAGTGACCCGCGGGTCCCTCGGGACGCCGGTAGAAGCCCCGTGGGCCGTACAGCGCCGCCTCGGTGGCGTCCCGCCAGCCCTGCTCCGACATCTCCCGCACCGGGTCAGCCTAGGCGCACACCCACCGGGTCGGCCTATGCGTACAGAGGACCGGGGCATCCACCCTGCGGCGTACGTGTGCCGGGCACGGATCGCCCCTCCGGCTGACCCGTGCGCGCTCCGGGTTTCCTTACGCTGATGACGTGCAGCGCCTCTATGACTTCCTCCGCCGCCACCCCACAGGGGTCGACTGCTTCTGGGCCGTCGTCCTGCTCGGGCTCTCCGGCGTGAGCGTGGTGAACATGGACGGCGCCCCGCACCACCACGGCTCCTTCGCCGCGGCCTGGACGATCTCCACCGTGCTGTGCGTGATCCTGGCCCTGCGCCGCCGCCTGCCGGAGCTGATGCTGGTCGCGGTGCTGGCCACCGGACTGGCGCAGCTCATCCTGGACGTCGAGCCGCTCGTCGCCGACTTCACCATGCTGGTGGTCGTCTACACGGTCGCCGCGACCGGCGCCCTGTGGGCCTCGAGGCTGGCGCTCGCCACCAGTCTGGTCGCGGCCTCGCTGGCGCAACTGCGCTGGCCGAACGAGCAGGTCAGCGGGCTCGGCCAGATCGCGCTCGCGGTGTTCCAGACGGTGCCGTTCGCGCTGGCCTGGGTGCTCGGCGACTCCATGCGCACCCGCCGCGCCTACTTCGCCCAGCTCGAGGAGCGCGCCGCCCGGCTGGAGAAGGAGCGCGAGGCGCAGGCCAAGGTCGCCGTCGCCGCCGAGCGCGCCCGGATCGCCCGCGAGCTGCACGACGTGGTCGCGCACAACGTCTCGGTCATGGTGGTGCAGGCCGACGGCGCCGCCTACGTCCTGGACGCGGCCCCCGACCAGGCCCGCCAGGCGCTGGAGACGATCTCCTCCACCGGCCGGCAGGCGCTGGCCGAGATGCGCCGCCTGCTGGGCGTCCTGCGCACCGGCGAGCACCAGGAGGGCGGGGAGTACGTCCCGCAGCCCGACGTGGAGCAGATTGACGACCTGATCGAGCAGTGCCGCGACGCCGGGCTGCCGGTGGACTTCAAGGTCGAGGGCACCCCGCGCCCGCTGCCCAGCGGGGTGGAGCTGACCGCCTACCGGATCGTGCAGGAGGCGCTCACCAACACCCGCAAGCACGGCGGACCCGAGGCGGGCGCCAGCGTGCGGCTGGTGTACTTCGACGACGGGCTCGGCCTGCTGGTCGAGGACGACGGCAAGGGCGCCCCGCACGAGCTGTACGAGGAGGGCGGGGCGGACGGCCAGGGACACGGCCTGATCGGCATGCGCGAGCGGGTCGGCATGGTCGGCGGCACCCTGGACGCCGGTCCTCGCCCCGGCGGCGGCTTCCGCATCAGCGCGCTGCTCCCGCTGAAACCGGCGCACTGACACCTGTCACGCGTGCGCCGCGCACACCCGAAGCAAGCACGCCCCAAGCCCGCACACCCCGAGAAGGACACGGAAGAGGACCCCGATGGCGATCCGCGTGATGCTCGTCGACGATCAGGTGCTGCTGCGCACCGGTTTCCGGATGGTGCTCGCCGCCCAGCCGGACATGGAGGTCGTCGCGGAGGCGGGCGACGGGGTGGAGGCGCTCCAGGTGCTGCGGACCACCCCGGTCGACGTGGTCCTGATGGACGTGCGCATGCCCAAGCTGGACGGGGTGGAGACCACCCGGCGCATCTGCTCCGAGCCCGAGCCGCCCAAGGTGCTCATCCTGACCACGTTCGACCTGGACGAGTACGCGTTCTCCGGGCTGAAGGCGGGCGCCTCCGGCTTCATGCTCAAGGACGTGCCGCCGGGGGAGCTGCTCAGCGCGATCCGCGCGGTGCACAGCGGGGACGCGGTCGTGGCGCCCTCCACCACGCGCCGGCTGCTCGACCGGTTCGCCCCGATGCTGCCCTCGGCCGTCGAGGAGCCCCGGCACGCGGAGCTGTCCCGGCTCACCGAGCGCGAGCGCGAGGTCATGGTGCTGGTCGCCCAGGGGCTCTCCAACGGCGAGATCGCCGCCCGGCTGGTCCTCTCCGAGGCCACGGTGAAGACCCATGTGGGCCGCATCCTCACCAAGCTGGGGCTGCGCGACCGGGTCCAGGTGGTCGTCCTCGCCTACGAGACGGGGCTGGTCCGCGCGGGCGGGCAGCCGTAGGGCTCCGGGCGGGCGGCCCCAGGGCTCAGCGCAGTACGCCCTCGATGAAGTCGCTGCCCAGCCGCGAGACGGCGGCCAGGTCCAACTGGTGCTGGACGTACCGGCCCTGGCGGCAGCTGGTGATCAGGCCCGCCTTCTTGAGCACGGCCAGGTGGCGGGACACCTCGGGTGCGGACATGCCGTGCGCGTCGGCGAGTTCGCTGGTGCTGTGCGGGCTGCGGGCGAGGTGGCGGCACAGGCGCAGGCGCGCGGGGTGGGCGAGGGCCTCCATGCGCAGGGTGAGCTGCTCGACGGTGGGCGCCTTGGGACGGGTGGCCTTGACGGGATAGGTGATGACGGGCTGCCAGCCGTACCGGTGCAGCACCATCACGTGCGGCCAGCCGAGGCTGGTCGGCACCAGGACGAGCCCGCCGTCACCGGTGGTGCCCCGGCCCGCCAGGAGCTTGTCGATCGTGACGAGCCCCGCCTCCTCGTCCAGCGACACCGCGGCGGAGAGTGAGGAGAGGGCCTCGGCGGGACCCCTGCGGCGCAGCAGCTCGGTCTTGTGCCGGGCGTCGGCGGCGAGTCCGGGCTGCAGCCGGGCCCAGGTGTCGGCGAAGAACGCCTCGTCGCAGTCGAGCACCAGTTGGCGGAACCAGGCGCGCACCGTCGGCGGGTCCGCCAGCAGGCGCCGGGCGAACCGCTCCTGGACGGCACCGCGCGCGGCGGCCAGGTCCAGGGCGCGGCGGCGCAGCTCCGGGTCGCCCAGCGGGCCGAGGCTCTGCCGGGAGTACTGGGAGTGGCAGGTGAACTCCAGCGCCGCGTCGACGAACTGCTCGTCCGTCAGCTTGTCCAGCAGGTCGAGTTCCTCGGCGAGCGTGCCGCCGGGCAGCTCGCGCCGGCCGGGGAGTCCGGCGAAGGGGGCGAACACGTCGGAGAACGTGGTGCGCCACAGGAAGTCCGCCTCGCAGAGCCGGTCCGCCAGGCACGGGTCCAGCCGGCCGGTCACGGCCGTCGCCCAGCCCTGGAGGTCCGGATGGTGACCGGGCTCGCTGAGCGCGTGCAGGGCCATCCCCAGCTCGGCCAGCGGTGAGGGCACCACGGAGATCCGCTCCGCCGGGAGCCCCTTGACGTCGATGGTCACGCTCATGTGCCCATGGTGCCCCCCGCCACTGACAACGCCCCCCGGATTGACGGCCGCCGTCAATCGACGGGCCGTCAGGGGCCGGTGTCTCAGCCCAGCCGCCCGGCGAAGTCCACCGCCGCGTCCCGTACGTCCCGGGCCGTCCACTCAAGGCCCGCCGCGCGGACCCCGGTCTCCGTGCGGGACAGGCCGGGGCCGCAGGAGTCCCAGCCGCCGGCGAAGAGCAGGGTGCCGGTCTCCTCGGCCTGCCGTACCGCCGCCTCCGCGAGGACCTCGGGGTCGAACGGCAGCCAGACCTGGAAGTCGTGGGTGTGCGGCACCTCGGGGTGGACCCGCGCCCAGGGCAGCCCGGCCGCGGCGAACCCCTCGCGCAGGGCGGCGGCGACCACGCGCGCGTGCCGGACGTACTCCGGAAGCCTCGGCAGCTCCCGGTCCAGGCCGACGAGGGCGGAGAGCGCGGTGGGGAACTGCTGGAAGACCATGCCCCCGTACCGGTGCCGCCAGGTGCGCGCCTCCTCGACGAGACTCGCGGGGCCGGCGAGGGCGGCGCCGCCCAGGCCGCCGAGGGACTTGTAGAACGAGACGTAGACGCTGTCGGCCAGAGCCGCGATCTCCTCCAGGGGGCGGCCGAAGTGCTCCGTGGCCTCCCAGAGGCGGGCGCCGTCGAAGTGCACCACCGCCTCGCGCTCCCGGGCGGCGTCGACCGCCCCGGTCAGCTCCTCCCAGGAGGGCAGCAGGAACCCGGCGTCCCGCAGCGGGAGTTCCAGCATGAGGGCGCCGACGGGCTCGTCCAGGCCGTGTACGTCGGCCGCCGTCACCGGGCGCGGCTCCTGGCTCACGATGACCGGGCGCAACCCGCTGACCTGGCTGAACGCATGGCGTTCGTGCACCTCGGGGTGGGACAGGGCGTGCAGGGCGACCGCCGGGTCGCCGGTACGCGCGGCCCAGCAGCGCAGGGCGATCTGCTGGGCCATGGTGCCGGTCGGGAAGAACACGGCGGCCTCGGTGCCGAGCAGATCCGCGACCCGGCGCTCCAGGGCGGCCACCACGCCGTCGCCGTAGATGTCGGCGGGTTCGTCCAGGTCGTACACCCCGGGGGCCGCCTCCGTCAGCTCGGTCAGGCGCTCGCGGAGGGTGCCGCGCCAGCCGCCGCGCGACAGCACGCGCGGGGCGGTGCGTATCGCGGTCCGGCGCCGCTCCCGTGTCGAAGGCCGCTGGTCGTCCTCGGTCGTGTCGCTCATGCGGGGGATCATGCCGCGCGAGCCCCGAGCGGGCACCCGGTTTTCGGGCCGGCCGGTGCGACCGCCCACAGCCTGTGGACAACGGGGGCCGGTCGCCGGATAGCGTTAACATGACGAGAAATCGTCCGGTACCCAGAGCGGACTGGAACGGGAAGGCCACGGTCGCGTGAGTACAGTCCACCCCCCAGACAGCACAGGCACCCAGGACCGCCCCGCGCGGCTCACCGTCGGCGTCGTCGGCGCCGGACGCGTGGGCCCCGCCCTGGCCGCGTCCCTCCAGCTCGCCGGACACCGCCCGGTGGCCGTCTCCGGTGTCTCCGACGCCTCCCGCAGGCGCGCCGAGAAGATGCTGCCAGGCGTGCCCCTGATGCCGCCCGCCGAGGTCCTCCAGCGCGCCGACCTGGTGCTGCTCACCGTCCCCGACGACGCCCTGCCGGGCCTGGTCACCGGCCTCGCCGAGACCGGCGCCGTCCGCCCCGGCCAGCTCCTCGTGCACACCTCGGGCCGGTACGGCGTCTCCGTGCTCGACCCGGCCCTGCGCGCGGGCGCGCTCCCGCTGGCGCTGCACCCGGCGATGACCTTCACCGGCAGTCCCGTCGACGTCCAGCGCCTCGCCGGCTGCTCCTTCGGCGTCACCGCGCCCGAGGAGCTGCGGCTCGCGGCCGAGGCCCTGGTCATCGAGATGGGCGGCGAGCCGGAGTGGATCAGCGAGGAGAGCCGCCCGCTCTACCACGCGGCCCTCGCCCTGGGCTCCAACCACCTGATCACCCTGGTCGCCCAGTCCATGGAGCTGCTGCGCACGGCCGGGGTCGGCGCCCCCGACCGGATGCTGGGCCCGCTGCTGGGCGCCGCCCTGGACAACGCCCTGCGCTCCGGTGACGCGGCCCTCACCGGCCCGGTCGCGCGCGGGGACGCGGGCACGGTCGCCGCGCACATCGCCGAGCTGCGCGAGCACTCCCCGCAGACCGTCGCCGGGTACGTGGCGATGGCGCGTGCCACCGCCGACCGCGCCCTCGCCCACGGCCTGCTCAAGGCCGAGCTGGCCGAGGACCTCCTCGGCGTGCTCGCCGACCAGGAGACCGGCACCGGCGGCGCGCCCGGCACCGCCACCGGCACCGACGCGGACGACGACGAGAACGGCCCCGAGGGGAACGACCGATGACCACCGCCCTGCTGAGCACCGCCGACGAGCTGCACGCCCGCGTGCGCCACGGCCGCCGTGCCGTCGTGATGACCATGGGCGCCCTGCACGAGGGCCACGCCACGCTGATCCGCACCGCCCGGGAGATCGCCGGGCCGGACGGCGAGGTCGTCGTCACCGTCTTCGTCAACCCGCTCCAGTTCGGCGCCGGTGAGGACCTCGACCGCTACCCGCGCACCCTGGAGGCCGACCTCCGGCTCGCCGGACGCGCGGGTGCCGACGCGGTGTTCGCCCCGTCGGTGGAGGAGGTCTACCCGGGCGGCGAGCCCCAGGTGCGCGTCACCGCGGGCCCCATGGGCGGCCGGCTGGAGGGCGCCACCCGCCCCGGCCACTTCGACGGCATGCTCACCGTCGTCGCCAAGCTGCTGCACCTCACCCGGCCCGACGTGGCGCTGTACGGGCAGAAGGACGCCCAGCAGCTGGCGCTCATCCGGCGCATGGTGCGGGACCTCAACTTCGGCGTGGAGATCGTCGGCGTGCCCACGGTCCGCGAGGAGGACGGGCTCGCCCTGTCCAGCCGCAACCGCTACCTCGCCCCCGAGGAGCGCGCCACCGCCCTCACCCTGTCCCGCGCGCTGTTCGCCGGCCGCGACCGGCACGCGGCCCAGGAGGCCCTGCGCGCGCGGGCCCTCGAAGTGCCGTCCACGCACGCGCGTGCCGAGGCGCTGAGCGCCATAGGCGAGTCGCGGGCGGCGGCCGACGCGCACGCCGTGGCCACCGCCGCGCCCGGCGGCCCGGCGGCCGTCCGCGCGGCCGCCCGCCAGGTCCTGGACGAGGCAGCCCGCTACGACCCGCCGCTCGACCTGGACTATCTCGCCCTGGTCGATCCGGCCGACTTCACCGAGATCGCCGACGACTTCACCGGCGTCGCGGTCCTCGCGGTCGCCGCGCGGGTCGGCCCGACCCGGCTGATCGACAACATCCCGCTCACCTTCGGCAGCCCTGGAGCCGCCCTGTGACCAGCACCGGCATACGACTGCACGCGCCCGCCCCCGGCTGGTCCATCCCGGCCGACGTCGTGGTGGTCGGCTCCGGCGTGGCCGGCCTGACCGCCGCGCTGCGCTGCGAGGCGGCCGGCCTGACGACGGTCGTCGTCACCAAGGCCCGCCTGGACGACGGCTCCACCCGCTGGGCGCAGGGCGGCATCGCGGCCGCCCTGGGCGACGGCGACACCCCCGGACAGCACCTGGACGACACCCTGGTGGCGGGCGCGGGCCTGTGCGACGAGGACGCCGTACGCCTCCTGGTCACCGAGGGCCCGGACGCCGTACGGCGGCTGATCGACACCGGCGCCCGGTTCGACACCGACGACGCGGGTTCGATCCAGCTCACCCGCGAGGGCGGCCACCACCGGCGCCGTATCGCGCACGCGGGCGGGGACGCCACCGGCGCGGAGATCTCCCGCGCGCTGGTCGACGCCGTCCGCGCGCGGGGCCTGCGCACCATCGAGAACGCGCTCGTCCTGGACCTGCTCACGGACGCCGAGGGCCGCACGGCGGGCGTCACCCTGCACGTGATGGGCGAGGGCCAGCACGACGGCGTGGGCGCGGTGCACGCGCCCGCCGTGGTGCTCGCCACCGGTGGCATGGGCCAGGTGTTCTCCGCGACCACCAACCCCTCGGTCTCCACCGGCGACGGCGTGGCCCTGGCGCTGCGCGCGGGCGCCGAGGTCAGCGACCTGGAGTTCGTGCAGTTCCACCCGACCGTGCTCTTCCTCGGCCCCGACGCCGAGGGGCAGCAGCCGCTGGTCTCCGAGGCGGTGCGCGGCGAGGGCGCCCACCTGGTCGACGCGGACGGCACGCGCTTCATGGTCGGGCAGCACGAGCTGGCCGAGCTGGCCCCGCGCGACATCGTGGCCAAGGGCATCACGCGGCGGATGCAGGAGCTGGGCGCCGAGCACATGTACCTCGACGGCAGGCACTTCGGCGCCGAGATGTGGGAGCAGCGCTTCCCGACCATCCTGGCCGCCTGCCGCGCCCACGGCATCGACCCGGTCACCGAGCCGATCCCGGTCGCCCCGGCCGCCCACTACGCCTCCGGCGGCGTCCGCACCGACGACCGGGGCCGTACGACCGTCGCCGGTCTGTACGCGTGCGGCGAGGTCGCCTGCACCGGGGTGCACGGCGCCAACCGGCTCGCCTCCAACTCCCTGCTCGAAGGGCTCGTCTACGCCGAGCGCATCGCCGCCGACATCGCGGCCGGGCACACCGCGAACGGCCCGCACGCGCGCGTGCCGGCGCCCGTACCGCACCACGGCACGCCCGCGCATCCCCTGCTGGCCCCGGAGGACCGGCTCGCCGTGCAGCGGATCATGTCCGAGGGGGCGGGCGTCCTGCGCTCGGCCGCCTCTCTGGAGCGGGCCGCGCGGCGCCTCGCGGAGCTGCACTCCCGCGCCAGTGACACCCTGGACGGCGAGGGCAAGACCGCCGAGCCCGGCGTCGACACCTGGGAGGCCACCAACCTCCTGGACGTGGCCCGCGTCCTGGTCGCCGCCGCCGCGCTGCGCGAGGAGACCCGCGGCTGCCACTGGCGCGAGGACCACGCCGACCGCGACGACCCGCACTGGCGCCGCCACCTGGTGGTGACCCTGCGCGCGGACCGCTCGCTGGCCGTACGCACCACCGAGAGCGCAGACTTCCCCCCTACCCGGTGACATCTCGGTCCACCGGGTGAACCAGCGTCCCCAGGAGCAGTGACGAACGTGAGCACCGACGACCTTCCCCTCGCCCCGACCGGCGGCTGCGGCGACGGCTGCGCCTGTGGCGCGGACGAGGAGGGCGCAGAGCAACTGGAGTGCGGTCTCGACCCCGCGCTGGCCGCGCTGCTGGCCGAGTCCGGGCTCGACCCCGTGGAGATCGAGGACATCGCCAACGTCACCGTCCAGGAGGACCTGGCCGGCGGCGTCGACGTGACCACCGTGGCGACCATCCCCGAGGACGCCGTGGCCACCGCCGACTTCGTCGCCCGCGAAGCCGGCGTGGTCGCGGGCCTCCGGGTCGCCGAGGCCGTGCTCTCCGTGGTCTGCGAGGACGAGTTCGAGGTCGAGCGGCACGTCGAGGACGGCGACCTGATCGAGGCCGGCCAGCGCCTGCTGTCGGTCACCACCCGCACCCGTGATCTGCTCACCGCCGAGCGCAGCGCCCTGAACATCCTGGGCCGCATGTCCGGCATCGCGTCCGCCACGCGCGCGTGGGCCGACGTGCTGGAGGGCAGCCGCACCCGCGTGCGCGACACCCGCAAGACCACCCCCGGCCTGCGCTCGCTGGAGAAGTACGCGGTGCGCTGCGGCGGCGGCGTCAACCACCGCATGTCGCTGTCCGACGCCGCCCTGGTCAAGGACAACCACGTCCTGGCCGCCGGCGGCGTGGCCGAGGCGTTCAGGGCCGTACGGGAGACCTTCCCGGACCTCCCCGTCGAGGTCGAGGTCGACACCCTGCACCAGCTCCACGAGGCCGTCGAGGCCGGAGCCGACCTGATCCTGCTGGACAACTTCACCCCCGGCGAGTGCGCCGAGGCCGTCACCCTCACGGCCGGCCGCGCCGAGCTGGAGGCGTCCGGGCGGCTCACCCTGGAGAACGCCCGCGCCTACGCCGACACCGGCGTGGACTTCCTGGCCGTCGGCGCCCTCACCCACTCCTCGCCGGTGCTCGACATCGGCCTGGACCTGCGCCCGGCGGAGTGACCCGGATGCTGCTCACGATCGACGTCGGCAACACCCACACCGTCCTCGGTCTCTTCGACGGCGAGGACATCGTCGAGCACTGGCGCGTGTCCACCGACCCGCGCCGCACGGCCGACGAGCTGGCGGTGCTGCTCCAGGGCCTGATGGGCACGCACCCGCTGCTCGGCGAGGAACTGGGCGACGGCATCCACGGCATCGCCATCTGCGCCACGGTGCCCTCGGTGCTGCACGAGCTGCGCGAGGTCACCCGGCGCTACTACGGCGACGTGCCCGCGGTGCTGGTCGAGCCCGGCGTCAAGACCGGGGTGCCGGTGCAGTTCGACAACCCCAAGGAGGTCGGCGCCGACCGCATCATCAACACGGTCGCCGCCAACGAGCTGTACGGCGGCCCGGCGATCGTGGTCGACTTCGGCACCGCGACCACCTTCGACGCGATCTCCGCGCGCGGGGAGTACGTCGGCGGGGTCATCGCGCCCGGCATCGAGATCTCGGTGGAGGCGCTCGGCGTGAAGGCCGCGCAGCTCCGCAAGATCGAGGTGGCCCGCCCGCGCAACGTGATCGGCAAGAGCACCGTCGAGGCCATGCAGTCCGGCATCGTCTACGGCTTCGCCGGCCAGGTGGACGGCGTGGTCGGCCGGATGGCGCGCGAGCTGGCCGACGACCCCGACGACGTCACCGTGATCGCCACCGGCGGTCTGGCGCCGATGGTGCTGGGCGAGTCCTCGGTGATCGACGAGCACCAGCCCTGGCTCACCCTGATCGGCCTGCGCCTGGTCTACGAGCGCAACGTGCCGCGCAGGTAGGCGGGCCCGTGGGGGACTCAGGGCCGAGCGGGGGAACCCTGAGTCCGACACGCGTGACAAAGCGTCCGATTCCGTAACTTTTGTCCGATTAGCGGTAGCGTCGCCGCATGCCCACGCCATACGGAACTCGCGGCGGCATGGCGTTCGGCGCGGAGGAGCTGCGTGTGCTCCGCCGCGCCCTCGCCCTCGCCCTCCACCCCGGCACGGCCTCCGCCGAGGACGTGCAGGACTGCTTCCGCCTCGCCGACTCGGTCGACGAGGCACTGGACGAAGCGGCTCGCCTGCGCGCCTTCCTCCTGGCCGACCTGGGCCGCTACCGAGCCGCCCTGCCCGGCACCGCGGCCGGTTACCTCGCCCTGCTCCAGGAGGCGCTCGGCGCCGGGCACCGGCCCGCGCCGGACGACCTCGCCGCGCTGCGCGCCCTGCGCGGCAACCCGGTGGCCGCCGCCCTGCTGGCCCACTGCCAGGGCCTGGTCGAGCGCAGCGTCCGCGCCCGCTTCACCGGCGGCGCGCCCACCGTCCCCGCGCCCGCCGCACCGCCCTCACGCGCCCGCCTGCTGGCCCTTCCGGGCGGCGCGGAGGGCTCCGGGCCCACCGGGGCCGACGAGTCCGGGAAAGCCGCCCAGAAGCCCGCCGAGGAGCCCGCCCGGCCCCCGTCCCCGCGCCCCGGCGAGCGCCCCGCTCCGCCGGCCGCCCCCAAGCGCCCCGTCCCCACCCCCGGCGAGGTCTTCCCGCGCCGCAAACCGCAGTCCCCGCCCGCCGGACAGGACGGCGCCCGCCACCTCGTCGCGGGCTGACCCGACTGACCTGGCCCTATGGGGCGGGGAGGACATACGGCCCACCCCGCCCCGGCCCGGCCGCCCCGCGTGGCTACCCTGGAGCCATGGACTACGTCTCCGCGCTGGTGCCCCCCTTCGTCATGGCCGCCCTCTTCATCGGGGTGGTCCGGGTGATCGTGAAGACCCAGGGCGGAGCGGCCAAGGGCAAGGAGGACGCGGCCGTCGACGCCGCCCTCGCGCGCGCGGAGGACGCCCGCCAGGCCGCCCGCGGCGACGCCTGAGCCACCCGCACGTCGGCGCCGGTTTGACCGGATCTCCGCCTATTGTTTGTTTTGTGCCTCGCCCCTTGGGAGATCTCGAAGACGCCGTCATGTCACGGGTGTGGAAGTGGAACCGCCCGGTGACCGTCCGGGAAGTCCTGGAAGACATCCAGCAGGAACGCTCGATCGCGTACACCACCGTCATGACGGTTTTGGACAATCTCCATCAGAAGGGCTGGGTCCGCCGTGAGGCGGAAGGGCGTGCCTATCGATATGAGGCCGTCTCCACCAGAGCCGCCTACGCCGCCGCGCTCATGAACGACGCCTGGTCGCAGAGCGACAACCCCGCCGCCGCTCTCGTCGCGTTCTTCGGGATGATGAGCGAGGAACAGCGCCAGGCCCTCAGCGACGCCATCCGTATCGTCCAAGGGCCGCAAACGCGCGAGAACCCCGGTTCGGCGGAGGAGACCGGCGGGCGATAGCGTCCGCCCATGTCAGCGAAGAGCCCCGAAGTCTCCGCGAATGCCATCACCGTCCGGCGCGCCCGGACCAGCGATGTTCCCGCCGTCCGACGACTCCTCGACGCCTACTCGCGCGACCGCATCCTGCTCGACAAAGCCACGGTCACCCTTTACGAGGACATCCAGGAGTTCTGGGTCGCGGAACGCGACGACAACGCCGAGGTCGTCGGCTGCGGCGCCTTGCACGTCATGTGGGAAGACCTCGCGGAAGTCCGCACTCTCGCGGTGAACCCGGCACTCAAGGGCGCCGGAGTGGGCCACCGGCTGCTGGGGAAGTTGCTCGACACCGCACGCCGGCTCGGCGTTCGCCGGGTTTTCTGTCTGACCTTCGAAGTCGACTTCTTCACCAAGCACGGCTTCGTGGAGATCGGTGAGACACCGGTCGACGCCGATGTGTACGCGGAGCTGTTGCGCTCCTATGACGAGGGTGTCGCGGAGTTCCTCGGTCTCGAACGAGTGAAACCCAACACCTTGGGCAACAGCCGGATGCTTCTGCATCTGTGATCGCCAATGCCCCGGTTCCCTATGTCCGAAACGCGCACGTTTCCGGACGCGAGAGGGCGTGGGGCCTCTCCCCGAGGGTTTGTGTTTTTCCGGCAAAAGCGGTTTGCTTTCCGGCGTACTGCTGCACTGCATATAACAGGGGCGGCTAAACGGCGTACGCCGCGGACCTCCCCGCCCTCACGTTTTCGATGAAAGGAAATCCCGTGGCACAGAAGGTTCAGGTCCTTCTTGTCGACGACCTCGACGGCGGCGAGGCTGACGAGACCGTGACGTTCGCGTTGGACGGCAAGACGTACGAGATCGACCTCACGACCGCCAACGCGGACAAGCTGCGCGGACTTCTCGACGCGTACGTGAAGGGTGGCCGGCGTACCGGTGGCCGTTCCTCCGGTGGCCGCGGCAAGGCCCGCGCCGCCTCCGGTGGCAACCAGGACACCGCGGCCATCCGCGCCTGGGCCAAGGAGAACGGCTACGACGTGAACGACCGCGGCCGCGTCCCCGCCTCCATCCGCGAGGCCTACGAGAAGGCCAACGGCTGATCACGCCCCCGCGAACGGGGCCCGGTGCCCCGCCGCAGCCGGACCCGGTGGCACTGCGCCGCCACGGTGTCCACCAGCCGTACGAGATCGGGGGCACCCGTGACGCCCTCGAAGGACGGCAGCGCGGGCAGCACCGCCTCCACCTCACGCCCCGGCTCGGGGGGCCGCAGCCATACGGCGGCCCCCTGCAAGGCTCCGGCGCCCGGCCGCGGCGCCGCCGCGCCCGCGACCCGCTCGTGCGGCGCCGGTGCCTCCGTCAGGCCACCGGCGCCCAGCGCCCGCAGGTCCAGCGCCAGCGCGCTCCACTCCAGCCAGTCGAGCAGCCCCGGCAGCTCCTCCGCGCTCCCCGCGGCCACCAGCAGCCGCATCCGGCCGCCCACGAGGGCCACCGGGGAGGCGGGCGCCAGATGCCTGAGCGCCACCGCCCCCGCCTCGGCCGGGACGTCCAGCACGTCGAAGCGCACCCCCGTCACCAGCCGCAGCGGCGCCCCCGGCGCCGTCGCCCAGCCCAGCACGCCCTCGTACCAGTGCCGGGCCGCCGCCTCGGGGGCCCCGCCGTGCGGGCGCCTCGGGCGCGGGAAGGGCGGCGCCGGTGACGCCGGGAAGGGCTCCGCGGATGCCGCGGACATTGAGCCAGCCATGCCAGGTGCAACCGGCGAAGACGCCCGAGGGTTACGCTGAGCGTCCGGACGGTCACGATGTGTGCGACCGGGGGGAGCGCATGGGCGCACCCGGAGTCGTGAGGTTGTTCGCCCATAGCGGAGGGAAACGGTGCGCGCGGCATGGACCGCCCGTCACCGCGGGTAAGACATGCCTAGTGGGAGGGGGCGACACGCAGGAAAGGCCGTCTCACGTTCGCCATCGGCGGAACGGCGAGTGGGGTAACTGCCTGGCCTGCGGGAACATCGTCTCGCACCATCGAGTTGGAGCAGATGTCGGCGTTCGGGGTCAGGAGGCCATCACGGTGTCGGCAGTTGGAATGAGCGGTCCCCGCTTGCGGGACTAAGCTGCGGAAGGACAGGGAGGGGAAGTTCCCCCCACTGCCTGACCGCTCTGAGGAGCGATTAACGATGTTCGAGAGGTTCACCGACCGCGCGCGGCGGGTTGTCGTCCTGGCTCAGGAAGAAGCCCGGATGCTCAACCACAACTACATCGGCACCGAGCACATCCTCCTGGGTCTCATCCACGAGGGTGAAGGTGTCGCCGCTAAGGCCCTGGAGAGCCTCGGCATTTCGCTTGAGGCGGTCCGTCAGCAGGTGGAGGAGATCATCGGTCAGGGCCAGCAGGCCCCGTCCGGCCACATCCCCTTCACCCCCCGTGCCAAGAAGGTCCTGGAGCTGTCGCTCCGCGAGGCCCTTCAGCTCGGCCACAACTACATCGGCACCGAGCACATCCTGCTCGGCCTGATCCGTGAGGGCGAGGGCGTCGCCGCCCAGGTCCTGGTCAAGCTGGGCGCAGACCTGAACCGGGTGCGCCAGCAGGTCATCCAGTTGCTCTCCGGTTACCAGGGCAAGGAGACCGCGGCCGCAGGCGGCCCGGCCGAGGGCACCCCCTCGACCTCCCTCGTCCTGGACCAGTTCGGCCGGAACCTCACCCAGGCCGCTCGTGAAACCAAGCTCGACCCGGTCATCGGGCGCGAGAAGGAGATCGAGCGGGTCATGCAGGTGCTGTCCCGCCGTACGAAGAACAACCCGGTGCTGATCGGTGAGCCCGGCGTCGGCAAGACCGCCGTCGTCGAGGGCCTCGCCCAGGCCATCGTCAAGGGCGAGGTGCCCGAGACCCTCAAGGACAAGCACCTCTACACCCTCGACCTCGGTGCCCTGGTCGCCGGCTCCCGCTACCGCGGTGACTTCGAGGAGCGCCTGAAGAAGGTGCTCAAGGAGATCCGCACCCGCGGCGACATCATCCTGTTCATCGACGAGCTGCACACGCTGGTCGGTGCGGGCGCCGCCGAGGGCGCGATCGACGCCGCCTCCATCCTCAAGCCGATGCTGGCCCGCGGTGAGCTCCAGACCATCGGTGCCACCACGCTGGACGAGTACCGCAAGCACCTGGAGAAGGACGCGGCCCTCGAGCGCCGCTTCCAGCCCATCCAGGTCGCGGAGCCGTCGCTGCCGCACACGATCGAGATCCTCAAGGGTCTGCGCGACCGGTACGAGGCGCACCACCGCGTCTCCATCACCGACGAGGCGCTGGTCCAGGCCGCCACTCTGGCCGACCGGTACATCTCGGACCGCTTCCTGCCGGACAAGGCGATCGACCTGATCGACGAGGCCGGCTCCCGGATGCGCATCCGCCGGATGACCGCGCCGCCGGACCTCCGCGAGTTCGACGAGAAGATCGCCGGTGTCCGCCGGGACAAGGAGTCCGCGATCGACTCGCAGGACTTCGAGAAGGCCGCCTCCCTGCGCGACAAGGAGAAGCAGCTCCTGGCCGCCAAGGCCAAGCGGGAGAAGGAGTGGAAGGCCGGCGACATGGACGTCGTCGCCGAGGTCGACGGCGAGCTGATCGCCGAGGTCCTCGCCACGGCCACGGGCATCCCGGTCTTCAAGCTGACCGAGGAGGAGTCCAGCCGCCTGCTCCGCATGGAGGAGGAGCTGCACAAGCGGGTCATCGGCCAGGTCGACGCCGTCAAGGCGCTGTCCAAGGCGATCCGCCGTACCCGTGCCGGTCTGAAGGACCCGAAGCGTCCCGGTGGCTCGTTCATCTTCGCCGGTCCGTCCGGTGTCGGTAAGACCGAGCTGTCCAAGGCGCTCGCCGAGTTCCTCTTCGGTGACGAGGACGCGCTGATCTCCCTCGACATGTCGGAGTTCAGCGAGAAGCACACGGTCTCGCGGCTCTTCGGCTCGCCCCCCGGTTACGTGGGTTACGAGGAGGGCGGCCAGCTCACCGAGAAGGTGCGCCGCAAGCCGTTCTCCGTCGTCCTCTTCGACGAGGTCGAGAAGGCCCACCCGGACATCTTCAACTCGCTGCTGCAGATCCTGGAGGACGGTCGCCTGACCGACTCCCAGGGCCGGGTCGTGGACTTCAAGAACACGGTCATCATCATGACGACCAACCTCGGCACGCGGGACATCTCCAAGGGCTTCAACCTGGGCTTCGCCGCCTCCGGCGACACGAAGACCAACTACGAGCGCATGAAGAACAAGGTGTCGGACGAGCTGAAGCAGCACTTCCGTCCCGAGTTCCTCAACCGCGTCGACGACGTGGTCGTCTTCCCGCAGCTCACTCAGGCGGACATCCTCCGGATCGTCGACCTGATGGTCGGCAAGGTGGACGAGCGCCTCAAGGACCGGGACATGGGCCTCGAGCTCTCCCAGTCCGCCAAGGAGCTGCTCTCCAAGAAGGGTTACGACCCGGTGCTGGGCGCGCGTCCGCTGCGTCGCACGATCCAGCGCGAGGTCGAGGACACCCTCTCGGAGAAGATCCTCTTCGGCGAGCTGCGTCCGGGTCACATCGTGGTCGTCGACACGGAGGGCGAGGGCGACAACCAGACCTTCACCTTCCGCGGCGAGGAAAAGGCCGCCCTGCCGGACGCCCCGCCGATCGAGCAGGCGGCCGGCGGGGGCCCGAACCTGAGCAAGGACGCGTAGCCCTCCGGGGGTTCGCGTAGGTCCGAAAGGGGGCCGGTGCTTTATGGCACGGCCCCCTTTCGGCGTTTGTCAGAAAGCAACGGTATGGGGTCGTGAGGACGTTACCGCGATGCCTGGGAAGTCCTGGTCGTATGCGCTGTGATCTAGGTTTACGGCGCGCGACGAAGCGAGCTCCACAGCACTCAGATTCGGGCACAGCCTGGCCAGCGGGGACAGATCCTCATCGCCTCGGACTCCGTCTATGCAAAGAGTCTTGATGTTGGACAGCTCAGGCGCGTCCCCGCACTGACGAGCCGCTTGCGCGGAGACAACGAGCGTGGTGAGAGACGGATGCGAGGCAAGTTCGGACCAGTCTTCCGAATCGAGCAGCTTGATCTCGCAGTGCAACTGGAGACGCTCCAGGGTCGGCCATTCGGCCAGTCCCCGGAGACCGCCTGTCGGCAACGCATTGCCGGTGAGGTTCAGCCCGGTGAGTTGAGCACCGCGAGGCAGGTCTCGCAGACCTGCCATCAGGTCGGTCGGCACCGTGAGGTCCCGCAAGGTGGTGAGGCGATCCAGTCCGGAGATTCCTCCGCTGCCCTGCACATGCAGCGCAGTGAGTTCGAGCTCCGTCAGGGCCGATAGGTCCTCCACTCCTGGACAGGCCGCCAAGCTGACGGTGTCGAGGGAGCCCAGCGCAGCGAGCGGGCGCAGGTCTTGAAGCAACGGGTTGTCCACCACGTTGATCTCGCGGGCCCCCACCGGAAGCGCTCGAATGATGTCCGTAAGACGGTGCGGGCCCTCGAATACCAGTCGGTTCCGCAAAGCGATTCGGTGCAGAGCGCTTAAGGTTTCCGGAGAGGACACCCTGATGAAAAATTTCTGGGCGTCCAGTTGAGCAAGCACTTCGTCGGCATATCCGGCGGGGTCGAAGCGACCCCAGGCTCTCAGCAGGTGGTATCGCACCCAAGGGTAGGGATGGTCGACGTAGCGCTTCAGTAGCGGGATCGCCGCATCCGTGCCCACTAGTGCCGCCGTGGCCGTCACCGCCTCGGCCTCCTTGTCCGACAGGCCGTCGGGGCCCGGTAGCAACTCCAACACGAGTGGGCCGGCGAGGGCCAGCTCTTCGGCTTCGTCCACCGTTCGGGGCGGCAGCAGCTTCCTGGCCAGGTTCTGGATCTCCAGGCGCACCGCAGGTTCCAGTTCCGTCGCATGCTCCAAGCAGGCCATCGCCAAGAGGTGGGCGCGCTTGTCGGGGTTGGATGCCAGTAGACCCAACAGCTCCGCCCGCTCCCTGGGGCGGGCTTGGGCCACCGCCATGCGGATCACGTCCGACCACTGGTCGTCGCACGCGTGCTCGGCCAGCAGGCCGAAGTCGCCGGCTTCCACGGCCGCTCGCGCGCCCAGGTAGTCCTGGAAGGTGCGGTGGACGAAGTGGAGGGTGTCGGGGGAGGGGGTGAGGAGGAGGCCGGTGCGGATCAGGAAGTGGGAGAGGACGGCCGGCGCGTCTCCGAGGACGGACGCGGCCGGGACCGACGGGAGGCCCTCCGCGATGATGGATTCCGCTCGGTCGCGGTCCAACTCCGTGCGGCCGTTGCGGATCAGCCAGTACGCCAGGCGTTGGAGGAGCTGGAGTTGGGGTTCCTCGCTCAACTCCGGTACGGCCATGTCCCGTTCTCGGTCGCGGCGGGTCAGGAGCATGGAGAGGGCCGACTCGTACAACTCCTTGCGGCCGTGCGGGAGATACCCCCGCCGGTCCCGGTGCAGGGCGCAGATGAGGCCGCACATCAGGGGGTTGGTGGCCAGGCGGCCCAAGTCCGGCTTCGTGCGGACCGCGTCGAGCAGCTGGGCGCAGTACGAGGCCAGTAGCTCGTCCTCCTCCGGAACCCCTGTCGACGCGGCCCCGTGCCAGCGGTGGATGAAGGAGGCGACATCCGAGGGGCTCATCGCGGACAGGACCAGCTCCGTGAAGCCGTCGTCGGCGAGCCACTCGTCGTCCACGGCGGAGGGGCGGGAGGTGATGAGCCAGCGGTTGCCGGGGAACGCGTCCGCCAGGTCCCGTAGCCACGCGCGGGCCCGCTCCCGCTCGCGTTCCGGCACCTCGTCAAGGCCGTCGATCAGCACCATGGCCCGTCCGGAGGCCAGGACCCGGTACTCCCAGCCGTCCGGCTGAGCCCCGTCGAGCGGGCAGCCGACGGCCGTCAGGAAGCGTGTGGGGGACGGGAGTTGTTCACCGTGGCGGGTGAGTGTGCGCAGGGGGAGGACGAACGGAACCCGCCCCGCGAGATGCGCCATCCGCCCGGTCGCCCCGCTCGCCGCCGACACCGCCAGCCACTGGACCAGCGTGGTCTTCCCCGACCCCGCGACCCCCCGCAGCAGTACCCGGTCGTGCCCGGCCAGCGCCTCGTCGGCGGGGACGCGGACCGGCTTGGCGGGGGTGGCGCCGAACGCCGGCCCGAGGGGCTCGCCGTCGTGCCGTACTGCCTCCAGGCTCAGATACGCGGCGTCCAGCGGCCAGCGCCCCGGTGAATTGGTGAGGTCGATGCCGTAGATCGTGAGCCGGCCGTGCTTCTTCGCCAGGTGGGCCAGGTACCGCGTCTCGAAGTCGCGGTCCCGCGTATCGGGCCTGCGGGTCCGGACCAGCAGTTCCTCCACCCCGGCGGCCGTACGGGCCTGCGCACGGCTCTGTTCCACGACCGTCCGGGCCACGAAGGTGGAGCGGCGGCTGAAGTACTCGAGGATCTGGGCGCAGGCCCACCCGGTGGCCCGTTCCAGGAACAGTTCGGCGTCACCGGAGAGGCCGTCAAGTCGCTTAGCGACGGCGGTCAGTCGACCGGTAAGCTCGCGCTCGTCGAGCCGCGCGGACTGCACCGCGTCCATGTCGATCTCGCCGAGCGCGAGCAGCCTGCGGGTCAGGGCATCCGTGACCGCCGTCCGCTCGTCGTCGGCGAAGGGCGGCTCGCCCGGTGTGGCGAGGGCGTCCTCGACCAGGCGCGTGGCGAGCCGGCGCAGCTCCCGCTCGCCCAGCTGCCGCTTCTCCCCGCCGAGGGAGACCCGGGCGCCCAGCCGTACGGGGTTCGGGGCCAGCCCGGCACCGGGTCCGTCCGCCGGGAACACCTTCTTCAGCAGCGAGGCCAGCAGCCCGGAGGCCACCTTGCCACCGATGGCCGTCGGCTCCATCCCTCACCCCCGTCGTCAGGAGGGAGCCTAGCCAGGGATATGGGGTCAGGTCAGGACAACTGCCCGTCGTAGTCCGGGAGTTTGAAGGTCCGCTCCGCGTGGCCGCCGCTCAGGTCGGACGTGCTGTTGCCGATGTTGGCGGTGATCGTGTAGCCCTGGCGCTCGATGTCGGCCCGCTGGGCGGTCTTGTAGGCGGCGACGTCCTTGAAGAGGTCGATGAGGCCGCGCACCCGGAGGTCGGTGACCCGGTAGCCGTCGTGTTCGAGGTTGTAGGACGTGGGCCAGTGCAGGAGGCCGGGGCGGGCGGTGACGAAGATCAGGGCGACGCCGTGGTCCTGGGCGTACCGGGCGACCTTCAGGACCGGGCGGTTGGCGGGCTGGGGGAACTGGAAGCCGAAGTCGGTCTCCAGGGTGGTGTTGTCCACGTCCAGGACGATGGCCTGCTTCTCGCCGGCGCCGGCGGCCGCGCGGCTCTGGATGTAGGGGAGGGCCTCGTCCATCACCCGCCCGCAGTCCTGCTGCCAGGTGGCGTAGTCGACGGCGGCGGCGGTGGTGGCCGTGGTGGCGGCCTCGGCGGGGGCGGCGAGCGTGGTGAGCGCGGCGGTGGAGACGGCGACGGCGGCCATCCGGCGCGGCAGGGGGCGTCTGGTCATGAAGGGGGGTCCTCTCGCGTCCGTGCGGTGCACTGCATGCTCTGCGGAGCGGGTGGCGCGAGAGGAACCGTAGGGTTACCGAACGGTAGGTTGCTAGAGGCGCGCGTCACATTTATGGGATGCCGGACCCGGCCCGCCGGTGACATGCCGCACAGGCGAAATGTCCGGTACTAGCCGGGATAGTGGTATTCCAAACCAGGGCAAAGCTGGACGTACGCGCCGAAACCCAGAGTGATACCGGCAGGCCGTACCGCCTGGTCCCGCCGGGGCGTCCGGCCTGTCAAGAGATGACCGATTCCGGACACTTCTACTACCTCGTGCCGTAGATGGGCCCTTTGAACCGAGCTGGGGTGAGGGGTTACCAATGTGGAGTCCCGCCCGGCACACGGTGAAACATCCGTACGCCGGGTGGCTCTCTGTCTCCGAGTTCACGAGGTATCGATGTTCAAGCGTTCCACGTCTGTCCGTACGTCCGCGCTCCGCACTCGCGTGGCCGTTCTGGCCGCCGGTGTCGGCGCCGCGGCCGTGCTGGGTGGCGGGGTTGCCAGCGCCGCCTCCGCCTCCGCGACCTCCTGGGTCGACCCGGTGAAGAAGTACACCCTCTCCGCCAGCTTCGACCAGGGCGGCAGCCACTGGGCGCACAAGCACAGCGGTCAGGACTTCGCGGTGCCCACCGGCACCGAGGTCCTCGCGGCCCACGGCGGCACCGTCGTCAAGGCCGGCCCGAACGGCGCCGGTGACGGCCCCGCCTACGGCAACGCCATCGTCATCAAGCACGGCAACGGTCTGTACTCGCAGTACGCCCACCTGTCGCGTGTCGACATCAAGGTCGGCCAGATCGTCAAGACCGGCCAGCACATAGCCCTGTCGGGCAGCACCGGTAACTCCACCGGCCCGCACCTGCACTTCGAGATCCGCAAGACGCCGAACTACGGCTCGGCCGTCAACCCGGTCAGCTTCCTGCGGTCCCACGGCGTCCACGTCTGAGCCCTGGGTCACCACCCCCCCGGCCCTCACCGGCCACCGCCGGTAGTCCGGACCACGGATGTCCGGACTACCTCCTGCCGCGGGCGCCCTCGTGCGCCTGCGTCACCAGATCCACGGCGACTTCGAGAACCGCTTCGCGCTTCTTCTCGGGGTCGCCTTCCAGGTCCGCCATCACGAACATGCCGGCGTGCAGGGTGAACAGCGCGCTGATCGAGCGGACCTGGTCCACCAGCTCGGCCTCGGGATCGATGATGATCTCCCTGAGGCCCTTCATGCGTTCCTTGAACGTGTCCCCGATGCGCAGCTCCCGCACCGTCGCCTGGTTCTCCTGCATGAACCGGAAGAGCGGCTGCGCCCCGGCCAGTGCCGCGCTGTAGCGCCGTACGATCTCCTGCTTGGTCTGAAGGGTGTGCGGCTGGCTGCGGCCCCACTCGATCAGGTCCTCGATCGGCTGCGTCAGATCCGCGAAGAGACTGACGATGATCTCTTCCTTGGTCTTGAAGTGGTAGTAGAGGGCCGCCTTGGTGACATCGAGGTGCTCCGCGATCTCGCGCAGCGAGGTCTTCTCATAGCCCTGTTCCGCGAAGAGCTCGAGCGCGACGTCCTGGATGCGCTGGCGGGTGTTCCCGCGGCGCTGCTGCTTGGTGCCGTCCATGGTGTCGCCCATCCTCGTACTCCTCCCGCTTCCGCGGAAACTTACTTGACGCCCGGCTAGTAGCAGGCTACCTTCCAGTGTAGTGAACTAGCCGGGCGGCAAGTAAGTAGCAGCCGCCAGGGGGAGTGGGAGAAATGGCGGACACGCAGACGGCCAAGGCGGGCCAGGCGGAGCCCGAGCAGCCGGAGAAGAAGCCGAAGAGCGTACGAGTGGTCCTGCTCGCGCTCATGATCGCCATGATGCTGGCGATGCTGGACAACATGATCGTGGGCACCGCGATGCCCACCATCGTGGGTGACCTGGGCGGGCTCGAGCACCTGTCCTGGGTCGTGACGGGGTACACCCTCGCCACCGCGGCCTCGACCCCGGTCTGGGGCAAGATCGGTGACATGTACGGGCGCAAGGGCGCCTTCCTCGGCTCGATCGTGATCTTCCTGATCGGCTCCGCGCTGAGCGGTATGGCCCAGGGCATGGGCGAGCTGATCGCGTTCCGGGCCGTCCAGGGTCTGGGCGCCGGTGGCCTGATGGTCGGCGTCATGGCCATCATCGGCGACCTCATCCCGCCGCGTGAGCGGGGCAAGTACCAGGGCATGATGGCCGGCGTCATGGCGCTGGCGATGATCGGCGGCCCGCTGGTCGGTGGCACCATCACCGACAACTGGGGCTGGCGCTGGACCTTCTACATCAACCTGCCGCTCGGCGCGGTCGCGCTGGCGCTGGTCTCGGCGGTGCTGCACCTGCCGAAGAAGCGGGCCAAGGCGGGGATCGACTACCTCGGCGTGGCCCTGCTGACCGTCGGCATCACCGCGATCGTGCTGGTCACCACGTGGGGCGGTACCGAGTACGCCTGGACCTCCGCGCGGATCATGGAGCTGACCGCCCTCGGTGTGGTCTCGCTGGTCGGGTTCGTGTTCTGGCAGACCAAGGCCGCCGAGCCGGTGCTGCCGCTGCACATCTTCAAGAGCCTGAACTTCACCCTGATGTCCCTCATCGGCTTCGTCACCGGCTTCGTGATGTTCGGCGCGACGCTCTTCCTGCCGCTGTACCAGCAGGCCGTGCAGGGCGCCTCCGCCACCAACTCCGGGCTGCTGCTCCTGCCGATGCTCGGCGCGATGCTGGTCACCTCGATGGTCGCGGGCCGGGTCACCACGAACAGCGGCCGGTACAAGGTCTTCCCGATCGCCGGCGGTGCGCTGATGATCGTCGGGCTGTACCTGATGTCCACGATGGACACCGGCACCACCCGGCTGACCTCCGGGATCTACATGGCCGTGGTCGGCGCGGGCATGGGCTGCCTGATGCAGGTGACCATGCTGGTCGCGCAGAACAGCGTGGAGATGAAGGACATGGGCGTCGCGTCCTCCTCCGCCACCCTGTTCCGTACCCTCGGCTCCTCGTTCGGTGTGGCCGTCATGGGCGCCCTGTTCAACAACCGGGTGCAGGACGTGATGACCGAGCGCGCCGGTGCGCTGGGCAAGGGCATCACCGAGAAGTCCGCCCAGCTCGACGCGGCCAGCCTCGCCAAGCTGCCGGCCGCGGCGCGGGAGGCGTACCAGCACGCGGTGTCCGCGGGCACCCACTCCGCCTTCCTCCTCGGCGCCGCCATCGCCGTCGTGGTCCTCGTCGCGGCCGTCTTCGTCAAGGAGGTCCCGCTGCGCGGCGGCCCCCAGAAGCCGTCCACCGAGCCCACGGACGCGATCCCGGCCCCGGTGATCGAAGCGGTCTGACCCCGCACTGAAGAGGCCCCCCGACCGCTGGTCGGGGGGCCTCTCGCGTTCAGCTCCGCAGGGTCGGTGGCACCGGGTAGCTGCCCGTCGCCGTGGGGGCGTGTTCGGGGAGCCAGAGGACGGCCACCGCGCCCTCGCCGTGGGGGCGGATGTTGCGGAAGGTGAGACGGGCGCCGAGGACGCGGGCCTGGCCGGCGGCGATGGTGAGGCCGAGGCCGTGGCCCTGGCCCGCGCGGTCCTCGCTGCCGGTGCGGAAACGGAGCGGGCCCTCGGCGAGGAGCGCCTCGGGGAAGCCGGGGCCGTGGTCGCGTATCCGGATCACCCGGCCCTCGACGGTCACCTCGATGGGCGGCTCGCCGTGCCGGGCGGCGTTGGTGAGCAGGTTGAGCAGCACCCGCTCCAGCCGGCGCGGGTCGGTGGTGACCTCGGACTCGTGCACCACCCGCACCACGATGTCCGGGTCCTTCGCGGCCACGCGCCGGGCGACGAACTCGCCCAGCATGATGTCCTGCAGCTCGGCCCGCTCGGAGGCACCGTCCAGCCGGGCCACCTCCAGCACGTCCTCCACCAGCGTGCGCATCGCCTTGGCCCGGTCCAGCACCAGCTCGGTGGGCCGGCCCGGAGGCAGCAGCTCGGCCGCCGTGAGCAGCCCGGTCACCGGGGTGCGCAGCTCGTGCGCGATGTCGGCCGTGACCCGCCGCTCCGCCTCCAGCCGCTGCCGCAGCGCGTCCGCCATCGCGTCGACCGCGCGGGCGAGGTCGTCGGCCTCGTCCCGTACGACTCCGCCGATGGCCTCCCGTACCCGTACGTCGGTCTCGCCGGTCGCCAGCCGGTTCGCGGCGGCGGCCGCCTTGCGCAGGCGCCGGGAGAGCTGGCCGCCGATCACCACGCCGAGCGCGCTGCCGCCGAGGACCACCGCGATGGAGCCGATGAGCAGCGCCTGGTCGAGGTCGGCCAGCACGTCCGCGGACTTGTCCGGGAAGGCGCCGTGCAGCGAGAGCACATGCCCGTTCTTGACCGGCACCGCGGCCCAGATGTCCGGCTCGCCGCTGCCCGTGTCGCTGACGTAACTGGCCCGGCGCCCCTCCTCCACCTTGGCCCGCAGCTCGGCCGGGAGGGCAGGGTCGTCGATCTTGATGCTGGGGAAGTTGGGCCGCCCGGCGAGCTCGTAGTTGCGCTGGGCGAGCTGGACCCGCTGGTTGGCCAGGTCACGGGCGTTGTCCAGCATGGAGACCCGGGCCGCGTTGTGCACGACCAGGCTCAGCGCGATGGCCACCAGCCCCGCGACCAGCGCGATGGCCGCGCTCAGCTTCCACCGCAGCCCGGTGCGCAGGCCCACGCCCGCCACCCGCCGCACCGGACGTCCGAAGAGACTCCGCATGACCGCCCTCAGCCCCGCAGCTTGTAGCCGAAGCCGCGGACCGTCTCGATCCGGTCCTGACCGATCTTCTGCCGCAGCCGCTGCACATGGACGTCGACCACGCGGGTGTCCCCGCCCCAGCCGTAGTCCCAGACCCGCTCCAGCAGCTTGTCGCGGGAGAGCACGGTGCCCGGCGCGCCGGAGAACTCCAGCAGCAGCCGCATCTCGGTCGGGGTGAGCGCCACCGGCTGCCCGGCCCGCCGCACCTCCATGCCCTCGGTGTCCACCTCCAGCTCGCCGAAGGTCAGCACCCCGTCGCTGTCCGCCGCGCCGTCCGCCCCGGCCCCGGCGGGGTGCCCGGCGTGCCCGAAGCGGCGCAGCACCGCCCGGATGCGGGCGACCAGCACCGCGCCGTCGAACGGCTTGGTCACGTAGTCGTCGGCGCCCGCCTCCAGGCCCAGCACCACGTCGATGGAGTCCGCCCGCGCCGACAGCATGATCACCGGCACCGTCGACTCGTCCCGGATGCGGCGGCACAGGCTCACCCCGTCCAGCCCCGGCACCATCACGTCCAGCAGCGCGATGTCGGGCCGGTCGGCGCGGAACGCCTCAAGACCCGACAGCCCGTCGGGCATGGCGGTGACCGCGAAGCCGTCCCGCTCCAGGGCGAGCTGGGTGGCCTCACGGATGACGTCGTCGTCCTCCACGAACAGGACGTGCGTGTGCTCTGGCATCCGGTGCTCTCAGTCCTCGTGATGTAGGGCGGCGCGTCAGTCGCCGGGCACGGGCGTCGGCTCGTGGCCCACCGCCCCGCTGTAGTCCGTGTGCACGGGCTTGCCCGCCACGAACCGGCCCGCCTTCCAGGTATAGGGGACGACGTCCTCGCCGGAGGGGCTGGAGATGGGGTCGCCCCTGCTGTACACCTGCTTGGTCACGGTCAGCGCGCCCTGGTCGATCTCCGCGTAGACCGGCGACTCCTCGGCCTTGAACACGTTCCGGTACGAGCCCCCGCTCTCCCGGTACACATACGCGCCGATACCGACCGCGTCCGCGCAGGTCAGCACGTTGACCACGACATCGGAGCGGTCCGCGTCGGTCAGGTCGCCGTAGGAGACGTCGACGGGGTAGTCGTCGCCGCTGCCGCACGGCTTCAGCTCGTGTTTGACGGCCGCCGAGACCCCCGGGTCCCGCTTGAGCAGGCTCACCGCGTCGACGCGGTGGTAGCCGGCCGCCGGGCTGGGGGAGGGGGAGGCGGGTGCCGCGCCGGCCACGGCGGAGGCGTGGGCCGGTCCCTCGTCCCGCGCGCCGGTGCCCCCGGCGCCGCAGGCGGTCGCGGAAAGGCCGACGGCGGCGATCCCGGCCACCGCCAGGATCACCGCGCGTACGCCTCGGACACGCCTGGGCCCCCCGGTCAGGCCGCGCAACGCTCCCGCTCCTCACGCTCCAGCGCGCGTGCATCCAGATCGCGGGCCTCCAGCTCCTCGCGGAGCCGGGCGAGCGCCCGGTGCAGCGTGCTCTTGACCGTGCCCGCGGACATACCGAGGGCCGCGGCCGTCTCTTCCGTGGACATCTGCTCCCAGTGTCGCAGCACCACGACACTGCGCTGCTTGGGAGCCAGCACCTTCAGGATGTCCATCAGCAGGGCGCGGTCGGCGTGCTGCTCGGTGGAGTCCGCGACCGGGCCCTCGGGGAGCTGCTCGGTCGGCACCTCCTCCAGCTTGCGCGCCCGCCACCACTCCGTACGGGTGTTGATCATGACGCGGCGCAGATAGGCGTCGGCCAGCCGCTTGTCGGCGATGCCGTCCCAGCGCCCGTAGGTGCGGGCCAGCGCGGTCTGGAGCAGGTCCTGCGCGTCCACCGGGTCCGGCACCAGGCGGCGGGCACTGCGCAGCAGCGCGTCCTGCCGGGTCCGTACGTACTCCTCGAACTCGAGCACCTCGCCCTGCGCCATGACCCGACCACCTTCCGTGTTCCCCGTCGCCCCGGTCCACGCCGGGGCCTTCTTCCGCAGGCCCGGTGGTCCGCCGGGCACGGAACGAAGCTACGGAGCGGTTGTCACGGCGTTGTCCGAGGAAGCCCGCGACCGGCACTCGGCTGTCCGTCGGTTGTGTAACAGCCGTGAGCCGGGGGTAAGGAAGGCGCCCACTATGTCCCGTTGCGGGGTACCTTGTCGGGCCGGCCGGGGTGTGACGGGCGGCCCATGGCTGTGACCTTCCTGTGGGTCAGCCGACCGGCAGCCGGTACATGCCGCCGGGGAGCGGCTCCACCAGACCGTCCGTGACGAGGCCGTCGAGCGCGCGGGCCCGCTGCACCGGCTCGTGCCACACCCGGTCCAGCGCCGTCTGCGGCACCGGCACGTGCGCGTCCCGCAGCACCGCGAGCAGCTTCCCGCGCACCTGGCGGTCGGTGCCCGCGTACGTCTGCCCGCGCCGGGGCGGACCCTCGTGCTCCGGCTTGCCCGCGAGCCGCCAGGCGCACTGCGCGGCGATCGGGCAGCGGTGGCACTCCTCGTTCTTCGCCGTGCACACCAGCGCGCCCAGCTCCATGGAGGCGGCCGCCCAGCGCGCGGCCGTGCCGTCCTCGTCGGGCAGCAGCTCACGGGCGAGCCGGCGCTCGGCGGCCGTGGTGGCGTTCGGCGGGTAGCGCACCCCGGTCACCGCACGGGCGAAGACCCGGCGCACGTTGGTGTCCAGCACCGGGTGCCGCTGCCCGTAGGCGAAGGAGGCCACGGCGGCGGCCGTGTACTCCCCGATACCGGGCAGCGCCAGCAGCTGGGCGTGGTCTGCGGGTACGTCCCCGCCGTGCCGCTCCGTTATGGCGACGGCCGCGCCGTGCAGCCGGAGCGCGCGGCGCGGGTAGCCGAGCCGGCCCCAGGCGCGCACCGCCTCGCCCGGCGGCTCCTTGGCCAGGTCGGCCGGGCGGGGCCAGCGGGCGAGCCACTGCTCGTAGACCGGCAGCACCCGGCTGACCGGGGTCTGCTGGAGCATGAACTCACTGACCATCACGCCCCACGGCCCCGCCTCCGGGCGGCGCCAGGGGAGGTCGCGGGCATGGGAGTCGAACCAGTCGATCACGGGGGCGTGAAGCTTCTCAGTCATGGCGTTCCGATCCTGCCACGCCGCACGCGGACCGTGGGGGTCACCGCCCGCGCACGGAGCGTCGCGCTCGGCACAAGATGCCCCTGCGTGAGGGAAGTTACCGGGATGATGATCCGGAAAAGTTGATGAGAGGGCGGCGGGGGACGCGAGTCGTGGGCATGATCTCTCGTACAGTTTCCGCGTGGGATCTCTGCGCAATCCGGTCGGGCCGCTTCCCTCCTCCATCTACTGGCGACGGAGGGTCGTCATCGTGTCCGTGGTCGCCCTGTTGGCGCTCGTGGTCACCTGGATCGTCGTGTCCGGCGGCGGGGGAGGCAAGAACGGTGCCAACGGCCCCGACGGCAAGAACCCCGCGTCCACGATCACGCCGGGTCCCACGTCCTCCGGTCCCGCGATCAGCCAACACCCCGGCGGGCGCGACGAGTCGGGCGGCGGCGGCTCGGACGACGGCGGGTCGGGCTCCGGCTCGGGCGACGGATCGGCAGACGGCTCCGGCTCGGGCGGCGGCTCCGGTGACGGCGACTCCGGCTCCGGTACGGGCGGTTCGGGCTCGGCGTCCGGCACGGGCGGCGGCGGTGTCGGCGCGGGCGACGCGCTGGCCGCGTCCTCCCCGCTCCCGGTGTGCGCCCCCGGCAAGGTCACGGTGAGCCTGCGCAGCAAGCACAACTCCTTCTCGCCCGACGAGACCCCCACCTTCGAACTCACCGTCCGCAACGGCTCGTCCGGCGACTGCAAGGTGGACCTCGGCCCCGAGCACACGGTCCTGGCGATCACCCCGGCCGACGGCGACGACCCCTACTGGGCCTCCGACGACTGCCCCGAGGGCGCCAAGAGCCTGATGTTCCGGGTCCCGGCCGACGAGAGCATCACCTACACGGTGAAGTGGGACCGCCACCCGAGCGCCGCCAAGTGCGCCACCCCGCCCGCGGGCAAGGCCAAGCCGGGTACCTACCTCCTGGAGGCGAAGGCACCGGGCTTCACGAAGTCCCAGACGTCCTTCGTCCTGTCGGCCGACTAGGACAGGCCCTGGAGGCACCGGTGCTTTGCGGAGGGCGTAAGGGGTCGTGCCTTTAGAAGCGGGGAACTGCGCGACAGCCACGGCGGACCCGCACCCGAGAACTAGACGTACCGCTCCAGGATGGAGGACTCCGCCAGCCGCGAAAGCCCCTCCCGCACACTACGAGCCCGAGCTTCTCCGACCCCGTCGACAGCCTGCAGATCGTCCACGCTCGCGGCGAGCAGCTTCTGCAAGCCGCCGAAGTGCTCCACCAGCCGGTCGATGATCGCGCCCGGCAGCCGGGGAACCTTCGCCAGCAACCGGAACCCGCGGGGCGAGACCGCCGAGTCCAGCGACTCGGGAGACGCGGTGTACCCCAGCCCCCGCGCCACCGTGCCCAGTTCGAGCAGCTCGGCATGGCTCAGCCTGTCCAGCTCGAACAGCGCCTCCTCCACCGTGCGCGACCGCTTCGCCGTCGGCTCGGGGACGTAGTCCCGGACGACCAGCTCACGGTCGGGCTCGACCCCGGCGATCAGCTCCTCCAGCTGGAGCGCCAGCAGGCGGCCGTCCGTGCCCAGCTCGACCACGTACTCCGCGATCTCGGTGGCGATGCGCCGGACCATCTCCAGCCGCTGCGCGACCGCGGAGACGTCCCGGACCGTCACCAGGTCCTCGATCTCCAGCGCGGACAGCGTGCCCGCGACCTCGTCGAGGCGGAGCTTGTACCGCTCCAGCGTGGCCAGCGCCTGGTTGGCGCGGGAGAGGATCGCCGCCGAGTCCTCCAGGACCCGGCGCTGCCCGTCGACGTACAGCGCGATCAGCCGCATCGACTGGGACACCGAGACCACGGGGAAGCCGACCTGCTTGGAGACGCGGTCGGCGGTGCGGTGCCGGGTGCCGGTCTCCTCGGTGGGGATCGTGGGGTCCGGGAGGAGCTGCACGCCGGCGCGCAGGATCTTCGACAGGTCCGAGGAGAGGACGATGCCGCCGTCCAGCTTGCACAGCTCGCGCAGCCGGGTCGCGGTGAACTCCACGTCCAGCACGAAACCGCCGGTGCACATCGCCTCGACCGTCTTGTCCCAGCCCAGCAGGATCAGGCCGCCGGTGTTGCCGCGCAGGACCCGCTCCAGACCGTCGCGCAGGGCCGTGCCCGGGGCAACGGCGCTCAGCGAGGCGCGCATCAGGCCATCGGCACCGGCACTCCCACCGGACTTTCCGGGAGCTGCTGCCCGGTCGTTGGCTGCCACTGCACTCCTCCGGTCGCAGGTTCTGACGCGCTTCCGTCACGGCACGCGTTTCGCACGGACGGGCGAGACCTGCGCAAAGTCTACCGGCGGTCCTCCGCCTCCCGCGGGGCCTCTCGGCGACGGGAGCGGGGCAGCACCCGCAGCGCGTCCCCCATGTCGGCCACCTCCACGACCTTCATCCCGGCCGGTACCTTGCCCGGATCGCCCGGTACGAGCGCGTGCGTGAAGCCCAGCCGGGCCGCCTCGGCGAGCCTGCGCTGCACGCCTGTGACGCGTCTGACCTCACCCGCGAGACCCACCTCACCGATGGCGACCAGGTTCTTCGGCAGCGGGGTGTCGCTGGCCGCCGAGGCGAGCGCCAGCGCGATGGCCAGGTCGGCGGCGGGCTCGGACAGCTTCACCCCGCCGACGGTCGCGGAGTAGATGTCCCGCTTGCCGAGCGCGCTGATCCGGCCGCGCTGCTCCAGCACCGCCAGCATCATCGAGACGCGGGAGGTCTCCAGGCCGGAGGTGGTGCGGCGGGGGGAGGGGATCTGGGAGTCGACGGTGAGAGCCTGCACCTCGGCCACCAGCGGGCGGCGCCCCTCCAGGGTCACGGTCAGACAGGTGCCGGGCACCGGCTCGGCGCGCCGGGTGAGGAAGAGGCCGCTGGGGTCGGCGAGGCCGGTGATGCCCTCGTCGTGCAGCTCGAAGCAGCCGACCTCGTCCGTCGCCCCGTACCGGTTCTTCACGCCGCGGACCAGGCGGAGGCGGGCGTGCCGGTCGCCCTCGAAGCTCAGGACGACGTCCACCAGGTGCTCCAGCAGGCGGGGGCCCGCGATGGCGCCGTCCTTGGTGACGTGGCCCACCAGCAGGGTGGACATGCCGCGCTCCTTGGAGGCGCGGATCAGGGCGCCGGCGACCTCGCGGACCTGGGCCATGCCGCCGGGGGCGCCGTCGATCTCGGGGGAGGCGACCGTCTGCACCGAGTCGAGGATCAGCAGGGAGGGCTTGACCGCGTCCAAGTGGCCGAGCACGGCGGCCAGATCGGTCTCGGCGGCGAGATAGAGGTGGTCGTCCAGGGCCTTGATGCGGTCGGCGCGCATGCGGACCTGGCTCGCGGACTCCTCACCGGTGACGTAGAGGGTCTTGTGCTCCTCGCTCGCCGACTTGGCCGCCACGTCGAGCAGCAGCGTGGACTTGCCGACGCCCGGCTCGCCCGCCAGCAGCACCACCGCGCCGGGCACGAGTCCGCCGCCGAGCACCCGGTCCAGCTCGGGGACGCCGGTGGTGCGGGCGGTGGCCTGGCGGCCGTCGACCTGGCCGATGGGCAGCGCGGAGCTGGTGACGCGGCCCGGCGCCGTCGTACGGACCGCGGGCGCGCCGTACTCCTCGACCGTGCCCCACGCCTGGCACTCGGGGCAGCGGCCGAGCCACTTGGCCGTCTGCCAGCCGCACTCGGTGCAGCGGTAGGACGGACGCTCCTTGGCGGACTTGGTACGGGTGGCCATGCGGAAACCGTAGCCCCCGCCACTGACAGCGCCCGCCGCCCGCCCTTCGACGGCGCGCGAGCGGGGGCGCACGCCGGGGTATCGGGGCGCACACGGAGCGGATGGTTCCGGATGCCGCCCACCGGCCGCGCGCCCGCTCACCGGAGGCCGGTGTCCCCTTATGAGGGATCGTTTCACCCGTACGGATTAAAAGTGCTCAAGGTGCAAGAAGGGGCACTCCGTCGACGCCTACGGTCGCACGGGTGATGAGCAGCACTCCGGAGACCACGACCCGCACCACCGGCGCACACCGGGCGCAACGGGCGCATCGGGAGGCGCGCGACCGATCCGCGGCGCGGAACATCGCCCAGCGGGCGTCGTCGCGCCACGAGGCGTATCTGGACGGGCTGTTCACCTACTGCCTGTCGGTGCTGTGCGACCACGACGCGGCCACCGCCGCCCTGAGCGAGGTCCTCGTCATCGCCGACCGGCGCGGCCGCCGCGACCCCCAGACCCCCGGCGACCGCCGGGCCTGGCTCTACGCCCTGGCCCGCTGGGCCTGTCTGCGCGGCCTCGCCGAGGCCCGCCGCAGACGCCAGGCCACCCACGCCGCCGGCCGCGCGGTCCCCGCCGCCCCGGCGCCCGAACCCGCGCCGCCCGCCGAGGTGCTGGAGCTGCGCCGCCGCGAACTCGCCCTGCTGGCCTGGCCGGAGGCGGCCGGGACCACGCCCGAGCAGCGCGAGGCGCTGGAGCTGGCCGTCCGGCACAAGCTCACCGCCCCCGAGGTCGCCGCCGTACTCGGCCTGGAGCCCGCCGCCGCCCGTGAACTGCTGGCCTCCGCCGCCTGCGAGGTCGAACGCACCCGCGCCGCCCTCGCCGTGGTGGAGACCGGGGGCTGCCCGAGTGTGGCCCACCTCACCGGCGACAGCCAGTTGATGCTGAGCGCGGCCCTGCGCCGCGAGCTGGTCCGGCACGTCGACGACTGCCCGCGCTGCCGCCGCACCGCGGAGCGCGCCGTCCCCGGCCGCTGGCCCGGCGCCGCGATCACCCCCGCCGAGCTGCCCGTGCTCCCGGCGCCCCGCGCCGCCCTGCACTCCGCGCTCGCGCACCCGCCGCGCGCCCGGTCCGCCGCCGCGCCGCGGTTCGACCGGCGCGGCTTCCCGATGGACCCCAAGGACCGCGCGGCCCGCCGCGACAAGCTCCGTGCGCGTGCCGTCACCACGACCGTCGTCGCCACCGTGGTCGCCGCCCCCGTGCTCGCCCTGTGGGCCGCCTACCGGGGAGCCCCCACGCTCGGCGGCGACGACAGCCCCGGCGCCGCGCGCGAGGCGGACGGCCCCGGCGTGCTCGGCGGAGACCCGGCGGGCGGCTACCAGAACGCGGGCAACGCCAGCGTGAAGCCCGGCACCCGGCCCACCGGGAAGGGCGAGTCGGACGTCTCCGTGGAGGTCGTCAGCGTCAACGGCGCCGGGGACCGGGGCGCCGGGCGGCTCGCGGTCGCCGCCGCCCACCACGGCGACACCACGCTGATCACCCTCAGCGCCTCCGGTGACACCCCGGTGCGCTGGTCCGCGTCCACCTCCGCCCCCTGGCTCTACCTCAGCCGGTCCGCCGGCACCCTCGACCCCGGCGACTCGGTCACGGTCAAGGTGTACGTCGACCACCTGCGCGAGCCGTCGGGCCACTGGCGGGCCCGCGTGGCCGTCGCCCCGGCCGGCGCGGTCGTCACCATCGACGGCCACGGCCCGGTGCCCACGCCCCCGCACCCGCAGCCCGGCTCCCCGAGCCCGGACCCGACGCCGCCGACGAGCCCGCCCTCGTCGCCCTCTTCCGACCCGCCCAGCCAGTCCCCGCCGCCGTCCAGCACCCCGCCGAGCCCGGACCCCGACCCGTCCGACCCGTCCCCGTCCGGCCCGCCGGAGTCGTCCCCGCCGCCGAGCGACGCCGAGGACACCCCGAGTCCGGCCGACAGCTAGGGCCTTCTGTCCGGATCAGGCCGGCCCGGGCCGCCGGCGCGTACGGGGCGACCCCGGCAAGATCCTGAAGAAGGGCTCTAGGCGGGGTCCGCCGGGTGGGGGGCCACCAGCGGCAGCTGGGACGCCAGCCGCTGTTCGCACAGCTCGACCAGGCGGTCGTAGCCCGCCTTGCCCATCAGCTCGGTCAGCTCCGCCCGGTAGGAGACGTAGACCGGGTCGCCCGCGCCGTGCGCGGAGGTGGCCGAGGTGCACCACCAGTGCAGGTCGTGACCGCCGGGACCCCAGCCGCGGCGGTCGTACTCGCCGATGGAGACCTGGAGGACGCGGGTGTCATCGGGGCGGTCGATCCAGTCGTAGGTGCGGCGGATCGGCAGCTGCCAGCACACGTCCGGCTTGGTCTCCAGCGGTTCCCGGCCCTCCTTGAGCGCCAGGATGTGCAGCGAGCAGCCCGCGCCGCCCGCGAAGCCGGGCCGGTTCTGGAAGATGCAGGAGCCCTCGAAGGGGCGTGTCTGCCGCGAGCCCTCCTCGTCCTCCGAGACCCAGCCGCCCGCCAGCCCCTCCTCACGGTGCTGCCAGATCTCCGGGGTGAGCCGGGCCACGTGCTCGGCGACCCGCTTCTCGTCGTCCTCGTCGGAGAAGTGCGCGCCCAGCGTGCAGCAGCCGTCGGCCGCGCGGCCCGCCTGGATGCCCTGGCAGCCCTGACCGAAGATGCAGGTCCAGCGGGAGGTGAGCCAGGTCAGGTCGCAGCGGAAGACCTGCTCGTCGTCGGCGGGGTCCGGGAACTCCACCCACGCGCGCGCGAAGTCGAGGCCCTTCTCGTCGCCCTTGAGGGCCTTGTCGGCTTTGCGTGACCTGGTCGGCTTGTCGGTCTTGTCGACCTTTGCCTTTTTCGTCTTTGGCACCCGTCCAGGGTAAGTCGCCTCAGGGCCGTACGGGCACCGCGGAGGGGGCTTCTGGCAGTAGCGTTTCGTCCATGAGACTCGGTGTCCTGGACGTGGGCTCGAACACGGTGCATCTGCTGGTGGTGGACGCCCACCCCGGCGCCCGCCCGCTGCCCGCCCACTCCCACAAGGCCGACCTGCGGCTCGCCCAACTCCTCGACGAGGACGGCGCGATCGGCGACGCGGGCATCGAGCGCCTCGTCGCCGTCGTCCGGGACGCCCTCCAGGCCGCCGAGGACAAGGGCGTCGAGGACCTCCTGCCGTTCGCCACCTCCGCCGTGCGCGAGGCCCGCAACGCCGACGAGGTCCTCGCGCGCGTCGCCGACGAGACCGGCGTCCGCCTCCAGGTGCTCAGCGGCGCCGAGGAGGCCCGGCTCACCTTCCTCGCCGTCCGCCGCTGGTTCGGCTGGTCCGCGGGCAAGCTGCTCGTCCTCGACATCGGCGGCGGCTCGCTGGAGATCGCCTACGGCATCGACGAGGAGCCCGACGCGGCCGCCTCCCTGCCGCTCGGCGCCGGGCGCCTCACCGCGGGCTGGCTGCGCCAGGACCCGCCGACGACGGACGAGGTGCGCGCGCTGCGCCGCCACGCGCGCGCGGAGATCGCCCGTACCGTCGGCGAGTTCAGCCGGTTCGGCGCCCCGGACCATGTCGTCGCCACCTCCAAGACCTTCAAGCAGCTCGCCCGGATAGCGGGGGCCGCGCGGGACGCCGACGGCCTCTACGTCCAGCGCGAGCTGAAGCGGGAGTCGCTGGAGGCGTGGGTGCCCCGGCTCGCCGCGATGTCCGCGGCCCAGCGCGCCGAGCTGCCCGGCGTCTCCGAGGGGCGGGCCGGGCAGATCCTCGCCGGCGCGCTGGTCGCCGAGGGCGCCATGGACCTGTTCGGCGTGGAGAGCCTGGAGATCTGCCCGTGGGCGCTGCGCGAGGGCGTGATCCTGCGGCGCCTGGACCACATGGGCCCGGTGTGAGCCGTACGCGGGCCCGCGATGGCGAAGCTCACACCGGCCCGGGGACACCCCTCGTCCCCGGTACCCCACCCCGTAAGGTGTGTCCGTGGCTGAACCAAGGGACGTAAAGGTCGCCCTGTCGACGGCCTCGGTCTACCCGGAGTCGACGGCGACGGCCTTCGAGATCGCCGCGCGCCTCGGCTACGACGGCGTCGAGGTCATGGTGTGGACCGACCCCGTCAGCCAGGACATCGACGCGCTGCGCCGCCTCTCCGACGACCACGGCGTGCCGATCCTCGCCGTGCACGCGCCCTGCCTGCTGATCACCCAGCGGGTCTGGTCCACGGACCCCTGGACCAAGCTGCGCCGCGCGCGGTCGGCCGCCGAGAAGCTGGGCGCCTCCACCGTCGTCGTCCACCCGCCCTTCCGCTGGCAGCGGCAGTACGCCCGCGAGTTCGTCGACGGCATCTGGCGCATGGCCGACGAGACCGACGTGCGGTTCGCCGTGGAGAACATGTACCCCTGGCGCTACCGCGACCGCGAACTGCTCGCCTACGCCCCCGAGTGGGACGTCACCAAGGACGACTACCGGCACTTCACGATCGACCTCAGCCACACCGCGACCGCCCGCACCGACGCCCTCGGGATGATCGACCGCATGGGCGACCGGCTCGGCCACGTCCACCTCGCCGACGGCCGGGGCTCCGCCAAGGACGAGCACCTGGTGCCCGGCCGCGGCACCCAGCCGTGTGCCGAGCTGCTGGACCGCCTCACCCGCACCGGCTTCGACGGCCATGTCGTCATCGAGGTCAACACCCGCCGGGCCATGTCCAGCGCCGAACGCGAGGCCGACCTCGCCGAGGCCCTCGCCTTCACCCGCCGCCACCTCGCGGCCGGCGCGCGGGTGCCCCGGCCGTGAGCGAGCCCACCGCGCGGCGCCGGGGCCGGCCCCCGCGCGCCGAGTCCGGCGACACCCGCGACCGCATCCTCGGCGCCGCCCGCGAGGAGTTCTCCGAACGCGGCTACGAGAAGACCTCCGTACGCGGCATCGCCAAGGCCGCCGGGGTCGACTCCGCGCTGGTCCACCACTACTTCGGCACCAAGGAGCAGGTCTTCGAGGCCGCCGTCTCGGTCGCCTTCGCGCCCGCCCTGGCGGCGCCGGACGCCATCGCCGAGGGCCCGCTGGACGCCGTGGGGGAGCGGCTGACCCGGTTCGTGCTGGGCCTGTGGGAGAACCCCGCCACCCGTACGCCGCTGCTGGCCATCATCCGCTCCGCCGTCAACAACGACACCGCGGCCGCCGTCTTCCGCCGCCTGATCTCCGCCCAGCTGCTCCGGCGCGTCGCCGGGCGCCTGGACGCGCCGGACGCCGAGCTGCGGGTCGAGCTGGCCGCCGCGCAGCTGGTCGGTACGGCCATGCTGCGATACGTGATCAAGGTGGAGCCGCTGGCCTCGGCCGACCTGGAGCGGATCGTGGCCCGGCTGGCACCGGTGGTGCAGGGGCATCTCACGGGGGAGTGAGGGGGGCGCGGGGCAGAGCGGTGCGGGAGGGCGACGCGGGGCGCGGCGCAGCTCGGCCGCCAAGACATCCGTCCCGCATTCCGGACACCTCGTCCCGCCACGTGGATGACCGGCGTACGCTCGGCATCAGTCAGAAGTCTCTCTGACCCGACTTCTCACGAAGGAGCGAGCGACGATGCCCGAGCTGAGGTCCCGCACAGTCACCCACGGCCGCAACATGGCGGGCGCCCGCGCCCTTATGCGTGCCTCGGGTGTACCCGGTGCGGACATCGGCCGCAAGCCCGTCATCGCGGTCGCCAACTCCTTCACCGAGTTCGTCCCGGGCCACACCCACCTCCAGCCGGTCGGCCGCATCGTCAGCGAGGCGATCACGGCCGCGGGTGGCATCCCGCGCGAGTTCAACACCATCGCCGTGGACGACGGCATCGCCATGGGCCATGGCGGCATGCTCTACTCCCTGCCCTCCCGCGACCTGATCGCGGACTCGGTGGAGTACATGGTGGAGGCCCACTGTGCCGACGCCCTGGTCTGCATCTCCAACTGCGACAAGATCACGCCGGGCATGCTGATGGCCGCGCTGCGGCTGAACATCCCGACCGTGTTCGTCTCCGGCGGGCCCATGGAGTCCGGCCGCGCCACCCTGGTCGACGGCACCGTGCGCACGCTGGACCTGGTCGACGCGATCTCCGACGCGGTCAACGACAAGATCTCCGACGAGGACATCCTCCGCATCGAGGAGAACGCCTGCCCGACCTGCGGCAGCTGTTCCGGCATGTTCACCGCCAACTCGATGAACTGCCTCACCGAGGCCATCGGCCTCTCCCTGCCCGGCAACGGCTCGGTCCTCGCCACCCACACCGCCCGCCGCGCCCTCTACGAGGACGCCGCCCGCACGGTCATGGACATCACCCGCCGGTACTACGAGCAGGACGACGAGACCGTCCTGCCCCGCTCCATCGCCACCTTCGCGGCCTTCGAGAACGCGATGGCGCTGGACATCGCCATGGGCGGCTCCACCAACACGATCCTGCACCTGCTGGCCGCCGCCCAGGAGGCGGGCGTCCCCTTCGGCCTCCCGGAGATCGACGCCGTCTCCCGCCGCGTCCCGTGCCTGGCCAAGGTCGCGCCCAACGTGGCGAAGAACCGCACGTACTACATGGAGGACGTGCACCGCGCCGGCGGCATCCCCGCCCTCCTCGGCGAACTGCACCGCGCGGGGCTCCTCAACGAGGACGTGACCTCCGTCCACAGCCCGTCGCTGGCCGACTGGCTGAAGACCTGGGACGTGCGCGGCGGCTCCCCGTCCGCCGAGGCCGTCGAGCTGTGGCACGCGGCCCCCGGCTGCGTCCGCTCCGCCGAGGCCTTCTCCCAGTCCGAGCGCTGGGACTCCCTGGACGACGACGCCGAGGGCGGCTGCATCCGCTCCGCCGAGCACGCCTACTCCAAGGACGGCGGCCTCGCCGTCCTCAAGGGCAACCTCGCCGTCGACGGCTGCGTGGTGAAGACCGCGGGCGTCGACGAGTCGGTGTGGACCTTCGAGGGACCCGCCGTGGTCTGCGAGTCCCAGGAGGAGGCCGTCCAGCGCATCCTGACCCAGGAGGTCAAGGACGGCGACGTGGTCGTCATCCGCTACGAGGGCCCCAAGGGCGGCCCCGGCATGCAGGAGATGCTCTACCCGACCTCGTACCTCAAGGGCCGTGGCCTCGGGAAGACCTGCGCCCTGATCACCGACGGCCGCTTCTCCGGCGGCACCTCGGGCCTCTCCATCGGCCACGCCTCGCCCGAGGCGGCCTCCGGCGGCACCATCGCCTTGGTCCAGGACGGCGACCGCATCCGCATCGACATCCCGGGCCGCACCATCGACCTCCTGGTGGACGACGCCGAACTCGCCCGCCGCGAAGCCGAGTTGAACGGCGTCTACGCCCCCGCCAACCGCACCCGCAAGGTCTCCGCCGCCCTGCGCGCCTACGCGGCCATGGCCACCAGCGCCGACCGGGGCGCCGTCCGCGACGTCTCCCTCCTGGGCTGACCCCCTCGGGCCTTCCGGCGGCCGGTGCGCTCACCGCTCACCAGGCCGCCGGATCCCCCGTGTTCACCGCGAACACCGACCCGTCCGGCGCCCCCGCGTACACATGGCCCGACGCCAGCACCGGCGTCGGCAGCCCCGCCGTCACCCGGTCCGCCCGCGCGCCGAGCCGGGGACGGGTCTGGCCCGCGAGGGTGCCCCGGCGGGCGTCCACCGCGAGCAGCCGCCCGTCGGCAGCCGAGAAGTACACCCGCCGCCCGTCCGTCACCGGCGCCGAACCCCGGCTCACCGTCGTCTCCAGGTGCCACGACGGCTTGCCGGCCGCCATGTCCACCGCGTCCAGCCCCCCGTTGGCCGCGAGCAGGTACACCACCCCGTCCCGCACGGTGGCCTGGGCGTCCGTCCGCGGCCCCAGCAGCGGAATCCGGCGCGTCGAGCCCGACTTCTCCTCGTACCGCACCAGCCCCTTGGTGTCCCCGTACACCGGGTCCTCGTCGAGGAAGTACACGAACCCGCCCTCCGCGCCCACCGGTTCGACCATCCCGGACAGCCGCTCGCTCCAGCGCACGTCACCGGACACCGGGTCGAACGCCGTGACCCGCGTGCTCCGCCCGTCCGCCGAGGTCACCGTCGCGTACCCGTCGCTCCCGGCGCCGAAGGCGTCGATCCGCGGCCGGGTTGCGTCCGGCAACGGCAGCCGCCACTTCTCCTTCCCCGAACCGCTCTCCGCCCCCATGACCAACCCGTCCGCGCGGGTGGTCACCAGCGTGTCCCCGATGTACCGCGTCCCGGTGTCCCCGGTCAGCTCCCGCTCCCCACGCGTAAGCCCCGTGCCCGGATCGAGCGCCGTGAGCCGCCCGCTCTGGTTCCGCAGCCGCAGCGCGCCGCCCGACAGCACCGGCGGATCACTCCACAACGCCCCCGCGAACGCCCGCCGCCACACCACGGACCCCTTCACCGGGTCCAGCGCGAAGACCGCCCCGTCCGCCGTGCACAGCAACCTGCCCGCGCCGAGCACGCACCGGGGCGCACCGGGCACCCCGGCCACCGCTTCGGACCGCCACCCGTCGAACCCGGCCGCCGTCACCGCCGGAGCCGCCCCCTGCCGCACCCCCTGTCCGGCCCCGGCCCACTGCACCGAGGCCACCACCCCGCCGACGGCCAGCACCGCGGCGGTCGCCGCCAGCACCACCCGCCCACGCCACCGGCGCCGCTCGGGCGATGCCGACTCGGGCGGGGCGGACTCGGGCGATGCCGACTCGGTCGATGCCGACTCGGGCGGGAGACCGGGCTCCTCCTTCGACGGGGCTGCCTCATCCCCGTCCGCCACCGCCTCCCGCTGCGCCGGTATGAACGCCTGCGTGTCGTACGACGCCGCCACCGAACGCAGCGCCAGCATCAGCTCGTCCGGAGTCGGCCGGTCCTCCGGCTCCTTCGCCAGACACCGCCGCACCAGAGCTGTGAGCCCCTGCGGCACCCCGGCCAGCTCCGGCTCGTCGTGCACCACCTGATAGGCCACGACATACGGACTGTCCGAGTCGAACGGCCCCCGCCCGGTCGCCGCGTGCACGATCACCGAACCGAGCGCGAACACGTCCGCCGCCGGCCCCACCTCCCGGGGCCGCCGGAACTGCTCCGGCGCCATGAACGGCGGAGTACCGATCAACTTCCCCGTCTCGGTGCGCAGTTCGCTGTCCTTCGGCCGGGAGATCCCGAAGTCGATGACCTTCGGCCCGTCCTCGGCCAGCAGCACGTTCCCCGGCTTGAGATCCCGGTGCACCACACCGACCCGGTGGATGTCCCGCAGCGCCTCGGCGAGCCCGGCCATCAGCCGCCGCACCTGCGCCGGCTCCATCGGACCGTTCCGCTTCACCTCCTGCGACAGCGTCGGCCCGGGGATGAACAGCGTCGCCATCCACGGCCGCGCCGCCTCCGGGTCCGCGTCCACCACCGGCGCGGTGAACGCACCGCTCACCCGCCGCGCGGCCGCCACCTCCTGCCGGAACCGCCCCCTGAACTCGGGGTCCCGCGCGAACTCCGCGTGCACCACCTTCACCGCCACCCGCATCCCGGAGGCGCTGCGGGCCAGATGCACCACGCCCATCCCGCCGGAACCGAGCCGCGACTCCAGCCGGTAGTGGCCGGCGTACTCCGGAAGTTCCGCTTCCGCGCCGGCTCCGGTGCTGTGCCGTGGCGCCATGGACCACCCCCGTGCTCATCGGCCGCGCGCGCGACGAAAGGAGCCTATTCGATTGCCCGTACGACACCGAGGCGGCTTGCTAACCTCCGCCTGCGAGTCGCGGCGCAGCCGTGGCCCGCCCGCCCGTCCGGCACCCGTACGCGATGCCCGGCGAGCGGCGTCACCACCCCGTGGCCGTCACGGGGTGTCACGGGGGAGGTATCTCATGTCCGACGACCACGCGCCCACGATCCTGGCCGAACCGGCGGCGGCCACCGCCACGGCCACCGCGCCCCGCTTCCCGATCGCACCGGGCGCCGCCCTGAACGTCCGCAGCGGCCCCGGCACCGGCTACGGCATCGTCCGCACGCTGCCCGCCGGCTCCACCGTCACCATCTACTGCCAGACGCCCGGCACCACGGTGACCGGCCCGTACGGCACCTCCAAGATCTGGGACAACATCGGCTCCGGCGAGTACGTGTCCGACGCCTATGTGCACACCGGCAGCGACGGCTACGTGACCGGCCGCTGCGGCTGACGCCCCGCCCCGGAGCCCGTCGGACGGCGGAGCCATAATCGACGCGTGAGCGACGAGACCGGCACCGATGCCACCCCGGCGGGCTCCCCGGGCGGCCCCCGCCCCGAACCCCTGCGCTTCTTCGGCACGACCTGGGTGGACCACACCGGCGGTTACGCGGCCCGCCGTGCCGCCGTCGCCCTCGGTGCCCTCGCCGCGGCGGCCCTCTCCTGCCTGATCCTGCGTCTCGCCTACCAGGGCCTCCAGATCGCCGGTACCGGTTCCTTCGTGACCGTCCTGGTCATCGTCATGTTCGCGGTGTGCAGCGCGCTCGCCTTCCGCACCACCTGGGACAACTTCGGGCGCCGCCCCGACCCCGAGCGCCAGGCCCGCCTGCGCGGCCTGCTCGCCGTCGGCTTCGTCGGCACCCTCCTCGCCTGGTCCGCCCGCTCCCTCACCGAGGCGCCTGGCGAGAAACTGCACCGCGCCGAGTACGACACGGCCCGCGCCGAGTACGAGCGCACCCAGTCCCGGCGCACCGGCAACCCCGCGAAGGCCCGCAAGAAGCGCCGCGCCTGACCCCGGCGGCAACGCAGGGGCGACCGGCCCGGGACCACTGTCCCCACCGGCCCCGAGCCGCGCACCATGGGCGGCATGACCGCACCAGAGGCCCCCACCGCCCGCGCCCGCGCCCACTCCTTCAACACGGCCGCCGCGCAGTACGCCGAGAACCGCCCCTCCTATCCGCCCGCGCTCTTCGACACCGTCGAGGAACTCACCGGCCGCCCCCTGACCGGCGCCCGAACCGTGGACGTGGGCGCGGGCACGGGCATCGCCAGCGAGCTGCTGCACCGGCGGGGCGCCGACGTGCTCGCCGTCGAGCCGGGCGCGGGCATGGCCGCCGAGTTCCGCCGCCGGAACCCGCACATCCCGCTGGTCCGGGGCAGCGGCGACGCCCTCCCCGTGGCCGACGCCCACGCCGAGCTCGTCACCTACGCCCAGGCATGGCACTGGACCGACCCGGACCGCTCGGTGCCGGAGGCACTGCGCGTGCTGCGGCCGGGCGGCGCGCTCGCGCTGTGGTGGAACACCGACGCCACGGACGTCGACTGGATCGCCGCGGCCGCCGCGCGCGCCGCCCGCTTCCTCGGTCTGCCCGCGCACACCGAGCAGCGCAAGGCCGCCGACCGGGCCGCCGCCGCCGATCCCAGCGGCCGGCTCGACTTCACCCGGCGCTCGGTCCGCTGGAGCCGTCACGTGCCACTCGACACCCACCTGGCCAACATCGGCAGTCATTCCGCTTTCCTCCTCACCCCCGAGCCCGCCCGCACCGAATTCCTCGAAGCCGAGCGCGCCCACCTGATCAAGGTCTTCCCCGACCGCCTGGTCGAGGAGACGTACGAGGTGGTTCTGCTCGTCGCCACCACCCCGGAACCCCCGACCCGCCCCTGACCAGCCCCGGAGCCGACCCTTACGCGCCCCTGGGCGGAAACGGCCCGACCCTGGCACGGCCGGTTGACAGCACCCCTCGACGACACCCCTTGACGACACCCCGGCTCGGGCACATTATTCATCAGGTGATGAATAATGTGCCCGAGCCGCCCCAGTCGCCGGCACCCGATGCCGTCCGCGCCGCCGGCCTCACCGTCGTACGCGGCACCCGAACCGTCCTGAACGACCTCCGCTTCACCGTCCCCCGAGGACGGATCACCGGCCTGCTCGGCCCCTCCGGCTGCGGCAAGTCCACGCTGATCCGCGCCATCACCGGCACCCAGGCCAAGGTCACCGGCACCCTCGACGTCCTCGGCAGCCCCGCGGGCCACCCCACCCTGCGCAGCCGCATCGGCTACGTCACCCAGGCCCCCTCGGTCTACGACGACCTCACCGTCGAGCAGAACCTCGACTACTTCGCCGCGATCCTCGACCCCGGCCGCGCCGCCGCGGACCGCCGCCGCGAACACGTCACCCGGGCCATCGCCGACGTCGACCTCACCACCCACGCGAGTGCCCTGGCCGGCAACCTCTCCGGCGGCCAGCGCAGCCGCGTCTCCCTCGCCGTCGCCCTTCTCGGCACCCCCGACCTGCTCGTCCTCGACGAACCGACCGTCGGCCTCGACCCCGTACTCCGCCGCGACCTCTGGAACCTCTTCCACGAACTCGCCGACCGTGGCACCACCCTCCTCGTCTCCTCCCACGTCATGGACGAGGCCGAGCGCTGCCACCGCCTCCTCCTCATGCGCGAAGGACACGTCCTCGCCGACGACACCCCCGAGAACCTGCGCACCCGTACCGCCACCGACACCGTGGAGGCCGCCTTCCTGCGCCTCGTCGACGAAGCGGACGACCGCACCAAGGAGCCGACCCGATGAGCACGACGACCCCGGCCGCCCCCACCGCCCCGTTCAGCACCGCCCGCACCACCGCCACCGCGGCCCGCGTCCTGCGCCAGCTTCGCCACGACCCCCGGACCATCGCCCTGATGCTCCTGGTCCCCTGCCTGATGCTGGTCCTGCTGCGCTACGTCTTCGACGCCAGCCCGCGCACCTTCGACAGCATCGGCGCCTCACTGCTCGGCATCTTCCCGCTGATCACGATGTTCCTGGTGACCTCCATCGCCACCCTGCGCGAACGCACCTCGGGTACCCTGGAACGCCTCCTCGCGATGCCCCTCGGCAAGGCCGACCTCATCGCCGGCTACGCGCTCGCCTTCGGCGCCGTGGCCGTCGTCCAGTCCGCCCTCGCCACCGGCCTCGCCGTCTGGCTCCTCGGCCTGGACGTCACCGGCTCACCCTGGCTTCTCCTGCTGGTCGCCCTCCTGGACGCCCTGCTCGGCACCGCCCTCGGGCTCTTCGTCTCGGCCTTCGCCGCGTCGGAGTTCCAGGCGGTCCAGTTCATGCCGGCGGTCATCTTTCCCCAGCTCCTCCTGTGCGGCCTCTTCACGCCCCGCGCGGACATGCACCCCCTCCTGGAGGCCGTCTCCGACGTACTGCCCATGTCCTACGCGGTCGACGGCATGAACGAGGTCCTCCACCACACCGAGCTGACCTCTGTCTTCCTACGGGACGTACTGATCGTCGCCGGATGCGCCCTCCTGGTCCTCGCCCTCGGCGCGGCCACCCTGCGCCGCCGCACCGACTGAGGCCGCGTCCGCCCACCGGACGAACGCCCCACTCGCCATATCGCCGGTGCGAGGATGAACCGCATGAGCCAGAAAGTCGCAGTCCTCGGCACCGGCAAGATCGGCGAAGCCCTGCTCAGCGGGATGATCCGGGGCGGCTGGGCGCCCGCCGACCTCCTGGTCACCGCCCGCCGCCCGGAGCGAGCCGAGGAACTCCGTGCCCGCCACGGAGTCACCCCGGTCAGCAACACGGAGGCCGCCAAGGGGGCCGACACCCTGATCCTCACGGTCAAGCCGCAAGACATGGGCGCCCTCCTGGACGAACTCGCCCCCCATGTCCCCGCCGACCGTCTGATCATCAGCGGCGCCGCGGGCATCCCCACCTCGTTCTTCGAGGAGCGGCTCGCCGAAGGCACCCCGGTCGTCCGGGTCATGACGAACACGCCGGCCCTGGTGGACGAGGCCATGTCCGTCATCTCGCCGGGCAGCCACGCGACCGAGGAGCACGTCGCGACCGCCGAGGAGATCTTCGGCGCCGTGGGCCAGACCCTCCGTGTTCCCGAAGGCCAGCAGGACGCCTGCACCGCGCTCTCCGGTTCGGGCCCGGCGTACTTCTTCTATCTGGTCGAGGCCATGACGGACGCCGGCATCCTGCTCGGCCTGCCCCGCGACAAGGCCCATGAACTGATCGTGCAGTCCGCGATCGGCGCCGCCACGATGCTCCGCGACAGCGGCGAGCACCCGGTCAAGCTCCGCGAGAACGTCACCTCGCCGGCCGGTACGACCATCAACGCCATCCGCGAGCTGGAGAACCACGGGGTACGGGCCGCCCTGATCGCGGCCCTCGAGGCGGCCCGCGACCGCAGCCGCGAGCTGGCCTCCGGCAAGAAGGACTGACTCCGGCAAGATCTGTGGGGAGGGGGGGTTGACACCCCCTCCCCGGATGCGTAATGTACTCCGAGCTGTCCGACGTGAGCGCCGACTCCGGTCGGTCCCCGGACAGCCATCTCGCAAGGCCCACTTCTCATCGACACTTGCTGTCGCATGCTCGTGTGCGCATTTGCGAAATGAGGAATCCGCGTTCGAAAGGACGCGGCCCTCGATTAGCTCGGGAGCCGGGAATCCGCTAAAGTCTCACTCGTCGGAACGGCCCAGCGGGCCGGGAAGACAACCCCCTCTGACTGGGAATCAGACGCCGAAAGGATCTGATAGAGTCGGAACCGCCGGAAAGGGA